>CAVQTH010000044.1:0-110163 GCA_963716325.1 uncultured delta proteobacterium | reverse complement strand
GCATGCAATCCGCCTCTCCCCCAAACGGGGATACCGTGCAGTTCGGATACGAGCAATGGGGCAAGCGGCCGGTGCGGTTTTTCTTGAACGCCTGGCAGCTTGAACTCTCAGCCCGGCTGCGGACAGCCGCCTTGCCGGGCCGCTTACCAAAGCCCCGGGCCTCCTGATCACAGACTGGGGATGGAAATTCAACCCCAAGCTGAACGGCACCTCACTTGCGCTTACGCAACATGAACGGTCATGCAGCCGAGCCTGGCCATCGCGCCGGATAATAAACGCTTCCTGCTCGGCACGATTTTGAGCCTGCGGCTGTTCGACTCGACCGGCAAACAGCTTTGGGAAGTGGCTGTCCCATCGGTTGCTTGGTCGGTGAACATCAGCAGGGACGGCAGGCTCGCGGTGGCCGGTTTAGGCGACGGGACCCTGCGCTGGTACCGAATGGCCGACGGCAAGGAGCTCTTGGTGCTTTTCCCCCACAGGGACGGCAAGCGCTGGGTGGCTTGGACGCCCCAGGGTTTCTATCAGGCCTCGGCCGGGGCCGAGGACCTGATCGGCTGGCACCTGAATCAGGGAGCCGGAAGGTGCCGGATTTCTACAGGCCCCTCGCTTCCGTTCCACATACTATCGGCCGGATGTGATCGACCGGGTGCTCGCCACGATGGACGAGGCCGCCGCGCTTCAGCAGGCCAACGCGGAGGCAGGCCGCAAGCAGGTAGCCGAGGTTTCGGTGCGCGATAAGCTCCCTCCGGTGACGGCCATCCTTTCTCCTGCGGATGGATCGGAGGTGTCCGCGAGTCCCGTGAAGATGCGCTACCCTGTGCGCAGTCCAGAACCACTCACCGGGCTAAACGTCCGGTGGAGGGTCGGCCGGTCGCTGTTGAAGGGATTGGTAAAACGTCCAAGGAGAGTGGGGAGTTGCCCATCCTATCCCGTCCAGGGATTGCGAGGTGTCGGCTATCGCCGAGAACCGCCATACGGCTCGCGAGCCGGCGACGATCCGGTTGCGCTGGAAGGGTCGCTTTCAAGGACGAGTTTGAGATCAAGCCCAAACTCTTGTCCTTGCCGTGGGGGTGAGCACGTACCAGGATGCGGAGCTCCGTCTGGACCTCGCCGCCAAAGACGCACTGGACTTCGGCGCAGCCTGGAACGATCAGAGGGGACGGTTGTATAGCGGCGTAGAGGTGCGAACGCTGACCGACGCACAGGCCACCAAGGGGAATATCCTGGACGGCCTGGAGTGGATCCAGCGGCAGATGACGGCCCATGATGTCGCCGTAATGTTCTTCGCCGGCCACGGCATCAACGACCCCACGGGCGTCTTCTACTTCCTCCCGGTGGACGCGGATCTGGAAGAGCTCAAGCGGACGGGGATCCCCAATCGGATATCACCTCCACGGTGGCCAACATCGCAGGCAAGGTGCTCGTGTTCATGGATGCATGCCACTCGGGGAATCTGACGGGCAAGTTCAAGCGCCGTGGGGTGGTGGTCGTCACCTCGGTGGTCAACGAACTGGCCAGCGCGGAGAACGGGGCCGTGGTTTTTTCCTCGGCCACGGGAAGACAGTACGCTCTGGAGAACGTGGAGTGGGGAAATGGGGCCTTCACCAAGGCGCTGGTGGAAGGCATCCGAGGGAAGGCTGACTTCAAGTCAACGGGACGCATCACGGTGAACATGTTGGATCTTGATGTTTCCGAGCGGGTCAAAGAGTTGACCCAGGGCAGCAGACCCCGACCACGGCCAAGCCACCGAACGTATCGGACTTCCCAGTGGCTTTGCTGCGATGAGCCTCGACGCACTATTAAAGGTCGCATATTTGTATTGACGCAAGCACCCCCTCGCCCTGCCCTCTCCCCCAGGATCGCTGATCATAGCACACACTTTAACAGGGTGTATAACTTGCCATAGTTATGGCATGGTTGTATGTGGACAACATTTTTCGCGACACACGCTCAATCGGATACAAGAGACGCTGACTTGCGAACCCTCTATTTCTCAGATGGAGTTGTCGCGCCGAGTTTGCCAATGGCTGGACTGGCGTAGCCCAAACGGCCAGCTAAGGATATGAGTTGCCGCAAAGCATTGGGCAAACTTGAACACCAGGGCATTTCGAATTTGCCTCGGCAAAACAGAACCTATGGCTTTGAACAATTGGCAACCCATAGGGTTGAACCGGCTATTGCCCAGGTTCAGTGCAGCCTGCAACAGGTAGGACCCATAACGGTTGATCCGGTCAGCAGCCGATACTGCAAAGATTCCAAAATTTGGTTTGCGCTGCTGGATCGATACCACTACCTGGGGCAGCGGCCCGCTGTGCGGAGTCAAATCCGATACGTAATCAAAAGCGCCACGTTGGGCTATCTTGGCGCGCTGGCCTTTAGTTCGGCCACATGGGCGCTTGCCGACCGGGACAAGCATATCGGATGGAGCGAAGCGGCGCGCCGGGCCAATTTGCATCGGCTGGTCGGCAATGATCGGTTTTTGATCCTGCCCACCGTGCGGGTTGCTAACCTGGCCTCGCATGTGTTGGCCTTGAGCTTGGCCCGTTTGCCCGATGACTGGTATCAGCGCTACCAGGTGCGGCCGGTGATGGTGGAGACATTTGTCGATCCGAGCCGTTTTGTTGGCACATGCTACCAAGCGGCCAACTGGCAGGCGGTGGGGTATACGGCAGGACGGCGCGACGGCATCAGAAAGAAAATCTTCTTGTATCCGCTTAGTCATCAATGGCAAGAGGTGTTGTGCACCGAAGCGCCAACCCGACTCGGAGCGGGTGTGCGGCCGCAAGAGCCGGCCAATTGGGCTGAGGAAGAGTTCGGCACGGTCCGTTTGTATGACATTCGGCTTAAACAGCGACTTTATACGATCGCCCAGGATTTTTTCAGCGATCCCCAAGCCAACATCCCCCAGGCCTGCGGCTCGAAAGCCGGTACGATGGGGGCATATCGTTTTTTTCAAAATCCAAAGGTAAGCATGGATATTGTACTCGATGCCCATTGCGAGGCAACCATTGACAGAATCAGACAACATCGTATCGTGCTGGCCCCCCAGGATACCTCCACGCTCAATTACACCGCGCATCCGATGACCGAAGGACTCGGGCCGATCAACACAACCGGTGATCGAAACATCGGCTTGCTGCTTCACGACACGCTCGCCTTTACCGAGGACGGCACCCCGCTGGGCATATTGGACGCCCAATGTTGGGTACGAGATCCTGAAGATTTGCATAAAAGTGCGCGCCGCTATGATGTGCCCATCGAGCAAAAAGAGAGCTTCAAGTGGTTGCGCAGTTTTCAGAAGCTTGTCGATATACAAAAGCTTTGCCCGGCGACCCGTCTGGTGAGTATCGGGGATCGTGAGTCGGATATCTATGAGCTGTTTGAAGTGGCGCACAAAACCCCCAATGCGCCCGGATTGCTGGTGCGATCCGAGAAAAGTCGCAACCGCAAACTGGATCAGGGTTTTTTGTGGGATGCCATGGCCCAACAGGATGTGGGCGGTTCGTTGAAGATTCACATTCCCCGCAGCGGCTCGCGCAAAGCCCGTGAGACCTGGGTGGATATTTGTTTTGCCAAGGTCCAATTGAAGCGTCCGAAACGCAATACGACGTCGATGCCGTCGATCGATGTCTGGGCTGTCTACGTTCTCGAACAGCCCGGCCAAGGAGCGGTTAGCTCGCCCATTGAATGGCTGTTGCTCACCACGGTGGCAGTCGAAAGCTTTGCCGATGCCCAAAAGCGGCTTGAATGGTATTCGGGGCGTTGGGGCATTGAAGTGTATCACCGTACGCTCAAAAGCGGTTGTCGGATTAAAGACCGCCAGCTGGGATCGGCCGATCGGCTTGAGGCTTGTCTGGGTGTTGATATGGTGGTGGCGTGGCGCATTTACCATTTGGCCATGCTCGGCCGTGAAATCCCCGACGCGGCGTGCAGCGTATTTTTTAAAGATGTCGAATGGAAGGCGCTTTGCTGCTATGTCAACAAAACACCGGTGGCGCCTGAGAAAGCACCGTCTTTGAAAGAAGCCATCCATATGATCGGGGCGATAGGTGGCCACTTGGGAAGAAAAAGTGACGGCTTCCCCGGTACTCAAACCCTTTGGCGCGGGCTGCAGCGATTGGATACGGCCACTGAAATGTATTGTGTCTTCACTCATCAATCATATCCGAATCCCATGCAATCCGGCCCCTGACTCCCCCCCTGTGTCAAGTGTGGGTAAAGACTAGCCCAGGACCGGGCAGAAGATTAAGGAGAGGGGGCCGCTCTCGGTCGATACTATTCCGCGACGATTAATAGTGCTCCGTCGGGTAATTCTCAGTTTAATACTGCATGATGAAGCATATCCTCATGAATACCAAGATCCGTTTGGTTCTTATTGCCACCCTGTGGGCGGTGACGCTTGCGGCTCCTCTGGATGCGGCCGATTTCCTATTCACCTGGATGGCCAGCCCGGACGCGTCCACCACCGCCTACCGCGTCTACCAGCGCACCGGGGATTCCCCCTACGAAATGATCGACGAAGTGCACGTGCAGGATCTTGACAGCCCAGTTCACCCCAGTTATTTGGTCGTCGGTTTGGGCGACGGCAACCGGTACTGGTTCGCGGCGACCTCCATTACCGCTTCCCGCACTGAAAGCGACCTTTCCGATGAGACCTGTATCACGGTGAACGGCCGGGCTCGTCGAATGCAACGACCAGGATGAGAACGGTGCCACCGTTTTTATCAGCTGCTTCATCAGCACAGCCGGCGAAAAACTCTATCCATTCACAAATGAGCGACTCCCATGATCAAGCCCCTTGATCATTCAGCGTGAAGCGCCAGGCGCAGAACCAATCCTCCGGATGGGGGTCCGGCGGGCAACCGATGCACTCGGTTTCGATCCGGTCGTCGATGCTGCGCGCAAAGTAAGTGTATTCCACCAGGCCCGCCGACTTGCAAGGATAATCGTTTAGATTTTTGCGTTTGCGGGCGGACTGCACGCGGCACTCGTTCATCTGGAACACCAGGCGGCCGGGGTCCTCCTCGATGATGGACTGGGTATTGATCTGGGCATAGATCCGGAACCCCAGGGCTTTCTTCAGCCCGGCGAGCCCGGGTCGTTCGGGCAGGCCGAGGAAGCGCTTGATGGACCAGGCCTCGAGGGGCGAGAACTGGCCCCAGACGGAGTCGTTGCAGCGCTTGGCGTCGTTCATGCCGTCCTTGAATTCCACCGCCTGAAACCAGACGCCGTCGTTGGCCAGCCAGTTGGCGCAGAACCCGTCCACCAGCTTTTTCAACTCCCCCCGGTCCATCTCGAGCAGGGCCTTTGGCAGGCCGTCTTTCAGCTCGAACCCGAACACCTTGGACAGCCGGTTCATCTGGATGTCCATGCTGCGCTCGTAAGCGGTCTTCAGAATCCCCAGCGCCCGCGCGGTCCCCATCTGATGGCGCACCTCGGTGAACCACAGGCCGTAGTGCAGGAGGGATCGGTGCATGATGTCCAGAATGAATCGGGCAAGTTCCGTCTGGTTCAAGTCGTCGATGCAGTGCTTATCGCCCGGCATGTCCACCTCCGGTAAACAATGAGTTCCGAGTGATGAGTTCAGAGTGCAGAGTGCAATGAAACAGGGATAAGTCTCATCACTCATAACTCATAACTTTCTATCTATACCTCTCCGGCAGCTTCGCCGCCTTGCCCCACTCGGCCGGGAATTTCTGGCCGGCCTTTTCGCCCAGCTTTTCCTTGACCTTCTTGAGGCCCGGGCGGGCGAATTTCGGGTGCCCTTCCTTGAGGGTGCGGCCGTTGATGACGGCCTCGCTGCGCAGCCGGTGGCCCACCGTTCTCTCGACCTGGCGTCCGAGCCACAGCACGCGGTTCACGTCATAGCCGTGCTCGATGCCCATCTCGTCGATCTGCACCAGCAAGTCTTCCAGGCAGGTCAGCCCGACGTAGCGCGGGTCCTCGTAGTAGTACTCGCCCGTCCCCGGCACCGGGCAGTCGTCCAGGAAGTTGGCCGGCTGCCCGCCCATGCCGCCCAGGGTTCCCTCGAAGTGCGTGATCCCGGCCTGCAGCGCGGCCAGCACCGATGCCGAGGCCACGCGCTTGGTCTCGTGGAAATGGGCGATGTGCACGCGGGTGTCGGGGATCTCGTCCAGGATCATCGAAAAGTAGCGGTAGACCTGCGGGGCCGAGGCACTGCCGTCGTGATCGGCATGCTCGATGTCGGAGGCGCCGATCTCGAGCCAGCGCTTGGTGAACTCCACCGCATCCTTTAATTCGGTGGCGCCGGCGATGGGGCTGCCCCAGATGGTGCTGACCGTGCCGCACATCTTGAGGCCGGCGTCGTTGCACTTCTTGATGGCGCGCTCGCACTCCTTCCAGTACTGCGGCAGGGTGCAGCCCGAGTTGGCGAAGTGGTGCTCCTCCTCGGTGGACACCATCATCAGGCAGCGGTCCGGGCCGACGCCCTTCTTGCGCAGCTCGATCGCGCGGTCGACCCCGGGTTCGCGGATGGTCACGGCCGTGATGCAGACGTCGTCGATGTTGATGCCCTTCTTCGCGCAGCGCTCCCGGAACCGGTCGTTGCGCAGGTGGGCCAGCACCTGCTCGGCATCGCTGAACTGCGGCATCAGGTAGGCGTTGCCGAGGTTGGTGACCTCGATGTTTTTACAGCCGGCAAATATCATCTCCTCGGCGTAGAAAATCTTGGCCCGGGTGGAAATAAACTTCTCCAGGTGCTGAAAGCCGTCCCGGACCGTGATGTCGCCGAGGGTCACTTTTCTGGGCATTCGCGGGAAAATTTTCCAATAATCGTACTCGGTCATGATTTTTTCCTTTCTGTCGCTTTCGATAGAAATTCAGATATCGATCTTCCTCTGCACTTAGGCCTTCAGCAGGTGGAGCGCCGAGGGGAAAAAATCATAAAATTTCGTTTCCTGAACCCCCGGCCTTCACCTCATCACCCCTCGCTCAATAGACATCACTCTTTGGTTGAAACACGTTGCTTGCTCGTTTTTACTCCGACTCGGTACTCCGAACTCTTCACTTTTTTGTCTCGTGGTTCGTTACTTCCCCTTGTAAACCGGTTTGCGCTTCTCTTTGAACGCCGCCAGCCCTTCCAGGCGGTCTTCGGTGGGGATGCAGACCCAGTAGGCATTGGACTCGATCGCAAGACCCGTTGCGATGTCGGTCTCCAGGCCGTGGTTGATGGCGTACTTGGCCTGCTCGATCGCAATGGGCCCGGTCTCGCAGATCATGGCGGCCATCTTGCGGCACTCTTCCAGCAGGTCCTTGGGCTCGCAGACCTGGTTCACCAGGCCGATCCGCAGGGCTTCCTCGGCGTCCACGCGCCGGCCGGTGAAAATCAGTTCCTTGGCCTTGCCCCGGCCCACCAGCCGCGGCAGCCGCTGGGTGCCGCCGGCCCCCGGGATGATGGCCAGGCGGGTTTCGGTCAGGCCCATGCTGGCGGTTTTCGAGACGATGCGGATGTCGCTCGCCAGCGCCAGTTCGGTGCCGCCGCCGAGGGCGATGCCGTTCACCGCCGCGATGACCGGCTTGTTCAGCTGCTCGATCGCGGTGAAGAGGTTGCGGATCGTAAAAATGTACTCGCGGACTTTTTCCGGCGGCAGCGTGGCGCGCTCTTTCAGGTCCGCGCCGGAACAAAACGCCTTTTCGCCCGGCGCCGGTGACGATGACCACCCGCATGTCGCGCCGGAAGCGCACCCTCTCGATCGCCTCCCGCAGCGCATGCAGCAGGGCGAAGTTGAATGAATTCATGACCTCGGGCCGGTTCAGCGTCAGCGTGGCGACGCCCTCTTCCTCCTTTGCCAGCAACACATCTTCACTCATGAGGACCTCCTGGAGAATGCCGGGCGGGCACGGTCAAAGCGCCCCGCGCCGTCCGGATGTTGAATTGAAATTGAACCTTCGGCGGCATGGCCGGTTGGAGGCCCCGCACAGGGGAGAGTCCGGCGGAAAGGGCTTTGCGATCGGCACCCATCGACTCCCGGCCGCTCTTTGTGCAACGGAGGGTGTTGCCTCTCTTCGCCCGAAACACTGAAACCGCATGAGCAGGAGCAGTGAACCGGATGTGGCGGGGCCCGGGCTTTATGAGCGAGCGCTCGCTCATATTTAATCCATCCCGGCCGGGCTTGTCAATCCCATTGTCGCGGCTGCTCGGCCCACGGATGGATTTCGGCTGCCTCGTGATGTATGCTGCCGGGACGCCGTGTGCGGCAATACCTTTTCACAGAGGCCGGCCGAGCGCGCCGGGCCCAGGGGCTATGACCGAAAACCGAGAAAAAACGCCAAAACTGTTTTGGGGATGGTACATCGTTGCCGGCGCCTTCACCCTCATGGCGCTGAACTACGGCGCCCGCTACTCGTTCGGCATCTTCGTTCAGCCTCTTACGGCCGAAAACGGGTGGTCGCGCTCCGTCGTGTCGCTGGCAGCCTCGATCAACCTGCTGGTGTATGCCATCGGGGGTATCTCCGCCGGCAGGCTCCTCGATCGGATCGCGCCCCGCTGGATCGCCACCATCGGTGCCGTGGTTTCCGCAGCGGGGTTTTTCCTTTGCGCGGGGGCCGAAACCCCTCTGCAGTTTTATTTCGCCTACGGGGTCCTCTACGGGTTCGGGTCCTCATGGGCGGGCACGGTCACGATGGTCTCCTCCGTGGGGAAGTGGTTCGCCCGCCGGCGGGGCCTCGCCATCGGCATCTCAAGCATGGGGGTCAGCTTCGGCACGATCGTCCTCACCCCGGCCACGGCCCTCATGCTGACTCGTTTTTCCTGGAGGACGGCGTTTCTTTTTCTGGGCCTGACCCTGCTGGTGTTCGGTATTCTGATTGCGCAACTGCTGATGCGCCGAACCGTCCCGGAAGCCTACGGCCTCGCGCCCGACGGGGAGCGCCCGGCCGAGGAGCGGCGACGTGACGTCCCCCTTGCGAAAGCGCAGACGGCGCCGGCCGTTGCCCCCCGGATTTGGAAGGACTCGCAGTTCTGGACACTGGCGCTGTGCCACGGCACGGCGGTCATGGCGGCCCTGATGGCCTTTGTCCACCAGGTCCCCTATGCCGTCGACCAGGGGATCGACCGGATGGCCGCGGCCGCCTCGCTGGGGGCGATGGGGTTCGCCGGCTTGTTGGGGCAGTTCTTCTTCGGCTGGATCAGCGACCGCATGGGGGACCCTAAATACTCCGCCGCCCTGGGCTACGCTTTCATGGCGGTGGGCATGGTCCTCCTGCTGGAAACGCGGACGGTGGAAATGCTCCTGGCGTATTCCTTCGTGTTCGGGTTCGGCTACGGTTGTCTGGGCCCGCTGCTGCCGATCATCGCTGCGGACCGTTTCGGCCGTCAGAGCATCGGGGCGATCTTCGGGCTGCTGACCTTTTTCGTCGTAGGCGTCGGAGGCTCTTTGGGGCCCCTGGTCGGCGGCCTGATTTACGACGCCACGGGGTCCTACCGCCATGCGTGGTGGCTCGTGCTGGTGTCACTGGCGGGCGCCATCGCCGGCATCGTGTCCATGAAACGGCATGCTTGACAATCGTTCCGGCGACGTGTAAAAATCGGTGGCGATTGAGCGCTCGTTCGGCGAACCGGAGCGCTCCCCAGTCGGCCTTTCATTCATGCCCGGCGCAAACTCCGGGTTGGCTGCGAGAGGTCCCATGCAGACCGCGCGTCGCACGACCGCCATCCCCACCCAGGTCAAGGACCCGGACCTGGTCGACCGCCGCCGGCGCCAGATCGCCGACGCCGCCGTGCGCCTGTTCATCGAGAAGGGCTTCCACAAGACGACCACACGCCAGATCGCCCGGGCGGCGAAAATCTCCATCGGCTCGCTCTACGAGTATTTCACCTGCAAGGAAGACATCCTTTACCTGGTATGCGATTTCATCCACTCCGAAATGGAGCTGGGCGTCGCCAACGCCATGGCCAAAGCCACCGGCGGCCGTGATGCCCTCGCCAAGGTCATCCGGGAGTACTTCATGGTCTGCCACCGCATGAGCGACTCCATCCTGATGATTTACCAGCAGACCCAGTCGCTGCCTGCCCAGTGGCAAAAGCGCGTCCTGGAAAATGAGCTGCGGATCACCGGCCTCCTCGTGGGGGTCCTCGCACGGCTGTCGAAGTCCGGAGAGCTGCCGCACCTGGACGGCCGCTCCATCGAAATAACGGCCCACAACATCGTGGTTTTCGGGCACATGTGGACCTTTCGGCGCTGGTTCCTGTCCAAGCATTACCGCATCGACGATTACATCAAGCTGCAGACGGCGGCCATCCTCAGAATGTGCACGGGAGGCCTGGGCAAGTGATGCGTGATTCGGGTTTGTTTCGGATGTCGGATTTCGTGCTTCGAATTTTTATAAGGAGGCGTCATGAGCGCGCAGGCTGAGGTTTACAAACCCCAAAACGCGATTCGGGTGGTGACGGCCACCTCGCTTTTCGACGGCCACGATGCGGCCATCAACATCATGCGCCGGATCATTCAGGACACGGGGGTCGAAGTGATCCACCTCGGACACAACCGCTCGGTCCAGGAAATCGTGGATGCGGCCGTGGAAGAGGATGTCCAGGGGGTGGCCGTCTCGAGCTACCAGGGCGGCCACATTGAGTTTTTCAAGTACCTGATCGACCTGCTCCGCGAGCGAGGCGCGACGCACGTCAAGGTGTTCGGCGGCGGCGGCGGCGTGATCGTGCCGGAGGAAATCAAGGAGCTGGAGGCCTACGGGGTCGCCAAGATCTTCTCCCCCGAGGACGGTGCGCGCCTGGGCCTGCAGGGCATGATCAACCACCTGGTGAAAACCCTCGACTTTCCCACCGTCAGCGATTTCAACTTCTCCCTGGAGGCCCTCTCGCCGGACAACAAGCGACTGGTGGCCCATCTCATTTCGGCCGCCGAGCTGGCCAAAGTCCGTCAAAACGGACACCTGGCCAAGCTGCGGGCGGAGTTCAGCCGCAGGATCGGCAGCCGCAAGGTGCCGGTGATCGGCATCACGGGCACCGGCGGCGCCGGCAAATCCTCCCTGACCGACGAGCTCATCGTGCGCATCCTGCACGATCTCAAGGACGTGCGGGTCGCGGTGCTGAGCTGCGACCCCTCGCGCCGCAAGACCGGGGGGGCGCTGCTGGGCGACCGGATCCGCATGAACGCCATCGGCAGCCCCAGGGTCTACATGCGCTCGCTCGCCACCCGCAGCTCATCGACCGAGATCCCCGAGGCGCTGGCGGATGCGATTCTGACGGTCAAGGCGGCGGGCTTTGACCTGGTCATCACCGAAACGGCGGGCATCGGCCAGGGCGATTCGAGCATCGTCGACCTCGTGGACGTCTCCATGTACGTCATGACCAGCGAGTACGGGGCCGCTTCCCAGCTCGAGAAAATCGACATGCTGGACTTCGCCGACCTGGCCGTGGTCAACAAGTTCGAAAAGCGCGGCAGCGACGACGCCGTGCAGCACGTGCGCAAGCAGGTCCAGCGGAACCGCAAGGCGTTCAGCCAGCCGCCGGAGGAAATGCCGGTCTTCGGCACCATCGCCTCCAAGTTCAACGACGACGGGGTGACGGCCCTGTACCACGCGCTGATGGTCACGGTGGCGGCCAAGACGGGGGTCCGCTTCGACACCCGGCTGCCGCAGCCGAAGGGCAGGACCTCCTCTTCGAAGACCATCATCATCCCGCCGGAACGGGTGCGCTACCTGAGCGAGATCTCCGAAACCGTCCGGGGCTACCACGCGGAAACCCGGCAGCAGATGGACGCGCTGCGCGCAGCGTGGCACCTGGACGCCGCGGCCCAGACCCTTGAAGCCTCGTCCGGCGATGCGCCGCAGCTGCTCGCCCGCCTGAAGGCCGAGGCCCGTAAGGCGGCGGCGGCGCTCGCCCCCGAAACCCGAAAGTCCGTGGCCGAGTGGCAGGAGGTCAAGGACATCTACCGCCGCGATGAGCTGGTGTACGAGGTTCGCGACCGGGAGATCCGCCTGCCCCTTTACTCGGAATCCCTTGCCCATTCGCGCATCCCCAAGATCGTCCTGCCGGGGTTCGAGGACCCGGCGGAGACCTACCGCTGGATGCGGGAGGAAAACGTGCCGGGCCGCTTCCCGTTCACCGCGGGGGTCTTCCCGCTCAAGCGCGCGGACGAGGACCCCACGCGCATGTTCGCCGGCGAGGGCAACCCGGCCCGCACCAACCGCCGCTTCAAGCTGCTGTCGGCCAACTACGACGCCAAGCGCCTGTCGACGGCCTTCGACTCGGTGACGCTCTACGGCTTCGACCCGGACATCCGGCCCGACATTTACGGCAAGGTGGGCACCTCCGGCGTGAGCATCTGCACGCTGGACGACGTCAAGGTGCTCTACGGCGGCTTCGAGCTGTGCGCGCCCAACAACTCGGTTTCGATGACCATCAACGGCCCGGCCCCCATCATGCTCGCCATGTTCCTCAACACGGCCATCGACCAGCAGGTGGACCAATTCACCTCCGAGCACGGCCGCGAGCCGGACCCGGCCGAGCATCAAGAGATCCGCGCCCGGGCGCTCTCCAATGTCCGCGGCACGGTCCAGGCCGACATCCTCAAGGAGGACCAGGGACAGAACACCTGCATCTTCTCCATCGATTTCGCCCTGAAGATGATGGGCGACATCCAGGAATACTTCATTCAGAACCACGTGCGCAATTTCTACTCGGTGTCGATCTCCGGCTATCACATCGCCGAGGCCGGCGCGAACCCCATCACCCAGCTCGCCCTGACGCTCGCCAACGGCTTCACCTACGTCGAGTATTACCTCTCCCGGGGGATGCCCATCGACAGCTTCGCACCCAACCTTTCCTTCTTCTTCTCCAACGGCATGGACCCCGAGTACACCGTCATCGGCCGCGTGGCGCGCCGCATCTGGGCGGTGACCATGCGGCACCGGTATGGCGGCACGGTGCGCTCCCAGCAGCTCAAGTACCACATCCAGACCTCGGGCCGCTCGCTGCACAGCCAGGACATCCAGTTCAACGACGCCCGCACCACCTTGCAGGCCCTGTGCGCGATCTACGACAACTGCAACAGCCTGCACACCAACGCCTTCGACGAGGCCATCACCACGCCGAGCACCGAGTCGGTGCGCCGGGCGCTCGCGATCCAGCTCATCATCAATCGCGAGTGGGGCCTCACCAAGAACGAGAACATGAACCAGGGCAGCTTCATCGTGGAGGAACTGACGCGGCTGGTCGAGGAGGCCGTCCTAATCGAGTTTGACCGCATCACCGAACGCGGGGGCGTCCTGGGCGCGATGGAAACCGGCTACCAGCGCAGCAAGATCCAGGAGGAGTCGCTCTACTACGAGGCCCTGAAACACGACGGCCGGCTGCCGATCATCGGCGTGAACACCTTCCGGGACCCCCACGCATCCGAGGACCATTTCACTGAAACCCTCGAACTCGCACGGGCCACCGAGGAGGAAAAGCAGTCCCAGCTGAGACGTCTGGCGGAATTCAAGACGCGCAACGAAAAGGAAGCGCCGGCAGCGCTCGAGCGCCTGCAGCAGGCCGCCCTTTCCGGCAGCAACATTTTCGGAGAACTCATGAACACGGTGCGCTCCTGCAGCCTGGGCCAGATCACCCAGGCGCTGTATGCGGTGGGGGGCCAGTATCGACGCAACATGTAGTCAGACGCCGCTGGCGCGGCGTCTATAATCTGTTTTTCGCCGGAGGCGAAAAACAAATAAGGGGAAAAACCATGAGAAAAGCGGTCATTGTCAGTGCGGTGCGAACGGCCCTGGGCAGCTACAACGGTTCGCTGGCCGGCGTCGGCGCCACGCAGCTCGGTGCCATCGTTATCGAGGAGGCCGTCCGCCGCGCCGGGATCGACCGGACGGCCGTGAACGAGGTCATCATGGGCCAGGTGCTGCCCTGCGGCTACGGCCAGAACCCGGCCAAGCAGGCGGCCGTCCTCGCCCGGATGCCCTGGGAGGTCGAGGCCGTCACCGTCAACAAGGTCTGCGGCTCGGCCCTCAAGGCGGTGATGCTCGCCGCTCAGGCCATCCAGACCGGCGACGCCGACGTGGTGGCGGCCGGCGGCATGGAGAACATGAGCGCGGCCCCCTATTACCTCGAGAAGGCGCGCTTCGGCTACCGCATGGGCCCGGGGACGCTGCAGGACCACATGGTCCACGACGGGCTGTGGGACATCGTCAACGATTTCCACATGGGAATTTCCAACGACCTCTGCTCTCAGAAATACCACGTGAGCCGCGAAGACCAGGACCGCTATGCAGCCGAGTCCTATCGCCGGGCGATGGCGGCCGTCAAGGCGGGAACCTTCACCGACGAGATCGTGCCGGTGAGTATCCCCCAGCGCAAGGGCGAGCCGGTCGTTTTCAGGCAGGACGAGTGTCCGCGGGAGACGAACTACGAGCTTTTGGCCAAGATGTCCCCGGCCTTCCAGAAAAACGGGTTTGCCACGGCCGGGAACGCCTCGGTCATCAGCGACGGGGCCGCCGCCGTCGTGGTCATGGCGGAGGAAAAAGCGCGCGCGCTCGGCTGCACGGCGCTGGCCTCCATCGGCGCTCAGGCCTCGGCCGGACTCGACATGAAGTACGTTCTGGTGGCCCCGATTTTAGCGGTGCCCAAGTGCCTTCAGAAGGAAGGCCTCGGGATTCAGGACGTGGATCTGTTTGAAATCAACGAGGCCTTCAGCGGCTCGACCGTCGCCGTCATGCGGGAGTTGAAACTCGACCCCGCCAAGGTCAACGTCAACGGAGGCAGCGTGGCCCTGGGGCACCCCATCGGCGCCAGCGGTTGCCGCTTGCTCGTGACCCTGCTGCACGAGATGATCCGCCGGAACAAAAAAACCGGGCTGGCCTCGCTGTGCCTGGGCGGAGGAGAGGCCGTGGCGCTCGTAGTTAGAAGATAGTTTTAAGTTTCAAGTGTTAAGTTTTAAGCGAGGGATGAATTCAAATTATAGACTCGACTTTTTCTTCCACCCCTTAACACTTAAAACTTTGCACTTAAAACGATAACCTACAGCGACAGAATAGAGACCATTCACAATCGCTTCTAAAAAGGGAGGAATTCAATGGAAGTAAAAGTATTCGGTGTCATCGGCTCGGGTCAGATGGGCAACGGCATCGCCCAGGTGGCGGCCGCCAGCGGGCTCACGGTCATCATGAACGACATCAAGCAGGAGTTCGTCGACAAGGGCCTGAAAACCGTTGCGGGCATCCTGGCTCGCCATGTCGAAAAAGGGAAAATGACGGCGGCTGAAAAAGATGCCCTGCTCGGCAGGATCAAAGGCAGCGTCAGCCTCAAGGACATGGCCTCGGCGGATTTCGTGGTGGAGGCCGCCACGGAGAGGCAGGACATCAAGTTTCAGATTTTCCGCGACCTGGACCAGATCTGCCCACCGGGAGCGATCCTGGCCACCAACACCTCCTCCATCCCCATCGGACGGATCGCGGCTCAGACCCGGCGTCCGGACAAGGTCATCGGCATGCACTTCATGAACCCGGTGCCGGTGATGAAACTCGTGGAAGTCATTCCCGGGCTCGCCACCTCGGAGGACACCCTGAAGATCACCTGGGCCTTGTCCGAAAAATTCGGCAAGACCCCGGCCAAAGCCAACGACTACCCGGGGTTCATCGCGAACCGCATCCTGCTGCCGATGATCAACGAGGCCGTCTACTGCCTGTATCACGGGGTCGGCACCCGCGAGGACATCGACACCGTGATGAAGCTCGGCATGAACCACCCCATGGGTCCGCTGGCGCTGGCCGACCTGATCGGCCTGGACACCTGCCTGGCCATCATGGAAACCCTTTACGACGGGTTCAAGGACTCCAAGTATCGCCCCTGCCCGCTGCTGCGCAAATACGTGGAAGCCGGCTGGCTCGGCCGCAAGACCGGCCGGGGGTTTTTCGAGTACAAATAGCGTAACTGCTCAGGTAAAAAGGGCACAGGGTTCGGGGTCCAGGAGAAAAGCAGCTGCCGGGGCCTGATCGACGCCGGCCCGACTCGTCGGAGGCCGGGGATGACGGCGCCTGTTCTCCCGGATTCCCTGAACCCCGAACCCTGAGCCCTGAGCAGAGGTACCAAACGACAACAGGCATGTAGCAAAGGGCATCAAAACTCTTCATAAAAATCTCATGGCCCTATGCCCTATGCAAACATCTGCCGGAGGCCTTATGCCAAAACCCAAGAAACCCCAACGCGTGCCGATCGGCGGCAAGATCAAGAAAGTGCGGGTCGAGAAAAGCATCCCGTTGGAACGCATCGCCAATGAAACCGGCTTTTCCGTCGACTACCTCAAGGCGGTCGAGGCAGGCACGACCATCCCCCCCGTGGGGGCCATCCTGCAGATCGCCCGGGCGCTTGAAATCGACAGCGCCTCGCTGCTCAAGGAACCCGAGTCCAAGCTGGAAAAACGCGTCACAGCCCACACCAAGCGCACGGAAAATTACGCCTACACCACCCTGACCCCCGGCGCCGAGAACAAGCATCTCAAGGGCTTCCGGGTCGTGATCGAAGCTCAGCAGGAACACAAGGGGGTCGATTACCACCACGAAGGCGAGGAGTTCGACTATGTGCTCTCCGGCAAGGTCCAGGTGACGGTCGGCGACCACGTCAACACGCTTTCCGCCGGGGATTCGCTGCACTTCAATTCCGGAATTCCCCACAAGCTGAGAAGCATCAGTGATGAGCGCGCGGAGCTGCTGGTGGTCATCTACACGCCTTGACTGGCTCATGGCGGGAAGTTCACGGCTCGCAGCCGGAGACGCCGACGTTCGTTCCAACTTAAACTTGCACGGTGGCCGCGGATAGGGTTTAGCGGCTGCCCGGTCGGAGGAGAACACGATGTCCTTCAAACTCACCGAAGAACAGCTGATGATCCAGTCCATGGTGAGGGACCTGGCCCGCGAGGAATTCGCCCCACGCGCCATGGAACGCGACCAGAAGAAGCTCTTCCCCGCGGATAATCTCAAGAAGCTGGCCGAGCTCGGCCTCATGGGGATGATGGTGCCGCCGGAGTACGGCGGTTCCGGGGCCGACGCGGTCAGCTACGTGCTGGCGCTGTCGGAGGTGGCCTACGCCTGCGCCTCCACGGCCGTCGTGATGTCGGTGCACAACTCGATCGTGTGCGAAAGCGTCCTGAAGTACGGCACGCAAAAGCAGAAGGAGAAATTCCTCACGCGTTTAGCCTCCGGCGAGATCATCGGCGCATTCTCTCTGACCGAACCGAACGCCGGTTCGGACCCCGCCCGCCAGACCACCCGGGCCGTGCGGGACGGCAACAGCTATGTCCTCAACGGCACCAAGCGTTTCACGACCACGGGCAAAAACGCAGGGCTCATCATCGTGACCGCAAAAACCGACGACGCCAGGGCGCACCGGGGCATCAGCGCGTTTTTGGTGGAACAGGGGACCCAAGGTCTCAAGGCGGGTCCACTGGAAGACAAAATGGGGCTGAGGGCGTCGGACACCTGCGATTTGATCCTGGACGACTGCCGCATCCCCGCCGACCAGCTGCTGGGAAACGAGGGCGACGGCTTTCTGATCGCCATGACCGGCCTGGACTGCGGCCGCATCGGCATCGCCTCCCAGTCGGTCGGGGTGGCCCAGGCCGCGCTGGACGCCGCCGTGAAGTACACGCAGGAACGCGAGCAGTTCGGGCAGAAGATCGCCAAGTTCCAGGGAATCCGCTGGATGATCGCCGACATGGCAACCGAGATCGAGGCCGCACGCCTGCTGATGCTCTCCGCCGCCCAGATGAAGGACGCCGGCGAGAACTACAGCCTGCAGGCCTCCATGGCCAAGCTGTACGCCTCCGAAATGGTCAACCGCATCACGGCCCATGCCGTCCAGCTTCACGGCGGCTACGGGTTCACCAAGGAGTACGCCGTGGAGCGCTATTACCGCGACGCGCGGGTGTTCACCATCTACGAAGGCACCTCCGAGATCCAGCGGATCGTCATCTCGAACCACGTGCTCAAGGATAAGCGCAACCCCTAGTTGTCGCTGAATCCTCCACCCGTGGCGGAGGATTCAGCGACAACTGAAAAATTAATGTCAACGTCAGGAGATCGTCATGGTACGCACCGAAATCTCTTTGTTTTTAAAAAACGTGCCGGGGGAACTCGGCCGGCTGTCCGCGCTGCTGGGCGGCAACGGGGTCAACATCGACGCCCTCATGATCCAGGACGCATCGGCTTACGTACAGCAGCTGTTCCAGGCGCGCGGGAAGTCGCTGCAGCGCATCGCCTCAGCTGCCAGCTACAACTCCATGCGCAAGGACTCGGCCGAATTCGCGCTCATCCGCATGCTGACCGACAATACCGACAAGGCCGTCGGTCTGCTCTCCGCACATGAGTTCACTTTCGACCTCATGCCCGTCATCGCGCTGCAGCTGGAGAACCGGCCGGGAGAGCTTGCCGCCATCACCAAGAAATTCGGCGACGAGGGCATCAACATCAACTACGTCTACGGATCGGTGGCCGGCCCGGACGCCAAGTGCCTCTTCGTGTTTTGCCCGGAAAGCATCGACCTGGCGGCCAAGATCTTCAAATAAAATGGGCCAGAAGGCGAAGAATGCCGCATGAAATCACAGCCGGCGGTGACCTGTTGAGGATGAAGCTGTTCCCGTAAAGGAGGGCACCATGAAAGAGTCCGCATTGAACGGCAAACGCGTTCTCGCCGTGGACGACGAAAGCGATGTTCTGGACAGTCTTGAAGATTTGATCCTCAGTGATGCCCCGCGGTGTCGAATCGATCGGGCGGCCACCCACGCCGATGCCGTCGCGAAAATGAACGCAAACCGATATGACCTGGCCGTCTTGGACATCATGGGGATCGACGGTTTCGATCTGCTGCGAAAAACCGCCGCCCAGGACATCCCGGTCGTGATGCTCACGGCGCATGCCCTGAACCCGGAGGCGCTGAAAAAATCCATTGAACTCGGCGCCAGGGCCTACCTTCCGAAAGAAAAACTGGCGGACATCGTGCCTTACCTGGAAGATGCGCTGACGCAGGACTACCCTCGCGGCTGGGGCCGCCTGTTCGGCGAACTCCGGGGGTATTTCGACACGCGCTTCGGGGATCGCTGGATGGAGACCGACCAGCGGTTTTGGAGCCAGTTTGAAAACAAAATTGCCGGATCGCGCAACATTAAATTAAAGTGACAAGACCCGAATAACCTGCCGGCCGCTGGCCGGGCGTTTATGGCCGACGGGGTCGGCGGGCTCCACGCTCCGGCCGACCCCGGCTTGCATTGCACTGGTTTACTATCCCTTGGACGGATGCTCGCCGCCGCACGACTTCTTGACGGCGGCCCGGTCGGGCAAGCCGTCGGCGAGCAGCGGCATCTCGGCGACGAACTCCACATATTGCGGTTTCTTGTAGCTGGCGATGCGCTCGCCCACGAACTTAATCAGGTCCTTGGCGGCCAGCGTCTGCCCGGGCTTCAGTTGACAGACCGCCTTGACACCTTCCTTCCACTTGGGGTCGGGCACCCCGAACACCACCGTCATAGCGACGGCCGGGTGCTCGAGGATCGCTTTTTCCACCTCGGCCGGGTAGACATTCTCTCCTCCCGGCTTGATCAACTCTTTCTCGGGCTTGCGCCCCGCATAGAAGAGAAAACCGTCCTCATCAAAACGCCCCATGTCGCCGGTGTGGTGCCAGCCGCCGCGGAAGGTGTGGGCCGTGTCTTCAGGCAGGTTCCAGTAGCCGTTGAAGACCATGGGCCCCTTCACGGCGATCTCGCCCACCTGCCCCGCCGCCGCCACCCGGTCGTTATCGTCCAACAGCTTTACATCGGCCAGGGGGATGGTCCGGCCGGCGGAGCCGGGCCGGTCGTTGTACCGGCCGAGGGTGGCGATGGCGGACGTTTCGGTCTGGCCGTACATGACATAAAACGTCCCCCCTACCTGCTTCTGGTATCTCTCGATGGCTTCAGGGGATTCAATCCCGATGACATGCCGCAGCGAACCGATGTCCTTGCCGGTCTTCGCCTGCTGATCGAGAATCGATCCCAGGATCGGCGCAAAGTCGAACAGCACCGTCACCTTCTTGTCCGTAATCAGCTCAACCGCCTGAGCGGCGTCGAACTTGCTCATGTTGACGTTGAGGGCGCCGGCGTGAAAACTCTTGGTCGCCATGAACAGCCCGCCCACGTGAAAGAGCGGCAGCAGGTTGAGGTGCACATCCGCCGGCGACAGGTGCATGAGCAGGTTCAGGTGGACGTTGGCGCTGATGACGTTGCGGTGGCTCAGCAGCGCGCCCCGCGGCCGGCCGGCCACGGCCGCCGTGTGGATGATGACGAGGCCGTCCCCGTCTTCAATTTCGGCCGGTTGAAAGCCGGCCGAAATTGAAGATAGAGAATTAAAGCCTTCGAATTGGCCACTCGGCGGTTTCAGGTTGAAATACCGCTGGACCGAAGGCAGACGGTCTTTGGCCGAAGCGATCATACTTTGGTACTCGGCGTCGACGAACAAAAGCTTCGGCGTGCCGTCGTTGAGGTTGAAGAGCACTTCCTCGGCCGAAAGCCGCCAATTGATGGGCAGGACGATGGCGCCGACGGCGGCGGCGGCCCCGTAGAGCAGGAAGTACTCGAGGCTGTTCTTGCCCAGAACCCCGATCCGATCGCCTTTTAGAATGCCCGCCTGCTGGAGCCCCGCTGCGAGCCGGTCCACCTGCTGCTTGACGCCGGCGAAGCTCACCGTGCGCTGGTCGTCGACCTCCAGCCAGGCCGGCCGGTTATTGTAACACACGGCGTTGCGGTTGATCAGGTCGTAGAACGTGTAATCATGCAGGGCCATGGCTTCACCCCCTTGGCGTCCGCAGCGACGGGTCGCGAGAAAACACCTCCCGTGTCCCACTGCCGGGTAAGCATGGGTTCAGTATCTTAAACGGGTTGTGCTACGGGATATTTTTCTAGACATCCGCCTCCGGGCTTCATAAGCCCGAAGGCGGACGCCTGCTCGAACGTTTCAGCTGATCACGGGTATTTCGCCTTGAACGGCGCGACTTTCGTGATCCCGTCCGCCTTGAACACGGCGGAGCCGTCCCTCACCTCCACCGGGAAGGAGAAATCCGGCGCCTTGGTCCACCATTTTTCGATGCAGGTCCCAGGCCTTCAGATTCTTTTCTTTCAGCGTGAAACCTCCCGCCAACATGAGGGCGCCGGATGCCTCTGCCATACCCAGCACACAGGGCACCCTCAACTGAGCTGGTTTTCCCGGCGGGTACCCAGGTCTGCTCCTGAGAGTTCACGGTGCTGAGGTCGAAGCCCTCCAGCGCCACCGTAAATCTCAGATTGTCCATCAGCACCGGGAAGTCGTTGGGGTTCTTGATGTTTAAGATGAAAGCATAGATCAACGGTGCTCCGTTGTTGCCGGGTTTAGCGTTGGCCGGCTGGGTCGGTTGGACTTTGTTGTCGTAAAACCAATACCCGAAGTAGCTCGGGACTTCGGCATGGCTCAGGGTGACCTCCGGCGTCTTGAAATTGGATTCGGAGGCCTTTTGGGTCCCGGCGCAGCCTGTCAGCAAAGCGGCGACTGCCGCGAAGCTTATCAGGATCATGAAGAGCGATTGCTTTCTCATGACACTCTCTCCTGTCTTTCGAAGTGGGGTTATGTAAGCCATCGTTTGCGGCGCTTGTAGTGTTTCACGTCACGAAAACTCTTCCGGCCCCCGAGGTCGGTCATTCCGAGGTAGAAGTCCTTGATGTCCGGGTTCTCGCGCAGCTTCTCGGCCGTGTCGTTCATGACGATGCGGCCGCTTTCCAGAACGTAGGCGTAGGGCGCCACGTTCAGGGCGAGCTTGGCGTTCTGCTCCACGAGCAGGATCGAGATCTTCTCATCCGCGTTCAACCGCGTGATGATGTTGAAGATCTCATGGATCAGCAGCGGGGCGAGGCCCATGGACGGCTCGTCGAGCAGGATCAGCTTGGGGCTGGTCATCAAGGCGCGGCCCACCACCGTCATCTGCTGCTCGCCGCCGCTGATGAACCCCGCGACCTCGTTGCGCTTCTGGTGCAGCCGCGGGAAGTAGTGGTAGACCATCTCCAGCCCCTCCTTGATGGAACGCCCGAACTTGCGCATGTGGGCGCCCACCTTGAGGTTCTGCTCCACCGTGAGGTGCTCGAAGACCCGGCGGCCCTCGATCACCTGCACGATGCCCTGCTTGGCGATCTTTTCGGGCGGCATGCGGTTGATGCGCTGACCCATGAACTCGATCGAGCCGTCGGTCACCTGCCCGTTTTCATGTTTCAGCAGCCCGGAGATGGCCTTGAGGATGGTGCTCTTTCCGGCCCCATTGGCGCCGAGCAGCGCCACGATGCCGCCCTCGGGGACCTCGATGGAGACCCCTTTGATCACCAGGATGACCTCGTGGTACTTCACCTCGATGTTGTTGATCTTGAGAATGCTGTTTGTCGGCTCCAAGGCTACCTGACCTCCTCGGGGGTTGTGTGCCGTGCGGCGCGGATATTACCAGCCCATCCAACTGGCCCACTTGTCCGGCCAGCGGCTCTTCAGGTCGACGACCTGGACCAGTTGGAACTTGCCACTCCTGAGTTCGTAGACCGGAACCGTGCCGGAGACCCGGTGATCCGTGTCGGTGTAGGTGAGTTTGGCCCCGCCCAGGCCGAGGTCGAAGTCTTTCATGGTCTCAAAACCCTTTTTGAGGATCCCCTCGCCGTTCAAGGCGCCGGCCTTGTCGGCCCGCTTCATGGCTTCCCAGAGCGCCAAGACGTTGGACCAGGCCTGGATCGTGTGGATCGTGCGTTTTTCCTGAGGGACGCCAGGATTATATTTCTTGCCGTATTCCACTACCTTGGGCATCAAGGGGGTGTTTTCGCCGTAGAAGGCATTGACCGTGCCGGCCATGGTCCCTTCTGCAGCTTTTTCAGCCAGCCGTGGCAAATTTTCGTCAAATGCCCAGAGATTGACGATGTGATCCGCACCGAGTCCCAGCGCATAGGCGTCGCGCATGGTGGTGGCGACCGACATGGTGGTGTTGCCATGCCAGAGCACGTCCGGTTTGAAATCCTTCAGTCCCAGGACCTGGCTCTTGGTGTCGACCGCGAAGAGCGACACATCCTGGTCCGGCCCTATGTCAAAGCCGAGCAGCGTCGCCTGGTCCTTGATGGCTTTAATAGGCGCGCTGGCGTAAGGGGAGGCCGCCATGAACATGCAAGCGAGGCGGGGCTTTCGCTTGCCGAAATCAGCGTGTTTCGGCCAGCGCTTGTCGAACCAAGCCGTAATGGTCGCGCGGGCGTTGGTGGAGTAATCGGTGGCCGCAAACAGGTTGTAGGGGGTTTTCTTGGGGTCGGTCAGGTGCCCGGAATATGAGGCCGATACGTAAGGCATCTTGTCGGCCGTCACCGTGGGCGCGAGCGCCTCGGTGTCGCCGGTGCCCCAGCCCTGGACCGCCACGGCCTTCATGCGCTGGAAGAGTTTGTACTTGGTCAGGGCCTCCGGCACGCGGTAGCCGTAGTCGAACTGGATCAGCTTGATCGGCTTGCCGTTGACCCCGCCGTTGTCGTTGCAGTAGTTCACGGCCTCGGCGATGCCGAGGGCGTAATCCTTGCCGACGTCCGACGTGGCGCCCGTCATGTCGTTCAGGGCCCCGATCACCACTTCCTGTGCCATGGCGGCCGGCGAAAAGGCGAACGCCATCGCCAGAACCATTACCAATGCTCTTGCCTTCATGTTTCCCTCCTTTCGAAAGAAACGGTTTGGAAGCGGCCGCCCGCCGAGCTTTGCGGGCGGCCAGTGGTCTCTAGTACGAGAACGGCCACAGGTTGAAGTAGTTCTTGGACTGCCACCAGCGGTAGGCCAGCCCGTTCGGCTCGAAGATCATGAACGCGCAGATGGCCAGGCCGAAGGCGGCCTCCTTGATGAAGAGAAAATCCATCAGAAGCTTGGGGTAGCTGGAGGCCAGGGGAATGACGGCCATCTGCAGCAGCTCCATCACCACCACCATGAAGATCGAGCCGAAGATGGTGCCGTGGATCGAGCCGACCCCGCCGATGAGGATGACCCCCACCAGCCACAGCGACCAGAACCAGGGGAAGTGCTCGGGGCTGATGGCCGCCAGGTTGCTGATCCAGAAAGCGCCGGCCACCCCGCCGATGAAGCCGGCCACGAAGAAGGCGAACAGCTTGTACTGCACCACGTTGATCCCCATGACCTCGGCGGAGATGTCGTTGTCGCGGATGGCGACCCAGGCCCGACCCACCCGGGAGCGCAGGAGGTTCACCACGAGGGCCGTGAGCAGAATCACCAGCACGATCATCATGTAGTAGACCTTCAGGTCGCTGTCGATCACCCAGGGCCCGATCTTGATGGTGCCGGGAGGCAGCGAAAAAGCCTGGCCGCGGCCGCCGATCTGGCTGATGTATTGGGTGATGACGAAATCCACGGTGATGAACTGGGCCGCCATAGTGGTCAATATCAGGTAGAACCCCTTCACCTTGGCCGAGGGCAGGCCGAAAATCACGCTCCAGATGCCGGCCACGATGGCGGCGATGAGGATGCTGATCGGATAGGCCAGCCCGAGGTCCAGGAGCAATTTCGGCCAGGGGAACTCGAGAATCAGCAGTGTGCTGGTGTAGGCGCCCACCGCCAAAAACGCCGCGTGCCCGAGCGTCACCTGACCGCAAAAGCCGATCAGCAGCTGCACGCCCAGGGCCCCGAGTAGGGTGTAGCCGATCTGGTTGCAGACGCTCAGCCAGTAGGGGTCGGACACATAGGGGATGCCGATGAACAGCACCAGTATCATCAGCACCATCTTGCCCCTGATGAACTTGGTCTGCCACCAGGCGTGGTCTTCACGGTAGTTCTGGTGGTACTCGCCGCAGGGAAGAAAAGTCGTAGACATAAAATTACTCCGTAATTTTAGATATGAGCATTGATCATGGTGCCGATCCGCAATCTGCTTTTAATTTTAGACATTTTAGGCACTTTGAATTTTAGGCACTTTAAACTCTCTCAATTCTCTCCCACCCCCAGATGCCGAAGGGCTTCCAGAGCAGAAACACCGCCATGAAGGCGAAGGGAGCGATCTCCTTCACCCCGCCGGGGAAGTAGCGATCGAGATAGGCCCCGCAGAAGTTCTGCAGCACCCCGATGATGATGCCGCCGAGGATGGCGCCGGGCACCGAGTTGAGGCCGCCCAGCACGACCACCGGCAGCACCAGCAGCCCGAGGTAGCCGACCGAGATGTTCAGGCCGTTGATGTTGCCGAGCAGCGTGCCGCCGACGCCGGCGGCCATGAAGGCGATGGCCCAGGCCGCGGCGTAGACATAGCGGGCGCTGACGCCCAGGGACAGGGCCGCCATCTCGTCGTCGGCCGTGGCCTGCATGGCCAGGCCCCAACGCGTGTATTTGAAGAAGCACACAAAAACCACCAACAGAATCATGGCGGCTAAAAAACTCCACAGGTACACCTGGCCGATGACGATCTGGCCGATGCGGATCGGCTCGATGGAGAACACGGGCGGAGTGAACACCCGGGTGTCGGTCCCCCAGATGAACTCGAGCGTTCCTTTGAAGAAGAAGGAAAGCCCCACGGTGACCATGATGACCGTCAAGACCGGCTCGCCGATCAACCGGTCGAGGAAGATGCGCTCGGTGAGAATCCCCAGGATGAAACCGATGACCAGTGAAAAAAGCAGAGACAGCAGAAAGGGGACCCCCATGGAGTAAAAGCTGAGCGAGACATAGGCGCCGATGAGGGTCATCTCGCCCATGGCCAGGTTCAGGACGCCCGAGCACTTGTATATCAGCACCCAGCCCAGGGCCACCAGGGCGTAGATCCCGCCCACCATGATGCCGGTGGTCAATGTCATCAGTATCAGGTCCATGCGTTGCTCTCCTTGTCCGCCGCGGCTCACGCGGTGATGGGGATGATCTTCAGGTCGGTCACGATTTGCGCCTGGCGGCCGTCTTCGTATTTGATGGCGGTGTCGATGTGAACGCTGCCCGCCTCGGAGTACAGGGCGTCCACGATCACCTTGTAGCGTTTCTCCACAAAGGCCCGGCGCAGCTTGCGCGTGCGGGTCAGCTCGTCGTCGTCGGCGTCGAATTCCTTGTAGAGGTTGGTGAATTTGCGCAGCTTGGCCACCTCCGGCAGGTCCTTGTTGGCCTGGCGGATCTGCTTCTCCACGAGCTCGTAGACCTCGGGCATCTGCGACAGCTCCTGGTAGCTCGTGTAGTTGAGTTTGCGCTGATCGGCCCAGTTGCTGACCACCGAATAATCGATGCACATGACGGCCACGAGGTAGTCCCTGCGGTCGCCGATGACCCAGGCGTCCTTGATGTAGGGGCTGAATTTCAAGCGGGTCTCCAGGTACTGCGGCGCAAAGGGACGGCCGTCCGTGAGGGTGAAGACGTCCTTGGTGCGGTCGAAGACCACCAGGTGCCCGTCGTCGTCGATGAAGCCCTTGTCGCCGGAATGGAGCCAGCCGTCTTTGAGGGTCTTGGTGGTGGCTTCCGGGTTCTTGTAGTAGCCCTTGAACACGGACGGGCTGCGGGTGAGAATCTCGCCGTCCTCGGCGATCCGCACCTCGGCGCCGGGGATGGGGTGGCCGACGGTGTCGAACTTGATGTCGGCGCTGCGGTGCACGACCGAGATCCCGGCCACCTCGGTCTGCCCGTAGATCTGCTTCAGGTTGACGCCCAGGGAGTGGAAGAACCGGAAGTGGTCCGGCCCCATGGCGGCGCCGCCGGTATAGGCGTTGCGCACCCGGCTCATCCCCAGGTGGTCCTTGAGCTTCTTTTGCACCGTCGCCATGGCGAGGCCGTGCAGCAGCCGCCAGTGAAACGGGATCCCTTTTTTCGAGAATTTCAGGTCCGCGTAGCGGTAGCCGGCCCAGGTGGCGAACTTGAAAAACATGCGCTTCAGCCAGGTGGCGTCCAGGTATTTGACCTGCACGGTGCGGGTCATCTGCTCGTACATGCGCGGCGGGGCGAACATGACATGCGGGCCGATCTCACGGATGTTCTCCTGCGAGGTGGCCGGGTCCTCGGGGAAGTTCAGTGTGTAGCCCACCTGCAGCCCGCAGGAGATGGACATCATCTGCTCGCCGATCCAGGCAAACGGCAGGTAGGACACGTAGTCGTCGGATTCCTGGCAGGGGTCGATCTCCATCAGCGACCGGCCCATGGAGAGCATGTTGTGGTGGGAGAGCAGCGCCCCCTTGGGCAGCGCGGTGGTGCCCGAGGTGTAGAAGAGCAGCGCGATCTCCTCTCCGTGCCCTTTCTGGATCAGCTCCTCGAACAGATGCGGCTTCTCCTTCTCCAGCTCGCGTCCGAGCCGCTGGACCTCCTGCAGGCTGATCAGGCAGTCCTGCTTGTAGTGGCGCAGGCCCTTGGGGTCGTCGTAGATGATCTTCTTCAGCTTGGGACAGTCTTTGATGATCGACAACGCCTTGTCGACCTCCTCCTGGCCCTCGCCCACCAGGAACTTGGCATCCGAGTGATCGATGATGTAGCGCACCTCGTCCATGAGGCAGTCCTGGAACAGCCACACCCCGATTCCTCGGGCGCACAGGGCGGCCATTTCCGCCATCAAGCCCTCGGGACGGTTGTCGCCGATCATGGCGACCTTGTCATCCTCCTGCAGGCCGAGCTGGATCAGCCCCAGGGCGATGTGCTTGACGTTTTCCAGATAGTCCTGCCAGGTGATGGGCCGCCAGATCCCGAACTCCTTTTCCCGCATGGCCACCCGGTCTTTGCCGTACTGCCGGGCTTTTTGGAGAAACAGTTTGGGGATCGTGAGCTCCGCGGGAATTTCCGGAACGCGTTCCGCTGGTGAACCGACTGCGCTATCGGCGTGTGGCATACAGGTCCTCTTCCCCCAGATAGGCCTTGATCACTTCAGGGTTGTTCTGCACTTCCTGCGGAGTGCCGTCCATGATCATGTTGCCGAAGTTGAGCACGAACACCCGGTGCGACAGGTCCATGACCACCCCCATGTCGTGTTCCACCAGCAGGCAGGTGATTTTCCAGCGCGGGTCCTCGTTGATGTCTATGACAAACCGAGCCATGTCCTCGGTTTCCTCCAGGTTGAGGCCGGCCAGCGGTTCGTCGAGAATCAGCAGGTCCGGCTTCAGCGCCAGCGCCCGGCCGAGCTCCACCCGTTTCTGCAAGCCGTAGGGCAGCATGCCGACGGGCTTGTGGCGGATGTGCTCGATCTCCAGCAAGTCGATGATCTCTTCCTCGATGAACTTGCGGTTCTCGATTTCCTCCCGCGCGGTCTTGCCGAGGTAGACCGAGCCGCTCAGGATTCCGGTCTTCATGTGGATGTGCCGGCCCAAGCGAATGTTGTCGAGCACCGTCATTCCGCCAAAGACCTCTACCTTTTGGAACGTCCGGGACATCCCCCGCTCCGCGCGCTTGTGGGGGCTGAGATCATTGATGTGCTCACCCTTGAAGTGGATCTCGCCCTTCTGGGGCCGGTAGAGGCCGTTGATGCAGTTCATCATTACGGTCTTGCCGGCGCCGTTGGGGCCGATGACGGAGTGAATCTCCCCCCTGCGAACCTGCAGGCTGGCTCCGGTCAAAGCCGCCACTTTGCCGAAATACATGGCAACGTCTTTCAGCTCGAGAATGACGTCGCTCTCTTTGCTTGCGGTTGCTCCATCCACTGATCGCGTCTCCCTTTCTACTTTTATGGATGCACCAGCGAACCGGGCTTAATCCGGAAGAAAATGAATCTCACCAAGGTTGTTGCGCCTAGGCCAGGGCAGACAGTTTACGTTGTCAGATTGAAATTTTTGAATTGTATTCATTTCGTATAGCCATTTCTATAAGATGCTTTTTGTTTAGTCAATACTTTTATATATTAGATAAAATAGGGGTAAAATAGGGGTAAATACCAGCTATTTTTCGAGGCCCAGCAAGTGCGACCGCAGGTTCATCTTGCTGTTTCGCAGACCCAGCTTGGTGCGGATGTTGTGCCGATGGAAAAGGACGGTGTTCTTGGAAAGCAGGAGCAGCTCGGCGATATCCTTGTTGGTTCGGCCCTCCTTGACCAGGTTCGCCACCCGGATCTCCGTGGGGGTGAGGTTGAAATGGCGTGAAGACAGGCTGCTGGTGAAAGGCGAGATGATGCTCTCCAGGTTGGATTCGAGAATGTCCACCAGCGCCTTCTGCACCGCGGCCAGGCGCCCTTTCTTCAGGCGCTCCAGGTAAGGCCCGATGAGCTCCCTGACGTTGGAAAGCACCACATCGCCCAGCTCCTTCTTGTCGTCTTCGCGCTGCTTGAGGAGCACCCTCAATGCGGTGTTGACTTCCTCCAGGTGCAGCGACTGGGCCTTCAGTTCTTTTTCCCGTTTGCGCAGCTCGGTTTCGGCCCGCTTGCGGTCCTCCACCTGCCGGGCGAGCTGGGTGTTGGCTTTGGCCAACTCGGCGGTGCGCTCGGCGACCCGCTCCTCCAGCTGGTTGTGGTACTCGAACAGCTCGCGCTCGGCGCGCTTTTGGGCGCTGATGTCCCGCAGGGTGACGATGTTGCCGGCGGCCTGGCCCTCCTCGTCGGAATACAGTGTGGAGCTCAGCTGGACGTCCAGCAGGCGGCCGTCCCTGGTCAGTCGCTTGGTTTCGAAGAGGTGGATCTTTTGCCCGCTCAGCATGTTCTCGATGGCCGCGCGGGTTTCCGGCCAGCTCTCCTCCGGCACGAAATCGATGTTTTTGCCGAGCAACTCCTCGCGCCGCAGGCCGAAGGTCTGCTCGAAGGCCGGGTTGACATACACCGCCTTGCCCAGAAGGTTGTAGACCACGATCGGATCCGGCGAGGATTCGAGCAGCAGGCGGTAGCGTTCCTCGCTTTTGCGCAGAATCTCCTCCGTGCGCTTGCGCTCGGAGAGCTCCCGCCGGGCGGCGGCGTAAAGCTTTGCCTTGTCGAGGGCCACGGTGGCGAGCCCCGCGAAGCGTTCGAGCAACGCCACGTCCTCCTCACCGAACCCCCTGCCCGCCTCGACGCGGGCGAGACCGATCACGCCCTCGACCCGGCCCTTGTATTTCAGAGGAAGGCCGACGATGGAACGCAGCTCGTCGAAGGATTTGCCGGCCAGGCGGCCGTCCCAGCTGCGATAGTCGTCGACCACGAGCGTTTTTTCATTCCGCCAGACCCTGCCCCCCAGCCCTTCGTTCGGGGACACCCGCAAACCGATCTGGCTTTTGAAAAACCCCATCCCCACCCGCATCTGCATGACGCCGGCATCGGCTTCAAGAAGGTAGATGTAGCCGTGCGCCGTGTCGGTGAGCAGGGCGGCCCGCTGCAGGACGGCTTCGAGCAGCTCCTCCTGGTCGAGACGGTCGATCAAGCCGAGAGAGGTTTCGTGAAGGGCGGCGAGGTACTCGTTCTGGCGGCGCAGCGCGGAGATGTCCCCGCACCGCCGGGAGAGCTCGCGCTCGAGCTCCTCCAGCCGCCGCTGCAGGGCATTTTCTTTCAGGGGTGCACCCGGCACGGCCACACCTCCGAGGTTCGATTCCGGCCTCCAGCCGAAATCCTCAGATCTTTCAGGACCCGCCGTCGAAGCCGATGGTCACCTTACCGCCGTCGACGATCACCGGCACCCGGCGCTGGTTCTTGGAATGCTTCAGCATCTCGTCCAGCTGGGCGCTGTCCCGCGAGACATCCACGTACTCGACGCGGGTCTCTTTCTGTTTGTAGGCTTCACGAGCCGCCTGAGTGTAGGGTCACCTGTCCTTGCCGTAAATAACTACCCGGTCCACCATGGCATCACTCCTCGGTGAATGGATTGGGTCCGCTCGGCGCAAAGCGCCGCTCCTCTATCCCGTTCCCCTACCAGCGGTTTCCGGTCTTGTCAATCAACGCCGATTTGGCTATAGTCTGGTGGTTGAAGCACCGATAACCCCTGTAAATGGATTGAGTGCCCGAGTGGCGCCCCCCAACGAACTGTCACGCGAAGTCACGGTGGTCAACGAGTTCGGGCTGCACGCGCGCTCGGCGGCCAAAATCGCCCGCATCGCCATGGGCGCGCGGTCCGGCGTCTGGGTCGTACGGGAGGAGGAGCGGGCGGATGCGTCCAGCACGCTCGAGGTGCTGACGCTGGCCTGCCCCAAGGGCTCGCGGCTCCAGTTCAGGATCGAAGACCCGGCGGACCATTCCATTCTCGACGCGCTCGTGCGGCTGGTGGAGCGCGGTTTCGACGAATAACAGCGATGAAAAAAACAACAGACTCAGAAATCACCCTCAAGGGGATCAACGCCTCCCCCGGCATCTGCATCGGCAGGGCCTACCTCGTCGACCGCGAAGGGGTCGAAGTCATCAACAAGTACTGCATTCTCGAAAAGCACATCAAGAGCGAGGTCAAGCGCTTCAAGACGGCGGTCCAGAGCGCCAAGGCCGAGCTGCGGGTCGTGATCGAAAACAGCCCGGAAGCGCTTCAGAAGGCCCAGATCCTTGAGACCCACGTGTTGCTGCTGAACGACAAGCTGCTCTACGGCCGCACCATCGAGACCATCGAGAAGGAGCGCGTGAACGCGGAGTGGGCCCTCAAGACCGTCGTCACCGGGATCAAGTCGGCCTTCGAGGAGATGACCGATGTCTATCTCAAGGAACGGGTGTCCGACATCGTCCACGTCTCGGATCTCGTCATGCGCAATCTGGTGGGCGTAGAGGTGAAAAACCTCGGGCAGATCGACAAACGGGTCATCCTGGTGGCGCGCGACATCTCCCCGGCGGACACCAGCCAGATCAACCTGGAGCGCATCCAGGGGGTCATCACCGATCTCGGCGGCAAGACCTCGCACACCGGCATCATCGCCCGCGCCCTTGAAATCCCGGCCGTGGTGGGGCTCGAGGTCGCCACCCGCCGCATCAACAACGACGACCTTCTCATCGTCGACGGCACCACCGGCACGGTGGTCATCGAGCCCTCCGAGAACACCCTGATGGAATACGAGGACCGCAAGACTCATTACGAGCGGCGCCAGGCCGTGATCACGCGCGAGAGCCGGCTCGAGACCAAAACCACCGACGGCCACCCTTACCGTGTGATGGGCAACATCGAGCTGCCGGAGGAGGTCGTTGCCGTCATCAACTACGGCGGCGACGGCATCGGCCTGTACCGGACCGAGTTCCAGTACATGAACCGCCCCGGCTTTCCCTCCGAAAACGAATTGCTGGAAAGCTACAAGGATGTCATCGAGGTCATGGCCCCCCGGCCGGTGATCATCCGCACCCTGGACATCAACGGCGACAAGGCGCTGGCGACCGGCACCATGCCTTTGGAGGCCAACCCGGCGCTCGGGTTGCGCGCCATCCGTTACTGCCTGAAACGCCCCGAGGTGTTCCGCACGCAGTTGCGGGCGATCCTGAGGGCGGCCGCATTCGGGGACGTGCGCATCCTGATCCCGATGGTGTCCAGCTATTTCGAAATCTGCGAGACCAAACGATTGCTGGACGAAGCCGCCGAAACGCTCGAAAAAGACGGTCTGCCCCACCAGCGCGAGATCCCGCTGGGCGCCATGATCGAGGTGCCATCCGCGGTGGTCATTGCCGACCTGATTGCAGAGGAGGTCGATTTTTTCAGCATCGGCACCAACGACCTCATTCAGTACGCTCTCGCGATCGACCGCGGCAACCGTCTGGTCTCCCATCTCTACCAGCCCCTGGACCCGGCGATCCTCCGCATGATCAAGCGCACGGCGGACGTGGCCCGGGACAAGGGGATCCCGGTCCACATGTGCGGCGAAATGGCGCACTCTCCGCTCTATGCGCCGCTGCTGCTCGGGATGGGGCTGGAGGACCTCAGCATGAACTCCCAGGCCATTCCGGCGGTCAAGCGCATGATCCGCTCCATCAGCCTGTCCGACGCGCGCACGATGATCCAGGACGTGCTCGCCTGCAAAACCGCCAAACAGACCTTTGAGATCCTCCGGGAGGCCTATGGCGACCTGGTGGAAAACCACCTGGTGGAAGAGTGACGAGCTCTTCTCCGCCCGGAGCCTCGCAGACCGACCCATGGAAAAAGGCCCCATAAAGATCATCGCCGAGAACCGCAAGGCGCGCCACGACTACCTCATCGTCGACCAGTACGAGGCCGGCCTGGTGTTGACCGGCACCGAGGTCCAGTCCCTGCGCATGGGCAAGGCCAACCTGAAAGACTCCTACGCCAGGGTCAAGGACGGCGAGGTCTGGCTCTACCAGGTGCACATCAGCCCCTACCCGTTTGCCTACTACAACAACCACGAGCCCCTGCGGGTGCGCAAGCTGCTGCTCCACAAGCGCGAGATTGAACGCATGTACGCCAAGGCGAACGAACAGGGCTACACGCTGGTGCCCCTGAAACTCTACTTCAAGGACGGCAAGGCCAAGGTCACGATAGCCCTCGCAAAGGGCAAACGCCAGTTCGACAAGCGCCAGAGCATCCGCGACCGCGAGCAGAAGCGGGAGATGGACCGGGTACGCAAAAGCCGATAGGCGTTTAAGGAATGGTCAAAGGCCCTCGAAAGGGGCACCAGGAGCCTCTGGCGGCCGTCGAAACCGAATTGCAGTTTTTGTGGGAGTGGTTTCAGCCACGAATTCTTTTTCGAGATCGACCGCCTCAAGGCCGTCACTTCCGGCCTTCATCAAAACACCCTGACAACCAACCACTCGCCCCCGGCGCCTTGACAAACTCGCCGAAATTCCTTATATTTCACTCAATCGTTCTTTCACATACCCTCCCATTTCTGGAAGCCCGGCCCTGTTCCTCTGCGCTGCGGGGTTCCAGCCTCGAGCTTTTAGCTTATGATATTGGGGGCGATACGGTTTCGACGGGGACAATGAAATTCAAGCTGCATGTCGAGCGTCCTGTCGGCTCGTAAATCCTGATGGGGCTAAACATAATCGCAGACGATTATGCCTACGCCGTAGCTGCCTAGAGCAGCTACCGTCCTGCCGGTTCCTCTCCTGCAGATCCGGTAAAGGGCGTCGACTTGCGGGATAGCTGTTCCGGTGCGCCTGCGGCCGGATTGGCGAAACTTAGTGGGCTGGCCGATTGTGCATCCCGCCTGGAGGAGTCACATGAGGCGAGACTTAAATTCCAGGATACACATGTAGATGCTTGAGTGGAATGTTTTCGGACGCGGGTTCGACTCCCGCCGCCTCCACCATTATTTTGTAATAATTTCAGATACTTGAAAATCGGCATCCTTTAAGGGTGGTAGAAAGGTGGTAGAATTCCAAGCACCTTCCAGCCTATCACCATCGTCCGGCGCGGGCACGTGCCGGTAATAATGGTCGACGATCATGCGTGTCGTGGTGTGCCCCACCTGCTTCTGGATGAAACTCATGCGCTCATTTTGATCCAGCGCGTTGGTGATATAGGATGCTCTCGTGTCTCTGGCGCTGATGTGAGTGGTGGCCTGTATTTTTTTCAGGGCTGGCTTGATTACGGTCCTGTTCAAAGTGTGCCGGTGAAGGTGCCGGCCCTCCTTATTCAAGAACACGAAATTCTCACCCTCCCCTTTCCACGTCCTTTTCCGTTGCTCTCGCAAAGCATCGACCACAAACTTAGGCAGTTTGACATCCCGGTTTGAACTCTCCGTCTTGGGCTTTTTATAAACGTAGGTCCCGCTGACGTAAACAATGGTCTTCCGGATCTGGACCACGCCGTTTACGAGGTCCACCCGCTTCCATTTCAGCCCGGCCGCCTCACCAATGCGCACCCCTGTGAAAAACAGCAGAATGAACAGCGGCTTCCAGAATTCATCCAGGACCTCGAGAAAACACCGAATCTCATCAAGAGTAAGGGCTCTGGTCGGCCGACTTTTCGTTTTCCTGATCGGGTCCACATCAGCGAACGGATTGGAGCGGATGATGCCATGCTTTTTTCCAAACTTCATGACCATCCGGAAAGGCGTCAGGATGTTCTGCTTGGTCTTGCTTCCGACTTTCAACTTACTGATGAAAGTCTCGATGTCGAGGCTCGTGATGTCCGCTATCGGCGTGTTTCCAAAGGCTGGCAGAACGTGCTTGTTCATGACCTTCCTGTAATTCGCGAAGGTGGTGTCCTCAATGCGCGTTTTGATGATTTCGGACCACCTTTGAGCCACCTCTCCGAAAAGCATACTCTCTGAAACAGCGATGGGTTCCTCTTTCGGAATTCGTCCATAGGTTTGAACCTGTTTCAGGAGTTCATCACGCTTGCGTCTCGCTTCGACAACGGATTTGGTCTCCAGCGACAGCTTGTAGGGCTTCTTCAGGCCTTTCGCTTTTTTTTGGAAATACCAAACACCGGTTGACGGGTATTGATACAAATGATGGTTCAGATTCCTTGCCATGTTTAGATCCTCCAGTCCTTACGGGTGGAAGGCGCACATGGCTTTCCTCGTTTGATTTCGGCCTTCGGTTTTTCACCACCACCTTTCTTCGCGGAAGTGTGTTCCTCACGGAAATCCTTGACCTCATCACGGTAATAGAGGACTTTTCTCGAACCCGGTGCCTGCCAATAGGAAAGCAGGCCCTGCCTCCTCCAGTTGATTACCGTTCCGGCTACGACCCTAAAATACCCCGCAACCTCATTCTGTGTCCAGAGTTCTTTCTCCCAAATGTTTTCGCTCATACTCGCACCTCAAAAAATCGTGCTATCGCAGGCCCTCCTTGCTGGTCAGTTCCAGTAGGTGCCGACGGCACCCGTGGCGTTGCGCAACCGCTTTGAGGCGGTCTTGTGGGGCCGAGGTACGTGTTGGCCCCGTTTTCGGCCGCCGATAAAGGCCGGCCTGCCAGTTTACCGAGTTGGTGCTCGCTACTTTTTGAGAGGGCAAGGCTCACGGCAAATTTGTCGTTTGCCTTCCGCCTCGCCCTCCGCTCATCAAAAAATCCTTGCTGCCGCTGACACTTCACTGACACAATTTTTAAGGTTTTTTCCCATGAGCCAAATTTTAAGAAAAACATCATTTTTCGTGTCAGCATCTGTCAGCTGTCAGCATTCAGATCAGGTTCAATTCAAGTCCGAGCCATCCCCTCACTCCTCGGTTGCCAATCCGGTGCTGCTTGAACCCCTTCTCCCTCAGTGCCGAAACGAAAGCACGCTGCCCTATCGGCTCCTGGCCGTTGTCCTGGCACCAGCCGGTGTAGGCCTCGTAAAGCTCCTTCGAAGCCACCTGCGATTCCGGACTCTCTTGGCAGCGGTCTTTGAGAAAGTCCGCCAGGATGTCCATCTCGTCTCTGTAGCTGGCCGTCGCTTCCTGGACTTCCTCCGGCGCTCCCAGTCCGCGCTTCTGCCAATACAGGCATCCTTGAATGGCCCAGGCGAAAATGCCGTCAGATTCTTCCTTCAACCTCTCCGGGAGCGCTTTGTCGCGCTCGGCCTCGGGGATGGTGATTTCAAACGGCACCAGCCGAATCCTTCTCCAAATCGCATAGTCGGTTCCCCTGATCACCGGTTTGTGGTTCGTTCCGAAAAAGACCTTGTGGGTCGGATCGAAGTCGAACCACTCTTGGTGGAGGAAGCGCGCAGAGATGGTGTCTCCGCCCGTCATCTGCTTGATCAAGCTCTCGGCCAGTCGATTTTCAGCATCGGCCTCGCAGGCGATCACGAAGCGAGCGCCCTTGAGTCGTGCCACGTCGTTCGGTATGGCACCACGCCTCTTGACCAAGAGCGTTTCCGTCGGCGTCGACATGGAATAGTCACCGAGAATCGAGCTGATGGCCTGCCTATTTCAGGCTCTGCTTTTCGTTCAGGTCCTTTATCGCTCCGGTGAGCTGGTAAAGGTTGTAGACTGCCAGCCCGATCTCGCATCGATCCAGCGTCTCGTTGTAGATCTCGCAGCCCAGCTTCAAACACTCTTTTTCGAAGAACGGGCAGAGCCTGTTAGGCTTTCGGTTTTTACGCACCATGTTCGGTTCCTCCTTTCCAAATTTCGCTTCGTCTCTCTGACGGAGACGGGGCTTCGACGATTTTCACGACAAGCCCGACCATTTCGTGGAATGGGTGCTTCGCGACGTAGACATACTCCGCGTCAAAGACCTTCCCAGAATCAATGAGTGGGGCAAGGTGAGCGGCCACATCCTTCGGGATGTAGCCCATAAAAAATTCGCCAAAAAGTGCTACCCGGATCGCGTTTGGATCGTGCGGATTTTCTGGCTGACGGACCATCGCAAACCAGCGTATTTCTGGCCTGGCGAAGGCCTTGATGTTGTCCTGGGCGTTGTCGAATGAGACGCCCGTGAGCTTAACAATCAACGGGAATTCGAGCATTTTACGCGTCCCCCTTTCCACTGGATTTTCTGGCCAGACGGCTGGCATGGGGAAGGGCGTAGCCTTCATCCATCAGCCGCTTGATTACCTGGATCTGCTTGACCTGCTTCTCGGTGAAGTGCCGGTAAGCTCGCTCGCCACAAACGACACGAGTCGCTGGCGGGATGTACCCGCGTGCCTCCCAGTTCCGCAGTTGTTTTTGGCTCACCCCGGTGATCCGGGAGGTGTCGCCGATGCTGAATGTCTTTTTTCGGATGTTTTCCATATCTTTTCTCCTTCAAATTTTATTTTGGGGGCAGTGGAAGATCATGCCCCTCTGTAACAATAGAGGTTAGTTAATTCACCGGATTGGAATTCCAGTGTCCTCTACCAGTAACGAGGATAGTTTATTCCTCGCAGAGGATGAACAGTGTCCTCTGTATAAATGACAGGTTAGTTAATTCGATGGTTCGGAAGGGTCTTCCAGAAGCAGGCGTGGCTCAATTGGCGGGAGAATGTCTGCTGAAGAAAAAGACGGCCGATCAAGGTTTAGCGACCGGACCTTGAAAATGAGTGCGGAATCATCGACAGAGGGGTCCAACCTTCCTGGCCGCTTCTTTCGGCAGAGAATTTCCGTATACGGAAAACCCTGAATGAAGACCTGTCCTCTCTGTTTGAGCCTTCCTCAACCTCAAGAGCCACGGCATACTCTTCGGAATTGTTGGACAAAATGACCCAAATACGGTAGGTTATATCTTGCGAAGCTCCATGGATGACCATTTGCCGTTCAACCAGAAGGAGCCCCACTCGTGACCACCACTAAATCCGACCTCATCAATGCTGTCACTGAGGCGAACGGATTCCCGCTAAACAGGTCTGTCGAAATCATCGAAATTCTGCTTGAGCTGGTAAAGACCAAGCTTGCCGCCGGCGAGGATGTCCTGGTCAGCGGATTCGGGAAATTCTGCGTCAGGGAGAAGCGTCAGAGGAGGGGCAGAAATCCGGCGACAGGCGAGGATATGATGCTTGAGGCACGGAGAGTGGTGACGTTCAAATGTTCAGGGCAGTTGAGGGATAAGATCAATAAATCACAATGAATTGCGGGGGTGTGTTTTCATCCGACATATCGCCAAAAGCCCAAATCTGTGATATTTTGACTTCGTTGGTGGGCCTTGAGAATGAGGTTCTTATGCCGATCCGCATAATATGCCTGCATAAATATTTGGGATATGGCTAACTGATTGAAATGAAATGAGTTGGTGAGCCTTTGCCAAAAAAATCTATGGTGTTTTATACGGGCAGGGATGCAAAAATCAGTATCTTATGGGTCTGTGTAACCATTGTTGAGGCTAACAATAACTGATGGATGTGCTGACTTGGCTGGTCATGGCATTTCATCCACAGAAAGGAGCTATCATTGATTCTGAAGAATCTGTTTTTAATAGACGGAGCTGCTGGCACAGGAAAGACCGACATGCTCGACTACCTTCGGGAGAAGTACTCGGGCGCGAACAATGTAGTGATTATCCGCAAAATTACGACTAGAAAGCATAGGCCAGAAGAAATAAAGAGGAATCTACATCTTGATCTCGACTTTGTATCAGCGCGAAATTTCGCTGAAACAACAAAGAGACAGGAATATTACTGTTACCGATATGGCGGGGAGTCCTATGGGTTTCCTCGATCAAAACTCGAAGAAGCACTGCTTACCAATCAACCTGTCTTCGTAATCGTCAGAGACCGCAGGACAATACAGCAATTGATCTCAGACTTTCCACAGATATGCACAATCCCTGTGTTCATATATACTGACAGAGAAGAAACAGTTAGGCGAATGCGGAATGAGGGCTACGATCAATCATCAATTGAATTCAGGCTAAAACGCAGCGACCTTGCTTGGGATGACTATCTGAGACATTCCGATCTGTATAAAGAGGTAATAATCAACAACTCCAACAGGACCGACTTCCATCGTTTGATTGACTACCTAATTCAGAAGTATGCGCCTGAGAACGAAGCTCCCGAAATGCTGTTTGTCTCTAATACAGAGCGGTTTCAGATTCTGCGGTCGCTCGTTGGGTTCAAACAGACCATTCGCAATCGCCTCAATAACTATGGCCGAAATGTCTTTTTAATGATGAAATTCAGGGAAAGTAACCGGCTTGTATATGAGTTCATTAGGAGCCAATTGGAGCAAAACGGGCTAAACTGTGTGCGCGCCGACCAGCCAGAATGGAATATCACCCATAACGTATATAACCCAATCGCTGTACTGTATTGCTGCAAATATGGGATTGCCTTATTTGACGAGGCAGAAGAAGGCAATCTTTTTAGTCCGAATGTTGCATATGAACTAGGTATGATGCATACGCAAAACAAGCTCTGCCTCATTTTGCGGCATACATCCCTTCCTGGGGTCCCGTTCGACCTAATAAAGGATGTTCACGAGACATATTCAAAGGACCTTGAGCTTCAACGCATTGTCAATAACTGGATAACCGCGCTAAGGCCCCACGCAAGCTCTTAGCTTGTGAGGCGCGAATCAGATCGTTGGTGAGACAGGAGGAGGCAGAGAATGGAACTGAAGGAATTTTTTAAAGACGCGACTTCATCTATAACGATAATGGGGACGAATTCACTTATTCCGTATCTAGAGCAGAGCGCTAGATTTCTGGCAGATTTGCTATTACTAAATAAGGACTTACGTATTACAATTCTTTGCGAAAGTGACAACGAGAACTTCTTGCAGTCCTTATATACAGATGTACCGGGCTCACGCAATAGAATATCTTTTGCTAGTATCAGCGTCCATCGAGATCGGATTATTGGGACGAGCAAGAAGGACGGGTTAATAGAGGAGATGCGCCAAGAATTACGACTTGAGCCCCAGCTCGAAGGAATACTCAAGCGTATTCAGATTAAGCAAATGAATCTCCGACTTCCTGTGAATATAATTCAAGCGGATGGTAAGCTCTGGTTTAGTATTACAACCACCTACGCCCCTGACCTGGGGTCCTATATTGTTGTAGACGAGAACTCAAAGATGAAGCAGGACCTCCTTGAACTCATCGAGTTCTGCACAAATCCCGTCAAAGGGGGTGTCTATTTGTCTAAACCATCTGACGAATTGATTCAGCTATACGATAGGAATGGCATTCCACGAGGAATCTTCCCCCGTGCCTGTTTTTACACGACAGAGTTTTCTAGGTACTCTATCTGGGGGTTTGTATTTAATAGAAGGGGGGAGTTGTTGCTTCATCAGCGTAGCTTAACGACACAGGATGGAAGAGGGCTTTGGGACAAGTCGATTGGGGGGCATGTGGATCTATTAGATTCGTCAACAACAATCACGGCAGAGAGAGAACTCGTAGAGGAGATGTTTCTTCCTCAGGCGGAGTACACTAAATATTTACGTGCGGACCTTGGCGACATCGTACATTTTGGAGAGTGGAACCCTAAAAAGAGACCTGAAAGATTGTTTAAAGACGCGTTTGCCGGTCTATCTGAGTCGGATTGGGTGTTATTTCGCGCAACTGATAGTCAGGGCGACCCGCTGACTATTACGCGTGTCTCAGATAGGCGCATCCACGATGGTAGCGGGAAGGTAACAACGAAGAGGACTGTTTTTCGGAGCGACGTGTACCTCTTTATTGCCCCTCCGAAATACCTGGACACGGCGGACCAGATGGTTGCTTTGCTTGGCCACGCGGAGAAATCTGGGGCAGCAAAGGCGCACAGACTATTGACATTGGACGGTCTCCGCCAATGGATATCCGAAGAGGAGATGGCTGGCAAAGATCGGGAAACATTCACGGACGACATACTGTATGTCAATATTCAGTATCGTGAAATGTTGGAGCGGTTCAGCGAGTTTATCAAGTTGATGTCGCAGGAGTGATCTAATGAAAGCGCATCTGTATATTCTCACAGGTCCTTCTGGGTGCGGCAAAACGACACTATTGAACGGGATTTCGGCAATTGAAGAAACGACGCTTGATCCGTCTGTTATGGCCATAAGGGCACCGAAGTATTCGGAACGTGCCGTTCGTACGACGGTTGGCGAAATCGACGACATCACTCATGTTGACCAAATTGATCTCGCTGACTTTGACATCGCCTATGTTATTAACAATGTGAGATATGGGATACGCATTGAGCCTATTCGAAATCTCCTTCACAAGGGATTAAATGCATTCATTGTCCTCAGCGACTTCCGTGTCATTAAACAGCTTAAATCCAAATTTGGGGAGAGTGTAAAGGCTCTATATGTTTCTTCTGCAATTGATGCCAATCGTTTGCGAAGAATCCAATTCGAAAGGCTTGGCTTTAAGCCAACATCTGAGCAGAAATCTATTCTGGCTTACCACTTCGCTAAGACTAGCGCGGCCGCAAGGCTTGGATGGTGGGATCGCGTTTCTCAATGCATGACGGACCTTGAGTCTGACTGGCATGCATACGCAACCGACGCTCGATCCACCGAAATAAGGGCTCAGAAAATTAGGGCTTTTCATATTCGTTATATTGAACATTTACAGTTATTTGATAATGTTATTCTGAACTATTCTGAGAACAACCCACAGGAAATGGTTGATCAAGTTAAGAACCTAATTTCTCAACTTGACTACTTTGCACCATACAAACAAAAACAGTATCCTCCGATATTTGTCGTCGCTGCAGCGTCTGGCGCGGGCAAGGGAACATTGATGGAAATGCTTCATTTTATTGGCCGAGACAAAGTCAGAATTACCTCAAAGCTGGCAAAGCGTGCTCCCAAGGATGGAGACAAGAGGGACGGGATGATAGCTCTGCAGCGTAGTGAACAAAATGCGCCGCAGTGGCCAGCTTGGTGGACGGACGATATGCGCGAGAGTGGTAAGGCGGCGGAGTTTCCTTCGGAATATGACTTGCGCTGGGTTTTCCACAAACGGCACGGCTCAAATGCCGGTGGAACTGAGTACGCGGTAAGCAGTACGGAAATCCAGCGAAACTTGGATAATGGCATGCCTCAGATATTTATTTCGAACATGTCTGAATTCGAAACGTTCAGATCCAGGTGGCCTCACAACACAGTATTCTTGTATCTACATAGACTAGTTTCTGCTCATGAGAACAGAGAGTTTCAGATGGAGAAATGGAGGGATGATCCTGGAGAGGCAGAAACACGAATTGCGGAAAAGCAGCATGTGCATGATATGTATGTTAAGAATATAGCCGAGTTCGACCACGTATTGTTAAACACGGCATATCAGGAGGATCTTTACGACCAGATGTTTCGGTTGCTGGAGTTCTATAGCAACCGAGCATAGCTGTGCGCAGGGGTCTACTCCATGGGTCGCCCCAACAAGAATGGAAACTCGTATGCTCGCTATAGTTAGGCTATTGTTGCAAAAAATTTACTTATGATTCGCTGCAACATCAAGCTGTATGCTAATTTCATTTAGGTAAACCCCCAGCTCTGCTGGGGGACTCCCAAGGTTTGACAGTTCCGGGAGTTAAATGTTTTTGACATGCTACGAGAAGGCTCTGGATTTTCTCACGAGACTCGTTATTCAGCTCAAATTAACAGGAATTTTAATGAAACAATTGAGCGCGAAAGATTATTGTATTTGCGAAGAGCCCTCAAGTGAGAAAGAAAAGGGGCGGACGGACGGTGAGGCGCAGACCAAAACTGTCGCAAAAATTATTTGCCCGAAGGGCCATGCGGCTTTGAGCCGCTCATAACATCAAGCCTCCGGCTTTGCCGGAGGTCAGGTGACTTCAGGCTAGATCCGGCAATGTGAAATGATTCCATCGTAGGTTCATTCTTCGATGATTCGGAGGAAAAAATTGTCCATCTTCAATAAATAAAGGGCTGATAGTCGATTCAATATAGAGCGTTATGCAACGTTAAGGGGATACGTTCGTTTTTGAAAATATCACCGTAAATTTCACCTCGACGAAAAGCACGATACTGACAGCATCGCTCCAACAAACTGAGTCCTGAAAACTAACCGGATATACAAGCGATACCTCCTGATACGCCTTTTCAGATTTATTTCCGTTTAGAACTGAGAGCCGGCTCCGCAAAAAAAGACAGGCTTTTAAGTGAAAACTCTGCTCTACTGGACGCAGCGACCACGCGTCCCACAAGGAGAGGGACATGCTCCTGTAGTGGAGGCTGCGCACGAGGCGATCTTCACCCACTGGCCGCGCCTAAATAATTGGATCGCAACTACCAGCGATGCGCATCGGCTGCGGCGGCAAGTGAGAGAAGCAGCAGAGCAGTGGCATACCTACGGCCAGGCCAAGAAATACCTCTGGCCGGACGAGCGCGTAGTGGAGGCGGCTGAGATGCTGGAGCGCCTGGGACTTAAGATTGAGGACCTGTCGGACGCCGAGCGCTTCTTTTTAGGGCACATCGATCGCGGTGTCATGTTAGCAGCGCTGGATGACCCGGCCATTCCCCATGAACTGCGAGCCATTATCGGCGTGCGCCTGTCATTGCTGGGCGATCCGCGCCCCGGCGTAGGGCTGCGCGCGGACGGGCTCCCGGATATCGTCTGGTGCGAGGTTCCAGGCGGAGAAGTCGCTCTTGAAGAAAAAGCGGGGACATTCAACGTCAAACCGTTTTACATCGCTAAACACCTGGTAACTTGGAAGCAATACCGGGCCTTTATCGAAGCGGACGATGGGTTCTATGAATCCCGTTGGTGGGATGAACTGCCTTATCGTACTTCGATCCCAGGGAGGCAATTAAATCAATATGACAGCCATCCGGCTGAGAATGTCGCTTGGGTGGAGGCAGTTGCCTTCTGCCTGTGGCTGACGGCGAGGTTGGGTTATATGGTGCGGCTTCCCACCGAGGGGGAATGGCAGCAGGCGGCCACAGGGGGAGATCCGGAAAAAGAGTTTCCCTGGGGGACGTGGGATCCCAACAGGGCAAATACTTATGAAAGCGAACTGCAGCGTTCGACTGCTGTGGGTGTGTATCCCCACGGTGTCTCCCCGGTGGGAGTGCTGGACATGAGCGGCAATCTCTGGGAGTGGTGCTTAAACGAGTTTGACAATCCCGAGCAGATTGAGGTTTCAGGCAAAAAGTCGCGCGCGTTACGCGGCGGGTCCTGGATGCACAACCAGGACAACGCCTGCTGCGCATTTCGCGACTTCGACCCCCCGGGTGACCATTTCGGCGGTGTTGGGTTTCGGTTGGTGTGCACTTCCCCCACCTCCTGAACCGCTGGCCACTGGTTGCCACATTAGCAGCAAAGGGGCGCGCAACGCCTCTCGTGAACGATTTTTCAAGATGAACATAAAAACACTCTTGTCACCTACTTCCGCTATTTGCTACGAAAAGGGATAGTTCAGGACTTTAACCATAAGCGCTTCAGGGCTTAAAGCTACAATACTGGTAGCAGACTCATGACGACCATTTATCTTTCATCAACTTACAGAGACTTGACAGAGCATCGCCGCACTGTTTTTGAAGATTTACGCAAAAACTACAAAGTGATTGCGATGGAGGACTACGTCGCGACAGACAGTCGGCCTGTAGAAGAATGCCTGAAGGATATTGGCGAACATGCTGACATCTACATCGGTATTTTCGGGTTTCGTTATGGACACGTCCCTCCCGTGGAGCACATCCGCGAGTGTCGATACACCGCGCAACACGATGACTGGCAGGGGTTGTCCATCACAGAGCTGGAGTTTCGCTACGCCGAGGAAGAAGCCCGCATTCCTTGCCTGGTTTTTTTGGCTAAAGAGGGAACATCATGGCCCTTGGAATACGTGGACGCCTATACGGAGCGGCACAAAGAACAGCCGGGAGATCGCATAGACAGGCTGCGCAAGTATCTGCTTACCGAAAAACTGGCAAGCGAATTTTCCTCGCCTCATGACCTTGCCAGGCTGGCTCAGGCAGCCGTGACAAAGCTTCTTCAATCGTCAGGCAGGCGCGCCGCCGATAAAACAGTCTCGCTACCGGAGATCATCTGGGATATCAAAAAGAAAGGCTCGCCCTATCCCGGCCTGATGCACTTCACGCGAAATTACGCCCCTGTTTTTTTCGGTCGGGAAGCGGAGGTGAGCGAAATTGTCGACCGCCTTCATACCCACAGAAACCGCTTCATGCTTGTCAGCGGGGATTCCGGTGTTGGAAAGTCTTCAGTAATAGACGCAGGCGTCTTGCCGGTTTTTGAGGAACGCGGCCTTCCAGGCGGGCAGGATTGCGTGTGCGTACGCATGGTGCCCAGCCACGGCCGTCATCCCTTCGACGCTCTCATGAGGGCGCTGCACACGCAAGTCGAACAGGCGGGGTGCGACCCCAACGCCATTGGTGAGGCACTTTGCAGCAACCCTTCCGACCTGCCGGCGCGCGTCGGGGAGATCATTTCAAAGGGGATCGCCCCTTCGGCACTGGTTTTGTTCATAGATCAAATGGAGGAGCTTTTTACCGGCCAAGCCTCGGACCATGCCGATGCTTTTCTGTCTGCCCTATGCGCTGCGGCTCAAGAAGAGATCATGTGGGTCATCGCCACTATCCGCAGCGACCACCTCCAGCACTGCCATCGTCACCCGGGCCTGTTGAAGGTGCTGCGCGGGCAGGGCCAATACCCGCTCGGCCAGGTTGACCCCACCGTGATCGCCGACATGATCAAGAAACCGGCGCAATGTTCCGGACTGGCGATCGCCGACGGCTTTGTGCGCCGCATTGCGCGTGAGTCCGGTTCAAAACCTGGTTGCCTTCCACTTCTCGCCTTTGTCTTGGAACGGCTGTTTGAGCAACGCGACGGAGTTTCTTTAAGCGAGGAGGTTTATGACCGCTTCGGAGGCATCGATGGCGCCATTGTGGATCGCGTCAAGAACTTAGAGAGCGAGCTTCCAACCGGTATCAGGTCCTCATTAGACATTCTGCTGCCGAAGCTTTTTCGAGTCCTTATGGTGGTAGATCCGGATGGCCTTCCCACTCGACGTCGGGCACTTATTTCCAGCTTGGGTGGCGATCTTGACCCCTTGGCGGACAGTTTGATCAAGGCTCGCCTGCTTTGCACCGAAGGCGAGGGTTCGGCCAGCACGGTCTCCGTCGCCCATGAAAGATTGTTCAAGGCCTGGCCGGCGCTGGGTCACTGGATTGAGGAAAACAAGGACGAACTGCGAGTCCTGAGTATAGCGGAAACCGAGGCGAGGGAGTGGGAGAAAAACAATTACGACATGATCTACCTCTGGCATAGAGATCGCCTAATAAAGCTTAGAGAGATCGTCCGCCAGCTGGATAACCAGACCTTATCGGATGCGGTCAAGAGGTTTGCCGAGCCTCAGAATGCCCTGATTGATAGCTTAGATGCACCATCCCTTTCGCACCAGGAACGGCATAACATTGGCCTTTACTTGGCGGAGCTTGGCGACCCACGCCGTGGGGTGGGTCTTGACAAGAGCGGTTTGCCTGACATCGTATGGTCCGAAGTTCCCGATGGGAAGATAACCCTTGAAGGTATAAAAGGCACCTTCAGGGTCAAGCCGTTCTACATCGCCAAGTACCCAGTCACATGGGTTCAATACCGCAGCTTCCTCGAAGTCGCAGACGGGTACAGGAAGAAAGGCTGGTGGCAGGGGCTTGCGAAACGCCAAGATCAGCCTGGTGAGCAGCGCCGCAAGCTCGATAATCATCCGGTTGAAAATGTGTCCTGGTATGATGCGATGGCTTTTTGCAGTTGGCTGACGGAAAAGCTGGGCTACAAGATACGGCTGCCCACTGAATGGGAGTGGCAGCAGGCGTCTACCGGCGGAGATCCGACAAACGCTTACCCCTGGGGGCCTAATTGGGTTTCCGGCAAAGCAAACACATCGGAAAGCGGTCTGAACCGCACCACGGCAGTGGGTATTTACCCCCATGGTTCCTCGCCAATTGGGGCTCTGGACATGAGCGGCAATGTCTGGGAGAGGTGCCTGAACGAATTTGACAATCCCAAGCGGATTGGTATTTCAGGCGAAGAGAGGCGTGCGGTACGCGGCGGGTCCTGGTACGACAGCCAGAACAGCGCGCGCTGTGCCCTCCGCTACTACAACCACCCAAGCAACAGACTCGACGGCGTGGGCTTTCGGTTGGTGTGCACGTCCCCCCTTTCCTGAACCGCTGGTTACTGTTTGCCCCGATAGAAGGAAAGGGAGAGCAGAGCCTCTCACGCTTGGAAAAGCCCTTTTATCCTGATTCAGCTTTCTGTGATAATGGCCGGCTATTCATTTGCCTAAAATACTCAAGCCTCTTCAAAGCAATTTCATGATACTCTCTTGAAATTTCAACTCCGACATAGCCCCGTTTCAGCATCATAGCAGCGATGCAGGTAGTCCCAGCTCCGCAGAATGGATCAAGGATAACATCCCCTTCACGGCTTCCCAACTTAATCAGATAGGACATCAGCTTCAACGGTTTGACGGTTGGATTCGGATTCTTTCGTGGCTCAGGCCGCAGTTTATACGGCGAATTCTTTCCACTCGTGTTATAGTTGTCCTTCACGATCATATCGGCAGCTTCATGCAACCCTGCTTCCTTCTCTTTTCTTGAAGCCTTCGGTGAGAGGATGAAAGGCAATCGAACTTCTTCCCATAGATATAGATTGATCAAATTCTATTTGATTTTCATTAGTTGGCTCCGGTATACTCTGAAATAATAACACCTCCTCTAATCCACCCGAAATAAAGTGGACCCCGGTTTCGTTACACGGACCGGATTTCACTCTTATAGCTCGGTTTAGTCACGGAATTTAATCCTGTTCTATTTCTTCGGCATGAGGGAAAGAGGTATTTGTCATGACGATCAAACCCCACGCTTTCGTCGCCATGCCTTTCGGTGTCAAGCCGGGTCCAGATGGTCAACTCATCGACTTCAATCGCGTCTATGTCGAGTACATCAAGCCATCACTGGAGGCAGCTGGGCTGGAACCCTTTCGCGCGGACCAAGATACGCGCGCGGGCGATATCCGCACGGACATGTTTCAGGAACTGCTGTTGGCCGATCTGGTGGTGGCCGATTTGACCTTGGAAAACCCCAACGTCTGGTACGAACTTGGCGTGCGCCATGCGTTGCGCGCACGCGGCATTGTGCTCGTGTGTGGCGGGCGGGTGGCGACCGCCTTTGACCTTTACACCGATCGCAAGCTACGCTACGGGATCAAGGACGGTGGATCCGACCCCGCGACGCTGGAAAGCGACAAACGGCAGCTCACCGCCATGGTGAAGGCAACGATGGAGTCCTGGCACGGCCGCAAGGTTAGTCCGGTGTATCAATTGCTGCCGAACCTGCAGGAGCCGGACTGGAAATCCCTGCGCATCGGAGACGTGCGCGAGTTTTGGGATCAACACGATGCCTGGGAAGATCGCGTTGAGTTGGCGCGCAAAGCCGGACATATCGGTGACGTGTTGGTGCTCGTTGATGAAGCCCCGGTCGCTGCCTTTCGTGTTGACGCCTGGATCAAGGCGGGAGAGACCTTGCGCAAGGCCGAGCGCTTCGACTTTGCGCTCGAACAGATCGAACGCGGATTGGAGATCGATCCTGGCAACCTCAAAGGACTGCACGAAAAAGGCATCTGCATGCAACGGCTGGCCTGTGCCGGCAGTCCCGGGCATTCTCTGGACCGGGCGCGCGAGCACTATCGAAACGTTTTAAAGACTTACCCCAACGATCCAGAAACATGGGCCCTGCTGGGTCGCGTCGACAAGGACGCCTGGATCGCAGCTTGGCGTCAGCCCGGCAAAACGCCAAAGCACATGCGGGATGAGGCAGCTTATGAAGACGCCCTGCTGTGCGCCGCCATCGGCAGCTACGCCAAAGGCTTCCGACGCAACCCCGGTCATTACTACTCCGGCATCAACGCGCTTACCCTAATGCACTTGTATCGCCACCTCACCAGCGATGCGCGCTACGACCACGAGATGACCGCCATGGCCGGTGCGGTGCGCTTCGGTTCGGAGTGCGAACCGGACGAGAGGCAACGATTCTGGGCGCTGGCGACTTTAGGCGATCTGGAGGTGCTGGTCGGCACGCCGGAAACTGTCAAGGCCGCTTACAAGGAAGCCATCGCAAAGAATGACAAGGATTGGTTTGCCTTAAAATCCAGCCAGGCGCAACTGAAGATGCTCAAGGATCTGGGCTTCCAGCCAAAAAACGCCGATGCCGGCATCGCCACTTTCGACCGCGCCCTGCAAAAACTCGCCAAACCCGAAGACAAGTGGCAGCCGCGCCACGTGATACTATTCAGCGGCCACATGATCGACACACCGGATCCGCCGACTCCTCGTTTTCCGCCGGCGAAAGAACCCATCGCCGCGCAGAAGATTGCCGAAGCACTGGACCAGCTGAGCGCCGGGCCGGACGACCTCGCCCTCACCCAGGGCGCATGCGGTGGTGACCTTCTGTTCACCGAAGCCTGCCAGCAGCGGGGCGTGAAAGTTAATTGGCTGCAACCGTTTTGCGAACCAGATTTTATTCAGAAATCCGTGGTGCGCTGCGGCGAGGCATGCCGCAGGCGCTATCTTGATGCCAGGGCCAAACTTGCCGCTCCCATACGATCCGCACCGGATGAACTGGGTGAGCCACCACCGTATGCCGAACCGGGATACCCCTACGAGCGTTGCAATTTGTGGCTGCTCTATACAGCCCTGGCCTATGGCCTCGACAAGGTGCGCTTCGTTTGCCTGTGGAACGGTGGTGGAGGCTACGGCCCAGGGGGGACGGCACACATGTATAACGAAGTGAAGCGTAGGACAGGGCAAGTCTATTGGCTCGATACCCGGAAGCTTTGGTGAGCTATGGAGTCGATAAGGTTTGCTTTGTCTGCCTGTGGAACGGCGGCGGAGGCGGCGGCCCAGGAGGCACCAAGAACATGCACGATGAAGTGGAAAAGTGCGCCGGAGGGGTCTTTGTACTCGATATGAACATCATTTTCAAGGAAGGTACGTCATGACCGTAGCCGAGAGAATTAAGTCACTGGGTCCCAAGAAAATCCTCACTCTCGATGGCGGAGGGATACGCGGAATGATCACCGTAGAAGTGCTCGGTGCTCTCGAAGACCTCCTGCGTAAGAAATTGAATAAAGGCCCTGAATTTGTTTTAGCTGACTATTTCGACTTTGTAGCCGGCACCAGCACCGGCGCCATCATTGCGGCCTGTATTTCACTGGGCATGAAGGTGGATACAATACGTGATTTCTATGTCGACAGCGGCCGCGAAATGTTCGACAAGGCCTTCTTGCTCAGGCGATTTCGGTATAAGTACGAGGATGATAAGCTCGCTAAAAAGATGCAGAGTATATTCGGCGAGGAGACGACACTTGGGAGCGAAAAGCTCCGTACCGTCCTCATGATGGTCATGAGAAATGCCACCACGGATTCGCCTTGGCCGTTATCCAACAATCCTTTTGCGAAATACAATCAGCCGGAACGCAGAGAAAAACCACACTATGATTGCAATCTCGACTTCCCGCTTTGGCAGCTAGTACGTGCCAGCACGGCTGCCCCTGTTTATTTTCCTCCGGAAGTTATAAAAATGGGGCCGAATGAATTCGTCTTTGTCGATGGCGGCATTACCACATACAATAACCCCGCTTTCCAGGCATTTTTGATGGCCACGGTCGAACCTTACAACATAAACTGGACCGCGGGTGAGCATAATCTCCTCGTTGTTTCTTTAGGCACGGGTACCAGCGCCCAAGCCAACAAGGATCTCGATCCGTCGGATATGAACCTGCTGTATAATGCCGGCTCGATTCCCTCCGCACTCATGTACGCAGCATTAAATGAACAGGATTTTCTTTGCCGGGTCTTTGGCACATGCCTGGCTGGCGATATGCTGGACCGTGAGGTCTGGGATATGATAGGTAAGAAAGGCCCCGTTTCTCCGAAGCTTTTTACTTATGTGAGATATAACGCCGAATTGTCGCGGGAGGGCCTCGATGCCTTGGGACTGCCTGATATCAATCCGAAAGATGTCCAAAAGCTCGATTCTGTAGACCATATCGGGGAACTACAGAGGGTCGGAAAGGCAATCGCGGGTAAACGGGTGAATCAGGAACATTTTCCCAGCAGCATTTGACTTGTGAAAGTTCAACAGGCAGGTGATTTCATCCGACCTGTACGTAATAAAATGGTGATTGACTGAAGTTTGTTTCGAGTTCATCATCTGCCTGTTTTTTCTACAAAAACACGCAAGGAGGCAGAGATGAACGCCGAACATGTTTCTGTAGAAGACCGTAGGCCCCAAACTTCTTTCCCCGTCATTCCGTCAACCCAAGGCTCACTCGTTTTCCCACCGTGGATTCCCTCGCAGCCTGTCTCAGAAGAAAGCCACGAACTACGACGCAAGCAAAAGATTATCGGCAGGGCGCTGGAGAAGATTATCGACCGGGGCCTGTGCGGCCATGAGCCGGTCAGAGCGTACCTGACTGAGCTTTATCGGCGCAACTGCCGCCCCAACACGCTGCGGGCGCACGCGCAGACTATCGGCAGCTTTCTTCTCTACCTGAAAGGCTGCAGGCAGGAGCGGCTGGAGGCCATCAGCCGAGAAGATATCGGCGGCTTTGTCGAGCATGAGCAGGACCTGGGGTTAACGCCCAACACGATCAGTATGCGCCTGCGGGGGCTGTACAGCTTTCTGAAGTTTCTGGTTCAGCGCGGAGAGCTCAATGCGGAGGTGCTCGCGCGCAAACTGCGTATCAAGCTACCCGTGAGCCTGCCACGGGCGATCGAGCCGCAGGCGGTGCGGCAAATGCTTGCGGTGATCGATCACCCCCGGGACCGCGCGATCGTTTTGGTCTTGCTGCGCACCGGCATGCGCATTGGGGAGCTGTTGGATACGCGGCTGGCCGATGTGGATCTGAACGAGCAGAAGATTGAGATCATGGTCGCTCAGAAGAGCCGCGTCGGCCGGGTGGTCTACCTCAGTGAGGATGCCTGCGCGGTACTGCGGCAGTGGCTGGTGCATCGATCCCAGAAAAGCGATTACCTCTTTCACGGCATGGGCCGACCGCGGCTTAGCTACGAAGCCGTCCGCGGTCGGTTTGAACGGTATCTATCCCAGGCGGGCTTGGCCGACAGCGGCTACAGCCTGCACAGCCTGCGGCACACCTTTGCCAGTGAGTTGCTCAACGCCGGAATGCGTCTGGAGTGCCTGCAGCAGCTCTTGGGGCACAGCTGCATCGAGATGACGCGCCGTTATGCCCGGTTGACCGACACTACGCGCCGGGAGGAGTACTTCCGCGCCATGGCGCTGATCGAGAAAGGAGGCCTCGATGGCCATTATTGATGCCGTTGTGAACTACCGCCGGTGGCTAAAGCGCCGTAACTGCTCGGCGCACACGCTGCGCACTTACATGAACACGCTGCGGCACTTCGTGCTGTGGCTGGCGCTGCCAATCGAAGAGGTCGGCCCCCGCATCGTTCAGGACTTCATCGATCATCTGATCGCCAGAGGGTTAAATCCCAAAACCATCAACTGCTACCTGGACAGTGTGCGCGGCTTCTACAATTACCTCATCCACGAGGAGCAGGTGAAGATCGTAAATCCCGTCAAGCGCGGCTACCTGCTGCGGCTGGCCCGGCCGCTGCCGCGTCACCTGCGCGATGAAGAGATCCCGCGGCTGTTTGCCGTGATAAACAGCAAGCGGGATCGGGCGATCTTCATGCTGATGCTGCGCTGCGGGCTGCGGGTGGAGGAAGTGGCCAGGATGAGCCTGGCGGCCTTGGATCTGCCGCGCTCGCAGCTGTTCGTTTACCAGGGCAAAGGCAACAAGGGCCGGGGGGTGTACCTGAGCCATGACGCCCAGCGGGCGCTGATCGATTACCTGAAGGCAAGACGCGCCTCGCGGGCCAAAAGCCTGTTCCTGGTAGACAAGGGGCGCTGTAAGGGCACGGCGATCTCCGTGCGCGGCATCCAGAAACGCATGGAGCATTACGCGCGGCTATCCGGTCTGCGGGTCTGCTGCCATCAACTGCGGCACACCATGGCGACCCAGTTGCTCAATGCCGATGCGGCGCTGGTGACGATACAGGATTTGTTGGGGCATGCCCGGATCAGGACCACTCAGCGCTACTGCCGGGTCTCCAATCTGAAGGTGCAACGTGATTATCAGCAGGCCATCGGCAAGGTGATCCAACGTCACGCTCTATGAAAAGACTTGACAAAGAAGAAAAAGAAGAAGATATCAAAAAGTAATATAACATGTAACTAACTAACATCAGTAGAAAAAATAGGTTTTATTACGTACAGATCCGACAAATCACCGAAGCAACAAATCTGTGATACTACTTGGATGATATAACGACCGGCTGCACCAAAAGGGACTACAGATAGAACGTAATCGTTAGAAGAGCAAACAGTGAGCAACCGGATTTGATGGATGCTCGCAGCTATTCACGACAGACAAAGGAACAACCATCATGTACCGCTTTCGGGTTTTCATTAGCTATGCTCACGCAGACAGGGAAAAAATCGAACGTATAGTAGTGTTCCTACGCAAATTGGGCTTCGCACCGGCCTGGGATCAGGATATTGCTGTTGGAACAGCATTTGACGACGGAATACGAAGACGAATCGCGCAAGCCCACGTTTTCATGCCATTGCTCACATTAAATTCACTTGATCGACCATGGGTACATCAGGAAATAGGCTATGCATTAGGCATTGGTGTGCCCATTGTTCCGGTTGCGCTTGGTGTTCTTCCGAAAGGGATGCTATCCGGAATACAAGCAGTCAGCGTCAAGGATGATCTGTCAGACTTCCGGAAGAGGATAAAGCAGGCAGGTATTGATAGATTGATCCAGTCGTCCCTTGCGGAGGAGGAGCTGGAACGAATAGGAATTACGACCTGCCTTGCGGATTTCAGCGAAGAACGAACTAAACTACTGGTCAGGTATGCCAGAGAGTCTTCTAAGCCTGCGCCTGTAAGACAGAGAGCAATATTCTCGTCGTTCTCGCTTCCTGATGCCTCGCCAGACCACCTAATCTGGGACTCAATCGAGCTTCAGGAGCGCCGTAGCGAATATTATCGAGGTCTGTTGCGCGATGAGCGTAGGATTCTGGAGGAACACGCCCGGATTGGGAGTTGCTCGCTGATTCTCAACCCGTTTATACCCTTTCCTGCCGAAGGGGCTAAGGTTCACCGATCTCAATTGGAAATTCTGCGAGACTTTCTGACGTCGATGCCCGAGGACATGATTCGCGTGGCGTTTGTAGACGGTAGATTCTCTGGGAATCTCACGATTGTTGGGGACTGGTTCGGCGCCAAGGCGTTAACGCCGCAACCTGAATCGGACTATCGACAAACCGTTTTCTGCCACCACGCACCAACGGTTTTGCGCTGGGCAAATGAGTTCGACCGGGAACTAGAGGACAACATGCGTTCAAGCGGTATAGATGTTCATCGGTCGCGGGATCACGCTGTGAAGCGGATTGATGAGCGACTCAGGGAATTGCCATCATAGCTAATAGCGTCACGTAATCGGCGATCTAATTCCTGGTTCAAGAAGCCCGGTGTGGGTCATTGCAATGGTTGGCGGTGCGGACTGGACAGGGCCCATGAGACGATTCAGTGCCGGTACAAAACTCAGATATCATCCGGCCTCATAAAATATTCACAGATGGATACTATCCCGCTAGCTCGGTTGCCTTCATCCGACAAACCACAATGTAGTGGCTCCTTATGATATATATTAAAAATTTATTTGCTTTCTCCCTATTGGCGGAGGTAAACTTAACTTAACTCAGAACATCCATTCCATTTTTGCCGGGCCGGAAAAACATCCTCTTCTTTTGCAGGGGCCAGTAGGCAATCTCTCCTGTCAGGTTTTCATTTCGGCATAACCTTCGTTTTCTGCTGGAAGAAACCAGCAGATAATAAAGGTGGCTAATGAGTAATAAGCAATTTAAGTTGCCAATTGCCAACGATTAGGCCGCCGAAGGAGTATTTCATCTTTTGTGGCTTTTTTTGCTTTGCACATCCGTAACCATTTTTTGCTCAACAAAGACGAAGGCGCAGGCGAATCACGGAAAGAAGGATCACTATATGGGCGATGTTAAGTTCGACCGCCATGGCGAACTTGTCAGCGTCGCTTTCCAGGTCATACAGAATGACCGGAATCATCTTGTCCTGGTTGCCGTTGGCGGTCTTCAGATAGGCCAGGTGGCGATGCCGGCCGTCTAAAATTGTCAGATCCTTGCTGACCGAAATAAAATTGCCTCGACCTTCGATCTCAGCCAGATTCTCAGCGTATTGCTGAACCAGAGCGGGATCGTGCTCCTTGCGTGGATACAGGCTTCCGTTGAACCGGATGTCCGACAGCCTTGTCTCCGCAATAATGGGTTTCTTTTCGCTCATAAAAATGCTCCTTGAAATTGAATTTGGCGGATCTTTCACCGCCATCGTGTGCCGCACCATCCTTTGTGATGCGGCTTTGATTGGCTCGGGAGCGTTCGAGCCGGTCGAGGTAATAATGCGGAGCACAGAAGCACCATTTTTTTCATCTATCTTCATAAAATTCCAATAAGCCTCTACAATCCTCCATCTCTATTTCATCTTCATTCTCCACTTTACGAAAGCGGTGAAGGACTTCGTCCTTCCAAAAAGAATCACATCCACTACAGTACCAAGTGATAGCACAATAACTACGACTAAAATCCTCTTGAATACTTACCATTTCTTTTTCACATTTCTCACATTGCATAATAAAATCTCCTTTTCGATATTGAGCGCGGAGCATTGTGGCATCCGCTCATTTTTACCGACTATCTGCCGGTTTCAAGTCAAAGATAGTTATTTTTTTGATTACAAAAAATTGCCGTAGAAATGAGGAAAACAGTTTTCCAGAGAGGACGGGAGATTTCTTTAACAGGAAATGCAGAACGGACGCGGGTATTCAGTTAGGGTTGTAATAAATACCCGTGGAAGTGGAAAACAGTTTTGGTCGCTGGACGGGAGTTTTTTAGGGAATGAAGATCAAGTCAGGATGACTTTTCCTTGCGTCTTCCTGGCTTTCGATTGGGGCAGAGGTCTTTGATCCAGTTGCGGATGGTCTTTTCACGATAGAGGATACCCTCACAGGCATTCGCGATCTCATCTCGTTGGATCATGTCCTCAATTGTCATGTCTGGTGATTCGACCCAGATTTTTTCTGCCGCTGCTCGGCAGGCTCTTTTGTGTCGTTGTTGCGGACGGAGTTTCTTCGCTTTCACTGGCGCTTGAAGTGGAACTGCCATGACTGGTTTCGCTGGCGCTGGAAAAACCTTCTCAACATCCGCTTTCAAGAACAATGAGTTCTGAAGAATCCGGATAAAATGTGCAGCAAGCTCTTGGTCTTGAGGGAGTACAAAGCCATTCCATCCTGTTCCATTGAGTGATTCCAGATAAAGTCGGTGGCCATGAATACGTCTTTGAAGGGGTTCAATGTGGTTCGCGATTATTTTATCTCGATCGTTCCCAAATAGGTTCCATGCGGTATCATCGTGTTGGGCAAGTTCCTGTTCCCGGTCTTGAATGAACTGGGTAACAACTGCAGTAGGTATATATGGTTGACCCTGAGCGTTATGCGGTTGAAATCCCTTTCCGACGTATTCACGGGCGAATTCGAAATCGCGGAGTCCCAAAGATGCCGCCATCTCGCTTCCTAAAATCCAGGATGACATGAAGCCCCTCCGAAATTGTTGAATATCCGTAAGTTATTATCGGCATAAAACTGAATTTCTTGAGCATATAGGAGGCGTTGGGTCGGCCGATCAAGGTTTAGCGACTGGACCTTGAAAATGATAACAGAATCATGGGCAGAGAGGTCCAGCATTCCTGTCAGCTTCTTTCGGCAGGGGTTTTCCGTATACGGAAAACCTGTTCGGCTGAACTGTTCCTTCTATTTACGAACTCCATCCTCATAAAGCCGGCAGCATATCCTGCGGAATCCTTTGACAAAATGAGCCGAATACGATAGCAATAAAAGGAGTAATGCTCCTTGGATGATAATATTGACGTTCAACCAGAAGGAGCCCTGCCGATGCCTCTCGCCAAATCACACCTTGCCGGCGGCGTTGCGAAGACACGCAGGCTCCGGAAAAAAACAGATCTGCTGGATTCATCGAAATCTTTAATGACTTGATAAAGGACAGGCGCGTAGCCGGTAAGGATGTCTTGATTGGTGGGGGCGATGACGTGGATCGAGACTCAGCAGATGTATTGACCCCCCAAGGCACATCAGCCTCGGAAACGAAGACCGCAAAGCCGGCGGTCCTAAAGCGTAGCAACGCCACACGTCTATTCGGCTACGATGTATTCATCTCCTTCGCACTCGGCCCAGCACCCAGGGGTACGCAGAGTTACGCGTCCGATCTCGCGCGCCGCTTGCGTGAACGGGACTTCACTGTCTTTTTCAGCCAGGACGAAGCACCGCCTGGGGAACAACTTGACAGCACGCTTCGCACCGCCTTGCATAGCTCAAAGAACCTCGTGGTCATCGCCAACCACGATACCTTGCAAGAGCCGCGCTGGGTTCGTAGGGAAGTCGAGGAATTCAGAAGCCGCCATCCTGAAAGGCCTGTGATTCCGATCAGCGTGGGCGGGGCGCTAGATGATTTGTCGGTTGCTGAAAGCGCAAAGGACTGGCTGGGCTTCCATGGGAGGATCTGGGAGCCTGAAACTCAAGAAGCTGTTGAGCACGGCATCGCCAGCGACGCACTGGTCGATCGCCTGGCCTTGGCGATGACCCGACGCAAATCAAATGTGATTTGGCGGTGGGTCGTGCGAGGTGTCGTTGCAAGTCTCGGTTCACTGGCGATCGCACTGGGCGTGGCAACCTGGAAGGCCAACGAGAGCGCTGAAAGAGCACGTGCGGAACTGCGACGGGCGACTGCGCTACGACAGGTTGCTGAGAGCCAGATCATGCTCTCCGGCACACATGTGGAAGCAGATGAGCAGGCATTCTTGAAGCTGATGGCCGCGCACCGAATCATGCCCAGTGCAGCGACCGACGGAGGCCTACTCCATGCCTTGGTGGAACGCCGTGGACTTCGCAAATTGATACCGACAGAGATTTCTGGATTCGCTGTTGCCATTAGCACGGATTGCACTCGTATTGTTTCCGGTAGTAATGATGGCACCTTGCGCCTGTGGGACGCAAGCACTGGCAAACTCATTGGCACGCCGCTGGAAGGGCACGATCAGGCAGTAACATGCGTCGGCTTCAGCGCAGACGGTGCTCTCATCGTCTCCGGCTTTGATGACGGAACCCTGCGTCTGTGGGACGCGAACTCGGGCAAACCCATTGGTGAACGCTTGGCCGGGCATGAATTATATGTAAATCATATCGCCATCAGCCCGGATGGTGCTCACATCGTCTCAGCCAGTTATGACCAATACTTACGCTTGTGGGACACCAAGAAAGGCAGGCCTTCCAAAAAGCTTTTGGAAGAGCACGGGGCGTATGTGACCTCCGTGGCCTTCAGCCCCGATAGCACCCGCCTCATCTCAGGCCACGATAACGGAATCCTGCACCTGTGGGACGTCAAAACCGGGTCGATGATCAGAACGCTGATAAAAGGGCACAAGGAATCCGTGAAGAGTGTCGCATTTAGCCCAGACGGCATGCGTATTGTCTCTGGCAGCAGTGACAGTTCGTTGCGGCTATGGGATGCCAAGACTGGCCAACCGATCTGGACTGCGCTCGAAAGGCACAAGGGAGGTGTTACGAGAGTGGCCTTTAGTCCCGACGGCACCCGCATCGTTTCCGCCTATGCAGAGGGCAAATTGCGCCTATGGGACGCCAAGAGCGGCCAGCCAATTGGTACGCCGCTATCAGGACATAAGGGCTACGTAATGATCGTAGCGTTCAGTTCCGATGCCGGTTCAGTTATATCAATAGGTGCGGACCTAACCCTGCGTTTGTGGAACTCGAAGGCCGACCAACCCTTCAGCGCGCTTCTGAAAGGCAGTGAGAGCGGAGTGAGGAGCGTCGCGTATGGGAAACGAAGACCGGGAAGCGAATCGGCCCGCCACTTGAGGGGCACAAGGAAGCGGTGAATTGCGTCGCCTTCAGCCCCGACGGCAAACGCATCGTCTCCGGAAGTGAAGACATGACACTGCGCTTGTGGTTGGCCCCCAAAACATGGCCCGATGAACTCTGTGCCAAGCTAACCCGCAACATGTCCAGGAAGGAATGGCGCGAGTTGGTGTCGCCGGAAATAAACTATGTATGCCAGTGCCCTGGCCTTCCTATTACGCCCGATGAGCCGACCTCGTCTGCCAAAACGGAGCTGTGTCCCGGCGAGCCTGCCAAGTCGATGCCCTTGATTCGCTTATCTTCCGAAAAGGCATCCGGTGGGTGATTTCATTCCGGAGCGCTTATGTGCTGAGCGCCACTTCAACCGTATGGCGCTCCATATCCCCGTTTTTCAATCAAGCGCTTTTGGAATAAAAGGATCTTCTGAAAAAGTTCTTCTTGAATCGAAACCTACTTGTCGCCGATTAGCCCAAACGCCCCTTGGAATCTCCATGCGCGCCGAAGAAAGTCAACGAAAGCAACTGTTGTCCATCCATCGCCTGAAGCCTGTGCCAAGGGTACAAGGGCTCATGGGCCAGTGACAACGGACCTGGTGAGGCGGAAGCCCAAGCTGTATTCGCGGCCGCCGGGCTCTTTGAAGTTGCGCCCGGCCGACCAGCAGTAGTGGTCACCGTAGTCATAACTGCCGCCGCGTACCACGCGGACAGAGCTCCTCGGATTATCGATCCAGTGCGAACCGTTATCCGGACTCCCCTCATAGCTCTCGTGCCAGTCGTCCTCCACCCACTCCCAGACATTGCCGTGCATGTCGAAAATACCAAAACCGTTTTCCGGAAAGGTGCCTACCGGCGCTGTACTCTTGTTATCCCATTCGCTTCCACAATTATTCTATCTGCCGACCGTTATACCACACTTGAAGAAGCACTTTCCAAACCCTTGCCGGATAGCGGTTGCTGCCGCGAAAACTCAGCTCGTTATCCAGTTGCAGGTAGTCGGGTAATCCGATGGCTTTCCAGCAGCGCAGCAGCCCGGACGCCACCTGCCAATCCTCTTTGGTGCGTCGCGATTCAAGATAGACCTGGTGGCTGAACAGGTCCATGATGTTGAGTGAATAGAAGCGGCCATCGCCTTTAATGTAGCGCGGACCGACAAAGTCCGCCTGATGAATATTGTTGAGATCCAAGGCTTCGGTAAAATACGGATACGCGACTCCCTTGGGGATGTAGGCCGTTTTTTTTAATCAGGCCCTCGCGTTTTAAGACGCGATTAATCGTGCTGTCGGAGGGAAAGCCGCATCCGGACTTGGTCAGCTCCCATTTGATGGCCGAAACACCGGTCTGAGCAAATCGCTGGGAGTCCAAGTGCTCGCGGATGGATATGATCCGCTGCTGATCGTTTGCACTGATGGACTTCGGCCGCCTGAGAGGAGCCCTGGAGCGGTCCTTATACCAGTCAGAGCTCCCGCTGCGAAAGCGCTTGAGCCATTTAAAGAACCACTCCTTGGAACGGTTGAGTTCACTGTAAATGGTTTTGGGCAATTCTCCTTTTAGGTAGCGTTCAATGGCGTTTTTGCGAACTTGTTCTTCCATCAGAGTCCTCCTTTGAGCGATCGATCAAAGGAGATTACCAAGTTCAATGAAGCCTGAATAGGGTCAGCGATGTCCTGACACAAGCCAGCCTTAAGGTCAGCGATGTCCTGACATTTCCGGATCAGCGATGTCCTGACATTTGTCAACTAATCGTTATCCAGGGCCTTCCTGACAGCAGCAGCAAGCTCATTTATCAAAATCGGCTTCATGACAAATGCCTTGATACCCATTTGCTTAGCCCTCTCCTGGTCTACCGTCTGACTGTAGCCGGTACAAATAACCACTGGAAGGCTGGGTCTTATGCTCATTAATTCTTTCGCAAGCCCATCGCCGGTCATGCCGGGCATAGTCTTATCAGTGATAACGAGATCGAAAAAATCAGGTTTGGCCTTGAACAATTCAAGCGCCTCTATTGGGCTGGTTCGAGAAACGACATCGTATCCTAAACGTTGAAGCGCTTGTTGTCCGATCTCCACCAACATTTTTTCGTCATCCACAAACAAAATTCGCTCAGAGCCTCCCATTAATGGTTTTGGCTTCTCTGCCTTTATCGGAGCGGCGATATTGGCTTTTGGCAGATAAATATGAAAAGTGGTGCCTTTTCCCAATTCACTTTCGACCTTAATTGTACCGCCATACTTTTTGACAATTCCATGTACAACCGCGAGCCCCAATCCAGTACCAACACCTTTTTTTTTCGTCGTGAAGTATGGATCAAAAATCTTTTTCATCACATCGCGAGTCATTCCATTCCCCGTGTCCTTAACGGAAATTCTAACGTACGACCCAATCTCCAGGTCAATTAAGTCATTTTTCTGTGAGAGGCCAATCTCAGTATTTTGCACAGCAACTTCCAAAAGACCGGCCTGCTCTCCGATTGCATGTTGGGCATTCGTGCATAAGTTCATGATAATCTGGTGCAGTTCAACCGAATTTGCTAAAACGGATCCTGACTTGTCATCAATGTGGGTTTTGATTTCAATCGTTGCCGGTATGGTAGCTCTGATAAATTTAACAGCCTCCTTGGCAACCAACGATGCTCTGACAGGCATGCGCTCTTCGTCGGTCTGCCTGCTGAATGCAAGAATCTGCTTGACAAGATCTTTGGCGCGATTGGCAGCTTTCAGAGCTTCATTCAGTTCAGTCGTGCAGTGTTCTGCACCTTCATTGAGCATGGCAAGCTCAGTATAGCCAATTATTGCCGATAGAATATTATTGAAATCGTGGGCGATCCCGCCGGCCAAAGCTCCTATGGCTTCCATTTTCTGTGCTTGCTGAAGCTGGATTTCGAGCTTTTTCTTTTCTTCTTCAGCGAGTTTGACTGGCGTAAAATCTATCAGAATTCCCCTAACGCCGGTTGCTGTATGATCCCGCATAACTCGATTAGCGTGAACACCTACTGGGAATTTAGATCCATCTTTTTTAAGAGCTGTATATTCCTGCCTACCCAACTTCCGGCCTTGTACATTGAGCATAATATCGCTGGCTATTCTTTCTCTGTCCTCAGGAATAAATGCCTCTAGAACATTAAATCCTTTTGCAAGGTCTTCGGGGGTATAACCAAAAAGCGCATAGCCTGTTTGGTTTAAATAAACAAGATTCCCTTTAGAATCGACTTCAAATATTACTTGAGGCAGTGATTCGGCAAGCTCTCGATATTTCCTTTCGGTTTCTCTCAGTTTTTCATCAACCTGCTTACGTTCGGTGATATCGCGAAAGACTCCGAAGAGTTGGGTCTCACCCTTATACTGAATGGGAACCCCGGTGGATTCGACATGCAAGACCTGTCCATCCAAAGCCATTATCCGGTGCTCACGTGGTGGAGCAATCCACCTGTTGTTTATTCCTTTCTTAATCCTCTCGATAGATTCTTGTCGGTCATCCGGATGAACGAGGCCTAAATAGCTTTTCCCAACCAAGTCTCCAGTATGGCTCGCCCGGAATAGTTTGACTGCAGCTGGATTGGCGTAAATTATGGTATCGCCGGACCTTACCAGAATTGCATCGGTGGAGGACTCAACGATTTGGCGGTGCTGTTCTTCGCTTTCCCGCAGTGCCTCCTCAGCCCTTTTTCGATCGGTGATATCCCTGAACATTCCGAAATGTTGTATCTCACCTTGATACTTGATCGGCACTCCCGCGGACTCTACGTAGATTACTTGGCCATCCGATGTGATCAGTCGATGTTCACGCGGAGGAACTATCCAATCTCCTCTCATGCTTCTTCTGACTCTTTCAACTGACTCAGCTCGGTCATCTGGATGAACAAAGTCTAAATAGCGCCTTCCAACCAAGTCCCCTATATGGTTGGCCCTGAACAGCTTTATTGCTGCCGAGTTCGCATGAATTATCGTCTCACCGGTTCGGACAAGGATTGCATCTGTTGAGGCATCAAAAAGCTGATGGTACCTATCCTCGCTCTCGCGCAGCGCATCCTCCACTTGCTTGCGTTCAGTAATATCGCGGGTAATGGAAAGAATAACGTCTTCTTGATTTAAGCGCAAAACACGTGCGGACATGAGCCCGACGCCGACCTTGCCATTTTTTCGCCGGAATCTGGCCTCTAAATTTTCAATGTACCCATCGCTTTTAAGGGCTTTGACTAAGCGCTCCCTATCTTTCGGGTCATACCAAATGTTAAGATCAATGGAGTTTTTCCCGATGGCATCTTCTCGAGTATAGCCGGTTAATTTTGTAAAACCCTCATTGATATCGATATACCTTCCATCCGAAAGCCTGTTGAAATTTATTGAATCGGGACTCGTTTGGAATGCCAACCGAAATTTCTCCTCGCTTTGCCGAAGAGCCATCTCAGCAGTTAACTGAATAGGTGGGTCTTGATTTTGCCGAACTTTGAGATTTTCGGTTTCGATTTCATCGACCGGGCGACGCAAACGGCAAATTTCATTGTTCATTTAAATATTCTCCGGCAGCAGGATAATTCTTTTTAAATTATTATCGGCACTTATATGGATTTCTTAAATTTATTTTTAGTGCCCAGCGCCACATATCATTGGCAGCCCGCCAAGTGTGCATGCGCAGATAAATATCCTTGTCCTTTGGAAAGAACCATCCCGCCAGGAAATCCATCATTTCCTTTTCTGATAAACGCGCTGGCGGTTGGGGTTAGATGCCCATTTTTCAGGGCGCGGGAGAATCATGCCTCGCTGAAAAAGTGGTTTGCCGGCTGAAAGCGTGGTAGGCTCTTGGATGGAAATTGCCGAAAAATGAACGGCTGCTGATGGAGGATGATTGAAATGGACCGTGCCAAAATCGAGTCGATTATCCGCGAGAACGGCGACGAGGAATACAATACCGGCGCGTGCAAGAGCCCGCGGTGAGGCATGCATAGGACCTGAAATGTCTGCAATGCACGCTTCCCGTCGGCAAGCCATTGCTCTTCTGCTGCTGACGGCGCTGCTCTGGAGCACCAGTGGCTTGTTCGTCAAGCTCCTGCACTGGCATCCGCTTTCGATCTTCAGCGCTCGTGGCATCGTCGCCAGCGTGGTGTTCCTGATCTGGCTGCGCCGGGTTCCCCTCCGGATCACCCCCTTTCTGGTCGCTGGTGCCGCCGGCTACATGGGCGCCCAGTTCCTTTTCATTTTTTCCACCCGCCTGACCACGGCCGCCAACGCCATCTTTCTGCAGTACACCGCGCCCATCTATGTCTTGATCTTCGGGGTCTGGTTCTTGGGCGAACGGCCCCGGCGGATCGATTGGATCACGATGGTCGTCATCTTTGCCGGGATGATGCTATTCTTCGGGGAGGACTTGACCTTTGAGGGGCTTTACGGAAATCTGGCAGCCATTTTAGGCGGAGTGGCCTTGGCGGCCATGATCGTGTGCACCCGCGCCCAGAAGGACAACCACCCGGCCCAGATCTTCCTCGTCGGCAGTTGTCTTGGCGGGCTGTTCGGCCTGCCATCAGTGATCCAGGAAATATGGAGCCTGACAGACGTCGCGATCATTGCCTATCTGGGGATTTTCCAGACCGGCCTGGCATCTGCCCTCTATTCCATTGCCATCCGACAAGTTCCGGCGCTCGAATCCAATTTGATTCTGATGCTGGAGCCTGTCCTTAACCCGCTCTGGGTATTCCTTGTCATCGGCGAGTCCCCCGCCTCCCTCGCCTTGTTGGGCGGCGTCATCGTGCTGGGTGCGATAGCTGCCCGGGCCATCGTCGGGGCCAGGCGCACCGACGTCTGAGGCGCCGGCACATCCCGATGGCCATTCGGGGCATTTATCCGGCATATCTTTAATACATTTTGCACGGCGCATAGCACGTGTTATAAAGTCAAGTATATTTCGATACTCGTGCGCTTTTTTTATTCAGGCGATTGAGATCAAAATGCACCCTTGACCATTTACCGCTCACAGCGTTCTCTTCTTCGGTGCACCCTCAGGAGGCTGTACTTATGATCGTCCGAAATATTCATGATAAAGAAGTGTTGGATACTACCTACATCGCCCATGGGGGCGCCATTGCCCAGATGATCCTGGACCGTCGCATTTTAAAAGAAATCGGTTTTCTAGCGATTGCGAGGCTTGCCCCAGGCAGGCAGATCGAAGCTCATGTCGATCCCATGGAGGAAATCTATTTCGTGGTCTCCGGTACGGGGCAGATGCGGGTGGACGATAAAACCCGGCAGGTTGTTCCGGGCGACGCGACCTGGATACCGGTCGGTTCGGTTCATGCGCTGTTGAACAACGGCGAGGAGGATTGCGTCATTCTAGTGGTCGCCTCACCGCTATAAGGGAAGTATAGGTTGAGTAGACGGATAGGTCTATTCCACGGGTGTCTTTAGTGATATAAGCCTGCGGTGCGCCCGCCATCCTTCAAGCCGGTTCAAGCGTCATCCCTGCTGCGGCATAAGCCTTTCGTGCTGTTTTTGTGCGCTCGCATATCGACCTCGCTCGCCTACCAGGTACTGGGTGTCGCCGTGGGATGGCAGATGTATGAGCTCACCGGCAGCGCCTGGTATCTGGGTCTAGTCGGGCTTGCGCAGTTCCTGCCGTTGTTTCTTTTGACGCTTGCGGTGGGCCAGGTTGCAGACCGTTATGATCGCCGCATGATTGCGTGCCTCTATTTGATCCGCATCCAGCGAGCCGCATCCCGGCGCGAACCGGTCACTCTCCGGTCGGTTTTCGCCGGTATCGACTACATCCGCAGCCGACCGGAGATTCTCGGCGCCATCTCGCTCGATCTCTTTGCCGTGCTCCTCGGCGGGGCCACTGCCGCTCCCGATCTAAGCAAAGGACATCCTGTTGACAGGACCTTGGGGATTGGGTCTTCTGCGCTCGGCCCCGGCCGTCGGAGCGCTGGTGATGTCGACGGCCCTGATCTGCTTCCCCCTTCAACGCCGCGTGGGAAAGATCATGCTCGGCGCTGTGGCCATCTTCAGCATGGCTACGATCGTATTTGCGCTGTCGACATCGTTTTCCCTATCCCTCTGCGCGCTGGTGATTCTGGGGGCATCGGATATGATCAGCGTCGTTATCCGGCAATCTCTGGTACAGATCAGGACGCCGGATGCGATGCGCGGGCGCGTCAGCGCCGTGAACGCGATGTTCATCGGAACCTCAAACCAGCTGGGGGAGTTCGAGTCGGGCGCAACTGCCGCTTGGTTCGGCGTCGTTCCGGCTGTTCTGATCGGCGGCATCGGCACGATCCTCATCGTTCTGGTCTGGATGAAGTTGTTTCCGCAGCTGGCGCATGTCGATTCCCTGGATACCGGTACAGCGGCCACAGCGCCTTGATGGGGCATCGCCCCAACGAATGGCAGGCGATTGATTCCGTGCTGCGTCTTTTTGGGGAGTCGGCCCCCACGGCGCGGCGGCAGTATCGGCTTTTCGTTGAACAGGGAATTGCCCTGGGAAGACGGCCGGAGCTGATCGGCGGCGGATTGATTCGCAGCCCGGGGGGCTGGAGCGCGGTAAAGTCCATGCGCAGATGGCGAGACCATGTCAAAAGTGACGAGCGTATCCTGGGGGATAGCGATTTTGCACAATCGGTTTTATCCGCGCAGGACGAACCACTGGAAACCCGTTACCTGCTCCAATCTCAAGGATATGTTTTTCGCTGCGCCCTGGCGCGGGTGGCACAGCTGACCGGGAGGATACGTTTGATACGCTTGAGTAAATTTACTCAACGATTGAGCAAATCTGGTTGTTTGCTTTAAAAATACATGATACAAGGAGGTTATGGAATACAAACGGCCCTTACAGGCAAGCCTCCTTGACCATCTTTCCCGGCCGGTAACGGTCATCCATGCCATTATCGGCCCCCGGCAGGTGGGGAAAACCACCATCGCCTGCCAGATTCAGAACGCCATCGGCATCCCCTCCATCTACGCCACCGCTGACAGCCCCGTGCCGCTCGATGCCGCATGGATCGAAACCCAGTGGCAGCTTGCGGCGGCGGAACAGGCTGCATCCGGCACGCCGGTGCTGCTCATTCTCGATGAGCTGCAAAAAGTGCGAGGCTGGAGCGAAACCCTCAAACTGCTCTGGGATACCCGCAGCTCCGAAGCGGATATCCGTGTCCTGATTCTCGGCTCATCGGCCCTGTTGATGCAGGAAGGGCTGAGCGAAAGCCTGGCGGGAAGATTCTTCCTGCACCGCTGCACCCATTGGGAATATCCGGAATGCCGGGCCGCTTTCGGCTGGAGCCTGGAACAGTGGCTTTTTTTCGGCGGCTATCCGGGTGCGGCGGTGTTCATCGGCAACGAGACCGACTGGAAACGGTACATCACCGATTCCCTCATCGAAACGGTGCTGGCCCGCGACGTCCTTCAGATGAGCAAGGTCGCCAAGCCGGTTTTGCTGCGCCATCTCTTTGCCCTGGCCGCGACCCTTCCCGCCCAGCGCATCTCCTACACCAAGATGCTCGGCCGGCTGCACGACGCCGGAAACACCACGACGCTTGCCAACTATCTGAGGCTGCTTGAAGCCGCCTTCCTGGTCAGCGGGCTGGAGCTGTTCTCTCTGGGCGTGCAGCGCAAGCGGGGCAGCAGCCCCAAGCTGGTGCTCTGGAACAATGCCCTGGTGAATGCTCTGTCCACGCGGAGCTTTGCCGAGTCCCTCGGCGATAGGGCCTGGTGGGGGCGCCTGGTGGAAAACGCCGTAGGTGCCTATCTCTGCGCCAGTCTCAAATCGGTAGAGCACACCGTGACCTACTGGCGGGAGGGCGGCCACGAGGTGGATTTTGTTGTCGCCCGTGGCAGGAACATCTGGGCCATCGAGGTCAAAAGCGGCAGAAACGGCAAGGCGGCTGGTCTGACCCGTTTCCGCACACGCTACCCCGAGGCAAAGGCGTTGCTGGTAGGCGCGCAGGGGATTCCCCTGACGGAATTTTTCAGCAAATCCGTGGAGGTGTGGCTGGGATGACCACCGTCGACCAGATCGAGAAGAAAGCCCAGGCCCGTGTCGTCGCGTTGGTCCAAAACCGGCAGGGCTGCACCTACCTGTGCAACTGGAAAGCGGGTCGGTCATGGCCCCGCCACGGGAAATCCAGGAAGTGCGTAACGCGATCGCTACATATGACCTCTTTGAACAGTGGCAGCCCCATGTGGAGAAAGGCTTGCTGAAAGCGTATCGCATCCTGATGGCTGGCCTGCTGGATGAGGCTGGTGCTTACAGGCATGGAGGCGTGGGCGTCAAGGGATTCTCCCCGGCTCCATGAATGGTTCATTGATTCCTCCCTTCCAAATAGGACTGGATGAGCTCTTATGGCTATCAAGGCGCATCTCAAAATACTCAAACAGGGGGTCTTGGCTTGGAACCAGTGGCGGGGGGAGCACCCCTCCATCACCCCGGACCTCAGCAAACAGAATTTTTTCAAACTGGGACTCGGCGCGGCCAATTTTAAGAGCATGGATTTTCGCGGCGTCAACTTCACCCAGACGTATCTGCATGTGCTGGACTTGAGCCTTGCTGATTTCAGAAATGCCCATCTGAGCGAGACGAATTTTACGTCCTCAAATCTCAGCAAGGCCGACCTGAGAGATGCCACTTTCAAGGGAACCATCTTCCGCCTGACCGATCTCAGCAACGCCAATCTCGCCGGTGCGGATCTCACGAAGGCCGAGTTCGAAAATGCGAATCTCTGCGGCGCGAATCTTGCCGGAGCGAATCTCAGAGTGGTTGATCTCAGCGGAATTGACCTCGGCAGGGCCAACTTAAGCGGTGCGGATTTGCGCGACGCCAACCTCAACGGGGCCGATCTGAAAAAAACGAACCTGAGCGGCGCGAATCTAAGCGGGATGGATTTAAGGAACGTAGAGGTCAAAACGACCGATCTCAGCGGCGCCGTTCTCCACGGGGCGAATCTCCACGGAGCGGATCTCCGGGGAACCAATTTGAAAAACGCGGATCTGGTTGGAGCCGACCTGAGTGAAACGACTCTCGGCGGCGCCAATCTCAGAGGGGCCGATCTCAGAGGGACCGATCTCACCAGGGCCGACCTTGCCCGCGCCAATCTCAGCGGCGCGGACATCATGGGGGCAAGTCTATTTGAGACCAACCTCAGCGAGGCAAATGTCAATGAGGTGGATCTCGGTGAAATTGATTTCAACCAGGTGATATTGGCCGGAGTAGATTTCACCGGCATCGATCTGAGCCGGCTTGATTTAAGAAAGGCCCATCTGAGCGGTGCCAATTTCAGCGGGGTCAACCTCACCGGGAAAAATCTCAGCGATGCGGATCTGAGAGGAGCCAACCTCGTCAAGGCAAACCTGTGCGAAGCCAATCTCAACAGGGCCGATTTGGGAGGGTCTGATATTACAGGGGCCTTGCTTTATCGCATTACGAAACATGAATGGCGGATCGAAGGAATAAAGTGCCAATATATTTTTTACGACAAAGAAGGAAAAATCCCATTCCCCAGAAACAGAAACTTCAAGACAGGTGAATTCGAACAGCTGTTCAAAGAGGTGCCGACCACCCAGATCGTATTGGAGGACGGCATATCCCCCCTTGACGTTTTCATCTTGGGCAAAGTGGTTCAGGCCATCAACAAAAAACGCCCGGAGCTTGAACTGAAACTGGTGAGTTTCGATTCGAGAGGCCTGCCCCACGCCACGTTTACGGTGCTTCGCCGGGAGGATTGCGATGAGGCTTTGCAGAACGAGATAAAGGCAGCTTATGAGGCGCAGATCGCCGAGCCCGGGAAAGAATCGGTGCGCTTGAAAGAGGCCCAGAAAAACAGGCCGGTTTAAAAACAACAGGGCAACGATCCAATGACCAAACAGGTTGCGTTTGGGCTTTACAAGGCGGTGGTTGAGGATATGCCTGCGCGGGTTGGCCGCTTTCGCCCGGATGGAAAACGGACCTGAGTGAATAACTAAATTTGTTCAAAGCCCGAATTTCTGCAAGCCCAAAAATCAATTTCTCCGTCGTTACTTATTTCAGGATGTTGATTTCGACCCGCCGATTCATTCGCCGCCCCTCCTCGCTTTCGTTCCCAGCTACAAAATTTTGCGCACCGTGGCCGACCACGGTTATGCGCGTCGGATTTACCTCTTTTCCCGCAAAATACATTTTGACTGCGCTTGCCCGACTCTCCGAGACCATGCGATTATATTCCGTAGAACCCGAAGCGTCTGTGTACCCATTCAGGATGACCTTCCACTCCGGTTGACTCAAAAGAGTTTCAACAATTTTATCCAATTTGGCGATTTCGCTTTGAAGGAGTTCGTTGGAACCCTGATCAAAAAAAATAGTGAGCCCGGGCAATGACCGTTTTACGATGTTTTGCGTCGCAGTTTGGCCTTCTTTTTTACGGGAAATTTTTTTGCCATCATCGGTCGCGGGCGGTTTCTCAGCTTCTTCCGGCTCGATTTTCGGCCTGCCCTCTTTAGCCGCTGTGGATTTTTCCATCTTGATTCCGGCGAGCCGCTCTTGAATCATCTCTTGGATCATTTCCGAAACGTTCAGTTCGGTGACGCCGACCGCCCCGGTCCGGATGCCCACCTCGGTCTGGCGGGGACCTGCCCGAACCACCTCCACGGTTATCGGGGTGCCGTCCGCACGCTTGGCGTTGATGGTGGTCTTCAATTTGTCGGCGGTTTTTTCTGCAGGCGGTATTTCCAAGGAGTCCAACGTTTCAATACATGCCCCGACCGTTTGGTTGTACTCTGAGTCGTAGGTTCTGGTCACTTTTCCTGTCAGGTAGGCGGCCGCTCCCGCCCCTGCACCGGCTCCGATCACAACGGCGGCGCAACCACAGGTGGCAACGCCACAGAACAAAATCGCCCAATTTGCAAATTTGCTTTTCATTGCGGTCTCCGACAAACCGACCCCGAAGCTTTTAAGGGGTTCGCGTTTTGGATGGCTGCCGACCCAAAAGAGTTTGACAATCTTCCCTGGAAGGTATCAAATTAGAATATCTTTCTACAGCGATCGGCCCTAACCAGGCAATCAATTCTGCGCCAAACAAGGCAACGTCGTGTACCGTCAGTATTACAACCTAAGCCTCAGTCCCTTCAAGGTCGAGCCTGACCCTGAATTTCTTTGGTTGGGTGAAAAGCACATGGAGGGCCTTTCGGCGCTCCAGTATGCAATTCAGGAAAACAAGGGGTTCCTTCTTCTCACCGGTGATGTGGGCACTGGGAAAACAGTCCTTATCCATCACCTCAGAAAAAATCTCCCCCCGCATATCAAGGTGGCCTTCATTCAGGACCCCGGCATCGAGCCCCTTGACTTATACCGAATCCTTTCCTCAGAATTCAAAATTGGCCGTCGTTTCGAGGGGAAAGCCAATTTTTTGGCCCAGTTCAAGAAGTTCCTGTATGTCACCTACGCGCTGCACGAACAGTTGCTAGTCATAATCGATGAAGCCCATCGGCTCAGCCATGAGCTGCTTGATGAGATCCGGGTGCTGTCCAACATCGATTTTGAAAATAAAAAACTAATCAACTTCTTTTACGTCGGGCAAGGTGAGTTCAAACGGATTTTAATGGACGAGCGCAACCGGGCCGTGCGCCAACGGATTGCCGTGAGCTATCACCTTTCCCCTCTGGACGGCCAGGAAACACGGGTATACATCCGACACCGGCTTAAGATCGCCGGCTCTGAAAAAGAACTTTTCAGCACTGAAGCCGCTTGCGAAATCCACCGGCTATCAGGCGGAATCCCACGTCTGATCAATATCATTTGCGACCGAGCGCTGTTGACCGGATGTATCAGGGAACTGAAACAAATAGGGCCGGAGACCGTCCGGGAATGCGCAAGCGAGCTTGACGTACCCCTCGGTGTTCCCGTCCAGGCCGCCGAAAAGGTTCCCCAAATCGCCACGACACCCGAAAAAACTGAGCTTGCAGCGAACCTTCCTAAAAGAAACCCCCAGTGGCTGATCGCTGCGCTTGGCGTCACCCTCGGCATTCTGCTCTACTTGGCGCTTTCCTCCGGCCCCAGGGAAAATGTCCAGTCCCCGGAGCCGGCCGTGACCATCGAACAAGGCTCCGGCGGCCGTAAGGAGATGACGACACCTCCCCCGGGGAAACAGACATCCGAGCGCTCCGAGGACATATTCGCCCGGCATAACACACCGCCCTCCGGCAATAACTCGGCAAAAGCATCTGTGGAAGTTTTTCAAGCGGCCGGATCGCTGAAGGACACAATCGATCGACCGGTTGCTGTCATACGGAAACGAGACCCTTGGGAGAAGATGCCGGTCAAGAAAGCCGAGTCAGCAACGCCCGAAGAAAACAAGGTGATGAGTGGGGTCCCTGAAATTTCGAAGGCCACTGGCCCTGAAATTGTATCAGCGACACAAGGCCTGAATACTAACGTACAGCGGTTTTATATCTTTTTCAAGCCGGGTTCAGTTGAGCTGAAAAACACCTCGTTTGACGTTCTGGCACAAGTATCGCAGCGGCTTTCACTCCGTTCGGATTCACGCGCAACGCTGACTTCATTTTACGATGCGAAAGACAAAAAAGGTTCAAACCGCAAGCTGTCAGCTCTGCGGGAAAATAGCGTAAAATCGTTTTTTGCCAGCCGAGGTTTCGGTGCAAGGGTAACCGTTTCGAAAAACCCTCCGGAGGGTCTGCCTGAGAACGCCGATGATGGCTCGTGGTCGGAGATTCGCATTGAAACCGGGGGCGGCAGGTAAACCGGCGCCTGCAGGCTGCCGCTCTTGAACGTGCCGGCTTTTCACTGATTCAGCCCCGCCGTTATTTTCATTTCCTCATCCCCCGGTCCCACCAATAGGGCCCAGCCTGTCGTTGAATGTGCTTGCCGAGCAGTCATGCCATTGATGTGCAGGGCGTTGGGGGCGCTATTGTTTCAAACCGCATGCCGCATATGGCACGGAGGGCCGGGAAAAAACAATGGCCTTTTCGCAGCAATCAGCTCAAGCCTTTCTGAAAAATGCCGAATGAATATCCAGGAACCTCTCCCGAGGAATGAAATGGGAACGAAACGTCGCATTCTCATCATCGACGACAACGAGCACATTGTCGCGGCATTGAAAGTTTTTCTTGACCGGAAATATGAAATTTTCACTGCCTGCAACGGGGTGGAGGGCCTGGCGGCGATCGAGCAATGCGAAAACGGCGTGGACCTGGTGATAACCGACCTGGTGATGCCTGAGCTGAGCGGGGCTGAGGTGATTTCAGCCGTCAAGAAAAAGTATCCAAAAACGCTCGTGATCGTAATGACCGGCTGGGGGGAGCACCCGGATGCGATGGCAAGTGAAGCGCATGCCGACCGGCTCTTGGTCAAGCCGTTCGGCCTGGAATCCCTCGATGGTTGTCTGACCGAATTGTTGCCATAAAAGATTATCAAAAATCAAGGCACGACTCTGCGATTCTCTCTGCAAAACGCCTCGAATGAATTGAGATCAATTTTCCGTTCAAGTTCTTCTGCTCCAAGCCGATGATCATAATCAGAAGCCATCATTATAAGATTTGTGGCCCCCGGATCATTTTGCCACATTCATGAGATTGATGCCGGAAGCAGGTCTGAAAAGACTTCCTCAACAGATTGGAGGTAGGCTGCCCATGTCCAGGTCAATTTGTTTTGGCTTTATCGCGCTGATTGCGATCGGCCTGATCGCGTCGGCCCCTCATGCCGGAGCCGAGGAGCGCAAGGCCGTCTACGTAGGGTCGGAAACCTGCCAAGGCTGCCACGATGCCCAGTACGCAAGTTTCATGGCCAACTCCAAGAAGGCCAAGTCCTTCAACAGCATCCAGAAGATGCAGAAAAAACTGACCCCGGCCGAATTCAAGGACTGCTTCAAGTGCCACACGACCGGCTACGGGGAGCCCGGCGGGTTCACATCCGCCGAGGAGACCCCCGCACTGAAGAACCCGGGCTGTGAGGTCTGCCACGGTCCCGGCAGCCTCCATGCCGAAAGCGGGGACCCGACCGACCTGGCCGTCAAGGTCTCCCTGCAGCTGTGCGGCAAGTGCCACAGATCCGATCGAGTCGCCGCCTTCGGTTTCAAACCCATCCTGTACGCCGGCGCGCACTGATCGACGGGAAAAAGAAAAAACCAAAAGGAACCTCTCATGAAAATCAATCCAGTTACCCTCTTCCGCGAAAGATTGTGGATACAGGTTGTCGGCATCTTGACATTGATACTCATTGCCGCCTTCGGCGCCACGATCGGCTTCAACATTCGCTCGCAGGATGCATCTATCCACGAGCAAAGCCGGCTCAGCAGCCACATGCTGACCGCCGCCATCGAGGGTGCCATTTTTGACGCCCTGGGAGCGGGCCGCAACGAGGACGTGGTTAACCAGCTGCGCCATCTCAAGGAAAAAGTGCCGTCGTTGGAGGCCTCCATTTTTGATTTCAACCGCAGCATCACCTTCACCACGATGCCGGGAGCCGCCGGGAAGGCACTGGACGCATTCCTCACCAACACGGCAGCTGCCACGGCCGCCACCCGCATGCTCACCGACGGCAAGGACACCGGAGAGATCTTCGACGAAGAGATCCAAGGGGCGGCACACATCAGCATTCTAAAGCCGATATCGAACGACGCCAGCTGCCACCACTGCCACGGCAGCTCCCGCAAGGTGCTTGGCGGCCTGCACGTGCGCACCTCGGTCGAAACCGTGGTCCAGATGGCGCGTTCGGCGCGCAACCAGAGCATTCTGATCGGTGCGGTCGGCAGCCTGGCGCTGATCCTCGCCATCTATTTTCTCTTTCAACGCCTGGTCAACCGGCCGATGCAGGGGCTGCTGGAGCTTGCCGGCAATATGCGGCGCGGCGACCTGAGCCAATCGCTCGAGGTGCGCGGCCGCACCGAGATCAGCCACATGACCGCACGCATGAACCTGGTGAACCAGAACCTGTGCGAGATGATCAGCGAGATCGCCGACGCCTCGAACCACCTGTCCTCGTCGGCCAGCGAGCAGGCGTCTTCCCTGGAGGAAACCAGTGCGAGCCTCGAGGAAATGGCCTCCATGACGCAGCGCAACGCGCAGGACGCCCAGGCGGCCGACCAGCTCATGAACCGGGCCAAGCAGGTGGTGTCCCAAGCCGACCAGTCGATGTCCCGGTTGACCGGGTCCATGGAAAAAATTTCTAAAGCCAGCGAGGAAACATCGAAGATCATCAAGACGATCGACGAGATCGCCTTTCAGACCAACCTGCTCGCGCTGAATGCAGCCGTCGAGGCGGCCCGGGCGGGCCAGGCCGGAGCCGGTTTCGCGGTGGTGGCGAACGAAGTGCGATCACTGGCCATGCGCGCCGCCGAGGCGGCCCGGAACACCTCCGACCTGATTTCCGGGACCGCGCAACACGTGAATGAAGGCGCCGGCCTTGTCTCCACGACCGGCAAAGCGTTTTCCGAGGTGGGGAGCACGATGGGGAAAACCGCAGAGCTGGTGGCGGCTATCGCGGCCGCATCGAAAGAGCAGGCGGTTGGCATCGAACAGATCAACAAGGCCGTAGCTGAAATGGACAAAGCCACCCAGAATTACGCCGCCACGTCCGAGGAGCTGGCGGCCTCCGCCGGACAGTTCAAGGTGGCGGGGAGGTCGCCGGCTGAAACCGGCGAGGCGCCCGGAAGAAATGCGATCGCGCATGCAGCACCGCCAAGTGAATGCGCCAGTCATCTGGATTCATGAGGCGCCGTCTTTGACCGGCGAGACGGGTGCCGGAATATGTATTTTTAAAAAAATCTTGACAGAATTTTTTAAACCTGTAAGCTTGGCGCAAAATTGGATTGAAGAAATGAAACCAAAAAGCTTGCAGACTCATCTCAAACGCTGTTCATGGTGGTGGCGGGCCAATCCCACGGGGTAGCCTGCGCGACCGGCAAAAACTGAACTGAACCAAAGGATCGTGGGCAACTCCAGAAAGCCCACGGTCCTTTTTTATTTCCGAAAAAGGCTGCGGGCAGAACCCCCGCAGCCTTTTTAATTTAGCGGATCCACATGCGGCGAATTCCGAAGAAGGAGGAGGTAGTATGATTCTCTCCCGTTTTCCCGACAAGGCCCAGTACCTGCGCCTCGCCGAGGCCTACCGCGTGGTGCCGGTGTGCACCCAGATTCTCGCCGACACCCTGACGCCGGTGTCGCTCCTCGGCCGCTTTTACGAAGGCAAGGGCCCGATCTTCCTGCTGGAAAGCGTCGAGGGCGGCGAGCGCTGGGCGCGCTACAGCTTCCTCGGGTTCTCCGCCCACCTGATGGTGCGGGTCTTCGCCGACCGGGTGGACATCGAAGAGGCCGGCACGCTGCGCAGCATCCCGCACGGCGGCAACCCGTTCCAGGTGCTGCGCGAGCTGCTGGCCCCCTACCGCCCGGCCGACGTCTTCGGCCTGCCCCGGTTCTGGGGCGGGCTGGTCGGGCACCTCAACTATGAGATGGTCTCCTTCCTCGAGGCCATCCCGCACCGCTGGCCCGCGGACAAGCCGCTGGCCTGCTTCATGGTCCCGGAGACGGTCCTGATCTTCGACAACGCCCGCCACACGCTCCTGCTCGCGGCGCTCACGTTTCCCAACGGCAACCCCGAGCGCGACTGGACGGAGGCCGGCGAACGCCTGGAGCGCGTGCTGGAGAAAATCGCCGCCCCCATGCCGCGCACACCGGTTGCCGCCACCGGGGGGAGCGATCTCGCATCGCCGGTGTCCGAGGAGGATTTCCGCGCCCGGGTGTCCGCCATCAAGGACCACATCCGGGCGGGCGACGTGATCCAGGCGGTGATCTCCCAGCCTTTCACCAGCGAACAGGCCCCCGACCCCTGGCGGCTCTACCGGGCCATGCGCCACATCAACCCCTCGCCCTATCTCTTCTTCGTGCACCTGGACGACACCGTGCTGGTCGGCTCTTCGCCGGAGACCATGGTGCGCCTCGAAAACGGCATCGCCACTCTGCGGCCCATCGCCGGCACCCGGCCGCGGGGCCGCACGGAGCAGGAGGACCGCCAGTTTGCCGACGACCTGCTGAAAGACGAAAAGGAGCGGGCCGAGCATCTCATGCTGGTCGACCTGGGCCGCAACGACCTGGGACGGGTGGCCGAGATCGGATCGGTGCAGGTGACCGACCTGATGGTGGTCGAGCGCTACTCCCACGTGATGCACCTGGTGTCCAACATCCGCTGCGACCTGCGCTCGGGGCTGGATGCCTGGGACCTGCTCGCCGCCACCTTTCCGGCGGGCACCCTCTCGGGGGCGCCCAAGGTGCGCGCCATGGAGATCATCGCCGCGCTGGAGGGCGGCCCCCGCGGGCCCTACGGCGGCGCGGCGGGCTATCTGTCCTTCAGCGGCAACATGGACATGGCGATCACCATCCGCACCGCCGCCATCATGGACGGCAAGCTCACCGTGCAGGCCGGGGCCGGCATCGTGGCCGACTCCGACCCGGAGCGTGAGCGCGTGGAAACCGTGAACAAGGCCAAGGCGTTTCAGAAGGCCTTGGAGCTTACGGCTCAAAACCGATTTTAGGGAGGCCCCCCATGCTGGTCATGATCGACAACTTCGATTCCTTCACCTACAACCTTTATCAGTACCTGATGCAGATGGGCGCGGAGGTGCGCGTGGCCCGCAACAACCGCCTGACGCTGGAGGAGCTCGAGGCCCTCGGCCCGCGCGGCCTGGTCATCTCCCCGGGCCCCGGCCGCCCGGAGGACGCCGGCATCACGGTTCCCGCCATCCAGCACTTTTCGGGCCGCATCCCGATCCTCGGCGTCTGCCTGGGGCACCAGGCCATCGCGCTGGCCTTCGGCGGCAAGGTGGTGGCGGCCCGGCGGCTGATGCACGGCAAAACTTCGCCGGTCATGTCCGACGGCCGGGAGCTCTTCCAGGGCGTCGAGAGCCCGTTCCAGGCCATGCGCTACCACTCGCTGGCCGTCGCGCGCGAGTCGCTGCCCGCCTGCCTGGAGGTGACGGCCGAGGCCGATGACGGGGAGATCATGGGCATCCGCCACCGCAGCCACCCCATCGAGGGTCTGCAGTTCCACCCCGAATCCATCATGACCATGGTCGGCAAACGGCTGCTGCGCAACTTTCTGAAGATGACCCATCAGACGCTCTATGTATATGAGTCGCAAGGAGACCAATCTTGCGTTGCACTTCATCTGCGGTCGCTGGGGCGTACCGAACGTACGCCTCGTGCCGCGCGATTCGCGCGCCTTGATCTTGGTCTTCTTGCGAAGTCATTCTAAGTAGGAGCGGCTTTCCATCCGCGACCATCGCGGCTGAAAGCCGCTCCCACAAACCGTTCATTTTAGGCACTATAGACACTTTAGGCACTTTTCCCCGGGAGAACTCCATGTTTCGCGACAACCTTCGCAAGATCACCCAGCGCAAGAACCTCACCGCAGACGAAATGGCCGACATGCTCGGCGAGGTCTTCACGGGCACGGTCCCGGACGCCCTGATCGGGGCCTTCATGGCCGCACTCGCCACCAAGGGTGAGACCTTCGAGGAACTGGCCGGGGCGGCGCGCGCCATGCGGCGCAAGGCCGCCCGCATCCAGGTGTCCGCCCCCGCGGTGGTGGACACCTGCGGCACGGGCGGGGACGGCAGCGGCACCTTCAACATCTCGACCACCACGGCCTTCGTGGTCGCCGGCGGCGGGGTGACCGTGGCCAAGCACGGCAACCGTTCCATCTCCAGCCGCTGCGGCAGCGCGGACCTGATCGAGGCGCTAGGCGTCAACCTCAACGCCCCGCCCGACCTCGTCGAGGAGGCCGTGGCCGAGATCGGCATCGGCTTTCTCTTCGCGCCCCTCTACCACGGCGCCATGAAGCACGCGGCGGCCGCCCGCAAGGAACTGGGGATCCGCAGCATCTTCAACATGCTCGGCCCCCTCACCAACCCGGCCGGGGCCAACTGCCAGCTGCTCGGAGTTTACGCGCCCCAGCTGACCGAGATGTTTGCCGAGGCCCTGCGGCTGCTCGGCTCCCGGCGCGCGCTCGTCGTGCACGGCCACGACGGCCTGGACGAGATATCGGTGTGCGCGCCGACCCGCGTGACCGAGCTGAAAGACGGGCTCATCCGCACCTACGACATCGATCCGGAACGCTTCCTGGGCCGGCGGGCGGCGCCGGCAGAGGTCGCCGGCGGGGACCCGGCCCGTAATGCCGAAATCACCCGGGGGGTTCTCACGGGCGCCAAAGGGGCCTGCCGCGACGTGGTCGTGCTCAACGCCGCCGCCGCCCTGATGGCCGCCGGAAAAACCGACAGCATCGAGGCGGGGATGCGTCTGGCGGCCGAATCCATCGACTCCGGCGCCGCCCGCCGCAAGCTGGAGGAACTGGTCAAACTCACCCGTCAGGCCGGGTGAAGAAAAGGGTTCCAGGGGTCCAGGGAGGGTTCAGGAAACCCGATGCAAGGAACCCCACCCTGTCACCGGCACCACCAGAAGGGGGAGCACCGCAAAGACAATGGAGAACCAGGGCGCGACACCCGACATTTTGGATCGCATCGTCAAGGCCAAGCAGGCGGAGGTGGCCGCCGCCCGGCGGGAGGTTCCGCTCAGCCGGCTGCGGGAGGCGGCCGAGGCCCGTCGGGATGTCCGGCCGTTCTTTGAGGCCCTCAACGCCCCGGGGTCTTCGGGCGTGAACGTCATCGCGGAAATCAAGCGCGCCTCGCCTTCCAAGGGGGTGATCCGCAAAAACCTCGACGCGGGTCGGCTGGCAGCGGTCTATGCGGCCGGCGGCGCCCGCGCCATCTCGGTGCTGACCGAAAAGAATTTCTTCCTCGGATCGCCGGAGGACCTGACGCAGGCCCGTTCATCCTCCGGCCTGCCCGTCCTGCGCAAGGATTTCATCTTCTGCGACTACCAGATCTACGAATCCGCGGCCATGGGGGCCGACGCCGTGCTGCTGATCGTGCGCATCCTTGATCCGCAGCGTCTGGTGGACCTGATCCGGCTGGCCTCGTCCCTGAGGCTGGCGGCCCTGGTCGAAATTTACACCGAGACCGACCTCAAGGCCGCCGCCCGGGCCGGCGCCCAGCTGGTCGGCATCAACAATCGCAATTTAAAGTCCTTCGAAACCGACCTCGACCACACGCTGAAATTCCTGCCCCTGCTGCAGCCGGGCCAGGTGGCCGTGGCGGCTAGCGGGATCAGAACCCGCGAGGACATCCAACACTACCAGGCGCACGGCGTCTTCAATTTCCTGATCGGCGAAAGCCTGGTCCGTTCAGAAAACCCTGCGGGTTTTCTGAAAATGCTTCAGGGGGAAAAAGAGCATGTCGGGGAATGAACTGAAACGAACCGCGGCGAGGTTGGGGAAGCGGGAGACCGTCCAGGTCAAGGTCTGCGGGTTGACGCGGGCGGATGAAGCTGTGGCCTGCGCCCAGGCCGGTGTTCACGCCGTCGGCTGCGTGTTTTACGCCAAGAGCCCGCGCTGCGTCACCGCCGCCGCCGCGCGGGAGATCCGGCGTGCACTTCCGCCGGAAGTCTCCTGTGTGGGTGTTTTCGTTGATGAGCCCTTCGAGGGCGTCATGGCGACGGCTTCTCAAGCCGGTCTCACCGCCGTCCAGCTTCACGGCAACGAACCGCCGGTGGTGGTTGAGCGGCTGCGCCGCGAGGGGCTTTTCGTCATCAAGGCACTCTTTGCCGACCGTGCGCCCGGCCTCGACGCGGCACTGAATTATTCAGCTTCGGCCTACCTCGTGGAATGCGGGCGGGGGGTGCTCCCCGGCGGTAACGCCCATGCCTGGGAATGGGGGCGCGCCGCTGCCCTCGGCGAACGCCACCCCCTGATCCTGGCGGGGGGGCTCACCCCTGAAAATGCCGATCAGGCCCTTCGCGCGGCATTGCCGGACGCGGTCGACGTCAGCTCCGGCGTCGAAGCCGGCCCCGGGCGGAAGGACATCCGCAAAGTCGAGCAATTCATTGCGGCCGTTGCAACGGCCGGCGCAAGAAGGAGGATATTCGCATGAACCCATCGCACGCGTTTTTGAAGGAGGCGCACGGCCGACGGCCGGACGCCGGCGGCCATTTCGGCCCCTTCGGCGGCCGCTACGTCGCGGAGACCCTGATGCCGGCCGTGATTGAGCTGGAGGAGGCGTATCGCCGCATGGCGCCGGACCCGGCGTTCCAGCAGGAGCTCTCCCGCCTGCTGCGGGATTACGCCGGGCGACCGACCCCCCTGTTTCTCGCCGAGCGTCTGACCGCCCGCGCCGGCGGAGCGGCCATCTATCTCAAACGCGAGGATCTGGCCCACACCGGCGCCCACAAGATCAACAACACCGTCGGCCAGGCGCTGCTCGCCCGCTGGATGGGCAAACGCAAGCTCATCGCCGAAACCGGCGCCGGCCAGCACGGGGTGGCGACCGCCACCACCGCCGCCCTCTTCGGGATGGAATGCCGCATCTTCATGGGGGTGGAGGACATCGGCCGGCAGGCGCCCAATGTCCAACGCATGCGGCTGCTGGGGGCCGAGGTCGTGCCGGTCGCCTCCGGCACGGGCACCCTGAAGGACGCCATGAACGAGGCCATGCGCTATTGGGTCGAGGCGGTGAGCGACACGTTTTACGTCATCGGCTCGGTGGCCGGCCCCCACCCCTATCCCATGATGGTGCGGGATTTCCAACAGATCATCGGCATCGAGGTCAAGCAGCAGATCCAGGCCGCCGCCGGTCGGTTGCCGGATGCCCTCATCGCCTGCGTCGGCGGCGGCAGCAACGCCATGGGGTTGTTTTATCCGTTCCTGGAAGACGCGGTCGAGCTGATCGGGGTGGAGGCGGCCGGCAAGGGCATCGGCACCGGCAAGCACGCCGCGGCCCTCGGCGCGGGCAGCGTGGGGGTGCTGCACGGCTCCAAGTCCTATGTCCTTCAGGATGCCGACGGCCAAATCCGGGAAGCCCACTCCATCTCGGCCGGCCTGGACTATCCGGGCGTCGGCCCCGAGCACGCCTTCCTGAAGGAGACGGCGCGCGCCCGCTACGTCTCGGTCACCGACGACGAGGCCCTGCAGGCCTTCCAGGCCCTGTGCCGCCTGGAGGGGATCATCCCGGCGCTGGAAAGCTCCCACGCCCTGGCCTGGGCCATGCAGGAGGCCGGCCGGCGCCCGAAGCAGGACCTGCTCGTGGTCAACCTCTCGGGCCGCGGCGACAAGGACCTCGGCATTGTGGCCCCGCTTTTGGGGGATCGGAAGGAGGGACACGCGTCATGAACCGGATCGATGCCACCTTCGAACAGCTGGCCGCCAAAAAGGAAAAAGCCCTGGTGGGGTTTGTCACAGCCGGGGACCCCGACACGGGCCAATCTCTCAAGCTGGTTTCCGCCATGTGCGCGGCCGGGCTGGACGTGCTGGAGCTGGGGGTGCCGTTTTCGGACCCGACCGCGGACGGCCCGGTGATCCAGCGCTCCTCCGCGCGGGCCCTTGCGGCCGGGACCGGCCTGAGCCAGGTCCTGGGCATGATCGAAGCGCTGCGCCGGCGCACGCAGATCCCGATCATCGTCTTCAGCTACTACAACCCCATCCTCGCATACGGTGCGGCGGCCTTTCACCGCGACGCCCTGAACGCCGGCGCGGACGGCGTCCTGCTGGTGGACGTGCCTCCGGAGGAGTCCGGCGAGCTGACCGCCCAGTGGCCGGACGACCGCCTGTGCCTGATCCGCCTGACAACGCCCACCACCCCGCCGGAGCGCATGCAGCGCATTGCCGCCTCCGCCTCCGGCTTCATCTACCACGTCTCCAAGATGGGGGTCACGGGCAGCCAGGGGCTGCCGCTGGCGAACATCGACCGCAAGGTGCGGCAGCTGCGCTCCGTCACGCGGCTGCCGGTCTGCGTGGGCTTCGGGATATCGACCCCGCAGGAGGTCGCCGCCGTCGCCGCCCTTTGCGACGGGGTCGTGATCGGCAGCGCGTTCGAGCGGCTGATCGAGGAGAACATCGGAAAGCCCGGCCTGCCGGACCTCCTCGCCGCCCGGGTTGCCGCCCTCAAACACGAAACCCGCCCGCCTTCCTCTTGATCCCCCGTGCGCCATGATTTAGGATCTGATTCAGAATCCTGATTTGGGATCATGGCGCACGGCGGGGTAACTGCTCAGGTAAAGCGGGTTCAGGGTTCGGGGAATCAGCAAGGACAGACGCCATAATCCTCGGCCTCCTCCCGCACGGACGAATCAGGCCAGCGGCGATCAGACCCCGGCAACTGCTTCTTTCCTGAACCCCGAACCCTTGCCGAGACCTGAGCCGTTACCCTTCTTTTTGGGAATTGTCATGGCGATCCACTGGCACACGAAAACGGCCGGAGAGGTGCTGAGGCATTGGTCCTCCTCTAAAACCGGCCTTGTTGAGGCGGAGGCGGCGGAGCGGCTGAAGACCCACGGGCCCAACGAGCTCACGGAGCGCCGCGGCAAGGGGCCGCTCGCCATGCTCCGGGATCAGTTCACCGAGACCATGGTGCTGATCCTGATTGCCGCCGGGGTCATCTCGGCCTTTCTCGGAAAGGGCACCGAAACCGCGGCCATCCTGCCATCGTGGTGCTCTTCGCCGTCCTCGGCTTCGTCCAGGAGTACCGCGCCGAGCGGGCCATGGCGGCGCTGAAGCAGCTGGCCGTACCGGTGGTCCGCGTCCGCCGCGACGGGGAGCTGCGCGAGATGTCCGCCCGCGAGCTGGTGCCGGGCGACATCGTCCTGCTGGAGGCGGGCAGCGCGGTGCCCGCGGACGCACGCCTGCTGGAAAGCGCCGCCCTGCGCATCCAGGAGGCGGCGCTGACGGGCGAGTCCGAGCCGGTCGAAAAGACGGCGGATGCGATTCCCGAGGCCGAGCTGCCTCTGGGAGACCGCCGCAACATGGCCTACCTGGGGACGTCCGTGACCTACGGCCGCGGCAGCGCCGTCGTGGCCGCCACCGGGATGAAAACCGAGCTCGGGAAAATCGCCGGCCTCATCCAGGACGTGGCCCCGGAAAAAACCCCGCTGCAGCTGCGCCTCGACCGGGTCGGCAAGGCGCTGGCGGCCGGCGGCGGCATCGCCGCCCTGCTGGTCCTGCTGGTCGGCTGGTGGCGGGGCGAGCCCCTGGCCGACATGTTCCTCACGGCGGTCAGCGTGGCCGTGGCGGTGGTGCCCGAGGGGCTGCCGGCGGTCGTCACCATCACCCTCGCCCTCGGCGCCCAGCGCATGCTGCGGCGCAACGCCCTGATCCGCAAGCTGCCGGCCGTGGAGACCCTCGGGGCGGTCACCGTGATCTGCTCGGACAAGACCGGCACCCTCACCGAAAACCGCATGACGGTCACGGTGGTCGACGCGGCCGGCGAACGGCTGAACCTGATGGAGAACCTGCGCCGCCGCGCACCGACCGTGACCGAGGACGAATGCCGCACCTCCGCCGACTGGGACGTGCCGCTGCCCATCCGCCTGGCGCTGGCGGCCGGCGCCCTGTGCAACGACGCCGTCCTCAAGCCCGATCCCGGGCCGGGCTGCTTCCACGCCATCGGGGATCCGACCGAGGGCGCGCTGCTGGTAGCGGCGGCCCGCAGCGGGTTGTTCCCGGACCGCCTCCAGGCAGCGGCGCCGCGCGTGGCCGAGGCGCCGTTTGATTCGAACCGCAAGCGGATGACCACGGTCCATCGCCTGGCCGCCGATGGCGTGCTGCCGGATGCCCTGTTCGCCTTCAAGGGCGCCGGATATTTGGCCTTCGTCAAGGGCGCGGTGGACGGCCTGCTGGACCTTACAACGCACGTCTGGGCTGCAGAGCGGCCGGAGCCGATTACCGATGCGCACCGGAAGCAGATCCGCACGATGAACGACGGCCTGGCTCAGGCGGGCATGCGCGTGCTGGGAGTGGCCTTCCGGCCGCTGGAGTCCGTGCCGTCCGCCGCTGCCGGCGCCGGGGGCATCGAGCGCGACCTCACGTTTCTCGGCCTCATCGCGCTGATGGACCCGCCGCGGGCCGCGGTCAAGCCGGCCATCGCCACCTGCAAGGCCGCCGGCATCCGTCCCGTCATGATCACCGGCGACCATCCGCTCACGGCCATCGCCATCGCCCGGGACCTCGGCATGGCCGAAAGGCCGGAGGCGGTCACCGGGGAAGCCCTCAACCGCATGGGCCCCTCGGAGCTCGCCGGGGTCGTCGACCAAGTGTCGGTCTACGCGCGGGTGTCGCCCGAGGACAAGCTGCGCATCGTGGACGCCCTCAAACAACGCGGCCAGGTGGTGGCCATGACCGGCGATGGCGTCAACGACGCGCCGGCGCTGAAGAAGGCCGACATCGGGGTCGCCATGGGGATTACGGGAACGGACGTCGCCAAGGAGGCCGCCGACACGGTGCTGCTCGACGACAACTTTGCCTCCATTGTGGCCGCCGTGGAGGAGGGCCGCGTCATCTACGCCAACATTCTGCGCTTCATCAAGTTCTCTCTCGGGGGCAACCTCGGCAAGGTGCTGGTCATGCTGGCGGCGCCGCTCTACGGCATCAACGTGGCCCTTCAACCTTTGCAGCTGCTGTGGCTCAATCTGCTCACCGACGGGCTGATGGGCTTGGGACTGGGGATGGAGCCGGCCGAAGCCGACACGATGCGCAAGCCGCCGCGTGCGCCTGACGCCCCTGTGCTGGACCGGGCGGCACGGGTGCACATCGGCTGGGTCGGCGTCGTGATCGCCGCCGCCACGCTGGGGGTGGGGGCTGCCTATTTTGACCCGGCCCGGCCGGAGGACGGCACTTGGCAGACAATGATCTTTGCCGCCTTGGGCTTCACCCAGATCGGCCATGCCTTGGGGCTGCGGGCTTCCGGCCGGCCGGTGCTGTCCTTCCGTTCCAACCCATCCATGGCTGCCCTGACCCTGGCCACGCTGATCCTGCAACTGGCGGCCATCTACCTGCCCGTCATGGATCGATTTTTCGATCTGACCCCTCTCTCGCCGAGAGACCTGGGGATCGCGCTGGGGATGGGGGTCCTGATGTGGGCCGGCGTGCAGATGGAAAAATGGCTGACCCGAGGTAAGCTCCGCTGACGGGAATTTAGTGTTAAGATTCAGGTTGCGGGGGTACAGGGTTCGGGGTTCAGGAGAGAAGCCGTTGCCGCGGTCTGATCGCTGCTGGCTCGATTCATCCGTGCCGGAGAAGGCCTCTTGAATCCGTTTGACTTTCCCCCCCGGCTCGAGCTATTTCATCTTTACTTCCTTCCCGAGAGCATCCGGCGCGATTCTGAGCGGTTGGCATCAATGCTCGCGCCGCCTGCATATGTCGTCTTGCCTGTCCAAACACTCACCGCTGTCTGCGGTTAAGTGGGCATATGAGTCTTGCCTCTCCGCCCGTTTTCGATGCCGGCCGGGAACCCTTTCGCATGAAGAGGATCATCATGAACAAAGCCAAAGACCGCCGGAACCAGTTTTTCGCCGGAGTGCTCGGCGCCCTGGCCCTGGCCGCGCTGGCGGCGCTTTGTCTCTGGGTGCACGGGCCGCAGATCCCCGCAGACATTTCCGCGCGCGCCGGCGTCCTCCTGAAAATGGTCGGGCTTGACCCCACCCGGATTTTGTCCGTGGACGGCCGGGATGTCATCCTGCAAGGCGAGGTCGACCGCATGGTCGACCGCGGCCGGCTGCTCGCCATGGTCCGGTCCGTGCGGGGCGTCAGGACCGTCAGCGACCGCCTTACCGTCAGCATTCCCGAAGCCGCCCTGTTTACCCTCCGGCTCACCGGTGGAAGAGCCGAGTTGGCCGGCCTGCTTCCCAGCCGGCAGATGGCGGATAAACTGGCGGACTCCGTTTCTGCGGTCTACGGCATGGAAAACGTCGACAACCAATTGGACGTAAACGAGGGAATGCCGCCCGCCCCCTGGCTATACGGGATATCCGCGCTGATTCGGAACCTCGCCGCCGTCGCATCCCCCGTCCTGGAAGTGACCCGCACGGCCGCCACACTGGCCGGATCGGTTACGAGCGAAAAAGAACGGGACCTGATCTCCCGCGAATTTACTTCCGCCCTGAACGGACAGGTGCCCTTTGAGAACCGGCTGGAGGTGAACCCTTCCACCGAAGCGATCCGCCTGCCCGAGGCTCCACCGACCGTTCCTGCTGCTTCCATTCCGTTTCCGACGCTTCGCTTCAAGCTCGGCAGCACGGAGCTGACCGATGAAAGCCTGCCGCTCCTGGATCAGGTGGCGGCAGCGCTGAAGGCCCGGCCCGGGCTGCGGCTCGAACTTGCGGCGCATACCGACGCCAGTGGGAGTCCGTCCTACAATCTGGACCTGAGCACACTCCGGGCGATGGCCGTGCTCGAACGGCTCAAAACCAAGGGCATCGACGAACGCCGACTGGAGCCCAAGGGATACGGTGAAACGCGCCCCTTGGCAGACAACCTGACCCCCCGGGGAGCGGAGCTGAACCGGCGCATCGAATTCATCGCGATCGAATGAGGAGGTGACAAATGGGCTATCTGATCGGAGAGATCCTGGTGTGCCTGCTGGTGGCGGCACTGATCGGCGCCGTTGCCGCCTGGCTGATTCGGGGAATGCGGGCCGGGGCGCGCGAAGCGGAGCTCCGGACGGAGCTGCGCAACAGCTTTACAAAACGGGAAGACGCCGAAGCAGCGACGCTCAGCCTCGAGGTCTCTCTGAAAGAAGTGCGCTCGGCAATAGAGGAGCAGGCCGGGCAGCTCCGGGAGCGGGAGGCGGACCTGGAGCGATTGCAGAATCTCCTCCAGGAACGCGATGCCGAGCTCAGCCGGCAGGAACACAGCCTTAAGACCTTGCGCCTCGAAAAGGAGAGGGACCTCAACGGGCTGAAGGACCGGATCAACCTCTTGGAGCCGCTGCCGGCCCAATTGGAAGCCGCCCGGTCCGAGAATGACCGGCTGCGGGCGGACTACCTGCAGGAGTCCACCCGGAAGGATGAGGAGATCCGCCGCCTGGCGGCTGAAGTTCAAACGCTCGAGCGCCTGCACCTCGAACTCAAGCAACACCAGGCGACGATCGAGCGACTTGAGGGCGAGCTGCGCTCCCAGGCACGGCTCAAGGACGATGAGCTGCGCGCGCTGCAGGACGTCGTCCAGGAAAAGGAAGCCGCGGCCGCGGCGCTCAAGGAAAGGGTCGGGCAATTGGAACCGCAGGCCGCCGCCCGGAAACAGGAGGTCGTCCGCCTGAAAGCGGAATTAGGGTCTTTGTCAGGCAGCAAGGATGAGCTGAGCGCCCAGCTGAGCGCGCACCAGCAGGAAATCAAAACCCTCAACCTCCGCATCGGCCAGGGCGGTGCGGAGACCGCGGCGCTGAAGGACCAGCTGCAAACACTCAGCCGGGCCAAGGAAGCCGAGATCCAATCCTTGAAGGAACACCTCGCCGACCTGGAGCAACTGCGCACCGCACTGGGGGAGCGCTCGAGAGAGATCGCCCGCCTCCAGGAGGAACTGCAGTCGCTGGCCCGCTCCAGGGACGAGCAGATCGACACCCTGACCACGCGTCTGAGCGAAATGGAAGCCTTGCGCACGGCCCTGGCCGAACGCCAGACGGTGATCGAGCGGCTCCAAGACCAGGTGCGCCTGACGGCCCAGAGCAAGGACAAGGAAATCGAGGAGCTGAAGGGCCGCCTGGCGGAGATGGAAAAACTGCGCAGGTCTCTGGCCGAACGCGACGCCGACATCCGGAGGATGCAGGATGAGTGGCGTTCGGAATCGCAGCAGCAGGCCGTCGCCATCGAATCCCTGCAACAACGGCTGGGTGGACTGGAACCCCTGCGCTCCGCGCTGAGCGACCGGGAGATCGAAATCACCCGGCTGGAGGCCGCCCGACTGGCCATGGCGCAGGAAAAGCAAACCGAAATCCAGCGGCTGCAGGCGCAGCTATCCGAACTGGAGCCGCTGCAGACAGACCTGAAGGAGCGCGCCGGCGAAATCCAGCGTTTGAGAGAACGGCTGGAGGCCGAGACTCGTGAAAATAGGGAGCGACGGCAGGCCATGCAGTCCCGTGCCGGGGAGATCGAATCCTTGCAAAGCGCTCTCACGGAACGGGATGCAGCGATTCAAAGCCTGCGCCGTCAGGTCGACCGGACCGCCTCCGAAGCGGAAGCCGAGGCGCAGCGCCTGAAAACGCGCGCGGCCGAACTCGAGACCATGGTGAGCGAGCGGGATGAAAGGGTCACTGGACTTGAACAGCAATTGACCGCCGCGGCAGCCCGAAGGCCCAAACCCCGGCCACGCAAGAAGGCCTCGCTCTTCAAGACGCCCAAGGTCAAGGACGATCTCAAGACCATCCCCGGGATCGGGCCGGTGCTCGAAAAAACCCTGAACCGGATGGGCATCGCCAGCTATGCGCAGATCGCCCGCTTCACGCGCAAGGACATCGACCGGGTGGCCGCGGCGCTGAACTCCTTCCCCGACCGGATCCTGCGCGATGACTGGGTGGGCGGTGCGAAAAAAGAGGTCCGCCGGAAATACGGCCAAAAAAATCGCCGGCGGTGATGCTGCCGGCGATTTTTTAATAAGGGGGTCGAGGAGAGAACTACGTTTTTTTCAGATCCTGGAACTTGCCATGCCAGGAGCACTTGTTGCAAAAGGTCTCGCTCGCTTCCTGGACTTTCGGAACCGATTCGCCTTCCGCACCTGCGCTGAAGCGGACTTCCCCACCGGCCACGCTGAACTCGCGGGTTTCAAACTCGTCATCCGGATCCTTGACGAAAAATTCTTGGCAGCCACAGATCGGGCACTTCATTCCCTTGACCCCCTATAAGTTTTCCGCCGGAGGCGGAAAACTTCAGCTGACCTTCGTGAACGCCTTTTTCTTGGCCTTGCAGACCGGGCACTCCTCCGGGGCTTCCTTCTCGACCGTGTAGCCGCATACCGAGCAGACGTAATAGTCCGCGTCCGCCTGGGGTTTGGCGAGGCTGTCGATCGCCTTCTGGTAGAGCGCGGCGTGCACTTTCTCCACCTCGTTGGCATAGGTGAAGGTGCGCACGGCGGCCTCGTTGCCCTCGGCCTTGGCTTCCTGGATCATGGGAGGGTACATGGACTGGAATTCGTAGGTCTCGCCCCCCAGGGCTTCCTTCAGGTTTTCAAGGGTGCTCTTGACCCCCTTCAGGGTGCGCAGGTGGGTGTGGGCGTGCACGGTCTCGGCCTCCGCCGCCGCTCGGAAGAGCTTGGCCACCTGGGGGTAGCCCTCGGTCTGGGCCTTCTGGGCAAAGGCGAGGTACTTGCGGTTGGCCTGGGATTCGCCGGCAAATGCGTCTTTGAGATTCTTTTCGGTCTTGCTCATTTCAATCCTCCTTTATCATTTGGGTTAATGATCGGTTGACGGACATACGGAAGATGCCGTAGGAAACAAAATATGTGCCAAGTTCAAGCCGGAACGGTGTTTTTTTGTAAACTTTATCATTTCAAAATGTTAACCGTATGAGCTGAAATTATCCGACACACCTCTTCGCAGGGAATTTGAGACAGTCGCCCCCTTCGACATGCGCGGCCGGGCTTGGGGCGCCACGCAAGATGCCCTCGGGACGGATGCTCGGCCGAACGGGCTGTTCCAGGTTGGTCATGAACCACAAGTGTCTCGCGACACACAGCTGAGCCCCCATCGCCGCAGTGTTCCCGCATCTCCGTCAGGCATTGACGACGCGCTCCTTGAGTGCGGCGTGGGCGGCCGCCAGGCGCGCGACCGGCACCCGGAAGGGCGAGCAGGAGACGTAGTCCAATCCGAGCCGGTGGCAGAGCATGATGGATTCCGGGTCGCCGCCGTGCTCGCCGCAGATGCCGCACACCAGGTTCGGCTTCACCCGGCGGGCCCTTTCCATGGCCATGCGCATCAGCTCGCCCACGCCTTCCGGATCAATGGTGGTGAAGGGATTGTCCGGCAGGATCCCCGCCGATATGTACGGCACCAGGAAGCTCGCCTCGGCGTCGTCCCGGGAGATGCCGAAGGTGGTCTGGGTCAGGTCGTTGGTGCCGAAGGAGAAGAACTGCGAGTAGTCGGCGATCTTGTCGGCCGTGAGGGCCGCGCGCGGGATCTCGATCATGGTGCCGAACTTGTACTCCACCGTCATTTTCTGCTCCGCCATAACCTTCTTTGCCTCGGCCTCCAGCACTTCCCGCTGGCGCTTGAGCTCGTGCACGTGGCTGGTGAGCGGGATCATGATCTCGGGGTGGACGTCGACCCCCTCGATCGCCACCAGGCAGGCCGCCTCGAAAACGGCCCGCACCTGCATCCGGGTGAGCTCGGGGATCATGATGCCCAAACGCACCCCGCGCATGCCGAGCATGGGGTTGGATTCGTCGAGGGCCTTGGCGCGTTTGAGCAGGTTCTCCTTGAGCCGGACCCCTTCGAGCAGGTTGTCCACTTCGGCCAGGGTGGGCGCGTGCTGCAGCCGGATCTTGAGATCGGCCAGCTGGTGCATGAGCTCGTTGATGTTCGGCAGGAACTCGTGCAGCGGCGGGTCGATCAGCCGGATGATGACCGGCAGCCCGTTCATGATCCGGAAGATTCCCGCGAAGTCCTCGCGCTGGTAAGGCAGCAGGATCTCCAGGGCCTCGCGGCGTTCGCTCGGCAGATCGGTCATGATCATCTTCTGGAAGTGCTCCAGGCGCTCGGTCTCGAAGAACATGTGCTCGGTGCGGCACAGCCCGATGCCCTCGGCGCCGTATTCCCGCGCGCGCTGGGCGTCGCGCGGGTAGTCGGCGTTGGCCCGCACGCCCAGCCGCCGGAACTCGTCGGCCCAGCGCAGGAGCTTGATCAGCCAGGGGTCCTTGATGTCCGGCACCATGGCCTTGAGCTTGCCCAGGTAGACTTCTCCGGAGGTGCCGTCGATGGAGATCCAGTCGCCCTCCTTGACGATCTTGTCGCCCACCTTCATCACCCGGTCGTTCAGGTCGATCTCAAGCTCCGCGACCCCGACCACGGCCGGCTTGCCGAACTGGCGCGCCACCAGCGCCGCGTGGCTGGTGCGACCCCCGCGGCTGGTCAGGATGCCCTGCGCGGCCAGCATCCCGTGCACATCGTCGGGCTTGGTTTCCGGCCGGACCATGATGACCGCCTTTTTCTCGCCCTTGCCCCAGGACTCGGCCAGATTGGCGTCGAAGGCCACCACGCCGACCGCCGCCCCCGGCGACACGTTGAGCCCCGTGGCCAGCAGCGACCCGGCGGTCTTGGCCTCCTGCTTGGTGACGTGGTCGAACTGGGGGTGCAGGAAGAAGTCCACCTGCTCGGGGGTGACCCGCAGCACCGCCTCCTCGCGGGTGATGAGCTTCTCCTCGGCCATGTCGGTGGCGACGCGCACGGCGGCCTGGGCGGAGCGCTTGGCGCTGCGGGTCTGCAGCATCCACAGCTTGCCGCGCTCGATGGTGAACTCTACGTCCTGCATGTCCCGGTAGTGCTGCTCCAGGCGCTTGGCGATGCCGAGAAACTCGGCGTAGGCCTCGGGCATCTCCTTGATCAGCTGATTGATTTCCTTGGTCATGCGGATGCCGGCAACCACGTCCTCGCCCTGAGCGTTGGTGAGGTAGTCGCCCTCGATGTCCTTCTCGCCGGTCGTGCCGTTGCGCGTCATGGCGACCCCGGTGGCGCTGTTGTCGCCCATGTTGCCGAACACCATCGCCACGATGTTGACCGCCGTGCCCAGGTCGTGGGCGATGCCGGCGGCATTGCGGTAGTCGATGGCGCGCTTGCCGTTCCAGCTTTCAAAGACCGCTGCGGTGGCCATGCGCAATTGCTCGTAGGGCTCGGCGGGGAAGTCGCGGTTGGACAGGCGCCGGAAGATCTTCTTGAACTCCGCGATCACCTCCTGCAGGTTTTCGGTGGAGAGCTCGGGGTCGGTCTTGACGTTGGCCTTCCGGCGGGCCTTGGACAGCACCTCCTCGAAGGCCTCATCCGGGATCTCCATGACCACGCTGCCGAACATCTGGATCAGGCGGCGGTAGGAATCGTAGACGAAGCGCGGGTTGCCGGTCAGCGCGATCATGCTCTGGGTGGTCTCGTCGTTCAGGCCGATATTGAGCACGGTGTCCATCATGCCCGGCATGGAAAATTTGGCCCCCGAGCGGCAGGACACGAGCAGCGGGTTCTGGGCGTCGCCGAAACGCTTGGCGGTCAGGGCTTCCACTTTCTCAAGACCTGAAATCGCCTGGTCCCACATGCCTTCCGGAAACGCCCCGCCGCCGGCCAGGTATTCGTTGCAGGCCTCGGTGGTAATGGTGAACCCCGGCGGCACGGGCACGCCGATGCGCACCATCTCCGCCAGGTTGGCCCCCTTGCCGCCGAGCAGCCCGCGGACCGCATCCCACGACCCGCCGATGTAAGTGTTGACCTGATCCAACTCATCGAAGAGATAGACCCATTTTTTCTCCATGGTGGCCTCCTGTCCGGTGGGCACTGATCGTTTGGATTGCGTGGGGCATATGAAACCACGATGTCTGCGGATGGTAGAGTAAACAGAGAAAAGAAATCTCGAATGACGACGTGTCGCGCAGAGATATTCATACCCAACCCTCATCAGCAAGTCAAATCCTAATGTGCTCCGTGTGCTTCGTTGAGTAAGCATACCAACCGAGTAGGATCCGCGATGATAGCTGATGCGTTTCGGGTGCGGGGCCGGCCCTTGAAACTGCGAGCGACAGTGATAATGATGCCGGTTATACAACGGATCGTCAGTGATACGTTGCGCCGACGAAATGGGAGGTCTCGAATGGAAGAGCATTGGGAAAAAAAACTGTCATGTGCCAGCCGCTGCCAACGCTGCGGCGAGACGTTGGGGAAAAAAAGCGGGAGGGTCCTTTCGGTTTTCGACCACCAGCCCATTTGCCTGGCCTGCAAACGAACCGAGGAAACGCGACCGGACTACCCGGACCAGTCCAAGCAGGTGATTGCCGGCTGCATCGCCACGACCGGAAAACCCTACGGCGACACGGCAAGCTACTGCTTTCATCATTTTCTTCCCTTCACGTGCAGAGATTAAATGGTCGTCGGCTTCCGCCGCCGACCATTTAATCTCTGTCAGATAACCTTTTGCTTCAAATGGTCGCTGGCGCCTCGCCGGTTTTCTGGCGGAGCGGTGTGCGCTTCAAGATCACATGCCTCATGGGGTCTCAGACCTCGCCCCCAACCGAAGCCTTCGTCGGAACGTCCGGCCGCTTTGCCTTGACAATCCATGGCGGCTTTTCATAGGATGCCTGCGGGGTTTTGCTCGAGCAGGCATGGCAAGAACGCAAGCGGATCTGACCATCGGGAACTCACCTGAACCGGAAAGGAGCGTTGTATGAAAGATGTCGTCATCGTCGCGGCGTGCCGCACCGCCATCGGGGCTTTCGGCGGGACCCTGCGGGACCTGCATGTGACCAGGATCGCGAGCGTCGCCATGAAAGCCGCCGTGGAGCGGGCGGGCATCGACCCGGCCCGGATCGACGACGTGCGCTTCGGCTGCTGCCTGGAGCCCGTCGACAGCATGAACATGACCCGCATCGCCGCGCTGATGGCGGGGATCCCGGACACGGTCACCGCCGCCACCGTCAACCGGGTCTGCATCTCGGGCATGGAAGCCACCGTTTCGGGCATGGCCATGATCCAGGCGGGGATGGCCGACGTGGTCCTGGCCGGCGGTGCGGAGCATATGTCCGGCGCCGCCTACTCGGTCTTCAACGCCCGCTGGGGCTGCCGGCTGCAGGACCAGGAGTTCGTGGACAACATCATGCGCGGGCTGCACTGCGGCTCCCATCTGATCCCGCATCCCGAGAGCGGCCCCGTCGACGCCTCCCAGCCGCCGCTCAGCCTGTTCAAGGGCAAGCCCTACATCATGGGCGCCACGGCGGAATTCGTGGCCCAGCACCTGAACATCCGCCGGGAGGAGATGGACGCGGTCGCGCTGCGCAGCCACAACAACGTCGAGCGCGCCACGAAAAACGGTGATTTCAGGGACGAGATCGTGCCGGTCAAAATCCCTCAGCGCAAGGGCGACCCGATCGTCTTCGACAAGGACGAGCACTTCCGCCCGGGCATCACCCTGGACCAGCTCCGGAAGCTTCCGCCGGCCTTTGTGCCCGAGATCGGCAAGGTCACCGCGGGCAACTCCAGCGGCATCAACGACGGTGCGGCCGCGATCCTGATCATGTCGGCTGAAAAGGCGAAGGACCTCGGCATCCGGCCCCTGGCCCGGATCAAAGCGGTCGGCCGGGGCGCCTGCCACCCGTCGGTCATGGGGCTTTCGCCGGTGCCGGCCGTCAGGCACCTGATGGCCGGAAGCGGGCTCAAGCTCGCCGACTTTGAAATGATCGAGGTCAACGAGGCCTTCGCCGCCCAGTATCTGGCAGTGGAAAAGGAACTCGGACTGAACCGCGAGATCACCAACGTGAACGGTTCGGGCATCGGCCTGGGGCACCCCGTCGGCGCCACCGGGGCCCGCATCATGATCACCTTGATGTATGCCATGAAAAAGCACGGCAAGTCCCTGGGGCTGGCAACCCTCTGCGGCGGCGGCGGGGTGTCGATGGCCTGCGCCATTGAAATACTGTGACGGCTTCGCCAAAGGCTTTTTATGCCTTTTCGCCTTCCCATGGATAACGAAGTATGACTCTTTTCTGTGGGAGCGGCTTTCCAGCCGCGATAAACCGTCGCGTGGGAATCGCGGCTGGAAAGCCGCTCCCACCGGTTTATGAAAAAAAGGGCTCATTGGAAAGCCTGATTTTGGCATTGCTCCTCGCCCCACTAGTAGCGCAGTGACCTCTATGGTAGCCCCCCAAAAATCCATAACATAGGAGGGTAGAATGAGACGAGTTTTAATAGTTGCCTGCGCGCTCGGAATATGCCTGCTGATGTCAGCCTGGGCCGTCGCCGCGGACGAGTTGGCGGAGGGCGACCGGTTGTTCAACGCGGGCGGGCTAGAGAATTTTCAGAAGTCGATCCCGGTTTACGTCAAGGCCGTGGCGCAGGACCCCGGCAGCTTCAAAGCCAACTGGAAGTGCGCCCGCGCCCATCGGGAATACGCCAACCAGGCCAAGCGACAGGAGGTTGCGGACTGGAAAAAAATCTGCGCCGAACACGGCAAGACCGGCATGCAGTACGCCCAGAAGGCCATCGACTTGCAGCCGGACAAGCCCGACGGGTACTATTATTTCGGCGTCAACGTCGGCATCTATTCGGACGGGGTGAGCATCGTCACGGCGCTCGCCGAGGGCCTGAAGGATCAGACCCAAAGCAGCTTCGAGAAGGCCTACGCAGTCGACAAAAACTACAGGCAGGGCGGGCCGATGCTTTCCCTGGGCCGCTTCTGGACCGTGCTGCCCTGGCCGCTGCACGATCGCCCCAAAGCGCTCGCCTATTTCCGCGAATACCAAAAAGCCGGTTTTTTCGATGCCAACGTCGAAGCCCACCTGTTTCTTTCCGAGCTGCTGATCAAATTGGGCGGCGAAACCAACCAGGCGGAAGCAAAGAAGTATCTCGAGAAAGCAGCCCAGTCCACGGACAGCTACTACAAGAATGGGGCGACGCGGCTGCTGGCGGAGATCGGGAAGTAATACCGACCTTCAGCGAAGAAATCAGATTGCCGGCATAATGGGGGGAAATCACAAAAAATCAATTTCTTTGTTTCATCCGACGTATCACCAAAGGCACCAAAGATTTAATATACTCTCGCTGTGGGGTCTTTTAAAGAAACCATCTAATCACTGTTAGGCATACAGGTCACCGTATGAAAATTGACAGCCTTGATCACTTGGTTCTGACCGTCAGAGACATCGACACCACTGCGTCTTTCTATTCAAAAGTATTGGGCATGGAAACCATTACTTTCGGCGATGGGCGTAAGGCCATGTCTTTTGGCGAACAGAAAATCAACTTACATCAGCACGGAAAAGAATTTGAGCCCAAAGCTCAACAACCAACCCCCGGCTCGGCTGATTTGTGCTTTCTTACTTCGGTTCCATTAACCGAAGTGGTGAGCCACCTTGCCGCATGCGAGGTGGCAGTAATTGAAGGGCCGGTTCAACGCACCGGGGCCACAGGCCCTATTCTTTCTGTTTATTTTCGCGACCCAGACATGAACCTGCTTGAGGTTTCAAATCGTGTGCACCTATAACGCCGCTGGGATAGGTTTTTTATGTGACCGGTGATAATCTATGCAGTTCTTGGCTTCACTGCATGGGCTACTTTCAAGGCGTAACCTCATTCAGTTTGGCTTTGACACGAATGGGTCGTCGGAAGCAAGAATAAGATATACGGAATAAATCTGATGTAATTATAGTATGTTAAGCTGCTTAAATATCATCGACAAATCATAACGCAGGGACTCTTTGTGATATAGACTCCCCCCCATGAACGATTTCATTTGATTTTTATCGCCGGACAGGGGTATTATCCAGCCATATCGTAGCATCTTTCGCGCTCCGGCAGACTTGGTGCGGACGCTGGTTTCGTTGCGCGGTCCGGATTTCTCCTCTGCAGCGTCATTTCCTTTCACGAGCGCCTCTCTCATCTATTTGCCAAACCTTCTATCCAAGGAGGTGACGGCATGGAACCGAAAGGCTTTCACCGCAAGCTTACCGCCATTCTCAGCGCCGATGTCGCCGGTTACAGTCGTCTGATGCAGGACGATGAGGCGGCTACGGTTACTAGCCTTGAATCCTATAAACAAGCCTTCTACGATCTCATAAAACAACACCGCGGTCGGGTGGTGGACTCTCCGGGGGACAACCTGCTGGCGGAGTTTGCCAGCGTGGTCGATGCCGTGCAGTGCGCAGTCGCTGTTCAGAAGGAGTTCCATGCCCACAATGCCGAGCTGCCCGAAAACCGCCGGATGCTGTTCCGCATTGGAGTGAACCTGGGTGACGTGATCGAAGAAGGTGATCGGATCTACGGCGACGGAGTGAATATTGCCGCCAGGCTCGAATCTCTCGCTGAGCCTGGCGGGATCTGCGTTTCCAAGACCGCCTTCGACCAGATCGAAACCAAGCTGCCGATGGGTTACGAATACCTCGGTGAGCAGCCGGTTAAAAACATTGCCAAACCGGTGGGCGCCTATAGAGTTGTTCTGGAATCGAGGATAACTGAAAAAACGGCCACAGTTGAAAAACCGAAAAGCCCGGGCCGAAAGCCTTTGCTCTATGGATTGGCCGGCGTGCTGGTGTTGCTCGTAGCTGCAATGGCCGTATGGCAGTTTATGCCACTCCCCTCCCCTCCAACCCCTCCGCCCGTCGAAAAGGCCGACCCGCAAAAAATGGCCTTTCCTCTCCCAAACAAGCCTTCCATCGCCGTTCTGCCCTTCACCAACATGAGCGATGACAAGGAGCAAGAGTACTTCGCCGACGGGTTGACGGAGGAAATTATAAACGGCCTTTCGAAAGTCGAGCATATTTTTGTGATAGCACGCAATTCGACTTTCACTTACAAGGGCAAACCTGTAAAGGCCCAGCAGGTAGCCGAGGAGATGGGGGTGCGCTATGTGTTGGAGGGTAGCGTGCGAAAAACCGTGGAAAAGGTTAGGATCACGACCCAGTTGGTTGATGCCCTCAACGGCCGCCACATCTTCTCCGAGCGCTATGACCGTGACTTAAAGGATATCCTGGCCATCCAGGACGAGATCACCATGAACATTCTCGTCGCTTTGCAGGTGGCCCTGACAAAAGGAGAGACGGCGCAGATAGTGGCAAAGGGCACCAAAAACCTGGACGCATATCTTAAAGTCTTACAGGCAAGTCGCTTTAATCAAGATTACAACAAGGAATCATTAGCCTTAGCCAGACGCTATGCCGAGGAGGCTATTGCTTTAGACCCTACTTATTCCGGAGGCTACCGTGTGCTCGCCGGCGTGATAACTAATGAGGCGTTTGTTGGAACCGCCAAAGTTTCTCGGGCAGAAGCATTGCAACAGGCTTTAGAATTGACGCAAAAGGCCGTAGCGTTGGAACCCTCTGCTATTAGCCATGCCGCCTTGAGCTATGTTTATGTTTCTTTGCAAAACTCCGAAAAAGCCATGACAGAGGCAGAAAAAGCCATTGCACTGTCCCCAAATTCTGCTTCGGCCTATGACTGCATGGGTGCCGCGCTGTTAGTCGCTGAACGATTCCATGAAGCTATCCCCATTCTCCAGAAGTCCCTCCGCCTCAGCCCAATACCATCGAGTCCTTTTGTATTGCTGAAGCTGGCAAGCGCCTATCAGTGGGTGGGGCAGTATGAAGAGGCAATTGCAACAATTAAGAGAGCCCTTGAGCTCTATCCTGGCAACCTGGTCGGCCATGTAATGTTGGCGGTCACGTATGCAAGGATTGGCCGCGATCCGGAGGCGCATGCGGAAGCGGCGGAGGTTCTCAAGGTCGATCCAAATTTCTCCGCAGAGCGTTTTGTCAAAGCGATTTCCGTGAGAAACCAAACACTGCTTGATCAAACCTTAAGCGACCTTCGCAAAGCCGGATTGAAGTGAAAATCGTTTAATATCTTCCTCCAATCAGAGGCACCTCGATGGAACCGAAAGGCTTTCACCGCAAGCTTACCGCCATCCTCAGCGCCGACGTGGCCGGTTACAGCCGCCTGATGCAGGACGACGAGGCCGCCACCGTCAAGACTCTCGAAGCCTACAAGCAGATCATCTCCGATCTTGTGAAGCAACACCGTGGCCGGGTGGTGGACTCTCCCGGGGACAACCTCCTCGCAGAGTTTGCCAGCGTGGTGGACGCCGTTCAGTGCGCGGTAGCGACACAGAAAGAACTTCAGTCCCGTAACACAGAGTTACCTGAGAATCGGAAGATGTTTTTCCGCATCGGGGTCAATTTGGGGGACGTGATCGAGGAAGAATCCCGAATCTACGGGGACGGTGTCAACATCGCCGCCCGGCTCGAATCCCTGGCTGACCCCGGAGGAATCTGTGTTTCCAAGACAGCGTTTGACCAAATTGAAACGAAACTTCCTTTCGGCTACGAATTCCTTGGGGAACAAACGGTCAAGAACATCGCCAAGCCGGTGGGGGCGTATCGGGTCGTCTTGGAGCCAAGGGTGACCCAGAAAAGAGGAGTGGGGTTCAAGAGGCAGGGCAAAGGCTGGCGATTGGCCTTCTATGGATTGCTGGGGTTGGTATTAGTGACAGCTGCCGCAGCGATGTTGCAGTTCACGCAGCGGCCTGCCCTGCCTCCGGTGGAAAAAGCGGACCCCAAGAAAATGGCCTACCCTCTCCCGGACAAGCCTTCCATAGCGGTCCTGCCGTTCGTTAACATGAGCGACGACCCCAAGAAGGAGTTCTTCAGCGACGGAATCACCGAGGAGATCATTACCGCGCTCGCAAAGATACCACAACTCTTCGTGATCGCCCGCAACTCCACGTTCACGTACAAGGGCAAACCGGTGCAAATCAAACAAGTGAGTGAGGAGCTTGGAGTCCGCTACATTTTGGAGGGAAGTATCCGGCGCGATGGCGACAGGGTCCGCATTACAGCCCAACTTATCGATAGCCTAACGGGAAATCATCTGTGGGCTGATAGGTACGACCGGGATCTGAAGGACATTTTCGCCCTGCAAGATGAAATCACCCTAAAAATCATCACGGAATTGCGGGTTAAGTTAACAGCAGGAGAACAGGCGCGATCTACCGCAAAAGGCACCAATAACCTGGAAGCTTATCTCAAGAATCTGGAGGCGGCTGAAGCGATATCACGCTTGACAAAAGAATCCAATGCGATCGCAAAGAAACTGGCGGAAGAAATCATTCGTTTAGACCCTGAATATTTCAGGGGGTATATTATTCTTTCCTTCGCTCATGATAACGACGTTTTTTTGGGGGCAACCGACTCCCGAGAAAAATCTCTCTCCAAAGCCATAGAGTTTGCCCAAAAAGCAATTTCGCTGAATGAAGCCGATGGTGTCTGTCATGGTATGCTCGGTTTGCTCTATGTACGAGTTAGGGAGTACGACAAAGCTATTGCCGAAGCTGAAAAGGCACTCTTTTTAGAACCAAACTCGTTTGAGTCAATCAGATTGGCAGCCCAAGTTCTGGCTCGTTCAGGGAAAGCCGAAGAAAGCGTTCCCCTAATCGAGAATGCCATTCGCCTGAACCCGCTTCAACCCACGTTGGCTTTCCTACAAGCTGCCGGCTCAATTTACGCCTTCGCCGGGCATTATGAAAAGGCATTAGAAATTTATAAAAAAGCCACCCAACGTGAGCCTCGGAATTTCATGGGCTATTCAGGTGTGGCTGTTTCAGGCAGCATGCTTGGTCGAATGGATGAGGCTCGTGCAGCTGTCCAGGAACTGCTTCGCATAGATCCGCAATACTCAATTGAAAAATACAAAAGGCTAATTTTTTTGAGAGGAGATAGGGATCAGACGGCAATAGATCGTTTTGTCGAAGCCCTGCGCAAAGCAGGCCTGCCAGAAACATCTCCCTCGTCACTTCCTGCCAAGCCCTCCATCGCTGTGCTTGCCTTTAACAACATGACAGGCGACCCCCAGCAGGAGTATTTCAGCGACGGCATGGCCGACCAGGTCATCACGGGCCTGTCACAAACGCCCGATATCTATGTCGCCGCCCGTTCCTCCAGTTTCGCTTACAAGGGAAAGTCCATGACGGCTCAGCAGATCGCCGACCAACTGAAGGTGCGCTATTTGCTTGAAGGCAGCGTGCAACGCGATGCCGACCGAGTGCGCATCAATGTTCAATTGATCGACGGCCGCAGCGGAAATCATGTTTGGTCCGAACACTATGACCGCAAACTTGAAGACCTTTTCGCCATGCAAGACCAGATAACTATGGCAGTCATGGCTGCCGTGAATGTCAAATTCATGTTAGGCGCGGGGGCGAGTTTAAAGTATTCAAGGCCCAGCAATCTCAAAGCATATGAATATTATCTCAAGGGGCTATACCACCAGTCGCGACGCACCCAACAAGATCTTATTACGGCTGGACAAATGTTTGAGGAGGCGATAAATCACGATCCCAATTTTGCGGCAGCATACAGGTCGTTAGGGTTTGTCCATGCAGATGAAGTTTGGTTTCGTATGACTAAATCACCCGAGAAATCCATCGAACAAGCCGAACAAGCAGCTAAAAAATTCATAACTCTAACCCCTAATCAGCCTCCGCCATATCCTTTGTTGAGCATGATAAGTTTACTAAAAAAGGATTTGGACGATGCAATTCTATATGGCGAGAAAGCCATCGAATTTAACCCTAACGAATCTATGTGCTACCTCTCTATGGGGTTGGCTTTAAGGATGGCAGGTCGTTATGAAGAAGCGATCACGGACCTCCAAACTGCTCTCCGGCTCGCGCCTCTTAGACCGCTAAACTTCGTCAACAACTTGGCCTGGTCTTACCTCGGCGATAAACAATATGAGAAGGCAATATCATTATGGAGCGAAACACTCGACCGCAACCCTGATTACCTTTTTGCTTATATGGGGCTCACAGCAGCGTATGAATTATCCGGAAACCATGAAAAGGCTCGCTGGGCAGCAGAAAACGTTATGCGGGTTAACCCAAAATTCTCTATTGCGATTGAGGAAAAATCGTCTACAAATAGGGATGAGGCCTATAAGAAGCGTATTTTTGACGCCTATCGCAGTGCGGGGCTGAAGTGATCTGAATTGGTCTTATCAAAAGCAGTTTTTCAACCTATGAAAGCTGAGATGTCCACGCATTATCAATCACAGGAAAAAGGGTAGGCAAAAAACAGGTGTTACTGACAGCCTGTACGTAATAAAATATTGCTGAAAAAACTGACAGATACTTTCCATATCCCCGAATTCAGATTTTCCCATTTGCCTGGTACATACTCTCACTGTCGCTTCCCAATCGGCGATTTGAGCGCGGTTCCGGTCGACCGTATTTTCCCCTCATCGTTAATCTTCCGCGTCAGCAAGGCGCAGGTCGAATCGCACCAACCATGCAACCTCCTTTTGTAGGAATTTCGGTCGGCCCAAGGCAGGACTGCGTATTCCGGCGGAAGCCGGCCGCCGATTCCGATCGAAGGCCGGACGGTTGTCGGCACTCCTGAAAAACGCAATTGCCCCGTGGCCATCGGCGGCCACGGGGCAATGGGTTGGGTCCGGAAAAATCCCGGGAGCGGTGTCACCCTTCCGGCGCCTGGGGCGCCTCGGGCGGAGGCGGCTCGCCTCCCGGCTCCGCCGCCGGCGCTTCCGTCGTCTTTGCCGCTTCCTTGTCTTTCGCCTTCTTCCGCGGCTTCCCCTGCATGCTGATGGTCAAGCGCTCGACCACGGGCTTGCGGTACTGGGTCTTCTGGTAGAGGCTCTTGGCCGGACAGATGTCCACACAGACGCCGCAGTAAACGCAGGCGAAGGGGTCATAGATCCATTTGTAAGCCTGCTTGTCCACCTCGAGGCACTGGGAGGGGCACTTGACCGCACAGGTGCCGCAGAAGATGCAGCGATCGATGTCGTTGATGAGCTCACCGCGCACCTTGTCGAAGGTCTCCCGCACTTCGTAAGGATAGCGCCGGGTGGATTTCTTGACCACCAGGTTGCGCATGATGTTGGCCGTCATTTTGAACATGGGCGCATGCCTCCTCAATCAGCGCTCGGTGCAGCTGATGCACGGGTCGATGGACAGCGTCACCACCGGCACATCGGACAGGTACAGGCCCGGCAGCATGACCAGCAGCGGCGGGATGTTGGCAAAGGTAGGGGTGCGGATGCGCACGCGGTCGAGGTTTTTTTCACCCTTGCCCTTTAAGTAATACAACAGCTCGCCGCGGGGCTGCTCCACGCGGTTGACGGTCTCGCCCTGGGGGTTGCCCTTGCTCTTGACCTTGGCCCGGACCTCACCGTCGGGAAGCCGGTTGATGGCCCGCCGGATCAAGTCGACGCTGGCCAGGGTCTCGCGGAAGCGGACCTTGCTGCGGGCGTAGCAATCGCCGTCGGTCTCGACCACCGGCTCGAAATGCAGCTCGCCATAAGCGGCGTACCCCGTCTGCCGGGTGTCCTGCGCCACACCGCTGGCGCGCAGGACCGGGCCCACGGCGCCGAGCTCGTAGGCCTTCTCGGTGGTGAGGACCCCCTTGCCCACGGTGCGCTTCTTGACCGTGTAGTCTTCCAGCATTGTCGTTTCCAGGCGCTGGACCTCCTCCTCCACCCAGTCGAGCTGGGTGAGCAGCCAGCGCAGCTGTTCGGCATCCGGGTTGCGGCGCACGCCGCCGATCACGTTGACCGACACGATCACCCGGTTGCCGGTGGTGGCCTCGCTGATGTCCATGATCCGTTCCCGGACGCGCCAGAACTGCATGAACAGGCTCTCGAAGCCGAAGCTGTCGGCGAAAAGCCCGAGCCACAACAAATGGCTCTGAATCCGATGCAGCTCGGACCACATCACCCTCAGGAACCTGGCCCGCGGCGGCACTTCGACGCCCATCATCTCCTCAACGCCCTGGCAGTAGCAGAGCGCGTGGATGACCGAGCAGATGCCGCACACCCGCTCGACGATCTGGATCATCTGATGGAAATCGCGGACATCGGCCAAGCGCTCCAGGCCGCGGTGAACGTAGCCCAAGGCGGGGATGACCTCGGTGATGCGTTCATCCTCCACCGTCAGTTTCAAGTGGATGGGCTCGGGCAGCACGGGGTGCTGCGGCCCGAAGGGAATCACGGTTTTGCGCATCGGATTTTCTCCACGTCAATATGGCCTTGTAGAAACCGGTTAAGACCAACGGTGCCGTTCTGTGTGTTGCAAGAATCCCCCCTGCCCCCTTTGCCAAAGGGGGAGGCAGAGGCCTTACCCCCTCTTCCCCTTTGGAAAAAAAGGGGGATTTTGAACTTGACGTTTCTGAGACCCGTTGGCCGCGTCATGAGTCCATCGTCTCCTTGGCAGCCACCTCCGGCAGCGCTGCATCTGGTTTGTTCGGCGCCGGCGCAGTTGTATCTGTGGTCTGCCCTTCTTGAACTGCGGACGGCGCAGCCGGCCGCAGGCTGAATCGACAATATGGCGTCTTGAGGGCCTCTTCCTCCAGATACAGAGTACCCTGGTAGTCAACGACCAGTCCCTCGAACCGCAGGCCGAAGTGGTCCTGGATCTCGTTTTCCACCAGCAGGGCGGCGAAATAGACCGGCGATATGCTCGGCACCGGGGATATTTTGGCCGCGGCCAGCCGCAGGTGCTTGAGCTCGAGGCCTTTGTCGAAATGGTAAAGGATGTCCACGGAGGTTTCGTCGATCTCCGTACAGGAAAGAGTGACCAGCCGCCAGCCCTGCACCTTCAGCTTCGCGACCGCTCCCACCAGGGTTTCGGAGTCGACCGGGATGATCTCTTCACGCATGGCTTATGCCTCTTTCTGCTCGTTGAGCCCTAACAGTTTTTGCAGACCCAGGACCACCCCGTCGATCATGGCCTCCGGCTTGGGCGGGCAGCCCGGCACGTAGACGTCCACCGGGATCACCTTGTCGATGCCGCCGACCACGTTGTAAGCCTCCCGGAAGACGCCCCCCGACACTCCGCAGGCCCCGATGGCGACCACGATTTTCGGGTTCGGCATCTGAGAGTACAGATTGGCCAGCACCTTTTTGTTGCGGTGGTTGACCGTGCCGCTTGTCAGCAGGAGGTCGGCGTGCAACGGATTGCCCACATGGATGATGCCGAAGCGCTCCACGTCGTAGAGGGGCGTCAGGCAGGCCAGGATTTCAATGTCGCACCCGTTGCAGCTGCCGCAGTCGAAATGCAGCAGCCAGGGGGACTTGGACCGCAGCCGATTGATGAACCGCTTCACCGCTTGCATACGTCGTCACCCTTGATGCAACCAGATTAGATTCACGATAGACAGTGTCAGCCCCACGCCCCAGACGTAGCTCAGCATCCATCGCCAGGTCATGCGCGAGGTGGTGTTGTCCACCAGCACCTCCAGGAAATAGGTCCCCGCCAGCAGCACCGCCATTCCGACCCAGCTGGTGGCCCAGAACAGGGTGCAGACGCCCAGCAGCAGCACCACCTCGAACCAGTGACCGATTTCGGTCAGCGCCAGGAAAGGGCCGGAGTAGTCGGTCAGCAGCCCCTTGACCAGCTCCTGGTGGGCATGGTGGCAGGTGGACAGATCGAAGGGCGACTTGCGCAGCTTGATGGTCAGGGCGTAGCCGAGCACGATGAAGAGAAACGGCAGCTTCAGCAGCAACGGGTGCTGCCAGGCGTAGATGTCCGCTATCTTGAAGCTGCCGGTTTCAAGGTAGAAGCCCACCACCACCAGCACCAGCAGCGGCTCGTAGGAGAGGATCTGCAGCAGCTCGCGGTGGGCGCCGATCTGACTGAAGGGGGAGGTGGACGAGAGCGCCCCCACCACCAGGAAGACCGCCCCCACGGCCTGAACGAAGAAGACCAGCAGCAGGTCCGACTGCAGGAAGAACAGCACCACGGAGATGGAGGCCGCCGCGATGTAGCAGTAGGCGCAGAAAGCCTGCCAGACGTTGACCACCAGCGGCTCCTTGAAGAGCAGCTTGACCACGTCGTAAAACGGCTGCAGCACGGGCGGCCCGATGCGCGACTGCATACGCGCGGTCAGGATGCGGTCCATGCCGCTCACCAACCCGCCGATGATGGGGCCGGCCACCAGTCCGCAGGCGATCAGGATGGCGGTCCTCGTCACAGTGCACCTCCTAAAATCAGGGTCAGCAGAATCCCGCCTCCCAGGTTGACCCAATCGGTCAGCCGGGCCTCCCCGAAGATGGTGTCCAGGTAGTAGTTTTTGGCCTCCGCCTTGACCGGCTGGTTCATCGGCCCGAGGAACATGGACGGCTCGCCCGTCTGGATGCCGCTCAGGTAGGGCGAGGCGATCTTGGCATGGAAGGCCCGCTTGAGGGCGATCACGGCCACGACCAGCCCCAGCAGGGCCACCACGCTCAGCGGCAGCACGGCAAAGGTGCCGTAGACATTCTCCAGACTCCCCGCTTTGTTCATGTAGGCGGGCGTATAGGGTGAGGTCAGCATCGGGACGATCATGCGCGTGTACAGCCATGGGGCGAGCACGCTCATCACCCCCCCGCCGACGCACAGCGGCCCCAGCGCCAGCCAGGTCAACACGGGCTGGTGCTCGGGCCGGAAACGACCGGCGAAGGGGTCGCTCATCAGCGTCCCGGCCCAGCGCGCCCAGTAGATGACCGTCAGCGCGCTGCCCAGGGCGACCATCACGATGACGTAGAGGTTCCGGGCGGCCGCCTCCATGGCCATCCACTTGCTCAGCAGCACGCCGAAGGGCGGCATGATCATCATGATGACGCCGGAGACCGTGATCAGGGCCGTGAGCGGCATCACCGCGTAAAGCCCGCGCATGTCCTCGATGTCGCGGCTGGCGATGTGCTGCTCGATGGCCCCCACGCTGAGAAAGAGCATGGCCTTGACCACGGCGTGGAAGGCGAGCAGCAGCATAGCCGCGATCATGGCCTCGGCGGTGTTGAGGCCGGCGCAGGCAAAGATCAGCCCCAGGTTGCTGATGGTGGAATAGGCCAGCACCTTCTTGCCGTTGCTTTGGCCCACGGCCAGCGCCGCCCCCGCCAGGAAGCTGAAGGCGCCGAAAACGGCGACGCTGTCGCTGAGCAGGGTGCCGTTGAAGCCGGGCGCCAGGCGCAGCACCAGGTAGATGCCGACCTTGACCATGGTGCTCGAGTGCAGCAGGGCCGAGACCGGGGTGGGCGCCACCATGGCCCCCAGTAGCCAGCTCTGGAACGGGAACTGCGCGGATTTGACGAACGATGCCAGGCACAGCAGCGCCAGGGCCAGCAGGTAGACCCCCGAGCCGGCGCCGGACGTCACCAGGATCTTCTGCAACTCGAGGGTCCCGGTCTCGTGGTAAGCCGCGATGATCCCCACGATGAAGGCGGCGCCGCCGACGCTGTTCATCCACAGCGCCCGCAGGGCGTTCCGGGTCGCGATGGCGGTGCGGTCGTGGCCGATCAGCAGGAAAGAGCACAGGGTGGTGACTTCGAAGAAAAAGTAAATGAAGGTCAGGTCGTTGAAAAGCACCAGCCCGTTCATCCCCCCCAGAAACAGCAGCATCACGAAGAAAAACCGCGGCTGGCGCGACTTCAGGATGTGGTAATGATGCTCGTGGTTTTCCATGTAGGGGATGGCCTGATAACAGATGATGGACCCCACGATGGAGATGATCAGCACCATCATGAGCGACAGGTGGTCGCAGAACACCCGTTCGACCGGCAGCGGCCCCTTCAGCATGAAAAATTCCAGATAGCTCGTGAGCAGGAGCTGCAGGACCGCGAGGGCGACGATCACGAGGTGTTTGTGCTTCAGGCCGTAATACAGGATGATCAGGAGCAGGACGACATCCGCCGCCTGAATGAGCGTGTGCAGATTCAACCCGAGAAAGGATTCAGCCGGCAGTCGAAATGGCACCAGCGGTATCAGCCAAAGGGCGCTCGCGATGAGAACGGCGCCCGTGGCCAAAACGATGCTCGACCGGATGACTCGGCTGGCTCCCAGGACGGCGCACAGGATGGCGCCGCCGAAGGGGGCCAGGACCAGAATGGCGATAAGCCCTGCTCGGATGTCCATGGTGCAAGACCCTTTCCAGTTCAAATAAGCCCGAACGACGTTTTGCGAACTCTGTCGGTTGAACCCCGCTGCTGATCGCCGCAATGAGTTCGAGGGCGCCTTTCACCGGCGGCTCCGGGCGCGGGTAAGGGTGAAGTCTCAGATGGCGACAATGGATCGTGCAAGATCTTGAGCAAGAGCCATGCCACAAAGTGATGCCGGATTTAAAACCAGCAGCTCGAAATCATTGGATATACCAGGCAGGGTGAGAGGATTTGACCTAAGCGTTCGGCGTCTGTGTCAGTATTTTTTCCAGAATGCAAAATTCACCAACACCGATCCGGCTGCAGACTCAACGCTTCAATCCGAGCTGAGCGTTAGTAATTGAACAGCTCCAGAAGTTCGACCGCCTCCTTCTGGCGCGTCCGGCTGAGCGGGAAGAGCGGCTCCGGCGGCTCATCGTCCAGTTCTTTTTGCAGCTCCGCCTGACATCGGCTTAAGCGGCACCTGTTGAGCCGGAGCCATCATGTCAGTACCCCCGCCGAATGTCGACGGCGTGCAGCGGAGGCCGGCCCGAGCGCACGCGTCGGTAATTTTCGACGATCTGAGGGGCCACGGCTTTGGGGTACGTCAGGCTGGCGACGTGCGGGGTGACGGTCACCCGCGGGTGGCTCCAGAACGGGTGCGTTTCGGGCAGCGGCTCCTTCCGAAAAACATCCAGACAGGCGCCGGACAAATGCCCGCTTTCAATGGCCTCCAGCAGATCCTCCTCGACCAGATGCTCCCCGCGCGCGGCATTGACGACGTAAGCCCCCTTGGGGAGCGTGGAGAGCGTGCGGCGGTTCAAAATCCCCTGCGTGGCCGGCGTGAGCGGCAGCAGGCAGACCAGGATGTCCGACTGAGATAGAAACAGGTCCAGTTCGGAGTCCCCGGCAAAGCTGCGCACCCCCTCCGTCTGCTTGGCGGTGCGGCTCCAGCCGGCGACTGCAAATCCCAGCTCCCGGAGCTTGCGTGCGGCATCCGCCCCGAGGTGCCCCAGCCCCATGATCCCCACCCGGACGTCCTGCGGCCGCTTTGGAATGCGCGCCGTCCATTTTTTTTGCGCCTGGTCCAGGCGATGGAGATCGAACTGGCGGGTGTGGTTGAGCACGGCCGCCAGGACGTACTCGCTCATGGCCGCGATCATGCCCGGGTCGACCAGGCGCGTGACGGGTACGCCGGCCGGCAGATCCGGGTCCCGCAGGATGTGGTCCACGCCGAAGCCGAGCGAGGCGATGCATTTGAGGTTGGGATACTTTTTCAGCTCGCCCAGCGGGTGCCGCCAGCACAGCGCGAAAATCACGTCTTCCGGCCGTCCCACCTCGGGCCAGACCCGCAGATCGATGCCGGCGTCCTGGCTGCGGATGTGCTTGATCCACGAATCCCCCTTCAATTTGGGGGCCAGAAAAAGCATGGTCATCGGAAGGTCCTTCCTTAGGTTTTTCTCGATCCCCCCATCTCCGGTGGGGGATTGAGAAAAACGTTTAGCATGAAACCTTCAGGAAGGTAAAGCCGCGGACAAGCGGAAACGGCGACCGTCAAGCAGCCATGGTGTCCCCGTGCTTCCAGTCCACCAGGCGACGCAGGAGCCCCGCC
>CAVQTH010000043.1:0-120238 GCA_963716325.1 uncultured delta proteobacterium | reverse complement strand
AATGGCGGAAGTGCATGGGAATCGAACCCACCCGGGACGGTGTTAGCGCCCCACACCGGATTTGAAGTCCGGGAGCCTCACCAGACAGCTGCGCACTTCCGTAGAAACAAGCAATATAAATTTGCAGTGTTATTTTAGATGTCTTCTGGTTTTTGTCAATCAATAAATATGACATGCGCAGGAAATCATGGTGAACGCTGAGCGGCTCGCCGAAACCTTTCGATCCCTGGCGGCGACCGGCAGCGTATCGCGCCGGGAGGCGGCCTTGGCGGGCGCTTTACGGAGCAGGCTCGAGACCCTGGGGGCCGAGGTCTGCATCGACGACACCGCCGTCAAAACCGGTAGCGACACCGGCAACCTGATTGCACGGCTGAAAGGTACCTGCGCCGTCCCGGCGTTGCTGTTGAATGCCCACATGGACACGGTCCAGCCGGGCGAGGGGGTTTCGGTTCAGTTCGCCGACGGTGTGTTTACCAGCGACGGCCGAACCATATTGGGGGCCGACGACAAGAGCGCCATCGCGGTGATCCTTGAAACCTTGTGCGTCCTTAAGGAGAAGGGATTGGCGCACGGCCCGCTGGAGATCGTGCTGACCGTGTGCGAGGAGACGGGGCTGGCCGGCGCCAAGAACCTGGACTTCTCGCAGTTCGAGGCGCCTTTCGGCTTCACACTGGATGGATCCGACACCGAGGGGGTCATCGTGCAGGCGCCGTCGGCCAACCGGTTCGAAATCCGCATCATCGGCAAGGATGCGCACGCCGGGGCGCACCCCGAAAATGGGATCAACGCCATCCATCTGGCTGCTAAAGCCATGGCCGGCCTGACCCTCGGTCGTATCGATCAGGAAACCACATGCAACATCGGTTGGATTGAAGGAGGGCTCGCCACCAACATCATCCCGCCGCTGGTGACTCTCAGGGGGGAAGCCCGGAGTCACAACGAAGACAAGCTCAAGCAAGTCACCGACGACATTGTGAACGCCTTCGAACGCGTGATGGCCGCCTGCCGGGGCAGTGAGCCTCAGAACGGTCTGCCGAAGGTTGAAACCCGGGTGGAACGCAGTTACTCGCGGACCCGCATCCCCGGGAACCACCCCCTGGTGGATCTGGCACGGCGAGCCGCAGATAGGCTCGGCCGCGGCATGCGCACAAAGATATCGGGCGGCGGCTCGGATGCGAACGTTTTCTTCGAAAAGGGAATACCGCTAGGAATACTGGGTACGGGGATGCGCGAGGTTCACAGCGTGCGCGAGTATGTGGCGCTGGAGGACATGATACGTGCGACGGAGTTGCTGCTGGAAATTATTCGACTGCAAGCAAGCGCGTGACAAGCGGATTGTGATTTCCGGGCTGTTCTGAAAAGGATACCAGAAAAAATATGATGGCCTATTTTGACTGCTTTTCAGGCATCAGCGGCGACATGACGCTGGGCGCGCTGATCGATCTCGGCGTGCCGCTGCCGTGGCTCAAGGAATCCATCGCTTCCTTGCCGCTGCCCGGCTTCGACATCAGTGTCTGCGACGTTGAATACAACGGGATTAAAGCCAAACGGGTGGAGGTTTATGCGCATGGCGACCACCATCACCGGCACTACTCCGATATCCGAGCCCTGATCGAGAAGAGCCCGCTGCCCGAGCAGGTGAAGGCCACGGCCCTGTCCATCTTCCGGTGCCTGGCCGAAGCTGAAGCCGGGGTCCATGGCTGCACGCCCGAGGAAGTGCATTTCCACGAAGTGGGCGCAGTGGATGCCATCGTCGATGTGGTCGGGTCGGCCCTCGGCCTGCACCGCCTTGGTGTCACCGCAGCGGCAGCCTCGGCCATCCCCAACGGCCGGGGTTTCGTCGTGTGCCGCCACGGTCGGCTGCCGATACCGGCACCGGCGACCGTGGCGATCTTGAAAGGAAAACCAACTTACGGCACTGACGTGGAGTACGAGCTGACGACGCCGACGGGGGCCGCGATTGTTTCAACCGTTGCCAAGAAGTTCGGACCGATGCCCATGATGGCCACGGCGGGAATAGGTTACGGCGCCGGCCGTCGCAACTTGGAGCCGGGTCCCAACCTGCTGCGGATCGTCATCGGAGAGGCGGACGCCCGTCGATCCGAACACGTAAACGATTTCAAACAAGATCGTATTGTTGTCGTTGAATCCAGCATCGATAACATGAACCCTGAGATATTCGGGTTCCTGATGGATCGACTGTTTGAGGAGGGCGCCCTGGACGTGGCCTGGGTCCCGATTCAAATGAAGAAGAATCGGCCCGGCACACTTCTCCAGGTTTTATGCCGCAGGGATGAGCTGAGCGCCGTCGCCCGCTGCATTCTATCCGAGACCTCGTCCCTGGGGGTGCGGTATCACGAGGCCGGTCGCTACATCCTCGAGCGCGATCATGTCATTCTTGACTCATCCTTCGGCCCCATTTCCGTGAAGCGTATCCGCTACCCTCAGGGGGAAGTCAGGTTGGTTCCCGAATTTGATGTCTGCAAGCGCATCGCGCTTGAAAAAGGCATACCTCTCAGAAGGGTTTATGACACGGTTGTTCGAGACGCGATCGAACGCAAAATCACAGGCAAGCAGGGCGATGTCGCTTGACAAACCCCTGGGCGGCGGCTACAAGCGGCGCATGAATTTCCGGGATCGCGCGTCGGTTTTTCTGGCAACCGGCCTGTCAATTGGAAAAATTCCCATTGCGCCCGGAACGTTCGGCACCCTGCTGGGCATCCCCATCTGCTTCGGCCTGGCTGAGTTGGGAGCCGTCGGGTCGATAGCAGGTGTTGTCGCGTTTGTCCTTTTGGCGGTCTGGCTTGCCGGCCGGGCTGAACACCTGATAGGAAAAAAGGACGCTTCCGCGATTGTGATAGATGAAGTGGCGGGCATGATGGTGACTCTGGCCGGACTGCCGCTCACGCCGCTGAACTTGGCGGCTGGGTTCGTGGCTTTCAGGGCCATGGACGTCATCAAACCCTTTCCGGCACGCCAGATCGACCGCAACATGGGCGGCGGGTGGGGCGTTGTTATGGACGACGTGGTAGCCGGCGTGTACAGCAATATCTTTTTAAGGGTGCTCTCATTATTTTTTTTTCAAACAGCCGCAGCCTGAACCGGATGAATCGCCGGCATCTTGCCGAGAGTTCAGAGGGGACGGGAAAGGCACGCTTGAAAAAAAAGAGAAAGGCGAACCAGGGACTTGAAAAGCGAAAAAACGGCTTCCGCCGATGTTGATCTATCCAAACGCAGCCGCTTCCGGGAAAATGCAGAAGCCATTTTCATCGCGATCGTTATCGCGCTTTTTATCCGGACGTTCGTGGTTCAAGCATTCAAGATCCCCTCAGGCTCCATGAAGCCGACTCTTCAGATCGGCGACCACATCCTCGTCAATAAATTCAGTTACGGGGTCAAGATCCCCTACCTGAACACTGTCCTGCTGCCGATGGGCGACCCGCAGCGCAGCGATATCGTGGTTTTCAAATATCCACTGGACCCCAAAAAGGATTTTATCAAGCGCGTGATCGGGGTCCCCGGCGATGTGGTTGAGATTCGTGACAAGGCTATCTACGTCAACCGCAAGCGGCTGGATCACGACGTCGGCGTATACAGCGATCCGAACACGATCGCCGGCAACCTGCGACCCCGCGACAATCTCGGCCCGATCACCGTGCCCAAGGGCGCTCTTTTCGTCATGGGCGACAACCGTGACGAAAGCTTCGACAGCCGTTTCTGGGGATTCGTCCCGTTGCGGGACGTCAGCGGAAAGGCATTTATCATCTACTGGTCCTGGGACAGTGATGATTTCAAGGTCAGGTGGGGGCGGCTTGCCGATCTGCTGCATTGAAAAATGACGTTTCAGGCCGCGATCCTGCGTTGCGCAGCGTTTTGAAATGCTCACATTTTGGCTCATATGCTCCGCTTCCCAAAGCGCTGCGCGCCTGGGCTGACGGCCCGATGCTTGTTTTTTTACTGTCCGCATAATTTTATCGGCTCTTCCAAAATGAACGTTCAAATCAACGGCGGCATGATCATCGATCCGGGCCACTACGAAGGGCCTGGAGACATTCTCGTGGTCGACGGCAAGATCGCTGCCGTCCACAGAGGTGATTCGCAGGCCGCCTCGCAAGAGGGCTCTGCGCTTCCCTATCGGATTATTGACGCTCGCAACAAGATCGTGACTCCCGGGCTGATCGATATGCATGTCCATCTGCGCGAGCCGGGCTTCGAGCACAAGGAAACCATTGAAACGGGTTGTCGAGCGGCTGTCTGCGGAGGCTTCACGGCTGTTTGTTGCATGCCCAACACCCGGCCGGTCAACGACAACGCCAACGTCACCGAGTACATCCTGGTCCGGGCTGTCAAGGCGGATCTCGCCCGGGTTTACCCGGCGGCGGCCATCACCCTGGGTCTTGAGGGAAAGGCGCCCTCCGATTACGAGGAGTTGAAAAAGGCCGGTGTTGTGGCCATATCGGACGACGGGCGTCCGTTGCTGGACTCGCGACTCATGCGCCGCGCCCTGGAAAAAGCACGGGCGCTGGGGCTGGCCGTAATCTCGCACTGCGAGGACCCGTATCTGGCCGAGGGCGGTGTGGTCAACGAGGGTCCGGTGGCGGCTGAATTAGGCCTGCGGGGTGTCCCCAACGCCAGCGAGAGCATCATGGTCATGCGCGACATCGCTCTGAGCGAGCTGACCGGCGCGCCGGTGCACATCGCCCACGTGAGCACGCGGGAATCCGTGCGCGACATCCGCGAGGCGAAGGCCAGGGGGGTGGCGGTGACGGCCGAAACCGCACCGCATTATTTCCTGCTGACTGAAGAGGCCGTGCGCACCCATGGCGCCGATGCCAAGATGAACCCGCCGCTGCGGTCGGAAAAGGACCGTCTGGCGGTGCGCCAAGGCCTGTCCGACGGCACCATCGACTGCATTGCCACGGACCATGCACCCCACGCTCCCGAAGAAAAAGCCGCCGGCATCGAAAAAGCACCGAACGGGATCATCGGGCTCGAAACCGCCCTGGCCGTCAGCTTGAGCCTGGTGGCAGACGGCACGCTTTCCATGGCTGGATTGATCGCCAAACTGGCAACGAACCCGGCCAGGGTACTGAGAGTTCCCTGCGGCCTGCGACTCGGGATGCCGGCCGATATTACCATCATCGACCCCCATCATGAATTCACCATTGAAACTTCCCTGTTCAAGTCCCGCAGCCGTAACTCTCCGTTTGTCGGCACGAAGGCGAAAGGCAAAGCGGTATTGACCATGGTCGGGGGCCGCATTGCCTTCGAAGAATTTATTTAGACTTTTTGAAAAAAGCCTAAATAAATTACCTTTCATTACAGGTTGTTAACGTTATCACACCCCTCAAGCAGCCCCCCTGCCGATTGGACAACTCTTCCGGCATCGAATATAATAAAAAAAGTTGGCCATTCTGTGATCTGTGATACCCCATGAACGATAATACCCATCATATCCTGATCGTCGACGATGAGCTCAGCATGCGCGAACTGCTGGAATACATGCTGACCCGCGAGGGCTACCGGGCCACCTGCGCCGAGAACGGGCGTCAGGCGGTGGCGCTGGTCGAACAAAACAGTTTCGATTTGATGTTGTGCGACATGCGACTGGGCGACCTCTCCGGGCTGGATGTATTGAGGGCCTGCAAGAAACACCACCCAGACACCGTTGTCATCATGATTTCCGCCTACGCCTCTACGGAGACGGCCGTAGAGGCCATGAACCTTGGCGCCTACGACTATGTGCCCAAGCCGTTCAACAAAGACGAGTTGCTGGAAACGGTCGCCAAGGCGCTCAAGCTGCGCACCATCGAGCAGGAAAAGGAGTTGCTCGACGGCGAGCTCAGGCGCAGCCTAAACTTCGGGATGATCGTCGGCAGCAGCCCGGCCATGCAGCACATCTACAAAATGATCCAACAGGTGTCCAAGACCAAGACCAACGTGCTCATCACGGGTGAAAGCGGAACCGGCAAGGAGCTGATTGCACGGGCGATTCACAAGGAAAGCGGGCGCCGGGACGAGCCGTTTGTCGCCATCAACTGCGGCGGCATTCCCGAGACCCTGATGGAAAGCGAGCTGTTCGGACACAAGAAGGGGTCCTTTACCGGCGCCGCCCAGGACAAGCCGGGGCTGTTCCAGGAAGCCCACCGGGGCACTATTTTCCTCGATGAAATCGGTGAATTAAGCCTGCCGATCCAGGTGAAACTGCTGCGGGCCGTTCAGGAGAAAACAGTCAGGCCCGTGGGCGGCACCGAGGATATTGCGGTGGACATCCGTATCCTGTCGGCCACCAACAAGCAGCTGGAGAAGGAAGTGATCGCGGGCAAGTTCCGCGAAGACCTGTTCTACCGGCTCAACGTGATTGAGATAAAGGTGCCGCCGCTGAGGGAGCGTAAAGCCGACCTGCGAGCCATGGCTCAGCACTTTCTCGAGAAATACTCTAAAGAAATTGGAAAAGAAATAAGAAAGTTGTCATCTTATGCGCTCGACCTGATGCTCAAGTACGATTTCCCCGGCAACGTGCGCGAGCTTGAAAACCTTATGGAGCGCAGTGTCGCGCTGTCGACGACCAACATTATTCTGCCCGACAGCCTGGCCTTGTCCGTACACAAGCGCCGCTGGATCGAAGGCGTCCAAGACCGGCGTTTTGACGTGGACGAGGTCGCCAAGGGGGTTGCCCTTGATTCCATTCTAGAGGAAATCGAAAGGGCCTATCTCAAGAAAGCCCTCGAGTGCAGCAACGGCAACAAGAACAAGGCTGCCGAACTTCTCGGCATCAGTTTCCGCTCCATCCGCTACCGCCTCGAAAAATTAAGCATGGAATAGCAGCCTCCCGCCTTTGAGAATCAAATATTCCCTCGGTGACAAATTTCGGCAGCAGAAAAACAAAAATTGTTAGCCCGACGACGTTAGGGCATAGGCAGCCTGCATCTCGGCAGACGCTTCGATTAAAAATAATCAAATAATTACAATATTGATATAATGTTTTCGATGAATGATGATTTTAGAATGGCATGGCAATTGCTTTAAGTTCATGCAACAGAAAGAGGGTTAAGAAAAGACGGAAACACGAACTGCAAATCAGGAGGAGGAACAAAAAAATACTAAAGTTCTGAGCCGATTGGTCCAATAACGTAGATGAGCAAAAGCTGAATGAAATTTGATTAACCAACCCATCAACCAAACACAACGAGAGGAGAGAAAAATGATTAACAGGAATCAAAAAGGTTTCACCCTGATCGAACTCATGATCGTCATCGCCATCATCGGCATCCTGGCGGCGATCGCCATCCCGAACTTCATCAGCTACCGGAACAAGGCCTTCTGCTCCCGGACGGAGTCGGACGCAACTTCCATCCAGGCAGCCATTTCCTCCTATTTCTCTGAGCCGAACAATACGACGGTGACCCATGGCAACCTGAATACCTCCAATGATCGGCCTGCGTTGAACCCGAGCAACACGTATTCGATCACGACCTCCACGCCGGCGAACTCTGCCTACAAGATCATCGTGACCGACGGCAGCCTACGTTGCCCGAGGGGCAACTGCTACCAAGATCTATGTAACCTATTTCGGCACATCGGCACCGGGCGGCTGGCGCTAATCCCTTGGCATGATAACAAACAAGAGGGGGCCCTTGGCCTCCTCTTGTCGTTTGTGCGCCCAGCATGGGCGCTGTCTTGGAGGTGCAAGTCCTCTCGTAATCAGGCCATCGAGAGCGAAGCGAACGGCAACTGCGTGAGGGTGACCGAGCGTGGGGAGGAAGCCGGGAGCGTAAACCGCGGGCCGATGAACAAGAACCGGATAGGAGGCGACGCCGAGCGGGGCGAGCGGGCAAACGACCGCGAAGCCTCGATGGCCAAGGCTCAGGCGGCGTAAATTTGGCGGCCGTGCGGTGAAGGACAGCGTTCTTACCTGGGGAGATCTCGCCTGACGCCTGAAAGGGCGATCCGGTCCGAGGGATCGGAGAGCGAGAAGTCAGCAGAGGTCGTAGGAGCCCTGGAGGGTTCAGGGCGAAGGACCGAACGGAAGAGAGAACGAATCGAGCATGGGTCTCGAAGGCAAAAGGCCTCAGATGTCCAGGCAACTGGAGCTGCCGTTTAAGAGCAGGGGTGAAGCCCCGAGGGTAGAGCGGAGCGAGGAAGGGCCGTCGGCGGCTCATGGAGACGAGCGTTCGGGAGCGAGCGACCTGATGGCCAAGGTGATCAGTCGCCAGAACCTTCAGGCCGCGCTGAAGCGGGTAAGAAAGAACAAGGGCAGTCCGGGCATCGACGGGATGACGGTGGAGGAGTTGGGCGATCATTTGCGGGAGAACTGGCCGGGGCTGCGCGAGCAGCTGCTTTGCGGCCGGTATCGGCCGGCGATGGTCAAGCAGCCGCTGATTCCTAAGAGCGGTGGGGGGATGCGCAAGCTGGGCATTCCGACGGTGCTCGACCGGTTCATCCAGCAGGCGCTTTTACAGGTCCTGCAGCCGATGTTCGATGCGAGCTTCTCGCAGCACAGCCACGGGTTCCGGCCGGGCCGACGGGCGCACGACGCAGTGGTCGAGGCGCAGCGGTACGTTCAGCAAGGCCGGAAGATCGTGGTGGACGTGGACCTGGAGCAGTTCTTCGACCGGGTCAATCACGACGTGCTGATGGGCAGGCTCGCAAAGCGCATCGGTGATCGTCGCGTGCTGGGGCTGATCCGTCGCTACCTGGAGGCCGGGATACTGGCCAATGGGCTGGCGATGGAGCGGTACGAGGGGACGCCGCAGGGCGGGCCGCGGTCACCGTTATTGGCCAACGTGCTGCTCGACGAAGTGGATAAGCAGCTTGAAAGGCGTGGGCATGCGTTTGTACGCTACGCCGACGACTGTAACGTGTACGTGCGGTCACGGCGGGCGGGCGAGCGAGTGATGGAGCTGCTCAAGCGGCTCTATACCAAGCTGAGGCTGCGGGTCAACGAGTCGAAAAGCGCGGTGGACTGGGCTACGCGACGCAAGCTTTTGGGCTACTCGTTTTGGGTGGCCCCGGGGCGTGCGATCAAACGCCGGGTCAGCGCCAAGGCCCTTTGCGCGTTGAAGGACAAGGTTCGCACGATTACCAGGCGCACGGGCGGGCGCAGCATCAAACAGGTGGTCGATCAACTGCGGGTGTATCTTGCCGGGTGGAAACAGTACTATTGCCTGGCGGAGACTCCCGGGGTATTCGCCCAACTGGATGAATGGCTGCGGCACCGTCTGCGAGCGATCCATCTCAAGCACTGGAAACGAGGCAAGACCATCTATCGGGAGCTGCGGCGGCGGGGCCTCTCCCAGGTCGCAGCAGCCAAGGTGGCGGCCCACGGCCGGCGCTGGTGGCGTAACTCGGCCCAGGCCATCAACATCGCTTTTTCTGTCCGCTACTTCGACGAGTTGGGGCTTCCCCGGCTCGCCGCGTGACCTCAATCATTTGAACCCCCCGGTGCGGACCCGCATGCCGGGTGGTGTGGCAGGGGCGCCGTGAGATCCTCACGGCCCCCTATGCCGATTAAACGTTTTAGCGGTTTCCATCGGTGCAAAAGCAACACCCAGCCTCGAAAATATCCTTCCCGTCCATATTTTGACACATAGTATTTACCGATAGCTTTCCGATAAAATCGTAACATACTAAAATAAAACAATAAAATAGTAAATGAAATGGTACTTTTATTGCATTGCTTACCCTTTTGGGACTCATGGGAGTTGATTGGCAGATCTCAGGGGTTAACTTTATAAACAACGAAATGAGCCATTTTATTTTGCTTTATTGGGATCGACACATATGAATGGCTTCGGCAATGACCCTTTCCAGCGCAGCTACCAGCTTGAGCGTATCCTTCACTGGGATCAGCTCTCTCACAAAAAGAGCAAACGAAGAAGACTGGGAACCTACTACCACAAGCTGCTGCGCCATTACCACAGGCTGGTCGTGCCCAATCGAATGCGGGTATTGGAGCTTGGGTGCGGGCAGGGGGATTTGCTTGCCACCCTCAAACCATCCATGGGTGTCGGGATAGATTTCTCCCGTGGGATGCTTCGGTATGCGAGAAAAAAAAATCCGGGGCTCTTTTTCATACAAGCGGATGTCCATGCCATTCCCCTGAAATGCAAATTCGACATCATCATTTTATCCGATCTGGTGAACGACCTGTGGGATGTGCAACGCGTGTTAAATCAGGTCGCTCAGTTCAGCCACCACGGGACAAGGGTCATTCTTAACTTCCATAACCAGTTCTGGCGAATTCCCCTTTCAATCATCAAGTTCCTGGGTCTTGGGGCTGAAACGCTGGAACAGAATTGGTTTTCACCCAATGACGTGGAGAACCTTCTGAATTTGTCCGGTCTCGAGGTGATTACGCGCAAGCACCTCATACTGTCCCCCTTCCGCATGGGCTTATTCAGCAAGCTTGCCAATCGGGTGCTGGTTCATTTCATCCCTTTCAAGTGGTTCGCTCTGACGACATTGATCGTTGCCCGGCCTCGTCCGGATCGTTCTGGTGAGGGGTCTTTTGAGAAGCCCAGTGTGTCGGTTGTCATCCCGGCGCGCAATGAGGCCGGCAACATCGAAGACATTATCCGCCGCGTGCCCGACATGGGCAAAGAAACGGAATTGGTGTTCGTCGAGGGGCATTCGACGGACGACACGTTTACGGCCATCGAAAAAGCGATCCAGAAATACAGCCTCCGAAAATGCCGACTGCTGCGTCAAACGGGAAAAGGCAAAGGAGATGCGGTGCGGCTGGGTTTCGAAGCCGCAACCGGTGACGTGCTGATGATTCTGGATGCCGACATGACCGTACCTCCGGAGGACCTGCCCCGTTTCTGCGATGCACTGGTAGGCGGCAGGGGCGAATTCATTAACGGAGTGCGCTCGATCTATCCCATGCAGGATCGCTCCATGCGGTTTATCAACATGGTCGGCAACAAGTTCTTCAGTCTGGTTTTTTCCTGGCTTCTCCACCAATCGGTGAAGGACACCCTGTGCGGCACAAAAGTGCTTTGGAAAGCCGACTACCAGAAAATAGCGGCCAATCGGGATCGTTTCGGCGATTTTGATCCGTTCGGTGATTTTGACCTTTTGTTCGGAGCCTCGGCGTTGAACATGAAGATAGCCGAAATCCCGATACGCTACCGGTCACGAACCTATGGAGACACCAACATCGACCGCTGGCGCCATGGATGGTTGCTGCTCAAAATGGTTTGGTTTGCGGCGAAGCGACTGAAGTTCATCTAACTGCTGAGTCGATTGGATTCGGGTTCCAGCAAAGCACTTTGAAAGAGGGTTTCACATAAATGGAAACGAGCATTACCGGGTTATTTACCCCCAAGGGGTCAGGGTTGTCGCCCGGCGGGCTGAAAATCGGCATGTGTATCCTGCTGGCTGCCCTTACGCTGATCGTTTACCGGCAGGCTGCGCGGTTTGAATTTTTATGGTTTGATGACGGCCTTTATGTCTCCGACAACGCTTTTGTAAAATCCGGGCTGAGCAGCAGCAGTATCTCCTGGAGCTTCAGTTTTGAAGATAAGGAAAAAACGTATTGGCATCCGCTGACCTGGCTGTCGCACATGCTGGATGTCGAGATGTATGGCCTTCATGCCGGTCCCCATCATTTGACCAATGTCGCATTGCACCTGGTCAACAGTCTGCTCCTGTTCTTGGGTCTTTCACGGCTGACCGGCTCTCATTGGCGGTCTTTTTTGGTTGCGGGTTTGTTCGCCCTCCATCCGATCAATGTCGAGTCGGTGGCGTGGATTGCCTCACGCAAAAACCTCCTCAGCACAACCTTTTGGATTCTGACCACCTATGCCTATGTCTGGTATGCGAAAAATTCCGGGATGGCGCGATACATCGCTCTCGCCCTGGTTTTTCTCCTGGGGCTGCTTGCGAAACCGATGCTGGTGACGCTGCCATTCACCCTTTTGCTGCTTGATTTCTGGCCGTTGAGGCGCCTGCGATTCACATACGAGAACTTCAGCCAGACCGGCATGAAACGCTGCGGGCCTTCTCTCCCAGCCGTGCATCGGCAACGGGAACTGGTCATGGAAAAAATCCCGCTGCTGTTGCTGTCGATTCTGGTGTCCTGGTTGGCGGCGGATTCAATGAAGCACACAGGGGCGGTGATACCTTTTGATGCCGTGCCGTTGGTCCTAAGAGTGCAAAATGCGCTGGTATCCTATGCCACGTATGTCACTAACATCTTTTGGCCTGCCCATCTCGCGGTGTTCTACCCCTATCCGGACGCCTTGTCCCTCCGGCAAACCGGGCCTGCCGTCTTGGTGTTGGTCGGGGTGAGCGCATGCGCCTGCCGCATGCTGAGCAAGCGGCCCTACTTCATCGTCGGGTGGCTGTGGTTTCTTGGGACATTGGTGCCGGTTTCCGGCATCATCCAGGTGGGGCTCTGGCCTGCGCTGGCCGACCGCTGGCTCTATATTCCTTCGATCGGCATTTTCGTCGTCATCGTTTGGGGAGGGCATGAGTTGCTGGGGCGGTGGAGCGGGCAGGCCGCACGTAATATTGGCGCTGCTGCAGTCTTAGTTATTCTTGTCTCCCTGACCATAGTCAGCCACCGCCAGGCAGCGGTTTGGAAAAATGGCGTCTCTTTGTTTGCACACGCTCTATGGCATACAGACAATAATTTTGTGGCGCACAACAACCTGGGAGCGGAGCTGTACGTGCAGGAGCGATCCGAGGAGGCTCTTTTTCATTTCCATGAGGCGGTCAGGATCAAACCCGGGTATTTCCTTGCCAACAACAATATCGGGATGGATGCCCTGCATCACGGGAGGCTTGAAGAAGCCGAATTGAGTTTTTCTAAAGCACTCTCGGTAAATCCGCTGTTTGCCGAAAGCCACAAGAAAATGGCCGTCACGAAGTTCAAGTTAGGAAAAATCAGGGAGGCTTTGGAGCATTTCGGGGCCGCCGCGGAAATCGACCCCCGGGACAAGACCATCCAGCACGATTTGGGATGCGTGCTCAATGCGATCGGCCAGCCAGAGAAGGCGATTCGCTTCTTCCAAAACGCGCTGCGACTGGATCCGGACTATGCCGACGCAAACCACAACATCGGGGTCGCGTATCTCAATTTGGGCCAAACCGAAAAGGCAACTCAGCATTTTGCAAAGGCTCTGGCAACCAAACCGGAATACGCTCATGAACAGCAGAAACTGAAAGAGACACTGGTTTCAAAAGCCCAATAACCGATCCATGGGAAAGCCCCTGCGCGACTCGATCGCCAGCATCGAAGGCGATTATCAGACGATCCGGAATAAGCCATTCTTATCGAGGCTGTATGCCGATTTCTATGAGGAAATACGTCGGGCCCTGCCCACAGAAGTTCAAGGGCCCGTTATTGAACTTGGGGCGGGTGCGGGGTTTTTTAAAAACCACATACCAGAGCTGATCACCGGCGACGTTTTGCCGAGCGGTTTCATCGATATGTGCTTTGACGCCCGGAGGTTGCCCTTCAAACTGAATTCCTTGAAGGGCATTGTGATGCTAAACGTCTTTCACCATATATCATGTGCAGGTGCGTTTCTTTCAGACGCCCAACGGTGTCTGAAGTGCGGCGGGGTAGTCGTCATGATCGAGCCGTGGATCACCGTTTGGTCCCATCTGATTTACAAGCTGCTTCATCATGAAGCCACGGACACTTCGCAACGGGGCTGGGGTTTCGAATCCTCGGGGCCGCTTTCCGGGGCCAATCAGGCGCTCCCATGGATTGTTTTCCAGCGCGACAGGACCCTTTTCGAACGCGCCTTTTCGAACCTCAGAATTGAGGCAATACGGCCGCACACCCCACTGCGTTACCTGGCATCCGGGGGGCTTTCTCACAAGGCAACGTTTCCGTTGTCCTGCTACGCACCTCTGATGCGGATGGAAACCCGTGCACAACCTTTGCGAAGAGGTTTTTCCATGTTTGCTACGATTATCTTAAGACGCGTGGACTGAGACACGCTGAAAAAATCCGACTGCTGGATGCTTTGGTACAAGACAAACTTCGATAAAATGGTTGTAGGCAAAATCCCGGTATCATCAACTACTGACAGTATGTCGAAACTAAATTTCAACTATTCGCAGTACGATCTTAAGTGGCCGTTTTTGCTGCTGACGGGCTTCGTTTTTCTGATTTACAGCAACACGTTTCAATCCCCCTGGATCCTTGATGATTTCAACAACATCCTCCTGAACCCATCCGTTCGCATCGAGAACCTGGACGGTGAATCCCTGTGGAAGGCAATCCATGCGTCTCTCGACGGAGGACGGTTGGACCGGCCTTTGGCCCGGCTGACCTTCGCATTGAACTGGTATTTCGGTGGTAAGGACACCTGGGGTTATCACCTGCTTAACATCTCCATCCATGGCTTCTGTGCATTTTTCCTTTTCCTGACTGTTAAGGCCTTGCATCGCACCCCGCGTGGCGGCAGCGGAAGGTCAAATTCTTATGTAGTGAGCCTCATCGCGGCTTTTATCTGGGCTGCCAACCCGGTCCAAACCCAAGCTGTCACCTATATCGTTCAGCGCATGGCTGCCTTGGCCGGTCTTTTCTACATCGTTGGCCTGTATTGTTTCATCCAGGGCAGATTGAGCGGTACGACGCACAAGCGACACCTGTGGTGGTCTGGATGCCTCGTCAGTTTTCTTCTGGGAATTGCATCTAAAGAAAATGCCGTGCTCTTGCCCCTTTCGTTGGCACTGGCGGAAATGGTATTCTTCCAACACGAGCGGTTGCAGCGTCCGCCCCGACGCTGGATGTTGGGACTGGCCTTTTCGGCTGTGAGCGTGATCGGCCTCACGGGTGCTTTCTTATTCACAAACGGCGACACGCTTTCGCTCATCAACTACGATTCGCGATACTTCACCCTGTGGGAGCGCTTTCTAACGCAACCTCGGGTTCTCCTGTTTTATCTCAGCCAGCTTTTCTACCCCGTGCCGTTTCGGCTTTCGATCGAGCATGACATCACCCTGTCAACCTCCGTCTTACATCCGTGGTCAACGCTGCCGAGCATCTCGGCTGTCGTCTTCTTTATCGCCCTGGCGATAAAGAATTACAGATCCTGGCCCTATTTCAGCTTTGGCATTTTGTTTTTCTTCCTCAACCATCTCATCGAATCCTCCATCATTCCACTGGAGCTCGTCTTCGAGCATCGCAACTATATCCCTTCAATGTTTTTATTCGTGCCGGTGGCGAGCGGTTTATGCGCCATGCTGGATTACTGCCGACTGCAACGGCGGAGCATATATCCGATTTTCGCAACCTTCATCGTGTTATTGATTTTCTGCCTCGGAACCGGCACGTATGTGCGCAACATGGCTTGGGAATCTCCCGAAGCGCTCTGGACGGATGCCGCCCGCAAGGCACCTTCGTCCGGACGGGCTCTCGCTTATTTTGCAATGGTTCAATCTGAACTTCCTGGTGGGACCCAGATCGCTCTGAGGCTTTACGAAGCAGCCCTTGCCGGGACAAAGACCAACAAACAACTTGAGCCTGAAATATTCAACAACATGGCGGCCCTTTATTATGACGCGGGCGATTTAAATCAAGCGGCTCGTTTTTGGGAAAAAGCGCTCGAAAAAAATCCCGATTATGCGGATGCCCGCTTCCGCCTGTCGCTGGCAAGCCTCAAGGCCGGGCGCCGGGATGAGGCCCTCGGCCAGCTTCAACGCTTGATCGCCAAGTACCCCGGGCACATTCCTTCCAGGAACCTCCGGGGCATGGTGTATTTCGATAATAATGATTTTGAAAGCGCACTCCGAGATTTTAAGCTGGTCATGAAGCCAGGGCCTGAATTCGCTGCCGGGCTTATAAACGCCGGAGCCGTTTTCGTGGTTACCGGCCATTATGACAAAGCCGATGCTTTCTTGGGATCCGTGCCCGGAGACTCGGGATTCATGGTGCCGGCCTTTTTGTGGAGATTGAAATCCGCCGCGATGCGCGGGGACACTTTACTGGCTTCAAGCTGTTCCGAACGGCTGCTGTCGTCGGTGAGCATGAATGAGGTGCTGGAATGGCTGGAAATGACCCACCGCAGTTCGATTTTTAAAGACAAAGTCCTGCTGCCGCCTTCGGACACCATGATTTTAAAGGCGGTCGAAGAACGGGTGCAGAATTTTATCAAGTTTCAGAGGGCCCAGGGGAAAACCCCGATGGCGGACCCGGGCCCTGCCATGCTCGCTGGCCCTGCACTGTCCCAGACATTGCCGTGAGCGCGTATGAGTGAGTCGTTGACAAAAAAAACCAGCTCGGCCCTCCCGTTTCCTTGCTACTTCTGGACGGTCACGGTCATCTGTTTGCTGGGTCTGGCGGCAGCGGTTTCGCTGTCGGTCTCGCATTACCGGCTGTTTACGGACCCGGCCTACAGCAGTTTCTGCGCTATCTCGAAATCCATCAACTGCGACACCGTCTCACAATCGCCGTATGCAGTGCTCTGGGGGGTTCCGGTCGCCGTATGGGGCGTCCTCGCTTATCTGTCTTTTCTTCTCCTGTTGCTGCTCAGCCTGGGTCGTTCGGCGCATCATCAGCGGGTCTGGACATTGCTCTTCAGCATGGCGCTTGGATTCAGCGGGTACAGCCTTACGCTGGCCGGAGTCTCGACGTTTGTGATCGGCAGTTACTGCATCTTTTGCATTGCGTTATATGCCGTTAACCTGCTGCTGCTGTTTTTCAGCTGGGTCATTCGCAGGCGCTTCAACTCCGGGCCTTTTATTCGAGCCCTGGGTGAGGACCTTCGTCATCTTTCACCAAAGAGGCCCCTGAACGCCCTCGTAATAGCCGGACTGCTGGCGGCCTTCGCAGGGGTCAAAGCGGGCTATCCGGCTTACTGGCTGTTCAATTCGTCACCGATGCCGGCCCAAATTGCCACTGGGGTCACTTCCGAAGGCCACCCCTGGATCGGTGCTGAGAGTCCTATATTGGAAATCGTCGAGTTTGCGGACTATCAGTGTTTCCAGTGCAATAAAATGTATTACCACCTCAGGGACCTGATAGTGAAATACCCTGAAAAAATCCGACTGGTACACGTTCACTACCCCATGGATCACGCGGTCAACCCCATGGTGAAAACACCCTTTCATATAGGGTCGGGTAAAATGGCGCTTCTGGCCATCTATGCGGCCGCCGAGGGTAAATTCTGGGACGTGCACGACCTGCTCTACCAGTGGGCTGGAAACCGCCAAGTAATCGACCTGCACGAGCTGGCTGTAAAGACCGGTTTGTCGGCGGACAGACTGGCGGAAGCGACGGAAAATTTGGGATTCCGGGAGAAGCTCGCTGCCGATATCCGTTATGGGATGAGATATGAGGTGCAGGCGACTCCGAGTTATTTAATCGAGGGAAAGGTGTATCAAGGGACCATTCCCCCGGAGGCCTTCAAGGGGATTGTCGACTGATGAACGGGAGTGACATGGCGTTCGCAGAACCTGCTCCACGGAGAGTGCCCGCGAAACTTTCACTGATCCCGGTGTGCCTGGCGGCTCTACTCATTGCCTTGTTGGCCGGATGCATCGTCATTCTGGCCAGCGTGCCTCCTGTGGATCGGGATGCCTTGACCCATCATCTCGCTGTCCCGAAGCTTTACCTGAAGCACGGCGGCATGGTCGAGATCCCTTCGGTTCCTTTTTCCTATTACCCGATGAATCTCGATCTGCTATATCTCATCCCCCTGTATTTCGGCAACGACATCGTCCCCAAGTATATCCATTTCGCTTTCGCTCTCCTGACAGCGTGGCTGATCTACGGCTACCTGCGCCGGCGTTTGGAAGGACCGTTGTGGGGACTGCTCGGCGCTTTTCTGTTCCTGTCGCTTCCCGTGATCGTTAAGCTCTCGGTGACGGTTTACGTCGATCTGGGCATGATCTTCTTCTCAACCGCATCCCTGCTGTATCTCCTTAAATGGGCCGAAAGCGGTTTGTCCACGCGACTGTTGATCCTGTCCGGTCTGTTCTGCGGCCTTGCTTTGGGCACCAAGTACAACGCGCTGATCAGCCTGCTGTTGTTGACGGCCCTGGTTCCGATCCTCTACATTCGCAGCGCGAACGGCATGAAACTGCAGGCAAGCGCGACGGAGGGACGAAACCCTTCACCGCAGGGCGCTGCCCTCGTTTCGCCGGTAGTGCTCAGGGCGGTTTGCCACACCGCCGTATTTGTTGTGGTCGCCTTGCTGGTCTGCTCGCCTTGGATGATCCGCAACATCGTTTGGACCGGAAACCCTCTATATCCTCTCTACCAGGGCTTTTTCGGTTCCATTCAGCATGCGGCGGGCGAAGGATTCGATCTTTCGACGCCTCGCAGACCGAAAAGGAACCCGACGCGGAGGAGGCGATCAACCATTTTGCCGCCCGCAGGCTTGTGTTCAACGAGTCGCCGATCGAAACCCTCACCATCCCCATTCGGATTTTTTTCCAGGGCCAGGATGACAACCCGAGGCTATTCGACGGTAAGTTGAACCCGTATCTCGTCATTTTTCCAATTTTTGCTTTTCTGCTCAGGAAAAAAGGAAGGCGTCCGTTCGACCAAACCGAGCGAGCGGTCCTCTTGGCTTTTTGCGCTCTCTTTATCTTGTTCGCTTTTTTCCAAGCCGATATGCGCATCCGCTATGTCGGGCCGGCGATTCCACCGTTGGTCATCCTGTCCGTTTTCGGTCTCAACCGTTTGTTTGGATGGCTCGGGGATGCAGCGGATCGGCGCCGAGCCGCCTGCGCCGGCGGGGCGGCGGCCGCCCTTCTGGTGTGGCTGCTGGGCCAGAATTTGCTTTACGTGGCGGAGCAGTTCCGGGTCATCGATCCCATCAGTTATCTTTCGGGAGAATCTCAACCGCGATCAGTACATCCGTAAATTCCGGGCGGAGTACGATGTGATCCGCTACGCCAATGCGAATCTGGCCCCGGGTGAAAAAATAATCTGCCTCTTCATGGGAAACCGAATTTATTATAGCGATCGCGACATGATTCAGGCAGATGGCTTCTTCCGGAACGCCTTGCTGCGCTCGGCCACGGCTGGAGATTTGATCCGGAAGTCGGCCGCCTGGAGGCCTCACATTTATTGGTTCGATTGGACGTTCTCGACGGATTTGCAGACGGCTTCGATCCGGACGCGCGCAGGTGCCTGAAGACCTTCTTCATGTCCGAATTGGAACTGGTCTTCACGAGCCGCGGTTATGCGCTTTTCAAATTGAAGCAGATCTTAATGATTCGTCAACGGCCAAGGCCACGCTCGTCTGATGCTTGCTCCTGGCGGCCGGTTTTTACCTGCGCAGTGAATTCTTGTGCAAGACCGTGGTTGCTCAGCCTGCCATTCGTGCGGACGCGGGATAAAGCTTCACGTATGCCTACAACCTATACCATCACGGCATCTATTCCAGAGACCATCGAGGATTATCCGAAGAAACCAAAACCGCCGACATTTTGCCGGACGCCGTCAGAAGCCCCGGCTATCCGTTGTTCCTGACGCTGTTCATGGGAGACCAAGCTGTCCCCGGCATTCTTGCCCAGGTCTTGTTCAGCCAGGTTCTCATCAGTACTCTGACCGTGGCGCTGGCCTATGTGATGTATCGCCGGTTTCTGAATCTTCCCTGGGCTGCTACCGCGGCCCTTCTGACGGCGCTGAGTCCGCATCTGATTGTTGTAAACAGCTACCTGCTGACCGAGACCCTGTTCTGCTTTTTTCTGGTGGTCGCTGCCGGGTGGGTGAGCTTGGCGTCATCGCGAACGTCCTGGAAGGCCGCAGGGGTTCTGGGCGGCCTGCTGGCAGCCGCGTCCCTGATACGGCCCAGCCTTCTGTATTTTCCGATGCTGCTGGCATTGTCCCTCTATGGAGTGATCCCTACCCGAGAAGGTGCCAAGAGGACTGTTGCGTTTTTGTTGGGGTTTCTGCTGTTGATTGCTCCTTGGTTTTCCGAATCTGACAACGCTTCACGTTTGACGACACGCTCATGGTTGCCTTTCTGCACCATGGCATTTATACTGATTTCATGTACGACCACCAAAAGGAGACTTACGGGTACCACTATCAATTCGATCCCCGGTCTTCGGAGATTGGAAGGAGCAAGGGAACCGTCGTTGCAGAGATAGTGGAGCGGTTCCGGCAAGCACCTGCGGAGCACGCCATCTGGTTTTTGCTGAAAAAACCGTTGGCGTTCTGGTCATGGGATATTGTTCAGGGGCAGGGGGATGTCTTCATATATTCAGTAGACCGCTCCCCTTATTACGATGAGCCTCTCTTCGTGTGGACCCATCGCCTCATGAAGTTTCTGCATTTTCCATTCGTGTGCCTCGCCATGCTAGGCTGCGCTCTGGCTTGGCTGCCTGCCGCATCCCTGAAGATGGGGCCTGAAACGCTGCCCGTCGTCAGGTTCACTTCCCTGCTGCTGATTTATTTCACTGCCCTACACGTTGTCGGAGCGCCATTTCCTCGCTACTCGATCCCGCTGCGACCTTTCATCTACGGCATGGCCATTTTTTCGACGGCGTTCTTTTGGAATCATGTGCGATACCTCAAGCATTCATGGCCTGAATGGGTCCTTGCGAGAAGAGTCGAATGATCGATATCTGTTCCACCCGGCCGGGCTGTGTTCGACTGTCCATCGTCATGCCCTGCTACAACGAAGCTCGCACGCTGCGGGCATGTTTAAAACGGACGCTTGCGATCCAGGATGAAGCGCTCCGGCTGGAAATCATCGTTGTGGATGACGCTTCCACGGACGACAGCCTCACAATCGCCCGGGATGTGGCATCGCAGAACAGCGAAGTCACGGTGCTTCAGCATGAGATCAACCAGGGGAAAGGCGCGGCATTGCGCACCGGCATCCGGAATGCCACCGGAGACATCGTCGCCATACAGGATGCCGACCTTGAATATGATCCGCGCGATCTCAAGCGGATGATCGAACCCATAATAGAGAACTCCGCCGATGTGGTTCTGGGGACTCGTTTCACCTTGAGCGGTGCGCATCGTGTGCTTTATTTCTGGCACTATCTCGGCAACCGGTTTCTCACCCTGCTTTCCAACATGTTGACGGACCTGAACCTTACGGACATGGAATGTTGCTACAAGGTGTTCCGGCGGGAGGTCATTCAATCCATTCGGATTCAGGAATCGCGGTTTGGAATCGAGCCTGAACTAGTGGCCAAGGTCGCCCAGATGCGGCTGCGCATTTATGAAATGGGCGTTTCCTATGCCGGACGGACCTATGAAGAGGGGAAGAAAATCGGGGTCCGAGACGGCTTCCGCGCCCTGTACTGCATTTTGCGATACAACGCCTTCAAGGCTCCGGTACCCGTCCAGCTCTTTCTGTACGCGGGCATTGCGGGTGTTGCGGCGATCATCAACATAATTCTCTTCCTGTTACTGCGGAGAGCGGGCACCGGAGATTCCACCGCAATCTATCTGGCTTTTTTTCCGGCGGCTCTTTTGGACTACCTCCTGTGCGTCGGCCTGCTCTTTCGCCATAAAGCGCGCTGGAATGCAGCTGCTGAAGCCTTTTGGTACATGCTGGTCGTCGGAGGGGTCGTCGTCCTTGACTTTTCTGTGACCCGCTGGATGTTGGATGCATCCATGTCACCTTTCCTCTCAAAATCCGCAGCCTGCATAGCAGGACTGACATTCAATTTCATCGGTCGCAGATATATCGTGTTCCCCGAAGCGGCCGCCGGCCCATGGAAGTGAACCATCAACCAATAGAGGCACGTCCTAAAACAACTTGTTGAGAAATCTGTTCCTTAGAGGTAAAATGGAATCATCATCGAGATTGGGCTTGAACAGCCTATTGCCGTGAACCCAGCAGGTTGCCTGATAACGAAACCTCCCCGGCAGAGCGGCGCCTTATCCGAGTGCCTTTGAGATCATGCAGACTTCCAAAATTTCAATCATCATCCCGGCGCACAATGAAGCCGAGAATATCCGGACTCTGGTGCGGGAGATTCGTTCCTTGTATCCCGAAGCTGAAGTCATCGTGGTCAACGACGGCTCCACGGACCAAACCGCCAAGGCCGCGCACGAGGCTGGGGCGGAGGTGTACAGCCACCCCTACAACATCGGCAACGGCGCAGCGATCAAGAGCGGCATTCGCGCGGCGTCCGGCGACATCCTGGTCTTCATGGATGCCGACGGCCAGCACAAACCTGAAGACGTTGCGCGACTGCTGGAGCTGTTTCCCGAATACGACATGGTGGTCGGGGCGCGCTCTTTTTCCGGCCAAGCATCTTTCGGACGCGCCATCGGCAACAAAGTCTACAATTGGCTCGGGTCTTATGTCGCCAAATTCCCGATTCACGACCTGACCTCCGGTTTCCGGGCGGTGAAGGCGGATATCGCCCATGGCTTTCTGTATCTATTGCCCAATACCTATTCCTATCCTACGACCTTGACTCTCGGCGTGCTGCGCTCTGGCAGGAGCCTCAAGTATATACCGATCCAGGCGCGCTCTCGAAAAAGGGGAACCAGCGGGATCAAACTGTTCCGGGATGGAGTGCGGTTTTTTATGATCATCATCCGGATCTGCACCCTGTATTCGCCGATGAGGGTGTTCTTGCCGGTCAGCCTCGCCATGGTATTATTGGGGTTCATCAATTATGCGATTACTTATTTTTCGCAAGGCCGCTTCACCAACATGAGCGCCCTCTTATTTACAAACGGCGTATTGGTCTTCATGATGAGCCTGATTTCCGAACAGATCAGCCAGATGCGGTTCGAGCGGCGGCAGCGGAGGGTGGCGGCGAAAAAATTCGATGAAGACAGCCGATCGGTCGAATGAAGCCGTTGATTCTTTTCATCACCCGGAACTATCCCCCCAAGGTCGGGGGGCTTGAGATCTACAGCTACCACCTCATCCGGCAGTTCGAAAAGACCTGCACGGTTTATAAGATCACCCTCAGCCGCTCCCGAAAGCATCTTTTCTGGTTTTTGCCTTACTGCCTGGTGAAAGCTGTCTGGCTTTGCCGCAAGCACCCCATCGGCTGCATCCATTTATGTGACGGCCTGCTGGCGCCGATCGGGTTGATTTTAAAGCGCCTCACCGGCGCACGGGTCTCGGCGAGTGTACATGGATTGGACGTGACGTATCCCCGGGCGATTTACCAGATGCTCGTTCCCCGGTGCCTGTGCCGCCTGGATCTGATTTTCTGCGGCAGCCGGCACGGGCTGGAGCAATGCCTCCAGCGGCGGATTCCTCCTGAAAAATGCCGCGTTGTGCCGTATGGGATCGATCCAACCGAGTTTGATCTTCCAGCGCCGGATCCATCCGGGTTGCGCGACATCGAAGCGCAGGCGGGCATTGACCTTAAGGGCCGGAAAATTCTTCTGACGGTGGGCCGGCTGGTGCCCCGCAAAGGAGTGGCGTGGTTTGTCTCCCACGTCATGCCTCAGCTGGACAGGGAATACGGCTACATCATTGCCGGCGGCGGCCCGGATTTTCAGGCGGTTCAGAGCCTGATTCAGAACCGCGGGCTGGCGGACCGGGTGGCGTTGCTGGGCAAAGTGCCCAACGCCACGCGTCAGCGGCTGATGGCTTTTGCGGACCTTTTCATCATGCCCAACATCCGGATTCCGGGGGACATGGAGGGCTTCGGGATTGCCGCACTGGAAGCCGGCAGCTCCGGGCTTCCGGTGATCGCCAGCAACATCGAGGGGCTGCGGGATGCCGTCATCGACGGCGTCACCGGCCATCTCGTAGAAGAGCGCAATGTCCACCAGTACCTCGACAAAATCCGCCACTCGCATTTCAACCGCGAAACGGTCCGCTTCGTCGTCAACCAAAAATTCAACTGGCCGCACATCGCGTCGTGCTATCATGCTTTTTTATTCCAGACATCCAAAGCGCCCGGCACCTGACAGGCGCCAGGCGCTTTTCAAACCTTTCAAGTTCAGGCATCGGGGAGCGACCGGGTATACCCTATGAGGCTTGGGATATTCAGCGACGACTTCCTGCCGTTTATCGGCGGTATGGGCCGCTACCTGGTGGAAGTCACCCGGCGCCTGCCGGAAGCCAGCCATCTTGTATTTTCGCCCTGCGACAACCGTGTCCCCAATCACATCCGGGTCAGGCCGGCGTTCCATGGGCCCCTTCGCAACATCAGCTTCTCCCTGTGGCTGCACCGTGCGGTGGGCAGGCTCATCGACGGGCATGCGCTCGCGCGGATCAACATTCAATGCGGACCCGGCGGGATATTTCTGCTGAAAAAAGCCCGGGTGCCGGTCGTCGCCACCTGCTACCACACGTGGTGGCAACAATCCCACTACATTCAGGCGCAATTCTGGAAACGGGTGTTCATCCCATTGGAGCGTCGAACCTACCGGCTGGCAGACCGTATCATCTGCATTTCCGAGGACAGCCGGGACATCCTTGTGCGGAAATACCGCATCCCGCCGGGAAAGCTGGCGGTCATCCCGCCCGGGGTGGACACCAGCCAGTTCTTCCCGATGCCGGGTGTCCGGAAGCACCGCAACAGCCTTCTGTACGTTGGACGAATCGATCGGCGCAAAGGTGTTGATTTCCTGATCCGGGCCTTCCCGGAGGTCGCTCGTCAAATTCCAGATGTCATGCTGCATGTGGGTGGTGTCGGCAAGGATCTGCCCCTGCTGAAAAATTTCGTCAGGGCACAGAACCTGGAGCGCAATGTGGATTTCTTGGGTTTTATACCTGAGGGTTCGCTCAATACGTGGTATAATAAAGTGCAATGTGCGGTCATCCCTTCGGTGTTCGAAGGATTCGGCCTGACGGTGGTCGAAGCCATGGCCGCCGGCACCAGCGTCATCAGCACGCGCGTTGATTCCATCCGTCGGATTGTCCAGGACGGAAGGTGCGGCTATCTCGTCGACTACGGCGACACCGCCGCCCTGGCCGGCAGGATCGTCCAGTTGCTAAGGGATGAAGCGACGCGAGCCAAATTCGTAGAAGAGGGGATAAAGCAAGTGCGGTCGCTTTATAGTTGGCAAGCCGTCATGCATAAGCTCGCCCCGGAATTGCTTGGAGACTGAAAGACCTGCGGATTCGGCAAGCCTATAACCTATCTTAACAAAGGCAGAGAGAAACGTGAAAAAAGCACTCATCACCGGAATCACGGGTCAGGACGGGAGTTATCTGGCAGAACTGCTGCTTGAGAAGGGCTATGACGTACACGGCATCGTGCGGCGGGTCGCCATAGAAGACCCGCGCTCGCGCATGTGGCGGCTCCGAAACATCATGGACGAAATCCACATCCACAGCGCATCGCTTGAAAGCTATGCGTCACTGTTCAACATCATCGCCGATGTCAAGCCGGACGAGTGCTACCACCTTGCGGCGCAAAGTTACGTGTCATACTCCTTCGAAGACGAGTTTTCGACCATCAACACCAACCTCAACGGCACGCATTACGTGCTGTCATCCCTCAAGCGCCAGGTGCCGACCTGCAAATTCTATTTTGCGGGGTCCAGCGAAATGTTTGGGCACGTCAAGGAAACCCCTCAAAATGAAGACACACCGTTCCACCCGCGTTCACCCTATGGGATATCCAAAATGGCGGGCTTCGAACTCACGCGGAACTATCGCGAAGCCTACGGGGTGTTTGCCCTCTCAGGGATCCTCTTCAACCATGAATCCCCCCGACGCGGACCGGAGTTCGTCACCCGCAAGATCACATCCGCCGCCGCCAAAATCAAGCTGGGGTTGGAAAAAAAAGTGAAACTCGGCAATATCGAGGCCAAGCGCGACTGGGGCCATGCCCGCGATTATGTCCGCGCCATGTGGAAGATGCTGCAGCAGGACACCCCCGAGGACTATGTCGTCGCCACCGGCAGGTGCTATACCGTCCGCGAGTTTCTGGACATTGCCTTCAAACAGGTCAAACTGGATTATCGCGACTACCTGGAAGTCGACGAGAACCTGTATCGCCCTTCGGAGGTGCACATCCTCCAGGGCAGATGCGTCCAAAGCACACAAGAAATTGGGATGGTATCCCGAGACTCAGTTTGAACAGATCATCGAGGAAATGATCAAAGCGGACCTGGAATGGTACTCGCGGGTGTAGACAAGTGCTCACTGGGGAGGCAGAAGTCAGCCAAGGACGATCTGGGCTCAAGCCGGCAGACGGCGCTTGGGCATTAAGATCGCACTGATCACCGCCGCGATCGATCGCCGTCCGGCCGGAGTGGGGTTGTGGGGACGTGCCGCCGGCGAAACACCTCCCTGGCCGTTTGTCGGGGCGGACCTTTTTCGTTCATCTCCTGGGTCTTTTGTTCCTTCTCAAGAGCTTTAGCCCTGCTGCACCCAATGCGTGTACGAAGCGGCTCTACCCAGCAAGAGAACCCTGCCGCTTGGTTGCAGTGATGGATAGCAGCAGCGCATGGCGCTTTTTGCCGATGACCTCCCAGGCATATTGTTCCTCGACGAGCCGCCGCGAGTTCTGCGCGAGTTTGCGCCTCAGTTCAGCACTGTCCTTCAAAGCCTTCAATGCCTGCGGGAATTGACTGACCTCCCTGATCAGGGCATGGGTACCGTCTTGAATCTCGATTCCTCTGGCGCCGAAAGGAGTGGAGACGACCGGAAGGCCGTGCGCGAGGAACTCGAGCATCTTTACGTTCATGCCGGATCCCTCGACCAAAGGGTTGATGCAGCAATCGGCCGCACGAAACCAGTCTTCGAGGTTTGGCAGTTCCCCGGTTTGGATGAAATTATCCCGCGATTTCGTTCTCGTACCGACCGAACCGGCCGCTATCCATATTACATCATGGTCGGCAACCTGCTTGGACCAGGTATCCATGAGAGCCAGCGCATTTCGATTCGGCAGATACCGCGATCCGGTGAAAAGCACTGCAAATTTCCCATCCAGACCCAGTTTTCGGCGAGCGTCTGCTTTTTGCGATTCCGTGGCGGGTCTCAGGGCTCCAGTGTCTACTCCGACAGGCAGCACAAACGCTTCCCGGCTGCCGTAGCGCGATATCAGCGCCTCCCGATCTTCGCGGGTGAGGCATAGGACGAGATCAGCCTGACGCCACGCATCTCGTTCCATGCTGGCAATCTGCCCGCGGATCGCCTCGGGTATTTTTTCCTCTCTTTCCGACAGGCGTGCCTCGACATTTTGGGCAACGAAAACGCGCGGCTTCTTGGCCGGGTAATAGGGGAAAAGCCATGGGCATTCATAATGAACGATGTCGGCGCCGATGAATATATCCCGCAGCAGTTTCGGATCGGAACGCGACACGAATTTGGCGGCGTTTACCGGTGGGATGCCGATTCGTCCTCGTTGCCAGTAGTCAACCCAGTTCCAGATCGAAACGTAGCGGTACTCGTTCAGGTTGGGTTCAATGGGCCGAAGAAACGACCGAAAATGCCGAAGAGCCTCAAACCGTCGAATGCCGTAACCGAAAAGCGTGACTTCCATTCCTGCACGAGCCAGGATTCTGGCAGGCTCGAGAATGGCGCTGTGACCCCCGGAACGGGGTGGGAACACGCCGAAGGGGGACAGAATTAGGATGCGGGAGGAGGCTTTCATCGGGCACACCGATTTTGCATCGCGCTGCGGCCGGCGTTCGCAAAAGCTCTGATACCGGCCAGGAGAATGCGCGGGTTGCGATTCAAAACAGCCCATTGCATGCAGTTGATCAGGCTGTAAAGCGTCACCGATGGAATAGCCGCCGGATAGTATTTCGTCGTAAACAGCAGGCGACTTCGCGTCAGCCAGAAAAACGACTGTGGACTCCGGCGTTTTCCGGACCCGCTTGAACCGATGGCGCCGCCCTCCTTGTGATAAACGATGGAGCCCGGTGAGTATGCCAATTTGAACCGCCCCGCAGAACGCTGGACCCAGTCTATTTCTTCAAAATACAGAAAATAGCTTTCCTCCATCAACCCGACTGTCTCCAAAAACTTCTTGGAGACCAGCATCGATGCACCCGCCACATAACTCATCTCTTTCTCGATCGACTCGGCCCGAACGTCCATGGGCCACCTTTCATTCGCACCCAGCTGTACCCCGATCCCCGCCCATTTCAGGTAGTGTGCGCCGCCGAGAGATTGAATCCGCTGGGGGTTGTCATAGTAAAGAAGGGTGGAACCGCAGATTCCTGCGTCGGAAACGGCCTTCATCCGTTCGATCATGGCAGAAAGCGTTTCCGGTTCGACGATCGTGTCATTGTTAAGAATCCAGATGTAGTCAGCATTTCCTTGAGATAAAGCAAAGGATATTCCAATGTTGTTCCCACCGGCGAAACCCAAATTGAAAGCGGTCCGGACAAGCACGACCCCGTGTTCACATGCGGTTCCGTCGCCGGGTGATAGTAAGGGGCTGCATAGTTCGGCGGACTCGACCCTCTGGGCGGTTCTATGGTCAGGCCATGACAGTTGGCCACCCCAGACTGCATTTGGGAATCGGCCGCCCAAATATGATCTGAGGTGTCTGAATGAGCCGTCTGTGGAATGGTTATCGCAAACGATGATCCGATAGTCTGCATACGTGGTTTTAAAGACACTGTCTAAGCAGGCGAAGGTGTCTTTCCAACCATTCCAGTTTAAAATAACAATATAGACGGCCGAATGGGCTTTATGGTTCATGTAGCTCACGATGGACTTTTCATCTGCCAACGGCTGAAGCCACATGGTTTGTTCGATTCTGCAGAAAAGAGAGTGATCATTTGGGCCTTCTTCAACAAATGAACCGTTCAAATCAGCCACCGATTCATCCCATGCTCACCCAAGTGGCTTCCCGTGTAAGGGCAGGCTATGTGGATCGGCGGGAGCTGAATTCTTCAGACACGCCCATGTTTGGCAAAAGATAACACCCTGACCATCAACCTTCTTAACGGGCTCACTGGTTTAGGCCGGTAGACGGCAATCAGTTCGTTAATATCTCTGGCCCTAACTAGCTCGAGTTCGGGCCAAGATGAGGGAAAGAGTGGATGAAAGTTCCTGGCTGATCGGTAATTGCTCTCATCCAAGGAGTCCCAAAGCTTAAAAAATGCGTCTCCGTCAAAATCCCGGTTGTGTCCCCAGTTCGCCAATTTGTTTTTCACTTCTTGAGGGCTTCTTGAAAGGGTCTGGTGGAAAACGAAGTACCTCGAAAGACGACAGTAGGCGCCAGTTTGTCTTGCAGAACGGAAATGGGGTAGATGAAAGGCAAGTGGAAAAACCTCGTAATTTCTTTTCCTGAATTTTACAACCAGGTAGCCGGTCGTCGTTTTTTTGATCACAGGTATCAAGTTGGCAAAGACGGTGCAGGGTCGAGCTGGCCTGACGGTGATCGTATGCAGATAGTTAACGAGCCCTTTGCAGTCCAGCAAATATTCATCCGCGTCCACCTGAAGGTGCCATCCGTCTTCGCCCATTTGACGGGCCAGCATGTTTCTCTGCCTCGTATCACACTGGATGGTGCTGAGTCTGGGAATATGAAAATGATCTTCATATATTTCAATTTTTTTGTTATGATCGATTCGGCTTAAAAGATCCTGAAAACCCTGTTCATCCCATTTAAATGAATTCCCGGCCCAGGTGAGACGGTTTTTATCCAGTGAGAGCCAGATTCGGTCCACCCATGGGTACACTAATGGAGCAGAGAATTTCAGGAGCTCCCAATCATAAGAAACCAGAAAACCTGCTTTAATTTTCATTGATGTAAGGTTTTAAAATAATCTTAATGAGGTAACATAATTAAATTATTCAACGTGATACCTATTTGTTTTGAAATGAATGAAAAATATCGGGATATAGTTCTTCAAATTTGTCGTATGAAAATAGAAACAACACATTATCTATATTCGGATACTTTTTAGAACAGTTAGGACATAAAAATGATAAATTTTCCTGCATCAACAGGACTTCATTGCCTAACTCTCTGCATGAAGGACAAATAAGAGTATTGAAAATAGTTCTATTTTTATCTTTATATAGCCCCGCTTTTCGGCACACTCCGGAAATATTGCCACCAAGCAAGTATGCAGCCAAGTATGTTAATTTTGAGTTTGGATGAAATAAATCAGATTGAAAAAAAGTTGTGGATGACAGCATTATTTCTTTTTCATCAAAATGCGCAAGTGCTTGCTTCCATAATTTTAAAGACAAGTTATCATTTTCAATTATTCCGTGATCGATCTCATTACAGCTTCTATTGCAAAAAAAGCGATCTGTTGCCTTTTTTATTATACTCCTATCCAAGGACTTTTTTGAATAAATTTTTCGTCCTTTGTATAATTTTAAATGCAAGACTTGCTTATAGGGTTCTTCGTCAAAAAAAAAGAAACCTCCCGGAAGCATTACTCTAAAGATTTCCTTTGTAATGGGAGTAGGTTCAGGAAAATGATGAAGTGTTTCGTAGCAAAATACGAATGGAATCGAACTGGTAATAAAGGGTAGTTTATTCGCATCACAACAAATTCTTATTGGAGATTTAGGTTTATTAAAAACATTCTGGTAATGATTACAGCTTTTTAGCATGTCAAAAGAGATGTCTAATGCAGCACCACCGTTGAGCCCAAGATCGTTTTCCATAACGAGTGATCGTTGACATCTTTCAGCCCCAATTTCTATGTATGGTGACAGTGAAATGTTTTTACTCTGGAGTAGCGTCATTTGATCACGCGTTTTCTCCATCCTGACCTTCAGGATTTTTTCAATGCCAGCCGCATCAAATTCATCCTCGAAAACCGTCTTATTTTCGATTTGTTGCAAGTATAGCTTTTTTCTGAACTCTATTTCACCTTTCTGGTTGTCAGAAATTTGTCTTTTCATAATTAAAGACTTTCCTTGTGGGTGTTTTTCGGGAGAAACTCAGCATTGCTTCGCCGAGCCCCAGCTGCACTGCAATAAAATTGATCAGGCGAATGATCAGGGCCTTGACGCCCCATCCTTGCGGGATGTGATTCTCTCTGGCCTCGAAGGCCACCTCGCTGAAGCCGCTCTCGCGCAGCAGGCGGCGGAGTGTTGCCGGAGCGAAGTGCCAGATGTGCTCCTCCGGACGCAGGGAAGCCCACCGGCCTCTCATCAATGAAAGCATCAAGCTGGCCACATTCGGCACACCGACCACCAGCAGACCATCATCCGCCATCACCCGTCTTGCCTCGGCCAGCAATTCACGCGGGTTTTCGACATGCTCGAGGACATGATTAAGCACAACCACATCGTACTGTCCTGGCTTCAGCGAAGCCGCGGCAAGGGTTCCGGCGACCACATTCAGTTGTTTCTCTTCACGGGCGAAAGCCGCTGCCCAGGGCGAAACCTCCACGCCTTGGATGCTGTAGCCTGCTTCCCGAGCTGCCGCCAGCAGAATTCCGATGCCGGTGCCTACATCCAGCAGGCGGGCCGGTGGAGGCAGATGTTCTGTTATCTTTGCAACGAGGGTACGAAACATGCCGAGAAAGTCATTCCAGTGTCTGACGTACTGGTTTTTAATCTTAAAATAGTCATCCCCTGTATATGACGTTTCTCCATGGCGGAATGTTTCCGTACGGATAAGCCCGCAATGGGAGCATTGGACCAGTTCGTGCGTTCCGCTTTTCAGGAACGGTCGCGAATCGGTTGATGTACACAGATTACAGATCATTGGGAATTTTTCTGTCGATTTTACAGCTGTTCGATTTTAGGCAGTCGATTGTTTTTGCAGCGTAAACTTCAACCAAAGCCCCTTTTTGCCTGCGCCACCAAGTTTTTTGAATCAATGTCACCGGTACCAATGCAAGGCCGGTGAGTCGTATCAACTTACGTGCTATTTTTGCAGGAAGAGAATTACCCAGTCGCGCGAGTATAACGTCATCGCAGAAAGCATCCGCCGGCTCCCAGGTATTTACGCGCAGGATGCTGTAACCGGAATTTTCAATCAGTGAGCAGAGCGAGCTCGGTGTGAAATGAAACAAGTGATCCGGAGGGCTCAGCCAACTCCAAGTGGATTTTGTCAATTCAGCCATGAGACTGTCGAGGTTCGGGGACTGCACCACGAGTAACCCGTTTGGTGTCAATATGTTTCTGATATCAGAAAGAATACCGTGCAGGTCAGGAATATGTTCCAGGACGTCATATAGGGTCACGACATCGAACGAAGCGGCTTCAAAGTCGATCTTGTTAAGGTAGTCGGAATGGACCTTCAGATCGAAATGACCCCGCGCATATTCAGCGCACTCATGGTTCAACTCGACCCCGGTCGTATCAAACCCGGCAATACGGGCTTCGTTTAAAAACAGGCCGATGTTACAGCCGATATCAAGCAGCTTGCCACCTGACTTAAAAAAATGAATATCACGAAGTTGTCGGTGATAGCGATTTTTAAAATACTTGCCCCGAGAAAGATATGTATTAATACGATGTTCAAGCAAATATATTTTCTGGTTTACCGCAACCAGATCGCCATTTTCGGGAAAGGGAGATGTGATACCAAGCCCGCACCCCAGACATCGCTCAATAGCATAATCGTTCACCTTTCCCCATGTAGAGAAAAAAGTGTTGCCGCAGACAGGGCAGATCATTGAGTCATCACTCTGATTTTATGTAGTATCCTGGGCAGTCTTTTCGCCTTTTCAATAGCCTTTCTCACGTGCCCCTTATAACTGTTGATCGTTCGAACAAATCGCTGCAGGGTCTCACGTGAATGTTCCATCGTGTAGACCATATATGGCTCATCACCCAGCCAGAAATTATCATCAATTATCCCCCTGCGACGACAGTCATGGTACAATTTTGTTCCAGGCAATATCCATAGTGCGCCGGTGCAACCGACCTCATCCGGCATGGCCTGCCTCAGCAGGTCGCGGGTTTCCAACACCGTTTCCTCAGTCTCCCCGACACTTCCAACGATCAAAAGGGCCGTTACCGGCAGTTTGATTTTTTTGCAGAGTGAAATGGCACGGATTGAAGTTTCGATGTCATTCTCTTTGCCCATCTCCTTGAGCAGTCGTGGCGAACCGGTCTCGATGCCGAAGGCCACCATGTAGCACCCTGCCTGTTGCAGCTTCAACAGCATTTCTTCATCGACACAGTCCGTCCGAGTGGTTACATGAAAGGCGATAATCAGATTCCGCCTGATGATTTCGTCGCACAGCTCGACCGTCGCCCGACGATCAACTGTCATGGCATCGTCGGCAAAGCAGAAATGACGAATACCATGGTCTCGGTAGAGCATTTCCAGTTCGTCAGCCATGTTTTTGGCGGAACGATGACGCCACCCTTTCCAGATCCACCACGTTGAGCAGAAGTCACAGTGGCCGCTGCAGCCACGGGAGAAGGTAACCGAAATTCGCGGTGCATCCCGTAAGATGACGCCGTTATGTGTACCGTCACCCCGGCCGGGGTAGCGGGAAAGATCGAGCAGGTGCCAGGCGGGAAAGGGGATATCATCCAGATTGTCGCAATATTTCCGTGGCTTCGTCTTAACAGTGACACCATCCTGACGATACACAAGCCCGTCAATTTCTTGCAGAGAGACCCCCTGTACCAGCTCAAGCAGGGTCTGCTCACCTTCTCCCCGGACGATATAGTCTATCTGCGGGTATTGTTTCATCATTTGTCGGTACATTATGGTTGGGTGCGCCCCCCCCAGCACGACAGGAATATCGCCGGCAATCTGCTTGGTCAGAGACACAATTTCAACGGCACGCTTTCTGCCGGGTGTGAGGCAGGTGATACCGACAAAATCCGGCCGGAATTCGCTTAATGCTGTAACAACCGCATCTTTTCCCTCCCGGCAGCCGTCTACAACCAAGACTTCAATGCCGTGGCGCAGCAGCGTGCCCGCAAGATAAAGCAGCCCCACCGGAGGATTCGAAAACCCATCCTGTTGGGTTTCAAAGGGATTAATAAGGAGAACCTTTTTCATGAACTCATCCCCCTGTTGCCAACGCAGAGCGTCAGATATTCGAGAAGTTCTTTTAGTAGTTTTGGTTGTACCACCAGCAAAATAGCCGGATACGCCAAGGGAGTCAGAAGCAACAGGGCGACCAGCATGAAGGTTCCTGGTTGCAGAACCGCAATGCACAATTTCAGAAGGACACCTGTAGCGCCTGCGGCAACGGCTTGATACCGAATATTTTTGAACGTGGCGACTACAACTCTTTCACGGAGAAGAACTGCCCGATAGATGTAGAAGAATATCAGAGCAATTATCGGCTGGCTGAATGAAATGCCGTTGAATCCTGCATACAGAACGGCGGGAATTCCAATTCCCCATTCCAGCAGCAGCAGCAGAACCGTCATCCACAGCAGCACCTTGGAATTGCCAAGGGATAAAATTGCGCTGTACATCGGCAGCACGATTCCGATCACCATTGGTGAAGTACAGAAAAAATAAAAAGCGGGCAGGGCGGGAAGCCATTTTTCCGTATACACCAGCTGTATCAACTCCGGTGCGGCAGCCAGCATCACGGCGGTGATCGGGAACATGATCAAGGTCAGCATCCTGATGGAACGCTCCACCGTCCGTGCCAGTGACTCCCTGTACTCCTGAATCCGGGAAAATGTCGGAAATGCAACCCGGCCGAAGGCCCCCGAGAGCATCAGCGGGGCAAAGGCAAAGTTTTTAGCCCAGTCCAAGAATCCAACCGCTGAGGCCCCGGCATAGACCCCTACGAATATCGGCGTGACGGCATCTTTCAAAAAACCCAGGACATTGTTGCCCTGGTAGGGAATGCCGAAACGCAATAGCTGCTGCACTGCTGCGAAATCAAACTCAAAACCCGGTCGCCATTGAGAACAGGAGAAGACAACCACAACCGAGGCTACACTCCGGCAGATCGCTGCAATAACAAAACTCCATACCCCACAGTCCGCAAATGCAAATCCCACAGCAACGGCATGAAAGGAGATGCTTTCAATAATATCGATGTAGGCAATCCGCCTGAAATCAAGGTTTCGTTCCAACTGTAGCACCGACACGCTTTTTAACGACGAAACAACTAGCGACACTGCCATGGCCCTTACCAGCCAGACACCGACGGAGGGGAGTGATGGGTAGAACGTCACCAGGAGCGGGGCGGCAAGCATCAGGATTATTGCCATGCACCACGCGACCGCCTGCTGGAACCAGAATATCGAAGAGAGTTCGAACTCTTCGAGCTGGTCCTTTCTCTGAATCAGTGCTGCTCCCAGGCCAACTTCGCCAAAGATTGAAAAGAACTGGACAATAAAACTCACGATGGCATACACGCCGAATATCTTTGGGACAAGCAGGCGGGCCAGCGCGATATTGGCAACAAAGAAGATCAACTTGGTCAGCACCTGCCGTATCAGAAGCGGCCCGATGGCGCCTATCGATCTCTCTTTTATCTCCTGAAAATTATCCACGAAGTGACGCATAAAACAAGGAAAAAAGAGGGTTAGGTCTCAATATCGAATATCCCATGAGACAACACCACTCTGCTAATCATCATGAGAGTTTTGCATAATTGCGATTTCTTCTCCGGATCAGTCATGGATGACCTTCATAGTCTGTTTTGACGTTAGCCGGGTCCGCTTTCCAGATTAAAATATGGGGGCGGTGCTTCAACAGACCCTTCAACTGGTCTCTATCGCTGATAGAGATGACAAGTGTTCGGATTTTGCGTTTCACATAGCTTTCTGTCTTCCGGGTCAAATCATTGAGATGATAATGATCAATGTTGCCAACTAGCAGAATATCGATGATGCCGCTGTCTTTGCCTGCGGCATAATCATCAATCAAATAAGCGCACTCCAATTTGCCTATCCGATTGACAATGCCGTCAATAACCTGATCAATCCCCATGACCTTTTGAATCATCGAGCGGAGCTCCGGAAAAAGAGAGTGCTCGGTATTGGCCATGTAAAAAACCTGCCGGCCGCTCCTTTCGCTTTTGAGGAGATGGGTACGGGTCAGCTGGTTTAATTCTTCACGAACGGCATTGGTCGACACGTCGAACTCCTTGGCGAGTTCCCGAAGGTAGGACCGTGTCTGCGGGTTCAGGAAGAAGCGCATGAGAAGCTTGACCCGGGTCTTGGATGAAATAAGGCCTGCAAGCAGGTTGTCCAAACGCACCTTCTTTATGAGTAGTTATTATACTCATTATACGATAACTATATCTGCGTGTCAAACTTGCAAAAAGCATGCTCGATATTGTACGGCAGCAGAACCGGCCAACAGTCCTTCGGCCTACATTTGCGGAGTGATTTTGAAAGGTGGCATTTCCATGCCGCTCCACAGATAACAATTTGTAATTGCGCGAATTTTTAAATTAATCGGGCAAATATTATTTTATGTTGTCCAAAACAACAAACTATGCTGGAATTCAAAAGGTTTCCCAAGCAACAATTTTATTAAAGTTGTTTTGTCACCCACGTGTCAAAACGTGTCAAAAAATAGACTTGTGGCGCATACCGAGAATTATTAACCTCCGCCCCAAGGCGGCTTGGATTCTTCCTTTGAGGGATAGTGAGACAGACAGCTGTCCGTGTTGCGATAATTTTGCGGTAAGCGCATGAGAAGTTCATGGCGCGCAGGGCATCACTCAAAGCTTGCGTAAAGGAATTCTTGACAGAACAGGAGCTATCCCATATAGAGCTTTTTCGGCTAACTGCCTGAGAGGGCGAAAAATTTTTGATCATTTGAATTCAAATCAAAAAGGCGAATACCGTCGTCGAAATCAGCGCATCGCAGGCACTTCGGGGCGGCCTTTGCCAGTGGGGAACAGGACATGAAAACGGGGTACGACATCAAACCTGCAGACGGCAAGCTCGGCATCCTCATCCCGGGAATGGGAGCCGTGGCGACGACGGTAATGGCCGGGGTTTACGCGGTACGCAAAAACCTGGGAAAACCGATCGGCTCGCTGACGCAGATGGGGACCATTCGCCTCGGCAAGCGCACTGAGAAACGCGTCCCGAAGATCAAGGAGTTCGTCCCGCTCGCGGAGTTGGGGGACATCGAGTTCGGAGGGTGGGACATCTTCGAGGAAAACGCCTACGAAGCGGCCGTGCATGCCGGGGTGCTGGAGTCGAATCTGCTGGAGAAGATCCGGCCGGAGCTCGAAGCCATCCGGCCCATGCCGGCGGTGTTCGACCAGGCCTATGTGAAGCGCCTGAACGGTACCTACGTGAAGAGGGGTAAAACCAAGCTGGATCTGGCCGAGCAACTCCGGGAGGACATCCGCGGGTTCAAGAAAAGCCGCGGTCTCTCGCGAGCGGTAATGGTCTGGTGCGGGAGCACGGAGGTCTTTATCGAGAACGGCCCCGTGCACGCTTCGCTGGCAGCTTTCGAAAAAGGCCTTTTGGACAACGATCCGGCCATCGCGCCCAGCATGATCTACGCGTATGCCGCGCTCATGGAGGGCGTGCCGTATGCGAACGGCGCCCCCAACTTGACGGTCGACGTGCCCGCCCTGCAGGAGCTCGCCCGGAGTAAAAAGGTCCCCATCTGCGGCAAGGATTTCAAGACCGGCCAGACCCTCATGAAGACCATTCTGGCCCCCGGCTTCAAAGCCCGCATGCTCGGGTTGAGCGGCTGGTTCTCCAGCAACATCCTCGGCAACCGCGACGGTGAGGTGCTGGAGGATCCGGGGTCTTTTAAGAGCAAGGAGGTCAGCAAGCTCGGCGCTCTCGAGTTCATCCTGCAGCCGGAGCTCTATCCAGACCTGTACAACGACTTCTACCACAAAGTGCGCATCCACTACTATCCGCCCCGGGGGGACAACAAAGAGGGTTGGGACAATATCGACATTTTCGGCTGGCTCGGCTACCCCATGCAAATCAAGGTGGATTTCCTCTGCCGCGACAGCATCTTGGCAGCCCCCCTGGTGCTGGATTTGGCGCTCTTCATGGACCTTGCGGCACGGTCCGGCATGAGCGGGATCCAGGAGTGGCTGTCGTTCTACTTCAAGAGCCCGATGGTGGCCAAGGGCCTATACCCGGAGCACGACCTTTTCATTCAACTCAAGAAGCTCAAAAACACCCTGCGCCATCTGAAAGGGGAGGAGCTGATCACCCATCTCGGCCTCGAATACTACGACGAATGAATTTCACCGCAGCAGGCTGCGGTGAAATTCATAACGGTTTATTGTTTTCGTTTTCTCTCCTTTTATGAAATCCGCAGGCTTTGTCCTTTTTTCTCTTGCCTGGGCGGCCGATATGGCTTTGCTTGCAGCCATCGGCCCCTTGGGCCGGCACCCCGCCGCATCCATGGTTCTTTATGGGGCAGGCTTTGTTTTTTTAATCGGCATGTTCCAAACCTTTCCGAATTGTCTGACACCCACTCAGGCGGTTGTTTTGGTATTTACCCTCGGCGTTGCGGCGCGAACCGCCTTTCTTTTCTTCCCGCCGAACACGGACGTCTATCGGTACATCTGGGAAGGGGCAATCCAGCACCACGGGTTCAACCCTTACCTTTTCGCCCCTGCGGATCCGGCATTGGCCCCTCTTGCACAAGGTGAACTGGGCGGCATCTGGCGACAGATCAACAACAAGACTTTCGCCACAATCTATCCGCCGGCCGCCATGCTGTTCTTCAGGCTCCTCGCAATGGTCAGCCCGACCGTGCTCTTTTTCAAGTCCGTATTCATCCTGTTCGATGTGGGGGTCATGGCGGTTTTGGCTGTTATCCTCAGCCTGCGGCAGCTGCCCCCCACACGGCTATTGTTCTATGCCGCCAACCCGCTGGTGATCGTCTTCGTTGCAGGTGAGGGCCACATGGATTCACTCCAGGTGTTCTTCCTGCTGCTCGGCTGTTTCTTGCTGCTCAGACGCAGGTATCTTGGAGGCGTTTTGAGCCTTGGGTTTGCCGTCATGAGCAAATACCTGGCAGTCACGACGGCTCCTTTCTTCTGGGTGCGGCAGGCCGGATTGAGGCAGTTGGCGGTCCTGCTGTTGCCGATGGGTTTCTTTTTTACCTACACCTCTGCGGGTGTGCGCTTGTTCAGTTCCTTCGGTGAGTTCGGAATGAACATGCACTACAACGACGGTCTCATGGAGCTTCTGCGGATGGCTCTCGGGGACGTTGCGCTGGCTGCTGCGGGTGCGCTTTTTCTGCTCGCCCTGGCCTGGATTTGGCTGACGGAAGACGATCCCCTGCGCGGCATCTACCTGGCCATCGGCTGCCTGCTGATTTTGCTGCCCACGCTGCACCCATGGTATCTTCTGCTGATCGCACCGTTCATGTGTTTTTTCCCTTCCTGGGCCTGGCTCTATCTTCAGGCAGCGATGCTCTTCACTTTTCCGGTCTTCGGTCATGAATTCAGAACCGATGTTTTTAAAGAGATTCCATCGCTTAAGCTTCTGGAATATATTCCGTTCTTTGTATTTCTGATCTGGGGGATATTTCGTGGCGACCACTTTTCCGGGAAGGGTCCGTTCTCCACCCCTGAGACCATTTCCGTGATCGTTCCGACCTTGAACGAAGCCGGCAACGTCGGCGGTTGCCTTTCCGCTCTGCAAGGCCTTCCGCGGATCATCGAGGTCATTGTGGCGGACGGTGGTTCGACCGACGGCACGCCGGGCGCTGCCCGGGCCCAGGGCGCGCGGGTAATCCAGACCGAGCCGGGCAGGGGGGACAGATTCGGGCGGCTGTGGAAACCGCCAGAGGCGACGTGCTGCTCATCCTGCATGCCGATGCAATTCTGGCAAGGGATGCTCCTGAACGACTCATCCGCGCTTTGACGGCGGATCGAAGCGCACCGGGCGGGTGTTTCGGGATGGGATTTGCCGGCGTCAGCGCCAAGCGGCGGCTCATCGCCGCGCTCAACAACGCGAGAGCATTCACCACCGGCATCGGTTTCGGGGATCAAGCCCAGTTTGTCCGGGCGGCGGCCCTGCGGGAGATCGAAGGCTTTCCAGCCTTGATGCTGATGGAGGACGTGGAACTGTCCCTGCGGTTGAAACGCCTGGGGCGGCCGGTTTACCTGAAGCGAGGCGTCACCGTGTCCGGCCGGCGCTGGCAGAATGGGTCATTTCTGGAAAACTTCCGGATCGTGGTGGGCCTGTTTTTCCGCTATCTGATCGAGCGTCGACTCGGTCTTATTCGGGATGAAAGAGGGTATTACCAAAGGTATTACGAAAAGGATGCATAAGCCTTGACAGGCGGTGAAAAAATATATACTGATATATATCAAATTAGGAAATGGTGGCCGATATGGAATCTACGGCAAAGCTATTCAAGAACGGACGTTCCCAAGCCGTCAGGCTCCCCAAAGAGTTTCGGCTTAAGGGCAATGAAGTGAGGATTCGTAAAGAAGGCGTAAAGGTCGTTCTGGAGCCCATCGAAAAGGATCAATGGCCTGATGGATTTTGGGATATTTTTAAACCGGACCCGGAATTTGAAATTGCGAGGCCGATGCCGGCGAAAGATTTCTCTCTGGATTAATCAAACATTCCATGTATCTGCTTGATACCAATATCGTCAGTTATTGGATGCGCGGTCATCTGCGGCTATTGGATACGATCAAGAGGCACAGCCCCAAGGACCTCTCGCTATCCGCAATCACGCTGGCAGAAATTTATTACGGTATAGAAAAATCACCTGCAAGAAAGAAGGAGCGTCGCATAAAAATTGAGCAAATACGTTCACAGCTGGAAATTCATCCTTTTGATGAATCGGCTGCCGTCCAATATGGGATCATTCGGGCACAACTTGAAAAGAAAGGGCGGATGATAAGCGAAAGGGATCTTCAAATAGCCTCTATCGCTTTAGCAAAGAGACTATGTGTCGTCACGCACAACACGCAAGAGTTTAATCGAGTGGAAAAATTAAAAGTGGAGGACTGGGCGACAGCTTAAAAAGCGCGCACATCCTTGTATCCTGTACTGTACGATCTGGCCCTTAAGAAAACTCACCACACCGCCTCGTAATCCTTAGGCCCCAGGTTCCATTTCTTGCCGTAGACGTGAATGCGTTTGGTTTCGCCGCTTTGGTCATACACCTTGCCGCCGGCATGCACCCAGGCCAGCAGGCCGCCCTTGAGGTTGAGAAGGGTGATGCCTTGGGCGTTGAGTTTTTCGGCCAGTTTGCCGCTGCGGTAGCTGATGGTGCAGTAGCCGACCAGCGTGCGATCCCGGTATTTTCCCGGGTTCTTCAGAAACTGCTTTTCGGTGACGGCGCCGGGCAGCATTGACACCTCCTGCTCCTTCTCCTCACGCACGTCGATGAAAAGAGCCTTCCCCTCCTGCAGCAGTCGCATTGCATCGTATATTTGGATGTCCGGCACCCCCGGAAAATCTTTCTTGTAGCTCTGGTACATCGCCTCTATCTTGTCACGCTTTTCGGAATCGCTCATGTTGTCCGCCGCCCAGCTGGCCCGCACGAGGCCGGCCGGAAGCATCCAGGCCAGCAAGTTGCAGAGTATGAAAATTTGAAAGAATGAGGTCGCAGAATTCACGCGGATGAGCTTTCAGTTGCGCGTCAGGCAACCGCCATGGGGGCCGGGATCATTTCCGCCAGAGCCCGCAGCGCCAAATGGTAACCTGCCGCCCCCAACCCCACAATCTGCCCGGTGACGACCGCTGCCATCAGGGAGGTGTGGCGGAAGGCCTCCCGTTTGTGAATGTTGGAAAGATGCACTTCGATCACCGGGATGGAGAGCGCAGCCAGGGCGTCCCGGATGGCGACGGAGGTGTGGGTGTAGGCGGCGGCGTTGATGATGATTCCGGCGCAAGCCCCGGCCGCCTGCTGGATCCGGTCGACGAGGGCGCCTTCGTGGTTCGACTGGAAGGCGTCCACCGAGACCCCCAGCCGAAGGCCGAGCGCCGCAAGCGATGCGTTGATCTCCTCCAGCGTCCGGCGTCCGTAAATGTGCGGCTCCCGGGAGCCCAGCAGGTTGAGGTTGGGGCCGTGGATGACGAGCACGCGGGAGTTTGATGTGGCGGCGGCGTTCATGGAGGTTTCCTCACGAATTCATTTTTTCCCGCAGACTGCGGATGGTGGCGCTGTAATCGCGGCTGCTGAAAATGGCCGAACCGGCCACAAACACGTCAGCGCCGGCGGCGGCGATGGCAGCGATGGTTTGGTCGCTGACACCGCCGTCAATCTCTATCAGGGTCTTCAGCCCTTTTTCAGCAATCATCTCCCGCAGGGCCTTGATTTTGTCCAGGCTGTTGGGGATGAAGGCCTGGCCGCCGAACCCCGGGTTGACGCTCATGACGAGGATCAGGTCCACGTATTCGATGATCCAGCGCAGGGATTCCACCGGTGTGGCCGGGTTCAAGACGACTCCCGGCCGCACGCCGGCATTCCGGATGAGCTGGATCGTGCGGTTTAAGTGGATGCAGGTTTCGACATGGACCGAAATGTAGGAAGCCCCCGCCTTGGCGAACGCGGCGATGTAGGGGTCTGGATCGGAGATCATCAGGTGGACGTCGATCGGCAGCCGGGTCGTGCTCCGGACCGCCTGGACCAGCATCGGGCCGAAGCTGATGTTCGGCACGAAATGTCCGTCCATGATGTCGGCGTGAATCCAGTCCGCTCCGGCGGCTTCCACGGCCCGAATGTCGTCTCCGAGCCGGGTGAAGTCGGCGGAGAGGATCGATGGCGCAATCAGTTTCATGATTTCCCCAGAGTCCTGCTGCATGGGTGAGAGCAGCGTCCTATTGATCAACAATAAGATTCAACGCCTGTTATTTCAATCGCAAGCGCGCTGCAAAGAAGCCATCCATATAGCGCAGGTGCGGATAGGTTTGCAAGAAGCCCTGCGGGTCCAAGAGCGGCCGAATGGCCTCCGGAAGATCGTGAACGTCTCGGTTGGTCTGAAATTGAGGGTTCTTTGCAAGAAACATCCGGACGACGTCCACGGTTTCCTCAGGCTCAGGCGAGCACACCGCATACACGAGCACACCCCCCGGCGCTACACGTTCTGCTGCGCGCTCGAGCAGGGCGAATTGGGTCTGATGATAGCGGTTCAGATCTTTCCGGTCGGCGGCCCACTTGATGTCCGGGTTTCGGCGCAGGGTGCCTAAACCGGAGCAGGGGGCGTCGAGCAGGACCCGGTCGAAGCGGGCCGGGGCTTCTGCAGCGCAGCCTTCAGAGAGGCTCGCTTCGCGGCAGGAGACGATGGAAACTCCTAAACGCCGCATCTCCTCCTTGAGCGTTGCCAGCCGCGCCCCGCTCCGGTCGAGTGCCACCAGCGTGCCCTGGTTGCTCATGAGTTGGGCGATGTGCCCGGTCTTGCCGCCGCGGCCGGCGCATGCATCCAGCACGGTTTCCCCCGGCCGGGGTGCGAGCAGCAGGCTGACCAGTTGGGCGGCTTCATCCTGGACCTGAAACCAGCCCTGCTGGAAACTGCTCAAGGCCGTCATCCTTGACTGCAGGCCTTTTACGAGGATGCCGTCGGGCGCCAACGTGCATGCGTCCACGGCCTTCGCTTCGGCCTGGAGCGTCGCCATGAGATCGGCTTGGCGCGTTTTAAGCGTGTTCACACGCAGGCTCAGCGGCGGAATGGAATTTATGCTCTCGAAGAGGTCGGCGGTGCGCTCTGCGCCGAAGCGCCCCAGCCAGCGTTCCGTCAGCCATTCCGGAAACGCCCAGGCGGCGGTCAGCGACCGGACCGGCTCCTTCTGCGGATCAGGGAACCGGACGGATCCGTGCTCGGCGGCGGCCCTGCGCAGGACCGCATTGACGAAGGCCCCGATCCAGGGGGCGCCGATGGACTTGGCCATCTCTACCGACGTGTGAACGGCGGCGGAGGGAGGGATGCGCGTCAGGAAGATGAGTTGGAAAACACCCGCCCGCAGGATGTTCAAAATGGGAAGGTCGATTTTAGCGAGCGGCGTTTTGGAGAAGCGCGCGATGATGTAATCCAGACGGCCTCGCCAGCGCAGCACCCCGAAAAGGATGGCATTCAGCAGGTCCCTGTCCCGGCCGTCACGGAGGCCGCCGGAGGCTTCCATCCCTTCCATCAGAGCGTCCAGGGTCCGGCGGCCGCGCTCCAGTTCGCCCAGAAGATGGACGGCCCGATACCGAGGATCGGAAGACCGTTGAGTTGATATGGGAGGCCGGGTTGGGGGCCGTCGGGATGCCATGAGCAGGCCGGTCAGTGGTAGTTGCGCCGGATGGTGCCGTCCCCATGCCGGGCTGAGCGGTTTCAGACGAGGAGCTCTCCCGGGGAGATCCGGAATCCCCTCAAAAACTCCGAAACCGGCAGGCGGCTGCCGGATGCGCTTTGGAGCTCCAGGATGGACAGCGCACCGTCACCGGTCGCCACGGTCAAGTGTCCCGGCCGGCCGTCCAGAACGGTTCCCGGCAACGCGTTGTCTGCAGCTGCGTCAATTTCCGACCGGTAGATCTTAAGGCGCGTGTTCTTCCAGAACGTGAAAGCCCCCGGCCACGGGGACATCCCGCGGATGAAGGGCTCGATCCTGGCTGCCGGCTTTTTCCAATCGATCAAGCCGTCTGCTTTTTTAAGTAAAGGGGCGTACGTCGCGGCGGAATGCTCCTGGGGCGTCCGCCGGATCGTCCCGTCGGCAAAAGCCTCGAGCGTCTGCACCAGCAGGTCCGCACCCCGTTGCGCGAGGCGGTCATGGAGGCTCCCGGCGGTGTCCGAAGGCCCGATCGGCTCCCTTGCGGTCATGAGCATGTCGCCGGTGTCGAGTCCCTTGTCGATCAGCATCGTCGTAACGCCGGTTTCCGTGTCGCCGTTGATCACCGCCCATTGGATGGGGGCCGGCCCCCGGTATCTGGGAAGCATCGAGGCATGCACGTTGATGCAACCCAGCTTCGGCATTTTCAGGACGGATTCCCGCAGGAGATGCCCGAAGGCCACGACGATGAAAAAGTCGGCTGCCGCCGCCTGGAGCGCCTGTTTTGCAGTCTCGTTGCGCAGGTTGTCGGGTTGGGTCACCGCGAGGCCGAGCTTCTCGGCGGCCTTTTTGACCGGCGGCGGCTCAACCTTGCGGCCGCGCCCCCTGGGGCGGTCGGGCTGCGTCACCACCAGCACGATGTCGTGGCCGGCGGCGTGCAAGGCCTGCAGGGCGGGCACGGAGAATTCCGGCGTGCCCATGAAGACGAGCTTATGCGGCATGTTCACTTTCGCGCAGCGCTTTTTTCACGCGGCGCTTGTAGAGTTCCCGCTTCAACGAGCTGATCCGATCGATGAAAAGCTTGCCGGTCAGGTGGTCGATTTCGTGCTGCAGAACGATGGCATGCAGGCCCTCGGCTTCGAGCCGGACGGACTTGCCCTCCCGGTCGATTCCATCCACCAGGATGCGTTCGGCGCGCTTGACGTCGGACCGGTAGTCCGGCACGCTGAGGCAGCCTTCGTTTTCGGATATCATCTCGCCCTCACTTTCGACGATTCGCGGATTGATCAAAACGTGCAGGTCCCGGCGATCGTCGCGGGGGGCGATGTCGTAAATGAGGATGCTTTTGTCCCAGCCCACCTGGATGGATGCCAAGCCTACCCCCGGTGCGGCATACATGGTGTCCGCCATTGAATCGATCATCTGCTGCACCTGCCCGTCGATGTTCTTCAGCGGCTCGGTCGGTTTCAGCAGGAAGGTGTCGGGGTATGTCAGAATGCGTAATTGAGACATGGTGCCATCATAATCACGAATGGCCAAAGGGTCGAGGGTTGACCGGCGGCTTGATCAAGCCCGGCCGGCGAGGCTGCCCACCATGAGGATCCGGCGGGCGGCTTCGATATCCTGGCCGATCTGGTTTTTGAGCGCTTCGATGCCTGCAAACTTGATCTCTCCCCGCAGGCGCTTGACGAAGTTCACTCGGATTTTTTCGCCGTAAATGGCTTCCTTAAAGTCCAGGATGTGGACCTCCACGGTGAACTGGCGGTCGTCGAAGGTCGGGCTGTACCCGATGTTGGCAACCCCCAGGTGGAAGCCATGGCGGGTTTCCACCGTGACGGCGTAGATGCCGGTATCGGGGCAGAGCTCCTCCTCGATCTTGAGGTTGGCCGTCGGAAACCCAAGGAGCTTCCCCCCGCGGTCGCGTCCGGGGACCACGATCCCTCGCAGCTGGAAATGGCGGCCGAGCATCTTGCAGGCCTGCTGCATTTCTCCCGCCTGCACCAGCTCCCGGATGGCCGTACTGCTGATGCGCTCGGAGACGCCCTGAACCGAGCGGATCAGGCTGGTCACGATCACCTCAAAGCCCAGCCGGGGGGCGAGGGTGCTCAGCAGCTTGATGTTGCCTTCCCGGTTTTTTCCGAAGGCGTAATCCTCGCCCAGCACAATCGCTTTCATACCGATTTTCCGGACCAGCAAATCTTCGACAAACGAAACCGCTGTGATGGCCGCGAACTCCAGGGTGAACGGCACGCAGATCAGCACGTCGACTCCGGAGCGTTCGATCAACTCCACCTTCTGCTCCAGCAGGGTGATGAGGGGAGGGGTGTGATTCTTTTTAAGCACCCGCAGCGGGTGCGGTTCAAATGTCATGGCGATCGAGGTCCCGTCGATCACATGGGCCCTTTCAATGACCTCGTAGAAAAGAGCCTGGTGCCCGATGTGGACCCCGTCGAAGTTGCCGATGGTGATGACCCCGCCTTTAAACGGCGCCGTGATTTCGTCCGGATGTTGAATGAGCTGCATTCAGATCGTTTCCCGAGTCGAACAATGTCCTTGACATGCGTTGCAAAACTTAATATCTAATTCAGGTCGTTCGGTAAATCAATTGTTTTGTGCCGGAGTGGCGGAACTGGTAGACGCGCTAGGTTCAGGGTCTAGTGAGGGTTCCCTCATGGGAGTTCGAGTCTCCCCTTCGGCACCAAATTAAAACCCGCTCTAATCAATAGATTAGGGCGGGTTTCTTTTTTTCGAAGCGTCGGCTATCTAGTCGGGAAGCGCCTGCCCCGCGAAGCTGCTAAATACCTTGCACCTGCTGTTGAAAAATGCTAACGGTTTGCTAACCCGCAACCCAAACAGCTCCCGGTGCGAAATGCTTTTCATTCGTGTCATATTGGGTGCCTTGTTTTTAGGAACCGTCATCGGCATCGTATTCGCCGTTCTGCTGGCCTCTAATCATCGCGAACAAACCCTCCATTTTCTCGCCGCAACCAAAGCCACCGCATTAAATTTTTCCAGAAAGCTCCACAGTATTTTCCAATCTCGACAAACGGCTTGATGCGCCATCGGTGATCCCGAGAAAACTGATTTGATGTCTGGGTCTTCGCGTGGCCTTGCCACTTTTCAGCTGCTTCTAAATCTGCCCAAAGATCTTATCAGGACGCTCTCGTTCTGCACCCTCAATCGTGCGGTGCAAGCCTCCCCCAGTTGAGACTTTAGCTCAAGCGCTTCTTGCAGTGCTCACAGAACCTCCACCCCTCCCCTGAATCGTTGATCACTTTTTGTGGTTTCCTGGCCCATGATGCTTTCCCGAAACCGGTCGCGCCTTGCGTTGACACCATTCAGGCCTTACTATTGTTCATACTGCCTGAAGGAGGTGCGTATGATCCTTCACTATGAACTCATAAATTACATCTTCATTTCTATATTTTCGCTCTTTGTGTTTGGCATCATCACAGCCATTATTTACGCGGCGCACTCTGACTGATCGATGCCCATTCCGGATAGATTCAGCGCTTGTATTTTCCCATCAACTGCCCCTCGGCCAGAATGTGGCCCCTCATGGCATTGACAAGCTGTGCTTTGGTGCTGCCGCTCTCCAGGGTGAGCAGAGTGTCGAGGGCATAGATCTTGAAAAAGTAGCGGTGCGTCCCGCCGGGCGGGCAGGGGCCGCCGTAACCGAGCTTGCGAGAGTCGTTTTTTCCGTGGCGGGCGCCATTTTTAAGGACCGGATCCGAGGGGACGCCGGCCGCAAGAATGGTGACATCGGCCGGGATGTTGAACAGCGACCAGTGCACCCAAGTGCCCACCGGCGCGTCCGGGTCGTCACAGATCAAAGCAAGGCTTTTAGCATCCTTCGTTTGAAATGTGTTTCCTGAACCCCGCTATGTCACTTCAAGCTGCAGATTTTCGAAGCGCGAGTATTCTTTGAGGAAAGTCAGTTTGACCGAGCCCGTAGGGCCGTTGCGCTGCTTGGCCAGGATGATTTCGGCCCGGTTGTTGTGGCGGGCCTGACCTTCCTCGGTCTTCTTTAACAGCTCTTCCCGGTGAATGAAAGCCACCAGGTCGGCGTCTTGCTCCAGGGCGCCGGACTCGCGCAGGTCCGATAGCTGGGGCCGCTTGTCCTCCCGCTTCTCGATCTGCCGGTTCAACTGCGACAGCGCGATGACCGGTATCTCGAGCTCGCGCGCCAGGCTTTTCAGCCCCCGCGATATCTCCGAGAGATCCAGGTCGCGGCGCTCCCTGGCCCGTTCGACTTTCATCAGCTGCAGGTAGTCGATGACGATCATGCCGATGTCCTTTTCCGCCTTCAGCCGACGGGTCTTGGCGCGGATCGTCAGCGCCGAATTCTCCGAGGCATCGTCGATGAAAATCGGGGCCTCGTGCAGCCGTGCACCGGCCTGATTCAGGCTGTCCCAGTCGTCCCGGCTGAGGAAACCGTCCCGGAAACGGTCCGCGCTCACCCGCGATTCGGCGCAGAGCAGGCGCAGGACGAGCTGCTCCTTGGACATTTCGATGGAGAAGATCGCTGCCGGCACCCCGGATTTAACGGCGGCATTGCGCGCGATGTTCAGCGCAAGAGCGGTTTTCCCCATGCTGGGCCGGGCCGCAAGGATGATCAGATCGGATTTCTGGAAGCCTCCGGTCAGACGGTCAAGATCCTTGAAGCCGCTGGGAACCCCTGTCGGCATGCCCTTGTTACGGTGCCGCTCTTCGAGCGTGTGGAACCCGCCAGGCAGCAGTTCCTTTAGTTCGGCCAGGGACGGCCGGGCTTTCCTTCCCGTGATCTCGAACAGGCAGCTGTCGGCATAATCGATGATCTCCTCGACCTCCTGGTGGCCGTCCACACATCGCTTGATGATGGCGTTGCTCTTTTCGATCAGCCGCCGCAGCAGGGCCTTTTCGAAAACGATCCCGGCGTAATGCCCGGCATGCGCCGCCATGGGCACTTCATCCACCAGCCGCGACAGGCCCGCCGCACCGCCCGCCTTTTCGTAGGTTCCGCCTTTCTTCAGTTTGTGGGTCAGCGTCAACAGGTCGATCGGCTCGCTTTTCCCTGAGAGCTCAATCATGCCCTTGAAAATTTCCCGATGGGCGCCGACGTAAAAATCGTCCGGACTGAGAATCTCGACGACTTCGTTAAAGACGCTGTTGTCGATCAGGATCGCGCCCAGCAACGATTCTTCCGACTCGATGCTTTGCGGCGGCAGGTAGTTATCAACAACGGGCTTTTGGGGTTTCATGGGTATCGTTCTATAGAACAGAACACTTTGGGTAAAAAAATTTCAGAACGCGGTCATCAGGGTTGCATCCCAATTCATGCGCGTTTTGGTCTCGTTGCGGATCAACCCCATTTCCTGCAAACGGATAATCATGGCCTGCTTGGAAACATTGGTAAACCCCCCGGCCTCCATCACCTTGGCGGCGATGCGCGGCCAGGTCCTGATGCACGGGTCGAAGCACAGCGGGCCGCAGTAGGCCGCCTGGACGTTGTGCAAAGACAGGTGCTCGCAGCCGAAGACTCGCTTGAATCCGTCACGCACGAACTTTTCAGGCATCAGCAGGCAGGAGGCGAAATAATCCGCCTGCCACTCCGCCGGTTTCTTGGCGTCTTGAACCCGGCAGAAGTGGGCCGTCTCATCGGTTTTGGACCGCCGGATGTATGTTCGATGTAGCATCCAATGCCCGGCCTCGTGGGCCAGGGTGAAAAACATCCGGCCCCTGGATCGATTCTCGACGAGGCTCGCATCCACGCAGATCAGGCGCTTTTCGACAAAGGTCGCCCCCAGCACGTCGTTCAGGTTTAAGCGGGACTTCAGGTCGTGAAACCCAAGTCTGAGATTCAAGCCTCTTTCAATGAGGTCTTCAACGGGAATGGGCGGGGCGACGGTGGTGTTAACGGCGGACTCGTAGTGGTCGATCAGCAGGGATGCCGCAGCGGCGATGGTTGCCTTGGACAGCCGGGGAACCTTCATTTGTCCTTCTTGCCCAGTTTCGCGATTTCAGCCAGTTGGGACAGCTTCGTCCAGTCTTCGTTGTCGAACCCTTTTTCCTTGGCCATGCGCAGGAAATCGGCGGCGCGGCCTTCTTCGGCTACGTAGCGGGAGAGTTCCGGGTCCACCTTGCGTGCCGCCTTGAGCAGCTCGCTTTTGTCTGCGCCCAAGACTCCCGAGATTTTTAAAATGACCTCCTCCGAGGGAGGCGGGACGTTGTCCTGTTCCACGTCGCTCATGTAGCCGGCTGATTTTTCGATAAGCCGAGCCAGCTCCCTTAGCCCAACGCCGGCCTCCAGTCGCAGCCGGCGCAGTGTGTTTCCGAAGGTGTCCGTCATTCAGTTAGTCCCGTAGGCAGGTTGTTCTATAACATCGAACACCAAGCGGTTGTCAAGACAAAAATCATCCGGAGAATTCGGCGAGGTTTCCAATCAGGCGGATGGCATCGGCTTTCGTGATCCGCACATTAACCAGCCGGTTCATAAGTTCATTTCCACCGTCGAACAGCACCGGAAGATAGTTTGCGGAAACGGCTTTCAGCAGGCCCGTCTTGGGATCGCGACGGCTTTCCGTCAGAACCGGCACCAGCTGCCCGATGAAGCTGCGATGGAAGTCGAGCCGTTTGCGGCTGCCGAGCTGCCGCAAGCGGCGGCAGCGCTGCTTGATCTGGTCCGGCGGCACTTTGTCGGTGAAGCCGTGCGCCGCGGTGCCCGGCCGGGCCGAAAACGGGAAGACGTGCAGGTACGTCACCGGCAGGGCCTCGATCAGTTGGAAGGTGTTTTCGAAGGCAGTCTCCGTTTCGCCGGGGAAGCCGACCAGGACATCCGCGCCGATGGCCGCATCCGGCATGTGGAGGCGGATCTTCCGGACGAGCGTGCCGAAGGCCTCGGGAGAATAGGGCCGCCCCATGCGCTTCAGGATGGGGGCGTCGCCGCTCTGCAGGGGGATGTGGAAGTGGCGGCAGAACCGGTCGGAGCCCGCCACCAGGGAGATGATCTCGTCGGTCAGCTCGAGGGGTTCGATGGAGCTCAGTCTCACCCTTATCGGTGGTTTCAGAGCCGCCACCCGTTGCAGCAGCTCCAGCAGGCTGCTGCGCGGATCCAGGTCGCGGCCGTAGAACCCGATGTGGATCCCCGTCAGCACCACCTCATGAAATCCCTGCGCCGCCAGGCGTTCCATGCTCGCGATCACGGCGTGAAGTTCACTGCTGCGGCTGCGGCCGCGCGCGTAAGGCACGATGCAGTAGGAGCAGAATGCGTCGCAGCCGTCCTGGATCTTTAAAAAGGGGCGGGTGCGGCCGGCGGGTGTGTCGAACGAGGAAACCACAGGCGGACGAGCGGTCACCCCGGCCCCGGTCAAGAGGGCAGGGCGGTCGTCCTTGGCGATGCCGCAGGTGCGAATAATTTCGGGCAGGCAGGCCTTTCCGGCCTGGTCGATGATGCAGTCCAGGCCTTTGATGGCCATCAGGGTCTGAGGATCGATCTCGGCATAGCAGCCGGTCACTGCCACGCAGGCCCGCGGGTTGACATGGATGGCATGGCGCACGGCCTGCCGGGACTGCATCGCCGCCTTTTGGGTCACCGCGCAGGTGTTGATGATGCAGAGGTCGGCTTCTTCCGCCGAACCGGCGGGCTGCCAGTCCGGTCCGGTCATCCGGCCGGCGATGGATTCGGACTCGGCCTGGTTGACCTTGCAGCCAAGGGTTATGATTTTGAATTTGGGCATGATAGATAAAAACGATCCGGGATGCTGGATGCGCGAGAACTGAATGACTCTTGCGCTGCTTGCTTTTTTCCTGGAACCGGGATCCCGTATCCCGTATCCCCTATTCGGGATCATGTTGTTTTGAAATGAATCCCCCTCCGAGCACTTCATCTCCGTCGTAGAAGACCGCCGCCTGGCCGGGCGTCACGGCAGTCTGGGGCGAGTCGAAGCTCACCCGGGCGCTGTCCGCGCTCAACGGAATCACCATGGCGGGTGCCTCCGGTGTGCGATAGCGCACACGCACCCGGGCGTGAAACGGCTCCTCGGGCGGCGAAGCGACCCAGTTGATCCGCACCACGCCGCACTCCGCCGTTAGCAGGTCTTTCTTCCGGCCCACGATCAACCGGTTGCGGGCCGTGTCCACCCGCACCACATAATAGGGCTCGGCCGCCGGGCAGTCGATCCCGCGGCGCTGGCCGACCGTGAACACATGCAGTCCCTTGTGCCGGCCGATAACCTCACCGCCGGTGGTCTCGATCAGGCCGGGTTCCAATGGGCGTCCACCCAGGGTTGCAATGAACTCTGCGTAGGATCCGGTCTTGATGAAACACACATCCTGGCTTTCGTCCCTCACAGCGGGCTGCAAGCCGTTGCGGGCAGCGATCTCCCGCACGTCCGCCTTGGTGAGACTGCCGAGCGGAAAGCACGCCCGGGCCAGTTGTGCCTGGGTGAGGCGGGCCAGGAAGTAGGACTGGTCCTTGCGGGCGTCGGCGCCCTTGAAGAGGCGATACCGGCCTGCGGCGTCCCGCCCTGCAATCGCGTAATGCCCGGTGGCCAGGTGTTCGGCGCCCAGGCCCTGGGCGTGCCGCAGCAGCACCCCGAATTTGATGGACGGGTTGCAGACCACGCAGGGGTTCGGGGTTTCACCTGCGAGATAGGTGGCGGAAAAATAGTCCACCACGTGGCGATTGAAGTCGGCGCCGACATCCACCACGTGCACCGGGATGCCCAGTTGGTCGCCGATGGATTGCGCGGAACGCGCGTTCTGGTCGGCGGGTGTGATTTCAAACCCCGTCAGGAAGTGCAGGCCGAAAACGTTCGGATGATCTTGTTTCAGGATGTGGGCGGCGATCATGGAATCCACGCCGCCGCTGACGGCAACGGCAATCGAGCGCTTCATTCCACCCAAGCGTCCTTGATGGGCCGGACTTCCATAGCACGCGGAGGGCAGGCGGTCACACACAGCTCGCAGATGCTGCACTTTTCCTGATCGAACAGCACTTCCATTTCCGGGCGCTGGATGGACAGGGCGCCGGTCGGGCAAACGGCCGTGCACGCCCCGCAGTGGGTGCACTTAGCCGTCACGCGTTTGACCTCCCGGGAGGCATTCTGGACCCTGATGCCGTTTTCCTTCAGAAACTTGACCCCGTCGCGGAAGTTTTTCTTGGAGCCGGACAACTCCATCACCATCACGCCTTCCTTGCCCGGCAGGATCGTCGCGTTCAGGATGTTGAATACCAGGTCGAAGTCCTTGGTCAGGTGGTAGACGACAGGTTTCTGGGCAATATCCTTTGCAAATCGCAGGACGAGAATTTTTGAGTACACGCCGAACCTCCCGGTGAAATCCTTGCTAAACAGGCTGAACTTAAATGGATTTCGTGACGGTGTCAACCATGGTCGCAGGTGCATCCGCCTGCGCGCGGGTCTGGGGAAAATTGATTGACGTTCGAATTTCAACTATACTGAAGCCATGAACCGATTCGCCTATCGCACCACCGGGCTGGCCATCAAGGCCATCTCCAATCTCTCCAAGGCCCGCATCCACCTGCACGGCGAGGATAACATCCCCGGCGGGTCGATCATCTTTGTCATCAATCATTTCACGCGAATCGAAACCGTCCTGCTGCCTTACCTGATCCACCGCCTGACCCGGGTGCCGGCGTGGATTCTCGCGGATGCAGAATTCTTCAACGGCCGTTTCGACCGCTTTCTGGAACAAATGGGGGCGGTTTCCACGAAAAACCCGGACCGCGACCGACTGATCGTGAAGACGCTGCTCGACGGGACGGCGAACTGGATCATTTTTCCGGAAGGCGGCATGGTGAAAAACATGAAGGTCATGGAAAAGGGCCGGTTCATGATCTCATGGGCCGCAGGCAAGCGGCCGCCGCACACGGGGGCCGCCACTCTGGGGATCCGCACCGAGTTCTACCGCGAACGGCTGCGCTGCCTGTCCGCGAGGGATCCGCTCGAGTGCGATCGTCTCATGAGCCTGTTCAAGTTCGATACGATCGAACCGGTGCTGAAGCGATCAACCCATATCCTGCCCGTCAACGTCACGTACTACCCGGTCCGGGCGCGCGAAAACATCCTGATCGACATTGCCCGGCGGCTGGTGGACGATCTGCCGGAGCGGCTGCTGGAAGAACTCATGACCGAGGGCTCCATGCTGTTGTCGGGGGTCGACATCGACGTTCGATTCGGCACTCCGATACCGGTTTCAGAAAGCCTCAAACGGGTGGACATCGCCCAGGACATCTGCTCCGCGTCGCGTCTCGGCTTTGACGACCCCATTGCATCGCGCAACGTCATGCGCCGGGAGGCCCTGGCGCTGATGAACCGCTACATGTCCGCCATTTACAGCATGACCACCGTCAACCACGATCATCTCTTCGCCTCTCTGCTGCGGCATACCCCATTCAGGCGTATCGACCGGGCCGACCTGTGTCGGCGGGTTTTCCTGCTGGCGACGCGCCTGCAGGAAACGCAGACGCTGCACCTGCACCGCAAACTGACGGACGACCAGTTGCACCTTGTGACCGACGACCGGCACGCCATCGCGGCCGACTTCCTCGCGCTGGCCCTGGAAAAAGGCAACCTGAAGCAGAGGGATGGATACTACATCAAGGAGCGGCGGTCTTTCAGCGCGCCTTACCGGTTTCACCGGGCGCGCATCGACAACCCGGTCGATGTCATGGCGAACGCCGTCGTGCCGCTCGAGGAGTTGCAGCGCCGAGTGCGGCGAATCGCCTGGCTGCCAGCCTTTTGGGTGCGCCGCCGGGTCAGGGATCATCTGCTCAAGGAGGCCCAAGAGGAATTCGAGACGGATTACCAGAGCTTCCATATTCCCAACGAATCCAAGCCGGAGGAGGTGGGGCGGCCGTTCCTGGTGCCGGGCCGGTCCGGTGCGCCCGGGGTCGTCCTTTGCCACGGGTACATGGCTGCCCCGCTTGAGGTGAAAGGCCTGGCCGACTATCTCGGCCGGCTGGGATACTGGGTTTACGCACCGCGATTGCGCGGTCACGGCACCTCGCCCGAAGACCTGGCCACGCGCACCTGCCAGGACTGGGTGCGCTCCGTCGACCGGGGTTATGCGATCATCAGCAGCATGTGCCGGACCGTGGTGGCCGGCGGGTTCTCCATGGGGGCGGGCCTGTCGCTTGAACTGGCCGCCCGGGTCAAGGGCCTGGCGGGTGTGTTCGCGATATCGGCCCCGGTGCGGTTAAAGGACTTCAACGCCCGCTTTGCTCCGGCGGTGGACGCCTGGAACCGCCTCATGGAGATGGCCGGACGCTCCAGCGCCAAAATGGAGTTTGTCGAAAACCGGCCGGAAAACCCCCACATCAATTACCTGCGCAATCCCGTTTCCGGGGTGCGGGAAATTGAACGCCTGATGGATGATCTCGAGCCGCGTTTGAACGGCATCGAGATTCCCTCGTTGGTCGTGCAATCGAGCGACGATCCGGTAGTCGACCCGCGCGGTTCTGAAAAGATTTTCAAACGCCTCGGCGGCCGCGACAAGAAATACATCGTCTTCAGCCTCAATCGCCACGGCATTCTCCTGGGAGAGCGCTCCGAGATGGTTTATCGGGCTGTCGGCGAATTCCTGCAACAGATGCAGCTTCCATCTAAACTTTAACCTTCTGAAATAACTTTAAATGTTATCGTTTAAGGACCGCTGGTTTTTGACAGACCCCGCGAACTATTGTAAAATCAATATAGAAATCGATACAGATGGCAAAACGATCATCGTTCCCTTGGTTTTTCAGTTGGGGCAGAGGTGAACAAGATGGGTCAGCTGAGAGCGAAGAAAATCGGATGGACGCTGGCAGCTCTGGTGTGGGCGTGGACCGGATGCATGTCCAAAGCCCCTTACACGGTGGCGGTTGCCGAGGAAAGGACGGTAGGGCAATGCACTTACCTCGACACGATATCGGCGAATTCCGATATGGGGGCCCTTCAGATCAGCCCCAAATTCACCTACGTCGCTCGCGACAAAGTTCTTGAGCGGTCAGAGATGGTGGGTGCCACGCACATCGTCTGGCTGGCCGACTACCCGTTCGCCAGCTCCGCCATGGCCTTTTACTGCGGGAAGTAGCCTTCAGCAAACCCCACTCATCCAGGAGCATTGAAGGATTCTATGGAACTTGAGACACTTTCGAACGCCGGCAAGCGGAAAATGTACAACACCACCCTCGATGCGGAGTTGATTCGGAAGGTCAAGATTCTTGCCGCTCAACTCGAGAAACGCCAGAACGATTTGATCGAGGAAGCCATCCAGGACCTGCTCAAGAAATACCACCTTCCTTCGGCTTGAAGCGGTGGGCCACCTATCGACGATCGATCCTGAGCGCCATGCTGAAAGACAACTCTGAAAAGCGATCCTCTTCCCGGTTTGGTCATAAAGCCAAGATCACGCTGGAAAGCTTCGAAGTCGGTGTGATGCAAGAGGCCCGCATGCACAACTACAGCAAATCGGGCATGTATTTCGAGTCGGATTTCTACTTGGTTCCCGGGGCCGAAATTTATATCGGAATCAGTGGCTCTCCATTCACCTCCGAACCGGGGGTCTATGAGTGCTACCGCTCGGTCATCAAATGGCGCAAGTTTTTAGAACATTCCGCATTTGACTACGGCTACGGAATCGAGCTCAAGGTCAAAGTCGCCCGACCGAAAAAGGCGGTGGGCGGGGATGCGTCCCGCTCGCATCCGCGCAGGCCCTGTTCGATCCCCGCCGTCATCCAGGACACCGGCCGCAGGGTGCGCGGCGTCATCCAAAATGCGAGCTGCGGCGGTGTGTTCATCAGTTGCGCTGAGGCGCTCTCCAAGGGACAGCGTGTGTCCCTGACGATCCCCCTCAAAAAGAAGCAGAAGCTCGTCACCCGGTCCGGTGAAATTGTCTGGTCCGGCAAGAACGGGGTCGGCATCAAATTTGAAGCCGAATGAATGCCATCGCGGCCGTCGTTCTGATCTCCCTGGTTTTTGAATTTGCGCTGCGGCTCATTGCGGATGGCCTGAACCTGAGGGCCTTTCGGAATGAAGTGCCCGAAGCGTTCCGGGAGAGCTACGCGCCGGAGCGCTATCGAAATGCGCAAGCGTATCTGCGCGCGCGAACGCGATTCGGGTGGTGCTCGGGTGCTGTTTTGCTTGCCGCAACGCTCGTTTTCTGGTTCGGCGGCGGGTTCGGTTTTGTCGACCATCGGGTGCGGGCGCTCGGCCTGGGGCCGGTGCCGTCAGGTCTGGTCTACGTCGGGACGATCGCGCTGCTGCGCGGGATCCTGTCGCTGCCGTTCCGGATATACTCCGTCTTTGTCATCGAGAGCCGTTTCGGGTTCAACACCACCGACGGTAAAACCTTCTTCCTGGACGGAATCAAAACCGCGTTGCTGTCCCTCGCCATCGGTGGGCCGATCCTGTCTTTGATGCTCTACCTGTTTGAACAAGCCGGTTTGTTTTCCTGGTTTTACTGCTGGGTTGGGATTTCCTTCCTGATGCTTTGCATCCAGTTCATCGCGCCGCGCTGGATACTGCCGTTGTTCAACACCTACACTCCGCTGGAGGCGGGGGACCTCCGATCCGCCATTCAGGAATACGCCGCTTCGGTTCGGTTTCCGCTCGAAAACATATTCGTCATGGACGGCTCGCGCCGGTCCACCAAGAGCAACGCCTTTTTCACCGGTTTCGGGCGACACCGCAGGGCGGCGCTCCTCGACACGCTCGTCGCATCCCACTCAACTTCGGAGCTGCTTGCGGTTTTTGCGCACGAGGTCGGCCATTTCAAAAAGCATCACATTACCACTTCGCTGGTATTGAACGTTCTGCAGACCGGGGCCATTTTTTACCTGTTCTCCCGGGTGGTTTCCTGCAGCGGTCTGTTTCACGCCTTCGGCGTCGAGCAGCCGTCTGTCTACGCCGGCCTTGTTCTCTTCGTTCTTCTCTGTGCGCCGCTCGATTTCCTGCTGGGCGTGGTCCTCAACGGTTGGTCTCGCAGGCGTGAACGTGAGGCGGACCGGTTCGCGGTGGAAACCACGGGGGATCGTCGGAGTTTAGCGCAAGCGCTCAGGAAGCTTTCCGCCCACAACCTCTCCAATCTCACACCGCATCCGTTTTATGTGTTCTTGAATTACTCCCACCCACCTTTGCTCGATCGAATCCGGGCGATTCAGGCGTTGCCGTAACAGCGTCCTGTATCGAAAACCGAAACAAACTCGAATCGGACAAAACACTATGCAATGGTGATGGATTCGGGAAAGCGGACGGGAACGGCAAGACTCAGAAATTGGTCGTTTTCCGAGAACACCATGCGTTCGGAAGTCATCTTCTGCAGGAAGGAAGTGATCTTGTCGGAGGGCACGTTCGAGAAGCGCTCGATGATTTGCTTGAGCGGCCGGTGGTGTCCGCAGAAAAGGTAAATCGCGCGCGAGGTCCCCTCCAGTCGGTGGTTGGCCGGGTCACCCTCGAGCCGCCGTTCGCGGATCATCATGAAATCGCCTCCATCCCGGTAGCTCAAAATGGGCTCGGGCAGGGGGCCGCGCTGCAGGCGCTCATAGGACGCGGTCCACGCTTTCAGGCGGGTCTCAACCGGTTTCCACAGCCGGCGCTGAACCGATGCCGCAGGGCGGTAACTTTGCACCATGAGGGGCAGGCCGTGGAAGACCGCTGGAGGAAAGATCCGGGCCCAGTGGGGGTGATTCGCCACGGCCCGGATGGCGTAGGCGCTCGGGTTGCGTGCCACCGGGCTTCCCAGTCCCAGCCAGAAGCCGACCGGCTTGGGTGGGCGGAAAGCCCCGGCAAATTCCATCGCGCGCAGGGTTTCCTCGACGTCCTGTGCATCGCTCAGCGGAAAGTGCAGGATGAGGTTGGACAGGTTGGCGATGCCCAGGGCCTCGCAGTGCTTCATGATCTCGAGGTTCTGGATGGCGGTGGTGCCCTTGCGCAGTTTGCGCAACAGCCGTGTGCTTAACGCTTCAATCCCCACCTGGAGTTTGCGCATGCCTGCCGCGCGCATCAGCTCGAGCTCCGCCAGGGGGGTGGTTGCCCGGATTTCGGCAAACAGGGCCATGTCGCGCTTGAGACCGGCAACTCCCCGCAGGATGTCGCCGGAAGACTCTTTCGGGAGGACGTTGTCGACGATCGCCATGGAGAGCACACGGTGGCGACGGGCGAGCTGGTCGACTTCCGAGACCGCGCGGCCGACGGACTTGGAGCGGTAGCCGCGCCACTGCAGGTTGAGATTGCAGAACTCGCAGCCGGAGGAGACCCCGGTGCCGGCATCGTGCTGCCACCAGCAGCCCCGGGAGAACTCGATCGGCAGGGTGGGGAAAAAACGTTTGGAGGCGCTGAGCCCGGACAATGTCTCAAAGTAATCGTCAAAGTCCGGCAACGGCAGATGGTCCAGGTTTTCCAGCTGGAAAAAGCCGCGGCCGGCGGCTGGGACTTCCACGATTTTACGTGTAAGGATCCCGTTCGCCGGGGGCAGTTCCTCGATGGGACGACCCTCCACGACGTGGTGCTGAAGCAGGTGCGCGAGAGGCAGCTCTCCCTCCCCGTAGACCACGGCATCGATGTCCGGGAAAAGGCTGAGTGCGGCGGCCCCCGACGGCAGGCTGAACGCCGAACCGCCGGCCACTATCGTCAGATGAGCGCAGCGCTGCTTGAGACGCCGGACCAGGTACAGACAGGCAGTGAGCTGGCACAGGACGCTGGAGAAACCGACCAGGCGAACGTCACTCCAATCGGTTGCAGACAGCCATTCGTCCGAGACGGTTTTCACGCGGGTGGTGAGTTGCCCGAAATCCAGACGCCGGATGTCCGGAGCTCCGCCCGCCTCGCTCCGGAACAGCCGCGCGATCGTATCGACCCGGTCCGGGTAGAGCAGGGCGCCGTAGACGGTTTCAGCCAGCCAGGTCCGTGCGGATATGGCGTGATACAGGCGGTATCCGATGGCTTCGGCCACCAGGAGGTAGAGGTGATGGGACCTGACCCCGATGTTCGGAAAGCGCGAGCGTACAAAGGCTTTAAGAGTGCCCAGCTGGATCGAAGGGCGGGTGTAGAGCGGCCAGGGGGGCGATACCAGGGCGATCGTGCATGAGGTGGGTGTCTGCTGTGGTTCGGGGCCCACGTTTCAGTTCACGTCCCGTGTAAGGTCGATGTGGTGTTTTTTCATGCGTTTCCACACCGTGACGCGGCTGACGCCCAGCATCCGCGCGGCGGCGGACTGGTTGCCGTCCGCCTGCCGCAGCACTCGGATGAGATCATCGCGTTCCTGGTGTGGAGAGGACGCGAACGGTGGCGGGCAAATGGCTTCAGCCGCGATTTTCTGCGGCAGGTGCCGGGAGTCGATTTCCCCGCCCGGGCACAGCACCAGGGCGTATTCGACGGCGTTGCGCAGTTCACGGACGTTACCCGGCCAGGCGTGGGCCGAGAGCCGGGCCACGGCCTCGGGAGACAGCCCGGTGATTTTCTTGGCGCTTTTCTGGTTGTACTGTTCGAGGAAGTGCTGAATGATAATGGGGATGTCCTCGGGTCGTTCCTTGAGCGGAGGGATGGTGAGCGGGAAAACGTTCACTCTGAAGTAAAGATCTTCGCGGAATCGGCCTTGAGCGATCAGATCCTCGATGTTCTTGTTCGTGGCCGTGATGATGCGCACGTCCACTTGGATGGGGGTATGGTCGCCGACCCGCTCGATTTCCTTTTCCTCCAGGACCCGCAGCAGTTTGATCTGGGTTGAAAGCGGGATGTCGCCGATTTCGTCCAGAAAAATGCTGCCGCCGCTGGCAGCTTCGAAGCGGCCGATGCGGCTGCGATCCGCCCCGGTGTACGCACCCTTGACGTGGCCGAACAGTTCGCTTTCGAGCAGGTTTTCATTGAGCGCGGCACAGTTGACTTTGATGAACGGCTTGCACTCCCGGGGGCTCGCCCAGTGGATGGCACGTGCCACCATTTCCTTGCCGGTCCCGCTCTGGCCGTAGATCATCACCGGCGTGTCGGACTGCGAGACACTTTGAATCATCTCGAACAGACGCTGCATGGGTAAGGACTTGCCGAGGATCCCGAAATAGTTGTCGTCCAGGTCCAGGGTTTTGCGCAGCGCCAGGATTTCTTCCTGCTGCCGCACGATTTCGGAAATGTCGGTCAGGGTTTCCACCGCTCCGATGACCCGGCCCTCATTGTCGCGCAGCACCGTGGCATTCTTGAGAACGGTGACGGAGTGATGGTCTTTGCTGGTGATCAGGCATTTCTTGGCCTTGACCATGCCGTCCTGAAACAGTTTGCACCATTTCTCGCCTGATCCCAGGCCGTAAATGACACACCCCGTGCAATCCAGCATCCGGCACGACCGGCCGATCATCTCGTCGGCTGAATAACCGGTCAGCGCCTCCGCCGCCGGGTTGACGGCCGCGATGGTGCCGTCCGGGCCGACCACGACCAGTCCTTCCTTGAGGGTGTCGATGATGGTCTTCCAGTGCAAAGAGAGGTCCATTGAACCATTCCCCCAGTGGGAAAACAAAATTTTATGTAATGATAACACTGGAATGTCTGTTTCGCAAGCCACTTTTGGAAATCCGGTGGCAACGCTTTGCGGATGGGTCGGCCGCCTTGACTTGGGGACGGGCTGTGGTAAGAAGAAACCATGTCGAACGCAACAGCCAGCATGGCAGTGACGATCGGCGGTCTTGCGCTTAAAAACCCCGTCATGACCGCTTCAGGGACATTCGGCTACGCGCGCGAATTCGAGTCGCTCTTCGATTTGAACCGGCTGGGGGCCATCATCGTCAAGGGGCTGGCCCTTAAACCCGTCAAAGGCAACCCGCCGCCGCGCATCGTCGAGACCGCATGCGGCATGCTGAATGCGATCGGGCTGGAGAACGTGGGCATCGACGCTTTCGAGTCCGAAAAAATGCCGTTTTTACGCACTCTGAAGCCCCCGGTCATCGCCAATATTTACGGCACCACCGTCGAAGAATATGCCGCCCTGGCCGAGCGCATAGAAACCATCGATGGAATTGCGGCCCTCGAAGTAAATATTTCCTGTCCGAATGTGAAGGCTGGGGGGGTCGTCTTCGGGGTGGATCCCCTGGCGGCGGCGCGCGTTGTCGCGGCGACTCGGAAGAAAACCCGCAAGACCGTGATCGTGAAGCTTTCCCCCAACGTCACGGACATCGCCGTGATTGCGCGCAGCGTGGAGCAGGCCGGAGCCGACGCCATCTCGCTCATCAACACCCTCACGGGCATGGCCATCGACATCGAAACCCGGCGGCCGCGGTTGGCCAACATCACCGGCGGCCTGTCGGGCCCTGCCATCAAGCCCGTGGCCTTGCGCATGGTGTGGCAGGTGGCCCGCACGGTGCGGGTCCCGGTCATCGGCATCGGCGGGATCAGGCGGGCCGAAGACGCCATTGAATTTTTCATCGCCGGCGCGGCGGCCGTCCAGATCGGCACTGCCAATTTCATCGACCCCCGCACGGCGCTGGATGTCATTGCGGGCATCGAGCGTTATCTCACGGAGCATGGCATCAAGGATGTCGCCGATCTGGTGGGGACGCTGGAGACTTAAAGAAACGCATGATTGAATACGTGGTATCGGATACGGGGTGTTGGACGAAAATCTGCAGGAATCCTTATCCCGCATCGAGGTTCCAGCATCCAGCATCTAATTTTCTCACAGCTCCGCTGCTTCCTGCATCGGGTGGTTTTTCAGGTACTCCAGCCGGTTCAGGCCGTTGATGTAGGCCTTGGCGCTGGCCGTGATGATGTCCGGGTCGGCGCCTTTACCCAAGGCCAGGAGCCCGTTTTCCCGCAGCCGCACCGTCACTTCGCCCAGGGCATCGGTGCCGCCCGTGAGCGCGCTGATCGAAAACCGCATCAACTCGGAACTCGTGCCCGTGAGCTTGGCGATGGTATTGTAGGCGGCGTCGATCGGACCGTTGCCGTAACCAGCATCCTGGACGGGGCGGCCGTTGATCTTGAGCCTTACGCTGGCCATGGGCAGCACCGTGGTCCCTGCCGTCACGTGCAGATAATCGAGCACGAAGACGTCCGCGGTCCTCAGGATGCCTTCGGTGACGATGGCCTCGAGGTCCTCGTCCATGACGTGTTTTTTTTTGTCCGCCAGTTCCTTGAATTTCCCAAAAACCAGGTTCAGTTCCTCATCGGACAGGTCGTAACCCAGATCCTTGAGCTGGGTGCGCAGCGCGTGCCGGCCGGAGTGCTTGCCGAGGACGAGCTTGCTGGCGCTCAACCCGATGGTCTCGGGTTTCATGATCTCGTAGGTCATGGGGTTTTTGAGAATCCCGTCCTGGTGGATGCCGGCCTCGTGGGCAAAGGCGTTCGCGCCGACGATGGCTTTGTTGGGCTGCACGAGCAGACCGGTGATCATGCTCACCAGGCGGCTGGTCGGGTAGATGTACTCGGTCTTGATGCGGGTTCCCGACTTCAAGAAATTGGCGCGCGTGTGCAGGGCCATCACCACTTCCTCCAGCGATGTGTTCCCGGCCCGCTCGCCGATGCCGTTGATCGTCACCTCCGCCTGCCGCGCCCCGTTGTGGATGGCGGCCAGAGTGTTGGCCGTTGCCAGACCCAGATCATCGTGGCAGTGGACGCTCAGAACGGCCTTGTCGATATTGGGGGTGTGTTGCTTGATGTGGCGCACGAGTTCCGCGAACTCGCCGGGGATCGCGTACCCGACCGTGTCGGGCAGGTTCACCGTCGTGGCGCCGGCGGCGATGGCCGCCTCGAACACCCGGCACAGGTAGTCGCGGTCGCTGCGCGAGCCGTCTTCGGCCGAAAATTCGACGTTGTCCGTGAGGGATTTGGCATAGGCCACGGCCTCGACGGCAGCCCGGATCACCTCGTCGCGGCTCATCTTGAGCTTGTACTCCAGGTGGATGTCGGAGGTTGCGATGAAAGTGTGGATGCGCGGCCGCGCCGCATTCCGGATCGCCTGCCAGGCGCGGTCGATGTCCGGCTTGGTTGCACGGGCCAGGCCGGCGACCTCGGATTTTTTCAAACGACCCGCGATCTGAGAGACGGCCTCGAAGTCGCCTTCCGAAGCGGCCGGGAAGCCGGCCTCGATGACATCGACGCCGAGCTTTTCCAGCTGGATGGCAATCCGCATCTTTTCCGCAGCGTTCATGCTGGCCCCCGGGCTCTGCTCGCCGTCCCGCAGGGTGGTGTCAAAGATGATCACGCGATCGGTCATGGGGTGCTCCTTTTGGGTATTAAGGTGTCTGGGTATTTAGGTATACAGGTGTTTGGTAAAAGGTTTTGTGTGGCCTGTGTCATCAAAAGACCTGAATACCAAGATACCTAAATACCATTCCAGTTATGTCATCTTCAACGGCAGCGGTTCCTGCCGGGCGCCGCGCAGTTCCTTTTCGCGGGTCAGTTTGTACTGGAAGCTGTCCGCCAGCGCCTGCCAGCTGGCCTCGATGATGTCCTCTGAAACGCCGATCGTGCTCCAGATGTGGTCCTGGTCGCGGGAGTCGATCAACACCCGCACGCGGGCCGCCGTGCCCCGGTTGCCGTCGATCACGCGCACCTTGAAGTCCGTCAGGCGCATGGTGTCGAGGTCCGGGAAGAAACGACCGAGCGCCTTGCGCAGCGCGTTGTCCAGGGCGCTGACCGGCCCATAGCCCTCGGCGGCCGTGATTTCATGTTTGTCGCCCACCGCGACCTTCACGGTGGCGTGGGCCTGGCAGGGCTGCTCCTTGTCCTTTTCGATGGTGACCCGGAACGACTCCAGCTCAAACAGCGGTTGGAAGGTATCCGTCAGCTTTTCGATGAGGACCTTGAACGAGCCGTCGGCCACATCGAATTGGTAACCGTCCTGCTCCAGCTGCTTGACCTCCGCTACGATGCGACGGCTGTCGACGCCGCCGGCATTGAGATCGATGCCCAGCTCGCGGGCCTTGTATTCCACGTTGCTCTTGCCGGACAGATCGGAAACGAGCACGCGCCGCTGGTTGCCGACCAGTTCCGGGTCCATGTGCTCGTATGCCTCCGGCGTTTTCATGATGGCGCTGACATGGATGCCGCCCTTGTGCGCAAATGCGCTGCGGCCCACGAACGGACGGCTGTGAAGCGGCACCATGTTGGCCGTTTCGCCCACGAAGCGCGACAGCGATTTGAGTTTCCTGAGATTGGCCGCCGACATGCAGGGCCGTCCCATCTTCAGGCACAGGGCTGGAGCAATGGCCGTGAGGTCCGCGTTGCCGCAGCGTTCACCATAGCCGTTGACGGTGCCATGCACCATGACCGCACCCGCCGCCACCGCGGCAAGGGAGTTGGCCACGGCCAGGCCGCAGTCGTTGTGCGTGTGGATGCCGAGGCGCACCCGGCCCAGTCGGCTGCGCACGTCGGTGAAGATGGGCGCAATGTCGAAGGGCAGGGTGCCGCCGTTGGTGTCGCAGAGCACGATGACGTCCGCCCCGGCCTCGGCGGCTGCGGCGATGGTTGCCAGGGCGTAATCGCGGTTGCGGCGGAAGCCGTCGAAAAAATGCTCGGCGTCATAAATGACCTCGCGGCCGTTTTGCCTGAGGAAGGACACCGTGTCGCGGATCATGGCGAGGTTTTCTTCCAGGCGGGTTTCCATCACCTGCGTGACATGCAGATCCCAGCTCTTGCCGAAAACGGTGGTGACGGCGGCTCCGCTGGCGATGAGGGCCTTCAGATGGTGGTCTTCCTCGGGCCGCCGGCCGGGCTTGCGCGTGCAGCCGAAGGCCGCCAGACGGGCGTGCTTGAGCGGGCTGCGCCGCGCCAGCTCGAAAAACTGCATGTCCTTCGGGTTCGACCCGGGCCAGCCGCCCTCGATGTAATGAATCCCGATGTCATCCAGGCGCAGGGCGATCTTCAATTTTTCTTCGGCGCTGAACGATATGTTTTCGCCCTGGGTCCCGTCGCGCAGGGTGGTGTCGTAGAGCAGGATCGGTTCCATGCATTCTCTCCCCAACCCGGACAAGCCGGAGCCAAATTCAAAATCCGAAGCACGAATTTTAATTGTATCCGTTTTGCATATGATTTCACTACTTAAAAGATTACTTGCGGTTTTCCGGCCGGAGAGAGCGCACGGCGGCCCCCGCCCGCCACATTTCCGAATTGTGCATGGCCGCGAGCTCCTTGTCGAGCTTCTCGCGGTAGTCGGGCGTGCTGTTGGCCTGCAGGACGCGGCGCGTCTCTTCGCCGCTCTTGACGCGCTGATAGAGCTGCGCGAACACCGGCGCCACCGCGTCCCGGAAACGGGGGGCCCAGTCCAGCGCCCCGCGCTGGGCCGTGGTGGAGCAGTTGGCAAACATCCAGTCCATCCCCTTTGCACCCACCAGGCCGATGAGGCTCTGGGTCAGCTCTTCGACGGTTTCGTTGAAGGCCTCGCTCGGAGTGTGGCCGTTCTGGCGCAGCAGGTTGTACTGGGCTTCCATCACACCGGCCAGGGCGCCCATGAGGATCCCGCGCTCGCCGGTGAGGTCGCTGACGACCTCGCGCTCAAACGTGGTGGGGAACAGATACCCGGAGCCGATGGCGATCCCAAGCGCCAGCGCTTTTTCCTTGGCGTTGCCCGTGAAATCCTGGAAGACGGCAAAGCTCGCATTGATGCCGCTGCCGTCGAGGAAGTTGGTGCGCACCGTGCGGCCGGAGCCTTTCGGCGCCACCAGGATCACATCGACGTTCGGCGGCGGGATGATCCCGGTCTGGTCCTTGTAGACGATGGCGAAGCCGTGGGAGAAGTAAAGTGTGTTGCCTTCCTTCAGGCAGGCTTTTATCCGGGGCCACATGGCCACCTGCCCGGCGTCGGAGAGCAGATATTGGATCACCGTGGCCCGCTCGGCGGCCTCCTCCGGTGAAAACAAGGTCTCACCGGGGACGAAGCCGTCGGCCAGGGCCCGGTCCCAGGATTTTCCGCCTTTGCGCTGGCCGACGATCACACGAATGCCGTTGTCGCGCATGTTGAGCGCCTGGCCGGGTCCCTGGACACCGTAGCCCACGACGGCCACCACCTCTTTCTGCAGGGCCTCCCGCGCCTTCTGCAGTGGAAATTCATCTTCCGTCACCACTTCTTCCATCGTCCCGCCGAAATCGAATGTCGCCATTTAATCTGCTCCTTCCTTGGTGGTCAATGAACGTTTGGTTAATTTTTTTTCAATCATGCGTTCAAAGGGTTCGAGGGTTCCAGCGGTCAAGGGGTCGAGTGAAAAAGCCCACTACTCGAATCCTTGACCCCTCGGCTCCCTTGGACCCTTTCTTTATTTCGGCTCCCTTATCAGCCCGATGGGTCCGGTGCGCGCTAGTTTTTTGATTCCGTAAGGCTTCAGGAGATTCAGGACCGTTTGGACCTCTTCCTGTTCGCCGGACACCTCGATGATCAAATGGCTGAGACCCGCATCGACGATTTTCCCCTTGGCAAGGTCCACGATCCGCAAGACCTCGGCGCGTTGTTCCGGCTTGACCGTGATACAGGCCAGCGCGAGTTCGCGCCGCACGCAGCGAGGTCCATTCAGGCTGCGCAGCTTGATGATGTTGACCAGCTTGCGCAGCTGCTTTTCAATCTGCTCCACGACCGGTGCGTCGGCCTGGGTGACGATGGTGATGCGGGACACCTGGGGGTCGTTCGTCGGGCTGCCGCAGATGCTTTCGATGTTAAAGCCCTTGCCACTGAAGAGTCCCGCCACCCGGGACACCACCCCCGGCTCGTTGTCCACCAGCATGGTCATGACGTGTTTTTCCGCGTTCATTTCGTCCTCTTCATTTTTAGACGAGCAGCATTTCCGTCAGCGGCGCACCGGAGGGCACCATCGGGTAGACGCCTTCCTCGGCATCCACCACGAAATCCATGATCACGGGCCGCCGGACCGCCAAGCCCTCCGCCAGCACCGACGCGACCTCTTCGGGGCGCGTGGCCCGCAGGCCCACCGCTCCGTAGGCTTCGGCCAGTTTGACGAAATCCGGGGCGTGGTTCATGCGCGTGGCGCTGTAGCGGCCGCCGTAGAAGAGCTCCTGCCACTGCCGGACCATGCCGAGGTAGCCGTTGTTGAGAATGACGATTTTGACCGGTAGGTTATACTGGACCGCCGTAGCCATCTCCTGGATGTTCATCTGGATGCTGCCGTCCCCGGCAATGTCCACCACGGTTTTATCTGGACAGGCGATCTGGGCGCCGATGGCGGCCGGAAGTCCGAAACCCATCGTGCCCAGGCCGCCGGAGGTGATGAAATGGTTGGGCCGGTTGAATCGATAGAACTGGGCGGCCCACATCTGGTTCTGCCCCACCTCCGTGGTAATGATGGCCTCCCCCCGCGTGAGGGCATGAACCTGTTCGACCACGTATTGCGGTTTGATGGATTCGCCTTGGCGGTAGGAGAGGGGCTGGGAAGTTTTCCACTGCGCGATGCGCTCCAGCCACTCTTTCCGCTTGAACGCCATGTCTTGCATCTGCTCGTCGGCGATCAGTTCGTTCAACCGTTGCAGGCAGATGCGGCAGTCGCCGACCACCGGGACGCTGACCGGGACGTTTTTGCGGATGGAGGTCGGGTCGATGTCGATGTGCACGATGGCGGCCTGGGAGGCGAAGGCGTCGGTTTTGCCGGTGACACGGTCGTCGAATCGGACGCCCACGGCCAGCATCAGGTCGCAGGCGCCCGTGCTCATGTTGGAGGCATAGGTGCCGTGCATGCCGATCATGCCGAGAAACAGGGGGTCCTCGCCGGGAAAGGCGCCCAGACCCATCAGCGAGGTGGTGACCGGTATCTGCGCCCGCCGCGCCAGGCGCGCCAACTCCTCCGAGCCGCCGCTGAGAATGACGCCGCCTCCCGCAAAGATCAAGGGACGCCGGGCCTCCCGGATGAGTTTGGCCACGGTCCGCAACTGCTTGGCGTGAGGCTGCGGGACCGTTGAGTAAGGGCGTATACGGTTCTCACCCGGGGGCACGTACTCGATGAGGCCGTTGGCGACGTTCTTGGGGATGTCCACCAGCACGGGCCCGGGCCGCCCCGAGCGGGCGAGGTGGAACGCCTCCTTGAGGGTGGGGGCGAGGTCGGGCAGGGACTTGACCAGGTAGTTGTGCTTGGTGCAGGGGCGGGTGATGCCGACGATGTCCACTTCCTGGAAGGCGTCGTTGCCGATGAGGTGGGTCGGCACCTGACCGGTGATGATCACCACCGGGATGGAGTCGGCATACGCCGAGGCGATGCCGGTCACCGTGTTGGTGGCTCCGGGACCGGAGGTGACCAGGCAGACCCCTACCTTGCCGCTGGCACGGGCATACCCGTCGGCGGCGTGCACGGCTCCCTGCTCGTGCCGGACGAGAATGTGGCGGATGTCGGTGCGGGCCAGCTCGTCATAAATGTCGATCACCGCGCCCCCGGGGAATCCGAATAGCGTGTCCACGTCTTCCTGCTTCAACATCGTCATCAAGATCTGGGCGCCCGTCATTTCCATGGCATTTATCTCCGGCAAGAATTTTCTCAAAAAAAATCCGTTACCGCCTGCGGGGCTGGTAACGGATTTTTTGCTTCCTGGCTTTTTGGGTGCGCTTAGGCCATTACCAACCCCGTGTCATCATCGCCGATGATGACTCCGACGATGACGATAATAAGGCGAATAAGGTTGATAATGGCGATGCGGTGAATCATGCGACAACCAATCGTTGTTTTATCTTCCCATCAGGCTAACAGTCGGTAATAGAGATGTCAAGCGTTTTCCGTATTCGTCGTGTTCGGTGCGTTGCCTGCGTTCGAATCTGAGGTGCATTTAAAAAAAATGAAGATTTTTAAAACGCGAGAAACGCTTCAACGCTGAAAACGTTTATTCTATCCGCTCTTTGAAGCCGCAGTCCGGGTTCAGACAGGATTGCAGGGTGCCTTGCTTCTTGGTGGTGCGCTCCACTAGAAATTTGGCGCCGCAGGCCGGGCAGTCGCGCGCTACCGGCTTGTCCCATGTGGCGAAGCTGCAGTCCGGGTAGCGGTTGCAGCCGTAGAAGACCTTGCCGCGTTTGGAGGTTTTTTCAAGCAGGTCCCCGCTGCAACCGTCCTGGGGGCATTTGACGCCGATGCTCTTGGCCGAGCCGTTGATGGAAAGCGACTGGGTGTTCTTGCATTCGGGGAAACCGCTGCAGGCGAGGAAATCTCCGAAGGGGCCCCGCTTGAGGACCATGGGTTTGCCGCATTTGGCGCAGACCTTGTCCGTGGCCTCGTCCGCGGGAGGGACGACCGGGTGGACCTGGCCCTTTTCGTCACGCGTGTAGTCGCTGGAATACTTGCACGTCGGGTAGCCGCTGCACGCCAGGAAATGGCCGTTCTTGCCGATCTTGATGTGCAGGGTGTGTCCGCACTCCGGGCATTTCAGCCCCGTCTCCACCCCGACACCTTTGATGCTCACCATTTTCTCGGCCGCCGTGTCGAGATTCTTTCGGAACGGTTCGTAGAACTGGGTCAGGATGTCCAGGGAGTTCGCCTTTTCGGACTCCACTCGATCGAGGTTCTCCTCCATGCGGGCGGTGAATTCAACGTCGAAGACGTCGGGGAAGCTCATCACCAGCAGGTCGTTCACGATGAAGCCGAGTTCGCTCGGCCGGAAGTAACCCCGCAGCATCTCCACGTATCCCTTGTCGCGGATGGTGGAAAGGATGGCGGCATAGGTGCTCGGACGCCCGATCCCGTTCTCTTCGAGCTCCTTCACCAGGGACGCTTCCGAAAAACGCGGCGGGGGCTGGGTGAAATGCTGTTTGGGTTCCAGGCGGTGCAGCTTCAGGCGGGCGCCTTCGGGCAGGTCCGGAAGCTGCTCCCTTGCTTTTTCACCGTTTGATTCCGACTCCTCTTCCTCGGCGCGGTAGAGGGCCATGAAACCGGGGAACTTGACGGCAGACCCGCTGGCCGTGAAAACGTAGGGCCCGGCCACGATGGAAGCCGAGACCTGGTCGATGAGCGCCTCCTGCATCTGGGACGCAATGAACCGCTGCCAGATCAACTGGTACAGGGCCAATTGGTCCTTGGTGAGGTAGGGGGCCATGTTTTCGGGCGTGTTGAAGGCCGACGTCGGCCGGACCGCCTCGTGCGCATCCTGGGCCTGTTTGGAATTGCGGAACTGGCGGGGCTTGTCCATGGCATAGTCGCGACCGAACCGCTCGAGCACCAGTTGCTGCGCCTCGGCCGCCGCCACATCCGCGATCCGCGTCGAATCCGTACGCATGTACGTGATCAACCCGACGGGCTCGCCGGGCCCCAGTTCGATGCCCTCGTAGAGCTGCTGGGCGAGCATCATGGTTTTTTTGGCGGTGAACCGCAGCCGGCGGATGGATTCCTGCTGGAGCTTGCTGGTCGTGAAGGGCGGCGCCGGGTTCTTGCGGACGGTCTTCTTCTGGACCTTGTCCACGGTAAAGAGCTGGCCCTTGAGCTCGGCCAGGATCTTCTGCGCCGCCGCCTCGTTCGGGATGGCGAGCTTCTCCTTGCCTTTCTTGACCAGTTTCGCCGCAAAGGAGGGCGGCGCCGCACCTTCCAGGTGAGCGGTGATGGACCAGTACTCCTGGGGGTCGAAGGCCTGGATGGCGCGTTCGCGCTCGCAGATCACCCGCAGGGCCACGCTCTGCACGCGGCCGGCGCTCAACCCGCCCTTGACCTTGCGCCACAGCAGCGGCGACACCTGGTAGCCCACCAGCCGGTCGAGGATTCGGCGCGCCTGCTGAGCCTCGTATTTGTGCGGGTCCAGCTCCCGGGGCTGGTTCATGGCATTGCGGATGGCGTCCTTCGTCAGCTCGTGAAACAGGACCCGGTGAAACCGGCGTCCCTTTTTTTTGAGCACCTCGGCCGTGTGCCAGGCAATGGCCTCGCCTTCGCGGTCGGGGTCCGGCGCCAGGTAGACATCTTCGGCGTCGGCAGCGGCCTGTTTCAAGGCCTGGATCACTTTCTGCTTGCCGGGGATGCTGGTGTATTGCGGTGTGAAACCGGCCTCGACGTCGATTCCCATTTCTCGTTGGGGAAGGTCCTTGATATGGCCCACCGTGGCGGCCACGTTGTAGTCGCTGCCCAGGAATTTCTTGATCGTCCGGACCTTGGCCGGGGATTCTACTACCACTAACGGTTTGGTCATGTCGTCCTATCGCTCCAGGTTGCTAAACATCACGCTCGTCGGCAGCTGAAAACAGCTTCCCGGCCTGCTGCGTCACGATTCCCTTCAGTTCCAGTTGCAGCAGGATGCCGGACAGTTTGCCAGCGCCCATGGCCAGTTTGCGCACGAGTTCGTCGATGTGCAAGGGGTAGGGGCCGAGCGCCCGGTAAACATTTTTTTCCTCTTCTGTCAGCGAATGCCTTTTTTCAACCGGCTGAAGACGCTGCCGGCCGCCGTCCGGGGGGCTGTCTGCCAGGAAGTGCCCGAGTTCGGACACGATGTCCTGTGCGTTTTCAACGAGCTTGGCGCCCTGTTTGATGAGGTTGTGGGTCCCCATGCTCTTGAATGACTGGATGCTGCCCGGAACGGCGAACACCTCGCGGTTTTGCTCGGCCGCCAGCCGGGCCGTGATCAGGGATCCGCTGTTCTTGCTGGCCTCGACCACCACGGTGCCCAGCGACATCCCGCTGATGACCCGGTTGCGGATCGGGAAATGGTGCGCTTCGGGCTCAGCCTTGAGCGGGAATTCGGACAGCACCGCGCCGCTGGCCGATATGCGCTCGAACAGGCGCACGTGCTGGGGCGGATAGACGTTGGCCAGACCGCTGCCCAGCACCGCCACCGTCCGCCCGCGGCTGCTGAGAGCGCCCTCATGGGCGGCGGCATCTATTCCTATCGCCATACCGCTGACCACCGTGAACCCCAGGCTCGCCAGGTCGCTGCCCAACTGCTGGGCCATGGTCACCCCATACGCCGTGGAATTGCGGGAACCCACCACCGCAATGGGACGCTCGCACCTCGCTATGTCGCCGCTGGCGTAAAGAAACGGCGGAGGGTCCGGGATTTCCCTCAGCAGGGGCGGATAGTCCGGATGCGTCAGGGGGATCAGCCGAAAGCCGCGGCGGCGTACGTCCTCGAGTTCCGCCGCCGCGCCGTCCGGCACCCTCTGAGAGTGCAGAGACGCGGCCGTCCGCGGCGTGATGCCGTCCACCGCCAGGAGCTCGGCCGTGGACGCCTGCAGGACGGCGTCCGGTGTTCCGAAGCGGTCGATGAGCCGCTTGAACAGGTGGTTTCCGATCCCCGGAACGCTCTTCACCTGCAACCAGGGGAGAATCTTCTCCACGCTGTTTTACTCCCTGCGGTGTCCGAGCTGCCGCGTAAAGTGAAAACCCCCTTTGAGGAACAAGGGGGGTAAGCTGTCGGCGGACGAAAGCGCCGCTATGCCCGCGTTGCTTCACCTTTTCTTGGCGCGTTCCTCCCACGTGAGCACAATCGGGCTGGCCACGTATATCGATGAATAGGTCCCTACGACGAAGCCGACCAGGAGCGCCAGGGCGAAATCGTGGATGATCTCGCCGCCCAGAAAGTAAAGGGAAACGACCATGACCAGCGTCAGCCCCTGGGTCATGATGGTCCGGCTCAGGGTTTCGTTGACGCTGCGGTTGATGATCACGCCGAGAGGTGCTTTCGAAAGCTTGCGGACGTTTTCGCGGATGCGGTCATAGACGATGATCGTGTCGTTCAGGGAGTAGCCGATAATGGTCAGCAGCGCCGCGATCACGGTGATGGTGAACTCCTTGTCGAGGATCGACAGCACGCCGGCCGAGATGGTCACATCGTGAATCAGAGCCACAATGCCGCCCAGGGCATACTTCAGGCCGAATATCCAGAACAGCACCAGCGTTACCGCCAGTGCGGCCGGGATGATGTAGTGCATGGGCACGTGGAAGGTGTACAGGGCGTAAACCGCACTGCCGAGGATGAATGCGATGATGGCGCTCTGGTACCACTTGAACTCGAACCGGCCGGAAATATACACGGCCGTCAGCAGCAGGGAGAACAAAATCGCGAGCAGGGCCTTCTCCTTCAGATCATTGCCGACCTGGGGACCCACCATTTCAAGGCGACGGACTTCAACGCTCGCCCCTGCGGAGGCTTCAAGGTTCTTGCTCAATTTGGACGTGAAATCCTGCCCGGTTTCCATCGTGTCGGTGCGGATCAGGAACTCGTTGTCCTTGGCATCGCCCATGCTTTGCACCGAAACGTTTTCGATGCCCGTGGCGCGCAGCCCGTCCTTGATCTTGTCGATGGCAACGGCGGCCGCGAACCGGACCTGAACGATGGATCCGCCGACGAAGTCGACCCCGTAATTAGGGCCCCGGACGACGAGGGACAGGATGCTGAGCAGGAGCAGTATCCCGGAAAAAGTGTAAGCGAATTTGCGCTTGCCCACGAAGTCGAGGTTGATGTTGGACTTGATGATTTCGATCGACATGAAAGGCGTCCCTTAATTAGATACTGATGGTTTTGACTTTTTGGGTGTTCAGGATGTAGTCGAACACAAGGCGCGACACGACGACGGCGGTGAAAATGCTCGCCACCACCCCGAGGCTCAACGTCACGGCGAAGCCGCGAACCGGACCGGTTCCGAACTGGTAGAGCACCGCGGCGGCGATGAGAGTGGTCACGTTGGCGTCCAGGATGGTCAGCGTGGCTCGGTCGAAACCGGCATCCACCGCGCCGCGCGGCGTCTTCCCGAGGCGCAGTTCCTCGCGGATGCGTTCGTAGATCAGGATATTGTTGTCCAGGGCCATGCCCACCGAGAGGATCGTTCCGGCGATGCCCGGCAGGGTGAGGGTCGCCCCCAAGGCCGCCAGCCCGGCGGCGGTCAGAACGATATTGAGCAGGACCTCGAAGTCCGCCAGCAAACCGGACAGCTTGTAGTAAAGCGCCATGAACAGCAGCAGCAGAGCGCCGCCCACCGCCATGGCGATCATCCCCTGACGGATGGAGTCGTAGCCCAGGGACGGACCCACGGTGCGCTCTTCCAGAATCGTCACCGGTGCGGGCAGCGCTCCGGCCCGCAGTATGATGGCAAGGTCGCGGGCCTCCTCCGTGGTGAAGCGGCCCGTGATGCGGGCCTTGCCACCCCCGATTTTTTCCTGGATCGTGGGAGCGGAATAAACCTTGTTGTCGAGAACGATGGCCAGGCGCTTGCCGACGTTTTCACCGGTGACGCGCTCGAACGCCCGTGCGCCCTTGCGGTCGAATTCGATGGACACATAGGGCTCGCCGTATTGGGAGTCGAGCTGGACCCTTGCGTCCGTGAGCGATGCGCCGGTGAGCAGGGTGCCCTTTTTCAGCAGGAACGGGGTCCGGCTCGTGCGCTTGGTGGTGCGGTCCTCATCGATCTTGTAAAGGATCTCGCTTCCCGGAGGCACACTGCCCTGAAGAGCGGTGTTGACGTCGTGGGCCTCGTCGACCAGCTTGAACTCCAGTAGGGCCGTCTGTCCGATCAGATCCTTGGCCCGCTGAGTGTCCTTGATTCCCGGCAGCTGGATCAGGATGCGGTTATCCCCCTGGCGCCGGATGTCCGGTTCGGACACGCCGAACTGGTCCACGCGGTTGCGGATGGTTTCCAGCGCCTGGTCCACCGACATCTTCTTGATGTGGTCACTCTCCTTGTCGGGAAGATCCAGGACGGCCGCAAACATGTCCGGGTCCTCCCGCCGGTTCGCGATGCGGAGGTCCCGGAGCTCCTTGTCCAGGAGGAGCTTGAATTTGTCGACGTTTTCCTTCCCCTGCACCTGGACGGCTATCTTCAGCGGTCCCGGCCGTTCGACGGAAACGCCTTGAACCTGGTTTTTCTTCACGAGTTCGCGGAGTTCCTGGAAGTTGCGCTCAACCGCGGCTTCGACGGCCTTCTCGGTGTTGACCTCCAACATCAGGTGCATCCCGCCCTGCAAATCCAGCCCCAGATTGATCTTCTTGTGGGGCCAGATTTCCGGAACGAATGTCGGGATGCAATAAACGACGGCGGCGATGATGACCGCCAAGACAATCACCAGTCTTATGGAAAAGCGTTTCAAGGCATCTTCCCTTCTGCGGCTGTCAGACGGATGTCAGGACACCCCGGCTCCTCCGTTCAGAAGCAGGCGCTCCAAAGCACGGGAGGGCAACAACTGCCACGATCGGATCGCGGATTAATTTTTTTTGGTTTCCGCTGGGGCGGTCGGGGTGGATGGGACGATCGCGGCCACGTTGCCGCGGCTGATCTTGACCCGGACCTTGTCTGCGATTTCCACCGTCAGGGTGGTTTCGTCCAGCCCGGTGACGCGGCCGTGCAGTCCGCCGCTGGTGACGATGCGGTCGTCTTTCTTCAGGTTGGCGAGCATTCCGCGGTGTTCCTTGCTCCGTTTCTGCTGTGGACGGATGAGGAGAAAATAGAAGATGCCGAACATGAGGACGAGCGGAACGAAGCTCATAAAACCAGCGGCGCCGCCCTCCGTTGCGCCTCCCTGTCCCATGGCGTAAGCGATGTTGACCAAGTTGAAACCTCCTTAAATTTTAGTAAAAGTCGCGCCCATATACTCGAATTCTATCGCCGCGTCAAACGCTAATCGTGCCGCGGCGTGCCCTCTGATACAGTAAACGGATAAGGGTGTCAACCGCCGGGTGGTTCAGCGGGAACATTCGATGCGGCTCTCCGCCGGCAGTAGGCCGGCGTCGCTTTCGATGTCGATGGTGATGTTCCGGCGGTTTTCCAGCTCGACGATGTCCCGGCGTTTTTTGTTGAGCAGGTAATCCGCGACCGCCGGGGGGACAATCCCTCTCACCCGGGCGACGTCGTTTTTCAGCGCCTCCATGCTGAGCTTGCGAAGAAACCCGATGCCCAGGGTTTCCGTGGAGGGGATCATGCCTTTGCCTTGGCAGCAGCGGCAGGCGACGTGGCTGCCGAATTCGATGGACGGATGAATGCGTTGCCGGGACATCTCCAAAAGGCCGAATTTGGAGACCCGGCCGACCTTGGTGCGGGCCTTGTCGAGCTTCACGTGGGTCTTGAGTTCGCGCTCGACCTCGGCGCGGTGCTTGGATTCCTTCATATCGATGAAGTCGATGACGATGAGCCCCCCCAGATCCCGCAGCCGCAGCTGGCGCGCGATTTCTTCGGCGGCCTCCAGGTTGGTCTGAAAGGCGGTCTGCTCCACCGATTTTTCATGGGTGGACTTACCCGAGTTGACGTCGATGGCCACCAGGGCCTCGGTCGGCGCGATGACGATGGAGCCTCCGGACTTAAGGGGGACCCGGTTCTCGAAAATGGAGGCGATCTGGTCTTCGATCTGAAACTTTGAGAAGAGCGGCTTCTCCTCCTGGTAGAGCGTGACAATCTGGGTTTGCTTGCTGGCGAAGATGTCGACCAGTTCCCTGGCTTCGTTGAACGTGTTGGGCTCATCGATGAGGATCTCGGAGACCTCGGGGCTGAAGGAGTCCCGGATGGAGCGCAGCACAAGGGCCCGTTCCTTATAAAGCAGGGCGGTGTCTTTTTCCTTCATCACCTTGCCCTTGATCGTTTTCCACAGGCGCAGCAGGTCTTTTAAATCCTTGGAGATCATGGTTTTGCTGCACCCGATACCCGCCGTGCGCACGATGACGCCGAAACCCTCGGGAACCTCAAGCTCGCCGACGACCTGCTTGAGGCGGGTCCTTTCAACGTCATCATCGATCTTGCGGGACACCCCGCGCACGGAATGCCCCGGCATCAGCACGACGTAGCGCCCCGGCAGGGAAATGAAGGTGGTGAGCATGGCCCCCTTGGTGCCGATCGGGTCCTTCCCGATCTGCACCATGAGCCCCTGGCCGCGTTTCACGAGCCGTTGCAGGGGCGTGTCGCCGCGGTCGTCTTCGTGGAAATAGTCGTAGTGCAGGTCCTGTTTCTGAAGAAAGCCGTTGCGATCGCCCCCGTAGTCGACAAACGCCGCCTGCAGGCTCGGCTCGATGCGCGTAATGACCCCTTTGTAAATGTTCCCCTGGGTGATCTCGCGTGCCGCGCTTTCAATGCGGAATTCTTCGAGACGGCCGTCCTTAACCGTGGCGACGCGGATTTCCTCCGGGTCGCTGGCATTGATGAGAAGCTTGGTGCTCATGAACCTCTTTTCATCGCTCTTAAGCGGTATCGTGAATTATTTCGGTCTTTTTCCGAATCTGCAAATCCTGTTTTCATATGAAATCGGCGCTCACAAGTCAAATGAAATCTACCAATTCTTGCACTTCGACAGATTGTATGGCATTAAATCATATTACTCAATACCCAAAAAATCAGAGGGATGTACGGAAATCGCCGTTTTTCCCTGCATCGCTTTCGTGACTGAGAAAAGGATTGGATCGCATGGAGGAAAGATACAACCCGCACGTCATCGAGCGCACGTGGCAGAGCCAATGGGATTCGCAGAACCTGTTCCGGGTCGAAGCGGACCCGCACCGGCCCAAGTACTACCTGCTGGAGATGTTTCCGTATCCTTCCGGCAACATACACATGGGCCACGTGCGCAACTACACCATCGGCGACGTGGTGGCGCGTTACAAGCGGATGCGCGGCTTCAACGTGCTGCATCCCATGGGCTGGGACGCGTTCGGGATGCCGGCCGAGAACGCCGCCATTGCCAACCGGACCCACCCGGCCACGTGGACCTACGGCAACATTGCCGCCATGCGCTCCCAGCTCAAGCGGATGGGATTCAGCTACGACTGGGAACGGGAAGTCGCCACGTGTCGGCCGGAGTACTACCGGTGGGAACAGTGGCTCTTTCTCAGGATGCTTGAAAAGGGCCTGGCCTTTCGCAAGGAATCCTATGTGAACTGGTGCGACCCCTGTCAGACCGTGCTCGCCAACGAGCAGGTGGAGGCCGGGATGTGCTGGCGCTGCGGCAAGCCGGTGCGCCAGAAAAAGCTGTGGCAGTGGTTTTTTCGGATCACCCGCTACGCCGAGGACCTGCTCTTGCATTGTGACCGGTTGCCCGGCTGGCCTGAAAAGGTCATCACCATGCAGAAGAACTGGATCGGCAAGAGCCTGGGGGCCGAGATCCGCTTCCCACTGGAAAGCGGCGCCGGCGCGATCCCTGTGTTCACCACGCGGCATGACACCGTTTTCGGGGCAACGTTCATGTGCCTGGCGCCCGAGCATCCCCTGGTTCCGCAACTCTGCAAGGGGACGGCGCAGGAGGCCGATGTGCTGGCGTTCGTCGAGCGCATTTCGCACCAGGATCGCTCGGCCAAGGCCCTCGAGAGTTATGAAAAGGAGGGGGTGTTCGTCGGCGCCTATTGCCTCAACCCGATGAACGGCCGCCGCATGCCGGTCTACACCGCCAATTTCGCCCTGATGGAGTACGGTACCGGTGCCGTCATGTCGGTTCCGGCCCATGATCAGCGCGATTTCGAGTTTGCCGGGAAATACGGACTGCCGATCATCGTGGTGGTCCAGCCCGCCGACAGCGAGCTGGACCCGGCCGCCATGGCCGAGGCTTACGCCGGAGAGGGGATCATGGTCAACTCCGGGGTTTTCAACGGCCTGCCGAGCCGCAGCGCCCAGGAGGCCATCGCCGCGCATTTGGAGGCGAACCATCTCGGCCGCAGCACGGTCAGCTTCCGTTTGCGGGACTGGGGCATCTCGCGGCAGCGTTACTGGGGGGCGCCGATCCCGGTGATCCACTGCGACCGCTGCGGGATCGTGCCGGTCCCCGCAAAAGACCTGCCGGTCGTGCTGCCGGAGGACGCCGACCTGCTCGAGGGCGGCCAGTCCCCGCTGCCGGCGCTTGCCTCCTTCGCGAAGGTGGTTTGCCCGACGTGCGGCGCTGCCGACGCTCGGCGGGAGACCGACACGATGGACACCTTTGTCGAGTCCTCCTGGTACTTCGAGCGGTTCTGCAGCCCCGACTGCACCACGGGCATGTTCGAGCGGGCCGCCGTCGATTACTGGATGCCGGTCGACCAGTACATCGGCGGCGTGGAACACGCGATCCTGCACCTGCTCTACTCACGCTTCTACACCCGCGTACTTCGGGACGAAGGACTGGTGTCCTTCAACGAGCCGTTTACCCGGCTCTTGACCCAGGGCATGGTGTGCAAGGAAACCGTCGCCTGCCCGGAGCACGGGTTTATCTTTCCTTCGGACGTGCGGTCGGAGGGCGGGGAGCGTTCCTGCAGCATCTGCGGCCGGCCGGTGGTGGTCGGCCGGGTGGAGAAGATGTCCAAGTCCAAGAAAAACGTGGTCGACCCGAATACGCTGCTCGATCGTTACGGGGCCGACACCACTCGGCTCTTCTGCCTCTTCGCCGCGCCGCCCGAAAAAGACCTGGAGTGGAGCGAGCAAGGGGTCGAGGGCGGCTACCGATTCCTGAACCGTGTCTGGCGGCTGGCGGCGGAGTGGATGCCGGTGATCGCCGGCGCACGGTCGTTTGACGGCAGTCCGGACCAGCTCGGCGATCCCATGAAGGGCCTTTTCCGCAAGACCCACGAGACGATCCGCAAGGTCACGCGGGACATCGAGGAGCGGTTTCATTTCAACACGGCCATCAGCGCCGTCATGGAGCTCTTCAATGCCATGGCGGCGGTCGGCGTGGAGTCGGGCGGCAGTGCGGAGAAGCGAGGGGTGATGCGTTTCGCCTTCGAATCGCTGACGCTGATGCTGTCTCCCCTGGTGCCGCACATGGCCGAGGAAGTGTGGGCGGCGCTCGGCCATTCGCAGAGCGTTCTGCTGGCGCCGTGGCCCGCCTGGCGCGAGGACGTTATCGAGCGCGACGCGGCCCTGATCGTCATCCAGGTGAACGGCAAGCTGCGCAGCCGGATGACGGCGGCGGTCAACGCGGCGGACGACGAGGTCCGGCAGCAGGCACTGGCGGACGAAAGCGTGCAGAAGTTCGTGCAGGGAAAACCGGTCAAGAAAATCGTAGTGGTGAAAAACAAGCTCGTGAACATCGTGGTGTGATGTTCGTTTCGGATAGCGGAGATTCTATGAACCCGGCCATTCGTCCGCGGAAGGATGTGACCCTGAAAAAACGGCAGGCGGCATGGTGGATCGCGGTTGCGACGGCGGCTGCGCTTGCGATCGGTGGGTGCGGTTACCGGTTTCAAGGTGAAGCCAAGCTGCCCGCAGGCGCTCAAACCGTTTTTGTGAGTATGTTCGAAAACAGAACCAACGAGCCCGCGCTGGAAACCACCGTGACCAATGCCGTGGTCTTCGAGTTCACCAAGCGCAGCCGGACGGCCCTGGTCGGCAGCGAGTCTCAAGCCGATCTCATCATGAGGGGTGTCATCCGCTCCGTGGAGTTGAGAACCGTCGCCTCTCGCAACAGGGACGGCGCCGGCGAGCGGAGCGTCACGCTGACGCTGGATGTTCGGTTGGTGGCGCCCGGAGGAAAAGAGGTCTGGTCGGCTACCGGGCTTTCCGACAGTCAGGCCTTTGTCGTCGGGGACGACAAAATTCTGACTGAGCAGAGACAGAGAGCCACCCTGGGGGTTGTCGCCACTCGCATCGCTGAAAGGATTTACAACCGGTTCACCGATAATTTTTAAGCGCGGTTCAAGAACCGCGCTTAAAAGTGACAAGGACGCCGGTGAACGGGAAAACCCGGGTCACCGGAGTGCAGGTGAATCCATGACACGGGGGCGAACTACGCTTTGAGCGTGTTCACCAGTTTGGCCAGACGGGAAATTTTGCGTGCAGCGGTTTTTCTGTGGATGGCGCCTTTTTTGGCGGCCTTGTCGATCAAAGACTTGGCGACGTTCAGCTTTGACTGCACCGCTTCCGTGGATTTGGCGGCAACGTCCTGCCGGACGGTTTTCACCAGGTGCTTCACCTGGGTCTTGGTGATGCGGTTGCGCAGTTTACGATCTTCGTTCTGACGGGCGCGTTTGAGCGCTGATGCGTGGTTGGCCAAGCGTATGGCTCCTTTCCAGGTAATGGGATCAAAACGTGTACAATTGTCGAAACTGAATTTTTATTTGAATTCACACATGATGTCAAGATTTTTCTAGTGGTATCACCGGTCTATCACGCATCCCCGGCAAGCCGATCCGCAGGGGAAGATTCCGAAACCAAGCGGATGGCCCGTGCGGCAGGCGTCGTGGCGCTGGCCACCTTGCTGAGCCGCGTCCTGGGATTCGTGCGCGATGCCATGATCGCCTGGCACTTCGGGGCCGGCTTCAGTTCCGACGCCTTTCTGGCTGCTTTCCGGATCCCCAACTTGTTTCGCCGCCTCGTCGGGGAAGGCGCCTTGAATTCGGCCTTCGTCCCGGTCTTTACTGAAACCTTTTACCGCGGAGGACCTGCGGAAGCCGACCGGCTGTTCGGATCGGCGTCGCGCGTTTTTGCAGCGGTGCTGATGGCGGTCTGCGCCGTGGGCGTGCTCGCCGCGGGTTGGTTCGTGCCGCTGATAACACCCGGTTTCACCGACTCCAAACTGGCGCTCACCGTCACTCTGACCCGCCTGATGATCCCGTATCTTTTCGCCGCCGGAATGATGGCGCTTTGCATGGGGGCGCTCAACGTCTGCGGCAGCTTCGCAGCACCCGCCTTGACCCCCACGCTGCTCAACCTGAGCATGATCGGCTCGCTGGCGGCCCTTGCACCGCACATGGAACGCCCGGTAACCGGCTTGGCGGCCGGAGTGCTTATCGGCGGTGCCGTTCAACTGGCGTTTCAGGCGCCTTTTCTGCTGCGGCACCGACTGCACCTGTGGCGGTCCGTGCGCGGGGTCCATCCGGCGCTCAAGCACATGGCGCGGCTGATGGTGCCCTCCGTTCTCGGCGGCGCGGTGTACCAGATCAATATCCTGGTGGGCACCCTGATGGCCTCCATGCTGGCGCAGGGCAGCGTCAGTTACCTGTATTACGCGGACCGCCTGGTGGAGTTCCCGCTCGGCGTGGTCGCCATGGCCGGGGCAACCGCGGCGCTGCCGAGCATGGCGCGCGAAGCCGCCGTCGGCAACACCGATGGCTTGCGCGAGACCTTCGCCTTTGCGTTCAGGCTGGTGTCCTTTGTGACCATCCCGGCCATGGTCGGTCTGGTATTGCTGGGGGAGCCGATCGTGGCGCTGCTGTTCATGCGCGGGGAGTTTGCTGCGGTCGATGTCCGGTTGACGGCCCAGGCGCTTTCATATTATGCTTTGGGTCTGTGGGCGTTTGCAACGCTGCGAATCGCGGTGTCGGCTTTTTTCGCGCAACAAGACTCCAGAACTCCGATGCTCGCGGCAACGCTTTCCATTCTCGCGAACATCCTGCTGGGGCTGATGCTGATGAAACCAATGGCGCATGGCGGAATGGCGCTGGCGACCTCGCTGGCTGCAATGCTGAACCTGGGGGTCCTGCTGATGGTCCTGCAGCGAAGGCGCGGCGGGGTGGACTGGCGATCCATCGGCCCATCGCTGGCGCGCTCGATTTTCAGCGCGGCCGTCATGGCCGTCGGCGTGCGGGCGGTTTCACACGTGATGCTCACCGACCCCCATCCGACCACGGCGCAACTGGCCCTGGGACTTTGCGCCAGCATCGCGGTCGGTGTGCTCATCTATGCCGCGGCCGCCGGGGCGGCTGGAAGCGTCGAGTTGCGCGACCTGTGGACCCACATGCGGAGGGGGAGCCGCTCCCGATGAACAAGAAGCAAGGCGTTCTGCTCTCCATCGCCGTATGTCTGATTTTGTCGCTGATGTTTTTCATCGTCTTCAGCGCGCGGGGGTTGGCCGATCTCAGTTTGATGAAAAAGGAGCGTGACCGCATCCGGACGCAGAATCAGCAGATCACCCAGGAAAACCTGACCCTCGGGGTCGAGATCGACCGCTTGAAAAACGACCCCAAGTACATCGAAAGCGTGGCGCGCAAGGAGTTCGGCATGATCGGGCAGGACGAGATCGTGGTGAAACCGCAGCGGCCGCCCGATCGCTGAGAGAAGCGGCATGGAAGAAAACTACCCTCACGGCACGGTGACGTTGGCCCGGCTTTTTGCCGCCCAGGGGTACTGGGGGAAGGCGGTCAACATCTACCGTCGGCTGCTCGAGCGGGAGCCTGACCGCCAGGACATCGCCCAGGCGTTGGCAGAGGCTGAAGACCAGGTGAACGCCGCCGGCCGGAAGCGCCCCGGCGATATAGACGCCCTCTTCCGACAGTGGATCGACCTTCTGCTCAAATACGACCGTCTCCGCAAGCTGAAGCGGATCAAGAGCCGCTTATAGAGGTGGTTTCAAAACCTCGGATCACGCCCGAGGGCAAGGCGCGCAACGCCGCCATCGGGTGTCAGGCGGGATCATCCCCTTCTAATCTTTTTTCCCCTCCGGTTTCTTCTCCTCCGGCGTTCCGGAGCCCTTGGGCTCCTGATGAAACACCGCTTTCACCCGCTCGGACCCGCTGCTCTCCACCTCGGCACTGCCGGTGGATCGGTTGAGAACGATTTTCGACCCTGTCAGGGTGTTTTTGCCGCTGACCACAGTTGAATTCGCGCCCGAGAGCGTCATGATATCGGTTGCCAGGACGTGCTCCGCACGTTCCGCGTCTGCGACGTACTTCTCGGTCACGATGTGCACCCGCCCGGTGGCCACGATCTTCTGGATGGACTCCTGCGTGGATTTGCCCTTGGGCGGGTTCAGAAGATCGCCCTCATAGTAAATACGCAGGGCATCGGCGGTCATCGTGGACTTGCCCTGAGTCGCTTTCACAGAGCCGGTGAAGTCGGCCCATCGCTCGGCGTTGTTGGTGACCATCCGATCGGCGACGATTTCAATCGGCTCCTTGGAACTTCCGGAGCTGTCCGTGGGGAACAGGCCGGCCGCTGAAGCCGAGGCGGTAATTGAAAAGAAGCCCGTCAGCAAGATCGCCGCTGTGATTTTTAGTGTTCGATTCATGGTTCACGTCTCCTTATCGGAACAAGTAACTGCAGGCGGCCACGCTTCCCATGACGCCGGCCAGGTCCGCCAACAGGCCGGCGGCCAGGGTGTAGCGGATGCGTCGCACCTGCACCGCGCCGAAATAAACGGCCAGCACATAGAACGTGGTTTCCGTGCACCCCTGAAGGGTCGACACGAGGTAGCCGGTGTAGCTGTCGGGGCCGATGGCCGGGTCGTTGATGATGGAGGCCAGCACGGCAAAGGCCCCTGAGCCGGAGAGGGGCCGCATCAGCGCCATGGGCAGCGCTTCGGCGGGCAGTCCCACCCGGGCCGTCCAGGGCCCGAGAACGCTCACCATGGCCTCCATGGCGCCGCTGGTCCGCAACATGCCCACCGCCACCAGGATGGCGACGAGATACGGGATGATCCGGATGGCCACCTGAAACCCCTCCTTGGCGCCCTCCACAAAGACTTCGTAGACCCGCACTCGTCGCACCGCTCCAAAGATCAAAAAACCGGCCATCAACCCCGGCATGATCCAGGGTGAGAGCGCCTTGCCGTAAGCGACGGTCAGCGGGATCAGGGCGAACACGGAGGCCAGCGCCAGCGCGCTCGCCCAAGCCGGGTAGGCGCCCGACGGTTCCTCATCGATCTCGGACGCTGCCGAATCCGGCGCAGCATCAGGGGCCGGGACGAGGTCCGCCGGCACCGATCGTCGGCGGCGGTAAAAGCGGGAAAAAAGCTTTGCTGAAACAATTGCTATCGCCGTGGAGCAGGTGGTGGCAAAAAGAGTGGTCGGGAAAATGCCGGCCGGGTCGGCCGAACCCGCCGCCGCGCGCAGGGCGATGACCCCGGTGGGCAGCAGGGTGACGCTGGAGGTGTTGATGGCCAGGAACAGAGCCATGGCATCGGTGGCGGTGCCCGGCGCGGGGTTGAGCTTGTTCAGTTCCTGCATGGCGCGAATGCCGAAAGGCGTCGCAGCATTGCCGAGGCCCATGACATTCGCCGACAGGTTTAGGATCATGGCGCCCATGGCCGGGTGCTCGGTCGGAACATCCGGGAACAGCCTGACCATCAAAGGCCGGATCAGGCGGGCAATGATCCTGAGCAGGCCGCCCGCCTCGGCCACCTTCATGAGGCCCAGAAAAAGGGTCATGACCCCGACCAGGCCGATGGCCAAATCAACCGCGCCCGCGGCGGAGTCCACCATGGCCTTGGAGAGGGCTTCCATGGGTGAGGGTTGTCCCGGTGCCGGGACCACCGCGAGCTGCCACCATCCGGCAGAGGCAAAAGCGATCAGGGCGATGGACAGAAAGATGATGTTCATAAGCAGACAGCCTGAGTGTACAGTGTTTAACCCTTCACGTGAAGCTATTCTCTCCTCAACGCTTCGATCGGGTCCAGCCGCGACGCTTTGCGCGCGGGGTAAAACCCGAAAAAAATCCCCACCGCCGCCGACACCGTGAAGGCGATGCCGATGGCGCTCGGCTGAATGATGGCCGGCCAATCCCCAAAAGCGGTGAAGGCCATCGACCCGGCGACGCCGAGCAGAATTCCGATGAGTCCCCCGATCATGGAGAGCGCCACCGCCTCCGTTAAAAACTGCATCAGGATGTCGTGTCTGCGGGCCCCAACGGCCATGCGCAGGCCGATTTCGCGGGTGCGCTCGGTGACCGAAACGATCATGATGTTCATGATGCCGATGCCGCCGACCATGAGCGACACCGATGCCACCGCCGCCAGAAGCAGCGACATGGTCCGCGAGGATTCGGCCCGTGTCTCCAACGCCTCGGCCTGGTTGCGGATCCAGAAATCGTTTTCCTGGCTGGGGCGCAGGCGGTGCCTCTGGCGCAGCAGTTCGCGCATCTCTTTCTCGGCGCTCGAAACGAGCTCCGGCGATTTGACCTTCACGGCGATCCCGTTGACCAGTCGGCCGCTCAGCGCCCGTTCGCCCAACACTTTTTTCCGAGCGGGGGCCATTGGAATGAGGACCAGGTCGTCCTGGTCCCACCCTCCCATGGAGAACCCCTTGGCTATGCAGCACCCCGGCCACTTTGAAAGGCACTCGGTTGATACGGACGACCGATCCGGAGGGGTCCTGGCCGGGGAAGAGATTCTGGGCGACGGTGTTGCCTATCAGCACCACCTTGGAGTTGCCCCGGAACTCCTCCACGGGGATGTTTTTCTCATTGTCCAGCCCCCATTCGCGCGCCTCGAAATATTCCGGGGTCACTCCGACAACGGTGGTAGACCAGTTCTGGTTGCCGGAGATGACCTGCCCCCGGCCTCGAATGTAGGGTGCCACGACCTGGACCTCGAGAATTTCCTTCTGGATGGCGTCCGCATCCTCCTCGTTCAGGGTCGGCAGGGAGCCTGCGCCCAGCCGGACCCTGGAGGTGGTCGACCCTGGAAAAACATACAGCAAGTCGGCCCCCATGCTGTTGATGATGTCGGCCACCTGGGCCTGGGCGCCGGCTCCGACGGCCACCATCACGATGACCGCGCCGACGCCGATGATGATGCCGAGGGTCGTCAAGACACTGCGCATGATGTTCACGCGCAGGGCGCGGAAGGCGTCCCGTACGGGTTCGAAGAGCGTCATGGGGCTTCGTCTCTCGGATGGCAGGAAATTTCCACTGCCCCCGGCTGCACGGAATCCGTCAGCGTCACGGCATCGATAATACGGCCGTCCCGGAACCGCAGGATGCGCCGGGCGAACCTGGCGATGTCGGGCTCGTGGGTCACCAGGATGATGGTGATCCCCTCGCGATTCAACCGCTGCAGTAAATGCATGATGTCCACGCTGGTCTGGGTGTCGAGGGCCCCCGTGGGTTCGTCGGCTAGGACCAGGACCGGGCGGTTGGCCAGGGCGCGGGCGATGGCCACGCGTTGTTGCTGCCCGCCGGACAGTTGCGAGGGGTGGTGATGACCCCGGTCCTGAAGCCCCACGGCCGCCAGCACCTCGCGGGCGCGCTCATGGCGTTGCGATCGTTGCATGCCGCTGTAGCGCAAGGGAAGTTCGACGTTTTCAATGGCCGGCGTGCGCGGCAGAAGGTTGAAGTTCTGAAAAACGAAGCCGATCTTCCGATTGCGAACCTCGGCCAGGTCGTCCGCTGTCAAACGGGAGACATCCATGCCGTCGAGGATGTAACGCCCGGACGTCGGTGAGTCCAGGCAGCCCAGGAGGTTCATGAATGTGGATTTGCCCGAGCCCGAGGGGCCGGTCACCGCCACGAAGTCGCCGGGCATGATTTCAACCGACACCCCGCGCAGGGCATGCACCATCTCGCTGCCGAGCATGTAGTCTTTGGTGAGATCCTCGGTTCTGAGGAGGGCGTTTGTCATTTCAGCTAAAAGGCGAAACGCTTCGCTGCACGTCCGGAGGTTTTGGAGGCGGTCAGGTTCACGCCGATGATGACCATCTGACCGGTGCTGAGGTCGCCGCTCACGGCCTCGGTGAAGGTGCCGTCGCTGATGCCCAGCACCAGATCAATCGGCTGCGGCTTCCCCTTTTCCCCGGGGACGTAAACTTTTCCCCTGATGGGGGAGACGCCTTCCTGGGCGGCCGCGAAACGCACGTATTTCTCCCGCTGCTCGGGGAAGAGCAGGGTGGCCACGGCGGTCCGGGTGCGCTCGCGCTGGGCCTGCGTTTCCCGGCGGATTTCTTCGGGGGTGGCATCCTGTCGGCGCAGGGCTTCGAGTTTCTCGCGGGCGTCGGAGAGGATGACCCGCACCTGGTTCTGCTGGGATTCGGTCAGACGAAGCGCTGCGGTCAGCTGCTTCAGGCGTTCCTCCGGCTGACCCGTTTCGCCGGAAGAAACCGTGGCGTTGCGGGATTCCCCGGTGCTCTTGACGTCTTCGCCGTTCGGTTTGAACCGCAGGGCGGCGTTCGGCACCTTGAGGGCATTCTGGCGCTCGTCGACGATGATCTGGATGTTGGCGGTCATCCCGGGCAGCAGGCGCATGTCGGAGTTGTCGGCGGAGACCAGCACGGTGTAGGTCACCACGTTCTGCACGACGCGTGGCGCCTTGCGGATCTGCAGCACCTGACCGTGGAACTCCCGGCCGGCGAAGGCGTCCACGGTGAAGATGGCCTCCTGGCCCACGTGCACGCGGCCGATGTCGGCCTCGTCAACGTCGGTTTCAACCTGCATTTGACGTAAATCCTGCGCGATGACGAAAAGTTTGGGCGCCTGGAGGCTGGCGGCCACGGTCTGGCCGATGTCCACGGCGCGCTCGATGACGACGCCCTCCACCGGGGAGCGGATGAAGGTGTTTTCGAGGTCGACCTCGGTCTGGTTCAGCGCGGCATCCTTCTGGCGCACCTGCTCGATCGCATAATCCACCTGAGCGCGGGCCGTCTTGAGAGCGGCCTCACGCGTGGCGACCAGGGACTCCGCTGCGCGCTCTTCGGCTTCGTCGCTTTTGGCCTGGGCCTGGGCCTGGTCGTGGGCAGTCTGGGCGTCGTCGATCTGGCTTTCGGAAACCGAGCCGCTCTGGAAGAGGGCGCGGCGGCGTTCCAGGTTGCGCTTGGCATTCACAAGGCTGATCCGCGCCTTTTCGGTGCGGGCCTTGGCACTGTTGAGCGAAGCGGCGGAGTTGGCCAGCTCTTTCTGGGTGCGCTCGACGCCGGCCCGTTGGATGTGCACGTTGGCTCGCGCGACATCCAGCTCGGCCCGGGCCTGGCGCACCTTCGCCTCGAAGGTCTCCGGGTCGATGCGCGCGATGATCTGCCCGGCCTGTACCTCGGAATTGAAGTCCGCCAGGAGTTCCTTGATCTGGCCGGACACCTGGGAGCCCACCTGGACCGTGATGACGGCGTTCAAGGTGCCGCTCGTGGATACGGCACTGACGATGGGGCCACGCTCTACCGATGCCGTGCGGAAGCTGACGGAATCCTCTTGGCCGTTTCTGAAGAAAAAAAACCAGATGGCCGTGATGGCCATCACCGCGGCAATCGCAATGATCGTCTTGGCGCGCAAGCCTATCAGCTCGGTTTTTCGCAAACAGCCACCACCCTGAGTTCTTGCAGGAAGTTAAATTTCGCTGCCCAGAATCATAATAGGCGGAATCGTGAGACGTGTCAATTCAGAGAAGGAAGAATACTAATAAAATTTAGTATCTTAACTAAAGCGATCGATCAAAAACAAGCGCCTCACCTGTTGACAGGTGAGGCGCTTTGGCAAACCGGGTGTTGAAACTCGGTTACCGCTGGGCCGAGCGTATCGCCTTGCCGGCCACGGGGTTGTAAAGTTTCATGATGGCCACTTTCATCACGTCCAAGACTTTCATCTGGCCGATGATGTCCACCAGTTTGTTTTCCGCCTCGGGGGGGAGCGTGCAGGCGTTGGAGGCGTCAAACTTGAGATCCGGGAAACCTTTTGCGAGTTTCTTTTGCTCTTTTTCACTGACCGGCACCTGGATCGCCTTCTTGCCGCCGATGTCTTTCACTTGCCCGGCGAGGCCGGCGCCCTCGATGGTCTTCATCTTTGCGTCGTCCAGGAAAACATTGATCAAGTAGTCTGCCATGGAATCCCTCCTGCGGTTTTTTTTAGAGTTGCGACAAATAGAATGACCCCCGTCCAAATTCTTTAGCGTTTTAGTTGGATTTTCAAAAACTGTCAAGATAGACGACGTTTGCCAAAAAAGGGATCGTCGTCTAGTCCAAAATTTTAGGAAGCGGCAGCTTGAATCCCCTGATCATGTTAACCGCCTGCAGCGGGATGTAGGCCTTGTCGGTGTTGGGGGCATAGACCACCACACCCTCCAATGCGTACATCTTTTCGTCCATTTTCAACAGGTTTTTGTTGACCGGCAGCTCGGCGGTCTTTCCGCCGGTCGCGATTTTCACCACCGGGTTGGCCGGATCGGACTTGTCCACGGTGACTTTGCCGCCTTCGAAGGCCTTGCCTGCTTCGACGAAAAGCCGACGGTTCAGTTTTTCCAGGTCAAAGCCCATGGCCGCGGCGCAGACTCGTGCGATATCGGGAGCATCAACCACACCGCCCGGCTTGCCGGGCCCGAAAGCAAAGAGCGGCACGTCCCCGCCGCAGTGGCCGTGAGTGGTCCAGCCGACATAGGTGTATTGGGGGCAGAGCACCTCTCCGATGGCGAAGTAGGCGTCGTCCTTGAAGGATTTGGAGCGGTCTATGATTTTGTTGGCTTCTTCGTCCGAAATGTCGAGCGACCAGCCCTCCTTGATCACCGATTTGACCCTGGCCGTTGATTTGTCCGTCTCGATTTGGCTCCACATAAACGCGGCGGAAGATTTCATTTTGCGGATCGGATCCAGGAGAGCCTCGACTTTCATCTGCGGGTAGACGCCGTCCGAGGCATAGTTGCCGATGGAAAACCCGCCGGTGTTGTGATCGGACACGGCCAGCACGAGAGTTTTACCGTCCCGTTTGGCGAAATCCAGTGCCACCGCGACGGCCTTGTCGTAGGCCAACAGGTCGCTCAGCATGTGGGCGGGGTCGTTGGCATGGCAGGCCCAGTCCACCTGGCTGCCCTCCACCATCAGGAAGAACCCGTCCGGGTCCTGGGAAAGGATGTCGATGGCCTTGCGGGTCATCTCCTCGAGGGTGGGTTGCTCGGGATGCAGCCGGGGACGGTCGATTTCGGAATCCATGTGGCTGTGGGCGAAGGTGCCGAACACGCGGTCGGCCGCCGACTGCTGCATGGCATCCCTGTTATCGACGATCGCGTAACCCCAGTTTTTCAAGTACTCGTAAAGGTTGTCGCCGTCGGTTCTACGTCCCTTGAATTCCGTGGGCACAAGATGGCGCCGGCCGCCGCCGAAAACCACGTTGACGCCCTGATAGACGGCCTGCTCCATGATGTCGTCCTCGTTGGCGCGGGAGTGCGTGTGCGCCATGTACGCTGCCGGCGTGGCGTGCGTGACGCGCGAGGTGGCGACGATGCCGGTGGCCTTTTTGAGCAGCTTGGCGCCTTCCAGAACGGTGGCCAGTGGCCGGTAGCGCAGCTCTTCGGGAGGGGCGGCCATGCCGGTAATGGTGTCCTTGTGGGGGCCGACGCTGATAAATTTGTCGCTCGTGCGCACGCCTGTCGCAAAGGCGCTTGCCGCGGGTGCCGAGTCGGCGATCACCGAGTCTGCGATGTAAGTTTTGACCGCGCCGACTTGGTAGGGGTCAAAGGACAGCGGGGCGCCTTTGAACCAGCGGGCCAACGTGTACTGTTCCGCCGAGCAGCCGTCCACGATGAGCACGATGACGTTCTTGGCCTTGGCCGCGGCCTGTGCAGGTTCTGCGCCGAACAGGGAAACAGCTGCGAGGGTGCCGACAAGAAACACCAGGAATTTCGCCAGCGGCTGTCTGAAAGGCATGCATTTCCTCATTCACCGGGGGTTAGAATTCAAGCCGAATCGTGATACAGTCATCTATAACCAGTCGGGGAAGGGGTCAAGACTTTCTCCGGCTGAATCGCGGCTGGAAAGCCGCTCCCACAGGGTTGTGAGGAAAAGAATTTATTATAAATCATCCAGAAAGGAAAAAAGGAAAATGAAAATGGCGACAGGGGGGATCACCCTTGTAGTATCCATCGTCCTGATAGGTTTACTGGTTTTCAGCCAGAGTGTTTTTGCCCAGGGCGGCTCCGTCACCGTGCAATGGGGAGATCAGGGAAAAGAAGAACAGCCTGAAAAATACAAAAAAAACGGGAAGAAGGGCGGCCCGCCGCCCCACGCGCCGGCGCACGGCTACCGGGCCAAGCACCAATACCGTTACTATCCCTGCTGCTCGACCTATTACGACGCAGGCAGGGGCGTCTGGTTTTACATCAAAACCGGCGACTGGACCATCGGCGCATCCATCCCCACAGACCTCAAGGTGCAGCTGGGCCATTACGTGAACATCAGCATGGACACCGACAAGCCCTACGAGTTCAACGACGAGCACCAGAAAGAGTACCCGGCTGAAAAGTACAAGAAGAAGAAATAGCGCTGGGATATTAGGCTCTGGCTGGGATTTCCCACCTGCCGGCCAAATGACCTTTTGTCATCCGTTGACGAATGACTGCATCCGATCTCTATAAGAAAGGAAGTCTATCATGACCGCATCCTATTGGGCTGCCGTCGTCGATCAAGGTAAAGCTGCGCGGATAGAGCGCGCCAGTCATGATTCTATATCTGTTCAAACCCTAAAACCGGGGGAATATGTCGTCGTGTTTCCCAACGACGTCCGCTCCGCCGGGTGCACGGCAACGCTTAACAACAGCGTCGGCTTCATCACTGCTGTTCCAGGGGACCGCTCGGGGTTGCCGGCTAACGGCGTGCGCGTGCTGACGATGAGCCCCTCGAACGTATTAGAGGCGCGCGATTTTACCATCGTCGCGCTGCCGGAGGAAGTAAGCCGGAAGGGCTATCCAAGCCGTGACGCCTACTCATCGCAATTCCAGCGGGGTGTCTGGACGGAGCGCCTGAAAATCGAGTCCGAAAATGACATCCGGGTAGCATATCACCCCATGGGGCAATTGGCGGGGCTTTCCGGGTCTTTTCCGATTGCAGGCGGTACGCCGGCCGATGTCGCCGGCTGGTTCCGAGCCCACTCGGACATGTTGGGCTTGGAGACGGACGCCGAACTGACGGTTGTCGGCGAGGAGCCGTTTTACGAGATGCATCCCGACGCCGCGCGCCGGGCTAGGCAGGCCGCCGAGTCGCCTTCCTCACGAAAGCGTGCAAGAATTTTCGACAAGCGAGCGGAGCGTCATGTCGGTACCGTCTATACCTTCGAAGTGTCCTGCAAAGGCTATCCCTTCACGGGCATGCGGCTTTCCGGTATCGCTTCCAAAGACCGGCCGGTCCTGCACGGGGTCTACAACGGGTACTCTCCAGCGGTTCACGGATTCAAGGAGGTAGTGGTTTCCCCGGAAGACCGCGCCTGGCAGGCCGCCGAGAAGGCGGTCGGTACGGCGGTCACGCGTTTGTCCCAGGTGCTGACCTGGTTTGATATGTCTTGGGCTGCCAACCGCATTCCTTCTGCCAAAGAATTGCACTGGCGCTTGGAGCTGCTCGATGCTGACAGTCAACTGCGGTATGTCTTCGTGCGGAGTTCCGATGAGAAGGTGGTCTACGCAACGCCGAACACAACCAGCTTCGGGGTGCATCAAACCCACATGAACGACGCAACCGATGTGCTGTGGGACAGCGTGAACCTGTCCAACGGATGTTCAACCGTATCCTCATTTTGTTCAGGCCCGGCGCTTGATCAAAGCACGAAATCGCGCCTCACCCTGCCCAAGGTGGTCGACCTGTGGTACCGGTTGTCCTCGCTGGCACCGCCACCTTTTGTGTGGCCATTCAGCGGTCTAAACAAGGCTCCCCTGGACAACCGCGGAAGGAGAATCTGGGCGGTTTTGGCTCACAACGGATCGAAGTACTCAACCCCAACCCGCGACGGCAATACATACTATTTTCCGGCGGATCCGCATACCTATCCCTCCGACACGGTCGATGCCGACTATTTCGGGCATGAATACGGCCATGTGATTCTCAACGAGCTGAAGTTGGTCCACCAAGGCGGGCGGCCATTCGATGAAAATGGGAATCCGTTGCCTGCAGCAACCTTCACGGAGTCTATGTGCGACTTCATCGGGATAGTAACGGAGGGAGTTTTGTTCAGCGAGTTGAACCAAGGCTTTACAGATTTCCAGATCGGCCGGACGCGCTGGTATCAGACGGAACTCGGCTGGAAATACGATCCTGCGCCGGTGAGTTGGCCCCTGAGGCCAAACCAAAACATTATTGGCGCCGATCGATTCGGTAAAGGCCGGGATGTCATCGGGCGGGCCTTTTACAATTCCTGGAAATGGGTCGAATGGTGGTACGGTGACCGCCCCCGCGCGTTACGGGATGAAAACTTCCGGGCTTGGTGGGTTGATATCATGCGGTCGTTTGCGCTGGTCTCCGATTTTCCAGACATTGTAGATTTTTATGCGGCGACGATTAGTCGGTTGGGAACCTATGTTTTTAAAGAAGCCGGAGTTTCTTACCGACTCGCCTACGAGCTTGAAAATTTAGTACTGGATCAAGGAGCCTACTGAATTCTGAGCGAACACAATTTTCCGAAATGCCCACCCTTCCGTCAGCCAGGCGACACCGAAGGCGGCCACGGTAACGGACTCAAGCCAGAACACGCGATCGAGCTTCTTGATAGGGGCGCTATCCAGACGATTTTTTATCCAAGCATACGCTTGACCACTCGCTGATCTTTATGCACTGATCACGACGTTCCCCCTTTGTTCTGCGTTCATCCGGTTTTCTTCGTTCTGTGCCGCCTTGCTCAAAATAGTCCAGATCATAGGCCCGGCGCCTGTCTTCTCCAGACCGCCGATCAAAAAACGGGTCGGCAGTTCTTTGGTCTTTTGATTTTTGATCGGCACCCATTTCCGGCCTCCATCCCCCCTGACTCGTTATTGCTTTTGGGCAGGCAGCAGCCGAATGATTCTTTCCGCAGCCCCCTCCACGGCTCCGCGTGAATAGAGCAGGGAAAAGTATGTCCCATCAAGCCACATCGGCGCGAGGTCGCGGTAGTGAGGATTGTCCGGGTCGCCCGACTGGCCGGGATGGTTCACTGCGCGCGAGTTGTCCCAGTTGCCGACGTCAACGATGACGCGGAACGACGGGCCGTTTTGTTGCCTGAAAACGCTGGCCCGGTAGAGAGACTGATTCGGTGTGTATTCACTGCCGTGTTTAGGTATTTTGAAAGGGTTTAATCCAGAGTCCGCTTCAGGTCCGGTTGAATAGGAAGGATACGACAATTCGTGAAAGGTATACCTTTGCCGGGCGGGAAAAATCAAATAAAATTACGTTGAATTTCTGGCAATAACAACCAGGATGATCGATAAGATTAAAACAACGGTCAGCAAGTGAAATGGGTAATTCTTCTTTAGCTCTCTAATATCCATGCAAAAGCACTCCTAACCACTTGGTATTTTTCAATACGGATGGCTTCGTACTTAAAAGCTGATCATACCGGCTGAAAATGGTTAAAGTTGATTTGGTCTATCGGCGTTTGACCGATTTCTTCAAAAAGCTTATCGATTGATTCTGAAACCGGCAATCTGATGGCTAAACCGCCACATTTTGAGCAAGCGACACTGCAGAGCGGTTTTATCCCTTCTGAGAGCAGCCTGTTTTCAATAATCAAACATCTGTTGCACCTGTATTCATGTTTTTTCAATCGCTACCCCCTTGGTGAGATAACGTTCCTTAGAAAGATGCTCCTTTATTAAGATTAACCTAAGGAATACAAATACCATACCAGTCTTTTTATATTCTAAAATTTGGCGTCACTTCATGTGGTTAGCTTGGTTTTTCTGGCGGACTATCAAGGGCTGTTGGGAAGGACATGACTAACTATTGGGGAAAATATTCAATAATACTAAGATCAAATCGGGCAGAGCGATTACGACTTGGCGGGTTTTTTGAACTGCCGAGAGCTCTGGCGGTCTTGCACCTCGGCTTTGAGCTTGTGCCAGCGTTGTCTTTCATTCCGAAAGGCATCCAAGTCGGATCTTTCCTGCCGGTAACGCTCTTTTTCACTGGCAGGGTCCGATTTGTAGCTTGAGTGGTGTTGGGCAAAAAGTACCACCGATTTAAAAAGGCCGTGATTCCCTGAAACAGCTCTGCAAATGTCGGTCGCGGCAATGACGGTTGAAAAAAGCAGCAAGGCCAAAAGTGACAACATGGTCACGTTGGCCGCCAGGGTGGAGAAGGCAGACTTGATTGTGTGTGTTACGCCAGTCTGATTTTGGTTTCTCAGGATTAAATCACCGGGGTTCATGATACCTGCCTTCTGGCATACGGCAATGAGTTGCTGCTGAGGGGGGTATGCTACAAAAACTTGGTTGATAAGTCAACCGGTCTTTACAAGTTCGATCCTGGATTCCAAGGTCGACGTGCAAGGCCCGCTTAGCCTTCATGAATTCGTTGCGTGAAAAAGGGGAGGGCAGTCGACCGGGAAAGCCTCGTGGCGGTGGAAGGGTCATTTCCCTGTTTGGAAAAATGGATTTTGTTGGATTGATATGGCAAAATGCACCCCGGGTGCACCCACTTTCCGGGGATACGGCCTGCAGCCGGAAGAGCGGTTTCCCTGACCGCCTTCCCCGGAGATAACCACCAGGGACCGCAAGGGGGCGGCGATGAAAAAAATCATTAGCATCCTAAAGGCGCAAGGAGTTGATAATTCATGGCTTCGGGTGGCGCCATTCGCCTTGGCGGGCTACCGGAAAGAATCATACGGCAAGCTAGCCCGACTTTGCCGGAGGAAAGAAGCCCTCATGGCCGTTGTCGTGGCTGGAGTGATCGGTCTTTACGCAGCCAAGAAACACATTGAGTTATGCAAGCAAGCCGCAAAAGCAGGGAAAAATGCCCCCAGAGATTCCGACCGGGAGCTAAAAAAATATTGGGATGCGATTCGGCGGGTATATCTTCTTGACAATTCAATCGACCAGCAAAGGCTGATAGAGAAAGCGATTGGCTATTTATCTGGCCAGCTGGAGCCGGAGCTTTCCCATAGCCTGACCGAAGCCAAGAAAGAATACAAAGCCATGATCCAGCAAATCATAGGCACGGTGCGGTCCGGCACGGAACATAGCGAAAACGCTGTTCACGAGCACCTTGCAACCTTCTTGAACTCCATCGGCTGCACCACCCTGGGTGGAAAGCACTTCACCTGCCAGAATATCAGCAAATAAAAAGGTGAAGTGGACGGGTTGGACAGCTCTCTCTTTTTGCGCTCAAATGCACCCCAGGTGCACCCTGTAAATTCTGGAAAAGAAAAAGGGGCAGCCGAACTTGGCTACCCCTTTGATTTGTTTGGTAGCGGGGAGAGGATTTGAACCTCTGACCTTCGGGTTATGAGCACAAAAACGATGATTTCCCGCCTTTTACCGGATATGTTCTTATCCTACAGAATAAACAACGATAAATAGCTATTTCTACGTTCTTGACCTACCTAACGCTACTCTGATATAATCAAAATATGTTGGGAATAGAGTTGGGAATTGAATTTTTCTTTTTTCAATCGCTTCCAATTCAAAAACCCGAAGGTCTACAGTTTTCTGGAATCACCTGAATAGTTCTTAATAACAATGTGATGTGGTGAATTGCGGCCCATTGAGCAAAATGTGTTTCGGGTCTTTTTAAGGGAGTTGGGAATGCCGGCGCGCGAACGACACAAAACCAAGTATCCCGGGGTCTACTTTATCATCGGGCAAGAGGTCGGATCCAACCGCGAGGAACGGATTTATTACATCACCTATCGTAAGCACGGTCGTTTGATCGAAGAAAAAGCCGGCCGACAGTTCCAGGATGATATGACACCATCCCGCGCCGCGCAGGTCAGAGCTGTTCGAATTCGTGGGGAACAGCTGCCCAATAAGGCTCGCCGGCAGGCGGAGAAAGCCAAAAAGGATGAAGAGGCTAACCGGTGGACCTTTAGTCGGCTTTGGGAGGAGTACAAATGCGGCAAGCCCGGCTTGAAGGGCGTGGTTACTGATCAAAACCGTTTTGAAAATTACATTGAACCTAATTTCGGCAATAAAGAACCCGTTGATATCCAGCCTCTGGACATTGATCGGTTCAGGTTGAAGACGCTAAAGGGGAGATCCCCCGGTACAGTAAAAAATGTTTTGGAGCTGCTCAGGCGCTTAGCGAACTTTGGGGTCAACAAGCAGTTGTGCGGCGGGTTCAAATTCAGAATTGAGCTGCCCCGGGTCAACAATGAAAAAACCGAGGACCTCAGCTCTGAGCAGCTACAGAGGCTGATGAAGGCGATCGAGATGGATCAACACCCGCAGGCTGGCCCGATCATGAAACTGGCCCTTTATACCGGGATGCGCCGCGGCGAGATCTTTCGTTTAAAATGGCGGGATATCGATTTCGAAAAAAATTTTATCCATATCCGGGAGCCAAAAGGAGGGCAAGACCAAAAGATACCGCTCAATGACGTCGCCAGAGAACTCCTGCTCAATCATGAACGCTCCCGAAGTCCCTACGTATTTCCTGGAAGGAAGGGCAGAAAACGGACGGATATTCACAAAAGCATAAACCAGATCAAGAAAAACGCGGGTCTACCCAAAGAGTTTCGTGCCCTTCATGGACTTCGGCATGTGTACGCCTCGATGCTGGCATCTAGCGGGAAGGTGGACATGTACACCCTTCAAAAACTTCTCACCCACAAGAGCTCTCAAATGACCCAGAGGTATGCCCACCTTCGAGATGAGGCATTGAGAAGGGCTTCAGAATTGGCTGGGTCTCTCATCTCACAAGCGTCCATCCAGTCTAAAAACTAATTCAGAAATCCGAAAAATTGCCGATCATCAGTCTATGCGGATACCACTCAGGCGTCGGTGAAGAGGTGTAGGGACACTTCAGGTATTCGAAAGCTAAATTGGATCTATTAATCAGGATGGTCAGATTATGGCGGAAACTCGATCTGAATTCGTAGAATTTTCTCTGTATGATGAAATCTTGAATGGCCGGCTGAGGCCATTTTTTGTTGATTCCTTTTCTGATCGAGAAATCAAAAAAATCCTCGATGAGCTGGCAACAGAAAATACCGCACGGAACTTTGAAAACGGCACTGATGGCTATTTTACAGATGAAAAGTATAAGAAACCAAACGACGGTAATCTTCATAAGGGTAGGGGCGGACAGGAACTTCTGGCCAGTATCAAGGGATTGACTCACATCGATGAACAGTCAAATGACTGTTATGTGAAACCAGATAGCAAAAGCGCTTATAAGAGTGATAGAAGTCCGCAAGCAAAGAAAAAATCAAAGGAGCTGCGAGGATGCCGAGCTGACAATGAAATTCAAAGTGAAATTCGATCAGGTCAATGTTTTCCGCTGAGTCCTAAAGTTGAACAGTTCGAGGTTCTAATACAAGATGAGTATGAATGCATAAAACAGAGAGCTTTAGACCTCAAAAATTTTTCAACTAGCGAAGATGAGTTGAAGATCGTTGCTAATCGCCACATCGAAAAAGCCCAACAATTGGCCACCGCCGCTGCCGAATTGAGTGGTCTGTTCAAAAAAGAGGATCCTAAATGGGGAGATCCTAATGCTTACATTGTCGATATGGTGAGATGTTTTCTTGTTCGTTCAATAAACCACGCACCGGCTAAAGCCGGTAGCTTTGGAATCGGCTGAAAGCCGACTGAAGATTATGGATCACCATCTATCTTAAAATCGCCGTCAGGGGGTTCGTGGCCTTGTTGCTCTATGTACTTCATCACCACTTCATCGGTCACATTGCCCGAACTGGCCGCAAAGTAGCCTCGAGCCCAAAAGTGCCGCCCCCAAAATTGACGGTTCAGCGGCTTGAACTCCATCAGCATCCGCCGCGATGTCCGTCCCTTGACGGCCTTGAGCAGATCGCTGACCGAAATGTGCGGCGGTACCGACACGAAGATGTGAACGTGGTCCCGGGAGATATGCCCTTTGAGAATCTCAACGTCTTTGGCCTTGCAAATTTCACGCACCAACTCCCGCAGCCGGCCAGCTACCTCGCCTGTCAAAACTGGCTTGCGGTATTTTGTGATCCATACCAAATGGTACTTTAAATCGTATACCGTATGGCTCGATCGACGATAATGTTCCATACCGCAAGCTTACTGAAGTCTTCGCCTGAAGGCGAGGGTTTTTCACCCAATCCCCGATGGGGACAATAATGTTTTATCAGCACCATTTCGGCGCATATATCGATCAGCAGCTGATCAGCAATGTTGAACTAAAGAATTTATTGGGCCAAGGGGAAGCATTATGGCCTATAATAAAACGGCTTGAAGAGGAGCAGATTTGTTGTACTAATGAATGCGCGGAAAGCTCATCGCCACGTGCTGTTAAAAAACGTCCTGAGGCCAAGAAAAACGGAAACCATTTCGTGTTGAAAGGCGATTTCTGGGAGATTTCGTATCGCGGGAATGAAACGACCATTAAAGATTTGGAAAGAATAAGGTATATTGTTAGGCTATTGGAAAGCCCGAACAATGATTTTTATTGTCACGAATTGGTCTCTACTGGTTAAAGGCTGGCGACCCCGATGATGTTTTCCTGACATCAGAGAGATCGATCCTATCGAATCCGAAGACGCTGCTGAAGCGCAGGCAGGGCAAGATACATTTTGTGGATCCAATCGAGGATGGAATCTCTAAAGAGAATTTATAGGCATGCATAAACGTCGCAAACGATTTGTGGCAACAGGCGAATGATCCAAATATTCCAGAAGAAGACCGAGCGACAGCGAAGGAAGATTGGAAAAAGGCCTCGAATTTTTTCAGCCATGAATATGGTTTGATATTTTATAAGTCGAAGACCGGGGTCTTGCGACCAAAAGTAAAGAGAAGACTGAAGAGAGAATTTGAGAAAAGCCGGACAAATGTCAAAAAACAGATCTCCAAGGCCATATCGGATATTGCCTCCAAAAACCCCTCATTCTCCGCGTATTTGGAAAACCATATCCAGACAGGTATTAAGTGCGCATTTAAACCAGATCCAGAAGACAGGGGCTGGACAATAGAATGGGGCTTGTGATTGTTTATAGAAGCTGCTGCTGTATCTGCGGTTTAATCCGTCCCCAGAGATTCTGTTATTCCTGTTCCAATTTTTAGTACCGAGCACCCCCTTTGTCACATGATCTATAAAATTCAAGTGGCTCACTAAAACCTGGTTTGTGAACCCTATTTTCACAAAGTGAATTAGATTTTCACGCATATCTCCTTGGGTAGGCCAAAATCAATTCAAACTCAAGGAGGTACCGCTATGAATCTGCGTGAAGGAGAAACCGCAAAGGTTTTAGGGGTTGCTGTTCAGACTCTTCGAAATTGGAGGCATCTGCGAAAAGGCCCACCGTACATCAAGCTAGGTCGGGCAATCCGGTACCGAGATGAGGATTTAGTCGCATTCCTTGAGAGACATCGAGTTACTCCAAATAAGGAAATGTCTTAAAGAGAAAATGCAACCTCGGGTATTCAAGAGGATATCATTTGAAAACAAAGAATTTTATTCTGTTATCGAAACCGGAAGGACCTGGCAGATGAAAACGACAATTACCAATCAATTTAATGGCCACTATCAGGACTTCTACGGCAAGTACCTTAAAGGTGGTTTGAAAAAGCTGAGTGCTGATGAGTATCAGGGGCTTTGCCCCTTTCACGAGGACAAAAAGCCATCTTTCAGCATCAATGCCAAAAGCGGAGCATATTACTGTCACGGTTGCAGCGAGAAAGGCGGTGCCTTTCATTTTTACGGCAAGTTGCATGGGCTTGATACAAAGTCTGACTTTGGAAAGATCCTCCATGGGATCTCAGAAGATTTCGGGATTTCCTGGCAGAAGGAGAAGGGCAAGCTCCAAAAGACTTATGACTACACTGACCCAGACGGCCGGCTGTTGTACCAGGTGTGCCGCTTCGAGCCGAAGGACTTCAGACAGCGACGGCCAGATGGCAATGGCGGCTGGATCTGGAATATTAAAGACGTTGAACGAGTCCTTTACCGGCTACCGGAGTTGGTCAATGCCAGTCAAATTTTCATCGTCGAGGGCGAAAAGGACGTCGAGAACTTGCGCGCACTTGGCTTCGTGGCGACCTGCAATGCCGGCGGTGCGTGCAAGTGGCAGGATTCCTACACCCAGGCGCTCATCGGGAAGCACTGTTTAATCATCCCCGACCGGGACGAACCCGGCCGCAAGCACGCCCAGCTGGTTGCAGCGGCGCTGAACAGGAAGGCCTCCAGCGTGCGGATTGTCGAGTTGCCGGCCGAGGCCAACGGTAAGTTGATAAAGGATGTTTCGGATTTTATCGATGCGGCGGAAGACCGCGATAAAGCTGGAGAGCGGCTAAGTATCCTGTCTGAGGGCGCGCCATGTTGGATTCCACTGGCTACAAAGACCGCCGGGCCTGAGCCGCAGGGAATCGTTCCGGGGCGTCAGAGTAATGAAAAGGAGAAACAAGCCGATGCCATGGTCCGTATCGGCAGAACTGCCGAACTCTTCGTGACACAGGACGGCTCGGTTTGGGCGCGGTTCCAAACCCAAGGGCACCTCGAATGCTGGCCGGTTCATGCACGCGGCGGGGGATTCCGGCAATGGTTGGTGAGCGAGTTTTTCCGGGAGAACGACGCTGCGCCGAGCCCAACGGCAGTTCAATCGGCACTCGATGTCATCGAAGCCATAGCGAAGTACGGCGAAGGGCGCAAGAACCGCGAAGTGTTCACGCGCGTGGCCGGGCATGAAGGGCGCATTTATCTCGATTTGGCCGACGACTCATGGCACGCGGTCGAAATATCTGCCGAAGGGTGGCGCGTTATCGCCGCCCCACCAGTCTGCTTCCGCCGCACGCGAGGAACGCTTCCTTTGCCGGAGCCGAAGCTCGGCAGTAAGCTGGAATTGTTGGATGATCTGGTTAACCTCGGCGGTGAAAAATCGCGCCGGTTGATTCTTTCATGGTTGCTATTCACGCTCAACACGGACGGTCCCTATCCTATTTTAACCTTCGTTTCCGAGCAGGGATCCGGCAAAAGCACCACCGCCAAAATTCTGCGGATGATCATCGACCCAAACCAAGCGCCGATCCGTGCGTTGCCGAAAAACCTTGAAGACCTGGCGGTGGCTGCCGAACATTCTTGGATCCCCACTTTCGATAACCTGGGGCACATGCCCGACGGCTTTAGTGACGCCTTCTGCCGCTTGGCTACAGGTGCAGGGTTTGCGGCGCGTCAGCTGTACACCAACGGAGAAGAATTTGTTTTCTGGGCAAAACGCCCGGTCATCCTAAACGGCATCGTCGAGCCGGCTAGCTCGGCCAGATCTGCTTGAACGCTCCCTTATCGTCCCGCTTCCATCAATTTCTCCGGAAAAGCGAAGGCCGGAAGGCGCCATCATGGCAGCGTTCAAGAAAGTTTGGCCTCAGATCCTTGGGGCCGTGTTGGATGCGGTGGTTTTGTTGCTGCGCAGGCTGCCGGAGGTCGAACTCACTGAGCATCCACGAATGGCCGACTTCGCCCACTGGGCTGCTGCGGCAGCACCCGTCTTCAATGCCGAAGCCAACGAAATGGTCGATATGCTCTTTGCGAAACAAAGCGAGGCCTTGCTATCCGATCTCGACAACCCGCTGGTCCAGGCGGTTTTGAAGCTGGTAGACGTTGGAGGGGGAAAGGTTGAGAAGCTGCTTTCTGAGCTGCTGAAAAGGCTGAGCGAAATTGCACCGGAAGAGGCGACTAACGATAGAGCCTGGCCGAAAATCCCTCGCCAGCTCCGCAGCGCTTTGCTGCGGTTAGCTCCTGTTTTGCGGGTGACTGGTGTCGTGGTCGCCGATAGGGGCAAGACCAAAAAGGGACGGGTTATTTCGATCGAGAGGGTGTCGATGGGTGACAATGAAAGGACGTTTGGTGACGATAGGAGCACAATGAAACAAAATTTATCGTCACCCGTTAACCTATCAAAATTGTATAGAAATATGCAATCTAATCCCTTTGGGTGACGATGGTGACGATGATTTTCCTATATTTTCTGTTGAGCTTAAAGGCAACAATAAGGGGGAGCAAGAGAAAGAAAAACCGCGGATTTCATCGTCACCAACGTCACCAGACGCATTCAGGATGATCGAGATATGAAGGTAGTTGATGATCTTCGGGCTGCCGGCTATGAGCTCATCGTTAAGGGAGGAAAGGTGGTTTGCCGATGGATTCGGGAGGATCCGCCGGATCCGCAACGGCTGGTCCCCCTGTTGGAAGAGCTTCGGAGGCGGAAGGGTGCTGCCATCGAATACCTGCGCTCCATGCCGGGAAATTGCGAAAGCTGCCCGGCCGCCGGCCATTGGGACGGCTGCGGCCGGAGGGGGATGCCGCCGGGACGATATTGCTTCCATTCTGCATACTTCGAGGGGAAGTCTGACCGACCGGCCCCTGTCGATGGGGCTCGGAGCGATTGCCCGAGGAAAAAAGAGGTGAGACGGTGAAATGAAATGAAAGCTATAACCCTCAACCCCATATGCTGGGCTCTGTCAAGCTACTATACAGCACCAGCAGTAATGGCAGCCCCAGGCTTTGGCTGGAAGGAATCCGTATCCATTGCCCGTAACTGGATCGTAACACTTGGCTTCGCGTTCCGCGGTATCCGCCCAGTCTCCTGGCCTGCGCATAAAGATTTTGTTTCCCATTTAATAAGTGGCCCGGATTTGTATGATCTGTTTGCTTATCGATTCAGAATTAGGGATAGTCTCATCAAACGAACGTATGATGAGACAGTAATGAGCTGGCAATTTCCAGCTTTTTTCTTTGTTTTTATTGTCTTAATAATACGTCTAAAAAACAAAATCTAATAAACTTGACAACCATGTTAACATATGAGACTACCTGCCAACACTGTTCAACACCCCACTGTTCAACATCCCACGGAGATCCCAGATGGGGAAAAAGATAGGTTACGCAAGAGTCAGCACCGGAGACCAGGACCTTGATCTGCAGGTTCGGGAACTGAAGGCAACCGGTTGTCAACAGGTTTTCACTGATCGAATCAGTGGCGTGAAAAGCGAAAGGCCCGGTCTCATAGCGTGTTTAGATGCCCTTCAAAAGAGCGATACCCTTATGGTATGGCGTCTCGATCGGCTTGGCCGATCCATGCAGCACTTGGTCAATGTAGTGACGAGACTGAAGGGTAGGGGGGTGGGGTTTAAGTCGCTCAGGGATGGCGCGATCGATACGACCACAGCCTCCGGGGAGTTGGTGTTTAATATCTTTGCGGCCCTGGCCCAGTTTGAGAGGGAACTGATCCGGGAACGAACCATGGCGGGGCTGATGGCTGCAAGAGCCCGTGGCAAAAAGGGGGGACGCAAACGAGTCCCCCCGGATGATCCAAAGGTGAGAACGGCAAAGAAACTTCATGGGGACAAGAGCCTCAGCATAAAGGATATATGTAATACGCTGAAAATCTCCCGGGCTTCGCTTTACCGTTACCTACGTATGTAAGACTGACCAATTTCAAACTTATCTGAAGTGGTCGTTTTATTATCTTTTCTTTAACAGTTGATGAGCGATTTTGAGCTGGTTCTTCCCGCAAGTGCCCGTATTCATTATGGGCGGTATTTTCTGAGCTTTAAACGGTAGTGCCACAGACAATGCCAAAAAGCATTGACAGTCTTGCGCTTGAAAGCTATCAATGGGGTGTCAATTCAAGGAGACCCCATGTTTGCAAGAGTAAAAAAATCCGGTCAGTATCACTACCTGCAAATCGTCGAAAACAATAAAGTCAAAGGCCAGGTCAAGCAGCGGGTCATTGCCACGGTCGGCCGCCTGGATCATCTGCAGGCAAAGGGGCGCGTGGAGACCCTGATCCGATCTTTGTCTCGATATTCCGAGAAAGCCATGCTGATCCTGACCGGGCACAGCGATCCCGATGCACTCACGATTAAAATCGGTCCGGCCCTGATTTTCGAGCGGTTGTGGGAACAGGCCGGGATCAAAAAGGCGTTGCAAAGACTCTTGAAGGCCCGCCGCTTCGAGTTCGATGTCGAAAGAGCGATCTTTCTCACCGTACTGCATCGATTGATGACATCCGGTTCCGACCGGTATTGCGATCGCTGGCGCAGAGATTACGCCGTTGCCGGTACCGATCCGATTGAGCTGCACCATCTTTACCGAGCGATGGCGTTTTTGGGAGAAACTCTGGCAGATCAAACCAGCGCTTCCGATTTGGCCCCCCGGTGCAACAAGGACCTGATCGAAGAGGACATGTTCAAAAACTGGCGCGATCTGTTCAGCGGCCTTGAGCTGGTTTTCTTCGACACCACCTCGATCTACTTCGAAGGGGAAGGCGGAGAGAACCTCGGCGAAAGGGGCTTCAGCAAAGATCACCGGCCGGATCTCAAGCAGATGGTCGTGGGGGTGGTCATTAACGATGAAGGCCGGCCGATCTGCTGCGAGATGTGGCCGGGCAACACCACCGATGTCAAGACGCTGGTGACGATCAGCGCGCACATGCGGCATCGCTTCAATATTCAGCGCTTTTGCATCGTCGCCGACCGCGGCATGATCAGTGCCGAGAACCTTAACTACCTGGAGGAAAATGCCATCCCCTATATTCTTGGCGCCCGGATGCGCAAAGACAAGGAAGTCCGGGAACAGGTGCTTACCTGCGGAGGACGGTATCACGAAGTTCACCCGCTTGGATCCACGGCCAAGGATCCCTCGCCGTTGAAAGTAAAGGAAGTGCGGCACATGAATCGGCGGTACATCGTTTGTCTCAATGAACGCCAGGCTACCAAAGATCGGCTGACGCGGGAAGTGATTATCCAGGCCCTGGAGGAGAAGATCCCCAAGGGGCCCAAGGGGCTTATCGGCAACAAGGGCTACCGGCGCTATGTCAAACTTGAAAAGGACAGTGCGTCGATCGATTTTGAAAAAGTGAAAGCCGAAGCGCGCTTTGACGGTAAGTGGGTCTTGCGCACGAATACGGAGCTTGCCGCCGACCAGGTCGCACTGAAGTACAAGGAACTGTGGCAGGTCGAGCGTGTGTTCCGGGACGTGAAGTCCATGCTGGAAACCCGGCCCATCTTCCATCAGCGCGACGATACCATCCGGGGGCATGTCTTCTGCAGCTTTCTGGCACTGGTGCTGCGCAAGGAGCTCGAACGTCATCTTGAAAAAGCAGGTCACGTCTTCGAATGGTCGCACATCAAACAGGATTTGCAGGCGCTGCAGGAGACCCACATAGAGGAAAACGGCAATCAGCTTGCGATTCGCAGCAAGGCAGAGGGCGTATGCGGCAAAGTGTTCCAGGCCGTCGGCATGGCGATGCCGCCGACGATTCGCGAAATTTAATTTGCCATCTTGGCAATCTTGGCATGGAGGTAGTGCCAAAGACATTTTTGCGTCCTATACTCTACTGTTTTTATTGAACAATAAAAATCGAACTGTTAAAGATCAGTTAGAGGCCTTGCTGGTCTCTGCGAATCAAGACGCGCCTGTCCATTAAGGCCTTTTGTTTGACGAAACTTGAATGGGAAACTGGATGGCATTCGGCAACGGGAGCAAGATTCAGGGTGACAATATCGACCGCTACAGCATGAAGCGTTTTCCTCACATTGCCACAGCCACGGCTGTCGGCGAAGGGTCGGCGAACTAAGTATTATGCCCCTGCGGCGGCTCATTCTTTTTCGCTCTTGCCGCGTTCAGCTCTTCTACCTGTTGTGTCCATTCCGCTAAGGTCAAGTCACCGCTCGGCATCGCCACCAGCTTAATGGGAACATCCGGTGGCTTCTGCTGCTTATGGCCCTTTTTAAAGAGCCCATGATGCCTGCCCAGCATTTCGGCCGCCTTCAACCGGTCGATTAGCCTGTATTCGCGCCGAGTTTCGGTAATGACATCATTCCCGGATTTGATAATTCGTTTCGTATCTTTAAAGTTTGCTATCGCCGCTGCCTGGTCACGGCTCAGTTTGTGGAGAGGAATCAATGCACCGTCTTCGCCGACCAACTTATTAGGAAGCATGCGCAGTTGCTGTGAGATGGATTCCAAAATTTCCTCAGCCGTCGCGATGGTGGATAATTTCAGCCGAGCATCTCGAACTCGCTTCATCTCGTTCTGAATTCCTACCCTGTCCAACAGTTCATATGACCGTCCGTGGGCATAACTCTTGGAGTAACCTGCTAAAATCGCAGAAGGTTTGGCCTTGAGGTAGGTTTTTGGGTTGGACAGGTCAAGATATGCCTGAACAAATAGACGATAGCGTTCCTTATCGCGGCGGTTGGGTCGAGCGGTCTTACGTTGCTTATTCGCGGGCATTTTGGCCTACTAACAAATGTCTTGTCGTTCCATCTTAAACTGGTCCCCTAACTATGCATTGAGGAAGAGGCGATGATGGATGATCTGGAACGGTTAGGATACTCTTGCCTGTCAGGATGGCAAATAGTACCGTATTTATTTAAAAATTGTCAAAATAAATTTAAATTTATTGTCCCCATCGGGGATTGGGTGAAAAACCCTCGCCTTCAGGCGAAGACTTCAGTAAGCTTGCGGTATGGAACATTATCGTCGATCGAGCCATACCGTATACGATTTAAAGTACCATTTGGTCTGGATCACAAAATACCACAAGCCGGTTTTGACAGGTGAGGTAGCTGCGCGGCTGCGGGAGTTGGTGCGTGAAGTTTGTAAGGCCAAAGACCGAGATTCTCAAAGGGCATATTTCCCGGGATCACTTTCACATCTTCGTGTCAGTACCGCCGCACATCTCGGTCAGCGATCTGCTCAAGGCCGTCAAGGGACGGACATCGCGCAAGATTCTGATGGATTTCAAGACACTGACCCGTCAGTTTTGGGGGCGGCACTTTTGGGCCCAAGGCTACTTTGCAGCCAGCTCGGGCAACGTGACCGATGAAGTGGTGATGAAGTACATAAGAGCAACAGGGCCACGAACCCCCGGACGGCGATTTCAAGATAGACAGTGATCCATAATCTTCAGTCGGCTTTCAGCCGATTCCAAAGCTATCGGCTTTAGCCGGTGCGTGGTTTACTTTCAACGTGTTTGATATTTAATCTCTTCGGGTGAATTCCTCGAAGCTTGCTTCGATAAGATCGATGAATTCCGCCAAAGAGATACCTCGCAGCTTGCGCGGGGTAATTCATGTGTGCCCGGCCTGTGTAGCGGCTTGGGGGTTAAAGTCCCCTACAGGACCTGATGGTGGTAACTGTTAGCCGACGGCAAGGGTGTCCACCGCGAGGTGGGGTCTGAATGAAACCCAAGGCAAAACTCCGAGCCGAGGAACACAAACCTTCAAAGCCTACGCCTTATTCTTTCCCCTGAATTTATTCCAGGTAACCTTCGCAGCGAATAATCTTCACCTCAAGTTTTTGTCGAAAATTTCCGATAGTTTTTAAAGACTCTAAACGAAGGGGTTTAAAATAGGTCAGGAGAAGGCTTTATGAAAAGGCTACTTTGATTGGCGATCAGCCTTTTTAACTGTTGGCTTCAGCAGGAGTTCGTTTGCTGGAGAAGCTATCGATGTCCAGTTGGGGAACGATTCAAAACCGGACTTCAATGATGGTGTGGTTGCAAGAAAAAAAAACCCTCCACCCCATACAGTTGCTCATGGATAACACCGCAGCTGCTTTAATTTATCGACAGTTAGGTGCACAATCCAAGAATGTGTGATCATCGTGTTCATCGAACAAAAAGCACTTGATGATTTTAGAAATAGTGACGGATGGGAATCCGGAATGGACGGGTCAGTCGCCGTGGTGGAGTGGGGAGTTGGGGGATCAGTCGATACGACCAACATCAAAGACCCAATTATCGGTTTTGTGTTTTGTAATAAGGGGTTCATGTTCAATCTGGCCCTTGAAAGCTCGAAAATCAGCAAAATCAAGCGGCGAGCATGCCTCGCAGGTTGTAAAGGGAAATTAATGATCGAGTCCAGATATTTTAAGGACAGTTTTTCACCTTGCACGCACCTTGGACTAATTTTGACTGAAGTATCATGTCTACCCCTGTGATAGATAGCATAATTGATGGGTCAATAACCATCGATACTCCGGAGGCTTTTAATTCGATTATACAACATTATCGGGACAATCCAGATTTACTTTGTTTGTATGCAAATTTTTTAGAAAAAAACAACAGAAGGCCATCTGCTGTTGAGGCCTACGAAAGAGCTACTAAAATTTGTATAGATTCGGGTAAGCTTATTCAGGCCATAATGTCACAAACACATAAATGGCGATTATCCAGACCCGATATGGAAGAAATTGATAGCTTTTTTTCTATTATTAAAAATATTAACAACAACCACCACCCATTCAATGATTTTTTTGACGATCTATTTAGGTCTGAAAAACTACAATTAATGTTAAATTTTGAGCAAATTGTTTTTCCTGCAAAGACTATTATTATAAAACCAGGAAGAATCGAGGATGCTATTTTTTTCGTAATTTCGGGAGAACTAAAAGAATCTTTTTATCAACTACTTAATCATAGAGAAAAATATCAGAGACATCCAATACGAATACTAAAAGAAAATGATCAGTTAGGACAAATTTACCCGTATACGCAAGAAATAAAATCACAGTCGTTTGTTGAATCTATTACCCGGGTGCAATTGGCAAAACTGTCAAAAGATAATCTTATAAGACTTTGCCAAAAATTCCCTCGAATAGAAAAAGGAATTATCAAACTTTGTAACATAAGATCGACAAATGGGATTCCTGGGTCTGAAATCAATATTCGAAAAAGCAATAGATATCCTATTAAAGTTAAATTGAAGGTGAAAGTTCTATCGATTGAAAATGGTGAGCCGGAATTTACGCTTTCAGGTTATTCGAAAGATCTTTCGTTGACAGGTGTTGGTTTCGTATCAGAAGAGTGCTCAAAAGAACTTAAAGACAAAATTGGAAATATATTAGAAAGAGACGAAAAAAGAAAAATACGATTAATCTTATACGGCGATAATATATCCATATCTATTTCATGCGAACTTGTTCGCCTACAGGAAATAATTCAGAATGGGCGTAGAACTATTGTGCTGGGTATTCAATTTGAAAAAATGCCGCCCAATCTGCAAGGCTTGCTTTTTTCGGCAGCGAAAATATTTAGCACTTTAAAATAGTCCTCTACGAAAATGAGTCTTTTTTAAGGCAAGCCGATGGATATCATAAAAAGCGCCGCTGGTCTTTATTTGAGGTTCCCAGGGATCGTAACGACACCCTATGTCTCCAGGTTCAGTACCCGAGAAATTAACAAGCAGCCTGAAGAGTTTCACGGAGCTGAGGTTTCGCCCACACTGATTTCGAACGTTACCGATGCCCTCATGGAGACGAACGGCCATGGCAGTCGCGTTTTATTGCGGCGTTCTATACTACCGGATATTCATTAAACCATACGGGTTTTTATCAGGTACTTGCTTATTTAATTCTGAGGGTGAATCCCGCCGCTTGCGGCGATAAGACCGATAAAAACCTACCGGTGAATACCCCGCCCCTTGGGGCGGGGATGGTTTATTGAGACATAATGTATGAATTTTTGACGTAAGGTCAGCAAATGAAAAAATAGAAATGATACAATAATAAACTTAGACAATTGCTACGCAGTAAAAACAAATCAGATTTAATAGAATCGGACATCTCGTTTTAAATTCAAAATTTTAAATGGAGAAGGGCATGGCAAGTGTAAAAAGCGGCGGGATAGAGATAACAATTACCGTTTCTAAGAGTCTTCATGATCAGCTACAACTGATGAAAGACAGAATAAATGTCTTTGAAATTTGCAGAGATGCTTTGGAGAAAGCAATTGTAAAGGAAGAAAACAGGACAAAAGACACAAGTGATATTGATAATTTGATTAAGCGCCTGAGTATCGAAAAGGGGCTAGTTAATAGACAGGACAAGGAAATAGGCTTCAGGGACGGTCGGGTACGTGCCCTAAAATACGGTTATGTTGACTTCAAAGTTATCGAGAAAATTTCTGAGACAATTAAACGCTATGGCCAAGGCGTTAGAGTTGAAGAGACGGTCAACAGTGTGCTGAATGATCTCAACAGGGATTTTATACAACTTTTCTGGGCGGATGATGGAGTCCCTGGATTCACCAACCGGGAGAGCTACCTTAAAGGCTACATTGAGGGAGTTAAAGACCTCTGGACAGAAGTCTCGGAAAAGATTTGACAGCACTCTGCACTCCGAAATACTTGAGGATTTGTATTGCCTTCATGGTTGCATCGTTGTATTGAAAAAGAGCTCCTTTAAGAATGCAATTGACAAATTCCAAAGTTTCCTCAGGCGCTGCTTCGGGCGCTAAAGCTAAATCGTAATATATCTTTGACCAGTAATACACCCAAGCGCTCTCTTCTCTGGTCATTCCCCTTACAAAATTTGCAATATCCTGCGAAAGTTTAATGCTTTTTGAAAGCGTTATGACATCTGCCATAAATGCCGCCACACCTGCAAAATTTGGATCAAGAAAGGATTCCTTAATATTATCGGACAATTTGTAAAAACACTTTAGTCCTCAACTTTCTGCGTTGATGAGATTTGACAGGGTTGGTTTATTGGGAGACAATAATACCGTGTGTATATCTCATGCCAACTTAACATTTTATCGTGCTACGAGAGGGCTTACGAACAGGAACGAAATACCTTCGATAATTAGAACCCGATCAGAGTGGCTCAAATCAGAAGGTAAGAATGAAGTCTGGGGATACAGGATTCTTTCAATTTTATTCCTTAAAAAAAAGTTGGTTGGCTTTTCGAGAAGCATCACAATCCCTAAAGTTCATGATTTCATACTCACTGCCCATGACGTTTATTCTGGCGCATAGCACTTTTCATCCGACTCGGATGTCAGCAGGGCACCCTGAAACGAGTACTTGGATAAGTCGGTCCTGCATTCGATCAGCTTCCGGCTTTATCGGTCGCGCTTAGCGGAGATCATTATTATTCCAATGAGAATCCTGTTTGAACCTTCCGGGGAGCCCTGCTGTTCGATTTACATTTCCTACTGCGTGGCTACGATGAATCGCCACTACGCTAAGACCGTCCATGAAATCACCAGAAGCACAGAGACTTCAATCGACTTCGGCGTTTTTTCCAGAAACGTGGTTAGATTTATGGTCACTTCCCACATGACCCGCAGGGGGCCTTTTCAAGGGGTGAGATTTGTTCGCGGGAAAATCCATGACCCGGAAGCGATATTAAACAGTATCTGGGATGCCGTGGGCAAACCCATTGTGAAACTGAAGAGCCTGCTGCTCGACGCCGGCGGGCAGAACCGCTCACGGGTGTTGGTCGAAATGCCGGAACCGGTAATAAATGAGATCGTCGCAGACCTCAGAAGAATGTTCAAACGGCTGCTGCCGGTATGCCGAGGGGTAAAAAGCCCAGGACTTACCGCGGCTAGCAAGATCCTATTCTCGGTTTTTCCTGAAATATCCCTGCCGGTTGAAAATTTGCATTGGAAGAATTTGTTCCAGGCCGTCGATTACGCCGATCTCATCTGGTTGATGAGAGCCGAGATCTCCGCATGGGAGAGCAGAAGCCGAAAAAATCTTAACAAGTGCGATCCCCATGGTTCCATAACCCTCCCAGTTTTTTATAATGCGGTGGCGCTGAGGGCGGCAGGGGGAGAAACAATTGACGGCGCCCAATAACTTGTGAGCGCGATGGAAACCCCTATCGCTGGCAGACCGAATCAGAGATAAGTTGCAAAAAGAGGTTGAGGATTCGAACAGTCTCAGGCAGTCCTGTTTGGGATTATTCCCGGGCTGTTTTTTATCTCGGATCTAATTAAAGGCATAAGCAGGCAATGATTCGTATGGCTTCACATAGATGATATGCGGGTTGTAAATTCTAAAGTTTCGGGCCGTTTTGGCCGATCATCATCATACGATATGGATATTCTGCTGGCAAAAACTAAATTTCTTGGGGCGGTGGTTGCTCTTGTTGTTTCTTGTCGTATTACTCTGGCTTTGTTGAAAAATAGAACGAAATGAGAAGAGACCAAGTTTTTTTTAACCGCAAAGGCTTCACTCTGATCGAAATAATGGCCGTAATGGTCATTATCTCGGTGCTTGCCGGAGTGGGGGTGAGGAAATTCGATGAGCTTTCCGATTCAGCTAGCGCCAAGGCATTGGAGCACGCCCTGAGCGAACTTAACTCCCGGGAGCTTTTGACTTGGGCGTTGGTCAAGTTTTCTGATCAAGGCTGGGTAACCGATGAAGCCCTCTTTGCTCAGGTCGATAAAAACATGGGAGCGAGCTACCAATGGGCGTCTGGGCCGGCAACGACAGGGGGCTCGCTTCAAATGGCATCCGCGTCGATAACCTTGACAAGGATCCCCTCGACCGTCAATTCGGCCGGGAAGTGGGCGGTCAACTGAAACGAGTGCGCCGCCATCCCCCAGTTGACCAAACTGGAGTATCTTATTCTCAACACCCCTCCAAATACCACTTTTACTGCATCGGGCATTGGCGCTTTTTTCGTTGTTGATAACAACTCCAGACGCTGCCCGAGATAAAGCGGCGGCACACTGAAGCATTAGGCCTATTTCGGAACAAAGGAGGGTACAATACCCGGCTGGAATTAGACTACTTGTTGTCCATGCCAGGAGAAGGGATATCCTCCTCCTGTTCTGTTCGAGGTTTTGTAAAGAGTTTTGACTGCATCTGACTTGACTGCATCATGAAGGATCTGAGGTAAGATCGTAGGTTTACTTTTTTCTTTTTCAAACCGAGTTTTACCCGTATATGATGGCGATGTGTCAGTATCGTGCTCTTGGAACGTCTCATTATTTTACCCATCTCTTTGTTCGTTTTTCCATCCCTTATCAGCCCCGCAATTTTTATCTCATTTGGTGACAGTCTATACATGGGATCGGAGATTCGCCGGGCGAGAGGATTTGCCAACTTTCTGACGTTGGACTCCAGCAATTCGGCGTAAACTTGTTGTTCCGGATTTAACCGGCCATCTTTTAAGGCTTCAACGTGCGGCAGGATTTGGTTTGCTAATTCATTGAACATCTCTTCCTTTAATTCGGCCAGTTGAGCCGCTCCTTCCTTCAGTAAAAAACGAAGCGCCGCTTTAGCCTCCTCGACTTCGTCCCCTACGCTCGGTTTGCCCCTCTTTTTTTTGCTGATATCTTCAATAATAGTTTTTTCCGTCACACTTTCTAATCCGGTGGCGGATTTGTTCTCAATCACGCAAATCAAGTTCCAGCTCTTACTGTCAGGGTTGAAAATCGGTATCATTTGTGCTGCTATCTCATTTAATCCAGTAGATGTCATCAAGTGCACTAAATGTGCGGAAGGCCCCTTTGATTCCATTGCATTCTGGCTGGAGTCATGAAACAAGTTTGCCTGTTCGCTCGGAAAGAGATCAAAAAACGTTTTTCCCATCGGGCTCTCTCCAAGCCAGTTGTATGCAGCATTTTCGACTGAATTAGTGAGGATCACTTTGTTGCTGTCGTCAAAAACAAATGTGGGAAAGTTAACGTTTTTTATCAGCTGTTCAAGGCAGTTAATATATTTCATTTCGTTGCTCACTTTCGAATTGAATTGATCCATTTCGTGCTTTGGGTATAATATCATAAACACTTACTCAATACAATCTCAAACAGTCAAATCCAGAAGGGGTAAATGCCAGTGTTGGAAGATCATAATATAAATAAATGTTAATATTTTAATCAGTTGTAGACTAAATCTAAAAAATCTGGAGAAATTGATAGTTTCAGCGATGACAAGTCAGGCCTTGACCGAAGAAAGGGTTTTCACCGCAGAATACCAATAGACCGGCGGCGTTCCAGTGACAGAAGACGCATGGGTTAAGAATATCGAAAACAGAAAGTACCCGAGGGTCTTAATCCGTTCCGGCGACCATACTGCAAGGCCGGAGCCGTAAAATAATTATGCGCCTTCCAGGAAGTGGAGACGAACGCATGGGAATTAAACGGAATCAAACATTATTTTGGGCTCTTGTTCAAGGCAGGCGATGGCAATTTGCAGGCAGTGATAGTCGATTGCAAACTCATTCCATCCCAGAAAATGCAGTTTCTTGTTGACCTGTGCTGGATCAAGGCCCGGTTCCAATGAAATAAGGCTTGTGAGGGCTTTTAAGAAGGCAGGAATGAGCGATGGGTCCACGCCCTTGGATTTCAGCCGGTCAATCAGGAGGAGTTTGAGATTTTCCATGAGGTAAACGCATTGTACAACAAAAAAAGTGGCTTTAAAAGCCGGAGCTAAAAAGGACACCACTCTCCAGAAACAAGGTGGGGCTTATTCGCGAGAAAGAGATGGGCGCGGTGGTTGAGGTGGGCGGTGGTGCTTATCGAGAGGCGTTGGGCGTTTTACCTTCCACCAAAAAAAGTTTGGGATGACCCTCCTGGCAAGAGGATCATCCCATTGTTTAAGGGAACGTAGTACTAAAGACTGACGGACGAGATCAGTCTTACAGTTTTTATCGGCAGATAGACAAAACACTTTAGCCAAAAAAGAGGGGCCATTAAAGTCTCTGTCAGCCTGAACACCAGATTGGTGGTTCAAGCGTTTATCGGATATGGGGCCTTTTCTGTTTTTTGAATTCCATCAACAGGTTTGGTTGCATAATGATGGTATCTTACAAGCTGCGATACAAAATCGGAAATCTCCTTCGATGTTCCAATTAGGGACAATCCAATCTTCATTTTGCCTCGTGCATTTTTTTTTGCGTGTACGACCTTTCCTCTTATTTGAACTTCTTTGTCGTCGAGGCTGATAAATGATACCGAATTAAATTCAAATGAAGAGCTGCAGAATATTTCTATTGCAAGCCCTTCTTTGCTTACATCTGTGATGCGACCAATGTTGAAATCAATGGGATTTCCCTCGGCATCTGTTGAAATGCATGATGCCGGGACTGATACTTGGATTCTATGATGCATTCTCTGATCGATTGACGGTTTATCAGTCTTGTCGTTACTCACCTCTTTGGTATTCATCTCATTTTCTGTTGGTAATCGGTTTTCATTGTTGCCAAGGGATGGTCGGAGAGCAAGGAAAATATCCCCACACTTTGTACACCTTACCCTTGAACCATTCGGCTTCAATAGGGTTTCATTCAAATTGAATTTTTTTAAACAATTTTTACATTCAATAATCATTGTAGTTCGTCCCATTGAGTGGTCATATCAATCAGCGCAAAAGAGCTTGGCTGGAAACAGAGATTTATTTTTCCGCGTAGCATTAAGCGGCCGCGCCTTTAAGAACTCCAGGGTCTTACATGGCGATACTATAGCATCTCGACTTTTTCAGTAGCTGTCTTCACAACAAATATTCGTTCATTATTTCCCTTTAGGTCTGCAGGGACAATGTAAAAGCCCGGACGATCCGGAGAATATCCGGTTGTATAGCCCACGATTGTCTCGCCATCCAAAAACTTCACTCGAATTTTGCGACCCCCGCCGGGTACCTTGTCATCATATGCTTTTTTATGATCCTTGGCGCCATCAAAATTTTTAACAAAAAAAATTGCCTTCAAATCGTCTATATGAACTTCAATTTGTCCACCTTCTAATTGTTGCAGATGGAAGAAGGTCTTATTCGGTAAAAAATTATTGGTTTGACCCTTCACGATAGAATTGTCTTTGAACTTTACCACCACTTTGTTTGTCATCGTAGCGCCCTCATATAAATATGAATCAGTAGGGCTTAAGAGTTGATGCCCCTCATATTACTTTGATTTTTTCTTTATTAGATCCAATGCTATTCTGTAAATAACCACAGCTGCTAATAAGACGGCGCCAAGAAAAATGGATTTAGCCAACCAATTTTCCATCAAAAATTCCTTGAGAACTTAATAATATTATCGGACAAAATTGGAAAAAGTTTAGGTAGGTAGGTGGGGCTTACGGCCCGCAGTTTAAAAATTTGATTCTCGCCCTGATACTTAACGGTCACTCCGGTGGACGCCACGTGCACGGCCTGCCCATCTATGGCCACAATCCGGTGTTCACTGGGAGACGAACTACATATTTTTTCTTTCCTCAAGAATCCCAAGCTCGCTCCTCAAGCCCCGCCTTCGCCGGGACACTATTAAAAGGTCTGCTACAGTAGGTCTGCTTCTAATGGTACGACGTGCCGCTCAACTGTCATATCTCAAGCATTTCTTTAAAAATGCCGATAGTTGAGCTGTAGTAGGGCATTTGTCCGACCTATTTCATAAGCCATTCCGGAAAGCGTCAGTAAAGTGCCGCAACTAGTCAGGATCGGCGACAGACCCTACACGTTATCTGAAAAATAATTAACATTAAATACAGAAAGTTAGCTGCTTAAAAATGAATAGCACAAATCTTGCAAAAATCCTTTGGGGCGTCGTGCTCTTATAAGCGCCATCGCCTTTTTGGACCATCTTCATAACAGAATTAAGCCAAGAGAGAGAAAAATGCCGAGACACTGTATAGGCAGGACCAAGGACCGCGCACTCGGGTGGAAAATGAATCCCAAACCGTCCCATCCCATAAGCAATGCCATACGGCCGCTGGCGTTCTGGGCAGCTTTTTTCACAACGGCTGTGCTCTTTCCCGGGGGGATTTTCGGGGCTGCGTTCAGCGCAACCCACATTCATGAAATCGACGCCATCGCTTCCTCGGCGTCAATCCCAGCGGCGAACGAGCTGGTCTTTATTGACACGCGCGTCAGCGATCATCAGACGATCGTCGACAGCCTCCAAAGCCAGATGGAAGAAGGCAGAAACCTGGAGATCGTGCTTCTCGATCCCACTGGGGACGGTATTCAACAAATTTCTGGAGCGCTGGCCGTGCGGCGGCAGCTCCAAGCGATTCACATCATTTCGCACGGATCGGATGGCGCGATCGAGTTGGGATCGACCGCGCTGGATGCCAACTCGCTGGAGCGAAACGCCGGCGCCATTTCGCGCTGGGCGAATAGTTTCACGGCCGGCGGCGATCTGCTCGTTTACGGCTGTAATACGGCCAAAATCCAAACAGGCCGAATGCTCCTGAACCGCCTGAGCCAACTGACCGGCGCCGATGTCAGTGCCAGCGACGATCCCACCGGAAGCGCTAAATTCGGCGGGAACTGGGACCTCGAGTTCAGGACCGGCGATATCGAAACCCCAGCGGTCCTGAGTGCGCAGGTTCAGCAGCGGTGGAATGGGCTGCTCGACATTACCACCGGGTTGGTAGGACTTCGGAAATTCGACGTCAATGCCAACGACTTCAGCGGTTCAATTGCGCTCGGCAGTAGTTTGAACCCCGGAGACAAGATCACTGGAACAACTCCAGACGGGAGCAACAACACAAATGAAAACAGTTGACATTGTATCAAACCAAAAAATACAGCTCAGAACTGCCTTTATTGCTATCATGCTATTTTTGCTAAGTTCTGGAGCTTCAATGGCTCCAACCACCGTACTACACGCATTTATCGGAAAACTATCAAAACGGAAGCTTGTATTTGGTTTAAAACAGCTTTTTCCCCCCACGTTTTTCTTTAGGCGAATGGCAAAGCCATTGGCTTTTGTGCTGTTTTTCGGATTGTGGACATGTGTTCCTGCAACGACTTATGCGGCGACAACCATCAGCAAAAGCATTGCCGCTGCCAGTGATGACGCAGAAGAAGAAGGACCGACCGGCACTACACCGAATCGTATGTGGTTAAACAGTACCGACATCGAGCTTGTAAGCGACATTGAACCAGCAACCTGCGGCGATCAGAAAATAGGACTGCGCTTCACGGCAATGACCATTCCCGCCGGCGCCACCATTACAGATGCGTACCTGACCTTTCGGGCGATAGCGGCGGATTCCCCGATGACCAATTCCGGTGTAACCAACCTAACCATCAAAGGTCAATTGATTGCCAATGCACCGACTTTTACGACCACCAGTGGCAATATCAGCAGCAGGACGGTGACAACGGCTTCGGCTTCATGGACACCTGGTTCGTGGACGACAGGCTCAGATTACAATTCGCCCAGCATAGTTTCCGTCATTCAGGAAATCGTAGACCAAGGCACTTGGGCATCGGGCAATGCTATAGCTATCATCATCACCGGAACAGGTCACCGAGCATCTCAAGCCTACGACACTAATCCTGCGACCGCTGCCAAACTCGTCGTCACTTATTCCATAGACCCTCC
>CAVQTH010000042.1:0-34834 GCA_963716325.1 uncultured delta proteobacterium | reverse complement strand
TCTATGCATTCACACTGCTGTCCAAAATCGATTCAGGATGAATAATCGGCTTCAGTGATATCAATAAGATAGAAGCTCGTTTTCAGAGTTTTCATTGCGAGGTTGCCATTTTGGGTAGCAGATGCTGTCCAAGACCACGGAACGGCAAGGGCTGTTGGCTCGGGGGTGGTTCCAGCGGGGGTGTATCATCGGGCCGATCGAGCCAGTCCCATAAGTTTCGGTACGTAAACAGATTCCAGCGCAGGAAAGCCACCAAATTCGACAGCGACCAGGCGATGGCGGCTTTAAACTGGAGGAATTTGATCAGCAGCATCGCAATCAATGCTGTCCAAATCTGAATGTACAGAGCGTTTTCGGTGGTTCCAACGAAGGTTTTAACCCTCAGGTTCTGTTTGAGGGCTTTGAAAAACAACTCGATCTGCCAACGGTCCTTGTAGATCGCGCCGATGGTGCTGGCGGCAAACTCGAAGTGATTGGTCAACAGCGCGATCGACTGCCCGCTTTCGGGATCAGTGGACACGATGCGGCGTAACGGAAACGGGCAGTCCTTTTGGGCCTTGGGGGCGGCAAAAAAGATCGTCTCATCGCAGACAATATTCCCGCGAGCGGCAACGGGATGCTCCTCGAGGACGATGTAACGGGCGTTGTCCTTGAGCCGGGTCACAAAATAGATCCCGGCTCGAGTCCAGTTGGCAAACAGCTCATAGTCGTTGTAACCGCGATCCATCACGATGATAGAGCCCGGGGCTAACGAAACGATCCGGGCGATATTCACATCGGCCTTCTTGCCGTCGGTGATGTGGGCGAAACTGGGCAGATAGCCGTCATGATCCAATAGCAGGTGCAGTTTGACGGCTCCCTTGGTGCGGCGAAACTTCGCCCAGGGAAACAGCGACAGGCACAACGATATGGTGCTGCTGTCCAGTGAGAGCAACTTGTTTTTGAATCGGAACTTTTTGATCTTGCCCGGTGCCGCCCTCTGGCACCATTGCAGGGTCTCATAGAACAGATCCCGGAACAGCTGCCAGGGACGATGGCTGTTGGCATAGGAAAGGGTGGACTTGTTGGGGGCGGCCTTCACACCCAAATGCCGCAGTTTGCCCAGAGCGCTGGCTAAACCGCCGCTGATCTCTCGCAGGCTCTTGGCTTGGGCTAATTGGCAAAACAGCATGGCCACAAATTGATCCCAGGAGCTGAACCCTTTTGCGTAGCGTTCGGAACGATGTCGGTAAACCAGCTCATAAAACCGCTGGCGGTTGAACAAACCAACCAGTTGACTGAACAGGCTCGCATGACGTACCATCGGTCATCCTCCTTTGCGGGCAAACGGTTGTTGGTTTGGCGATCACAACCTTGCCCTATAAGGAGGATTTTTTTCAATAGCTAATCGGTTTGCTCATTTGAAAACCGATTTTGGACAATAGTGATGCATTCAGTTGAGCGCGATTAGCCGACCAACACCAACAAGATCTATCAAAACTGGTAAAGGCGGTTTCATCGCCGATATCTACCCTACCCTCAGCTTTGAAAATTGCTGTGTATATAGATGCCGCCCGCTTAGCCACCGAAGACGAGAGCGTCGGGGATCTCGTAACTCTCATCGGTGTCAAATGTGACGATGATGAGATCGTCCTTGCGGGAGAAGCTCACCGGGGAAGGAGAATCCGACGCAACCGGCTTGCCCTTCAGGAACAGGATGCGGCGCTTGACGGAGTCCGCCTGCGGGATCTCGACGGTGGCAGTGCCGTCGAAACCGCGGCGGATGACAAAGGCCTCGCACTCCTGAGGCTTCTTTTCGCGAAACACCTCGATATACGGCACGCAGGCAATCTTCGCCGATGCATGAAAGGGCGTACCTGGAATGACCGCGTCTTTGGACGCGGGAACGGGCGCAAGGGCTTTGCCGGTCACATGGATGGTCAGTGTGTAGTCACTCGACGCATAGCGGCGCGCTGCGGCGCGCATCAGATAGACGCGTATCGTGTAGTCGCCGTCGGTCGGAAGAACCTCCTTAAAGTCCTCCCCAGTTTGTCCGGCGTACATCGCCACGTCCTTGCTGCCGGGCGGCAGCACATTGAAGTAGTTCGACAGATTCGATCTCTTGAGCGAAACATTGATCGTCTGGCCGGCGCCTCCACGCACCAGATAGTCCACACCCGAATAGCCCTTCAACCGACCCTTGATAACCGCCGAGGTGGCGCCCTTTGCGAACTGCACCCGCTCGATGCGGATCTCGTCCTCCGCGAACACATGCGAACTGCTGATGAAAAGCAGCAAGAATATAGCGGCAGAAACAAGACCAACCCGGTTCATCTGGACCTCCATTTAGAGCAGGGGTTCAAAAAGACCGCCGAATTCTTTTCTAAGCCTATAGAGTACATCCGTGGGTTCGTTGAACTCGTTCGCGTCTTCCGGCGTGACCCGGCGACTGTACGCCAAATCATTTTCATAGAATATTTCCGCCAGCCCTGCTGACAGGATATCGCTCTCGAACACCACGGCCGTTTCGCTGTTGAGCTTCTCGCTTCTTGGGTCCAGATTATAGGATCCAACAAGCGAATAACGCCGGTCAAAGACGGCATACTTGGCATGGATGGTGCCTTCGGTTTGATGTGCTTGATCGTATCGCCAGCCGTACCATTCCCAGATTTGGACGTCGCCGCCGCTTTTCTTTGCCGCTGCATCTTCGTTTACAGCCAATATTTTCTTGTAATAGCTGCGCCCGACCATGGTCAGCTCAGGCAAATCGTTCGTTTCAGGGCTGTTTGTAAGGACAATTACGCGGACTCCACGAATTACCGCATCTCTGACCGCTTCGATTAAATCGGCTGACGGGATCAAGTAAGCGTTGCAGATGATGATCTCGCGCTCGGCATTGTCGATCAACTTCCGATAGGCCTGCTGTATATAGGACTCGCCCAACCGCGGGCGGTTGTGAAAGAACCTGCTGCGCGCATCTTCGTAATTCAAAGCTGGTTTCATCCGAGCCATGCTTTTCACTCGTTCAACCAGGTCGGCCCGGGTCGTGTAGGAAATGGTCAGTTTTCCGAATTTATTCAGAAATTCCCGTGTCGATTGCCAGTAGGTATCGGTGTTGAGTCCCTCACGGCTTTCTTTGATTTCGAGGAAGTGGTCGAAATTGCGGTCAAAGGCCGTGACCATGTCCGTAACGATGCTCCCTTTGACGATTATGTCCTGATCCCGCCAGATGTGACCGGGATCCGAAGAATCCACTCGAAAATACTCGTTGGCGATGTTTAGCCCCCCGGCCACAGCCTCGCCCTGATCTGTTTCCCCGTCAATGATCCACATTTTCTCGTGGTAGCGGTGATTCGGCGCTTCGGGGTCCTTGGCGGGTGAAAGAAAAGGGATCGGCACCTCGTTGATCCACTCGAGGTAAAGCGACTCGTAGCCCTGGACCTCTATCCCGTGCTGCTTCAGGTCGAAATACATCCACTGGGTCTGCCAGCCGAGATTTGCCGCGGCATCCACGATCACTCGGACATCAAGGCCTTCAGCTTTTTTCTTTTTCAAGATTTCGGCGATATGCAACCCCGCTTCGTCGCCGGAAAAAATCAATGCTTGAATCCGTATTGATTTTTGAGCCCCTTCAAGCAGTTGCACACGCGCGGCAAATGACTCGTCGCCGTTTTTCAGCAAAGCGATCCGATTTAAATTTGGGCCGTGGACGTCGAAAATGTTCCTTCGGCCCGCTTCGCCAGATGGGCTGCCGGCGAATTCCTGCGGCGGGCCGAAAACGGGGACCGGCCGGCCACTTTCGCTGAGGCCTTGCAGCGGCGACATAGAGGGTTTATTACCGAGTTGCTGGGCAGTAGGCGGCGCAACGTTTTTATGCATACAGCCAAGCAGTGCCGCAACCACCGTAAAAACGATCAAAAAACTTTGGTATCTCTTCATTGCTGACTTTTAACCTTGTAACTTGCTGAAGAAACGAGAACGGTCAGGCAACTGTGCACCAATACCGATGCTGTTTACTTCGCCGCGTCCACCATTTTGACAAACTCCTGGATGTTCTCCTCGCCAGCTATGGCGTTCATCCGGGCATACGCAGATTTCATCATGGCCTTGAATTTAGACTTGTCAGGATAGGTCACCTGAACTCCACGTTGCTTCAGCTTTTCAATTTGATCGGCTTCAGCATCCCGCACGGACTTGCGCATCCAATCGCCGGCCTTGACGCTCTCTTCGCTCACGATCTTCTGTTGCTCGGGGGTGAGCTTGTCCCAAACTTTCTTGTTGATCACGTGGACCATTGTGCTGTAGGTGTGCCCGGTCATCGCCAGGTACTTCTGTGTTTCGTAAAGGCGGTTGGCATAGATCACCGCGACAGGGTTTTCCTGCCCGTCGATCACGCCTTCGCCCAGCGCCTTTTGAATATCATTGAAATTCACCGTTGCAACTACGGCACCCAGGGCTTCCATAGCCACCTGGAGGGGCAGTTCCGGCGGCGTCCTCACCATCAGGCCTCTCACGTCGACAGGCGTGTTCACCGGCCGTTTCCTGTTCGTAAGGTTGCGAAACCCCCATTCCCAGTTCGAGAGAAGGACAAGCCCTATCTTCTCAAGGTCCGAGGCGGCCCAGGCGATAAAGGGGCCGTCCAACACCTTGTCCGCATGCGCATAGCTTTCGAAGACAAACGGCAGCATCACGCAGTTGAACTTTTTGGAATACTTGCCGAGATGCCCATGATACGGCAAGGCCATGTCTACATCGCCCTTAATATTTTTCGCCAAGACTTCGTCCGGTGATCCCAATGCGTTGTCGGGATAAATGGTGATCTTGATTTTCCCTTGCGTACGCTTCTCGACACCTTCAGCAAACATCTTGCTCGCGAGGTTGCCCGGGTGGCTCTCCGCCGCATAGTGCGCAAGCTTCATCTGTATGTTTTGGGCCTGGGCAAATGAAACCGCCACGACCGACAAAATGAGGACCATCAGCGCCCTTCTCATCCCATTTCTCCTAACCGTCTCACCCCTCAGCAACGGCACACGAGCAATTCTAAAATAGAGGCTAAACCGTTTAACGAAATATCAGTATTATGCGTTCATCATGCCATTGATAATTTCCTCCATGGCATTATAGTGACCCTTCGAAGAGTGTAAAGTACTTTCGATGTCGGCAGAGGCTACGAAATGAAAGTTATTAACCCGGCAAATAAATATATACAAGTTGGCAGTAATTTGATATAGGGTGTGCATGGAAAAAATTGATGCACGCACACTCAAGCCCGAAGTCCAGGAGCAGCTGCGAAAGCAGGCCATTCAACTGCGGCAAAAAGGCCACCGCATTCAACAGATTGCAGCGATTCTCGATGTGAACCCTCGCACGGTTTACCGCTGGTGCCAGTTGTACCAACGCGGCGGGGCCAAGAGTATCCGTATTCGCAAGCGCGGTCGGCCGACGGGAGCCTGCCGGAAGCTGACCGCTGAGCAGGAAAAGCAGATTCAACGGTTGATCCGCGACAAGCAGCCCGATCAATTGAAGCTGGCCTTTGCTTTGTGGTCGCGCATTGCGGTCCAGCAGCTGATCAAGCAGTTGTGGGCGATGCGGATGCCCATCCGTACGGTTGGAGAATACTTGAAGCGCTGGGGGTTTACGCCCCAGAAGCCCTTCCGGCGTGCGTATGAGCAGAACCCCAAAAAGGTCAAGCAATGGTTGGAGGAACAATACCCGGGGATTGCCAAACGTGCCAAACAGGAGGATGCCGAGATTCATTGGGCAGATGAGACCGGGTTGTGCAATGGCAGCTACTACGGTCGAAGCTACGCTCCCCGTGGCCAGACTCCTGCGATCGTCTTGCCAGCCAAGCCCCAGCGGATCAACCTGATCTCCACGGTCACCAATCAGGGCAAGGTGAGGTTTATGGTCTACCGGGAGACGATGAAGGCTCAGACTCTGATTCGATTTATGCGCCGGCTGATCAAGGATGTGGGGCGCAAGGTGTTCGTGATTTTCGACAATCTGAAGGTGCATCACAGCAAACTGGTCCATGAGTGGCTGGAAGAGCACCGTGAGCAAATCGAGGTGTTCTACTTGCCTTCCTACTCTCCGGAACTCAATCCGGATGAGTACCTGAATTGTGATCTGAAAGTCGGGGTTCATTCTGGTGTTCCCGCGACGAGCAAACCGGAGTTGGCCAGGAAGGCCATTGGTCATTTGCGCATGCTCCAAAAGCGACCGGCTCGGGTGGTGAAATACTTCAAGCATCCCAAAATTGCTTATGCAGCATAGTGAACATGTTTAATCGCCGGTTTAATAACGTTGAGTCTGATGCTCAGTGAGCCTCTAAATAAGTCAGGATTATTATGAAATTCAACCAATTCTTGTTGAATGCCGTTTCTGCACTCGTTCTGACCATCACCGGTTGTGCGACCCAGCCTGGGCGAATCACGTCGGATCTGCCCGGTCGATACATCCCCCTGACCCGGCCGATTATTGCCGTCGGCGACACTCAAGAACACAATGCCACAGGCTTTCCGCTGCACCAGGAGGACGGCGCGGTCGACACCTATGTCGAAGTCGCCCAGCGCCCGCCCGAACAGCCTCTTTTCGGCCGGAGGTTTCTGGAATGGGCCATCCAAAAGCATCCCGACATGCCGCTTCTGCATCTCGGCGACGTGGTGGACATGTCCTGCCAGTCCGAGTGGCAACGGATGCGCAGGATCTTTGACACGGGCGAACAGGCCAAGGTGATATTGCCGGGCAACCACGACGGGCTGCTATTCGGGATTTTCAACCATGACCTGCTCACCGATTACTTGAACGGGGATGTGCTCGAGTGGCAGCGCGGTTGCCGTCAAACCTCCGAAGCCGACGATGCCCCGCCCAGCTCCGATGGGAAAGGCCCGGCCTTGAACAAGCGCATGTTCCTTCAGAAATACATTGAGTTCCTGGCCACCGGGCCCCACTCTCATTTCGGGTTGAAGTCGCCCCAACGAACCAAAGACCTAAACGATATTCAATTAGCTTGGGTCAACCCGGACCAGGATGGTTTTGTCGAGAAGGTCGACGCCAATCTTGTGTTCGGGCGCAACTACGCCACCTCGTTTATCGTCCAGAAGCTTCGTGTGCCGCCCGAACCGGACGCACCGCGGCGAGTGGCCATCGTGGGCATCGACACCAGCCAACTCAGCGTGGCGATCGGCGTTCTCAACATGCTCACCGGCGACAGCCCGGGAGATACGGGGCGGGTTCTCGACGGCCAGGCGCGGATTATCGAAGCGTATGTCCAGGAAGCGCAGCGCGCCGGTGAAATCGTGATATTCGCAGGTCACCACAGCTGGCGCCAGCTCGATATGGGTTCTCGCAGCCGGCTGGCTAAAATAATGGGTCGGGTGGACAACCCCTTGGTTTACATTTCCGCCCACACGCACGAGGGCTGGTGGGCAATGCACCGTATCGGCAATAGAAACCTGCTCGAACTCAACGTTAGTTCACTTGCCGACTGGCCGATCGCGTACCGGCGGATCGGCTTTGCTTACGATCCCGCGGCCAAACGGATCAAGGTCAGCGCGGACTTGATGCCTATGCTCCAATCGCCTCCACGCAGCGACCAGGAGATCCTCGATGCCTGGGTGCAGCAGACGTGCACCGAGGTGGATGTGCCCATCGAAAAAATCACCCGACGAGAACTCGCCAATGTCAAAGCGCAACGCGATTCGCGGGGGACCCTGGTCGACTGGGCGTTTTCAAGTTTCGAAGGGATTTCGGATGCGGCCCGTCTGAACCTGTATGAGCATGCCCACAGCTACATCAATGGCCTTCTGGACGTCATCATGAGCACGCACGGGGACCTGGGCGGGCAGGTGTCGGAGCTGGAAGAGGTCGTAGTCCCGAGCTTTTGCGTGGCCGGTTCCGTGAAGAGTTGTGCCGCCGCGCTCCTCATGATGCAGCACGACGGCACCGCGGCGTCCATCGAATCGTACCGCAAGAAGGCTCTTTTCGCCTACACAGTCAGTGAGCAGTGGGACGACATCCAGGACCCGAGGGCCAAAGCGTACATGACCTGCCGCGCGGCGATCGCAGCCAAGGACGACTTCGACATGACCCCGGAGGACAAACGGCCGGGAACCACCGAGGATCGTCGTCGCAGCCGCGATTTTTTCCGCGTGGACGCGACCGTGGGCATGGATTAAACGATACAGCCAAGCGAGCTTGGCGGCTGGATGGCACTTCAGTACAGATTCTTTGGAAACAGCATGAAGATCAAGTCCTGAACACGCTGCCAGAAGTTCAGCGCCGGCTGGTCGGTGAGCACCTGGTCTCCGGCCACCCACCGCAAGTCTCCCTCTATTCCGCGCTATGGCGAACGTCAACAAGATTGTTCCAAATCAAGACAGCATACAGCAAGGGAACATGGTCTATGACGGCATCCGGAACGAAAACGGGGGTTTTCGGCAGATTATTCTTTTCAAGGGAAACCTTCTCACCGCATTCCCCCCCGCAGGGGGAAAAGGCAGGGGCGCTTCTGGTCGACCGGTCTCGAATACTTCCTTCATGATCAATAAATCTGGGCTCGCCCACATGCGCATAAAAGCCCGGCGGGGGCAATCGCGCCACGATGTCGTTGCCGTTGACGAACCGGTAGGCCCGTATCGAGAAACCTTCCTTGAACCGGCGGTTGCCCACCCGGGGGGAGCCGAACGTGTAGACGCCTTGGACCTCTCCGTACCGGTCTGCGGCCAGCGTCGCCAAGGCCGCCCCGAGGCTGTGGCCGGTCATCCATATTTTGCACCCCCGGCGCTGCAGCACCGCAAGGTAGGGAAAAAGATCTTCCCAGACTTCATCGAGCGCATTTTTGAACCCCCGATGGACCTTGGCGCCGTGCGCCCAGTCGACCAGCCAGAAATTCGCATTGGTTGTGAAATCCGCCGCGAGGTCGTGACCGTCGTTCGCCCCCCTGCGCCTCCAGACCTCGCTGCCCCTGAAGGCGACCACCGCGAACTCCCGGTTGCTGGCCACGAAGCACTGCGTGGAGCGCTTGTCAAAGAACCTGACTTCATCCAGGCCGGCCCTTTTGAAACACTCCGCCGCAAACTCCTCATCGGCATACGCCAACGTCGAGGCCTCCGCCAGCCACCAGGCGTTAGCCAGATTGAAGGACGACGCATCGGGCTGAAACGGGCGGAGATCATGGCCCTCGAAATAGGCGTGCTCCAGGAATGGCGGGGCCAGGTTGGCCAGGGTGAATGCCGGGATTCCTTTTTTCCGGACATACGGGTTCATGGCTCTTTCAGTAGAGATCGTGGCGGCAAAGGCGCTGCCGCAGAGTAATACCGCAGCGACCAGCATGAGGCAAGACGTCCGGAACCTTTCAGAAGGGCAATGGATCATTTTTAGCTTCCATGGAATTCGTGCTATGCATTGAAGGAGCGACAGCTTAGTACTGCGATGAATCCTTGCCCCGCTCGGCTAAATAATGTAGGAATCTTTTCTCGAGGAGCAATACCCGCTTCTCACTTTTTTCCACGAAAAGGGCATCCCGGATGCGCGCATCGGCAAACGACTTATTGCACCACTGCTTTTTAATTCAAATAACCCAACGACGCCTTTCTCGTTGTTGGGTTACACGGGTGCTATCCATCGGCCTGACATCGGTTTTGTTTTCTCTTCTTGGAGCGGGCTGTACGCCTTCGCCCATGCTAAGATACGATCTCCAGACTCCACCGACGGCCCTGGTCCCCATCGGCTACGCCGGTATATCCGATGAAAGGGCGCGTTTCAGAGAGATATTCTGTGCGATCCAACAGGACCACGGCGCGCGTTTCCCCGACGACCGACCGTGCGACCAGGCACTCCACCGCCTGAACGACGAGCCCGCTGCAACGGACAAGCCCGTTCACCTGGGAAACGCACAGCTGCCCGTCAGGCTCGTCATCGTCCCCGGCGTCATGGAGGAGTGCGTGTCGGGCTTCATCAAGCCTTTTTCGGATGCCCGGCCGCATGTGGAGGCCTACGGATTCAAGACCGACCTGTTGATGGTCGGCGGCCTGGCCGGCTGCGCGCACAACGCCCGACAGATACAGGACGCCGTTGCCCGCATGCAGCGGCCGGCCGACGAGAAGCTCGTTTTCATCGGGTACTCCAAGGGCGCGGCCGATGTCCTGGAAGCCCTCGGCCGCTACCCCTACCTGGCCGAGCGCACGGCCGCCGTGGTCACCCTGGCCGGCGTTGTCAGCGGGACGCCCGTCGCCGATGACGTGCCGCGGCTCCTGGAAAAAGTGGCCGATGAGCTATTCGCCGACAAATGCCCGCCCGGCGCGGGGGAGGCCTTCCAAAGCCTGCGCCGCTCGGAGCGCCTGGCCTGGCTTGCCGCCAACCGCCCCCCGGACTCCGTGAAATTCTACTCCCTCGCCGCGTTTGCGCAGCACGGGGACATCTCTCTGATTTTGCGTTCGAGTTACGACCAACTGGCGCTGGTGGACCCGCGCAACGACAGCCAAGTCGTGTTCCATGACGCTCTCGTTCCCGGCGGCGCACTCTTAGGGTATCTGAACGCTGATCATTGGGCGGTGGCCTTGCCCTTTAACAGAGAGCACTCGGTGTTGGCTAGCACGCTCATCACCCGAAATGCTTTCCCCCGGGAAGTGCTGCTCGAAGCCATCGCGCGGTTTGTCGAGGAGTCACTCCTTGCCACACCCGGTCGTTGATCTGACGGCTTTGGGTTTTTTTCAGGGGAAGCGACCTCCGCTGCCTCTATTTTTATAGAAGCGGCATCCTGCTGCGGTGGGAGTGATGGCGGGGCTAAAGCGACGAACAACAGAGCTGGTTTAATGAGACTTCCTTGCGGCTGTCGATTTAAGGACCGGTCCGTCATGGAATCCGCTCCCTTTCGAAGCTTTTTCATCCCCTGGTCGATAAACCATCCCCGCCGCTTGCGACGGGGATGGTCGATTCTTACCGCTATTTCTTTTCAACCTTGGTCAACTTGGCGCCCTTGAGCGAGATGTCGGCCATCAGGCCCTTGACGTCGAAGACAAAGGCGATGATCGGATCGTTCATCTTGGTGAGGTCCACCCGCTCGCCGCCGCCGATGTTGACGAGGGCGACGTTGGCGTCGACCCCCACCTCCCAGCCCTTGCTGGCCTGGAATTGCTTCAATGCGGCATCCGTCATGAACATCATGATAATGTCCTTGGCCTCCCCGCCGATCTGCAACCCGAACGACCCGGCTGCAAGGTTGTAGTAGGAGACCGTTTTCCCTCCAACACGCAGGGCACCCTCGCCGTACTCCCCGCCGACAATCAGCCCGGCCTTGATCACGCCCGGCAGCACCAGGACCCCTTTGGCTTTTCCGGCGAGTTCCTTCCCCCCGTTGACCTGCTTGTAGAATCGATCCAGGCAGGCGTTGACGCTGGCGTTGATTTCCTTGGCGGTTTTGGCCGACGCCACATCGACGCCTGCGCTTACCATCAGGACGACAGCAGCCAGAAGCGCGATGCTCTTTCGATTGACAAACGAGCGGCAATAGCTTTTGCTTTTCATGAGTCACCTCCATTTTCGTTTACTAAAATAAATGATGAAAGGATATTTTTCCGATCTTGACTACTTGCTGTGATAAAAATGCAGCAACCGCAAGAAGAATCACTTAAGCCCCTTTGCGGAGTGCAGCGCTACCTTGTCGGCGACAAACTGGACCTTGACGTGTTTGTCAGCGGTCCCCCAGGTGCAGTTTTTCATGCCCACCGCCGAGTCGCAGGTGGGGCTGGATCCGAGGAGCTTCTCCACCTCTTGAAGGCTCATCCCCACTTTGATCTTGTTGTAGTTTTCCTGGCTAAGGTTCTCGCAAGCAACCGTCAGAAGACACAAAGTAAGGACCAGCATCACGGATGTGATTCTTCATTGACTTTGACATAAAAACCTCCTTCACGTTAACGCGATTTTACTCAAATACCATAAAAGGTACATTCGGATGTTGCAGCATATCCAGATTTGAATTAGTCAAAAAACCGCTTGTTAAGCCTATAACAAACCGGCTGCGCTAAAAAAGATCACCGGCACGACCCTGCCGAATCAGCCTCGCTTAATCAGCCCGACGATAAACAGAAGCACGACAGCGCCGACAGTGGCGGTCACGAGGGCTCCCACAAAACCGAACGCGGTGATGCCCAGCGCGTTGAAAAGAATACCTCCCAGAAACGCGCCGACCACCCCCACAATAAGATTACCGAAGAACCCGAAGCCCCCTCCGCGCATAATCTTGCCGCCGAGCCAGCCTGCGATTAGTCCGACAACCAGAAAACCGATAAGCGATACCCCCTCCATTGGAACCCCCTCCTTTTTATGAATTTTCTATGGCTTCCGTGAACAGCGCATTTCCGGACTGCCGTACCCCCAAACAATCGAGGCTTCGCCTTGGTGCTCCCACAGAGATTCGTTTCGGCCCTGGTACTTGGAACCGCTGCCGGACGGCTGAAGGTACATGAGCGAGACCTGGTCGCCGCGCTCGGCGATCAGCGTAGGCGGATCAGTTTGGAAAAAGCTGACGACCACCTCATTTCTCGGATCGCCATTGCAAGCATAGGTGGTCGGTCCTTTTGCCGGCACCAAGCGATACCGCGCCTGCACCTCGGCGATGCGAAGCCGGTAGTTCTCCTCGACGCATTTGCGCTTGTCTTTGCTTTTCCAGCAGTCGTTGCGCCCCTTGACCCAACCACGCTGCTCCGATTTGAGCACAGGCGGATGTTCGTTGACCGCTTTTTGGGAAGCTTCGGCATAAACCTTGGCCATCTTGCGGTCTATCGCGGACAAGGCTTCATCCTTGCAGATCAATTCTTCAATACTGCCGGTCTGGGCTTTGCCGCAGTCGAACGAGGGGCCTGCTGCCGAAGCAGTGCCAACGGTCAGGCCGTAACTTAATGATAATATTACAGACAAAATAAATGTGGACACCGCCAGAGAAGTTTTCATACGTCGAACCTGGCTCCCACAAAACCCCGGGAGCCTTTGAATCAGCAAATTCATCATCAGCCCTCGTCATTGTTAGTGGTTGAAAAAGTGATTTACAACCCGGAGACAGCAACCTCCACGCGGCGGTTCTTGGCCCGGCCTTCCACGGTGTCGTTGCTGGCCACGGGGTTGCCCTCTCCGTACCACATGGCAGCCACGCGGCCGGAATCCAGTTTAAAGTTCTTCACCAGGTAGTCCGCCACGGCCTCGGCCCGCTCACGGGAAAGTTTCATGTTGTATTCCGGCGTGCCCCGGTTGTCGGTGAAGCCCTGCAGCGCCACAAAGGCTTTCGGGTTGGCCTGCAGGAATTTGCCCAACTGATTGAGTTCTTCCTTCTCCTGCGGCTTCAGTTCGAACTTGTCGTAGTTGAAGTAGATGCTTCCGACCTTCATGCCCGCGATCTTCTTCTCGGACAGGGTCTCGACCGAGGTCGCGGCCGTCGTGTAGTACAAGGGCGCCAGCGCATAGTAGGGGTTGGTGATGTAGGAGTCGAAGGGGATCACCCGCGAGCAGGCATTGGCCTTGCCCATGTCCTTGACCCGCTTGATGCCGTCCGCGTCCTCGGCGTAGCTGATCACGATGAAGCACGCGTTGTATTTGCTGGCGAGTTCGGCCGCTTTGTCGCCGGGGTCTTTCTTGCCGGCCGCTTTTTCCCAGCCGCCGTCGCTGAAAATGTAAACCACGGTCTTCCCCGACAGGCCTTTCAGCACGCCCTCCAGCTTTTCGAGACCTCCCACCAGCGGCGTCCTCCCGGAAGCTTTTTCCGGAAGTTGTTTCATCGCCGCGGAAACCTTGGCCGCATCGAATTTCTGCACCGGGTAGATCTCTTTCCAGGTCGGGCTGAAGTTGTAAATGCCGACGTTGTAGCCAAGATCCGGCAGGCGCAAGTTGCCGGCAGCGAGCGCCTCCTTTTCCAGCTCGTAGTTGGTTTTTTTGTACTTGCGATGGCCGAAGCCCATCGAGCTGGAGGCGTCCACCAAAATGATCACGTTGTCCGCCGTGCGGACCAATACGTCCTTGGTGACGACGTTTTGAATGATGTCTTCCTGATAAATGATTTCCGCGGCGTTTACTGGAACGTTTAAACCCAACACAGCCAATGAAACCAGCGCCACTAGCCAACTCAGTTTTACCCTTTTCATTTCAGACTCTCTTTTTTTGGTTTGGTGATGCGACGCATCTGTCTCCTGCACCCCTGCAGGTGGTCGCACCGGTTGATGAGACTCGGGAATCAGACGTCGAGATTCGAAGTTTTGCTTTATAGCTTGCAGGCGATTGCGAAGACGACCCGAAAACTTTGAAGCAATACTTCTTCACTATCCGATGGGCGTTACTTTAATTCGTGTCCATCCACGGCAATAACTATTTGAATTGCATAAAAAAGCGCATTTTGCAGTGGACTTTCTTTGCTTCTGATAGTATAACGAAAGCGCCCAAGCAATCGAAGGTACTATCAAAATCGAGAAATGGGCCACCACAAAATGCGCGAAAAGAGCAAAAAACAACTGCCGCTGATCCATCTGAGTTCCGATCATACCCAAGCCCGGGAACTGGCGCGCATCAGCCGGATTCTGGATGCCGAACCTACCATAGCCGGGTTGGTTCATCAAGACCTTTGCCGCGGCCAGCAGCTCCGTGATACCGGCGCCAATGGGATGAGCGCCGAGCAGGTGCTGCGCGCGGCCATCGTCAAGCAGATGTTTGGCTACAGCTACGAGCTGTTGCCGTTTCACCTGATGGACTCCATCTCGCTGCGCGCCTTCTGCCGCATCGGGATTGCGGACAAGGGTTTCAAGAAATCGGCCCTGGCGAAGAACATCAAGCGGATATCGCCAGCGACCTGGGAGCAGATCAACCGGATTTTGGTCAATCACGGCAAACAGCAGAAGCTTGAAAAGGGCCGGCAGGCACGCTTCGACTGCACGGTGGTGGAGAGCAACATCCATCCGCCCACCGATTCCACGCTGCTTGGGCCAAACGGCGCTTGCTGGCCGTGCAGTATGCCAAGAAAGAGGCTCAACGCACGGCGGCCTACCGGGATTTGCTCAAGCGGGCCCGCAAAACCGTGGGCTATGCCACCGCGGCGATCCCGCTGGCAAAAAACAACGCCGGCATCGAGGGCCTTGCCTGGGGGGCCGAGCTGGAGCGCTATGTCGGTCTCAGCCGCCAAGTGATCGAGCAGACCGAGCGCCGGGTGCTCAAGGGCGAGAAAGTCCCGGCGGCATTGTCTCCATTTTCGAGCCGCACACCGACATCATCGTCAAGGACCGCCGGGACACCTACTATGGCCACAAGGTGTGTCTTTGTGTGGGGGCCTCCAACCTGATTACCGACGGTGTGATCACCGAAGGCAACCCGGCCGATACGGAGCTTACGCTCACGATGCTGGACCGGCAGCAAGAGATTTATGGACGCTACCCCCTGAAAGTGGCTCTGGATGGCGGCTTTGCGTCCAAGGCCAACTTGGCGGCCGCCAAAGAGCGAAAGATCAAGGATGTGTGTTTTGCCAAGAAGCGCGGTCTGGAAGTTGAGCAGATGTGTCGCAGTCAGTGGGTCTACAATCGACTGCGGCGCTTCCGCGCCGGGGTGGAATCGATAATCTCCTGGATCAAGCGCTCTCTGGGATTTGACCGCTGCACGTGGAAGGGGCGGCGTTCCTTTGAGAGCTACGTGTGGTTGTCCACGGTCACGGCCAAGCTGATGACCTTGGCCAGGGCCAAAGCGGCATAGCGCGCATCGGAAATGAAGAAACTCGGTGTTCAACAGGTGAGCCTTATCCCAACGTAGCTAAAACTGAGTCCAATTTGCTCTTAGCGCCTATCTGAAGTCGAACCGGCTGCGTTCGACTCAACAGCGTGTGTTTTTTGTTTGGCCGGGCTACTCAAAAATGCCGGTTTGTGGATGGACACGAAATTAGATCAGTCCGGCATGGCGTTTGATTATTTCCGCCACTCTTTTTTGGCGTTCCCGCGTAAACCTTGAAGAGATGGCGGTAACCGTGATCGCAGCTACGATGTTCTTATTTTGGTCGTGAACCAGCACGCTGATCGATGTTACGCCTGGCCAAAACAATCCCTCGCTTAACACATACCCTCGTTTTTGTGATTTTTGCGCTAGTTCCCTTATGATGTCTGCTGTAAGATTATTGAACATTTTGTAACGCTTGGCATTTGCAGAAACCACCGCCTCAAAATCCTCCCTGGGGAGAAATGCTATCAATGCGAGGCTGCCAGCTCCAATACCTAAAGGCCGATTGACTCCCACATCGATGGTTAAGGCACGAATAGGGATTTATTGGGAAGGATAGTTGCCTGCGTTTGTTTGGGGACTGATATAATGAGCTCGTAGGCAGCCTTATCCCCTTTGGGATTGACTAAATACAAACGCGAGTATATTAATGACCATCGTAAATTACACGCTTGTATTTTCTGATGGAGCCTAAAATGCCAAAATACCTTTCCAGATACATAGAGACCTCGGTGCGCAGCGATCTCAACCGCAAGATGGTTTTCATTGGGGGGCCACGGCAGTCCGGAAAGACCACACTCGCCAAACACCTATGCAAACAGGAGGGCTTTGAGGTCGGCAAGCGGTATTTCAACTGGGATGCGGCCGAAGACCGGGAGAACATCATGCGTGAGCGCTTTCCGACCGGCGCTGGACCTCTGGTCCTTGATGAGATCCACAAGTATTCGCGCTGGCGGCAGGTCGTCAAGGGTCTTTTCGACAAACGCGGCGGTGAACTGCTGATTCTGGTCACCGGCAGCGCACGGCTGGATTATTATCGCCGCGGCGGGGATTCGCTGCAGGGGCGATATCATTTCTATCGCCTGTTGCCCCTGTCGTGCGCCGAACTGTCGACCTCAACGATCTCCACCATTCAGGATTTGCTGATGTACGGCGGATTCCCGGAGCCTTTCTTCTTGCAGTCGGAGAAAGAAACCCGACGGTGGAGCAGAGAGTATCGCTCCCGGGTTATTCGGGGCGATCTGGCTGATCTGGAAAATGTGCAGGATGTGGGAATCATCGAAAAAATGGTCCTGCGCCTGCCGGACCTCGTGGGCTCGCCGCTTTCATTGAATTCGCTGCGGGAAGACCTGCAGGTCTCCCACCAGTCCATCTCACGCTGGATCGGCATGCTGGAAAACCTTTACATGATTTTCCGCATCTATCCCTTCGGCGCCCCGAAGATCCGCGCCGTCAAGAAGGAGGCCAAGCATTACCACCTGGATTGGACGGTTGTTTCCGACATGGCAGCCCGTTTTGAAAACCTCGTCGCCTGCCACTTGTTGAAATGGGTGTTTTATCTGCAGGATCTGGAAGGGCGGGATGCCGAACTTCGCTATTTCAGGGATGTCGACAAAAGGGAGGTCGATTTTGTCATCATGGACGGTAACGCCCCGGTGCACTTCATAGAGTGCAAGACCTCGGCCAGAGAGGCCAGCCAGTCCCTGCGCTATTTAAAGGCTCGTTTCCCCGGCGTTGAGGCCACCCAGGTGGTTCTGGACAAAAACGTCGATTTGTTGACAAAGGATGGTATTCGGCTTTGTTCGGCCCACTTGTTCCTGAAGGATCTAATTTAGCGCCGGAATGTCAGATTATCCCTCAGGCCAAGGGGGTCAAGAAACTCGAACCAGGGCAGATCACCTTTGTTGTTCTTGCCCGCGAGGCGACTCAGGAACCAAACCGCCTGGTTTTTGCATCAGTAGGTTTTGCACGGCCGAAAAACAGGAAGCAATACGGTTATATCAGCGAACACCATGGTTTTGGCCAGACTCACAAGAAGGCTTCGGATTTCGCTGAGGACCTTGCCGCAACCATGCTCGCCTCGACACCGGGGATCGAGCTTGACCCGGACAAAGACTGGAACGAGCGAAAAATGGTCTATCAAGTGGGCGAACGCCAGTTTGTGAGCAGGAGCACCGCTCAAAACCGAGTGCATGGTTGTGCATCGCTCGTCAGGGGAACGGATCGGAATCACAGCCCTTCGGCCAGGTGCCCGGTCGCCGTCGCTGGAGGAACTGCTAGCTAAAATCACGCACCGTTAAAGATCTACACAAACAACCCCGCACAGTGCCCGGATGCCCAGGCCCACTGGAAATTGAAGCCCCCCAGCCAGCCGGTGACGTCGATGACTTCCCCGATGAAATAAAGCCCGGGGACCTTGCGAGACTCGAAGGTTTTAGAGGACAGTTCACGGGTGTCGACCCCGCCCCGCGTGACTTCGGCCTTGGCATAGCCCTCTGTGCCGCCGGGCTGGATTTGCCAGTGGTGAAAGATGCGGGCGAGGGTTTCACCGTCCTGCAGGGTGAGCTGCTGGACGGGGCGGTTTTGCCCATGCAGATCCAGGAAACGATGGGCCAGGCGCTCGGGGAGGTGCTCTCGGAGCAGGGTTTTGAGTTCGGCTTTCGGGCGTTCGGACTTCCACTTCAGGATGGCCTCGTCCAGGCGCAGGTACGGCAGCAGGTCGAGGGTGATCGGCTGGCCCGGGGTCCAGTAGCTGGAGAGCTGCAGGATGGCGGGTCCGCTCAGCCCCTTGTGCGTAAACAGAACGGCATCCGTGAATGCGGTGCTGCCGGTCGCGACCGCCGCAATGACGGAAATGCCGGATAGGCTCCTGAAACGCTTGACGTCCGCGGATTGATAGGACAGCGGCACGAGCGCAGGCGTGCAAGCAATTACCCCCAGGCCGAACTGCTCGGCAATTTCATAGCCGAAGCCCGTGGCGCCTGTTTCCGGGTAGGACAGGCCGCCGGTCGCCACGACCAGCGAAGGAGCGGTATACGTGGCCGAGTCTGTTTGCACGATGAAGGCCCCTTTCTTCTCAACCCGCTTGACGGTGCAACCGGTCTTGAGGGTGACGCCGCCGGCCTTGCATTCGACGAGCAGCAGGTCGACAATCCGGCGGGCCCGATCCTCGCAGAAAAGCTGGCCGGGTGCTTTTTCGTGGTAGGCGATGCCGTGCTTTTCCACCAGCTTGAGGAAGTCGAGCGGAGTGAACCGGCTGAGGGCGGATTTGCAGAAGTGCGGGTTTTCAGACAAATAGTTCTTGGGTTCGACCCTGAGGTTGGTGAAGTTGCAGCGCCCGCCGCCGGATATCGAAATCTTTTGGCCGACTCTGGGTGAGCCCTCAAGCAGCAGCACCCTCCGGCCGCGCTGCCCGGCTGTCCAGCCGCACATCAGGCCCGCGGCACCGGCGCCGATGATCACGGCGTCAAATCTGGTTTCGAACGACATTTCGCTTTCTCTGAATGTAAACCATTCCTTAAACTGCAGCCGGGAAAGATCTATCGTGGCTATTGGCTGTCGCGGATCAGTTTCTTGTAGAACTCTCCCGTCGAGGTGAATGTCCCGTTGAGGATATAGGAAACGGCCGCCCGGATCTTATCGGCGGAGGTCTGGTCCGCAGCTTTGGGGGGTGGCAGGCTGTATAGAGTTTAAGCAGGCTGTTTTTCAGCAACGAATGCGGCGCCTGTGTTGTCCTACCCTTTCGTAAGTTCCTGCCAGAATTGCCGTGGAGACATGATTTTAAGTCCCGCAACCATGCCGACCATCTGCATCTCCTTATCTCCGGTGACGATCACATTTACTCCACCGCCAACGGCAGCAGACAAGATACCAAGGTTGTCTTTGTCCTTGAGTTTGATCGCCGGCAGGTCACCGGGTCTACAAAGAAGGGAGTCCTCCCGCACCAACCGGATAAAATCATTGACCAGCGGTCGGGGTAGGGCGAACTTGTCCTTGAGGACGCGTTGAAGCTCGGAAATAATCTGCGCGCAGATCACCAGTTCGTGTTCGGCCAGCACTGCGCGCAGCACATCGGCGCATAGCCCCCGCGTGGCAACCGCGCTGGCCAAGACGTTCGTGTCCAGCATGACCTTCATGAAACGTCCCGGAACACGTCCTCGTCGGTCAGGTAACCGCGAGCTTCGGCAAACGGCATGATCCGGCGGCGCAAGGTTTCGAACTGGCTTGTGCGCAACTGCCGCCGAAGCGCTTCTCTGGCGATCTCGCTGCGGTTTTTTCCGGATTTGCGTGCGGCCTTTAACAGGAGCTTGTCCAGGTCTTCGTCCAATCGAATGGTCAGCGTCGTTGTTTTCATGTCTTACAATGTATTACAAGGAAGGTGGCCTGTCAAATGCCGATTTATTTTACGTGGCAGGCCGCTTAAATCCGCTGCGGGCAAAGCGCGTGGTGTCGATGGCGGAGATAGATCACTATGAATTTGCGGGCATGGGGTCGCCTTGGGAAAGCATCAAAAAGGGCGGAAGTTATGGATGGTCTTGTTTCAATGCTTTATTCGTCAATTTGGTTATAATGATATCCTATCCTATCCGATCGGGTCAATGTATTGAGCGCCGATTGCATAGCGCTCCACCCCGCTTATATCCAATTTTTTTGACCATTTTACCTCGGCCCTGAAAAACCTGTAATCTCCAACCGCAGAAAGGAGGATGACGGCCCCTTCTGGAAGGGCCGCTTCCGATTCAAAGTAGATCCCGTCCCGGCTGCAATTAGAGATCTCGGATTTGAAAAGACTCGAATTCAGGGCTATCCCGAATTGAATCGGTGCCCCGATGTTAAACCGCTCCGACATGCGCTGGTCTTTTTCTTTTTTCATCATCGAAAGCCAACCGGTTCGAGGTTAAGGGCTGACTGACGACTGTCGGCCACCGCCGTTTCGGGCGGGAGCGGCGAGTTGGCCTTTCTTGCGGAGTGATGGGCTCGCACCGCTTGCGTCACAAAATGAGTGGTTTCCTTAAGCCCACCCATCAAAGACATACCGACCTTCATTTTGCCGGCAGCACCCGTTTCCGCGTGTACCACTTTCCCTCTAATGCTGATTTCCTTGTCCTCATGGCTGATGAAGGTCAATGATGCCATACCGGTTCTCGGGCCGTTGAACAGTTCGATGACAATACCCTCCTGGCTGACCTCCGCAATGTGACCCATTAACAAATCCAGAGGGTTGCCATCAGAATCTTCCAGCACACACGATACTGGCAGCGAAATTATAACCCTGGGATGCTTTCTTTTTTCGAGGTCGGGCAAGAGGCTTTCGTTGCCCGTTTTTGCAGATGCAGCGTGCGTCTTTTCTTCCGGCCTGTTTTCCCAGATACTTTCCGGGTCCGGAAATGCACGGAAGATATTTCCGCATTTCGTGCATCGCACCCTGGAACCGGATGGCTTAAGCAGCCTTTTGTCCAGTTTGAATTTTCTGGAGCAGCTAATGCATTCAATGACCATCATCGCAGGCCCCTCTCGGTTCGGAAATCTTTGCGGGCGAATGAGTAGCCGGTTCAGGATATGCAGCGCCCGACTGTAATCTAATATCGGCAAAAATTTTATAAACTGAACCTACATTATTTACAAAGAGAGAGTCCGGCCGACATGCAAGATCTTCCACCGAGGCCGCAGGCAGTTATGGAAATCCACAACCAACTTTCAGGGGAACACATCAACCCCCCAAAAAATCCCGATTCGATCGAAACCGACCAGGCCAGGCCGCTCCTTTTGCTTGACAATATCTCATGCAAAATTTAGTTCTATTGGTGACCGCGTCTGGAAGCGACCCACCCATTTTTACGTCGATCTCATTATCGAATGGGGCATCGCAGGGCGCCGCAAACGTTTTTTTCGGAATTATCATTGCCGAGTTACAACACAGAGGTAAAAACCCGATGGCTGAATTCACGCATCTCGACGACCAGGGCCGCGTGCGCATGGTGGACGTGACCGACAAGGCGGCGACCGTGCGCACGGCGACGGCCGGCGCAAAGGTCCGCATGCGGCCGGACACCTTCGAGCTGATCCGCGACCAGAAGGTCAAGAAAGGCAACGTGCTCGAAACCGCGCGAATCGCCGGCATCATGGCCGCCAAGCGGACCTCGGACCTGATCCCCATGTGCCACCCCTTGAACATCACCCATGTCCAGATCGACTTCCTTCCCGATGAAACGCAGCATGCCATCGGCCTCCGGGCGAGCGTGCGCGCGCTGGACCAGACGGGGGTGGAGATGGAGGCGCTCACCGCCGCCTCCGTCGCCGCGCTTACCATCTACGACATGTGCAAGGCCCACGACCGGGAGATGACCATCACCGGCATCCAGCTGATCGAGAAGTCCGGCGGCAAGAGCGGGACTTACAAGCGCCACGCCGAATAATCCGGTCTAATCTTGTTTCAAACGAGCCCTATGACGATGTTGAAATCTGCTCCTTGTTTCTCCATTGAAAAAACATGCGGTCTTGCTCTGGTTGCCGTGATGGCGCTTGTGTTGTTCGGGTGTGCGGCGCCGCCCAAACCGCCCCCCGCGCCGCCCGGTGCAGAGGTGCCGCCGCCGATGGTCCAAATCGAACCGTCCGCCTACCCGGATTTCTCGGACGACCTCGACTTCGAAGGCCTGGAGCGCGGGATCAGCCAGAGCATCGTCTACCTGCAGGCACAGCCCCCCGGCCGCGAGTTCGAGTTCGGCCGCGACCGCTACACCGCCGCGCACCTTCTGCTCACCCTGCAGCGCTTCCAGGGCTTTATCCGCAACCGTCCGTCCGGCGCCGATCTTCAAAAATACATCCACGCCTTCTACCGAGTCTATCGGTCCGTCGGCCGGGACCAGAAGGGCGAGGTGCTTTTCACCGGGTATTACGAGCCCCAGCTCAAAGGCCGCCGCTCGACCAGCCCCGACTGCCGGTACCCGATCTACGGCCGGCCGGAGGACCTGCTGAGCATCGACCTGGGCGCTTTCGCCGAGAAATACAAGGGAGACAAAATCATCGGCCGTGTCCAGAACGGCGTCGTCGTCCCCTACCACGACCGCCGCGACATCGACGAGGCCGGCGCGCTCTACGGCAAGGCCCCGACGCTCGCCTGGGTCAGCGATCCGGTGGAGCTCTTCTTCCTGCACATCCAGGGGTCCGGCCGGGTGGTCCTCGAAGACGGGCAGACCCTGGTGGTCGGCTACGACTCAAGCAACGGCCGCCCCTACCGCAGCATCGGGCAGCTGCTGATCGATGAGGGCCGGATCAGCCGCGAAGAAATGTCCATGCAGCGCATCCGGGGCTATCTCAATCAGCACCCGAGCGAAATTCAGCGGGTATTGAACCACAACCCGAGCTACATTTTTTTTAAGGTCACGCCGGACGGCCCCCTGGGGTCCCTGAACGTCAAACTCACGCCGGGCCGGTCCGTGGCCCTTGACAGGAGGATCTTTCCCCCCTCGGCACTGACCTTCGTTGCGACTCAAAAACCGCTGAGCGACGGCTTGGGCAAGGCCACATCCTGGGTCGACCTCCGGCGCTTCATGCTGAACCAGGACACCGGCGGCGCCATCACCGGCGCGGGCCGTGCGGATCTTTTCTGGGGCAGCGGCCCCTATGCGGAACTCGCCGCCGGCCATCTCAAGCACCCGGGCACGCTTTATTTTCTGGTGCTCAGGCCGGACGCGGCTTCACCTTGACAGGATCAGCGGAAACCAGTAAAAATGGATGGTTCGCCGCGCATGCCCGGACGAAAAGGATTCTACCGCGGGCGCAGCGGCGTCACTTTTTGGGGGATCGCCTATGTTTGGCATCGGCATGCCGGAGCTCATCCTGATCGCCGTGGTGGCGTTGATCGTGCTCGGCCCGAAAAAGCTGCCGGATCTGGCAAAATCCTTGGGCCGCGCCTTACGTGAGTTCAAAAAAGCCACTGCCGAGCTCAAGGAAACCTTCCAGGTCGACAGCGAAATCTCGGAGGCCAAGAAAGCCTTCAGTGAGTTCCACTCGGAAGTCAACAAGACCATTCAATCCGAAGTCGAGGGCGTGGTAAAACCCCCCGCCGCGGAACCTCCGGCTCCCGCAGCCTTAACGGAACCCGCCGCCGCGGAACCTGAGGCTCTCGCAGTCCCGCCGGAGGCGGCCGCCGCGGCAACACCGGCGGAACCCTCTGCCGCTGAAAAGCTGGAAGAACTGAAAAAGGCCTTCGAGACCTGGAACGCCGAAAAATCTTCGGCCCCGAATGCCACGCAAACACCACCGGCCCCACCTCCCGCAGACAAGCCCAAGTCGGCCTGAGATTCGGGCCGCTCAACCTTGACAGGACGGTAACCCGAGGATGCTGCGCGAGGATGAAAAGCTGCCCTTCACCTCCCATTTGGACGAGCTGCGCTCGCGGCTCATCAAGAGCTTTATCGCCGTGGGCGTCGGGTTCCTCCTCTGCTACGGTTTTAAAGAGCAACTGTTCGAAATCCTGGTCTATCCCCTCATCCGGGTCATGCCCGAGGGCGGCAAGCTGATTTTCACGGGAATCCCCGAAGCGTTCTTCACCTATCTCAAGGTCTCTTTCCTGGCTGGGATCATCCTGGCCAGCCCCGTGCTGCTCTACCAGTTCTGGATGTTCGTGGCGCCCGGTCTGTACCATAAGGAAAGGCACCTGCTGGGGCCGGTCATCGCGATTACCTCCTTTTTCTTCATCGGCGGCGCCCTGTTCGGCTATTTCGTGGTGTTTCCGTCGGGATTCAAATTCCTGCTGGGCTTCGGCACGGATTACATCCGCACCCTGCCCTCCATGAGCGAATACCTGAGCTTCGCCACCAAGCTGCTGTTCATCTTCGGACTGCTGTTCGAGCTGCCCGTGGTCCTGACCTGCCTGGCCTGGCTCGGCATCGTCTCGGCTGATTACCTGAAGCGCAACCGCAAGTACGCCGTGCTGCTGGCCTTCGTCGTGGCGGCCTTTCTGACCCCGGATGTCGTGTCCATGATCCTGATGGCCTTGCCCCTGATGATCCTATACGAAATCAGCATCTTCAGCGCGCAGGTGCTCGCCCGCAGGAAAGCAGCGACGGCAGCCGCCGCAACTGCACCGAAGACCGATTGATTGGCAGCGGTCTTCGGTGCCTTAAAAAAAGGCCGGCGAGAGGCATTGACAGTCGGAAGGTTCCTTGGTAAAAATTCAAAGGGTTTTGAGTTGGGTAATGCTTCGGGCAAGCGGCAATAACCATAAACTCAAGGGGAGGCAGAGGGAGACGGTATGAGGAAAAAGATTGCGGTAACGATGATCGTTGCGGTGGCGTGCCTGTTTTTTGCAGGCGGCATCTACGCCAAGGTGGGCGATATGATCAAGATCGCCGGCAAGGACTGCCCGAGCACCAAGGGCGAGATCCAGTTCAGCCACAAGAAGCACAGCGAGGACTACACCAAACAGTACGCGGACCTTTACGCCAAGGGTTGCAGCGAATGCCATCACGATGCCAAGGGCCAGCCGATCAAAGACCTGAAGGCCGACAGCAAAGTCGATGCCTGCATCGCCTGCCACAAGAAATGCGGCGAGGCGCCCAAGGGCAAGGATGCACCCAAGCTCGACAAGAAGGCCAAGCTTGAGTTCCTTGCCGAGGCCTATCACGACAACTGCATCAGCTGCCACAAGGACTTCAACAAGAAGTACGCGCCCAAGAAGGCACCCGTGACCTGCAACGACTGCCATCCGAAGAAGAGCTGATTACCAAAAAAAGCGGGCATCCTGAAGGATGCCCGCTTTTTTTTCAGGTCTTACCCTTTTTTACCAGCGCTACACCCATCCATTTATCCTCATCGTCACACCACATTTGTTCGAAAGACTGCTTCGCATAAGCGGACAGCAACGTTTCCCCCTCTTCCAGGCGAATCCCTGACATCACTACAGCAGCGCCCGGCAGGGTCCAGGCGGCAATGGAAGGGGCCAGGCGCAGAAGGGTCGGAAGCCGCAGGTTGGCTGCGACCAGCGCGAAAGACCCGCTGATGCGCTCGACGGCGGTGTCGGAAACCGAGATGCGCGCATCCAGGCCGTTCAGACGGACGTTGGCCCTGGCCTCGGCCACCGCGCAGGGATCGAAGTCGATGCCGATGCCGGCCTCGAGCCCCAGCAGCACCGCCGCCATCGCCAGAACGCCGGTGCCGGTGCCGATGTCGAGGACGCGGCTGCCCGGCCCGGCCGGCGGTTTTTCGCAGCGGGTCAATACAAACTCGACCCCTCGCAGGGCGAGCCGGGTGGTGGGGTGCCGGCCGGCGCCGAAGGAAACCCCGGGCATGATGCGGATGACCACATTCTCAGGCCCGTGCGCGAAGGCTTTCCCCGGCGGCACGAGAACGATGCGCTCGGCCACCCGCACGGGGCGGTCGAAGGACGGCTCGAGGAATGTCCGGCCGTGCTCATAGGTGTAGGCGAGCTCCCCCGCCGCCACCAGGTCGTGGATCGCCCTTTGCACCCGGTTCTTTTTGAGTTTCAAAAGGCCGCCGATTTCCTTGATGATGTCGGCCGGCGGCATGCGTCTGCCGCCGATGAGGCGCAGCACCCGGTTGCGGATCTCTTCAGCAGGATCGGCGGGAGCGGTAAGCGACGGCATTGCGGACCAGCGCACTTGCCCAGCCGGGGTTGCCCAGGGCGTGGATGTGGGTGTAGGTGGCGAGGACGTTTTTGTGGACGAGGCCGTCGCGGTCGCCGTGGATGCCGACGCCGCGCTGCATTTTAAAAACGAAATCGCTCTCCGATCCGGACCATCTCAGTACGCGGGAATAGTGAAACTCGTGACCGCGGATCTCGGTCCCGACCGGGTAGTAGGGGTTTTCGCCTTCCACGGTGACCACGGTGTAGCCGTGGCCCTGGGGCCGCTTGAACAGCCCGAAGGACAGGGGCAACACCCCTGCCATGGGGAAGCTTTTGCCCTCGAGAACCAGCTCCTCGCCCAGATACATGAGCCCGCCGCATTCGGCGTAGACCGGAAAACCGCCTTCAACCAGCTCTCGCATGCGCCGGCTGAAGCCGGTGTTGGCCGCCAGCTCCTGGGCGTGGGTCTCCGGGAACCCGCCGCCGATGTAGAGCGCGTCGACATCGGGCAGGGTGTCTTCCCGCAGGGGGCTGATAAACACAATCTCCGCGCCGGCGGCTTGCAGGGCTTCGATGTTCTCGGGGTAATAAAATTGAAACGCGGAGTCTTTGAGGATGCCGATGCGGGCGACGGGCGGCTCGACCGTCGTTGCTCGTCCTTTCGGCTGGTCGAGGGATGGATTCTCACATACCGTGTCGACAGCTGGCGCGGCTTGAGCAAGGCGCATCAACGCTTCCAGGTCGATGTGCTGGGCAGCGATGCGGGCAATGGATTGAATCGAATCGGCGGCCCACCCGTGCTCGGGGGTGGGCACCAGCCCCATGTGCCGTTCGGGGAAGATCTGCCGGCCGAGCTTGGGCACCGCGCCGATGACCGGCACCCCGCTGTAGTGCTCGATGCTGCGCCGCAGGATGGACTCGTGCCGCGATCCGGCCACGCGGTTGAGGATCACCCCGCGGATCGACGCATCGGGGTCAAACTGCACGCAGCCGGAGATCACCGCGGCCATCGTGCGGGTGGTCTTGGTGCAGTCCACGCACATCACCACGGGCGCTCTCAGTAATTTGGCCAGTTCGGCGGTGCTGGTGGCGCCGTCGAGATCGATCCCGTCGTAGAGGCCGCGGTTGCCTTCGATGAGAGCGACGTCAAAGGACGGGGCGTGAAAACAGAAGGAGCGTCGGATCGAGTCCGCGTCCAGAAGGAAGGTGTCCAGATTGTAGCAGGGCCGGCCGGCCGCCAGGGCAAGCCAGCCCGCATCAATATAATCCGGACCTTTCTTGAAGGGGGCGACGGAATGCCCCCGCCCGCGCAGCGCCGCGATGATGCCGATCGATACAATGGTTTTGCCGGAGCCGCCGCGCAGAGCTGCGATGATCAGCCTGGGAAATTCCGTTTCACGAAGCTGCATCGATTATCGTCGGGAGAGACCGAAAAGAAAAGACCGCCGGAAACCGGGCGGGTCTAGTCTTCGTGCTCTGCAGCCGCCTGTTTGCCGGTTCCCGTGAGGCCGTACATGGAGGTGCTGCCGCTGGACCAATACTCCAGCGTGCCGTCCGCCACCATGTCGTTGATCAGCTTCTTGGCCTCGCGGGGCTTCATTTCCAGGATCTCGGAGAGATCGTTGAAATAAAACTTGGACTTGGTCTTGAGCTTCTTGGTGAGTCCTTCAATTATCTTGGCTTTCGCTTCCGCGTACTCCATGGTCAACCTCTCTTCGTTAAAGAAAGTGGGAGGGCACCCGAATCGGGTGCCCCCCATTTTATCCAGACGGCTTAGAACTTGAACTGCGTGGTCTGGCGCCAGGTGTAGTAGGCCGGATCGCGGAAATCGTCGATCAGGTGGTGGGTGAACGGGATCTCGCATTTCTCGAAGAAGCGCTCCCACCCGATGCGCTCGGCCCATTCGCCGAGGCGCTCGTATTTCCGGGCATCCTGCGAGTAGACGTCGACCATCTTCTTGATGACCTCGGTGGTCTTGGGCCAGCGCGGTGCCTCGTTCTCGATGAAGGCCACGACGACCTTGGAGAACTTCGGCGCGCTGATGCGGTTGGACACCTTGCCGCCCGCCATGATGACGATGCCGTCGCCTTCCTTGTCGGCCAGCGGCAAGGCCGGGCACATGGTGTAGCAGTTGCCGCAGAACATGCAGCGGTCGTTGTTGACGGCGACGCTGTTGACCTTCTGTCCGGCGACGTCCATCTTGGCCGGCTTGATGGCCGCGGTCGGACAGGCCGCGATGGCGAGCGGAATCTCGCACATCTTGTCGAGGTACTCGTGGTCGATCATGGGCGGCTTGCGGTGGTAGCCCAGGATGGCGATGTCCGAGCAGTGCACGGCGCCGCACATGTTGAGGCAGCAGGCCAGCGACACGCGCATCTGGGCCGGCAGCCGCATCTTCTGGAAGTCCTCAAAGAGCACGTCCATGGTGGCCTTGACCGGGCCGGAGGCGTCGGTGGCCGGAGTGTGGCAGTGCATCCAGCCCTGGGTGTGGACGATGTTGGTCACCCCGGCGCCGGTGCCGCCGACCGGGAACTTGAAGCTGCCGCCTTTGAACTTGCGGCCGGCGAGGTCCTTGAGCAGCGGTTCGACCTTCTTCTCGTCATTCAGCAGGAACTCGACGTTGTTGCGGGTGGTCCAGCGGACATACCCGCCGCAGAACTTGTCGGCGATCTCGGCGATTTCGCGGATGAGCAGGGTGCTCATGAGGCGCGCGCCGCCGACGCGGACGGTGAAGATCTTGTCGCCGGACTCGGCCACGTGGACCAGCACGCCGGGCTTGAGGATTTCATGATACAGCCATTTGCCCTTGTTCTTGGCAATGACCGGCGGGTAGAATTCGTCGTATTTGCGCGGGCCGATGTCCGTGATGCGGTTTTTCATCGGCTCTTTGGGATCGTATCCTGAAGATATAAATGCCATAGTTCGTCCCCCTTATCTGCGATGGTATTTTCTGAATTCGTTGACGTCGCGCGTCCAGCCGCCCTCGACCTCTTCTTCCTTCCAGAAGATGTAGGGGTTGGATCTCGGCTCTTTCACATGGCGCGCATCGGGCGCGATGCCGGTCACTTCCAGCATTTTCTGGAAGCCCTGGCGCTTGATCAGCTCGCCCAGGCGCTCGCGGTTCTTGCCCTCTTCCATCCACCAATCCCAGATTTTCTCGATGACTTCCTTGATCTCGTCGTAGGGCTCTTCCACCTTGACGAAGGGAACGAGCAGCGAACCCATCTGGGCGCCGTCGAGAATGGGGGCCTTGGCACCCACCAGGATGGAAAGACCCGTGTCTTTACCGATCCTCAGGGCGCGAGGCATGACGTTGATGCAGTGCATGCAGCGGTTGCATTCCTTGCTGTCGATCTTGAGTTTCTTGCCCTCCATCCACATGCATTCGGTGGGGCACAGGTCGATGACCTCTTTCTTGATGTCGAATTTGCCCCAGTCGCGGTCTTTGTGGGCGCCGCCGTTCGACGGGAATTCGCCGCCGATGTAGCCCTGGACCGCTTCCTGGTCGATGCGGATGTCGTCGCGCCAGGTGCCGATGAAGGACATGTCGGAACGGGCGATGGAGGCGACACAGCAGTTCGGGCAGCCGTCGAACTTGAATTTGAACTTGTACGGGAAGGCCGGCCGGTGCAGCTCGTCCTGGTAATCGTTGGTCAGCGTGAAGCACAGCGCCTGGGTGTCGTAGCAGGAGAACTCGCAGCGGGCGGTCCCGATGCAGTCGGAGGGGGTGCGCAGGTTGGAGCCCGAGCCGCCGAGGTCCTGGTTCATCTTGTGAGTCAGCTCGAAGAAGATCTCCTCCAGCTGCGGGGTCGTGGTCCCCAGGAAAATGATGTCGCCGGTGGACCCGTGCATGTTGGTGATGCCGCTTCCACGGCGGTCCCACAGGTCACAGAGTTCGAGCAGGTACTTTGAGGTGTAGAACTTGCCGCCGGGCTGACTGACGCGCATGGTGTGGAAATGGGCCACACCCGGGAACTCCTCCGGCATGTCGCAGTAGCGACCGATGACGCCGCCGCCGTAACCGAAGACGCCGACGATGCCGCCGTGCTTCCAGTGCGTGCGGCCGTGCTTGTAGGTGAGCTCCATCAGGCCGAGAACGTCGTCAACCACGTCGACCGGAATCTGGTAGTCGACTTTGGATGCAGTTTTCGCGCGATGTTCGGCCAACTCTTTCAGGTCCGACACAAAGCTCGGCCACGGACCACTTTCCAGCTGGTCCAGCATAGGGGTTTTGTGTTTTGCCATTATCTACCTCCGTGTGATTTGATGATTAAGCACCTGGAAACTCAAAGACCGCAGGAAACACAGTAAAGACCGGCTCACCTCCTCTCTCGATCCGCTGAATTTTCGGTTGTGATGTATGCTTATCCGGGGGGAATATCTGCAAAAAATCAAGGTGAAGCTATAGAATCAAATGCGGCGCTTGTCAATAAAAAAGCGGTTCCCCAAGGTTTTCAGACCCTTGATATTCGAGGAGTGCGGCTCATACTTTATCTTGCGGCATTCAGTGAAAATGACGCTGCATGTTGTGAGGGTCACAGTCGACCAAGAACCCCCGCCAACATTTCGGCATGCTCGGGGAGACGATTTTTAATCAGGGAACGCTCCGGACTGCCGAGTGGGAAGACCGTTGCCGCAATTTCTCCGCACATTTCCAGGAGATCGTCTGCGGAGCAGGCGGCGAGGTAACGCCTGAAAAGCCGGTCCAACGGCATCGGCAATTCACAGGGGGCCGGTTTTTCCGCAAGGGCGGCCAGCATCCCGACCACCGTCGCCTCGACGGCCACCGGGTCTGACCAGGCCATGCCCCCGGTCCCGTCCAGGCGGTCCAGGCGGGTGCGAATGCCTATGTTCAACAGAAAGATCAAAAGAGTTTCGAGAAGGGTCTTGAAGTCCGGGCACCCATCGTCGGCTGCCTGCCGGGCCCGAAAAAGAGGCCGATAGTCCCTCACCGTGATCAGGCGGACCTCGGGCCGGCCTCGGTTCACCTTTACCACAAAATCACCCGCGGCGTGATGCCAGGCCCCGATGCCTTCGAGCGTGTTCAGACTGAAATAATGGGTCAGGACCCGGGCGACCTCGTGATAGACTGCGCGGGTCTGCTCTGCATCCAGATGGCGGTGGCCGGTTTCGGCATCCCAAAGGATGATCGAGGGCTCCGCGCCGGCGGCGCTGCGCGTCAGATGAAACTCGTGAAAGCCCGGGAACCATTGCCCCAGAAACAGGTCTACCGATCGGCCGTTTCCGGCATCCACCTTGCCGGCGGCGTAAACCTCCGGAACATACGACACATGGAATTCCCGGTTCAGCCTTTCAAGGGCGGCATATTCCTTCGGCAGCAGCGACCTTCCGGCCGCGGAGATCGCAACATTGACCACCCAGCAGAAGGGCTTTCCGCCGATATCCGCCTCCACCCGGCCCGGGTGGTAATACTCACCGTGCTTGGCCAGAAAAATGCGGAAGGACGCCGCCGCGGCCGCTTTCGCTCCCCGGCTTTTCCAGGCAGCCGGCTATCGCCTTGCGCCCGGTTCCTTCGAGAAACGACCGCACCGATTCAAAATAATCCCCGATGGAAAGGGGCGCGCCTGAGGCGGGCCGAGATGAAACCGCGCAAAACGTCCGGCTCAGCGGCAGGGGCTGCCGCCATAACGGCTGTTCCGGCGTGACCGGCTGGTCGAGGGTTTCAAGGAAGTAGGCAAACCGCGCCTTGCCGGCCGACCGTGTGCTCCCGTGGCCCCGTGGCCCCTTCATTTCATCTTTGCCCGGTGCGCTTCGATTTCCTGGCGGATCGGGGGTGCCACGTCGAAACCCAGGGCAACGGCCTTGTCACAGTGCTCGATGGCCAGCGCGAATTCCCCCTTCTCCAAGTAGGCAATGGTCAGGTTGTTGTGAGCCGGGGCGAAATCCGGGGCGAGTACGATGGCCTTCTGATTGGCCGCGATGGCTTCCTCCACCAGGCCCTTCATGAGGTAGGCGTTGCCCAAGTTGGCGAAGGCCTGGACATAGCGGAAATTGAAGGTGGTGGCGCGTTCAAAATTCTTGATGGCCTCATCGACATTTCCGCGCTGCAGCTCCACAAAACCGATGTTGCCGTAGCCTTCGGAGAAACCGGGCCTCACCCGGACCGCCTTGCGGTTGTAGTTCAGGCAACCGTCCAAGTCCCCCCGGTTCAGGCAGATCCCCCCCAACAGCACGTAGGCTTCGGCCAGGTTCGGACTGCATTCCAGGGCTGCGTGCAGCTCCCGCTCCGCCTCCTCAAACCGCCGCTGGCCCACATAGCCGACCGCCAGGTTGTAGTGCGAGTTGCCGCACTCGGGGTTCTGGTCGACGGCCGATTTGTGCGTGGAGATGTATTCTTCGACATTTTTGGGTTTGTCCATTTTTTATTCCTTAATTCCATTTTGACGTTGTTGCCGCCTTTTGTGTTGCCGGCTGTTCTTGTTCATATATCCCCGGCCCATCCGGGGATTCTTTGCGGATACGGTAACCCCCAACGGTTGTCAAGTCAAATTCCCGCCGCCGGCGGGGATCTTGGGCCATGTTTTTGCTTGACATCACTTGGGCTTTTCTTTACCAAGCGAGACAGGAAGACTCTTCAATTTTTTTCATCTCACAACACACGGCGCTGCAGTAAGCCCAAATTCACATAAGGCGCGAGTTTCGGGTGGCGACGCGCACGGGAAGTTGGGCTTAATGCAGCGCCGTGAGGGGGAAAAACATGAAAGCCGGGTGCTACACCGCACTGATCACTCCGTTCAAGGCCGATGCCGTCGACTGGAAGGGTCTGGACCAGCTGATCGACTTCCAGATCCAGAACGGCATCACAGGTATTTTGGCCGTTGGCACCACGGGCGAAAGCCCGGTGCTCAACTGGAAAGAGCACAACGACGTCACTGAAAAAATCGCCCTAAAGGCTAAGAACAAGTGCATCTGCATCGCCGGCACCGGCAGCAACAACACCCAGGAGACCCTGGAAGGAACACGGCATGCGGTGAAGTTCGGCGCCCAGGGGGTGCTGCTGGTCGACCCTTACTACAACGGGCCGAGTTCGCTCGAGATCCGGCGCGAATACCTCGCCCCCGTCGCCAAGGCCTTCCCGCAGATCGACATCATTCCCTACGTCATCCCTGGCCGCACCGGAACCCAGCTGCTGCCGGAAGACATCGGACTGGCCGGCCGGCAGTACCCGAACATCAACACGGTCAAGGAGGCCACGGGCAGCATTGAAAACATGCGGCGCACCCGGGAATGCTGCGGCCCGGATTTCACCATCCTCTCCGGCGACGACCCCATGACCGTCGAAATGATGACCGATCCCAAAATAAAGGCGGCAGGGGTGATTTCGGTTGCCTCCAATGTGGCGCCGAAAGCCGTGACGGAGATGGTGCGCCTGCTCATCGCCGGCCGAACGGCGGAGGCCCAGGCCCTGGCCGCCAAGCTCGAGCCGCTCTTCAATCTCGTGACCGTCAAAACCACTGAAAAAACACCTTACGGCGAGGTGACCTGCCGGGCGAGAAACCCGCTCGCCTACAAGACCCTCATGGCGATCCTGGGGATGCCCGCGGGCGACTGCAAACCGCCGCTCGGCAAGATGACCCGCAACGGCCTTGCCAAGGTGCTGGAGGCCGCCCGCGCCACGCAGCGCACGGCGCCGGAGATTCTCAAACCCGTCGCGGACTTCTTTGGGGTGAAAATCGAGGAACGGTTGGAAAACCCGAAGTACTGGGAAGGACTCTGCTACGCCGAGTATTATTAAACCGGCAATCAAATATGCCAACCCTTGTTCGGGTGAAGGCGGAGCGGGGTGCTCGCCGCGGCGGGCACCCCGCTCCGCCTCTGCGTGAGATGCTGAACTTGCCGTATTTGATTGCCGGAGTAATAACGAAAGGGCTGGGGGCTGAGCAAAAATGCTTTTCCTCAGTCCTCAGTCTTGTTTTGGCGCTGCCGAATTGGCGCCGCCTTCCTTGAAGAGCAGCCCCTTCAGCCACGTCAGCCCGAACTCCAGCAGGGCCACCTCATCGATTTTTATCTTGTCCAGGGTCTGTGGATCCGCCGGGTAGCGTTTGAGGAACGAGCTTTCGAACACGAACGTGCGGAACTTGTCGATGTTGTAGCTTGCCAAGAAAAACATCTGCTTGGTCTTCTCGGTCCAGAGCATGTTCGGCGGAAAAGACCGCTTGCGGACGATGAGGTCCGCCCACTGGGCGTTGATCCGGTCGTGGACGTCGACCCCCTGATCCTCGCGCCACTCCAGCACGGTCCAGGATCTGTCCTCATCGAAGCCGAGGCAGTGGGCCTCCCGCACCATGAAGAAAAACTCCTCGCCGTCCGGGTCGTCCTTGTAGGCGAGGGAAGCAACCCCCAGCGGATAATAGCGGCAGGAGGTCGGCCGATCCTCGTAGACCATGCATCCCTCGGGCCTTACGAACGGACAGGCTTTTTTTTCGGTCTGGGCGTTTTCTTCGTCCAGCAGCTTGAGGGTCACCACGGGAACGTCGGTCTTCTCGAGCATCTGCAGTTCGGTGTAAA
>CAVQTH010000041.1:0-53707 GCA_963716325.1 uncultured delta proteobacterium | reverse complement strand
TGATTTGTTTGGTAGCGGGGAGAGGATTTGAACCTCTGACCTTCGGGTTATGAGCCCGACGAGCTACCAGGCTGCTCCACCCCGCAGTAAGTTTTGCAAAGATCTCTATTAGCGGAGCGGTATTTATAAGTCAAGGCATATTCTAAAAAAAATGCGGGCGGCAAACCGTTTCTATTCGGCGCTCAGGTCCTCGAGGCGTTTGTGCAGCAATGGGGTTTGGCGCGCGGAACAGGTGATCCGGATGTTTTTCTGACGGCTGGAATGTCCGGAGATGATCTCGATGCTCGTTTTGGGGACCCCGAGCGCTTCGGACAGAATCTCGATGCAGGCCTTGTTGGCTTTGCCCTCGACCGGCGGCGCGGTGAGCTTCAGTTTCAGGGCATCGCCGTGAAGCCCCAGAACCTGGTTGCGCGAGGCTCCAGGCTGGACATGAACCTTGAAAGAGAGGCCTGTTGAATGGGCGGTGATGGCGAGCATACGTCAACGGTCCAAGGGTGCAAGGTGTGCGGCGCAGGGTTCAAAGAGACGTACGGCTTGGTGGTCTTTTCTTTTTCGTGCGCCGTGTGCCGTGTGCCGTGGACCTGGCCTTTATCGTTTCGATGATGCGGGTGGATGACAGGCCTTCGGCCATCGGGATGAGCGCCACCCGGCCGCCGGATCTCTCCACCCGATCTCGGCCGACGACGGTGTCGTTTTCGTAGTTGCTGCCCTTGGTCAGCACCTCCGGCCGAACCGCCTCGATCAGCTTGTCAAGCTCCCGGGTGGAGAACACCACCACGTAGTCCACGCTGTCCAGGGCGCTCAGGATGCGGACGCGTTCCGCTGCGCCGATGACCGGCCGCTCCGGCCCCTTCAGCGCCCGCACGGAGGCGTCGTCGTCCAGCGCGACGACGAGGACGTCGCCGTGGGCCTTCGAGGCCGATAACAGCCGGATGTGCCCCGCGTGCAGCAAATCGAAGCAGCCGTTGGTGAAAACGATGCGTATGCCCCTGCGGCGCAGGTCGAGCGCGATTGCTTCTATTTCGGCAAGACTTTTGTGTTTCAGAGCGGCCGGATCTCGGGACGGCTGCAGGGCCTCGAGCAGCTCAGCCCGGGTGACGGCGACGGTCCCGACCTTGCCCACGACGATGCCGGCCGCCGCGTTGGCGAGACGAATGGCATCCGGGTAGGAGAACCCCGCAGCCAGACCGAGACTCAGTGCGGCGGCCACCGTGTCGCCTGCGCCGGACACGTCATAGACCTGTTGCGCGCGGGTGCCGAATTTGATCGGCTCGGAACCGCGTTCGAAGAACACCATGCCGTCCTTGCCGCAGGTAACGAGGAGCTTTTCAATATCCACGGTGTCTAACAGCCGGCGGCCGGCCGCAAACAAACTGGACTCGTCCCGGATCTCGACCCCCGCGGCCAAGGAGGCCTCTTTCTTGTTGGGCGTGATCAGGGTCAGCCCGGCGTACGTCGAGTAGTCCAGTCCCTTGGGGTCGGCGATGGCGATTTTGCGAGCCCCCTTGGCTTTTTCCGCCAGCGCGGCCACGAGATGCCGGGTGACCACGCCTTTCCCATAATCGGATATGAGCAGCACGTCTGCGCTGTCCAACCGCTCGGTCGTGCGTTGAACCAGGGCGTCGGTGGACGCTGCCGAAATCTCTTCCGCCGTCTCGCGGTCGATGCGCAGGACCTGCTGGTGCTCGGCGATGACGCGGGTCTTGCGGGTGGTGAGTCGCCTGGGCTCGGCGATCACGGCGCTCACGTCGACCCCCAGTTTGATGAGCTCTGCGCGCAGCTTTTTCCCCTGAGGCCCCTGGCCGACAACCCCCGCCACGGCGACCTGTGCCCCCAGCACTGCCAGGTTCTTGGCCACGTTGCCGGCACCCCCGAGGGTGAACTCCTCGCGGGTGACGGACAGCACCGGCACCGGCGCTTCCGGGGAAATGCGCTCGACGCTGCCCCAGACATATTCGTCCAGCATGAGATCGCCAATGACCATCACACGGCATTTGTCAAATATAGAAAAATCAAGGTTCATGGATCATTCCCTGATGTAACGCTTCAACTCATCCGGCAGCGGCGATGAGCTCCCGGATGAACCCCGGCGGCCGGACCACCCGGCCGTTTTTATCCACAAAGGCATGCTTGGTGAACCCTTCCGCCAGCAGCGTCCGGCCGTCCTCACGAAAGATGCGGTAGTCGAATTTGATCCCGCCCTTGACCGCGGCATCCACCGACGTCTCGATCACGATGAGCTCGTCGTAGAGCGCGGGCGCGGAATACTTGGCGCGGCACTCGGAGACGGGCAGAAAAAAGCCCTGCTCCTCGATGGCCTTGTAAGACAGGCCAAGGGTGCGGAACAGTTCGGTGCGGCCGATTTCAAACCAGCGGAAGTAGTTGCCGTAGTAGGCCTGGCCCATCCGGTCGGTGTCGCCGTAGATGACGCGGCAGGTCGTGCGGTAAGGCATGCGGTTCAGCCTCCTTTGCGCAGGACGGCTTCAATCATGGTCTTGAGCCCGCCGAAATCGGTCGCGACCGGGAAGGCCGGGTGCTCCTGGCGAACCTTGTCCGGCGGCCGGTAGAGGATGCCGTGGTCGGCCGCCTTGAGCATGCTGATGTCGTTGTAGGAATCACCGACCCCGATCACGGCGTAGTTGAGGCTGCGTATGGCCTCGGCCACTTTGCGCTTGCCGTCCGCCTGGCGCAGGCGGTAGCCAGTGATGGTGCCGTCGGCCGCCACCGTGAGCGTGTTGCAGAGCAGGGTGGGGTAGCCGAGTTTTTTCATCAGGGGGCCGGCAAATTCGACGAAGGTGTCCGAGACCACCAGGATCTGCGTCACCGAACGCACCCACTCCAGGAATTCGAGTGCCCCCTCATGGGGGTCCATGCCGGTGATCACGGCCTGAATGTCGGGCAGCCTGAGGCCGTGCGCCTTGAGGATCTTCAGGCGGTGCTGCATCAGCACATCGTAATCGGAAATGTCCCGGGTGGTGAGGCGCAACTCCTGGATACCGGTCTTTTCCGCGAACTTGATCCAGATCTCGGGCAGAAAGATGCCCTCCAGGTCGGAACACACGATATGCATTACGTCACACCTTTCTAAAGTTAGGGTGTTGAAAAACAAGCGTCAGGCCGTCAGCCAAGGCGCATGGCGATTTGGAAAGCGCAGCATATCGGCCGATATGTGAGCATTTACAAAAGCCAGGCAACGCCGGATCACGGCTTGAGGCGCCATTTGTCAACAGCCTAATCTTCCAGGCTCTCGTCTTCGATGCGTATCACCACCGGTTTGGCGGCCGTCACATCCAGGGCGCTGATCTCGCGCAGGGCCTGTTTGACATCCGCTTCCCTGGCCCGATGGGACAGCATCACCACCGGCACGGCGCCGCTGGTCTTGCGCCCCTTCTGGTGAACCGACTGGATGCTGATGCCGTGCGTGCCCAGGATTCCGGAAATGGTCGAGAGCACGCCGGGCCGGTCCAGCGCGGAGAAGCGGAAGTAATAGTGGGCGGAAATCCGGTCGATGGGCATGATGGGGATTTCCCGGATCATCTCGCGTTGAAATCCAAGGGCGGGTACGCGGCCGGCGCCGCCGCTCAGCATGTTGCGCGCAAGGTCCACCAGATCGCTCACGACGGCGCTGGCCGTCGGCATCATGCCGGCTCCGCGGCCGTAGAGCATGATGTCGCCGGTTGCATCCCCGGTCACCGTGACGGCGTTGAGGGTGCCGTTCACGTTGGAGAGCATGTTGGCGAAGGGGATCATGGTGGGGTGTACCCGGACTTCCACGGCGTCGCCACGGTGCTTGCTGATGGCCAGCAGCTTGATGCGGTAGCCGAACTGCCCGGCGAACTCGATGTCCATCGGCGTGATGTGCGAGATGCCTTCGATGAAGACGTCCTTCAGGTTGACCGGCATTCCATAGGCGAGCGCGCTCAAAATGGCGATCTTGTGGGCAGTGTCGAAGCCCTCCACGTCCAGGGTTGGGTCGGCCTCGGCGTAGCCCTGTTTCTGGGCGACCGCCAGGGCGTCGGTGAAGGTGCTGCCCTCGTCGGTGATCTTGGAGAGAATGTAGTTGCAGGTGCCGTTGAGGATCCCCGTCATGGCGGTGATGCGGTTTCCCGCCATGGATTCACGCAGGGTCTTGATGATGGGCATGCACCCGCCGACGCTCGCTTCGAAGTAGAGGTCCACCTTTTTTTCGGCGGCCGCCCGGAAGAGCTCGTTGCCGTGGCTCGCGATGAGGGCCTTGTTGGCCGTCACGACATGCCGGCCGCCGGCGATGGCTTTCGCGATCAGTTCCCTGGCAATGCCCTCGCCGCCGATCATCTCGACGATGACGTCGATCCCCGGCTCCTCCACGACCCGGCCGGCGTCGGCGACCAGCACGCCCTCCGGGAAACGGATGCCGCGGTCACGCGCGAGGTCGAGATCCGCCACCCGTTTGAGATTCAGGGTCGCCCCCAGGCGGGCGGCGATCAGCTCACGCTGCTCGAGCAGCAGTTTGGCCACGCCGGTTCCCACCGTGCCGCAGCCGAGCAGGCCGATGTTGATTTCACGCATCTTCTCTATAATCCTTTCTCTAATGACCCATACCCGCCGTTTTAGGCGGGTATGGGTCATCGCTACATGATCTTGCGGATACCGCGCACCGCCTGGTTGATGCGCATGGGGTTTTCGATCAGCGCAAAGCGCACAAACTCATCGCCGTACTCGCCGAACCCGAGTCCGGGCGAAACCGCCACCTGGGCCTCCCGGATGAGGAACTTGGAAAACTCCACGGACCCCATCTTCCGGTATTTTTCAGGGATCCGCCCCCACACGAACATGGTGCCCTTGGGTTTTGGGATTTTCCAGCCGGCGCGGTTCAGCCCCCGCACCAGGGCATCACGGCGCTCTTTGTACGTGGTGCGGATCTCCTGAACGCAATCGTCCGGTCCGTTCAGGGCGATGATCGAGGCGATCTGGATCGGCTGGAACACGCCGTAGTCGAGATAGCTCTTGATGCGTTTCAGGGCGGCCACCGTCTCGGGGTTGCCGCAGCAGAATCCCATGCGCCAGCCCGCCATGCTGTAGCTCTTGGAGAGCGAGAAGAACTCGACCCCCACGTCCTTGGCGCCCTTCGCCTGCAGGAAGCTCGGGGCCTGGTAGCCGTCGAAGACGAGGTCGGCGTAGGCAAAGTCGTGGATCACCAGGATGTCGTTTTCCCTGGCATAGTCCACCACTTTCTGGAAGAAGTCCAGCGTGACGACCTCGGTGGTCGGGTTGTGCGGGTAGCTGATGATCAGCATTTTAGGCCGCGGCCAGGTCTGCTTGGTGGCGGCCATCAGGTTTTCGAAAAAGTCCTGCCCGGGCCCCACCGGTATCCCGCGCACATCGCCGCCGGCGATGATTGCGGAAAACGGGTGGATCGGGTAGGTCGGGTTGGGGGTGAAGACCACATCGCCCGGCCGGGTGGTGACCAGTACGAGGTGCGACAGGCCTTCCTTGACGCCGATGGTGACGATGGCCTCCGCGTCCGGATCGATGTCGACGTCGAACCGACGTTTGTACCACTTGGCAATGGCAAGGCGCAGCTTGGTAATCCCCATCGAGGCCGAGTAGCGGTGGTTGTGGGGTTTCCGGGCGGCCTCGACGAGCTTGTCGACGATGTGCGGCGGGGTCCCGAGGTCCGGGTTTCCCATGCCGAGATCGATGATGTCCTGCCCTTCGCGCCGGGCCTGCATCTTGATCTGGTTCACCGTTGCAAAGACGTAGGGCGGCAGTCGATCCAGTCTGGCAAAGCGGTTGCTCATGGTCACACCTCTGCTTTATTGGCAAAATAACTTTTGACTTTTAGGTCGAATACGTCTAATTTTCAAGTGTTTTGTGGTGTTTGCAGACAAAAAAAGGAGACGGGCATGACGGAGCCGATCACCTATGCCGATGCCGGTGTCGATATCGACAAGGCCAACACACTGGTCAGCGCCATCGGACGCATCACCAAGCAGACCAACCGCCCCGGGGTCATCAGCGAGATCGGCGGCTTTGCCGGACTCTTTTCCATCGAGCGCGTCATCGCGGACATGAAGCACCCGATCCTGGTCAGTTCCACCGACGGGGTCGGCACCAAGCTGAAAATCGCCTTCATGCTGGACCGGCACGACACCATCGGCATCGACCTGGTGGCGATGTGCGTGAACGACATCCTCGTGCAGGGCGCCAAGCCGCTTTTCCTGCTCGACTACATCGCCACGGGCAAAATCGACAGCCGGCAAGTGGAGGCCGTCATCACGGGTATCGCCGAGGGGTGCAAGCAGGCCAAATGCGCGCTCATCGGCGGGGAAACCGCCGAAATGCCGGGAATGTACGCCGCGGGCGAATACGATTTGGCCGGGTTTGTGGTCGGGATCGTCGACAACAGCAACATCATCGACGGCACCGCGATCCGCGTCGGCCACCAGTTGATCGGGATTGCCTCGAGCGGGCTTCACAGCAACGGCTATTCCCTGGTGCGCAAGATCTGCTTCGACGTCCTGAAGCTCAAGGTGGATGCCTACATCCCGGAGCTGGGAAAGCCCTTGGGCGAGGAGTTGATCACGCCGACGCGCATTTACACCGACACCGTGCAGGGCCTGCTGAAAGAGCTTCCGATTCACGGCCTCGCTCACATCACCGGCGGCGGCATTGTCGACAACATCGTCCGCATCATCCCCCAGGCGTTCAGCGTTCTGATCCGCAGGGGCAGCTGGAAGGTCCCGCCGGTGTTCTCCTTCCTGCAGGCCGCCGGGAAGGTGCCGGAAGCGGACATGCTGCGCACCTTCAACAACGGGATCGGGCTGGTCGCCGTCGTGCCGCAACAGGCGGCGTCTGAAGTCCTCGATCGGCTCGGGGCGATGAAAGAGCAGGCCTGGCTCCTCGGCGAAATCATCGAGTGCAAAGACCCTGCCCGGCGACTCGTCTGGGCGTGACATCGCATCTCCTTTTCCCTGCCATGAACGTTCTGGGTATCGAATCCTCCTGCGATGAAACCGCTGCCGCCCTGGTGTGCGACGGCCGTCGGGTGCTGTCTTCCGTGGTCGCCTCCCAGACGGACGTTCATCACCGTTTCGGCGGCGTCGTCCCCGAGCTTGCATCCCGCAGACACTTGGAGGCCATCGGCCCGGTGGTGCGCCAGGCCCTGTCCCAGGCCGGGTTCGAGCTTGCGGGTGTGGACGGCATTGCCGTGACCCGCGGCCCGGGCCTGATCGGATCGCTCCTGATCGGGTTTTCGTTTGCCAAGGCTCTGGCGTATTCCCTTGGGGCTCCCTGGGTCGGCGTCAACCACCTCGAGGCGCATATCCATGCGCTGTTCCTGGAGGACCGGCCGCCGGGGTTCCCCTTCGTCGCGCTGCTGGCCTCCGGGGGACACACCGGCATTTACCACGTCACCTCGTTCATGAACATGGAATTGCTCGGGCAGACCCGCGATGACGCCGCCGGTGAGGCGTTCGACAAGGTGGCCAAGATCATGTCCCTCGGCTACCCCGGCGGCGCGGTGATCGACCGGCTCGCGCGCGACGGGGACCCGGGGCGGATCCGATTCCCGCGGCCCTGCATCGACACGCAGAATTTCGACTTCAGCTTCAGCGGGGTCAAGACGGCCGTCGGCCGTTACATCGCTCAACACCGCGGCGACGACCGCGGGAACGTGGCGGACATCGCCGCCGGCTTCCAGGAGGCGGTGGTAGACGTGCTGGTCTTGAAGCTGATGCGTGCGGCCCGTGAAAAAGGATGCGCCCGCATCGCGCTGGCGGGTGGGGTGGCGGCCAACAGCCGGCTGCGCGAGCGGACTCGGCAGGATGCCGCCGCGGCGGGTTACGAGGCGTACCTGCCCTCGCTCCCCCTGTGCGGAGACAACGCCGCGATGGTGGCGGCCGCCGGCTACCATCTGCTGGCATCCGGCAGACGCTCCGAACCGGAGGAGGACGTATTCTCGCGCCATCCCTGACATTTATGGAGCTGAAAGGTAAGCGCCTTTCAGCGCCATGACGCGACCGGCCGATTGCTCCCCCCGGCGCCTCAGGTCTTCCGATTCCCCGATCTTTTTTGTCATCAGCGTGTGCGCCTCGGTCAGCTTCTCCGCGCTGCGGCAGATCAGCACCGTGTCGATGTCCGCCCGGAGGGCTTGACGGACGGCGGTTTTGAAGGTGCAGTGTCGCGTGACGGCGCCCATCTCCAGGTCGTCGGTGATGACGATGCCGTTGAACCCGAGCCGCTTTCGGAGCAGCCCCCGGGCGATGCGCGGGGAAAGACTGGCCGGCCATTCGGGATCCAGCCGGCTGTAGAAAATGTGGGAGAGCATGACCCCGGCCACCTGCTTTTCGATGGCGGCGCGGAAGGGGATGAAATCGAAGCGCTCGAAAGAAGCCAGATCGGCATCCAGCACCGGCAGCTCGAGGTGGGAGTCCAGCGTGGTGCGGCCGATCCCGGGAAAATGCTTGGCAACCGCCATAATGCGCCGGGACTGCAGGCCTTCGATCACCATCGCACCCAGCCGGGCGACGCGCTCGGGGTCCGACCCGAAGGCGCGCTCGGCCATGACGCTGTCAAAACCCTCCGGGGCCACGTCCAGCACGGGCGCCAGATTCATGTTGATCCCCGCCGAAGCGAGTTCGGCGGCGGTAATTTCGGCGAAGCGCACCGCCTCGGCCGCATTCGTGACCGGAGGGGTGCCCGGGAACTGGGTGAAAGGCGGCCCCAGCCGGGCTACTCGTCCGCCTTCCTGGTCGATCGCGATGAAAAGCGGCGGCTGGCCGCAGTCCCGGGCGAGCTTCTGGGCCGATTGTGTGAGCCCGGTGAGCTGCGACGGGGATTCCACGTTGCGTTTGAACAGGATCAGGCCGCCGACCCTCAGGCCGGCGATCAGGTGCCGAAGACCCTCGTTTAACCGCGTGCCGTCGAATCCAGCCATCAGCCGCTGGCCGGCCAGTTTTTCCTCGGACCAAGAATAGATATCCATCCTTGTTTTAATATCACCACGAGACGCGGCAGGCAAGCTGAGATGCCCTCATAAAAAGCGGATCATGGCGCGCCGCGCCATGATCCGCTTTTTAGTTGGAAAGGCAGTTGGTGAGCGGATACGGAAGAGACGTGTGCTCGTCGGAGAAGGTTTTTACCTGGGAGATCAGTCGGCCGACTTCCGAACCCGGGACCGGCCGTGAAAACAAATAGCCCTGCCCGAGTTCGCATTTCATGTCGAGGAGGATGGCATACTGCTCCGGGGTTTCGATGCCTTCGGCAACGACCGTCATGTTGAGTTTGTGGGCCAGCGAGATGATCGCCTCGACGATGTTGCGGTTGCTGTCGGGTTTTTCGTGGATCTTGGAGATGAAGCTGCGATCGACCTTCAGCGTGTCGATCGGCAGCCGCTGCAGATAACTCAGAGAAGAGTACCCGGTGCCGAAATCGTCGATCACCAGGCGAATCCCGAAATCCTTCAGCCGTTGGGCCAGTCGCACGGTTTCCTCGGAGTCCTCCATCAGGGCCGTTTCGGTGATTTCAAGTTTCAAGTGCTGCGGCGACAGGTCGCAGCTGCCGAGGACCTCCTTCAAGTCGTCGAGCAGGCTGGGCTGCAGAAAATGACGGCTGGAGATATTGACGCTGACGGTCAACTCGAGGCGGCTGCCCACGATCGCCTGCCACTCCTTCAGATCGCGGCACGCCTGCTCCAAGGTCAGTTTTGTGATCGGGATGATCAGTCCGGTTTCCTCGGCGGTGGGGATGAAGGCGCCGGGGTAAACCATGCCCAGGTCCGGGTGCGACCAGCGGATCAAGGCTTCGAAACCGGCCAGGGATGCCGTGTCCAGCCGCACGATGGGTTGGTAGTGGTTCTGGAATTGATTCTTGTGGACGGCCTTGCGCAGATCGGTCTCCTGCTGGAGGAGGTGCTGCGCCTTTTCGTGCAGTTTGCGGTCGAACACCTTGACCTGGCCCCGGCCGCTTTCCTTGGCGTGGTACATGGCGGCGTCGGCATCCCGGATAATGGCATCCGGCTGTTCGTAATCCTGGGTGTTCGGCACCACACCGAAGCTGGCCGGAGCAAAGACCTCCTTGCCTTGGATGCGGAACGGTTTGCGCAGGGCGTTCTGGAGTCGTTCGGAGATGTCGCTCGCCAACTCGACCTGCTCGATGTCCTCGAGTAAAATAACGAACTCGTCCCCGCCCAGACGCGCCAGGATGTCGGTGTCCCGCAGCGATTCGCGGATCCGATCGGCGAAGGCCACCAGAAGGTCGTCGCCGGCGCCGTGTCCCAGGCTGTCGTTCACCAGTTTGAACCGGTCGATATCGAGGTAAATGACGGCAAACCGGTAATCCTGGCGGCGTTTCGAACGTTTGATCGCCATCGTGAGATGTTCGATGAAAAGCGCCCGGTTGGGCAGGTGGGTAAGGGTGTCGTGAAATGCCTGGAAATAGATTTGGCGCTCGGCATCCTTCAGTTCGGTGATGTCGGTGAGCGACGCCACGCTTGCCTCTGCCTCCGGTATCGCCGCAATGGTGACCAGGATATCCCTGGCATTCTCGTGCTTGTCAATAAATTGACACCCGAAATGCCTGCCACCGGCCGGCATCAAGTGGGTGGGAGATGCCCCGTCACTATCCAGTATTTTGCGTTGACTCTTCTCGTCGATGAAATCCAGCCATGATTTGCGGTTCAGAATTTCCCTGCGGCCGTAGCCGGACATGGCCAGGAATTGGGAGTTGGCCAGGGATATGCGAAAGTCCTTTTCGATGATGATGGTGGCAGCTCCCGTGTTTTCGAATATCGTGCGATACTTGAGCTCCGAGCTGCGAAGCTCCTCGGTTCGCTCCCGGACTCTCTGCTCCAGGGTTTGATTCATTTCCTGCAGGGCGCGCTTGGAGCTGTTGATGTTGTTCACCAGCACCTGGGTACAACAGCTGATGAGCAAAATGACGGCGATCGTGATTATGATCGTGAGGTTGCTGCCCTGCAGGGTGCGCTCGAAGTAATAATAAAGCAGAGAAGCTCCGCCCCCGATGATCAGAAGACCGGTCTTGTCGGCAAGAGCTGAACGCTTGGAGGAATCCACGAACACCTCGATGGTCGGTCACAATAGAGTCAGCTTCAGCTGTAATATCGTCACACTATCCATCGGGCTTGAGGTTTTTTTGCTTCAACGGCGGGTCGGCACACAAACGGGGGCCGGCAGAGGCGGCAATGGTGGGCCAAAGAAAAAGGACAGGGCTTTTGAAGCTCTGTCCTTTTTTTCCTCGGCTTCCCACGATGCCGTTGTTCTCGTGGGGAAATCTTCTCAATTTTTTAGTTGGAAGCCCGCCAGAAAAGATGCACGCACATCAGAGAAGCCTTAGCTGCTTCTCTACAATTCAATATTTATGCCAGAGTGTATAAAATAAAATTTTTAAAATAATGTCGAGATATTATCATGATACCGGGTGTTAAGGCCAAGCCGGCCGCCCGCGGAAAACGTCAAAATTCCGTTACGGGATCATTGGGACCTGCGAGGGGGGTGGGATGAGCGGCCTGGCCCGAGCTGGTAATACTGCACGGCACGGTTGTGATCCGGCAGGTTGTTTGAAAATTGGTGGCTGCCGTTGTTCTTTGACACGAAGAAAAGATAATCGGTCTGAGCCGGGAACAAGGCCGCTTCGATGGCTTTTTTTCCCGGGCTGGCGATGGGGCCCGGCGGAAGCCCTTTAAGAAGATATGTGTTGTAAGGGCTCGGAGTTTCCAGGTGCTTGCGAGTCAAATTGCCGTCGAAGTTCTTTATGCCATAAATAACCGTAGGGTCGGTTTCCAGCCGCATTCCGAGTTTAAGACGGTTGTGAAACACGGAGGCGATCAGCGGCCGCTCGGAAGGATCGCCGGTTTCCTTTTCGACGATCGAGGCCAGCGTCACCACCTCGTGCGGGGTCAGGCCGATTTCCATCGCCCGGCGCTCCCAGTCCGGTGAGAAGGTGGATCGAAAGCGCTGCAGCATCGCCCCGATGATGCCGTCCGCCGTGACGGTTTTGGGAAACAGGTACGTTTCCGGAAAGAGATAGCCCTCCAGCGTGCCGGCGGGGACCCCCTGAAGCCGCACATAGGCAGGGTCCGTCGCGCGGGCAATGATGTCCGCTGCGCGGGCAAGGCCTGTTTTTTCGACCACGGCAGCGATCTGCGGGATGGTCAGGCCCTCGGGAACGGTGAGCCGGTGCAACCGCACCAGACCTTTTTCCATCAGGGCGAGGATGTCCAGCGGCGTCATGGACGCCTTGAGGCCGTATTCACCCGCTTTCAGGCGCCGGTCGTAGTCTTGCAGGCGTGCGAACAGCCGGAATTTAATGGCGCTTGAGATCAGCCCGCGGCGTTCGAGCGCTTCGGCCACAACCGAAACGGGTTGCCCTGTCTCAACCGTGAAGGATTGCTCCTCACCGGCCGCACCCGACGGTGTGCGGGCGAACTCCTGGATATGAAAATAAACGGCGCCGACGGCCGCCATCAACAGGAGGAGACACCCGCCGCCGGTCGCTGCCCATTTTTTTACCATGGCGCATTTCCTCACTATTTGGTATTGAAACCAACCATATGCCATGGCCGTGCACAATGTCAAAATACCTGTCTGATTCCTGTTCGATTTCCTTGACATGGTCGGACGGCAAAGATAATATTTAAAACATATCTCAACACGGTGCCTGACGGAGTTAGGCACCGTGAAACGACTGAATTGCGTGCCACAAGGACGAATCAATGGCCAAGCCCAAGCTGAAGCAGCATCACATCAACCGCGACTGGTGCAAGGGGTGCGGGATCTGCGTCGAACTCTGCCCCAAGAAGGTGCTTGAACTGGACGACACGGACAAGGTGACCGTCGTGCGCCCCCAGGACTGTATCTGCTGCCGGCTGTGCGAGCTGCGTTGTCCCGATTTTGCCATCGAAGTGGAAACCCAGGAGTAACGCGATATGGGAAACACCATCAAATTCCTACAAGGCAACGAGGCCTGCGTGGAAGCGGCCCTTTACGCCGGGCTGGATTTTTTCGCCGGTTACCCGATCACCCCGTCGACGGAGATTGCCGAGCACCTGGCAACCCGGCTGCCGAGGATCGGCGGCAAGTTCATCCAGATGGAGGATGAGATCGCTTCGATCTGCGCCATCATCGGCGCTTCGCTGACCGGCCGCAAAGTCATGACCGCCACGAGCGGCCCCGGGTTTTCGCTGATGCAGGAGGCCTTGGGGTATGCAGTGATGGCCGAGATCCCGTGCGTCATCGTCAACGTGCAGCGCGGCGGGCCCTCGACCGGAATCCCCACCCACGTGAGCCAGGGGGACGTCAACCAGGCGCGCTGGGGCACCCACGGGGACCACGCCATCATCGCGCTGACGGCCTCCAACCACCAGGATGTCTTTGCCATCACGGTGGAGGCGTTCAACCTGGCGGAGACCTACCGCACGCCGGTCATCCTGCTGTTTGACGAGGTGGTGGCCCACATGCGGGAGAAGCTGGTCCTGCCCGAACCCGGGGAGGTCCATCTGGTGGAGCGCCTGAGGACGTCCGTGAAGGAGGGGGTCGACTATCACCCCTACCTGCCGCGGGAGGACGGCCGGTTGCCCATGTCGGATTTCGGCGGCGTGCACCGCTACAACGTGACCGGCCTGGTCCACGACATGTGGGGCTTTCCATCGACCGAGCCGCGCACGGTTCACGCCCTGCTGCGGCACCTGGTGGACAAGTTGGAGAACCGGACCAACGAACTGGCCCGCTACAAGGAGTTTCATCTCGAGGATGCCGACATCGTGCTGATCTCCTACGGGTCTTCGGCGCGCTCGGCGCTGCACGTGGTCGAAGAACGCCGGCAGCGGGGCGAGCGGATCGGCCTTCTGGAACTGCAGACGCTGTGGCCGTTCCCGAGCGACATCGTGCGCACCAAATGCGCCGATTCCAAGGCGGTCGTGGTGGTGGAAATGAACATGGGGCAGGTGATGCAGTCGGTGAAGCTGGCGGTCGAGCACCCGGAGCGGGTGTTTCTGGCCAACCGCATCGACAGCGTTTTCATTACTCCCGCGGACATCATCAACATCCTGCGGGTCATTCAAGGCAAAGGGGTCTGATCGATGGCCGTCAAGGATTACCTGAGGGAGAGGTTTTTCCCGCACCTGTGGTGCCCGGGCTGCGGGCACGGCGGGGTGCTGGGTGGCTTGGTCCGCGCGATCGAGAACCTGGGGCTGACCAAGAACGAGATCGTGATGGTCTCCGGCATCGGGTGCTCCTCGCGCATCACCGGCTACGTGGACTTTCACACCATGCACACCATCCACGGCCGGGCGCTGGCTTTTGCGACGGGGGTCAAGCTTTCCCGGCCGGAATTGAAACTGATCGTGCCGATGGGCGACGGGGATGCGTTGGCCATCGGCGGCAACCATTTCATCCATGCCGCCCGCCGCAACGTCGACATGACCGCCATCGTCATGAACAACCGTATTTACGGCATGACCGGCGGCCAATTCTCGCCGTTGTCCGGTACGGACATCAGTGCCACCACCGCACCCTTCCGCACGATCGACAGGAGCTTCGACGTGGTGGAGCTGGCCACGGCGGCGGGGGCGACCTTTGTGGCCCGCTCGACCAGCTACCACGCCCAGCACATGACGGACGTCATTGAGAAGGCCATCACGCATAAGGGCTTCTCGGTCGTGGAGGTCCTCACGCAGTGCCCGACCTATTTCGGACGGAAAAACAAAATCGGCGATGCCCCGGACATGATCAAGTGGTTCAAGGACCACACCACGACCATCGGTTCGAAGGCCAAGCAGGAAGCGCCGGACCTCATCGAGCGCGGGATTTTTGTGCAGAAAGAAGGTCCGGAGTACTGTGAAGAGTATCAAAAAATCGTCGACCGGGCGATGGGGGGGCGCAAGTAATGGAACGGTGCAGGCTGGTGTTCTCAGGCTCGGGCGGGCAGGGCGTCATCACCGCCGCCATCATCCTGGCGGAAGCGGCGGTGCTGTGCGAGGGGCTGAATGCGGTCCAGTCCCAGTCCTACGGGGCGGAAGCCCGGGGCGGTGCCACACGCTCGGATGTGATCATCGCGGACTCGCCCATTTACTTCCCGAAGGTGCTGCAGCCCAACGTCCTGGTGTGTCTGACCCAGGAGGCGTACAACAAGTTTTCCGCGATCGTCCGGCCCGGCGGATTGTTGATCACCGACAGCCGCTATGTGAAAATCCAGCGCAAGGTGGACGCCCAGCAGCGGGAGATTCCCATCTACCGCACGGTCATGGAGCAAGTCGGCCGGCCGATCGTCTTCAACATCTGCATGCTCGGCGCGCTGATCGCGCTGGAGGATCTGGTCAAGCCCGAATCCATCATGAAGGTGCTGCAAACCCGCGTACCCGCCGACTTTCTGGAGATGAACCAGAAGGCCCTGCAGATCGGCATGGAGTTGGGCCGCCGGCCGAATGCCTGAGGCGGGGCGAGGGAAGCGATACCGGATACGGGATGCCGGATCCCGGATCCTTGGGGCATCCTGAAATCGGCGGGGTGGAATCAAGGCGCGCAGGCCTCCTCCCCCGACCAAGCACCGGGCCGAGCCACCCGTCACGAATCGCTGCAGACCGCTCTCACATAACATCCCGCGCTGAAATCCTGCCACGCCACAAAACCCATCTCGGTGCTCACAAACCAGGCCGCGGCGAAAGATCGGCGGTCGGAACTCCACGGGGGGGTTTTGGGTAAGGAAGACGGAAGTATGATGTTCATTCCAGCAGCCTGCGCGCGTGTGGTTCGGGCATCCCGGCCGCGATGATCTTGGCGGCGGCCGCCCGGGCGTCATAGGCCACGCAACGAATGTCGAGCGTGTTGTGCACGGCGTCCCAGATCACGTATTTGGCGCGGAGATCTCCGTCCCGCGGCTGCCCGACGCTGCCGATGTTGATCAAATAGGCGCGTTCCGCGTCCAGTGCATTCTCACCCTCCCGGCACTCAACCTCTGAAAGGCCCTTGCGATCGCAGGCCGCGATCGCGAGGACGTGCGTGTGTCCGACCAAGCAGACCCGCTCCGGGAGGCTCATTAAAATTTTGCGCTTCTGTCGGGATTCGATCTGAAACATGTAGAGCGTGGGAGAATCCGGGGGGAACCCGTGCACCATCCGGAGGCCGTGAGCACTCAGATGCGTGGGCAGCTGCTGGATGAAGCTCAGTGAATCGGGGCTGAGCCGCTCGAAGGTCATCACGAGCGATCGGCGGGCCAGCGGGTTGAACCATCCCAAAAAACCGGGGTCCTTGGCGGCGAGTTCGTGATTCCCGAGAACGGAGGGAATCCGGAGGCGCATCAGGGTCTGAATCACCCGCTCCGGCTCGGGCCCGTACCCGATGTTGTCACCCAGACTGAAGACGGCATCCGGCCGGCAGTGCTCGATGTCCTCGAGCACTTTCTCGAAAGCGTCCATGTTGCCGTGGATGTCCGACAGCACCGCTATGCGCATGGCGAATTCTCGTCGGCCCGTGAGTCGGTCGAGCCGCCACCCGTCATCGGCCGTGGCACCCCATGCTGCCCGGGCGGACTCACCGGTGACGAAAGCAGCGGCAACCCCCTGAACGGCCCGTCATCCAAACACCCGAGGTTCAGGGCCTCATCCATCGGAGGTACCAGTGCATCATCTCCGGGCCGATGAACAGATAGGCAATGGCCCCCACCGCCAGGAAGGGCCCGAAGGGAACCGCAAGCTTCAATCCTTCCCGGCGCCGGAATATCAATGCCATCCCGGTCAATGTGCCGGTGAGGGAGGCTACAAAAATCGTGAACAACACGCCCTTCCAACCGATGAAGGCGCCGATCATGGCCAACAGCTTGATGTCGCCGCCGCCCATGCCCTCGCGCTTGGTGATGAACTGATATCCCCAGGCCACCAGGAAGAGACTCCCGCCGCCGGCCAGGGTTCCGATCAACGCCTCCAGCGGCGAGACAAGCCCGGGACCGAAGCTGACGGCCAGGCCGATCGGAATGCCGGGCAGTGTGATCACATCGGGGATGATGCGATGGTCGATGTCGATGAAGGTGATGACCAGAAAGGCCGCAATCAGGATGAACACGATCGCGGCCGTCCAGCCGGCCCCGAACCGGACGACGGTCATGGCCGCGAACGCCCCGCTCAGGAGTTCCACCAGCGGGTAGCGCGGGGAGATCCGGGTTCCGCAATCCCGGCAGCGGCCGCGCAGCAGGACATAGCTCACCACGGGGATGTTGTCGTATGCCCGGATAAGATGGCCGCACTGCGGGCAGCAGGAGCGAGGGTGAACGATCGATTGGGACGCCGGCAGGCGGTATATGCACACGTTCAGAAAGCTTCCGATCACCATTCCAAAAACGAACCCCACCCACTCCATGTCATCTCCTCGGTGAGGCAGGATGGCCGCTCGCGCCCATCCGCCCGGAAAGCGGTTTCAACAACCCTTTGGCTTGACCTGGGCTGCTTTTTGTCCTACACGGCCTTTTCCGGCAGCGCATGGGGCGGAGCCGGTTGTAAACGCTGAAAGGTGCGTTATCATGCTGGAATAAGAAATCATTTTCTCATACAAAGACTTTCCAATCAACCCTCGTGACGGTCTTCCGTTTCGGCAGTTCGCGCGAACAGGCGGCAGGAGAGACAATGGCAGAAGCAGACCACGACGATTTGATCAGCATTATCGAAGAAGATGACAAGACCACGGAGATCCCCACGACACTTCCGTTGCTTCCCGTGCGGGATGTGGTGATTTTCACCGACATGCTGCTGCCGCTGTTTGTCGGGCGTGAAAAATCGGTCCGGGCCGTGGAGGAAGCGGTGAGCGGCCAGGGGTTCGTTTTTTTGTGCACCCAAAAGGACGCTGCGGTTGAAAACCCCACGGTGGATGACATTTACCGCACCGGGACGGTCGGTCGTGTGCTGCGGATGCTCAAGTTGCCGGACGGCCGGGTGAAGGTGCTGGTCCAGGGGGTTGCCAAGGGCAACATCGCCAAGTTTCTCCGCAAACGCTCCCCGTACCGGGTCAAGATCGACCTGCTTCCGGAGGAGGCCCTCGAAAAGGTCTCCCTCGAAGTGGAAGCCCTGATGCGCAACGTACGCGATCAGTCGGAAAAGATCCTGTCCCTCAGGGGGGAGCTCAACACGGACATCACCGCCATTCTTCAGAACGTCGAGGACCCCGGCAAGCTCGCCGATCTGGTGGCGTCGAACCTCCGGTTGAAGATCGAGGAATCGCAGTCTCTGCTGGAGACCCTGGAGCCGGTCGGGCGGTTGAAAAAGGTAAACGATCTGCTGTCTCACGAGTTGGAACTCTCGGCCATGCAGGCCAAGATTCAATCCGACGTGAAGGATGAGATCTCGAAGAGCCAGCGCGACTACTATCTGCGCGAGCAGGTGCGGGCGATCTACAAGGAGCTGGGCGAACACGACGAGCGCTCGATCGAACTCGACGAGTATCAGCGCAAGATCAAGAGGGCCCGCATGACAAAAGACGCCAATGCGGAAGCCCTCCGGCAACTCAAACGGCTCGAGCAGATGCACCCCGACTCCGCCGAGTCCACCGTGATCCGCTCCTATCTCGATTGGCTGGTGGAGATGCCCTGGAGCCGCTTCTCCCCGGATGTCATCGACATCAAAAAAGCCCGGAAGATCCTGGATCGGGAACATTACGGACTGGCCGCGGTGAAGGACCGCATCATCGAGTATCTCAGCGTTCGCAAACTCAACCCGACCATGAAAGGCCCCATCCTGTGTTTCGTGGGTCCGCCGGGCGTGGGAAAAACGTCGCTCGGCCAGGCCATCGCCCGGGCGGTGAAGCGCAAGTTCATTCGTATTTCGCTCGGGGGGATCCGAGACGAGGCCGAGATCCGGGGGCATCGACGGACCTACATCGGCGCATTGCCGGGCCGCATCCTGCAGGGGCTGAAACAGTGCGGCACCAAAAACCCGGTCTTCATGATGGACGAAATCGACAAGCTGGGAGCGGATTTCCGCGGAGACCCGTCGGCGGCTCTCCTGGAGGCGCTCGATCCGGAGCAGAATTTTGCTTTCAGCGACCACTACCTGAACCTGGCCTTCGACCTGTCGCGCGTGATGTTCATCCTCACGGCCAACATCACCGACACCATCCCTTCGGCCTTGATGGACCGCATGGAGATCCTGCATCTTTCGGGGTACACCGAGGAGGAGAAGACGACGATCGCCCGCACCCACCTCATCCCGCGCCAGGTCCGCGAGAGCGGGCTCAAGCCCAAACAGGTATCCATCAGCGCCGGCGCGCTGCGGCAGATCATCAACGAATACACCTCGGAGGCCGGGTTGCGAAACCTGGAGCGGGAAATCGGAACGATCTGCCGCAAGGTGGCCCGGCGGGTGGCCGAAGGCCGCAGCGAGCCGTTGACCCTCACCCAGCAGAACCTTTCCAAATATCTCGGGCCGGCCAAATTCATTCCCGAGATGGATCAGGAGGAGAGTCAGATCGGGCTTGCCACCGGGCTGGCGTGGACCTCGGCGGGCGGCGAGGTGCTTTACGTGGAGGCCTCACTGATCAAGGGCAAGGGAGATCTCATCATCACCGGTCAACTGGGAGAGGTCATGCAGGAGTCCGCGCGCGCGGCGGTGACCTGCGCCCGCTCGTACCTCAAACGCCCGGCGGAAAAGAAACTGAAACTCGACGTCACGGATGTTCACATTCATGTGCCGGCCGGCGCCATCCCGAAAGACGGGCCTTCCGCGGGCATCGCCATGGCGACGGCCCTGGTGTCGGTCATGACCGGCCAACCGGTGCGCAGCGACGTGGCCATGACCGGCGAGGTGACCCTGCGCGGCCGGGTGCTTCCGATCGGCGGTCTCAAAGAAAAGTCCTTGGGGGCCTTGCGGGCCGGTGTTAAAACCGTGCTGATCCCGAAAAAGAACCTCAAGGATCTCATCGAGATCCCCAGCCATGTCAAGCGCAAGCTGAAATTCATCCCAGTGAAAACCATGGAGGAGGTACTGGAGCACGCCCTGGTATCGCGCAGCGCACCCAACCCCGTCAAACCGCGAAAGCGGCCCGGACGCTCGGGCGGATGAATGCGGCGGCTGACATCTTGGCCTTGCGCCGCCGAGACGTTCGGATGAGGACCCCTCGATGAACGTGCTCGCCCTGGACACGGCCACCCGCAGTTGCAGCGTGGCGGTGGCCATCGACGGAAGAACGGCCTCCGAGGTGTCAACGCTCTCGAATCGCACCCACTCGTTGCATTTGATGGGCATGATTCGGGATGCACTGGCGCTGGCCGAACTGAGCCTTACGGACATCGACGGGTTGGCCGTGACCATCGGTCCAGGGTCCTTCACGGGCCTGCGCATCGGGATCAGCACGGCCAAGGGGCTGGCGTTCGCCGCGGGGAAGCCCTGCGTCGGCGTGTCCAGCCTGGAGGCACTGGCGTCGGTGTGCCTGCCGTGGCCGGAGCGCATCTGCGTCCTCATGGACGCGCGCAAGGGAGAGGTCTACACGGCCATCTATCAGGAGTCCGGCGGCCGGTTGGAAAGAATAGGGGACGAACGGGTCGTCGCCCCCGAAACCATTTTGCGCACGATCGCCTCTCCGCATCTTTTCGTCGGGGAAGCGGTCCTGCTATACGAAAAGCAGATCCGCGCGATCGTGGCGGAAAATGCGCGCTGGGCGCCCCGGGACCGGCTTTTCCCGAAAGCCTCCACCGTGGCGTGGCTGGCGCGCGATCTTCTGGCAGCCGCTACGGCCGATGGGGTGGATTGCCTCGTCCCGCGCTACATCCGTCAATCCGATGCCGAGTTGAGCATCAAGGCACCCGAACCGGCACAGGGATAGCCGGGAAATGAAAGATCGACCGGGCCAGCGCTTTTATTTGACAAACTCGATTGATCACGGTAAGTTACCAAATTCAATCGATGATGAAGGGTGAAACGGAGAATGGAAGACTTCGTTTGGGCGGACCCGCCCCAGCGGATGGCGTTCCCGGTGGCGAAGGCCGGGTACCCGTTGATATGCGGCGCGGCCTTTGCCACCCTGATCCTGGCGTTGCTGGGGCTATCGGTCCTGGCCGTGGTCGGCCTGGCGGCGACGTTCTGCATTGCCGGCTTTTTTCGTGACCCTGATCGGGTCATCCCGAATCGGCCGGGGCAGGTTGTATCGCCGGCGGATGGACGTGTGATTGCCGCGGCGATCGTGAACGGCGCCCCGTTTTTTGAAGAAGCGGTGCTCAAGATCAGCATTTTCATGTCGATCTTCAACGTCCACGTCAACCGTGTGCCTGCCGAGGGAAAGGTCTACCGCATCCGCTATCGACCGGGGCAATTCGTCCCGGCCGACCGCGGGGACGCGTCCATGCGCAACGAGCACAACGCGATTTTTCTCGAGACGACCTACGGCAAGCGACTCTGTTTCGTGCAGGTGGCCGGCCTCATCGCGCGGCGCATCATCTGTCACGTGCAGCCCGATGAAACCGTTCGACGCGGCCAGCGCTTCGGCATGATCTGTTTCGGTTCACGCCTGGACATTTACCTGCCGCAGGACGCAACCCTGGCGGTATCGGTCGGGGACAAGGTCACGGCGGGCAGCAGCGTATTGGGATCCTTCCCCGTTGTGAGCGACAGTAATTAGCCAACGGCTTTTCGAAACGACAGCGCGGGCGGGGGCCCGCGGCAAAGGAACAGACAGATGGCTGAGAAGAAATTCAACGTCGCCGTGGCAGGAGCTACGGGCGCGGTCGGCAACCAGATGATCACCTGCCTGGAGGAAATGAATTTTCCCGTGAAATCCCTTTGCCTGCTGGCATCGGCGCGCTCGGTGGGACGGAAACTCAGGTTCAAGGGCGATCTGGTCGAGGTGCAGGAGCTCAAGGAGAACTCCTTCAAGGGCATCGACATCGCGCTCTTCTCTGCCGGGGGCAGCCCCAGCGAACGGTTCGCTCCCGCGGCCGCCAAGGACGGTTGTGTCGTCATCGACAATTCCAGCGCCTGGCGCATGGACCCCCAGGTGCCGTTGGTCGTGCCGGAAGTCAACCCTCACGCCGTGGCCCAATACAGCCAAAAGGGGATCATCGCCAATCCCAACTGCTCCACCATCCAGATGGTGGTGGCGCTGAACCCGATCCATCGCAAATACGGCATCCGGCGCATCGTTGTGTCCACCTATCAATCCGTCTCCGGCACCGGGAAAAAGGCCATCGACGAGCTGTTCAATCAGACCCGGTCCATGATCAACTTCCTGGAGGTCGAACGGTCGGTCTACCCGCACCGGATCGCTTTCAACTGCCTGCCGCACATCGACAAATTCCTGGACAACGGCTACACCAAGGAAGAAATGAAAATGGTCAACGAGACGCGCAAGATCATGGAAGACCCGGCCATCGGCGTCACGGCCACCACCGTGCGGGTCCCCGTGTTCTTCGCCCACTCGGAGTCGGTGAACGTTGAGACGCGGCTGCCCTGTCCGCCGGACGAGGTGCGGACGCTGCTGGCTTCGGCGCCCGGCGTCAAGCTGGTGGACGACCCGGGGCGGAACCTTTATCCGCTGGCGACGGATGCCGCCGGGCAGGATTTGACCCTGGTCGGACGCATCCGTCGGGACGAGTCCGTGGCGAACGGCCTCAATCTTTGGATCGTGGCCGACAACATCCGCAAGGGCGCGGCCACCAATGCCGTCCAGATCGCCCACGTGCTGGGCACGACCTATTTGTGAGCATCCATCTACCGGCATGACAGCCGGCGCCACCCGCACGGCGCGGGTGGCTTGTTTTTTTCAGAACCCGTCATATAAAGAGCGTACCGCGCGCCGGGCATTGTTCGGAGGAATCCCGGAGCCGGCGCGGGAATTCGCCAACAGGAGTGAAACGTGGAACGAATACCGGTTACGCCGGAAGGCTATGAAGCCATCCGGCTCGAGCTCGAAAAATTAAAGCGTGTCGATCGGCCGATGAATATCCGAGCCATTGAAGAGGCGAGAGCCCACGGAGACTTGAGCGAAAACGCCGAGTACGCCGCCGCCAAGGAACGCCAGGGTTTTATCGAGGGTCGTATCAACGAACTGGGATACAAGCTGGCGCATCTGGAAGTCATTGATCCAGACACCCTGACCAAGGACCGGGCCGTGTTCGGCAGCCGCGTGCTCCTGGAGAACATGGAAACCGGGCAGGATGTGGAGTACCAACTTGTGGGGCCGGATGAGTCCGATTTGAAAAAAGGCCGCATTTCCGTCGTTTCACCGTTGGGCCGGGCCCTGTTGGGCAGGAAGCCCGGCGACGAGTTGGTGGTCGAAGTTCCGGGAGGAAAACGCAGCTACGAGCTGGTTGAAATACGGTGAATCGAATTTTTTAATCACGGAGGTTGACGCGTGGCACGTATCACGGTCGAGGACTGCTTGAAAAAGGTTGGCAACCGCTTTCTGCTGGTGAACATGGTGGGAAAGCGAGTCCGCCAGATCCGCGAGGGCTCCGACTATCTGGTGAGCTCGCCCAAGAATGAAGATGTGGTGATTTCCCTGCGGGAGATCGCCGCCGGACGAATCATCCTGAAGAAGGAGCCGGCGTCGGAAGAGGAATAGGTGCTGGTTGCGGGCGTCCGGGTATGAATACAAGTCGTTGAACCGCGCTATCGGCAAGGCGATTCACGACTACGACATGATCCAGGAAGGCGATCGCATCCTGGTGGGCCTGTCGGGCGGGGCCGACAGCCTGACGCTCGCGTGGCTGCTGGCCGAGCGCCGGCGCCGCATCCGCGTACGGTATGAGCTGGAAGCGGTATATGTCGATCCGGGTTTCGAAGGGGGAGCAGCCGACGCTCTCCGGCCCTTCTGCGAGCGGTTGGAGATCCCCCTGCGGGTCGAGCTCACCGACTATGGACTCGTCGGCCACAGCCCGGCGAACCGCGAGAACCCCTGCTTTCTGTGCGCTCACTTGCGCCGCAAACGGATGTTCGAGATCGCCGCTGAGCGGCGCTGCGCTAAACTGGCGCTCGGGCACAACAAGGACGACCTGATCGAGACCCTGTTCCTGAACATGTGCTTCTCCGGAGAGATCAGCACCATGCGGCCGGCGCAGGTGCTTTTCGAAGGGACGTTTACGCTCATCCGGCCGCTGGCCTATGCCGAAGGAACCCTCATCCGGCGGTTCGCCAAGGAGTATCGTCTGCCGGTCGTTGAAAATCCGTGTCCATCGGCCACGCGGTCCCGCCGGTCGGAAATGAAATCGCTCCTGCACGAGCTTTATCGCCGGAACCGCAACATCAAGGGCAACATCTTCCGTGCGATGCGCCACGTGAAACCCGAGTACCTGCTGAAATGAGCATGCGCGACGTTCAAAACGAAAGAGATTTTCGGAACATCCCGATCAACCAGGTGGGGGTCAAAAACCTGCGGTACCCGATTGCCGTGCGCGACCGCCGGGACGGCTACCAGCACACCGTGGCGACGATCAGCATGTATGTGGATCTGCCCCATGAGGTCAAAGGCACCCACATGAGCCGTTTCGTCGAGATGCTGCACGTGCTGAAGCCGGAGGTGTCTCTCAAGAAATTCGCGGTCATCCTCGAAAACATGAAGAAGTACCTGGATGCCGCTTCCGCCCATCTCGAAATGACCTTCCCGTACTTCATCGAGAAAAAAGCGCCGATCAGCATGGCCACCGGGCTCATGGACTACGCCTGCCGGATCGCGGGATCGAGCGATGCTTCCGGAAAGGTCGACCTGCAGTCCGAGGTCGTGGTGCCCATCACCTCGGTCTGCCCGTGTTCAAAGGAGATCAGCGACTTCGGGGCGCACAACCAGCGCGGGGAGGTCCGGCTCTGCCTGCGGTTCAAGAAGTTCATCTGGCTGGAGGACATGATCGAGCTGGTGGAGTCCACCGCATCGAGCGATGTGTATTCGGTGCTCAAGCGCGTGGACGAGAAATGCGTCACGGAAAGGGCCTACCAGAACCCCAAGTTCGTTGAGGACATCGTGCGTGACATTGCCCAGCGCCTGTTCTCGGACCCCAACATCACCTGGTTTTCGGTCAGCGCCGAAAACTTCGAGTCCATCCACAACCACAGCGCCTACGCCCATATCATTTCCGGCGAGCGCCGGAAATGATATGACTGCGGCAAGTAAATACGTCTAATACCAGCACCTCACGCAGCGGCGAAGCGGGGTGTCCGCCGCGGCGATCCGCAACCAATGTTTGAGGCGACTCGGCCACGCCCCCCAGTCGACCCTTTTTGCCGCACGAAGACGTACTCAATTTCCATTCTGTACGCTATCCACAATCAAGGTGACAGGGCCGTCGTTGACCAGGGACACCGCCATGAGGGCCTGGAAGCGGCCGGTCTGCACGGGAACCCCCCGCCGGGCCGTCTGACGGACGAAGTGTTCGTAGAGGCGCGCGGCATGACCCGGCTCGGCCGCCGCGGTGAACGAGGGGCGGCGGCCTTTGCGACAGTCGCCGAGCAGTGTGAATTGGGAGACGACCAGCATCTCGCCGCCCACTTCCAGCAGCGACCGGTTGAGCTTGCCGCCGGGGTCTTCGAAAATCCGAAGGTGAACGACTTTTTCCGACAGGTAGTCGACATCCTTTTCCGTGTCCGTCGTGGAGACGCCGAGCAAAACCAGCAGGCCTCTGCCGATGCGGCCGACCACCTCGGTCTCAACCCTGACCGATGCCTCGCTGACTCTCTGGACCACCGCGCGCACGCGCATTCCCTCACTTTTTCATAAGTTTGGCGAACGGATTGTTGAACGGCTCCGGCTTCGAGCGCGGCGGCAGCGCGGACGGCTTCCGGCTCGTCGGCCCGGTCTTCGGCGGCTTCACTGCATGCGCCGCTCGTGCGGGGTCGGATTTCATTGAGAGCGCGATCCGGTGGCGCTCCGGGTCCACCGCCAGCACCGTGACCTGGACCTTCTGGTGCACCTTGACGACATCCAGCGGGTTCTTGACATAGCGGTCGGAGAGCTCGCTGACGTGAACGAGGCCGTCCTGATGGACGCCGATATCGACAAAAGCGCCGAAGGCGGTCACGTTGGTGACGATGCCGGGCAGGCGCATACCGGGGACGATGTCCTGGAGCTGCTTGACGTTCGGGGCGAATGCAAACAGTTCGAATTCCCGGCGCGGGTCACGCCCGGGTTTGGCCAGTTCCTGGAGGATGTCCTGCAACGTCGGCCGCCCGATGGCGGGGCTGAGGTATCGTTCGATGTCGATGGTCGATCGCAAACCGGCGTCGGAGAGCAGGTCTGCCACCCCGCAGCCGAGATCGGCGGTCATGGCTTCCACCACCGGGTAGCTCTCGGGGTGCACCGCGCTGGCATCCAGGGGGTTCTCTCCGTCCCGGATCCGCAAAAACCCCGCACACTGCTCGAACGCCTTGGGCCCAAGCCGCGGCACCTCGTGCAACTGCTGCCGGGAACGAAACGGCCCGTGCACGTCCCGGAACGCAACGATGTTTTTGGCGAGCTGCGGCCCCAGCCCGGAGACATACGTCAGCAGTTCCCGACTGGCCTGATTCAGGTCGACACCGACGCGGTTGACGCAGCTGACGACCACATCGTCGAGCGACCGCTTGAGCTCCGCCGGGTCCACATCGTGCTGGTATTGGCCGACGCCGATGGATTTCGGGTCGATTTTGACGAGTTCGGCCAAGGGGTCCATGAGCCGCCGGCCGATGGACACGGTGCCCCGCACGGTCAGGTCAAGGTCCGAAAATTCCTCGCGCGCGGCGGCCGAGGCCGAGTAAACGGATGCGCCGCTCTCATCCACGAGAACGACGGGGATCGGCCGCGAAAAGGACAGGGTGCGCAAGAACTGTTCGGTTTCGCGGCCGGCCGTGCCGTTGCCGACGGCGATGATCTCGGTTTCGCAGCGCCAGGCCATGTCCTGGATGGTTCGGGCGGCCTGCGCAGCCTGGTGCTCGGAGCCATGCGGGAAGATGGTGTCGTGATGGATCAGTCGGCCTTGCGGGTCCAGGCACGCCACCTTGCATCCGGTCCGAAACCCCGGATCGACCGCCAGCACCCGGCGCGGCCCCAGGGGAGGGGCCAGCAGCAGTTCGCGCAGGTTGCCGGCAAACACGCGGATGGCCTCCTGGTCCGCGCGCTCCTTCAATGCCACGCGCAGCTCGGTTTCCATCGAACGGCCGAGCAGGCGGCCATAGCTGTCCTGCAGCGCCAGCCGGACCTGCCGGGAGTCCGCTCCGTCTCCCTTGACGAAAAGCGCTTCGAGCAAAGCGATCGCATCGGCTTCGGGCGGCAGCATGGACAGATCCAGCACATCTTCGGCTTCCCCGCGGCGCATGGCGAGCAGTCGGTGAGAGGGGACCGAGCATGCCGGTTCCTGCCAGTCGAAATAGTCCCGGAATTTGGCGCCTTCCGTCTCTCGGCCAGCGACCCATCGGCTGGTGATCACGGCCTTGCGGAGGAAAAGGTCGCGCATGCGGGCGCGTGCCGGCGGGTCTTCGTTGATCATCTCCGACAGAATGTCACGGGCGCCGGAGAGGGCGTCCTCGATCGAGGAAACCCCTTTTTCAGAATCGATGAAGCCGGCCGCGGCCGCTTCAGGATCAGCCCCGCGTTGGTCGAAGATCTGACGGGCCAGCGGTTCCAGGCCCTTTTCCCTGGCAGCCATGGCGCGCGTTCGGCGTTTGGGGCGATAGGGCAGATACACATCTTCGAGAACGGCCAGGGTATCCGCCCCCCAGACGGCGGCCGTCAACGCCTCGGTCAGATGGCCGTGCTGCTCGAGTGATTTCAAAATTGCCGCGCGGCGTTCGTCGAGCTGCCTCAGTTGGTCTAAACGCTCGCGGATGGCGGTGACCGCCACCTCATCCAGGCTGCCGGTGGCCTCTTTGCGGTACCGGGCGATAAAGGGAACGGTAGCGGCCTCGGCCAAAAGCGCGGCCACGGCCGCCACCTGGGGCTGCGTGACGTTCAATTCGTGTGCGATCAGCGCCGTGTGATGCGAATCCATGAATCTCCTTGCGACCCGCGTGCCGGCGACCGGTGTTTCCGGGGAGTCAAAGCGGGCTGCTCGCTATATAATCGCAATTGGGGAAAGTCAAGCCGACGGCACGGCCGCCCGGAATCCTCTTATAGGTGAATTAAAGATCATGGGGCCCGATGCCGATATATGACACAGCACCCGCCCGATCGGGCAACTTCCATACAGAGACCGCAGGATGCAGTGGAACGGCAGTCACATCTCCACGCCTCGTCCCCGGACCCAGCTGCAGCGAAAGCTGCATTTGGCGTTCGCGCTCTTTTTTCTTTTTCCGGTCGGCGGTTTCATTTTTTTCAGCCTGCGCTACAGCATTCTGGGCGATGAGTATGTGCCCTATTTTTTCCTGGGGCTGCTCGTGTTTTCCTGGGTCGGTTTCAGCATTCTCAAAAGCCTCTTTCAGCGCATCGCGGCTATTTCGGAATCGATGACCACCTCCTCCATCCCGGAAACCGCCGCACCGCAAGCACCGGAGCCGGCCACCGGCGCCTGCGATGAACTGCATGCCATCTCCGAGTCCTTCCAGGCGATACGGAGCCAGTTCGGACAGACCGTGCGCCTGCTGGAAAAAAAATCGGCGGACATTTCGGTGCTCAAGGACTTGTCCGAGCTGTGCTACGTAACGTCCGATCCGGAGGAGATTCTCTACATCACGCTGGAACGGGCGCTGCTGCTTACCAATTCGGACATCGGGTCCGTACTGACCCTCGAACGCTCGACGGACAAGGCGTTCACCGTCAAGGCCACCATCGGGCTCGGGGCGCATGTCAAACCCGGAGACCGTATCGACTTCGAATCCAGCATCGCGAAGTATGCCGTGCTGAACAAATCCCCGGTGCTCGTCGAGAACATCGAGCAGGACAAGCGTTTCGGCCGGGTCAACCTCTCCCACTACGGCACCAAGTCCTTCGTGTGCATGCCGATCAAGGCCAGCAAGGCCATCATCGGCGTGCTGACCATCTCCTGCCGCGACCCCCAGCGCATTTACTCTCAGGACGAGATCGAGACGCTCACCCCGCTGCTGAGCAACGCGGCCTTCACATTTGAAAACCTGCGCCTGCTCAGGGAAAACGAGCGCACCGGCCGGTATGTGCGTTCCATCGACACGATCAGCAAGCTTTTGAACTCAAGCTTCCGTGACAGCGAGCTGCTGACGAGCGTGCTCCACGAGCTGCACCGCGTCGTTGACTTCGAATCCGCCGCCGTCCTCGTGAAGGACGAGAATCACCCGTCGCGCGTTCACGTCAAGGAATGGGTGGGTTACGGGTCCGGTCCGCTCCAGCGGAACACCTCCTACGGCACCGATGGATCGCTGGTCGAGAAAGCGTTTCAGCATGAGTCCTCGCTGGCCCTGGACGTCGGGCCCGGCAGGGGCACCGAGCTGGATCAAGCGCTTTTCTCCGATCCCGGCGCGGCCGGCTGTTTCCTGGCGCCGCTGCGAACCGGCGGGGTCGTCTTCGGCGTGCTGGCGTTGATCGGCCGACGCCGCGAGACCCTGATCGAAGCCCGCAACCTGGTGAATTGGGTGGCTGGCGGAATGGGATTGGCCATCGACCGCAACCGACTACTGGCCGCTGTCGTCAAACGCGACCAGGAGATGGAAACCCTCCGCCAGGTCGGCGGCGCGCTGGCGTCCTCCACCTTCGACATGCAAAAAGTTTTAAACTACACCCTGGACATGATCCGCGAGGTGATGAACGTCGAAGCCGGATCGCTGCTGTTCTTGGAAGGCCGGGAACTGGAGGTGGCTGTGGCGTTCAACAGCAGCATCGCTTCATTCAGAAAATTCCGCCTGAAACTGGGGCAGGGGATTGCCGGCTGCGTGGCCGCCCGCGGCGAGGCGGTCATCGCCAACGACATCGAAAAAACCATGCACTTCTTTCCGGTGATTGACGACGAATCGGGATTTCGCACACGCTCGGCCTTGTGCGTCCCCATGATCTCCCAGGGGCAGGTGATCGGGGTGATCGAAGTGCTGAACAAGCTGAATGGGGACTTCGACGGGAACGATCGGGATCTCCTGCAGGCCATTGCCGCTTCCGTCTGCATCGCGCTGGAGAACGCGAGGCTCTACAAAGAGACCGTGGCGGCGGCCGAACATGAACGCAACGTGCGCCAGGTGTTCCAAAAGTTCGTGCCCAAGGAGGTCGTCGACACGATCATTCACGGGCTGGAAAGCGGCCAGGCCGTCATCGAGGAGGTGAAGCGCGTCACCCTCCTGAACATCGACATCCGGGGCTTCTCGCGAATGGCCAAGCAGATGGGACCCCAACGGACCGTGGCGCTGTTGAATCAGTTTTTCGCGGCGATGGGCGAAGTGGTGTTCCGGCATCACGGCATCGTCGATAAATACCTGGGCGACGGGTTCTTGGCCGTCTTTGGGGCACCGGTGTCCAGCACCGGCGATGCCGACAACGCCGTGCAAGCCGCCTTGGACATGCGCCGCTGCCTGGCGGAGGTGAACCGGAGTGTGAGTCCCGATCTTGGAACGGCCATTCACATGGGGATCAGCATCCACACCGGCGAGGTCGTGGTCGGCAACATCGGTTTCGAAAAAAAGATGGACTACACCGTGATCGGTGATGCGGTCAACACGGTCTTTCGCATGCAGGGTCTTGTCAAGATCTTCCCGAACGGCGCCCTGATCAGCGGGGCCACCCTTCGTTCGGTGCGATCCCGGCTGATGGTCCATGCCGTTGCCGTGCCGGAGGAGTTTCAGCGCGATCTGGGTGAAGTGGCCGTGTATGAGTTGCTCGGATCCGAAACGCCGGCCGCCGGTCCGGTCTTGGCCTGCGCCGCACCGTCGGTGGCTGGCGCTTCCCTGATGAAACTGCCGACGTGAGGCGACCGCGGGCCGCCCGGAGCGGGTGCCGGGCCCTTTCGCCTTGACAAAGCCTCCCGATCCTTTTAGAAGCGGTTTGATTCCACCTGGGGACAGGTTCGGGTCGGAGAGGATGGGGACGGAATGCCGAGCATTTACACCGCATCGTTGAAGGGTCATTTCCTGATGGCCATGCCCGGGCTGTCCGATCCCAACTTCTCCCAGACCGTCACCTGCATCTGCGAGCACAATGAACAGGGAGCCATGGGGATCGTCGTCAACCGCCTTCATGAAGGTCTCCGCGCCAAGGACATCTTCGACGAGCTGTCCATCCGCTGCAGCCCGGGCGTCGAAGCCCTTCCGATATACTATGGCGGGCCGGTGCATGACGGCGAGCTCTTCATGCTGCACGGCCCGCCGTTCACATGGGATGCCACCCTGCAGGTGACGCCGTCTCTGGGGCTGAGCAACACCCGGGACATCCTGGAGGCGATTGCCGTCGGCCACGGCCCCGCATCATTCCTGATCAGCCTTGGCTGCGCCGGCTGGGGTCCCGGACAGCTTGAGTCCGAAATCAAAGAGAATGCATGGCTTACCCAGCCGGTTTTCGAGGAAAACATCTTCGTCCTGCCTGTCGATGCGCGTTGGGCGGAGGCATTGAAAAAAATGGGAGTGGACCCGGCGCTGCTGTCGGATACCGCCGGCCACGCCTGAGGCGGCCGTTACTCCTCGGCGTTTTCCTTGTTCTTCGGTTTTCTCTTTTTGAGGCAGGATTTGTCCTTGCGGACGAATGCGCAGAGCTTGGGATTGTAGTACTCTTTGCAATTCAAGGGGTTGTATAGCGGACATTCAGGGTGTTTTTCGGACATACGCCCCCATTCCCTTCGTGATCGATGGTCCATCCCGTTGCGGGCGCTGAAGGGGAGATTCCATCGTCTGGATCCCAGCGAGAATTTATACCATACTCAGCACGTGCTTACAAGGCGGTCGGCGCACCCGGACGGCCGGGGTGCCGGCGCGGCCGATAAAGCGACGAGGACGGTGATGATGTCCATCCACGGTTACGGCATTCAGAAAAGCGCTGTTCTGCAGGTCAATTCGGAAGTGGGAACTCTTTTTCGCACCGCCCAATCGATACCCGGGATTGCGGGCTTGAGCTTCGGCGACTGGGAGAAGACTTGCGCGGCGCTGCCGGGACAACTCGACGAGGAAACGATTCGCGTCGCCGTCATCGGTCCCATCAAGTCGGGGAAAAGCACCTTTTTGAACGGTCTGCTGAAAGGGGATTTTCTCAAGCGCGGCGCCGGCGTGGTCACTTCGATCGTGACCCGTGTGCGTTCGGGCGATCGATTGAAGGCGACCCTCTATTACAAATCCTGGGAGGAAGTAAACGAGGACATCCAGCAGGCGCTGGTCCTGTTTCCCTCTCCGAACTGGCGCTCGGCCGAAGGCCCTTTCGATCTCCGGCGGGACAAAGAGCGCAACGAACTCCGGCAGGCCCTGGACGCGCTGAACGCGGACCAGCGCATCTCCGACGACGCCCGCAACCGGAACATGGTGCTGCTTTCGTGCTACCTGCAGGGATACGACGCGGTCAGCCGCTTTTTGGCGGACCAGCAGAAAACGACGCACCATGAGGCCGAACGGTTCATCGAACACTGGAAGTTTTCCGGCAACGAGTCACTGGCCGTCTATTTGAAAGACATTCAGTTGGACATCGATTCCGGGGCCATCGGCAGCAACATCGAAATCGCAGACTGTCAGGGCAGCGATTCATCCAACCCCCTGCACCTGGCCATGATTCAGGACTACCTGCGGCTGGCCCACCTGCTCATCTACGTCGTCAGCAGCCGTACGGGGCTCCGCCGGGCGGACATCAAGTTTCTCTCCATGATCAAGAAGATGGGGATCCTGGACAACATCCTGTTCATTCTGAACTGCGATTTCAGCGAGCATCAGTCGATCGAGGAACTCAAGGCGCTGGCCGCGCGGGTCAATGATGAACTGGCCCTGATCAAGCCGAATCCGGACATCTATGCCTTCTCGGCGCTCTTCAATCTTTTTGCCGCAATGGAGGACCGTGTCCTTGAGAAAGACCGGCGCCGGCTGGAGCAGTGGAAAACCGAAACTGAACTGCTGGGCTTTTCAGAGCGGGAAACCCAGCGGTTTGCATCCGTGTTCAGCGAAACGCTCGTGCGCAAACGGCACACGCTGCTGTTTCAGAACCACATCGAGCGCTTGAACAGCATCGTCGCGGGGATGGCGAACTGGGTCGGGATCAACCGGGACATCCTTTCCCGCGATGCCGCGAGCGCCCGCGACATTGCCGAGCGCATCCGCAAACACCAGCTGCGGTTCGGCCAGATCCTGTCCGCGCTGCAAAGCTCGCTGTCCGGCATCGTGCCCAAGGTCCGGCAGGAGGTGGGGGCGGATGTGAACCGCTTTCTCGATACCGGATCCGGCGAGGCGATCAAAGCCATCAACGGCTTTATCGCCGGCTATCCATTTGTGGCGGAAAGCTGCACGGAAACGCTGCAGGCCGCCGGATTTTCGCAGACCCTTTACAAGGTTTTTCAGGAGTTCAAGCAGGCCTTGGACAGCTTCATCACGGAACACCTCAACCCGGAGATCATCCGGTTCATCGCTTCCGAAGAGGTCAAGATCCGGGACGCCCTGCAGGCCATCGCGGCCCCCTACGAGGGCTTGATCGAAGACGCATATACGGAATTCTGCAGCCTGATGGGCACCCTGGGGATTTCCATCGACGGCAGCCGGCCGGAGACCACCGGCGTACCGAGCGTCGAAAGCCTGCTGCGCAGCTCGGGGATCCGGCTGCCGTCGCTCTCCGCCACCATCGGTTATACGGCCAGAATACGCACCGAGGCCATTCTGAGGCACGGCTTTTACCGGGTGGTGACGGGATTCAAGAAGATGCTTAAAAAGCCGGTGATCCGTGGTGAAGAAGACCTGCGCGCGTTGAAGGAAGGCATGGTGCGGATCAAGCGTGAAACCCAGCAGGCGCTATCGTTCCACCTGAAAGACTACCAGGAAAATCTGAAATTCAAATACCTGTACAGCCTGGCGGAGACCGCGGCCCAGCGCTTGTCCCAGGCCGTCACCGAGCAGTTGCAGGCGTACTCGGCCGATTTCGGTGCGCTGGCGGACCGTTTGAGTTCCAACCAGGAGGACAAGGATCGCGCGGCCGATGTTCTGGCGGACATGAATGCGCGCTGCCGCAGAATCGAGGAGGACCTCGGCCGGCTCAAGCAGGATGTTTCGGTCGCTTCTTCCGGCCGATGAACCGGTTCGTCTGGTGGGGCGGCGTCATTCGGACAGCCGGGCCAGGTGACGGCGGGCGAACTCGATTTCCGGGTCCAGGGTCAGTGCCATCCGATAGCACTCGATGGCTTTTTGCGGTTCACCGAGCGCCTCGAGGTTCACGCCGAGGTTGGCGTAGTCGATCGCTGACGCCGGGTCCAGGTCGATCACCCGCCGGAAGGCCGCCACTGCCTGTTCATGCTCTCCGCGTTTAAAGTGACAAAACCCCATCAAGTTGTGAATGTCCGTGCGTTCGGGATCGAGCGCTGCCCCCTGGTTCAGCCAATCGAGAGCCTCTGCGAAGCGGCCGGTTTCTTTCAGCGCAACTCCCATGTAACTGAAGATGCTGGGGGTTTCCGATGCGTCGGGATTCAGCTCAAGCGACCGCCGGAAATGCGGAAGCGCTGATTCGGCTTCGCCGGAATTCAGGCGGCTCAGGCCCAGGTAGAACTGCAGATAATACTTCCCCGGCAGCCTCGCATCGATGGCCTCGAGCGCCGGGATGGCCTCCGCCGGCGGCAGGTGGTGAGCGATGTGCCGGGCGGCAAACATGGCGACGCTGGTGGACCGGGACCGTTCACGAAAATGGGCCCCCGGGATGATGGCGTAGTAGGCCGGTATCTGAAGCCGTGGGTGGGTCGTCTCAATGAGCAACACCTCCCACCCTCGTTGCGCAAGGGCCTGAACGCAGTTTTCGATTTCAACCCGGATGTTGGCGTGGGAGATGTCCGGCAGGCGGCGGAGGTCTACCCGGCGACCGGGGTCGGTGATGGTGCGCGCCTCATCGATCCGCCGGAACTTGGGAAGGCCGCTGGCGACATAGTTGGCGGAGGTGTTGAAGTCACCGGCCAACTGAGCCACTTCGGTCAGCGCACGGCTGAGTGCCTTCTCGGGGCTGGGGGTGGTGCCGGCGGTCCACACGATCTCGCTGCTGTCCGGAAACGAGGCGGGGTCGTAGGCGAGGACCCCGATCGAGGGGATGCCCATGTCGAGAGTGAAATCGGATATGAACAGGGATATGCCGCTGCGCCGGTATTTTGCGAGCATGTCGATGACCATGGGGTCTGTGGCGGATTCCGGACGGATCGCCGGAACCGTTCGGCGCTCATGGCTGATGACGGAAGACACGTGCCGCTCGACGATTTCGCAAATCCCCTGCAGGATGGCCTCTTCTTTGCAGTTCCCGGCCGATGGGCCGTTGAATTCGTTGATGGCGAAAAACCAGTCGAACGGGACCTGGACGATGGTGCCCCGGGTCAGATTGAACGCCCGGGTCCAGTTCAAGGGCAGTGACTCGAAAATTTCACGACTGACGGGAAGGTCGTCGGAGTCGTCGTGAACGGAGCGTGCGATCATCTCAAATGGGATGGCCTGATCCCCGATGCCGGCAAAGGTGCTCCGCTGGAAGTGGGCCGGGTTCTTGACAAAGCTGAAAAAACTGAACCGCTCGGCCAGTTCCATTACGGCGCTCGCTTCCGCCTGCTGCGGCGTCGCGCCCTTTCCCATCTGTTTCCGGGTTCCGATGATGCGCTGCGCCTCCGGCCCGCAACGGCTGATATAAACGGGAATCCCGATACGGCCGTTGTCGATGCGCAGGGTCTCTTTAAGAATATCCAGTCCGGCCGTTTTCAGTTTTTCCCGAAAACGGTTGACGGTCTCCTCCGGGGGAAGGATTTTGTCCTGGTCCAGCGTGAAGGTCTTGAAGGCATCTTCCAACACGATCGGCTGCATGAAACGCCTCCTTCGTAAAGTCGGTCGTCGCTCCGCCGCCATCGACCGGATGGCCCGACGGCGGCCCGTGATCGTGGATGGTCACCGGGGCGGCACCCGTTTAAAATAATTGATATTTTTCATTGACCGACCGATAATAGTTTGTTAAAAAGAAACTTTATGTGGGGATGTAGCTCAGCTGGGAGAGCGCGGCGTTCGCAACGCCGAGGCCAGGGGTTCGATCCCCCTCATCTCCACTTCTTTTGACACGCTGGGTGCCGGTGTGGCTCAAGAGTTCTATTGCATAGCACAAGGCTATGAAAATAGAAACAGGATTTCGCCTGAAAACATCAGGAACTCACGGATCCGGCTGACTCCGGAAGTCGGGTGGCCTCATCAAGGTCACCCGAATTTTTTGCACACCGGGACAGTCGGGGTTGCGCCGGTGGCCTGGCCGAACGACCATCAGGGGGGATCATGAACCGAAAAGCCGAAATTGAGCGCAAGACCCGAGAGACGGCCGTCAACATTGCGATCAACCTGGACGGGAAGGGTCAAGCCGACGTCAGCACCGGGATTGCTTTTTTCGACCACATGCTGACGCTGTTCGCGGTTCACGGTTTTTTTGATCTCCGCCTTCGCGCCCGGGGAGACATCGAAATTGATTCCCACCACACCGTGGAGGACGTGGGGATTGTGATGGGGGATCTCATCGAAAAGGCACTGGGGGAGCGCAGCGGCATCCGACGCTACGGTTATGCGGTGACCCCCATGGATGACGCCCTGGCGATGGCGGCCGTCGACCTGTCGCGCCGGCCCTACCTGGTGTTTCAGGTCCCGGTCTGCGAGACGGCGGAAAGATCCTTCAACCGCAGCTTGGCCAAGGAATTTTTCAAATCCATTGCCAACCACGGCGGAATGAACCTCCACATCAACGTGCCGTACGGAGAGAACGAGCACCACATCCTGGAGGCGGCGTTCAAATCCTTCGGCCGGGCGCTCCAGCAGGCCGTCGGGTTGGACGCCCGTGTCAGAGGTGTGCGCTCGTCCAAAGGCTCGCTCTGATCGGCAGCACCGAGATCCTCCACCGATTGCCAAGCCATGCTCATCATACCCGCGATTGATCTCAAAGACGGCAAGTGCGTCCGGCTGATCCAGGGGCGAATGCAGGAGGAGACCGTCTATTCCGATGACCCGGAGGCCGTGGCCCGGCGCTGGGCGGAAGCCGGCGCACGGCTGCTGCACGTCGTTGATCTGGATGCGGCGATCCAGGGAACCCCCCGCAACCAGGGCTGCATCCGTCGCATCATCCGTGCGGCCGGTGTGCCGGTGCAGGTGGGCGGCGGCATGCGTGACCTCCGGGTGGTCGACGCCTGCCTGGAGATGGGTGCGCATCGGGTCGTCATCGGCACGGCCGCCGCGCAGGACATGAACTTCGTGAGAGACCTCTGTCGCGTTCACCCGGACCGCATCGCCGTCGGGATCGATGCGCGCCACGGTTGTGTGGCAACCCATGGCTGGACCCGGACCACCGACATCCAGGCGGTCGATTTAGGCCGGCAGGTCGAGGAGGCCGGCGCCGCCGCCCTGATTTTCACCGACATTCACCGGGACGGCATGCAGACGGGGCCGAACATCGAAGAGACCCGGCGGCTGGCGGAATCGGTGCACATTCCCGTCATTGCCTCGGGGGGGGTCGGCACCTTGGCGCATGTGCGCGCCCTGCTGTCCCTGGAGGCCGTCGGGGTGATCGGAGTCATTACCGGCAAAGCCCTTTACAGCGGGTCGCTGCGGTTCGAAGATGCGATGGCCCTGAGCGCTTAAAAAGCCCATGGCCCGGCGCCGTCCGTTTCACCGCGATCCGCATCATGTATTGACAAATATTAAGTTAAAACTTAGTTTTTTAGGTTACAAATACAACATGCAGCATGGGCGTGGAGATCCGAGGGACGGTCTTCAGGCGTTACGGCCTTCGTTGACCTTCATGCCCTACATTCATTTAAGAACCTGACCCATCGCCTGATTTTTCCCACAAAGCGTTGCCACGACGATGGAGGTTGCTTTTTTTGGCGATTTACATCCCCGAGGATAAGGTCTCCGAAATTCGCCACGCGGCCGATATCGTGGAGATTGTATCTGAATCGGTTTCTCTCCGGAGGGCTGGAAAAAACCTGGTAGGCCTGTGCCCGTTTCACGCCGAGAAAACCCCTTCCTTTACCGTCAGCCCGGACAAGCAGATCTTTTACTGTTTCGGCTGTGGCGCCGGCGGAAACGTGTTCAGCTTTGTGATGAAACAGGATGGCGCGGCCTTCGCCGACGTTGCGCGGGCGCTGGCGCGTCGCTACGGCGTCGATCTTCCCGAGAAGCCCCTGTCCGGCCAGGACCAAAAACGTATCAGCGAACAGGATGCCCTCTTCGCCGTGAACCGCGCGGCCGCCGAATTTTTTCATCAGACCCTTCTGCGGCAGGACAGTGCAGCGGCGGCGAGAGAGTACCTCATGCGCCGCGGATTGACGTCCGAGACCCTGGCGGCGTTTCAACTGGGCTATGCGCCGAAGGGGTGGGACCACCTGCTGGGATTTCTGACCCGCAAGCGGTTTGCCCCGTCGCTCGTAGAAAAAGCCGGGTTGGTGGTTGCGCGCAAGGAGGGATCCGGATTTTATGACCGGTTCAGGGACCGGGTGATATTTCCCATATGGGACGAACAGTCGCGGGTGGTCGGCTTCGGGGGCCGGGTGATGGACGATTCGACCCCGAAGTATTTGAACTCGCCGGAAACCCCTGTTTACGTGAAGCGCCGGATCCTTTACGGCTTGCACCGCGCCAAGGAGGCCTGCCGGGCCGAGGGAACGGTGTACATCGTCGAGGGCTACCTCGATCTCATCGCCCTGCACCAGCATGGGATTCTCAACGCTGCCGCCACGCTGGGGACCGCGCTGAGTCCGGAGCATATCCGCCTGCTGGCGCGCTTCGCCGGGCATCTCGTGCTGGTCTACGACTCCGACGAGGCCGGCATCCGTTCCGCGCAGCGCTGCATCGACATCTTCTGGAAAGAGCATGTTGATTTTCGGCGCGGCGACGTGTTTCGCGAGGATCGGGCGGACACTCACATTCTGGTGCTGCCCGAGGGGCACGATCCGGACTCCTTCATTTTCCAGCACGGTGCGGATGCATTTCGACGATCGGCGCACACGGACCAGAAAAGCATCGTCAGTTTCCTGATGGACAGTGCCGTTCGCAAGCACGGCCTGAGCACTGAAGGTAAAATCCGCATCGTTTCCGACCTGCAGGCGCCGCTCTCCGCGATCAACGACAGCGTCGCCCGCGCACTGTATGTGCAGCAGCTTTCGGAGCGGATCGGTGCGCCGGAAACGGCTATTCTGGCCAAACTGAGCGAGCCCGCGGCAGCGCCCGCAGCGCGGGGGGCGCCCGATTCGGCGGCCGGCCGGAACGACCCTGCGGCGCTCGACCCTTCCACGCGCATGGAGCAGCGCATCATCTCCATGATGCTTCAGTTTCCGGAGATCAATGCGGAGGTCGTGACGTTTAACATCCTCGCGCTGTTCACTGACGATGCGTTGAAAGCGGCCGGTGAGGCCGTCATCCGCTTCCGCTTGCAGTCAACGGACCAACTGCCGGAGCTGTTGGAACGGATGGAGGACGGGCCGGTCAAGCGATGCACGGCCTTGCTGGCGATCGGCGACGAGGAGTGGACCTTGAAGGGGTGCAAAAACCTGTTGGCGCGATTTATCGAAACCCGCCAAAGACAGGGCGCCGGGCGGTCGATTCAAAAAGCGATCGAGGCGGCCGAGCGCGAGCAGAATGAACCCGAAGTGCTGCGGCTGTTGAGCGAAAAACAGAAAATGGCCGTACGCCGCGAAAAACAGAAAATGTTCGTGCTGCGTAAAAAATAGTGAGTGTTGAGGATCGGGGAGGCATCGGAACATGTCAAAACAAACGACCCGCAAAAAGAAGACCGCTCGAAAAGCCCCGCGCACCGTTTCCGGGAAAAAGAAGCCCGCTCCGGTCAAGGCGGCAACGGCGCCGAAACCCAAGGCGGTGCCGGCCAAGGTAGAAGCGACCCAAAAGGCTCCCGCGAAAAAAGTCGACAAAAAGCCTCTTGAGAAAAAAAGGCTCCTGAGAAAAAAGTTGACAAAACGGCGATTGCGGAACTCCTGTCGAAGGGCAAAAAACAGGGGTATCTGACCTATGATGAGATCAATGAATTGCTTCCGGAAGACATGCTCTCTCCCGATCAGATCGACGAGACCCTTATGCTGTTCGACGACAACGGCATCGAGGTGGTGGACGAAAAGCATAACAAGAAGGTCGTCAAAATAAAGGCCCCGGTTGAGAGCAAAGCCGTCAGCGACGATCTGGATGCCGGCGATTATGGTTCGGTGACGGACCCGGTAAAGATGTACCTGCGCGAGATGGGTATGGTCACGCTTTTGAGCCGGGAGGGCGAGGTGGAGATCGCCAAGCGGATCGAAGCCGGCGAACAGGAGGTTCTGCGGGCGCTGCTGGAGGCGACCACCGGCGTCGAGGCGATCATCGAACTAGGTGAGAAAATTGCGAACGGCGCCTTGAGACCCAAACATGTTCTGCGTGACATCGACGAGGGCGACACTTACAACGACGAGGTCGTTCAAACCGATAAGTTTTTGGGAACCATTCGCAACATAAAGGAGCTGCATCACAAAAACCGCGATTGGCGTGAAAAGGTTTTTGCGGCCGACGGTGACGCCGAGGAGCAGCGCAAAGCCAAACGCAATCTGCAGCGGCTGATATCCGAGATCTTTGACCTGCTCAAGGACTGGCGCCTGGAGGCGACCATCATCGATGATATCGAGATGAAGATCCTCAAGGAAATCGAATTTTTCGAGGCGACGGGAAAAAAAGTGTCCCGCTCCGCGGACCGGTTCGGCGCCACGGTCAAGGAACTTCGCGACCACCTGGGTTCGAAAGCCGCGTTCCTGAGATGGGTTTCAGGCCGCACCTCATCCACTAAAGAAGAAATGGCAGCGGCCTATGCCGACATCAAGGACGGCATCGATCAACATGCCCGTCGTGAAAACGAAATATGCGCCAACAGCCGCGCGTTGAAGCGCATCATGGCCAGCGTAGAGGAGGGGCGGCTGACCGCCAAGCTGGCCAAAAGCGAACTCACCCGGGCCAATCTGCGGCTGGTGGTCAGCATCGCCAAGAAATACACCAACCGGGGGCTGCAGTTCCTGGACCTCATCCAGGAAGGCAACATCGGGCTGATGAAGGCGGTGGACAAGTTCGAATACCGCCGCGGGTACAAATTCAGCACCTACGCCACCTGGTGGATCCGGCAAGCCATCACCCGGGCGATCGCCGATCAAGCACGGACGATCCGCATCCCGGTGCACATGATCGAGACCATCAACAAACTCATCCGGACCTCCCGCTATTTGGTGCAGGAGCAAGGGCGCGAGCCCAGCCCGGAAGAAATCGCCGAGAAAATGGAAATCCCCCTCGAGAAGGTGCGCAAGGTACTCAAGATCGCCCGCGAACCCATATCGCTGGAAACCCCCATCGGGGAGGAGGAAGACAGCCACCTGGGGGATTTCATCGAAGACAAGAAGTTCATGCTCCCGTCGGAGGCGGCCGTCAGCATGAACCTGGCCGAGCAGACGCGCAAGGTGCTGGCCACCCTCACGCCGCGGGAGGAAAAGGTGCTGCGCATGCGATTCGGGATCGGCGAAAAAGCGGATCACACGCTGGAAGAAGTGGGTCAGGATTTCGCCGTCACCCGGGAACGCATCCGGCAGATCGAAGCCAAGGCCCTTCGCAAGCTTCGGCACCCCACGCGCAGCCGCAAGTTGAAACATTTTATCGAAACCTGAATGGAGCGAAAAAAAGCATCGCTCAATTCAGATCATACAAAGCTGCCGCTGCATGGTGGGCGACGATCAGGTGCCTGGATACACGTATCTGCAAAGAGCATCGCAAGACAATCGCAGGCCGACACCGCGCTTGACAAAGGCATGCCCGGCCGATAGATAAACTCAGACTGAATTTCACGGGCCCATAGCTCAGCTGGTAGAGCCACCGGCTCATAACCGGTCGGTCCCTGGTTCGATCCCAGGTGGGCCCATCGACTCACTTGAACGCAGCTCCATGCGGTTGGCGGCGGCCATGAAGGGGGGGCGTTGGTTGTTTTCAACCGCGCCTTTTTTTCACCCGGGGCGGGGCGCCGCACCACCGTCTCCCACGGATGGCTCAATCAGATTCCATGGCACTCATCCTTGCGGATATTCTCCGAGTTTTGGAAAAGATGGCTCCGCCGCATCTGGCCGAGGAATGGGACAATGCCGGGCTGCAGGTGGGAGATCCCGGCCGTGAGGTGGGGTCGGTGTGGGTGGCGCTCGATCCAAGCCCCGATGTGGTTTCCGCGGCCTGCCGCAAAGGGGTGGGGTTGCTGGTGACCCATCACCCGCTCATCTTCCGCCCGCTGAAGCAGATTGATACCAGGACCCCTCTGGGCGCGGTCATCGAAAAGGCGCTTCGCCACCGCCTGGCCGTGTACGCGATGCATACCAACCTGGATGCCGCGGCCGCCGGACTCAACGATATGCTGGCAGAGCGGCTCGGTGTGCAACGACGAAAGCCATTGGTCGGCCGTGAGGACACGGGCAGCCGACCCGGACCAGGTATCGGGCGGTCGGGAGTGCTTCCCGCGCGCATTCGCTTAGGCGAATTGGCGGTGGAGGTCAAACGGCGCCTGAATATTGAAACCGTCCGCATCGCCGGAGATGCCTCACGGCCGGTGAAGCGAGTGGCCCTGTCGACCGGAAGCGGCGGCAGCCTTTTGCCCCACTTTCTGTCGTCGACGGCCGAGGTCTTCATCACCGGAGATTTGCGCTATCACGACGCCAGGGACATCGAAGCCGCTCAGCGCGGCGCGATCGACATTGGTCACTTCCACTCCGAACATTTGATGACGGCCGCCGTGGCGCTGAGGCTGCGGCGTGCCCTGCACCGCCACCGTGCAACGATTCGGGTGGAGGCGTGTTCGATCGAGAAAGACCCGTTTCAGATCGTTTAAACCTGTCCCACGAGACTGGATGAGGTTATGGCCAACGAGGTTCGTCAACACATCAAGGTGCTGGTCAAGCTTCAGGGCGTGGAGCTTGACATCCGGAAAATCAAACAAACCCTGAGCCAAGTCGATCGCATCACGGCCGAACTGGATGCCCGGCTCCACGAATTCAACGTCGCCGTTGAAAACAGCCAGAGCCGGATCCAGGATCTGTTGAAGACATCCCGCACGCTTGACTCGGACCTGCAGATGAGCCAGGGCCGGATCGCAAAAAGCCAGGAGAAACTCCGAGCCGTCAAAACCAACAAGGAATATCAATCCGGGCTTAAAGAGATAGACGACCTCGGGGCGATCGTATCTAAAATTGAAGACGAGATCCTGGCCGGCATGGAGCAGATCGAAAACATTCAAGAGGAGCTCAAGGGCCACCAAGCGCGCGTGGAGACGCAGACCAGACTGATCCGGGCCGAAAAGGAGTCCGTGCTGAAGGAAGCGCAAGAGGCTCAGGAGGCCCTGCAACGGATGGAGGTCGAGGCCGCCCGTCTTTCCGACCAGGCCGCCCCGGAGGCATTGGCGCTCTACCGACGGGTGAAGGCCACAAAGGCCGACGGGATCGCCATCGTCTGCGTCTGCGACTCGGTGTGCCACGGGTGCAACGTGAACATCCCTCCCCAGATGTACAATGAGCTGCAGCGGGTCGACCGCTTGAAGAATTGCCCGAACTGTGAGAGGATCATATATTGGGAAGAGGAAGAAGGCCGGTCGGAGTAATCCAGACGATCGCCGGTCCGTTAAAGGCCGGAGGAAAGTCCGAACACCACAGGGCAGGGTGCTCCATAACGTGGAGTCGTGGCGACACGAAGGAAAGTGCAACAGAAAGCATACCGCCGTTGAATGCGGCCCTTTGCCGGGAGGCGTTCTGCGGTAAGGGTGAAAAGGTGCGGTAAGAGCGCACCAGTTCCCCGGGTGACCGGGGAGCTCGGTAAACCCCACCCGGTGCAAGACCAAATAGAGGGGCGTTTGCGGGTGGCCCGCCCAAGCCCCCGGGTAGGTCGCACGAGGTGCCGGGCAACCGGCATCCACAGATGAATGATCGTCGCCCGCTGAGGGGCAACCCGATGCGGGAACAGAATTCGGCTTACGGCGTGCTCCGACCGGCCCCGACTCTCGCGCGGTGCTCTCCTGATCGCCAATACATCCTGGAATCGATTGCCCATGACTCAGAACCGGCACGGTAGACCCGAATCGGCTCGTTCATCGTCCGATGAAAGCTTTGTCGGAAAGGTCGGCATTTTCTCCCACGATTACCTGAAGTGCGTCCTCCACATCCTCGGCATGGAACACGCCGAGCCCCGCCCGCAGAAGTTCTATTCCACGCTGGCGTCGGCCTCCACGCTCTTGGAAGACTTCCTCGACTACCACGGCGCCAAGAACAACAAGAACTGGTATTTCTTCAGAGAGCTGACGGCCGCCATTCGACACATCGCCCTCGCTTCGAATTTCCAGAAACACATCTCCAACCGGCTGCGGTACTACGACCTGCCGGACAGTTCGGACTTTCAACGCGACGGGGAGGCGGCCCTTCAATTCCTCAACAACGGTCTGCAGAAAATGGCACCGATCGTCATCGCCGAGGCGGAGCGCCTGAACATCCGCCTTCCGGAAGATCGTCTGCAGGCGGCGGATTTTCCCAGCATTCAGACGACCGATCTCCTGGAGTACGACATCGACGATGAAGACAAGGGGCAGCAGAAGCAGAACATCGTCAAGATTGCCAGCGAGTTTCTCAACATCGTAAAGAGCTTCGATCAGATCAAGTTCTACGAGCGATACAGCTTCCAGGAGATTCTCGGCATCGTCCCCGACAAGGTGAATGAGGTCGAGGTCCGGCGATATGAAATGCTGGTCCACAACCTGCAGTCCTCATTCGACACCTATGTCATCCATGGCGGCTTCCGATTTGGAAACCGCAAATTGAAGCAGCTTCGAGGGTTTTTTTCCGTCGTGTTTCACCTGCTGCAGATGGTGGGTCGGTTGCTGCATTTTTACGAACGGCACTTGTTCGAGGCGGGATACAAAAACACCTACAAGAAGGTGCACGACCAGCTGTGCACACTCATCAACCCGGAACAACTGCTCGACTGCACCATCAACTACGGTCTTTACTACGTTTGTCATTTTCTGGCGCTCGGTCGAGACCACTCGCGGACGATCCTCAACGAGAACATCGAACGCAGCGCGATCCGCGTGGGGGTGCCTCAAAAGCTCGGCTTTCACGCCCGCCCCAGTCTTCTGGTGGCCAAGATCGTTCAGTACTACGGCGGCCAAGTGGAACTGGTGATCGGAGAGGACCGGTTTGATGCCAGCAGCGTTCTGGATATTCAATGGGCGGGAGGGAAAATCCAGAAGGAAAACCTGAAGGAGGTTGTTTTCGAGGGGGATTCCCGGACGCTGAAGGACATCGAAATTCTCGCCGGAGTCAACTATGGCGAGGATCTCATGGGGAAGGGGGTCCCCTTGCCCCGAGAGCTCAAATATTTGCGGTAACGCGGTGCGGGGCACTCGGATAGTGGGGCTGCCGTCCGCTGGATGTGGTCATCGCTGTCGAACAACGTTCCCATCCTAATTTCTAAACGATGGCGACTGTACAACGTCCATCGTCAGCCATCGACAAAGAAGAAGACGTTGGTATGGTCTATGCCCTCATCGTGGCAGGCGGCAGCGGAAGCCGGTTTGGCGGCCCGAGCCCGAAACAATACCTGCCGCTGGCAGGCGTGCCCATGCTGGTCCGCACGGTGGCGGTTTTCGATCGTTGCGAGGTGATCGACACGCTCGTGCTGGTGGTGCCCGCAGGCGACCAGCAGTTTGTGCGCGAATCGCTGTTGACTGCAGCAGGGCTTCGCAAGGCCGTTTTGCTATGCAGCGGGGGGACGAGGCGGCAGGATTCCGTGTTCAATGGGCTGGCCTGCATCCCCCATGACGATTCCCTGGTGGTGATTCACGACGCCGTGCGGCCGCTGGTGACCTGCGAGTGCATCACCGCCTGCGTGGATGCCGCCCGGGCGCAGGGGGCCGGCATCGCCGCCGTTCCGGCCTGGGACACGCTCAAACGGGTGTCGAACGCCGGGACCATCGATGCCACACTGCCTCGGGAGGACGTGTGGCTCGCTCAAACTCCCCAGGCCTTTCGCACCGGTTTGATCCGCACGGCGCACCATGCGGCTCGATCGCAAAATTTCCAGGGAACCGACGACGCTTCCCTGGTGGAGCGCCAAGGGGGCTCGGTGCGTGTCGTTCCCGGGAGCCGCCGCAACATCAAGATCACCACATCCGAAGACATGGCGTTGGCCGAGGCGTTGCTCGACATTCGGTCCCTCCCGTCCGGGCACGCCTGACGATTCCGTTGCGGTTGACACACACCGCTTTCGAATCTATTTTCTTCATCCATCTGAAAAAATTTGCGATACTCATTCGACCACTCGAGGAGGGTTTATAATGCCAGGTAAAATGAAACCGGACGGCCAGGAAAGAGACATGGCGAGCGAGGCCTACCTGCGACAACTTCGAAAGACATTCGAACAATTACCCAACGATATTCCCCTGCTGCTGTTCGCGGACAAGAGCGGCGACGATATCTTTGCCCAGGCGACTCGGCAGGTGATTCGTGCGTTTCGTGAACTCAGCCCGCGCATCACCTTGAAGGAATATGACCTTCATCACGAACTGGCGCGCAAGCACCACGTGGAGGGTTCGCCGACCCTGCTCATTGCACCTGATCGCTACGACATCCGCTGGCGCGGGGCGCCGATGGGCGAGGAGGCCAGGACGTTTCTGGAGATTCTTCTGCTGGTTGGGCTCGGGAAGAGCAATCTCAACGATCAGTCCCGCAAGGTGATCCGACGCATCGACTCGCCGCGCCGGGTCAAGGTGTTCGTGAGCCCGACGTGCCCTTATTGCCCGCAGCAGGCGGTCAACGCCGTGAAGGCTGCGGTCGAGCTGCCGGAGCTGGTTTCACTCGAAATCATAGACATTCAATGCGAACCCGAACTGGCGAATCAGTACTCCGCCCAGAGCGTCCCCCAGGCGTTTGCCAACGACGTTCTCATCGGTCACGGGGCGCAGACGGAGGAGGTGTTCGCCCTTTCGCTGCAGAAGCTGGAACCCCAAACCCTCTTCATCCCCGAGAGCGACGCCGAACAGGTGGAAACCGACCTGCTGATCGTCGGGGGTGGGCCGGCCGGCCTCACCGCCGGCATCTACGCCGTGCGCAGCGGGCTGAAAACAGCCATTGTCGAACGCCAGGCGTTGGGAGGGCAGGTCGCCCTGACGCCCATCGTGGAAAACTACCCCGGGTTCACGTCCGTCGGCGGCAAGACCCTTGTCGACATCATGGTCAGCCATGCCCTGCAGTACGTGCAGATCTTCGTCGGCGATGAGGTGGTGGACGTGACGTATGGAAAGCCGATTCTCGTTCAAACCAGCCGCCGCAAGTTCCTGACGAAAAGCCTGCTGCTTGCCACCGGCGCCAGCCACCGTTTGCTCAACGTGCCCGGCGAGTCGCGCCTGGCCGGCCGGGGGGTCAGCTACTGCAGCACCTGCGACGGGCCGCTGTTCAAGGGGAAGCGCGTGGTCATGGTGGGCGGAGGCAACAGCGCCGTGACCGAGGCCTTGCATCTCTTTCACATGGGCGTCGAAGTCACGTTGATCCACCGTCGCGACACGCTCCGAGCCCAGGAATTCCTGGTCAAGCAGCTGGCGGACAACAAAATCCCTGTTCTCTGGGATACCGAAATTAAGGAGATTCACGGCGAGGACCGGGTGCGGGAGATCCAGCTTCACCACCGCAAGAGCGGGAAAACCTCAACCCTCAAAACAGACGGGGTCTTCATCGCCATCGGGTATGAGCCTGCCGTAGGTCTTGCCAAGAAACTGGGTCTGGAGCTGAACGCGGACGGGTACATCCAGCGGGACGGCCGCCACCGCACGAGCCTCCCGGGCGTTTATTCGGCGGGCGACGTGGAAGGGGGCTACAAGCAGATCGTGACCGCCTCCGGCCAGGGGGCCGAGGCCGCCATGACCATCTTCGAGGATATGATCAACCCTTACTGGATGGCGGCGCCTCATCTGCAGTCCCCGGTGGCAGCCGAAGGTTAGAGGTGATCCGGTCCGGTCGGTTGTTTGATATAATGAGCGCGCTCCCGATGCGGCGACCGGCCTCCAGCGCTCGCCGGTCCGCTGCGGCCCGCCGCTCCTGTTTTGCGGACCAAACGTCCGTAGCGCCGTTTGTCGTAAGCGCGCAGCTGCGGGTCGAACACGTTCACCAGCGCAAAGCCGGGTCGCTCCGGCTCCGATCGGACCGGCGCGGCGGTTTCGAGCCGCGCCCGGATTCCCTTTATCAAACCGACCCCGAGTTCGGCGCCGCGCCTTCCGACATGCCCTTTCAGCCGCTGCCATTCCTCCCGACGCACCCGCTCGATCAGCCCGAATACATGCCCGGCCGTCTCCAGATCGATCAGGGAAAACGGCGGGGTTGTTTTTCCGGCGTGTTCCACGGGTCGCTCAGATGGCGCGCAGGCGGTCGGCGGCAGCGCTCAGGGTCTCTTCTTTCTTGGCAAAGCAGAAGCGCAGGACCTTGTGATCGTCCCGGTTGTGGTAAAACACCGACGGCGGAATGGCGGCGACCCCGTACTCCGTGGTGAGGCGCCGGGCGAACCCGATTTCGGGCTCGTCGGTGATCCGGGAATAATCCAGCAGCTGGTAGTAGGTCCCGTGGCAGGGGAGGGGTCGGAAGCGCGAGCCGCGGATCAGCTCGAGAAAACGGTCGCGCTTGGCCTGATAAAAAGACGGCAGGCTCAGGTAGCGGTCCTTGTCTTCCATGAACTCGGCGTAGGCATGCTGAATCGGGGTGTTCACCGCAAACACCAGATATTGGTGAATTTTGCGCAGTTCTGCCGAGAGCGGGCGCGGGGCCAGGCAGTACCCGATCTTCCAGCCGGTGGTGTGGTAGGTCTTGGCAAACGAACTGACCACGAAGCTGCGCTCCCGCAGCTCGGGGTGACGCGACATGCTCTGATGGCTGCGGCCGTCGAAGACGATGTGCTCATAAACCTCGTCGCTCAGGATCAGCGCTGCGGTGGGGCGGAGAATCTCAGCCAGGCGGTCGAGATCCCCGGCGCTCAGGACCGCGCCGGTCGGGTTGTGGGGGAAATTGAGCAGGACCAGCCGCGTCTTCGGGCTGAGCAGCCGCCGGAAGGATTCCCAGTCCACCCGGTAGGAAGGGAACTCCAGCTTGACGTAGACCGGTCGGCCGCCGTTCAATCGCACGATCGGGGCGTAGCAGTCATAGGCCGGCTCAAAGAGGATCACCTCGTCCCCGGGGTGCACCACGGCGGTGATCGCGGCGTAAATGGCTTCGGTCCCGCCGGTCGTGATCGTGATTTCCGAATCGGGGTGGTAGCCGGCGCCGTACATCTCGCGCACCTTTTCGGCGACCCGTTCGCGCAAAGCCCCGACGCCCTGCATGGGTGCGTACTGGTTCCGGCCGCTACGGATGTATTTGTCCACCAGGCTTTTCAGCTCCGGGTGGGTGTCGAAATCAGGGAAGCCTTGAGAAAGATTGATCGCCCCGTGCCGCAGTGCGAGGTTGGTCATTTCAGAGAAAATGGTGAGGCCGACTTCCGGGAGCTTGGATGCTATGTCCATGGGGGCCAAGGATTCCTTCGGTGTTTTCACTTGCGGCCATCCTAAACGGGCCTGCGTCCGATGGTTTCGTAGATAGGAGAAATAAAGGGGGGTGTCAATGGGCTCAACGGACTCAACTCAATACCCGGAGCGACCCCGCGTAGCGGTGGGCGCGGTCGTTTTCAAGGGAGGCGACGTTCTGCTGGTACAACGCGGGCAGCCGCCGGCAGAGGGAACCTGGGCCATCCCCGGCGGGAGCGTCCGGATCGGGGAAACGCTCCCGCAGGCAGCCGAACGCGAAATCCTGGAGGAAACGGGGGTAATCATCCGCGCCACCGAACCGGTCTACACCTTCGATGTCATCGAAAGGGATGCGGAGGGTCGGGTGCGGTTTCATTACGTGATCGTGGACCTCGCGGCCGAGTACTTGGCCGGATCGCCGAGGCCGGCGAGCGACGCGGTGGACGCCCGCTGGGTGTCGGCCGCCGGTTTGCGGCGGCGGAAGGTCAACCCGGCGACCCTTAAACTTCTCAAGGATCGTTTCGGCTTCGGCGGTTAAGGGACTATCTGCCGTCTGCCCGACTATTCTCTGCGAGGTTGGATTTCGACGCGCCGGTTCTGCTGGCGGCCTTCCGGCGTGTCATTGGAGGCGATGGGATCCTTGGGACCCATGCCCATGGCGATCATGTTGGCCGGGTCGACCCCTTTTCCGGCCAGGTAGCTCTTGATGGAGGTGGCTCTGAAATGGGAAACGCTGAGGTTGTAGGTGACCGACCCCACCGCATCGGTGAAACCCGTAATCGAAACCTTCAGATTCTTTTCCGACTTGAGGTACAGCGCGATCTGGTCGAGGGCGGCCAATACGTCCGGGGTGAGTTCGTTGGAATTGTAGGGAAAAAACAGGATGACCTTCCCCTTGGTGAAGGGACTGGTCCTGAGGGTCTCCGCCGAGACGCCCTCGGGTCGGCTGCCGGCAGCGGCCACCGCCACCGGCGGAGGGGCCGGAGACACGGCCGGGGGTTCAGGAGCCTCATCGGCAGCGGACGCCATCGACTTGCCGGAGAGCCCCTTGTAGGCTTGGGGAGCCAATTCCTCGGTGGCCCAGCGCTGGGGTTTCTCGGTCCGGTATTGATAGACCATGAACCCGGTGAAGCCGAGCAGCAGCAGAAACACGAGCGCGATGGGAACCCGCCAGCTGAAGCCCTTGCCGGCAGGCGAGTCCTCAAAGGGCTCGTCCGACAACGGGGACGATGCTGCCCGCGACGCGTGATCCTGGGTGTCCCGCATTTCCGGAAGACGCAGCTCCTTTTCGCACTCCCGGATCAGATTGACATCGATGGACTTGACCCCCGACGCATAGCCGGTCAGCAGGGCGTGGTCGCATATGATATTGATCAGACGCGGGTACCCCTGGGAAAACGCATGCACCCGGCGCATCGCGTCCAGCGTGAAAACCTCGCGGCGCGCGCCGGCGACTTTCAGCCGATGGAGGATGTACTGCTGAGTTTCCGTTTCGGTCAGCGGCTCAATGTGATAGCTGACGGTAATGCGCTGACGCACGGCCTTGCTGCGCTCGTCCAGCAGCGTGCGGTTGAATTCCGTCTGGCCGACGAAAAAGATGTTGATCAGCTTGCGGTTCTCGAGTTCGATGTTGGACAGCAGGCGCACCTGCTCCAGCATTTCGATCGTCAGGCGCTGGGCCTCGTCGACGATGAGCAGGACCTTTTGTTGGGATAAATTGGCCTTGAGCAAAAACTGCTTGAACTCGATCAGGAAGTCGCCCTTGGACGCAAAACGGCGCTCCATTTTGAACTCTTCGGCCAATACGTTGAAGAAGTCGAGGGCCTCCAGACCCGGGTCCGGGAGGGTGGCGACGATGGCGGAAACTTTGATCGTTTTGACCAGCAGCTTGATGAGGGCCGTCTTGCCGGTGCCGACGTCGCCGGTGAGCAGCAGAAACCCCTTGTCTTCCATGATCCCATACTTGAGGGTCGCCAGCGCTTCCTTATGCTTGTCCCCGAGCCACAGGAATTTGGAGTCCGTGGTGATCTGAAAGGGTTTATACTGGAGCTGGTAGAAATTGAGGTACATTCAGCGCCTTTTTATACGGGGGCCGGCGTCGGGCTCGGCCACACTGTAATTTTTGCATGTGTCGATGGAAACGCCCCGTCAACGCCCCCGAATGAAGCCCCGGCCATAGTAGAAATAGACGGCAATCCAGAGAATGAAAAACAAGAAAATGTAGGCACTGCGCTGGCGGTCGAGTTTCTCCTTGCGCTTGTCGATCAGGTTGACCGAATTCTTCAACTCCCGCTTGACGATGTCAAGCTCGTTCATCAAGCCTTCGGTGTCGGCCGCTTCGGAATAGGCAACCAGACGTTTGGATTTAGTCTCGAAATCCCGCACGTTGTAGGCGTCGAACATGATTTTTTGTTTCTCTGTGAGGTACGAGACTTCGTGAATCTCCTTGGCGAGTTCAGCGGAGTAAAACTTGCGATAAGGGTTCTTTTTGGGCGCTTCGCCCAGGTTCCGGATGCGCCGGTCGATGCCCCCGTTCAGCTCGCCTGATATTTCACCCAGAATCCTGTCCAGATCCTTGATGGAGCTGTGGTTCTTCAACAGGTCTTCGCCCGACAGCGCTGAAAAAAAGAAGATCAGAAAGGCGGCCGTCAGGCAGCTGGCGATCACCTTGAGGAGAATGACTACGTCCCGGTTCACCCTGAGCATCCTCGGGTTGTCCTTTCATGCCGGCGGCCGCTCCTGAAAACTCATAACTCGCTTATATCACGCAAAATAATCTTTTTATTCTAATGAATAGTGCGGCCAATGTCAATACGGCCGGCCGCCTTGGCCGCGCAAGGTGGTGTTTATTTGGCTTCTTCGGCAAGTTGAGCGTTTCGCAGGGCCTGGCGGATCAGATCGCTATCGTTCGCATCTCCCAAATGGCTCTCGACCCAGGCCGACGGTTTACCGAATTCACGGGCAAGAGCCTCGATGGCCTCCTCATAGGTGTTGTGACGAACGTCCGGGGCGGTCCAGTATTTCTGCGGGCGGCGAGGGTTGTAAAAGTCGACCCCACCGGCCGCGGCATGCCCCGCAGGGCCCGTCGGTGCAGGTGATGCTGCTTGTTTGCGACCTGCCAAGATTCCTCGAATGTCGTCCAGGTCGTTGCTGTCCCCCATGTTTTCCTCAATCCACTGCACCGGGCGCTCAAACTCGGATGCCAGTGCGGAAAGCGCTTCCTGGTAGGAGTCATGCTGAACCGTCGGGCTGGTCCAGTATTTTTTGTCCCGGCGCGGGTCGTAGAACAAAATACCCGAAGACGGTGGGGGCGATGGCGAAGACACGGCCTTCGCGGGCGGGGCCGGAGCGGCAGCCGGTGGGGGAGGCGGTGAGGGAGGCGGTTTGATCCCTGAATCCTGGCCTTTCCCTGATTTCGAACCCGCTTCGACGGAAGGACCCTTTTCGATTCGAGATACCTCGGTTTTCGGGTAGATCAGCAGCCCGCCGTCATGCTCACAGTGGATTTCGCCATTTTCCTCCCAGGCTTTTCCATGGCACACCGTGCGCATCCCATCCTTGAAATAAATGATGTCGGCACCAACGGCGGCACCGAGCCAGAGAAAACCGGACAGCACCGTGCCCAGTGCGGTCAACCCAATGTAGATTTTCGGGGATGAGAAATGCAGCGACATATCATCCAATCAAGGGGAATGTGGAACGGTCTTCAGGGTCAAACCGAGACGCGCTGAGATTTCACCATACCAGTTTTAGGGAACGAAGGGAATGCGTCGAGCCCCGATTGCCGGATCTTTGTCGTATCACGTGGGGGGGACGTCAGGCAGCAGGTGTTTCCGATTCGGTATTCAAGGTGTCTCTTACCACCCGCAGCAGCTCCTGCCGATTGATCGGCTTGGACAGCGTGCAGGCCGCCCCCAGTTTCTGGGCGCCGCGCAGGTAGCCTTCCGGGCGATTAAGGCCGCCCCCGGACATGGCAACGATTTTGACGTCGGGGAATTCCTTTTTCAGCTCGATGATCATGCCGATCCCGTCCTTGTTCGGCATGATCAGGTCGGTGATGATCAGGTCGGTCGGTTTTTCACGGAAGCGCCGGATGCCCTCGATCCCATCCGAAGCCTCGATGACCATGTACCCAGACC
>CAVQTH010000040.1:0-87946 GCA_963716325.1 uncultured delta proteobacterium | reverse complement strand
CGCGGGCTGACGAAGCCCTGCACCAGGGTGAACATGCCGCCGGAGAGGGCCGCGACGGTCGAGGCGATGACGAACGTGACCCATTTATAGCGGAAGGTGTTGTAGCCCAGAAACTTGACGCGCTGCTCGTTTTCCTTGATGGAGCGCACCAGGATCCCGTAGGGGGAGGCCGTCAGCACCCGCAGCAGGGCAAAGACCGCGAGCAGCATCACCGCGGCGAAGCCGAAGGCCCACCCGTCCTTGTAAAGGTTGATGACACCGAAGATTTTGTCCGCCGAGCAGCTCAGGCCGTCCTCGCCCTGGGTTACCCCGGAGAGGGGGGACTGGATCATGAAATGGCCGATTTCGTTGAAGGCCATGTTGATCAAGGCGAAGGGGGCCCCGTGGGTGCGCATCACGATCCGTCCCAGGACGGCTGAAAGCAACGCCGCCACCATCATCCCCACCGCCAGCGCGGTCAGCGGGCTCTTGCTGCCATACACCAGCCACAGGGCGGTGCCGTAGGCGCCGGCCCCGAAATAGAGCATGTGGCCGAAGCTGAGGTGCCCCATGAAGCCGTAGAGCAGATCGAAGCTCAGCACCAGAATGAAGAAGATCATGAAGTCCGTCATCCAGTGCACCTTGATGACGAGGGACAGCAGCAGCAGTCCGGCGGCGATGAACGCCAGCTCGCGCGCGAGCCCCCAGGACGAGTACGGGACGGACGGCGAAGCCACGGGTATCGGGTGCGGAGGTCACAGGTAGCTCTCCAGTTGGGCGGAATCGGTGATCGCGCTCTGGTCGTTGATTTCGCGGATGATGCGACCCTCCTTCATCACGTAGATCCGGTCCGCCAGGCGCTTCACGATCGAGAGGTTTTGCTCCACGATGATGGCGGAGACCGTCTGACGCATGCCCTTGAGGATCCGGAAAATCTCTTCGATCACGATGGCGGCGAGCCCTTCGGTCGGCTCGTCGATGAGCAGCAGCCGCGGATGGCCCACCAGCGCGCGGCCGATCAGAAGAATCTCGCGCTGGCCGCCGGACAGGCGCCCGGCCGGCAGCGCGCGGAACTCCTCGAGCTTGGGGTAGATCTCTATCGCTTTTTTCCAGGCCTCCTCGATGGGCTCCCCGGCGCCGTGGGCGGCAAGCTCGATGTTCGAGCGCACCGAGAGACTGCTGAAGACCTTCTTGTCCTGGGCGACGAAGCGAAAGCCGCGGCGTGCCAGCTTTTCAGGGGGCTCGCCCACCACCGGCCGGCCTTCGAAGACGATCTCGCCCTGGGTCGGCTTGAGCAGGCCGGCGATGGTCTTGAGCAGTGTGGTCTTGCCGGCCCCGTTGCGGCCGACGATGAAGACCATCTCTCCCGGGGCGAGCGTCAGGTTCAGATCGTGGATCACCCGGGCGTGGCCGTAGGCGACTTCCAAATGGCGGATGTCTATCACGCCGCGCCCTCCTTTCCCCAGTAGCACTCGCGGACCTGCGGGTTGCAGAGCACGTCATCCGGCGCGCCCTCGCAGATCAGACGGCCCTCGTTCATGACGCTCAGCCGTTCCACCAAGTCGACGATCTTGGAGATTTTGTGCTCGATGATGACCACCGTGAGTCGGCTGCGGATGCCGCGGATCATCTCCACCACCTGCGCGATTTCGTGGTCGCTCAGTCCGGCCAGTGGCTCGTCCAACAGCAGGAGCCTGGGTTTGAGGGACAGGACGATGCCGATCTCCAGCATGCGCTTGTCCCCGTAGGACAGCTCGGCCACGGCGGCATGTGCCTTCTCGGTCAAGCCCACCCATGCAAGGGCCTGGGCGCAATCGGCCAGGGTTTCGGCATGCCGCGCCGAGCGGAGAAAAAAACGGCCGGGTGACATTTCCTTCGGCTTGAACCGCAGGTTGGCCAGGACGAGGTTTTCCCACACCGTGAGGGACGTGAAGACCGACACCAGCTGAAAGGTCCGGCCGACGCCGAGCCGAACCCGTTCGTACGGGGGCGTGCGGGTGATGGGGTTTCCCTTGAAAACGATGGTGCCGTCCGACGGCGTGAAATAGCCCGACAGCAGGTTGAACAGAGTGGTCTTGCCGGACCCGTTGGGCCCGATGATGCCGGAGGTCTGCCCTTCGTTCACCCGGAAATCGACCCGGTTGACGGCGGTCAGGCCGTTGAAGCGTTTGGTGAGGCCGCTCGTGGCAATCAGCTCGGACATCGCATTTGGCTTCCTGTGCCGGTCGAGCCGGAGGCGCGGCGGCAACCGCCGCCGCACCTCCGACGCTTTGGGTGGCTAATAGCCCATGGCGCTCAGGGGCGGCACGAAGGCGTCGCCGGCGTAGACATCGACGATCTTGGCGAAGTCGAACTTTGCCGGGTAACGATCGCTCTTGCGCTCGGCTTCACCCTTGCCCTCCACGATCCAGGTGGAGTACTTGTAGATGCAGGCGCCGTCCTTGCGCCACTTGGCCGGCCCTTTGGCGCCCTTCCAGTCGGGGTTGGCCATGAGAGCCGCCATCATCTTCTCCGGGTCGGTGGACTTGGAGAGCTCCATCGCCCGCACGGTTTCCATGACGCCGTAGTAGGTGCTCATGGCGTAGGGGTCGGGCGGTTCGCTGCGGCCCGCCATCCATTTTTTGACGAACTCCTCGGAGGCGGCGACGACTTCCGCGTCCTTGAATCCGCGCATGTCGTGGTACCAGAACATTTGCCCCTTCACCCCCTGCATGGCGTTGGCCGGGATGCCGGTGGCAAAGGCGTTCATCAGCCAGAAGTGGAACAGGGGGGCCTTCTTGGCGGCGCCCGTTTCGAGGGCCTGCTTGAGGGCGTTGACGGCGTCCCCGCCCCAGGAGCCCACGAAAATCACATTGGGGTTGTACTCGAGGGCCTTGATGAGGTAGCTCGTCATGTCCGGGCTCTGGACCGGGTGCCAGATCGCGGTGTACTCGACGCCCGGCCGCTCTTTGATGACCTCCTCGAATCCTTTCATCGTTCCCTTGCCGATGGCGTAGTCGGGCATGAAGCAGGCGATGCGCTTGGCCTTCATCTGATCCGCCATGTAGGCGGCGGCCCCGCGGCCCGCCCATTCCGAGGCGGCCACGATGCAGAGCGACGTGGGCGCCTTGACATCTTTCTTGAAAAACCCTTCCGGGACACCGTTGGTGGCCATGAAGAAGGTGCCGGACTTTTTGGCTTCCTCGTTCAGGGCCATGGACACATTTCCGAAGGTGCCGCCGACCAGCGCGGTCGCGCCCTGGTCCTTCACGATTTCCTTGAAGCGTCCCACCGCCACCTGGGGGTTGGTCTCATCGTCCCGGAAAATGCCTTCCAGTTTCATCTTCTTGCCGCCGATGGTAACGCCGCCGGCCTTGTTGACCTCCTCGATGGCCATCTTGGCGCCTTCCATCTGGCCGACGCCGATGACCGCACCCGCTCCCGTCGTGGAAAACATGACGCCGATCTTCACCGTGTCGGCAGCTGTTGCAGCTCCTGCAACAGCGAAGACTCCCAGCAGCAGAGCTGCCAGCACCAGTGGTTTCAATCCGTTACGTTTCATGGCTGCCTCCTGAAATGGGTGGATGATGGTGGTTTCCGACTGCCACGTCGCGGGCGATTAGAGATCGTTGCGGAACTCCAGCAGCCCGGTGACATCGCTCTTCTTCTTCTTGACGTTGGAGTTTTTCACGTTGGCGATGAAGATCTCGGCGGTGGTGAACACCTTGGCCGCAATCATGTGCCCGCCGGTCAGCTCGCCCGTGCCGTGGGAAAGCAGGCAGTGGACGTGCAGCACCGGGTCGCCGTGCTTCAGGTTGCCGAACTCGCCGACGATCGGCACGATGTTGCCTTCGATGCTCATGAGTTCGAAGGGGCCCTTCATCTCGATCTTGTTGAGGTTCTCCGCCGGCTGGACCGGGATTTTGAAGGCCGGCTTGGGCGCCACGAAAACGACGTCCTCGAGGCTGCCGATGCCGGATAGGATCACCGCGCGTTCCCAGCCCTGGTCCTTGACGGTCTTGACCAGGGTCGGGAAGAGATCGTCGCCGGGATGGAACCGGGTGAGGATCACCTCGGAGAGGTCGACCTTCTCGAAGAACCGGGGATCGGCTTTGATGGGTGCACTGCTCATGGATGGACCTTCCTTTCGTGTGGGGTCTAGTATGCCAAATTTACGGTTACGCACTTGCGCTGAGTGAAGCAGTCGAGCATGCCTTCCAGGGACCATTCCCGGCCGATGCCGCTGGCCTTGAAACCGCCGTAGGACTGGCCGGGCATGATGCCGCCGCCCTGGTTGACCTGCACGAAACCGGACTCGATCTCGTGGGCGGTGCGCAGGGCCTTGGCGACGTCGTGGGTGTAGATGAAGGCCGCCAATCCGTAGTGGCTGTCGTTGGCCATGCGGACGGCCTCGGCCTCGTCCGTCCAGGGGATGGCGACCAGCACGGGCCCGAAGACCTCCTCGCGCACGATGCGCCAGTCGTTTTTCACGCCCGCGAAGACCGTGGGCTCCACAAAATAGCCCTCCGAGAAAGGCGCCGTCTTGGGCGGCAGGCCGCCGCAGAGGGTTTTGGCGCCGGGCTGCGTGAGGCCCTCGCTGATGTAGGCGAGCACCGTGTTGTACTGCTTCTCGTTGACGATGGCGCCCATCTGGGTCGAGTCGTCCAGGGGCTCGCCGATCTTGAAGGCCTTGAGCTTGGCGACGAGCTTCTCCAGGAAGGCATCGAAGATCGAGGCATGCAGGAACAACCGCGATCCGGCCGTGCAGGACTGACCCTGCCGAACGAAACGCATGCCGTTGATGACGCTCGCCACGGTGGCGTCATCGTTGGCGTCCGGGAAGACGATCTGGGGGCTCTTGCCGCCGAGCTCCAGGGAGACGGGAATGATGCGTTCGGCGGCGGCGCGCATGACGCTGCGCCCGACCTCGGTCGAGCCCGTGAAGGAGAGCTTGGCCACCTTGGGATGGTCGATCAGCGCCTGGCCGCATTCGGACCCGGTGCCGGTGACCACGTTGAGGACCCCCTTGGGCAGGAAGCGGTTGCAGAGTTCCACCAGCTTGACGGCGGTGAGCGGGGCTTCCACGGAGGGCTTGAGCACCAACGTGTTGCCGGGGGTGAGCGCCATGGAGATCTTGAGCGCGCTCAGGGCGAGCGGCGCGTTCCACGGCACGATGCCGCCCACCACCCCCAGGGGCTCGCGGCGGGTGTAGCTGAAGAGCTGCTCGCCCAGGGGAATGACCTCGCCCTTGATTTCGCTCGCCACCCCGCCGAAGTAGCGGATCAGGTCCGCCGTCAGCATGACCTCACCGCGCGACTGGGTGGCGATGGCGTTGCCGGTTTCAATCGAGTAGAGCCGGGCGAACTCCTCCTTCTCGGTTTCCAGGGCGTCGGCGATTTTGAGCAGGGCCTTGCCGCGCTCGCGGGCCGGTAACTTCTTCCAGGATTTGAATGCCTCGGCCGCCGCCGCGACGGCCCGGTCCACCTCGGCCGCACCGCCCCGGGGGACCTGCCCCGCGTCCGTACCCTTGTGAGCGGGGTTTTCCACGGACAGCCACTTGCCGCCGGCATCCGCCCACTCGCCGTTGATGATCATCTTGACCCGGCCCACACCCTCTTTCCAGTCCTTCACGGGCTTGATCGTTTCCGTCATGCTTCTGCCTCCTTCAATCAAATGGGTTTTTCGCTGCAGCACCGGTTGGCGGCGCAGTATCGTTCAGTTCAGCTCCATGAGCAGCCGCTCGGCCCTCTGGGCGTTGAAGACGCCGCACATGCAGGGTTTGGCGAGTTCGGCGGCGGCTTCCGGGAGGCTTTTCTTGCCCTTCTTGACCAGGGTCGCCATTTTCTTCACGAGATTCGCGGACACCAGCCCGTGGCCGCACATGGTGGTGATCGATAAGACCGGCCCCTTGGGCAGGCGCTCGGTTCGGCCCATGACCCCGCCGGAATACTCCACGGTGTGCATCGGCAGTCCGGCCTGGCGACAGAGCTCGCCCACCTTTTCGAAGACGCCGCTCACGATCACGGACAGGCCGAGATCGGCTTCCTTGAGTTCCTTGAGGATCTGCCCGACCACCTCGGCGTCGGAAAACACGTAGTGGGCGACCGACTGGTCCTTGTAGCCGTCGTGGATCGTCTGCCAGTCGGAGTTGAACCGGCTCCCGGTCTTCACGTCCCCGAAATTCACCGCGGGGTACTTCTTGAGGATCTCGAAGAACTTTCTCATTTTCGGGCCCGAGCCCTTGGCGTTGACGGTTTTGGCCGACATGCAGAATACGACAAAGTCGTTCTTGAGGTCGTCGTGTTTCCCGCAGCGGTGCAATGTGTGCGACATGAATTCTCCTTGCTATGCCATCAGAACGGGAACGACGGCCGCCCCAGGCCGACGTTGACCTTGCCGTTGAAGGACGGTGTGAGCCCGGCCTTTTGCATTTCCTGCGCTGCCGGGATCGATCCGTCGGGCGCCACCTTGCCGATCACATCGAAGCTGAAAACCGTGTCCACCTCATCGGCGATCTCACGGACCACGGCCATCACCTCCTGAAACTTCTCCACCGGGATGATGGCCTCCACGATGGTGGAAAGCACCTTCTCGTTCAGGATTTCAGGTTTGAGCTCCCCGGTGTGCGGGTTGGCGATGAGCTGGGTCAAGGGGTTGTTGGGTTCGAGGTGCACGCCGAGCGGGACCAGCTTTTTAATCGCCTTCTCGGCCTCGCGGAAGCGCGTGCCGATTCCCGGCCGGCCGAACTCCAGGCCGATGCCGATGAAGCCGTCCTTGAAGCGTCCGGTGACGTCGTTGGTCTTCATCTCCTCGGTGCCCCGGCCGGGGATGTCGGTGCCCTCGTGGGTGTAGACCGGGTCGGAGAAGGCCTTGCGCAGGATGCGCGGCCAGGCGAGCTTTTCCTCCTGGATGGCGTTTTCCGGGCAGATCTTTGAGCGGAAACAGGCCGCGCACTCCACGCATTCGTCGTAGTCGATCGCCGCATGGGCCTTCGCGCCTGTCGCCTTGTCCTTTTTTTGCAGGCGGATGGCATTCACCGGGCAGAGGGCGATGCATTCTCCGCAGCACACGCACAGCTCCTTGTCGATTCGCATGGAGGCTTCCTTCTTTAAATGTGTCGGACGATGTTCCTACCTGTGGGCCGAATGCTCCGCGCGCGCAGCAGATTCGGACGTTTCCGGATGGGTGATGTGGTAAAAATTCTCCATGGCCTTGCGGATGTTGGCCATGTGCCGGGTCATCTCCTTTACCGCCAGGCTCCGGTCGCGGCGCAGGATGGCTTCACAGATGCGCTTGTGATCGGCGAGCGACCGGTCCAGCATGCTGGGAAGGGCGCTGAAGGATTCGGTGATGAACTGCTGCATGATGCGCCGGATCGTGAGAAACAAGTGCACCATGAAACGGTTGCCCGTGGCCTTGGCCAGCAGGTGATGGAACTCCGCGTCCCGCTGGACATAGGCGGCCTGGTCATGCGCCCGGACGGCATCGGCCATGGCCATGACCAGCCGGCCCAGCTCCGCCACCTCCTCATCCGTGGCGTGCTCGACCGCCAGCTCCACGTTGGCGACTTCGATGTAACGCCGGGCTTCCACCAGTTCGATGGTTTCCGTGGCGTCGGAGATCAGGGGCAGACTCAGGAAGTCGGAAAAGTTCTTGGGCAGCCGGCCGCGCACGATGGTGCCGAAGCCCGGTCGCTGCTCCAGTACGCCGGTGATGGCCAGGGTGTGCAGCGACTCCCGGAGAGAGGCCCGTGACACGCCGAGTTGGGCGGCGAGCGCGTTCTGGTTGGGCAGCTTGTCGCCCTCCTTCAGCTCGCCGCTGTCGAACATCCGGATAATTTCCTCGAGAACCGAATCGGAAAGTTTCTTTTTGACGATGCGCGCCACCGGAAAGCCCCCAAGGATAAATTGACAGATAATTAGATTGTAAGATTGTCATACAAATTTGCATGGTAGTTGTCAACAGTTATTTTGGAGGAACAGGGTGATCGCAGTCGGGTGTCCGCAAAACGCTTTGGTTTGTCTGCGGGATGTCACCATGCGGGTGAGGGACAAGCAGATCCTTGGAGTCTCGGACCTGTAAGCCGGGTCAGTGGGGAGTGCGAGGAGATCGAGCCGTTGTTGATTATGCGCCCCACCGCATGGGTCCCGGGTTCTCATCGTGCGGAAGGCCTTCCGCACGCACAGGAACCACCCGGCGAGGTTGATGTCCACCACCGCCGCTGTCGATGACTGAACAGGCACAAAATTGAAGACTACCGGACCAACCAAGCCGCCTCGACGGCGATGGCGTCAGTGCTTGTAGCCGATTTTACGCAGCAGTTCCTTGCGCTTTTTGATGTCGGCCTCGGTTTCGATCCCCTTGGATTTGAACCCGTCGATCACGCCCAGGATGCCGCGGCCCTGTTCGGTCTCGCCGACCACCACTTCGACGGGGTTGGCCGTGGCGCAGAAAATGCGGCACACCTCGGGCAGGTTCTTCACGGTGTTGAGCACGTTGATGGGGAACATGTCCCGCATGAAGACGATGAAGCTGTGGCCGGCCGCCAGGGCGAAGGCGTTCTTCTTGGCGAGCTCCACGAGCTCCGGGTCGGTCCCGGTGTGGCGGACCAGGCACACATCCGAGGCCTCGCAGAAGGCCAGGCCGAATTTGGCGCCCGGCACGGTGGAGACCATGGCCTCGTGCATGTCTTCCACGGTCTTGATGAAGTGCGACTGCCCCAGAATCAGGTTCAGGTGGTTCGGGTTTTCGAGCTTCACGATTTTAATGTCCATCGCTTCCTCCACGAAAGGGTTCAAGGGGTCGAGGGGTCCAGGGTTCGAGGGGTCGATACCCCGCCCCCAACCCCCCTCCCGCAAGGGGAGGGGAGAATCTAAAAAGGATTCAAGGGGTCAAATGTTCGTGCATTCCGCCTGCGGCGGAGCGGATTCCGGATGGCGTCGCCCGAGGGCCAAGATCAAGGCGCGCGAGCCCCGCCTCGCGAGGCGTACTCTCCGTACGCCGCAGTGAAGGCGGGGCGAAGCGCAACGCAAAGCTTGGCCCTCCGGCGGCGCCATCACCCGCCGATGGAGCGCATCTGGCAGCACACATGCGCCGGCTCGCCCACGGCCAGGTTGTGGTCCGTGGGCTTGTGCCGGGTGGCCTCGAAGAAAATCTCGGCCAGTTCATCGTCGCTGCAGCCCCTCCGCAAAGGCCCTTTCAGGTCCTCCTGCCGGTCGGACAGCAGGCACGGGCGGAGCTGGCCGCTCGCCGTCAACCGCAGGCGGTTGCAGCGGCTGCAGAAGTGATGACTGATGGCCGGGATGAAACCGATCTCGCCCCTGGCGCCCTCGAACCGGTAGCGCAGGGCCGGGCCGTCCATCTCCGTGCGCTCCACCGGAACCAGGGCACCGAGAGCGCTGATCCGCTCGCGGATATCGGGGACCAGCAGCGGCGGCCTTGCACCCAGGCGGGATTGGCCGATGGGCATGAACTCGATAAACCGCACATGCAGGGGCGATTCGAGCGACAGGCGCGCCAGGTCCACCAGCTCGTCGTCGTTCACGCCGGAGAGAGCGACCACGTTGATCTTGATCGGGCTGACGCCCGCGGCCTCGGCGGCGCGGATCCCGGCCCACACCCGGTCGAAGGCATCCGTGCCGGTGATGTCGCGGTAGCGTTCCGGTTTGAGCGTGTCGAGGCTGATATTGATCCGGGCGACGCCGGCCGACTTGATCCGGTCGATGTTTTCTTCCAGCAACACCCCGTTGGTGGTGAGGGACAAATCCCGGATCCCGGGAATGCGGGCGAGCTCCGCCAGAAAGCCGTAGACGCCCTTGCGGACCAAAGGTTCGCCGCCGGTCACCCGCAGCTTGGAGATGCCGAGCTGCGCGCCCACCCGGACGATGCGCAGAATTTCCTCGTAGCGCAGGATGTCAACGTGGTCGAGCCGGGGGGTGTCCTCGCAGGGCAGGCAGTAGGCGCAGCGCAAGTTGCAGCGGTCGGTGATCGAAATCCGCAGATAGGTCAGGCGACGGTTGCAGGCATCGATGAGCGCGTATGGGGAGGCTTCACGCATGGGATATTCCAGGCCGGTCGAAGACGCGGGCGCAGGTGCGAGCCGTCGCCGCCGAAGGCGGCGCGGCGGCCGGCGGGCATCGAGGGGCTACCGCATCTGCTGGAGCCCCGCTTCGACCGAGTCGGTGATCGGGATGATGGAAGAAAAATTGCTAACGTCAAAGATTTCTTTGACATAGGGGGTAAGCCCGCAGAGAACCACCTTGCCCTTCTTGTTCCGCACATCTTTTACCGCCATCAGAATCACCCGCAAGCCGGCGCTGCTGATGTAGTCCATCTTGCTCATATCGAAGAGCAGCCGCTGGCTGCCCTGTTTGAGGGCGCCTTTCACCAGGATTTCGGCCTCCGGAGCGGATTCCGCATCGAGGCGCCCTTCGATCTGGAAGCAGATGATGCCGTCTTTTTCCTGATGCGCGATTTTCATGGGCAACCCCTTGAAAGTGTGGAATGACGTTGCGATAGGATATCTTTACCGAATTTCCGGCGCGAGTTCAAGACCCTCGACGTTGTGGAAGCGAAATTCACTCTTGGGCGTAATGCGCGAGGATCGATTCGACCAATCCCGGGATGGTGTAGTCCCGCGCCTCGATGCGCACATCGAATCCCAGCTCGCGGGCGGTGTCGGCCGTGATCGGGCCGATGCAGGCGGCCGGGACCCCGGCCGTCAGGTCTGCCAAACGGTCGGCCGGCAGCAGGGCTCTGAAATTTTTCACGGTCGACGAGCTGGTGAAGGTGATGAGGTCGACCGTCCGCTCCTCGAGGCGCTCCACGAGCTCCCGAACGTCCGCGGACGCCGGCTCGGTCTTGTACGCGGCGACCTCCCGCACGGTCGCCCCCATGGCGGATAGCTCCTCCGGCAGGACCTGCCGGGCTTCCTGGGCGCGGGGCAGGAGGATTGCCTTGCCGCGGATCGGCTCCCCGCGGAAGGCGGCAACAATCGCTTCGGCCCGGAAGGTTTCGGGCACAAGGTCACTCGACAGGCCGAAGCACTTCAACCGCTCGGCGGTGGCCGGCCCGATGGCCGCCGTGCGCAGGCGACCGACGGCGCGCACGTCCTTGCCGGAGGCGAACAACCGTTTGAAGAACCAGCTGACGCCGTTCACACTGGTGAAAACGATCCAGTCGAAGGCGGGCAGCTCCGCGATGGCCCGGTCGAGCGGGCCGACATCATCCGGTGCGACCACCTGGATCGTGGGGCACTCCAGACATTCGGCGCCCCGGTCGGAAAGCGCCTTGACCAGATCGCTCGCCTGGTCCCTCGAGCGCGTGACGACGATGCGCTTCCCCAGCAGGGGGCGGGTTTCGAACCACTTGAGGCGCTCGCGCAGGCCGACGACTTCTCCCACCACGATGATGGCCGGCGCCTTGAGCCCGGCCTGCTTGACCCGCACGACGATGTCGGCCAGGGTTCCGCTCACGGTGACCTGCTGCGGCGTGGTCCCCCACCGCACCAGGGCCACCGGCGTTTCCGGCGGCCGCCCGTGGCGGGTGAGCTCGGCCACGATGCGGGGCAGGTTTTTGACCCCCATGAAGAAGACCAGCGTGCCGATGCCCCGGGCGAGCGCCGACCAGTCGATGCCGGACTCCTCCTTGGACGGGTCCTCGTGGCCGGTGACAAAGGCGATGGTCGAGGTGAGCTTGCGGTGGCTCAGGGGGATGCCGGCATAGGCCGGCGCCGCGACGGCCGACGTGACGCCCGGGACGATCTCGAACGGGATGCCGGCCTCCACCAGGACCTCGGCTTCCTCCCCGCCGCGGCCGAAGACGAAGGGGTCGCCGCCTTTCAGACGCGTGATGATTTTGTTTTCCCGGGCCTTGGCGACGATCAGGGCGTTGATCTCGTCCTGGGGCAGGGTGTGGTCCCCGCCTTTCTTGCCGACGTAGATCAGCTCCGCGTTCCCGGACGCGTGCTTCAACAGGGAAGGAGCCGCCAGATAGTCATAGATGATCACGTCCGCCGCCGCAATGCACTCCCGGCCTTTGACGGTGATCAGGCCGGGGTCCCCGGGGCCTGCTCCCACAAGGTAGACGATGGGTAATTTCATGTCACAGTGCCGTGCTGGTGAGGTTTTTCAAAATTTCATCCGCTCCCCGGCTGAGGAGGATTTCGGCCAGCTCGATGCCGATCCTCTCCGCCGAGGACGCCGGCCCGCTCAAACGGTGTTTGATCACGGTGCCTCCATCGACATCGGCCACCAGGCCCGTCAACGTGAAGAACGCGCCGTCGAGGCGGCCGTGACCGGCAATCGGCACCTGGCAGCCGCCCTGAAGGCGTTTCAGGAACGCGCGCTCGCCGCTCACCACGGTGCGGGTGGCGGGGTGGTCCAGGGCGGCGACCATGGGGCCGACGCGGGGGTCCTGCTCCCGGACCTCGATGCACAGCGCCCCCTGACCGACGGCCGGGAGCATGCGCTCATCGTCCAAGTGCTCGGTGACGCGGTGCTCCAGGCCCAGACGCTTGATGCCCGCGGCGGCCAGGACCACGGCCGCCAGCGGATCGGTGTCGAGTTTGCGAATGCGGGTTTCCACGTTGCCCCGCAGGGGCACGACCTCCAGATCCGGGCGCAGGTGCCTGAGCTGGGCGGCCCGCCTGAGGCTGCTGGTGCCGATGACGCTTCCGGCCGGCAGTTCCCTCAGGGGGAGACCGTTCCGGGAGAGGAGCACATCGGTGGGGGTTTCGCGTTCCGGCACGGCCCCGATGACCAGCCCCGCCGGGATTTCCGAGGGCATGTCCTTCATGCTGTGGACCGCCACGTCTGCCCGGCCCTGCAGCAGGGCGTCCTCAATCTCCTTGACGAAGAGGCCCTTGCCGCCGACCTTGGCGAGCGGCACGTCCAGGATCTTGTCGCCCTGGGTCTTGATCACCGACAGCTCGACGGCCACACCGGGGAAACGCTGCCTGATCGCTGAGCGCACCCACTCGGCCTGCCACAGAGCGAGCTTGCTCCCGCGGGTGCCGATCACGACGGGCGTCGCCATCAGTGCTTGCACCCCGCGCAGCTTCCGGCGTGGCAGCCGCCGCAAGAGGAGGCGCCGGCCGCCTGTTTGACGGTCTGGCCGCCGCCGCCCTTGCTGACAAAGCCGCAGGCGGACATCCGCTTGCGGACTTTTTTGCTGCGGCAGCCCTTGCACGGGGGCTTTTCACCGCCGAAGACGAGGCACTCGAAATCCTTTCCGCACGCGTCACAGTGGTATTCGTAAATGGGCATGTTCAACCATCTCCTCAAAAGGCTTGAAGCTCGAAGCTGAAAGCTCAACGGGTTAAAAGAAGCACGACATCCAGGATGGCATCAACGGTTGCTTTTCATACAAGCAAGATAAAGGCTTAAATGCAAAAAACAACGATTTGTCAAGAATCGATTTGGCGCCGCAATGGGTCGCCGAACCGGCAGCGGCCGGGAAAATTCACCGCAGGTGGTTCAGAAATGCCCGGCGGCAATGCATGCGAAATCCCGAGGAATGAGGCGTGCGCTGAGGGCTCCCCCATGAGGGGGGGTGCGCATGCCGCCGCCGCCGGCGGGTGCTTATCAACCGGTGGCGAGCCCTTCAATCACCCCGGCGGCGATCAGCGGCAGCATGATTTCGTGGTGGCCGATCAGGCTGATGCCCCGCCCGCCGCGGGCCGTGGGGCGCTGAACGACGTTGACCGACGGCCGGTAGTGGCGCATGAAGTCCAGGTTGACGGTCGTGAACGCGTCCAGCCGGTGGCCCAGGTTCCGGGCGAGGCTGACCGCTTTCAGAAACACCTCCGGCAGGATCACGGCGGAGCCGGCGTTGATGTACACCCCCGCCTCCAGGTGCGCGACCTGGGCGGCCAGGATGCGGAAGTCGACATGGGAGGCGGCGCCGGCCCTGGCGGCGTCAAAGTCCGGATGCATGTGGATGATGTCGGTGCCGATGGCCACGTGGACCGTGACCGGAACCCCCAACCGCGCCCCGGCCGCCAGGATGCTCTGCTCCGTGAACGGGAACCCGGAGGCCAGGAGCATGGCGCCGACGGCCCGGCCCAGCCCCGTTTCGCCCGGGACGGCCGCCTCGAGGGCGCCGGCGATGACGGCTGAGGTCTCTTCGGCCATGCCGAAGGAACCGTCGTCCAGGGCAGGGCCGACGTCCTCCGAGGTCCGGCCGGCCATGGCCAGCTCCGCGTCGTGGATGATGCCGGCGCCGTTCATGGCGACCCCCGTGATGACCCCGCGCTCCATCAGGTCGACCACGACGGGGCCCAGGCCCACCTTGATGACGTGAGCGCCCATGCCGAAAATCACCGGGCGGTGCTTTTGATGGGCGGCGACGATGGCCGCTACGGCGGCTTTGAGATCGGCGGCAGCCAGAATGTCCGGCAGGCGCTCCAGAAACGCTGCAAACGAAGCGCCCCGGGTCCAGCCGCTGGCGAACGCCATGGTGGTGACCTTGCGGGGGCGGTCGGCGAGCGAATAGGTCTTGACGCGGGTGAGGTCGATCGGTCCGACGTCGCGTTTCATCGGCCGCACCTCTCAGGGAAAAGAATCCGGTCGACCAACTCGCACAGCAGGTGGCCCATGGTGATGTGGGTCTCCTGAATCCGGGCGGTGACGGAGGATTCCACGGTGAGGACCAGATCGGCGCATTCGGCCAGTTGTCCGCTCGGCCCGGTCATCCCGAGCGTTTTCAGCCCGTTGGTGCGGGCGGTCCGGATGGCTTTGACCACATTGGGGGAGTTGCCGCTGGTGCTGATGCCCCAGGCGACATCGCCTTTCACGCCCAGGGCGCGGACCTGTTTTTCGAAGACCTCGTCGAAGTGGTAGTCGTTGCCGATGCTGGTCAACACCGAAGTGTCCGTGGTCAGGGCCAGGGCGGCCAACGGCGGCCGCTCGATCCGGAAGCGGTTCACGAATTCCGCGGCGATGTGCTGTGAGTCGGCGGCGCTGCCGCCGTTTCCGAATATCAGGATTTTATGGCCGGCGGAAATGCAGGCGGCCAGAACTTCGGCGCCTTGGCGGATCCGGTCGGCGTTGGCCTGGATGGAGGCGCGTTTGACGCGCAGGCTGTCCTCCAGGATCTCGGAGATGATTTTCAAGTGGTCGGTCATAGGTACCTCGTCAGTCCGTTAGCCCGTCAGCTGCGGGCCCGTGCACCGGTGGACCGGTTGATCAGAAGAGTTACCCCGGGCTGACGGGCTCGACGGGCCGACGGGATGACCTCAGTTGCGACTCCCCATCCGCTCTCTGACCCGGCGGATGTCCTCCGTGGCATCCTGGCCCAGGCGGCCGGCCTGTTCGAACTCTTCCAGAGCCTGCTCCAGGCGGTTCAACTTGACGTACAGCACGCCCAGGCGGTGGTGGAACAACGCGTTGTCGGGGGCCAGCCTCACGCTCTCCTTGCAGAACACCATGGCGATTTCCGGGTTCTCGCCCTTTTCACCGAAGAGGCAGCCCAGGGCCGAGAGGGCCATCGAATCGGCCGGGTTGGCCTTCACGGCCCTTTGGTAGGCGCCGACGGCTTTTTCCGGGAGCCCGACGGCGGCGTAGCAGTCGCCGAGCAACCGGTAGGCATTGCCGGATTTGGCGCGCAGGCGCGAGGCGTGCTCCAGGAAGGGGCGGGCGGCCTTCGGCTGGCCCATCTCCAGGTAGAGTTTGCCGGTCTGCACCAGGATTTCAAACACGTCGTCCCGCAAGGCGTTGGCCGTGAGGAAGAACCCCAGGGCGGTTTCGCGGCGGCCGAGCAAGGCGTGGATCAAACCGATGTTGTAGACCGCCATGTACTCGCCGGGTTCCAGGCGCAGGGCGGCCGAGAACTGCTCCAGGGCCCGTTCGTGATCGCCGAGCACGGCATAACAGACCCCGAGGCTGTTGAGCACGTTGACATTGCCGCTGTCCAAGGTGAGGGCGTGCTCGAATTCACGGATGGCGGAGGCAATGTCGCCGCGTTCGTAATATTTGTCTCCGCTGATGTTCAGGCTGACCGCGTCGAAGGCCACCCGGCTGCCGGGGCCGAAAAACACGGCATGGTCGATGGCCTTGCGGGCATTCTCCAGGGCCTGCTGCCGCGGGTAGTCGAGGCAGGGGTAGACGGCGATGCCGGCCGTGACGGTGCTGCCGGTCTGGGTGCGGATCTCATCCTGCAGGATGCGGGCCAGCTCGACGCATTCGGCCGCCGCCCGGTTCGGCCAGTACCCGGCCAGCAGACCCGTGTCCTCAATCCCCCAGAAGGCGCCGGCCCGGCGGCAGGCCGCTTCGAGGCGCTCGGCGATGGGGGCCAGGGTGTCGGCGTCCGGTGCGGCCCCGTCGGCTGCCGGGGCTTCATCCGGCCGCAGAACGATGACGCCGAACCGGTCACAGTCGTTGAGGCGCTCGATGGCCTCCTGCCGGAGCCGCTGGCCGCATCCAACGTCCGGAAAGGCTGCGAGGAGCGCGTTCCGGGCGCGGTCGGCGCCATACTCCGGCAGGCCCTCGACCCGCCGGATGTCGGTTTGGGACAGCAGGAAATGACGGCTGGCGCCGGCTTTCCACGCGATTTTTTTTCTTCGATTCGTCATGGGTCAACCACCTACCAGGACCGACGCCAGGGCCGCGGCGATGATCGGTGCCTCATCCGGTTGAAGGGTCCGTGCATCCATCAGGAAGGCCCCGTCTTCGATGCGCCCGATGATCGGCGGATCGTTCCGCCGCAGCTTCAGTTCGAGCTGATTGGCCGTCAGCCCGTCGACCTGCACCTTCAGGCAGCGGCTGGGCAGATCCAGCAGCGGCAGCGACCCGCCGCCGGCCTTGGAGGAGAGCCGGACGATCTCGACCTTCAGGCGGGAGTCCCCGATGGCCTGCAGGCGGCGGGCGAGCTCCTCGGCACGCGGCTGGACCGCGGTTTCGTTTTCCGTCAGCATGCGCAGGGTCGGGATCGCGGCCACCGCCCGCGCTTCGTCCCGGTAAAGCCGCAGGGTGCTCTCCAGGGCGGCCAGGGTCAGTTTGTCGATGCGCAGCGCACGGTGGATGGGGTTTTTGCGGATGCTTTCGATCAGGGGCCTGCGGCCCACGATGATCCCGGCCTGCGGCCCCCCTAAAAGCTTGTCACCGCTGAAGGTGACCACATCGGCGCCGCTGGCGACCGATTCCTGGACGGTGGGCTCCTTCAGCAGGCCGTACCGGGAAAAATCGATGAAGGTGCCGCTGCCCAGGTCCTCCATCACGGGAATGCCTCGCCGTGCGCCCAGCTCGACCAGCTCGCGGAGGGGCACCTGGGCGGTGAAACCGACAATGCTGTAGTTGCTCCAGTGCACCTTGAGCAGCAATGCGGTGCCCGGGTCAATGGCCCCTTCGTAGTCGCGCAAATGGGTGCGGTTGGTGGTGCCGACCTCCCTGAGGATGGCGCCGCTTTTGGCCATGACGTCCGGGATGCGGAAGGATCCGCCGATTTCGACGAGATCCCCGCGGGAAACGATGACGTTGCGGTCCCGGGCGATGGTTTCCAGGCTGATGAGCACGGCGCCGGCGTTGTTGTTGACCACCATCGCCTCCTCGGCGCCGGTGATGTCACACAGCAGGTCCCGGACCGCCATGTAGCGCGAGCCGCGCCGGCCCGCTGCCAGATCGTATTCGAGATTGGAGTAGCGGCCGGCCACGACGGCCAGGTTCTCCACGGCCTCCGGCGCCAGCAGGGAGCGGCCCAGATTGGTGTGGATCACGACCCCCGTGGCGTTGATGACCCGCCGCAGCTTCGGTTGCATGGCCGACCGGACGGCATCCTTGACGCGCGGCATGACGGCGGCAGCCGCGAGATCCTTCTCGCGGGGCGTAGGGTCGCCCTCCCGGATGCGGCGGCGGTCCTCGTCGATGACGGTGCGGATCGCGTTCACCACCACCGAGGCGGGAACCAGTTCGAAGCAGGCCTCTGTTTTGGCGAGCTCCATCAGGCGGTCGACGGCCGGAAGCAGCCGCAGCAGGTTTCGCTGGTGTTCACTGAGATCCATTCGTTCTTTCCGATGGCCCCGTCGAGGCCCTTCCGGTTTCTATGCGGTGATGGCCGCCGCCGGTGCGGCCTCGAAGACGCTCAGGGGGATCATGTCCACGATCTGGGGAAACTGGCTGGTGGACAGGCCGATGGCCCCCATCCGGGGGGATAGGGCGCCGGTGTCCTGCTTCTCCAGCTCCAGGCCGGCATGGAACCTGGACATGATCAGGTTGGCCAGAAAAACGATGTGGTTCAACTCTATATTCCCGTTTCCCTGCTCGGGCCGGTGATGGTGGCGGATGGCCTCTGCCAGTGAATCCGGAAGCGCCCATTTTTTCGCCAGGCGATAGCCGACCTCGCTGTGGGTGGTGCCGAACAGGGATTGCTCCGCCTGGATGAAATCGGTCGCCCTTTCCTCGATCAGCTGCCGGTAAAAGAGGGGCGCGGCGCCGGCGACGAACTGGTCGAGCACCACTTTGCCGATGTCGTGCAGCAGTCCCGCGGTATAGGCCAGACCGGGTTTGGCCGCGGTGGTCAGCTTGGCCAGTTTTTCGCTCACGATCGCCGTGCCGACGGCGTGATGATAAAGCCCGCCCTTGCAGAGCGAGTACCCGGAGGCCGACTGGGCGAAAAACCCCTCCACCGCCGCGGCGATCACGAACTTCACGAGCAGGTTGACCCCGAGGTACATGAGGGCGTGGTCGACGGACTCGATCGGGTTGCGGCTGGCGAACATGACCGAATTGGCCAACTTGAGGGTGCGCGCGCAGAGAACCTGGTCCTTGCGCAATTCGTCCGCCAGCGTCCGGATGTCGTATTCGTCCTCGTCGATCAGCCGCATGATTTTGAGCGCTGCCTGGGGTACGGGTTTCAACTGCTCAACCGCCCGGTTGATTTCCTCCGGGGTGGGTGGCGCGGCGCATCCTGAGAGTGCCGTTTTCTCAACGCCGGACGGCTCAATCTGACATCTCCACTGCTGCATGTCCAGGCTGATGCAGCAGGAAAAAAAACCGCCGGTCTCTTCCGTGCGGATGGGGATGCCCTCCGCTTTCAAAATTCGTTCGGCGATTTCCGCCGTCCGGCCGCCGATGTCGAGATTGAGGTCGAGGTCGTCGACCGGGCCCACCAGGGCCCCGCCCGCCATCGTTGCCTTCAGCCCTTCCCGCCGCGCCCCCGCCTCGTACAGGGCTTTGAGAAAAAGAGGCATTCCGCTGGAGGCGTATTTGCCCGGTTGAAAGGTGCTCTCGAGCGAAACCGGTTCCGGAAGCAGAAAATGGGCGAGCCCGCCGACGCCGGCATCCGGGTCGACCACGGCGACGCCCACACAGGTCCCCAGGTAAGCTTCCAGAATCAGCGGCTGCCCATGGCCGACATGGAAATTTCCCGCACTGACGTGATGGCGTTGCATGGATGGTTGGATCGATTGGTGTTACGATAAATAGTTATTTGGAAACATTATGAATTCTTATACCATGGCAGGCTTGTGGATTCAACTTTTTTCTCGTTTTTTTCATGCCGTGGGCGGCATGAAAAAAAATATTTATGGGAGTCGGGAAATAAGTTATACTTTTCAAACAGCAATCGATCACTCAAAACCCAAACAACAAAACACCCAAACACCCATTATGCAAAACATCCTGGTCACCGGCGGCTGTGGTTTCATCGGATCGAATTTTGTCCGTTGCCTGTTGAACGAAGCCGGCTTCCCGGGCCGGGTGGTCAACATCGACAAGCTGACCTATGCCGGCAACCCGGAGAGCCTGGCGGATGTTGAACAACAACACCCGGACCGGTACACGTTCGTGCATGCCGACATCTGCGACCGCGAGGCGGTGCGCGACGTGTTCCGCCGCTTCGCGATCGACACCGTCTGCCACTTTGCCGCCGAGTCCCATGTGGACCGCTCGATCGTGGCCCCGGACGCCTTCATCCGGACCAACGTGGAGGGCACCTTCATCTTGCTGGAGACGGCAAGGGAGCAGGGCGGCCGTCTCACCCTCTTTCACCATGTGAGCACGGATGAAGTCTACGGGTCGCTCGGCCCCGAGGGGTACTTCACCGAGGAAACCGCCTACCGGCCGAACAGCCCGTATTCAGCTTCCAAGGCGGCTTCGGATCACCTGGTGCGAGCTTACAGCCAAACCTACGGCCTGCCCGTGACCATCTCCAACTGCTCCAACAATTACGGCCCTTATCAGTTCCCGGAGAAACTCATCCCGCTGATGATCCTGCATGCGGCGGAAGGCAAGCCGTTGCCGGTGTATGGCCAGGGGCGGAACATCCGGGATTGGCTTTACGTGAGCGACCACTGCCGGGCCATATGGCTCATCATGCAGAAGGGAAGGCGCGGCGGCGTTTACAACGTCGGCGGCCGCTGCGAAATTGCGAACATCGACACGGTTCATCAGATTTGCGACCGGGTCGACGAGGTTCTGCCCGATGCGGGGCTGGGGCCCCGACGCAAGCTGGTCACCTTCGTCAAGGACCGCCCGGGCCACGACCTGCGCTACGCCATCGACTGCAGCAAGATCGAGAAGGATCTCGGCTGGACTCCCCGTGAGACGTTCGCCACCGGCTTGCGCAAGACCATTGAATGGTACCTGGGCAACCGGGCATGGGTCGAACGGGTCCGGAGCGGCGAGTATCAACGGTGGGTGGAGCAGCACTACGGGCGATGATTTCGTGACGACACGGCTACTCCGGCAAATAAACAGGTGCAAGCTAAGCCGATGTCAGGCGGAGCGGGGTGCCCGCCGCGGCGAGCCGCAACCATCCGTTCAACGAACCAGCGTACGGCAGCCAGCCCGCTCCATGCCGACCCGGACAGCCCCGGAGGACCGACCCCCACGGAGCCGATAGCCGTCGCTGCCTGTCTGCGGTATCCCTGAGACGGCTGGGGGGCGTAGCAGGGTCGCGCGAAAAATTGGTTGCGGATCGCCGCGGCGGGCACCCCGCTCCGCCTCTGCGCGAATTTCTGGTATTAGACATATTTACTTGCCGGAGTAATAATGAGGCCTGCCAAGGACTACATCATATTCCCATTGGACGTTCCATCGGAGGATGATGCGAAGCGTTGGGTGGAACTGCTGGCCGACGTGGTGGGCATGTTCAAGGTGGGGTTGGAGCTCTTCGTGCGCGGCGGGCCGGGCATCATCACTTTCATCAACGCGGCGGGGTCGGCCGGCGTGTTCCTGGACCTCAAACTGCACGACATCCCCGCGACCGTCTCGAGGGCCATGGCCGGTGTCGCCGAGCTGGGCGTCAAACTCGCCACGGTGCACTGCGGAGAGGACCCGCGCATGCTCGAGGCGGCGGTGGCCGCCGGCGGTGGCCGCGTCGGGGTGCTCGGGGTCACGGTGCTGACCAGCGTTTCCGCGGCGGACATCGCCGGGGCGGGCTTTCGCGACGACCTGGCCGCCGACCTCCCCCGGCTGGTGATGAAGCGCGCCGAGATGGCCAGGGCCGCCGGGTGCGCGGGGATCGTGTGCTCCGGGCTCGAAGTCGCGGCCATCAAACAGAAATTCGGGCGAGACTTCCTCGCCGTGACACCGGGCATCCGGCCCGCCGGGGAGTCGTCCGGCACGGAGGATCAAGTCCGCATCGTCACACCCGCCGCTGCGGTCAAAGCCGGCTCCGACTACCTCGTGATCGGTCGGCCGATCCGGGATGCCAAGGACCCGCGTGCGGCGGCACGGAGAATCGCCGCCGAGATCGGAGCGGCCGAAAAAAGTATTGACTTTGGGTGAAGCCTTCCTTTACCTTGTAGCCACATCATCGAATCCGCCTGCGTTGTTTTCGTGATTTTCGCGCATCCTCGCATCCGCCGTTTCTGTCCGGTTTTCTCTTGATGATGAAGCGCTCGCCCTCGATTCGGCATCTCCCCGGGTCCGCGAGCCTTGAAGCGTAAGGAGCATTGTCCCGTGCCCAAGCCCTCGGAAGCCTACAATCTTTACGTATTAATGCCGGACCTCGCCAGGCAATGGCACCCCACCAAGAACGGCGGCCTGGGGCCGAAAGACGTAACCCCGGGGTCCAGCCGCAAGGTGTGGTGGCTTTGCGAGAAGGGACACTGGTGGCTGGCCCGGGTGAGCGACCGCACCCGGGGCATGCAATGCACGTTCTGCCGGGACCTGAACAAGCAGAGCGACCAGAGGATGGCGGATGAAAAACCCGAGCTGATCAAGGAGTGGCACCCCAGCCGAAATGCCGACCTTCGGGCCAGGGATGTTTCGTCACATCACAGAGGCCCGGTGTGGTGGATTTGCGGCCAGGGGCATGAATGGGAGGCCACCATCCGATCCAGGCTGACCGGCAAAGCTTGCCCGTTTTGCAGTCCAGCTCAACACCGCCCCGACAGGGGATCGGCAAGGGCCCCGGGGGCAGCCCCCCTGCACGGGACAACTGAAAGCCCCGGTTCCACTGCGCGCCCCACCCGTCTGGCAACCTGGTGTGAGGAAACGGCGGCCGCATATAACGGGGCCGAATTGCGAATGAGCACCCGCTATGAGCGCTCGGCGGTGGTGATGATTGAGAAACCCCGGTCGGGCATACTGGGGTATGCCCAGCTGCACAATTTCAGCGCCGGTGGGATGATGCTTTTTTCCGACTTCGCCGTCACACCGGGCGAAATCATTTCAGTCAAGACAGACCAGCCGATTTACCCTTCGGTCGCCAGCGTCGTGACCAGTCGGGTGGTTTGGTGTCGGGACATGGACACCCTGGGCGCAACGAATGCTCGCTTCGGTATCGGCGTCCGACGAATGTAACAACAGCGGCCCGCGCTGTTGTTAATAGAGAAAAAACATGCGGTAAACGGACAGCCCCAGAATAATCATGGCCGCCAGAGTGACGAAGATGAGTTGATGGAACGTAAATCGGGGCATGCGTTAAAAAGGGTTCGAGGATTCAAGGGTTCAAGGGGTCGAGTGAGGCGCGTTGCAGGCCGTTGTTGGACTTGACCCCTTGAACCCTTTTTTCATTGAGCATCCAGGCCGAATTCCGTGTGCAAGCACTGCACGGCGAGCTCTGCGTATTTCTGCTCGATCAGGCAGGAGATGCGGATTTCGGAGGTACTGATCATCATGATGTTGATGCCCTCGCGGGCCAGGGTCGAGAACATGCGCGCGGCCACGCCGGGGTGGCTGCGCATCCCCACCCCGGTGATGGAGACCTTGGCGATGTTCTCGTCGCCGAACACGTCCTCGGCCTCGATCTCCTTGGCCACCTTTTTCTCGATGTCCAGGGCGGTCTTGAAATCGGCCTTCGGAACCGTGAAGGTCAGGTCGGTTGCGCCGCTGGCACGGGTGTTTTGGATGATCATGTCGACACAGATCCCCGCTGCGGCGACGGGGGTGAAAATTCTGGCGGCGATGCCGGGCCGGTCGGGAACCTTTCTCAGCGTGATCCGTGCGTCGTTCTTGTTCATGGTCACCGCGGAGACCACCACCCGTTCCATGCCATTTTCCTCAGCTACGACCATGGTACCCTCCTCATCTGAAAAAGACGATCGGACGTGCACCGGCACGTTGTATTTCATCGCGAACTCCACGGAGCGGATCTGCAGGACCTTGGCTCCGATGCTGGCCATCTCGAGCATCTCTTCGTAGGAGATCCTGTCAATCTTGCGCGCCTTGGCCACCACGTTCGGGTCGGCCGTGAAGACGCCGGTGACGTCGGTGTAGATTTCGCAGGAATCCGCCTTGAGGGCGGCGGCGATGGCGACCGCGGAGGTGTCGGACCCGCCTCGGCCCAAGGTGGTGATGTTGCCTTCGGGGTCGCATCCCTGGAAGCCGGCCACCACCACGATGGTGCGGTTCGCAAGCAGGCTGCACACGCGATCGACGCGGATGTCCTGGATGCGGGCGTTGCCGTAGCAGAAATTGGTGCGGACCTCCACCTGAAAGCCCATCAGGGACTGCGCCGGGTGGCCCATGGATCGGAGCATCATGGCCAGCAGCGCCGCCGTGGTCTGCTCGCCGGTGGCCAGCAGTGCATCCAGCTCGCGCTTGTCCGGGCTTTCGTCGACCTTTTTGGCCAGCCCGATCAGTCCGTCCGTCACCCCCGCCATGGCCGACACGATGACCACCACGTCGTGGCCCTGCTGATAGGTCCGGACCGCCCGGCGGGCGACGTTTTGAATGCGATCTAGGTTGGCCACCGAGGTGCCGCCGTATTTTTGGACGATGACGCCCATTCAATGCCTCCGTTCTTACCGTTCCTTCAGGCCGGAGCCGGGAACCCGCGGTCGCCGGCCGATAAGTTCAGGCTCTTTAGCAGACTCGATGCATCTTGTCCATATGCAGAAAAGCGCAGGGTGCGGCGGTCGCCGTCGGCGATCTCGAAGCGGATCTCCAGCGCGTCGGAAAGGGCCCCGGGCGGCAATTTGTCGGCCCATTCGACGGCGGCGACACCGTCGCTTTTCAGGACGTCGACGAGCCCGAGGTCGTCAAGATCCAGGCCCGCTTCCAGGCGGTAGAGGTCGATGTGGGCCAACGGCAGGCGGCCGGGGTATTCGTTGATCAGGGTGAAGCTGGGGCTCGTCACGTAACAGCCGTCCGGCACACCGAGGCCGCGGGCCAGCCCCTGGACAAACATCGTTTTGCCGCTGCCGAGATCACCGATAAGGGAAAAAACCATGGGGGTGTTGACGTGCCGGCCGCAGCATTCGCCCACCCGGCGGGTATCCTCCTCACTGCGGCTGTCGAAGGTGAGGCGTGCGGAAGGTGTGGCTCGGAAGGCCGCCACTCAGGTGCCCCCGAGGACGCCGGCGATCTCGCCGGGCAGCGCGTGCATGACCTCGCCGGCCAGAAAGCCCCACGGCCCTCGGTCGCGGGCCAGGCGGTCTCCGGCGGCGCCGTGCAGATAGACCGCCGCCCGGGCGGCGAGATCCGGCCGTGCTCCCTGAGTGATCAGGCCGGCGATGGCCCCGGTCAGCACATCGCCCATGCCGCCCGAGGCCATGCCGGGGTTCCCGGTGGGGTTGACATGCACGCTGCCGTCCGGGTGGGCGATGACGGTGCGCGCGCCCTTGAGCACGACGTGAACCCTGCCGGCGGCCGCGAGCTCCCGGGCACAGGCGATCCGGTCCTGCTGCACGGCGGCCGCCGTCGTCCCCAACAGCCGCGCCATCTCTCCGGGATGAGGCGTCAGTACCGCTGCCGCGGCAACCCCTTTCAGAAGATCGAGGTGACCGGCCAGGTGGTTCAAGCCGTCCGCGTCGATTACCATGGGGAGCGGGCTCGACCGGATCAGCTCGCGCACCAGCTCGCCGGTTTCCGGCGCCGGCCCTAAACCCGGGCCGACGGCAAGGCACGTTTTCCCCTGCAAGAGAGACAGGAGACCCTCGCGGGCAGGGGGCCCCAGGATGCCGTTTCCCGATTCGGGCAGGGGGGAGGTCATGGCTTCCAGCATGAGCGTCTCCAAGACCGGGTTCAGGCTTTGGGAAACCCCCACCGTCACCAGCCCCGCGCCCACCCGCAGCGCCGACATGGCGGCCAGGGCGGCCGCGCCGGTTTTTCCCGGCGAGCCCGCGACGACCAGCAGGTGTCCGGTGCGGCCTTTGTGAGTGTCCGCCGGCCGGGGGGGCAGACCGCCGCGGATATCCCGGGCCGAGAGCAGGAACTGCCGGGGTCCGACCCGATCGGCGATGTGCGGCGGAATGCCGATGTCGACCACTTCGAGCTGCCCCGTGACCTCCGCCCCGGGATACACGACGTGGCCGATTTTGGGAAAGGCGAAGGCGGCGGTGACCCCGGCGCGAATGCACGCCCCGCAGGGCTGGCCGGTGTCCGCGTTCAGGCCCGAGGGGATGTCGACGGCGAACACCGGGCGGTTCAGCTGGTTGACGAACTCGATGACGCTGCGGAGCCAGCCGCCCACGGCGGCGTTGAGGCCGGTGCCGAAAATGGCATCAATCCACACCGCGGCCGACCGCATCCGGGGTTGATGGCGGGCAAACGCCTCCTCATCGGGCACTTCGATCACCGGCACCCCGAGAGCGGGCAAAAGGCTCAAATTGGCGGCGGCATCCCCCTGGACCTTGCCGGCCGAAGCCAGAAGGTAGACCGTGACCGGGTAGCCCTTCTGGGCCAGGCACCGGGCCATGACATGGCCGTCGCCGCCGTTGTTGCCTCTCCCGGCGGCTATCGCCACCCCCCGGCGGGCCGCTTCGGAAAAATGGGCCAGGAACACCCGCGTGGCTTCGCGGCCCGCGGTCTCCATGAGGACCCGGCCGGGGATGCCGAAGGCGTCGATGGTTATGCGGTCCATGGCTTGCATTTCGGCGGCGGTGACAAGGTACATCGCAAAACTCCGTTCGGTGTTTGTAGCGTGTGCGCGTTGCCCGCGCTGGAGCGGCGCCTGCTGTTTCAGCTTTCAGCTGCAAGAATCTTCGCTAAAAGCGCCCGGCTTTTCGCGGCCATGCGGCGGGCTTCCGCAGCGTCGTGTTCATGGTCATAGCCGCAGAGATGCAACATGCCGTGCACGAGCAGCTGGGTGACCCGTTCGTCCAGAGCCAATCCGGCCGCCCGGGCCTCTCGGTGGGCGGTGTCGACGGAGATGACCACATCCCCCAGGAGGTTCGGGCTGAGGCCGGAGAAGCGACCCTCCTGCATCGGAAATGCAATGACGTTGGTGGGCCCCTCGCGGCCGAGGAACCTCCGGTTCATCGCGGCGATCTGCAAGTCATCCACGAGCAGGATGGAAATCTCGCCCTCAGGAGACTTTAGCGCGTCTAAGATGATCCGGGTCCGGCGGCGCAATTTCCGCAGGGATATCGGGTGCCCTTTTTGACGGTTGGCGATCTGGATGTCCATTCTTGGCCTTGCCCCTGCCGGTTTCATCAAATGCCTGGCGCTGGTCGAGATACTCGATGCGGTGGTGGTGGATCCCGTTGAGGATGGTGTTGAAGCTGACGGCAATCGTGTTGAGATCCTTCAGGGTGATCCCGCATTCATCGAGCTGGCCGTCGGATTGAAGTCGGTCCATCAAATTTTTAACGAGCCCCTTGATGCGTGCCGGGGTCGGGTTTTCAAGCGTCCGGGAGGCCGCTTCCACCGCGTCCGCCAGCATGACCAGTGCGGCCTCCTGCGTGCGGGGCTTGGGTCCCGGGTAGCGGAAATCCTCTTCCTTGACCGCGTCCCCGCCTTTGAGCAGTTTGGCTTTTTCGTAGAAATAGCGGATCAGGCCGGTGCCGTGATGCGACCGGATGCCGTCGATGATCACTTTGGCAAGCCTGTGTTCGCGCGCGATTTCCACCCCTTCCTTGATGTGGGAGACGAGGATGAGGCTTGACATCGACGGCGCCAGTTTGTCGTGCTTGTTTTTCCCGTTGCGCTGGTTTTCGATGAAGTACTGCGGCTTCTTGATCTTGCCGATGTCGTGGTAGTAGCCGGTCACTTTGGCCAGCAGCGGGTTGGCGTCGATCTCCACCGCCGCCGCCTCCACCATGGTGCCCACGATCACCGAGTGGTGATACGTGCCGGGGGCTTCGATCATGAGCTGGCGCAGAATCGGCCGGTCCAGGTTGGCAAGCTCCAGCAGCGTGATGTCCGTCGTGTACCCGAAGGTGATCTCCACGAGCGGAACCACCCCGGCGGCGACAAGGCCCGAACCCATGCCGCCCAGAAAAGCGAAAACCGAGTTCCAGATCAGGTCGGCCCAGGAGAAGTGGCCGGTGTAGGCGCTCACCGCCGCAGCCAGGGCGACGGCCAGCAGACCGGTCTTGGCGCCCGCCGTCACGAAGACCTTGCGTTCCCGGCAGTTGCGGATCCAGTAGGCCCCCATGCTGCCGCTGATCAGGAAAAAGACGAGCATGGGCAGGCTGTTCTTGAAAACAATGGCGGCGGCCACGGCCATCACCACCGCAAACGGCAGCGCGCTGGCGAGCCCCAGGAAGACGCAGAGAATCATGGGGGCGGCGGCCAGCGGGACGATAAACATCACCGATGCCTCCGAAACGGCGTGGGGCGAGCTGCGGATGAGCACCTCGCCGAAGGAGACCAGCATCTGCGCCATCAGCTGGAACACCAGGAACACGCAGGCCATCAGCAGGAGGTTTTGGATGGGGTTGTCCCAATCGCTTGAGACACGCCGGAGGAGCAGCACGTAGCTCATCACGATGAGACCGAGCATCAGGGCGGCGGATCCCAGAACCATCAGGAAAAACTGCTCGGGTTTGGCTTCGGATTCCATGGCCTTGAGCTTCAGCAGGTGCAGCTCGGTGACGCGTTCCCCCTCGCGCAGCAGCATCTCTCCCTGCTTGATCTTGTAGAGGACCGGCTTGATCTCTCCGGCGGCGCGGGCCTTGCGCAGCTCGGTCTCGCTGCGGTTGAGCGTGATGTTCGGCTGGATCAGGCGCTGGCAGACGTCCACCCCCACGTTGACCAGGGCGTAGTCCAGATCCCGCAGCAGGGGCTGGCCGGCGTTTCGAACCAGCGAGCGCGCCTGCTCCAGACTGTAAAACTGTTTGAAGTCCCTGACGACCCTTTCCTCCCGGGAGTGAACATCCCGCAGAACCACCCCTTTTTCAAAGTCCTTGAGCAGAGTCTCCCTGGTGGAGACCACTCCGTTCTCGGTGATCTTCTGCAGGGTCTCGCCGATGGCCTCGGCGATGCGCTTGGAATAGCCCTCGGTTTCCAGGGCGGCGAACGCCCCCTTGCTCACCCGGATGCCGAGCCGGTCTTCGAAGTTCTTGCGCATCTCATCGGGCTGCGGGGCGGCGTCGGGCTTTTTGTCGGCGCCGATGGCGGCGGCGCTTTCCGGGGCGGGGGCCGGCAACGGGGAGCGGGTGTCGAGCGCCGTCCGGCGCAGGGCGCGCATATCGGCGAAAGCCTCCTCGACGTTGCGTGCCAGCCGGCCGGCGAGTTCGGTGTCGATGTCGAAAACCGTCAGAACGTCCTGGACCGCCTGCTGGCGCTTGATTTCCGTCGCCGTCTGGTCTTCCAGGAGTAAGTCCCGTTGCGCCTTGACGTCTTTTTCAGCCACGTCGCCCAGCCCGTACGGGAAACGGGTCACCAGCAGGTTCGGGTGGATGATGAGCGTGAAGAGGAGGGTGACCGCCATCAGGAGCAGCAGGCGAAAGCCGAGAGGCCGGTCCTGGATCCAGTCGCGGCTCTTTTGAAGTTTATCAAGCGTCACGTTGCACTCACCCCGCGTTCGGGGCTCCCTTGCCGCCCCGTTTTCTGGCGTCCAGGTCCTCGTAGGCGCGGATGATTTCCTGCACCAGGCGATGGCGCACGACGTCCTGCTTCGAGAAGAAAACGAACTTGATGCCTTCGATGTCCTGCAGGATGTTTTTGGTTTCGATCAGGCCGGAGGTGCGTTCCGGAGGCAGGTCGATCTGGGTGATGTCGCCGGTGATCACCGCCTTGGAGTTGAAGCCGATCCGGGTCAGGAACATTTTCATCTGCTCGGAGGTCGTGTTCTGCGCTTCGTCGAGAATGATGAATGAATCATTGAGCGTGCGGCCGCGCATGAAGGCGATGGGCGCAACTTCGATGCCCCCTTTTTCCATCAGGGCGGAGACCTTCTCGAAACGCATCATGTCGTGCAGGGCGTCGTAGAGCGGGCGCAGATAGGGGTCCACCTTTTCGGCGAGGTCCCCCGGCAGAAATCCGAGGGTCTCGCCGGCTTCCACCGCCGGTCGTGTCAGGATGATCCGGCTGACCTGGCCTTTGGAAAACGCGGCAACGGCCATGGCCATGGCCAGATAGGTCTTGCCGGTGCCGGCCGGACCGATGCCGAAAACGATGTCATGGGTGCGGATGGCCTCGATGTAGGCTTTCTGAGACGGAGTCTTGGGCGTGACGACGCTTTTCTTCGCCGTGATGTAGACCGTGTCCAGAAAGATGTCCTTCAGGTTCAGGCGGTCGTTGCTGCTCAGCATCCGCGCGGCGTACTCGATGTCGTTCGGGTGAAGCGGGTAGCCTTCCGCCAACAGGCCGTAGAGTTGGTTCAGGAGGTTGTGGGCCAGTTCGGCCAAGGCGCGCTCACCCTCCAGGAAAACGCTGGTGCCGCGCGTGTTGATGCGGATATCGAGGATGTCGGCCAGCCGCTGCAAATTGATGTTGTGCTCGCCGAAGAGCTGACGGGCGTGGTCGTTGTCCGCAAACGGTATGGTGATGAGGTGACGATCGCTCATAGGGGTGGTGTCGGCGCCCGGAGTTTGCCGCCGCCGATACGTTTTGAACGAAAATATTTACCACAGCTTTTGCGTGAAATGCAAACACCGCGTCCGTCGCCGCGTCGGGGGACCGTAATTTAGGCTTGACGGACGGGGGGGCGCTTTGTTAGGTGATCGATGAACGCGCCCGGCACACATTGGGCCAAACAACATTCGAGCGTCTCATGAATGCATTCGACATCCTCGTCGCCGTCATTTTGTCCTACAGCCTGATCCGCGGTCTTTTCCGCGGGTTGGTGAAGGAACTGGCCTCGATCATCGGGGTGCTGGGCGGGTTTTTGGCCGCCTATTCCCTGTACGGCGTTGCCGCGGGCTATCTGTCCGGGCTGGTGTCGAACCCCGCGTATCGGAACATTCTGGCCTTCATGGTCATCTTCTGCGTGGTGGTGATCCTGGTCAATCTGCTGGCCGTCGTCATCAAGTACGTGCTGAGGATTGTTTTTCTCGGCTGGCTGGACCGCCTGGGCGGTGTCGCGTTCGGCGTCGTGAAGGGTGTTCTGATCGTTTCGGTCATATTCCTGGTTCTCACCGCATTCCTCCCGAAGGGTACCCCGCTGATCAGGGATTCCATGTCCGCCCCGTATATTTCAATGGTTTCTGAAAAGCTGGCGGCGTTGGTCTCCAACGACATCAAGTCCGAGTTTTCCGCAAAACTGGATGCCTTGAAAAAAGCCTGGAACATCTTGAAATGAATCCCCGGCCCGCCGCGATGGACGACCTGATCCAGGTCATCGAGAGGCTGAGGGGGCCGTCGGGGTGCCCCTGGGACCATGAGCAGACGCCCCGCTCGATGGTGCGTTACCTCCTGGAAGAGGCTTATGAACTGGCGGACGCCATCGAATCGAACGTTGCGGAGCCGGTGTGTGAAGAACTGGGGGATGTCCTTTTTCATGTGCTTTTCCTGGCCAAAATGTACACCGAACGGGACCAATTCGACCTCGACGCGGTCTGCCGGATGATCACAGCCAAGATGAAGCGCCGTCACCCGCACGTGTTCGGGTCGGCTCAGGTGGCCGACAGCGCCGACGTCGTCCGGAACTGGCAGCAAATCAAAAAGAACGAGAAAAATGCGGACGAACCGGGATCGGTGCTGGATTCCGTACCGGCCAGCCTGCCGGGGCTCCTGCGGGCCCACGCGGTATCCAAACGGGCGGCGGCGGCAGCCTTCGATTGGGCGGATCGGTCCGGGGTCTTCGCAAAACTGGATGAGGAACTGGCGGAATTCAAGGCCGCCGCCGACCGGGACGACGCGGCCCGGGAGTTCGGCGATATCCTCTTCACGCTGGTCAACATTGCCCGCTTCAGCGGGGTACATCCGGAAACGGCGCTGTCGGGGGCCATCAAGAAGTTCGAGCGCCGCTTTCGGGCGATGGAGCAGATCATCGCCGGCAGCGGCCGGGCGTTGGAGGAGGTTCCCCAGACCGAAAAAGACCGCATCTGGGAAGAGGTCAAGTCAAAAGAATGATTGCGATCATCGATTACAACGCCGGCAATCTCACCAGCGTGGCGCGGGCCGTGGCGCACCTCGGATATCCCTGCACGATCACCCGCGAGGCCGAGGAGATCCGCGGGGCCGAGCGCATCATTTTCCCCGGCGTGGGCGCGGCGGGTGCCGCCATGGCCAGCCTCACGCGCACGGGCCTCGATGCGGTTCTCAAGGAGCGGTTCGCCGCCGGTACGCCCATCATGGGGATCTGCCTGGGCACGCAGGTCATCATGAGCCACAGCGAAGAAAACGACACCGTCTGCCTGGGGATCGTCCCGGGCCGGGTGAATGGGTTCCCGGCCGCGCTCGCGGACCCATCCGGGGTGCGGCTGAAAATCCCCCACATGGGATGGAACCGCATCCGCATTTGCCGGCCGCACCCCCTGTTCGCGGGGCTGGGGCCTGAAGACGAATTCTACTTCGTGCACAGCTATCACCCCGTGCCCGATGACCCGGCCTGCATCCTGGCCTGCTCGGACTACGGGATCCCCTTTGCCTCGGTCATCGGCTACCGCAACCTGGCGGCCACTCAGTTTCATCTTGAAAAGAGCGGCCGTCCCGGCCTGCGCATGCTACAGAATTTCTGCGCGTGGGCCCCGGCCGTTTAGGAGCTTTTCATGCTGAGCAAGCGCATCATCCCCTGCCTCGACGTCCGCGACGGCCGGACCACCAAAGGCATCCGCTTCAAGGACAACATCGACATCGGCGATCCCGTCGACATGGCCCGCTACTACTACGAGCAGGGAGCCGACGAGATCGTCTTCTATGACATCACCGCCTCCCATGAACGGCGCCGCATCATGATCGACGTGGTCCGCCGGGTGGCCGAGACCATTTTTATCCCGTTTTCAGTGGGCGGGGGCGTCCGGTCCCTGGAAGACATGCGGGAGGTGTTGCTGGCGGGCGCAGAGAAGGTCAGCGTCAACTCGGCCGCCGTGCGCGACCCTGAGATCATTGCGCGGGGCGCCGAGGCCTTCGGCAGCCAGTGCGTCGTCCTGGGCATGGACGTGAAGCACGTCGGCCCGAGCGAGCGCATCCCCAGCGGCTACGAAGTGGTGATCAACGGCGGACGCACGTACATGGGGATGGACGCTCTGGAGTGGGCGCTGCGCGCAGAGAGGCTCGGGGCCGGAGAGATCTGTCTGAACTCCATTGATGCGGACGGGACTCAGGAGGGCTACGAGCTGAACCTGACCGCCCTGGTGTCCGAACGGGTGGCGATCCCGGTGATCGCCTCGGGTGGCGCCGGCCGGCCGGAACACCTGCGGGATGTCCTCACCGTCGGAAGGGCGGACGCCGCCCTCATCGCCTCGATGGTCCACTACGGGGCCTATGCGATGGCCGACATCAAGTCCTACCTGAGCCGCTGCGGCATTCAGGTTCGCACGGCGTGGTGAAATACCGCTCTATGCAATTTTCCCAAAAGGCAGATAGCCCGGCGGCGTGAGCTTGATCAGTTTGCCGTCCTCGTCGTACTTTTCGATAAGGATCTTCCCATCCTCCAGCCGGGTCCGGTTGCGGCCATTTTCTTCGCTGCTCTGAAGCTTCGCCTTTTCGCCATCGTTCGATTTCTCCACCGGACGCGCTTCCCGCAAACGCTCGGCTTTTTGGACGATGACGTCCTTTTCCGTGCCGCTGTCAAAGGTGCCCGTTCGGGGCATCTGCTGAACAGCCGCCTCACCGATACTGTCAAACATAGTGTCCTCCTCTTTGCTCCTGGGTTGACTTTCTGCCAATCTCCAGGTCGTGCAGCGGGTTTTTCGGCTTCAACCGTCGCGGTGCCGGAGTCAGCTCCGACCGCTGGTGCCGGCACCGGGGCGTTTACCGCCCGCCGGTTGACGCCGCTTCCTCAGACCCAAGACTCGGTTTTGCTCGCCATCGGCTTTTCTGCCATCGGGCCCAGCCGCCGGATCAACGTGGCCGGGTCCCCCATGGCCAAACGGCTGGTACGTTTGCGATTGATGGCGTCAATCACGTTGAAGGTGAATTCCGTTTCAGCCGGTTCCGGCGCAGCGGCGGCATCACCCTCGTTTTCAAGCGATTCCGGCGGTGCCTTTTCCTGGGAGAGTGAAAGCGCCACCACATCCGTGACCTTGTCCAACACCTGCCGGGAAATTTTCGCCATGGTGGCCTGCCGGCTGCTCTCCGGGGAAAATGCCTGCTCATCCGCGATTTTTTTCGGCAAGCCGTCCGCCGGCTTTTCGTTCTTGCGCATCCGGCTCAATTTCCTGCTGAAGCATTCGAGCACGTTGTGCATCTGGTAGCTGCTGACCTGCATTCCGGAACCCTCCTGTACTTACTTATCGGCGTGTGCGCAGAAGAACTTTAGGTAAAAATGCAAACGCATTTTTAATAGTAATTATTTCAAAATGTTGGAAAGCAGCACCGCAGGATGAGACCCTGTTGAATTTGGACACAGCTCGGTGGGTGGTACGTCGTAGCCGAGGAAACCGGCCGGGGGGCTGGCGCGTGCGGTCGCACGGACCGGACTCTCTTCCATGAGGAACTATCTTCGGTTTTCTTGAGAATTGCACTGAAAAAAACCAGAGGCCGGCCCGCCCGGGCCAGCCTTTGGTTTTTCAGTCGTCGAAATTCCCTTGCGGCCCCTTGTCCGGCTGCAGGGCGGCGGCTTTTTCTTTAATTTTTTCGGGCGTCCAGTCGGCGGCCTTCTCGATGCGCCGGGCCTTGGGGCGCGGATGGCAGGAGCCGGCCTTGAGGATCGCCTCGATGGCCAGGGGGGCCGTATCCTCGGCGTTGAAGACCTTCACCATCATCTGGTAGGCGAAGTCCTCCACCCGGCGCGCCATGCGCTCCCGCACCTCCCGCGGAAGACCCAGCAGCTTGTTTTCGAAGGGCAGGTTGAGTTTCTTGTAATCCCCGGCTTTCAGGCTGCGGGCCTGGGCGTAGGCGACCATCTCCGCCCACAGGGTTTCGGTGAGGCCCTGCTCCGGCACTTTGACGAAATTGCCGTTGGCATCGAGGAAGGCGTTGCCATAGTCGTTCACCTCAAGGCCCCATGAAATCATCTGCAGCGCCGTGGCGACGTTGGCCTTGGTCGTGCGCGTCTCGCCCGCGATCTCCCTCAGCCGCTCGGAGCTGTTGCCGGACGTGCCGTGCTGGGCGCCGGAGACCTTGTACGCGGCGATAGCCTCGTGGATCCGGCGGGTGAGGTCCACCTGAATGCCCGAATCGCTGGCTTCGATGCCATGGGTGGTCCCGTTGTTCAGGGCAATCCAGTCCGGGAAGATCCCGTGGGCGTTCAGGCCACGGATCAGAAACAGGGCCTCCGCGGGGGTCGAAAGCCCCTCTTTGCCCTTGATTTCGCCGACTTCGGTCTCGAGGCCGGCCCACGTGGGGATGCACGGATTCAATTCGATGCTCGCCAGCAGGTTCTGGTCGTCCGGCAGGTGCGAGGCGTCGATGGCGATGGAGGTGATGCCGGCCTCGAACATGGACGGGATTTCGGTTTTGGCGGCCTCGATGTCCTTGGCGCCCTTGATGCCGTAATGGTCGGCATGGATGGCGACCGGAATGGTGATGCGCATCTCGTTGCAGAAGGTGTCGACCAGCTGGGCCATGTTCCAGAAATTCACGGCGCAGTAAGCTGCGGCGCCGCCTTCGGACTTGGCGATTTCGATGATGAGGGCGGCATTGGCCCGCTGGGCCGCCCTCAGCGCGCCGCGGATGACGAACGAGCTGCGGCCGTTGGCGGCCAGTGCGATGGCCTTGCCCTTCATAAGCATGGCCCGGTCGATGTACTTGCCGCTGACGATGAGGGCCTGCGAGTGCGGAAAGAGCTTGACGATGTTCGGCGGGCGGCCGGTCTCGAGCGCTTTTTTGAACCCTCGGGCAGTGCTGGTTTTCGATGCTGGCATGACGGGTCTCCTTTTCAGTTTTCGGGGTCACTCTCGTTTATATCGATCGCTTGAGACCTCAATTCGACGAGTGCGTCCAAACTCCGGCGGCATGCGAAGGAATCCCAAAGGAATAGAAGGAATTGATTATGCGGGTTTATTTAACGGGATTCAGACGAATATGTCAACCACCAAACCGGTGGGGGCGGGCCGGTCGGGCTGGATTTTCCGAAGAGAGGAGTAAGTGGCTTGAGGCCGGAAGGATTGAGGGGGTCTGCCGCCCAGGGGCGGATCGGGCCAGCCATGGCGTGGGCCTGCCGTCCGTGCTGGGGAAGCCGGCGGCGGATTTGAATAGACTCGTGCAAGCGGGCTCAGGATCTGCCTGCCCGGGTCATACGGGACGATGCTGGTGTCCGCAGTGACGGCCATCAATGGGCCCCACTCTCACGTCTGGTGATGGTCATGAATTATTATTGCGTATAATTTCAATCAGAGACTGGACAAACTGACTCTCAATGATAGCTCAAATCTCAACCAACTGCAACCGTTCGCGTTGCGAATATTTCTCATGCTGCCGGGGGAATTTGAAACGGCGGGAAAGCCGGGGTTGTTCTTACTTCGGCAAATAAAAAGGTGCAACCTGAGACGGCGGGGGGGCTGAGTCGCCGGAAGCATTGGTTGCGGCTCGCCGCGGCGGGCATCCCGCTCCGCCTTTTCGTGAGACGTCGGAATTGAACCTATTTACTTGCCGGAGTAATAAAAACAGGGCAGCCTGCCACACGCGGCAGGCTGCGGGCAAAGACGGCGGGTCGTTTCCTCGGTTTGAGCGATGGTGTGCTGCAAACCCGGCGTCAAGGCCTGGCTACTTCTTGGCGGCTTTGGGGGCCTTGGCGTTTTCCTCCATGACGCGGTTATTGAATTCCTCCGCCCTCTTGCGGAGATCATCGCTCATGGTCTCGTATTTGGCGGCCCGCTGGTTGAAGGCCTCGACGCGCTTGTTATAGTCGCTTATTTCCTCGCGCGTTTTGCGCTCCTCTTTTTCCTTGGCGAGGGTTTCTTTTTCCTTTACGAGGGCCTTGTACTCGGTGTCGACCTGTTTTTTCATCTCATCGATGCGCGCTTTGCCGGAATCCAGGGAATCCTCATCGCTTGAAGCCGAAACCGCAGAGAGGACGGGGACTTCCGCGGCGCCGGCGCCGGCCGCCGGCTTTTTTTCAGCACCGTCGCCGGATTCTGCGGCCGAAGCTGCGGGGGCCCGGGATTCTTCGTAGCTGCGGGCCTTGGCCCTCTGACTTTCCGGGACCTGGTTGACGTCGTCGGTGAAACGCACATTCCCCTGCTTGTCCAGATACTTGTAGAATTGCGCGCCGGCCGGCCCGGCAACCGTCAGGCTGACCGCCAACACCACACTCAGACAGAGTTTCATAGCCCATCTCCTCGCCCGATTAAGGTATCTTTTGTCTGTTTATCCGCTTTTCCACAAAAAACTTTAGGAAGCAAGCCGCTCGCGAGTTCCAGGACGGGTGTCATCATTCGGCTCCAAAAAATTTTTGACAAAGAAAAAATCTCGTGTAGAGTGTATGGCTCATCAGGTTGACAGTTTGCCCGAGGCTCGCAAGAGGTTGAAATGATGTACCGGCTTTTCCGCTTTTTGCTCATCGGTGCACTATCGGCCATAGTATGCACGGCCTGCGCACCCCGGCCCAAAACCGAGCTGGCGCCTTTTCCCAAAAGCAGGGCGGCGGCGGACCAGCTCTTCCAGCAGGCCGAAAGGAAATACCAGATCAGCGCCTTCCCTGAAGCGCTGGTTCTTTTCACGGAGTACATGTCCCGGTACCCGGACGAGCCCCTGGCGCCGGCCGCTCTCATGCGCATGGGGAACATCCACACCCTCCAGGGAAACCCCGCCTTGGCCCGGAACGCCTATGCCCGCCTCATTTCCGGTTATCCTTCGAGTCCATTGAGGCCCGAGGCCATGCTGGAGAACCTGAGCTCTCTGCTGCGGGACGGTTATCATAAGGAGGTGGTCGCGCAGAGCGCCGACGCCTTGAAGGTGATGACCGTTCCGGCCCAGCGAGTCCGGGCCCTCGGAGTGCGGGGAGACGCTCAGGCGGCGCTGGGGGACCGGCTGAAGGCCGTGGAATCCTACACCCAGGCCTTGAAGCTCGCGTCGCCCAACGAGCAGGAGATGCTGGTTCCCAAGCTCCGGTCGGCGATCCTGCAACTGAGCCCGGATGAGGTCCAGCAGCTCGCGCAGCGGAGCGACGACGATCTTCCCATGGACTACCTTCTGTTTCAGGCCGGCATGCTCTACGCGCGCGAGGGGCGGGCCCCAGACGCCCTGATTCTTTTGAAATCGTTTCGGACCCGTTACCCCGGACATGAGTATGGGGAACGGTCGGAGCAGGCCATTGCCGAAATCGAAAAGGGCTTACCCATGGAACGCCGGGTGCTGGGGTGTCTACTGCCCTTGAGCGGATCTCACCAGGGCGTCGGCCAACGGGCGTTGCGCGGCATCGAGCTTGCGGTCAGCGTCCACAATTCGGCCAAGGGGGCGCCACCCGTGCATGTCATCGTCAAAGACACGGCGTCGGACGCCGGACAGACCCTGCAGGCGCTGCAGGCACTGGAGCGCGAAAATGTTTCAGGCATCATCGGACCGATGGTCCATGCGGAGGCGATCAGCTCGGAAGCGCAGCGCATGGGCATGCCGATTATGGCCATCACCCAGAAGGAAGGCGTCACGGGCGCCGGTGGTTTTGTCTTTCGCAATTTTTTAACGCCGCTGGCGCAAATGCGTTCGCTCGTGTCGTATGCAGTGAACAAGCTGGGGATTGCCAAAGCCGTCATTCTTTACCCGGATGAGAATTACGGCCGCACCTTCATGGGGCTTTTTCGCGATGAATTCCAGGCCCGCGGTGGGGAAATCCTGGTGGCCGTGGCCTACAGCCCGGAAGCGACCGATTTTTCGGTCCCGATCAAAAGGCTTCTGCGCTTTTCCAAGGAAGTCCCAAAGGAGGGCCGACCCGAACGCAGGGAATCCCGGGAAAGCGGATCCCGCCGGAACCGTTTGGAAGAAAAAGACACAGAGCTGGTGTTTGATTTCCAGGCCATTTTCATCCCGGATGAACCCAAAAAGGTCGGCATGCTGGTGCCGCAGCTCACCTACCACGACATCAAAAACGTCCATCTCCTCGGCACCAACCTGTGGCACTCGGAGACCCTGATCAGACTGGCTGAGCCATACGTCCAGGGGGCGATCATCCCCGATGCGTTTTTCGCCGGCAGCCGGGAGGCACCGGTCAAGCGGTTCGTCGCCGCGTTTGAGGAAACGTATCAGGAAACACCGGGTTTCATCGAGGCCATCGTGTATGACTCGGCCATGATTCTTTTTGATGTGGTCGGTCGCCCCGGGGTGCGGTTGCGCAGCGATGTGGCCGCGGCCCTGCGGGGTGCCGCCGAATTTCCAGGAACCACCGGCCTGACCCGCTTTGACGCCAGCGGCGAGCCCGCCAAGGCGCTCCACATTCTGGAGGTGCGGGGCAAGCGCTTCGTCGAATTGGAGTGATGACGTCAAAACGTTGCATGCCATGTGGGCATGCAACGTTTTGATGGGTCGGAAGGGAAAGCCAGGAAAACGCTTAGAGGCCGCCGGGGGCGGCCTCTAAGCGTTTTTGAGGGAGCCCTGTCCCGTGGCTTCCAGCGCGCTGCGCCAGAGCATGCCCTTCGGGTCCACGAGCTTGCGCTTGCCGGCGAGAAGTTTCATGGGCACGTGCACGAAGTGGTTGTTCCAGTTGCCGATCAGCAGGTCCGTTTTTCCCGTCATCCCCGCGTGCACGGCGTTGCGGCCGAGAAAATTGCAGAACACCCGGTCGTTGGCGTTGGCCGGCAGGCTGCGGATCATGTAGCTGGGGTCGATGTATTTTATGGAGATCTGGGTGCCGCGCGCCTCGAAGTAGGACAGGATCCGCTGTTTCAGGAAAAGCCCGATGTCCTTGAGCTTGACGTTGCCGGACAGGTCCAGCTCCTTCGGCTCGTTTGCGAAAAATTTCTGGCCGGCCGCCTCAGCCGCCACGATGACGGCGTGCCCCCGGTCGGAAAGGCGCTTTTCCAGGCTGGCCAGAAGGCCGTTCGGACCGTCGAGATCGAAATCCACCTCCGGGATCAGGACGAAGTTGACATCCTGCTGCGCCAGGGTGGCGGTGGCGGCGATGAAGCCGGATTCCCGCCCCATCAGCTTGATGAGGCCGATGCCGTTGGGGTAGCCCTCGGCCTCGTTGCTGGCGCTGACAATCGCGCGGGTGGACACTTCCACGGCGGTGTCGAAGCCGAAGGAACGCGACACGAGCTGGATGTCGTTGTCGATCGTCTTGGGTACCCCGACGATGCCGATCTTCAATTCTCGCTTGGCGACGGTGTCGACGATGGAGGTGGCGGCCCTGAGAGTTCCGTCGCCGCCGATCATGAAAACAAGCCCGATGCCCATGCGCTCCAACGTGTCCACGATTTCCTCGATGTCCTGGTGGCCGCGGCTGGAGCCGATGACCACCCCGCCGCGCTCGTGGATGTTCACCACGGCGTTGGGGGTGAGCTGCATCATGTCGTACCCGTAGCGGGGGATGAACCCCCGCAACCCGTAGCGCACACCGAAAATGTTGCGCACGCCGTACCCGTAGTGCAGCTCCAGGACGATTGAGCGGATGATGTCGTTCAGCCCCGGGCAGAGGCCGCCGCACGTCACCAGAGCGCATTTGAGCTTGCTGGGGTCGAAAAAAATGTGCTGGCGGGGGCCGGCCTGTTCGTAGGACGGGGGATCGGATCCCTCCTCCATCTGTTTGCAGGCGCGTTGCACGTTGAGATCGATGAGGATCCGTTCGGCATCGGAAACAAAGCTGATATGGTTGGCGCCCTCGGCCCGATTGATCACCGGGCTTGGAATTTTGCACCCTCCCAGATTGGTGATATGGGTGTTCTTGGTGTCCATGACCATGTTTTTCCGTTTCTTCTGCAGCATTCATGCAGAGCCGTCCGGCGGACCGGACGTCGGCGATCGTCCGCGTGACTTCTTTCGAGTCTAAGATGGAAATATATCATGCAAGAAAAATATTGACAAGACAATTAATCTGAGGTAAATAATACTGTTGATAATTATTTTTTTTCGAACCGGCCGGTTCTCCCGGTTTTTTTTATTCCAAATCAATATTGAAAGGGGATGGTTTCCATGCGATGCACCAGCGTCAAGCCCGGAGTTGAATGTGTCTTCATGACGGCCAAAGGATGTGGCTACAAAGGCGGGATTTGTCAACAGATCGTGGAACAATGCAGCGGCTGCGGCCGCCAGGGGCAATACAGCTCCGGCTGGTACTGCACCGCATGCCCCGAGCCGACGGTCAAATGGCGGAGCGGGATCTGCAACCTGGCCACCCACGTGTCGGCCGCGGTTTCCACAGAACCCAAGCAGAAAATCAATCCACTCAAAGCCTCGAAACGCGCGGCCGGCAAATAAGCACTGCGATCGATCAGCGACCCCGCCCGGCCTCGGGCGGGGTTTTTTTTCGTCTTTCCTTCACTTGTATCGGGCGATTCCCCGTTTAGCCAGGCGCTTCCACGGGCGCTCTCAAGGCACTTCCCGACGATCAGCTTTGTTCCAGGTTTTCAAGGCTGGCAATGGCCACGCAGACGGCCAGCACTTCCATGGCGATGCGAATATCCGCCACGGAAGGGAAGGACGGCGCGATACGAATATTGCGATCGCGCGGGTCCTTCTTGTTCGGGTAGGTGGATCCCGCGGGGGTGAGTTTGACTCCGGCGTCGGCGGCCATCTTCACGACCCGCCGCGCGCACCCGTCCCAGGTGTTGATGCTGGTGAAGTATCCGCCCACGGGCCGCGTCCATTCGGCAATCCCTTTGCCGGCCAACTCCCGTCCGAGCACCTCCTGTACGGCGTCGAACTTCGGCCTGAGGATGGCGGCGTGTTTCTGCATGTGGTTTTCGATGCCGGCCATGTTTTTGAAAAAGGCCACGTGCCGCATCTGGTTCAGCTTGTCCGGGCCGATGGTCTGAAACCCAAGATGGCTGCGGGCCCACTCCATGTTGGCCGTACTGCCGGCCATGAAGGACAGCCCGCTGCCGGCAAACGAGATTTTAGACGTGGAGCCGAAGATGAGGACTCGCTCCGGGTGGCCGGCCTTCCGACAGGCGTGCCGGAGGTCCGCCAGGCGCGCCGGACCTGCCCCGAGGTGGTGAACGGCATAGGCGTTGTCCCAGAAGATGCGAAAATCCGATGCCTTGGCCGGCATGCGGGCCAGGCGCTCCACGACCATATCCGAATAGACCTCACCCGTGGGGTTGCTGTATTTGGGGACGCACCACACGCCCTTGATGCCGGCCTCGGAACTCACGAGTTTTTCGACGGTGTCCATGTCCGGTCCGTCGCCCCTCAACTCCACGGGGATCATCTGGATTCCCAGGTGCTCGCATATGGCAAAGTGCCGGTCATACCCCGGGCTTGGGCACAGAAATTTCACCGGCGCCTGCGCGGACCATGGCACGGATCCCTTAGCGGCACCGAAGATAAAGGCCCAGGTCATGGCATCGTGCATCAGGCTGAGGCTGGAGCTGCCGCCGATGATGATTTCATCGGGCGACACTCCGAGATACTCCGCGAAAAGGCGCTTGGCTTCGGGAAGCCCGTCAAGCCCGCCGTAGTTGCGGCAGTCGCTGCCGTCGATCGCTTTGAAGTCCTTGCGGCTGAGACAGTCCATGAGGCCTGCAGAGAGATCAAGCTGCTCGGGGCAGGGCTTGCCCCGGGTCATGTCCAGATTCATCTTTCGCGACTGGAATTCCTGATAGCGTGTTTTCAAGGCGTCCAACGCGGCTCTCCGCTGCGGCGCGCTGAGCGTTTTGATATCCGGCATGACCTTCAGCCCTCCTTTGCACATAATTGAAATGGTTGCTCTTGGGCGGCCCCATCGGCCGGGTGTATTCTATACCATCGGCTTGGAGCGGTTTCAACCCCACCACCGGGAGGTGGGAGAGAAGCGGCCGGCCGCCTGACGGCTTTTTCAGTATTTGACTTCCACGAGGAAAAGCCCCCGTCCCGGCGCGGCGGCGCCGGCGCGCTTGCGGTCCCGGGAGTCAATGATGTCCCGCACGGCGCCGGGTGCGAGCTTCCCCAACCCCACCGCAACGAGGGTCCCTACAATGTTTCGCACCATGCAGCGCAGAAACCCGTCCGCCTCGATCTGAAACGTGAGCCGACGGTCCTCCCGTTCCACCCAGCCCGCGCCCATGACGTTCCGCACGGTATGCGCCCGGGGGCTTCCGGTGCTTTCAAAGGCCTTGAAATCACGGCGGCCGACCATCACCTCGGTTGCCCGGCGCATGGCGTCGAGATCGAGGGGCCGGTGGATGAACCAGGCATAGCTCCGGCCGACGGCGGCCCGGGCGTCGCGGTTCAGAACGTGGTACTGGTAGATCTTGCTCTTGGCGTCAAACCGGGCGTGAAAGTCTTCCGGCACGCGCCGGCAGTCGCGGATGGCGATGTCGGCCGGCAGGAGGCTGTTCAACCCCTTTTGGATCGCTTCGGGGGCCATGCGGGTGTCGCAATGGAAGTTCGCCACCTGTCCGAGCGCATGGACGCCCGCATCCGTCCGCCCGGCGCCGATCACGGTGATGGTCGAGCGGGTCATGGACGCCAGGGCCCGTTCGATCTCCGCCTGCACGGTGGGCTCCTCGGCCTGTCGCTGCCAGCCGCTGTAAGTGGTGCCGTCGTATTCGATGGTGAGTTTGAAATTGGTCATGCCGCCGCCCGGACGCTCCGCTCACATGCGCCGGGCGGAACAAAGCGAGCAAAGGGGATGGGCGGGGAAAAAATGAAATCGACGATGCGGTTCGACACCCTGAAAAAATTTTCGGCGGCAACGTGCCGGCGGTTCAGCGGATTTACAGTGGGCCTGAGGGCGAAAACGGGAAAGCGGTTGTCGAGGAGCAAGGTCGTCACAGGCGATCGCACCGGGTATTGGCCAGCTGCCACTCAAGCAGATCATCTATGTTTGTTCGGTAGTCCGCAAGGGAGTACGTTGCGCCGCACGACCTGCAGCACAGGGCGGTGGAGGTTCAGGTTCGCTGCAACTCCAGCCGGCCGTCGCAGCGGCGGCAACTCAAATCCAACGGAATTGCCTTCATCGGTTTGAAGTCCATTCGGTTCGGGTCGGGGTCAAGGGCCATCTATCTACTTGAAATCCGAACCGCTTGTCAAATGCCGATCGGCAGCGCCGATTGACATTGCTGGCCGATTCTGGCACATCAGCTCCGTATTCCCGCCGTTTTCGCCGTACGACGCAACGACCGCATGATAGGGGAGACCGCCCGATGCAAATCATTCCGTGCCCAGGGTTCAAGGCCGCCGGCGTGGCCGCCGGCATCAAGAAAAACGGGCGCAAGGACCTCGGGCTCATTCTGGCCGCCGCCCCGGCCGCCGTCGCCGGTGTCTTCACCCGCAACCGGGTGCAGGCCGCACCGGTGCTGCTCGACCGCGAGCGCATGGCGGGCGGCGTCTGCCGCGCCGTCATCGTCAACAGCGGCAACGCCAACTGTTGCACCGGAGACGCCGGCTACCGGCACGCCGTTCGCATGGCGCAGGCAGCGGCCGGCGGGGCCAACGTCCCCGAACCACAGGTCCTGGTGGCCTCGACGGGGGTTATCGGCGAACCGCTGCCGGTCGAGCGCATCGAGCAGGCCCTGCCGGACCTCCTGCGCGCCTTGAGCCCCGAGGGAGTGGCGGATTTCGCCGAGGCGATCATGACCACGGACCGCGTGCCGAAGGGAATCTCGCGGCAGGGGCGGATGGACGGCCACCCCTTCACGGTGACCGGCGTGGCCAAGGGGGCGGGTATGATACGGCCGGATGTGGCCACCATGCTCTGCTTCATCATGACGGACGTGCAGGCGGACCCGGCCGTCCTGCAGGAGGCGCTGACGGCCGGAGCGGAGCGCTCCTTCAACCGCATTACGGTGGACGGCGACACCAGCACCAACGACACCATCCTGCTGATGGCCAGTGGTGTCTCGGGTGCCTGCCTCGGGGCCCCGGCGGCGCGCGCCGCGTTTCAGACCGTTCTGGACGACGTCATGCTGACCCTCGCCAAGTGGGTGGTCAAGGACGCCGAAGGCTCGAACAAGCTGGTGGAAATCAGCGTGCGCGGGGCGGTTTCCGATGCTGACGCCCGCCGGATTGCCGAGACGATCGCCCACTCCCCCTTGGTCAAGACGGCGCTTTTCGGTGAGGATGCGAACTGGGGGCGGATACTGGCGGCGGCCGGCCGGGCCGGCGTTCCGCTTGACCCCGGCCGGGTGGACATCTTCATCGGTTCGGTCCAGATGGTGTCCGCGGGCTCCGGCTGCGGCAAAGCAGCCGAGGCTGAAGCCACCCGCGTGCTGAAAGGCAAGGAGTTCACCATCGGCGTCGACCTGCACCTGGGCGGCGGGGCGTCATCGATGTACACCTGCGACTTTTCGATTGACTATGTCAAGATCAACGCCGATTACCGCAGCTAATGTAACCCCCGAAGACTGATTGTTTTTTGAAAAATTCACTTTCTTGGCGAAACACACCAAACGTGCCTTTGATTCGTCTTCAAAAATTCCTTTCCGCCGCCGGAGTGTGCTCGCGCCGCAGGGGGGAGGATCTCATCCGCGCGGGGCGCGTGACCGTCAACGGGCAGGTGGTCGCCGAACTCGGCGCCAAGGTCGACCCGGACAAGGACCGGGTCTCCGTCGACGACCAGCCGGTAAAGCCTGCGCCGCGCATGGTCTATATCGCCTTGAACAAACCCCGGGGGTATGTGACCAGTTGCCGGCATGCCGGCAAGAAAATCGTTTTAGAGCTGGTGAATGTGGCCGAGCGGATCTACCCGGTGGGCCGGTTGGACAAGGACTCGACCGGCCTGCTCCTCCTGACCAACGACGGGCGGCTGCACCTGAAGCTCTCCCATCCCTCCTTCGACCACGAAAAGGAATACGACGTCACTGTGGAACGGCCCATTTCGGACGGCGCGCTGCGGCGCATGGCCGAGGGGGTGCCCATCCTGGACACCCGCACGCGGCCGGCCGTCGTGACCCGTCTCGGCGAAAGGGCGTTCCGGATCGTTCTCAAGGAGGGCCGCAACCGGCAGATCCGGCGCATGGTCCGGCGGCTCGGCAACGAGGTGGTGGAGCTGAAACGCACCCGCGTGGCCTCCGTGCGGCTCGGCCGGCTCGCAGAAGGCGCCTGGCGGCACCTCAGCGCGGAGGAAGTGGCAGCGCTATTGTCGCCGGAGCGATAGGACCGGCAGGGGGCATTCCGGTGGGTCGGGTAAGGCAGTCACCCGTCCGCCGGTCAGCCGGTCGCCGGCGGGCCGACGCGCGATGGGCAGACCGTCACGCATGAGCCAGGACGAAGTCGGCCCGCTCGGCGACGGCAACGACCGGCACCCGAACGATCGTATAGCCCAGATCGGTGTATGCCTCTTCGATCAACCGCTCGATCTGTGCCGCCGTTTCAGCGTCCTCGGAGCGAACCGAATCCTTCATGAACTCAATGCGCTCGAACAGGAACACGCGGCGATACCGCACCCGGCGGCTGTGCCGCCGCGGTTCCGCCGGGTCCAGGCCTTCCAGACGGTAATAGGCGATGCTGTCCGGCAGGGCGCGGTCGAGAAACAGGCGTTCCCGGGCCGGAAGGCGGGCTTCGATGGCGAGTTTGGTGCGGAAGATGTGCCCCTCGAACCGGGCCGGATCGGACTTGATCTCGTCGAGGCGGCGGCCCTTTGTCATTTCGGCGTCGATGTGGGCCCGCGCCGCCTCGGCCACCACCTGCCATCCCCGTCGGGCGAGTTCATCGACAACGGCCGTCTTGCCGGAACACGGGGCGCCGGTGATCACGCACCACTCGGTCGAGCGCGGCGAGGAGGAGCGGTGGCGGTCGGGCATGAATCGGGCTCCGAACCCGTGTTTTGGCAACCCATGCGAAATGGAAGGACGCCGAGACGGCCTTCAATTTTCAACGGCTATTTTTTGCCCGGGCTGCAGCGTGGACTTCGAATTCAGGCGGTTCAATGCCAGCAGGCGCTCCACCGTCATGTTGTGCTTTTTGGCGATGGAAAAGACGGTGTCGCCCGTGCGCACGGCGTATACGTTCTGGCTGAGTTTGGGAGGTTCGGTTTTGGCCGGAGGGGGCGCCGGAACAAGTTTCAGCACCTGTCCCACGCTCAGGCCGGTCCCCGAGAGGTTGTTCAGGCGCTGGATGTCCTCGGTGGTGGTCCCGTAGCGTTTGGCGATGTTGAAAAGGGAGTCTCCCTGACGGACGACGTGCTCCACGGGTTCACGTTTGGGGGCTGAGCCTTTGGCCGTTTGAGGGGCTGCCGGGCGTTCGGGCGGACATTCGAGCGGAACGCGCAGGGTGGTGCCGACCGCAACGGGGGCGGGTCGGCGCATGTTGTTGGCCAGCAGGATGCTCTGGGTGTCGGTGCGGTATTTTTTGGCGATCCTCTCCAGCGTTTCACCCTTGCGCACCTTGTGCGTGACCACCGCCAACGCCGGCCGGGGCCGATAGGCGGGGATGTCGTCGACCTTGGCCGCCACCGGTGCGCTCTCGCCCACGGGCACCCGCAGGTCGTAGCCGTTTTCCGGCAGGATGGCCTGGCGCAGCTCGGCGTTCAGCTCCTTCAGAACGTCCTCACCGATCCCGGTCGCCAGGGCAATGCTTTTCAGGCTGGCCTGCTTGGGGATGGCGACGGTCTCATATGCCAGGGGCGGCTCGATCGCCACCGTGGCCATGCCGTATTTCTGTAGGTTTTGGACGATGTGCAGCGTGGCCAGGAACCGGGGGACGTAGCGTGCCGTTTCGCGGGGCAGGCGCTCATAGAGGTCCCAGAAGTGGTCGAGGTAGTTGATGTTCTGGCTCTGGATGGTCCGGAGCACGCGGTTCTCTCCGCAGTTGTAGGCGGCCAGCACCGTCATCCAGTCTCCGAACATGCCGTGCAGTTCCTGCAGGTACTCGATTGCGCCGCGCGTGGCTTTCTCCGGGTCCATGCGCTCATCGACGTACGTGTCGCGGTTGAGGTTGTAGCGGTAGCCGGTGGACGGGATGAACTGCCACAAGCCCAGCGCGCGCGCCGGCGAAAGGGCGCCGACCTTGAACCCGCTTTCAATGAGCGGCAGCCAGGCCAGTTCCGTCGGCAGGCCGGCATCCTTTAGGGCGGTCTCGATTTTATCCCGGTACTTGCCGGAGCGGCGCAGGGATTCCACGAAAAAATCCCTCTCGCGGCCGATGGTGAAGGAGTCGATTTCATCCTGGACATACTTGTTGATGGTGAGAGGGATCTCGTTGCGCTTGCCGTTCACCGCGACGCGGCGCGAGGAGTAGATTTCGAGGATGCGTTTGGAAATGGTAAAGCGCAGATCCTCCTTTTCCTGCAGCAGCACGGGGTCGCTGGCGGGGTCCACGCTCAGCACCAGCGCGTACGCCTGATCCAGGGTGTCGATGGCGTTTTCCAGATCCCCGCGTTTCCAATAGGCCTGCGCCGTCCGGCAGAGGACCAGGGCGCGGTTGAGGGTCGGCTCCTTGCCCTTGGGGGGAAGGCTTTGGTGTCGAGCTCATCATCTTCGATCAGGCACTCCTCGTCGGCCTCGAGCGCTTGGACGGCGGGCGGTTTAGCCGGCGGGCGGGGGTCGGCCTTGGAGACGGCCGGGGCGTTGGAAGGAGGCGCTCCCGTGAGCCCCCCCGGTGCCGACGGGGCCGGCGCAGGAGGGGCTTCCGGCATGGAAGCGGCCGGGACTGCTCCAGCGGGCGCCGACCGGCCGCTGCCGGCAGTGGAACACCCGCCGATTGCCAGGAAAAAGACCGCCAGCAATCCCCAAAACCATCGGTGCATCATGCGTGACAACTCCTATGAACCGTTGAATGAACGGGGCGGCGGGTGCAGGTCTCCCGTCCCTCGAGCATCGGATGCCGCTCCATAAAACAGAGACATTCGTCTTTGTCAAGGCTTAACGGCCCGGCGCTCCAGGCCGGCGTTCCCCGCCCGATGAGCGGCCGCCCCGGTTTCGCGGTCGGGCAAAGCCGATTCCCAACCAATGATACCCTACATTCTTGGAAAAAGTCAGCCCCCTTATCAAAAAAAACTTGCATTTTTAAAGAAAAGACCTATTATTCCCACAAAAATTAACTTGACATCGGTGATCAAACCTCATAAAAGAGCTCTTTTTGAAAGAGGCTGGTGGATTTTTTTGCGTTTGGTGCTGCTTCCGCAGGCTGAAACTCCGGGACGCTGCCAGCGTAGCTCAGCTGGTAGAGCTACTGATTTGTAATCAGTGGGTCGGGGGTTCGAATCCCTCCGCTGGCTCCAGACGAATAACAGCTACGAGCGGGTTTCACCCTGCCGGAATTACCGCCGGCACATGATACGGACGCCGTTCGTGAATGATTCGGTTGCGGTGGGGTTCCCGAGCGGCCAAAGGGAACAGACTGTAAATCTGTCGGCGAACGCCTACGGAGGTTCGAATCCTCCCCCCACCACCATCCTGAGACGAGTCTTGTGTAGGAGATTTCGGCGATTCCGTTCCGAGATCGATAGTCACTACAGGACTTCCTGCATGAGTCTTGCTGTCCCCTCGGGATCGAGGTGTTCCCGGTCACTCCCGGGGCGGGCCTAACGACCACCGTGTGTGTGCGGGTGTAGCTCAGCTGGTAGAGCTCCAGCCTTCCAAGCTGGTTGTCGCGAGTTCAAATCTCGTCGCCCGCTCCAAGCTATGGTTGGGCGATCTGCCGCAGGACGGCAGGCCCGGCTGCTCGAGCCCATGTAGCTCAGTCGGTAGAGCGCTTCCTTGGTAAGGAAGAGGTTCACCGGTTCGATTCCGGTCATGGGCTCCACTTCTTTCCCGCCATCCGCCGCGGCGGATGGGGTGGACAAGCGTCGACTTTTCAACGTGTACGGAGGGATCAACACATGGCCAAGCAGAAGTTTGAGCGGACGAAGCCGCACGTGAACGTAGGCACGATCGGTCACATTGACCATGGCAAGACGACGTTGACGGCGGCGATCACCAAGCAATTGAGTCTGAAGGGGATGGCGCATTTTGTGCCGTTTGATCAGATCGACAAGGCGCCGGAGGAGAAGGAGCGGGGGATCACGATCGCCACCGCGCACGTGGAGTATGAGACCTCCAAGCGTCACTATGCGCACGTGGACTGTCCGGGTCATGCGGACTACATCAAGAACATGATCACGGGGGCGGCGCAGATGGACGGGGCGATATTGGTGGTGGGGGCCGACGACGGTCCGATGCCGCAGACCCGCGAGCACATATTGTTGGCGCGCCAGGTGGGGGTTCCGTACGTGGTGGTGTTTTTGAACAAGTGCGACATGGTGGACGACCCGGAGCTGATCGAGCTGGTGGAGCTGGAGCTGCGGGAGCTTTTGTCCAAGTACGAGTTTCCGGGCGACGACATACCGATTGTGCGGGGCAGCGCGTTGAAGGCGCTGGAGGCGGACGATCCGAAGAGCGAGGCGGCCAAGTGCATTTTTGAGTTGATGGACGCGGTGGACGGGTATGTGCCGGAGCCGAAGCGGGAGATCGACAAGCCGTTTTTGATGCCGATCGAGGATGTGTTCAGCATTTCGGGTCGGGGGACGGTGGTGACGGGCCGGGTGGAGCGGGGCGTGGTGCACGTGGGCGATGATGTAGAGATTGTGGGGATCCGGCCGACGCTGAAGACGGTGTGCACGGGGGTGGAGATGTTCCGCAAGCTGCTCGACGAGGGTCGGGCGGGGGACAACGTGGGGGTGCTGTTGCGGGGCACGAAGCGCGACGAGGTGGAGCGGGGGCAGGTGGTGGCCAAGCCGGGCTCGATCACGCCGCACACGAAGTTCAAGGCGGAGGTGTACATATTGAGCAAGGAAGAAGGCGGACGTCACACGCCGTTTTTCAACGGGTATCGACCGCAGTTTTATTTTCGGACGACGGATGTGACGGGGATTTTGAATCTGCCGGAGGGTGTTGAGATGGTGATGCCGGGTGACAACGTAGCGATCACCGCGGAGCTGATCACCCCGATCGCGATGGAGAAGGAGCTGCGGTTTGCGATACGGGAAGGCGGCCGCACGGTGGGCGCCGGTGTCGTCGCCGAAGTCATCCAATAAAGTATAAAGGAGAAGACCCGTGAGAGTGCTCATCACGCTTGCCTGCACCGATTGCAAGCGTCGTAACTACACGACGACCAAGAACAAGCGCACGACGCCGGACAAACTGGAGTTTTCCAAATACTGCCGGTTCTGCCGCAAGCACACGGCCCACAAAGAAACGAAGTGAACGCCGGGATCCGTCATGCCGGGGCGAACGATCCGGCCCTGCGGGCGCAACCCAGCGGGACGGTTTCATGCAGGCCAGTAGCTCTAACGGTAGAGCATCGGACTCCAAATCCGGGTGTTGGGGGTTCGAATCCCTCCTGGCCTGCCACTTTTTCTGATGAAGGAGCTCGGACCGACGAAGGGGACAGCCGCATGGATCGGCTTCGCCGGCTGCGGGCTTTTCTCTGTTTGGGAGACGCATGGGACGCATTTTACGGAAAAAGCCGACAAGCCTGAAGAAACGGAAAAGGCTGGATGAGGACAACGCCGCATCGGGGGTCAACGCCCCGGCGGCCGGCGCAGCGGCCGGATCGGTCGCAGTGGCCGGCGAGGCGGCCGCGACCAAGCCCCAACCGTTGCTATTGCCTAAAAAGCCCGCGTCGCCTTCCGGGCCGGCATCGTTCAGCCCGCCGGCCGACAACGTGTTTACGCGTGCGGTTCAGTTCCTGAGAGAAGTCAAAATCGAGCTGAAGAAGGTCACGTGGCCGTCGCGCAAGCAGACGATGGGATCCACCCTAGTGGTCATCGTGCTGACCATCATTATCTCCCTTTTTCTAGGGATTGTGGACATGGGCCTGTCCACCGTGATTCGGGCCGTGTTCAGGTAACGGGAGGAAAGACACCCGTGGCGCTCAGATGGTATGTCGTGCATGTCTACTCGGGCTTCGAGAACAAGGTCAAAGCGGCCTTGCAGGAGCGCATCGCCGGCTCTCCGCAGTCCGTAAAGTTCGGTGAGGTCATTGTGCCGACCGAGGAAGTCGTGGAACTCGTCAAGGGCAAGCGCAAGACCTCCTCGCGCAAGTTCTACCCCGGCTACATCCTGGTCCGGATGGAGCTCGATGACGAGACGTGGCACATCGTGAACAACACCTCCAAGGTCACGGGGTTTCTGGGCGGCCGGCAAAAACCGGCTCCGCTCTCGGATGCCGAGGCCGAGCAGATCATCAAGCGCATGGAGGCGGGCAAGCGCCAGCCCCAGCCGAAGTACTTCTTCGAGACGGGAGACGACATCCGGGTCATCGACGGGCCCTTCACCAATTTCAATGGGACGGTGGAGGAGGTCAACCAGGAAAAAGGCAAGATCAAGGTTCTGGTCAGCATTTTCGGCCGGGCCACCCCTGTGGAGCTGGATTTCGTCCAGGTTCAAAAGATGTGACATCGCCGGGCGATGGAAGGGCCGCCCACCGGCGCGCGGAAGCGCCCGGCGCGGCACGCCCTCAGCCGCGGCGCTATTATGAGCTCAGGAGAAGAAGAGACCCATGGCAAAAAAAGTGATGGCACTCGTCAAACTGCAGGTGGAGGCCGGGAAGGCCAACCCCTCGCCGCCGATCGGGCCGGCCCTGGGCCAGCACGGCGTCAACATCATGGATTTCTGCAAGGCGTTCAACGCCCGGACCGCCAACGACGCCGGCATGATCATCCCGGTGGTGATCACCATTTATCAGGACCGGTCCTTCACCTTCATCACCAAGACGCCGCCCGCGGCCGTCCTGCTCAAAAAGGCGGCCAAGGTCGCCAAGGGTGCCAAGGACCCCAAGCGTGAAAAGGTCGGCAGCGTCACGCGCCAGCAGTTGGAGGAGATCGCCAAGCTGAAGATGGTGGACCTGAACGCATACGATCTGGAGGCGGCCTGCCGCATTGTGGCCGGCACGGCCCGGAGCATGGGAATAGAGATCGGTTAGGCGGCACGCAGCCGTCCGGGTGTTCTCACGGGCGGGCCTGGCAGCCGATTCGAATCACAAGGAGAGCGGAACAAAGATGCCAAAGCGCGGTAAGAAGTATACCGAAGCCAAAAAGAAGATCGCCGGTCCTGCCGGCGTGGGAGTCCCCGAGGCCGTGAAAATGGCGGTGGAATCTTCTTTTGCCAAGTTCGACGAGACCGTTGACGTGGCCGTCCGTTTAGGGGTGGACCCTCGTCACGCCGATCAGATGGTCCGGGGCAGCGTCGTGCTCCCGAACGGCATCGGCAAGTCGGTGAGGGTGCTGGTCTTCGCCAAGGGCGAAAAAGAGAAGGAAGCCCAGGATGCCGGTGCGGACTTCGTCGGCGGCGACGACCTCGTCGAGAAGATCAAGGGGGGGTGGTTCGATTTCGACAAGGTCGTGGCCACCCCGGACATGATGGGCGCCGTCGGCAAGATCGGCAAGATCCTCGGCCCGCGCGGGCTGATGCCCAACGCCAAGAGCGGCACGGTGAGCTTCGACGTGACCCGGGCGGTGAAAGAGCTCAAGGCCGGCAAGATCGAGTTCCGGGTGGAGAAGGCCGGCATCGTCCATGCCCCCATGGGCCGGGTCTCCTTCGGCGTGGACAAGCTGGTCCAGAACGTCTCGGCGTTTTTGGACACCATTCTGCGCTTGAAGCCCTCGAGCAGCAAGGGGACCTACCTGAGGGGCATAGCGATTTCCACCACGATGGGCCCGGGCGTCAGGATCGACACGAGCCTGGTCAAGGAATCGGCGAAGTAACGCGGATGGCTTCAACGTCGTTGGTGTATAAAAATCCGACGTAGACGGGTTTTAAATTTTATCTGTCAAAGACCGTAGGTACGCTTGGGCGGTTAATCGGCACGCGGTGCGCGCCGGCCTACCGAGACAGAGGGACTCTGCGGGTGGCCCGATCCGGATGCCCGACAGCACCTTTGATCGGCCTTAGCCATGACCTCCGGTTTTTCAGACATCCGAAGGAGGTGAGAATCCAACGTGAAACTCGAAGAAAAAAAACAGATTGTTGAGGACCTGCACGAGCGCTTCGCGAAATCCAGCCTGGTCATCCTGACCGATTTCAAGGGGCTGGACGTCGCCGCGGTCAGCGACCTGCGCCGCAAGCTCACGCAGGCGGGCGTCGAGTACAAGGTTGCCAAGAACACCCTGATGGCGAGGGCTTCGGAAGACACGCCGATCGCGGTGTTGAGAGATCTGTTCCAGGGGCCCGGCGCGGTGGCGATCAGCTACCAGGACCCGGTGACGCCCGCGAAGATCCTGACGAAGTTCGCCGACGACAGCAAGAAGCTGGAAATCCGGGCCGCCGTATTGAACGGCAAGTTGATCGACCTCAACGGCGTCAAGGCGCTCGCCGCCCTGCCGTCGCGGGAGGTGCTGCTCAGCCAGCTGCTGTCGGTCATGGTGGCCGTGCCCACCTCGGTCGTGCGGGTTCTGGCGGAAGTGCCGCGCAGCCTGCTGAACGTGCTCAACGCCGTCAAGGACCAAAAGGAGGCGGCGGACACCCCGGCCGCCGCGTGAGACGATTCCGGGCGGCCGGCCGTTCCGGAATCACGAGAACGACACAGACATCACACCCCATCGATTTCAAGCATATTGGAGGATACCTAAAATGGCTAATGTGACCAAAGAGGATGTAATTGAGTTCATCTCCACCATGTCGGTGTTGGAGCTGTCCCAGCTCGTCAAGGAGCTGGAGGAGAAGTTCGGCGTATCGGCGGCGGCGCCGGTAGCCATGATGGCCGCCGGGCCCGCGGCGGGCGCGGCGGCGGCCCCGGCCGAGGAGAAAACCGAATTTGATGTTATCCTGATCGCCCACGGCGAAAAGAAGATCAACGTGATCAAAGAAGTGCGCGCGATCACCGGCCTGGGCCTCAAAGAGGCGAAGGACCTGGTCGAAAGCCCCCCGAAGCCGGTCAAGGAAGGAATCGCGAAAGCCGATGCCGATAAGGTCAAGGCGCAGCTGGAGGCGGCCGGCGCCACGGTGGAGATCAAGTAACGAGTCGACCGGCACCGTGGCCTGCTGCCCGCTTTTCCAGAAGTTCAGCCTTCCCTGTTTTCTCACCGGCCGCAGCGGGCCACGGACGTCATTGCCCTGTCCAACATCAGTCCGTCATCTGATTCAGGTGCCCTAACCTCAACCACATTGCGGAGATGCTATGTCCGAAAGACTCATGGCAACCAGGCGTATTCGCAAGAATTTCGCAAAGAATGAAAAGATCGTCGAGATTCCCGACCTGATCGGGATGCAGCGCGACTCCTTTACGCGGTTCCTGCAGATGGACGTCCCGCACGAGAAGCGCGAGGAGGTGGGTCTGCAGGCCGTGTTCAAGTCCGTGTTCCCGATCAAGGACTTCACCGGCAGCGCCTCCCTGGAGTTCGTCTCCTACCGTTTCGGCGAGATCAAGCACACCATCGAGGAGTGCATTCACCGCGGGATGAGCTTCGAGATCCCGGTGCGCATCACGGTGCGCCTGGTGGTCTACGACACGGACGCCGAATCCGGGGTCTCCAACATCCGCGACATCAAGGAGCAGGAGATCTACTTCGGCACCATCCCGTTGATGACGGCCAAGGGCACCTTCATCATCAACGGCACGGAACGCGTCGTGGTGAGCCAGCTGCACCGCTCCTCCGGTGTGTTCTTCGACCACGACAAGGGCAAGACCCACTCCAGCGGCAAAATCATCTACAGCGCGCGCATCATCCCCGTGCGCGGCTCCTGGATCGACATGGAGGTCGACCCCAAGGATATCGTCTACATCCGCATCGACCGGCGTCGGAAGTTCCCCGTGACCACCCTGTTCAAGGCCTTCGGCTTCTCCTCAGAGGACCTGCTGGCCTACTTCTACAAAACCGAGCGCATCATCGCCCAGGGCAAGCGCTATTTCAAGGCCTTCGACGAAGAGCTGCTGAAAGGCCAGCGCGCGAGCCGGGACATCAAGGACACCGAGACCGGGGAGATCCTGGTTAAAAAAGGGCGCCAGTACAATGTGCGCAGCCTCAAGCGACTCAAGGCGCTCGGGACCGACATGGTCCCGATCAACGTTGAGGAAATCAACGGCCGCGCCTTTGCCTACGCGGTCAACCACCCGCAGAGCGGCGAGCCGGTCGTGCGCGCCAACGACACGGTGGACGAAGACAGCCTCGGCCGGCTGGCCGAGGCCGGTGTGGCCGATTTCGACCTGCTGTTCATCGACGGGCTGTCCAGCAGCGACTCGATCCGCAAGACCCTGCTGCTCGACAAGGTGGACAGCAAGGAAGAGGCGCTGATCGACATCTACCGCCGGCTTCGGCCCGGCAACCCGGCCACCCCGGAAGTGGCCCAGGAGTTCATCGACAACCTCTTCTTCAAGAGCAACTACTACGACCTCTCCGGCGTGGGGCGCCTGAAGATCAACCAGCGCCTGGGTGTGACCAGCGCGCCGGATCTCAGCATCCTGCGCAAGGAGGACATCCTGCTCACGGCCAAGTCGCTGATCGAGCTGCGCGACACCCAGGGGGTCGTCGACGACATCGATCACCTCGGCAACCGCCGCGTGCGGGCCGTGGGCGAGCTGCTCGAAAACCAGTACCGTATCGGTCTGGTGCGCATGGAACGGGCCATCAAGGAGCGCATGAGCCTGCAGGAGGTCGACGCCCTGATGCCCCACGACCTGGTCAACCCCAAACCGGTGTCGGCCGTGGTCAAGGAGTTCTTCGGGACGAGCCAGCTGTCGCAGTTCATGGACCAGACCAACCCACTGTCCGAAACCACCCACAAACGTCGCCTGAGCGCCTTGGGGCCAGGCGGCTTGACCCGGGAGCGCGCCGGCTTTGAGGTGCGCGACGTTCATCCCTCGCACTACGGCCGCATCTGCCCCATCGAGACCCCGGAAGGGCCCAATATCGGGTTGATCGTCTCCCTCAGCACCTATGCCCGCGTGAACGATTACGGCTTCATCGAAACCCCCTATCGGGTGGTGGAAGGCGGGCGGGTTTCCGACGCGGTCAAGTTCCTGGATGCCTTCGAGGAGAAGGCGCTGCCGATCGCCCAGGCCAACGCGCCGGTGAACGAGAAGAACCAGTTCATCGGCCCTCAGGTCACCTCGCGCGTGGCGGGCGAGTTCATGATGGTCAACCGGGAGGAGATCGAGCTGATGGACATCTCCCCCAACCAACTGGTGAGCGTCTCGGCCTCGCTGATCCCCTTCCTGGAGAACGACGATGCCAACCGCGCCCTGATGGGGTCCAACATGCAGCGGCAGGCGGTGCCGCTGCTGATGAACGAGGCGCCGCTGGTCGGTACGGGGATCGAAGGGGTGGTCGCCAAGGATTCGGGGGTCACCATCGTCGCACCGCGGGACGCTGAGGTGGTGGACGTGGACGCCTCCCGCATCGTGCTCAAGCACGACCCCACCGGCGATCCCAACGAGAAAAAGGTGACCATCTTCAACCTGTCCAAGTTTGTGCGCTCCAACCAGAACACCTGCTTCAACCACCGCCCCATCGTGAGCCGGGGGCAGCGGGTGCGCGCCGGCGAGATCATCGCCGACGGGCCGGCGACCGACCAGGGCGAACTCGCCCTGGGCAAGAACGTGACGGTCGCCTTCATGCCCTGGGGCGGGTACAACTTCGAGGACTCGATCCTGGTGAGCGAGCGGTTGGTGCGCGACGGGGTCTACACCTCGGTGCACATCGAGGAGTTCGAGGTGGTGGCGCGCGACACCAAGCTCGGCAAGGAGGAGATCACCCGCGATATTCCCAATGTCGGCGACGAGGCGCTCAAAAACCTGGACGACAGCGGCATCATCCGACTGGGGGCCGAGGTGAAACCCGGCGATATCCTGGTCGGCAAGATCACACCCAAGGGCGAAAGTCAGCTCTCACCGGAAGAAAAGCTGCTGCGGGCCATCTTCGGCGAGAAGGCCGGCGACGTCAAGGACACCTCGCTGCGGGTTCCGCCGGGGATCCAGGGCATCGTCATCGACGCCAAGGTGTTCTCGCGGCGGGGAGTTGAAAAGGACGACCGGACCCGGCTGATCGAGGACGAGGAGATTTCCTCGCTGGAAAAGGACCGCAACGACGAGATGACGGTGATCGAGGACGTGGTGCGTTCCCAGATCATCGACCTGCTCGAGGGGCAGAAGGCCCAGGCGCCGATCAAGAAGGGCAAGAAGGTACTGGTCAATGCCGGCGTCAAACTCGACGCCAAGAGCCTGGCGGACATGCCCGTGGCGGCGCTGGAAGGCATCGTGCTCAAGGACCCGCAGATGACTCAGCAGGTGCACGAGGTCCTCGAGCGCTACCGCGACCAGCGCGAACTCTGCCGGCTGGCCTTCGAACAGCAGGTGAGCCGGTACGAGCGCGGGGACGAACTGCCGCCGGGGGTCATCAAGATGGTCAAGGTCTACGTGGCCATGAAACGCAAGCTGTCGGTCGGCGACAAGATGGCCGGCCGGCACGGCAACAAGGGCGTCGTCTCCCGGATCCTGCCCGTCGAGGACCTGCCGTACTTCGAAGACGGGCAACCGGTGGACATGGTGCTCAACCCCCTGGGGGTTCCCTCCCGCATGAACGTCGGCCAGATCCTTGAGATCCACCTGGGGCTCGCGGCCAAGGGACTGGGCGACCAGATCAACCGGTTCATGGATGAGCAGAAGCTCAGCAAGCTGCGGGAGAAACTGCGCAAGATTTTCCCCGGAACGTCCGAGAAGAAGCTGATCGGTGCGCTGGACGACGAGGATCTGCAGCACTTCGCCCGGTTCTACAAAAACGGCGTCCACATGGCGACCCCGGTGTTCGACGGCGCCAAGGAGGAGGAGATCAAGCAGATGCTCGAGGAGGCCGGACGCGACCGCTCCGGCCAGGTGATCCTCTTCGACGGACGAACGGGTGAGCCCTTCGACAAAAAAATCACCGTCGGCACCATGTACGTGATGAAGCTGCACCACCTGGTGGACGACAAGATTCATGCCCGCTCCATCGGGCCATACTCGCTGGTCACCCAGCAGCCCCTGGGCGGCAAGGCCCAGTTCGGCGGCCAACGCCTGGGCGAGATGGAGGTCTGGGCCATGGAGGCCTACGGCGCGGCCTATGCCCTGCAGGAGTTTCTGACGGTCAAGTCCGACGACATGGCGGGCCGCACCCGGATGTACGAGAAGATCGTCAAGGGCCAGAATGTGCTCGAGCCCGGCATCCCGGAATCCTTCAGGGTCATGACCAAGGAACTGCAGTCGCTGGGTCTGGACGTAGGCCTGCTGATGGATGCCGATGACCCCCGCAGCGCGGAGTAGCCGAACGGGCGAGCGCCGCAGGGAAGAAAACCAACCACCCATAATCCCACAGGAGTGAGATGATGGACACGTTGTACGATTTTTTTGCAAAGCCCACCGATCCGAGACGCTACCGCGCGATCCGGATTGCACTGGCCTCCCCGGAGCAGATTCGCAAATGGTCCCACGGCGAGATCAAGAAGCCGGAGACCATCAACTACCGGACGTTCAAGCCCGAGCGTGACGGGCTGTTCTGCGCCAAGATTTTCGGTCCCACCAAGGACTACGAGTGCAACTGCGGCAAGTACAAGCGCATGAAGCACCGCGGCGTCATTTGCGAGAAGTGCGGGGTCGAGGTGATCCAGTCCAAGGTGCGGCGCGAGCGCATGGCGCACATCGAGCTCGCCACCCCCGTCTCCCACATCTGGTTTCTGAAGAGCCTGCCGAGCAAGATCGGCAACCTGCTGGACCTGACGCTCAAGAACATGGAGAAGGTCCTCTATTTCGACAGCTACATCGTGCTCGACCCGAAGGACACCCCGCTCGTGCGCGGCCAGCTGCTCTCCGATGAAAAATACATGGAAGCCGTCGAAACCTACGGCGCCAAGTTCACGGCCGGCATCGGCGCCGAAGCGGTCCAGTCGATGCTTCAGGACATCGATCTCGAAAAGCTCTACAACGAGCTGCGCACCGACCTGCGCGAGACCGGCTCGATCGCCAAGCGCCAGAAACTGGCCAAGCGCTTGAAGATCGTGGAAGCGTTCCGGCGCTCCGGCATCGACCCCACCTGGATGGTCATGGACGTCATTCCGGTCCTGCCGCCCGACCTGCGGCCCCTGGTGCCGCTCGAGGGCGGCCGCTTCGCGACCTCCGACCTGAACGACCTCTACCGTCGGGTGATCAACCGCAACAACCGTCTGCGTCGGTTGATCGAGCTCAAGGCGCCGGACATCATCGTGCGAAACGAGAAGCGCATGCTCCAGGAGTCGGTGGACGTGCTGTTCGACAACGGCCGACACGGCCGGGTCATCACCGGCACCAACAAACGGCCCCTCAAATCCTTGAGCGACACCCTCAAAGGCAAGCAGGGGCGGTTCCGCCAGAACCTGCTGGGCAAGCGCGTCGATTACTCGGGCCGTACCGTCATCACCGTCGGGCCGGACCTGCGACTGCATCAGTGCGGCCTGCCGAAGCAGATGGCGCTCGAACTCTTCAAGCCGTTCGTTTACTACCGTCTGGAGCAGAAGGGGATGGTCTCCACCGTGAAGAGCGCCAAAAAAATGGTGGAGCGCGAAGTCCCCGAGGTCTGGGACACCCTGGATGAAGTGGTGAAGGAATACCCGGTCATGCTCAACCGCGCACCCACCCTGCACCGGCTGGGCATCCAGGCCTTCGAACCGATCCTGATCGAGGGCAAGGCGATCCAGCTGCACCCGTTGGTCTGCACCGCCTTCAACGCCGACTTCGACGGCGACCAGATGGCCGTGCACATACCGCTTTCCGTGGAGGCCCAGATCGAGGCGCGGGTATTGATGCTGTCCTCGAACAACATCCTGTCACCGGCCAATGGCAGCCCCATCATCGTGCCGAGCCAGGACATCGTGCTCGGCACCTACTACATGACCCGGGGGATCAGCGGCCGTCGGGGGGAGGGCAAGATCTTCGCCAACCCGGGAGAGGTGCGCTCGGCCTATGATGCCGGCGAGGTGGAGCTGCACAGCAAAATCAAAGTTCGCCTGCAGGGCAAGCGCTACGACACCACCGTCGGTCGCGTGCTGCTCTGGGATATCATACCGAAGGTGGACATCCTTGAAATGCGACACCTCATGGTGGCGACTCAAGAGGAGGCCGAAGCGGCGCGCGGCCGCCTGGCCCGGGGCGTGTCCTTCAAGAAGCTGGTGCGCGAGATGTCCCAGAGCCCCGACCGGGACGACGAGGGCCGCATCGGCAAGCTCACCTACAACGAGTTCAAGAGCGTGTTCAACTGCGAGGAGGCCGAGGTCGACCGGATCTATGCGCTGAGCGTCGGGGATGTCAGCCCGGTGCTTCACGCCGACAAGGCCTTCCACCTGTTCGAGGTCGAAAATAAATACCCGGTGGTGCCGTTCGACATCGTCAACTTCGTGATGGACAAGAAGGTGCTGCGGCAACTGGTGGACTACGTGTACCGCAACCTCGGCCCCAAGGCCACGGTCATCCTCTCGGACCGCCTGAAGGACATCGGTTACCGGTACTCCACCCGCGGCGGCCTGTCCATCTGCATCGACGACATGATCATTCCGGGCGCCAAGAAGGCGATTCTGAAGAAGGCCGAGGAGCAGGTCACCGAGATCGGCCGGCAGTACACCGAAGGCTTGATCACCCAGGGAGAGAAGTACAACAAGGTCGTCGATATCTGGGCCAAGGCCACGGACGATGTTGCCAACGAAATGATGGAGGTGATGAAGCTCGCGCCGGTGCGCGGACGCGACGGCAAGCATGCCCTGGACGCCAAGGGCAAGCCCGTGATCGAGGAAAGCTTCAACCCGATATACATGATGGCGGACTCCGGGGCGCGCGGCAGCAAGGACCAGATGCGCCAGCTGGCCGGCATGCGGGGCCTGATGGCCAAGCCCTCCGGCGAGATCATCGAGACCCCCATCAGCGCCAATTTCCGTGAGGGCCTGTCGGTGCTGCAGTACTTCATTTCCACCCACGGCGCCCGCAAGGGTCTCGCCGACACCGCTCTCAAGACCGCCAACTCCGGTTACCTGACCCGCCGGCTGGTGGATGTGTCTCAGGACTGCATCATCACCGAGGAGGACTGCGGGACGCTCTCGGGCGTGGAGCTGGAACCCTTGGTCGAGGGCGGAGAGATCATCCAGGTGCTGGGCGAGCGCATCCTGGGCCGAACGGCCCTGGACGACATCCTCGACCCGTTTACCGACGAGGTCATCGCCCATGCCGGCCAGGCCATCGACGAACACGTCGTCGAGAAGGTCGAGCAGGCCGGCCTCACGTCGGCCAAAATCCGATCGGTGCTCACCTGCCGGACCAGAAAGGGCGTCTGCTCCAAGTGCTACGGCCGGGATCTGGCCCACGGCCGGCCGGTCGAGATCGGTCAGGCCGTCGGTATCCTGGCGGCGCAGTCGATCGGCGAACCGGGCACCCAGCTCACCATGCGCACCTTCCACATCGGCGGCACCGCCAGCCGGCGCGTGGAGCAGGCCGACATCCGTGCGCGCGTGGAGGGTGCCGTCAAGTTTGTCGAGCTCCACGTCGCCAAGAACTCCGAGGGGGCCCATGTGGCCATGAACCGTCGTGGCGGCAAGCTCATCCTCATGAGCGACAGCGGCCGCGAGCTGGAGAGTTTCCCGGTGATCTACGGCGCCCACCTCGCGATCAAGAACGGCCAGAAAGTCAAGCCCGGCGACCAGTTGGCCACCTGGGACCCCTTCACCACCCCGATCGTCACCGAGGTGGACGGCACGGTCAAGTTCGGCGACATCGTCCCCGGCCGTACCATGCAGGAGAAGGTCGACCCGGTGACGGGCAAATCCAGCCAGATGATCATCGAGTCCAAGAGCGCCGAGGAGCGGCCGCGCATCTCCATCAAGGACAAGGAGGGCAAAACCGCCAAACTGCCCGGCGTTTCCGGGTTCGCCCGCTACATTCTGCCGATCAACGCCATTTTGCTGGTGGAAGAGGGGGACACGGTCAAAGCCGGCGACCTCGTGGCCAAGCTGCCTCGGGCGACCACCAAGACCAAGGACATCACCGGCGGCCTGCCGCGCGTGGCCGAGCTCTTCGAGGTTCGCAAGCCCAAGGAGGTCGCGGTACTGAGCGAGATCGACGGCTATGTCGCGGTCTCCAAAAGCACCAAGAAGGGGAAACAGAAGGTGACCATCACGCCGGTGGATGTCGGGGACAAGAAAGAGTATCTGATTCCGCGGGGCAAGCACATCAACGTCTACGAGGGCGACTACGTGCGCGCCGGCGAGGCCCTGATCGGCGGTTCCGCCATCCCCCAGGACATCCTCAAAATCAAGGGCGAGGTGTCCCTGGCCAAATATCTGGTGGACGAAGTCCAGGAAGTCTACCGCCTGCAGGGGGTGCGCATTCACGACAAGCACATCGAAGTCGTCGTGCGCCAGATGATGCGCCGGGTGAAGGTGATGGATGTGGGCGATACCGAATTCGTTTCCGAGGAGCAGGTGGACCGGCTGAAATTCGAAGAAACCAACCAGGCCGTGGTCGCCAAGGGCGGAAAGCCCGCGGTCGGTGAGCCGTTGATCCTGGGGATCACCAAAGCCTCGCTCAGCACCGAAAGCTGGGTCTCGGCGGCCTCCTTCCAGGAGACCACCAAGGTGCTGACGGACGCCAGCATTCAGGGCGCCGTCGACCGGTTGAATGGCCTCAAGGAAAACGTGATCATGGGCCGGCTTGTTCCGGCGGGGACCGGGATGGTGCGGTTCGACAATCTGGAGGTGGAGGTGGTCCAATAGGTTTTGGGACTTCGGCCCGAAAACTAGCTTAGAAGAAAACGCTTGACATTGTAGATATTCTTATATACATATCGCCATTTTGCAAAATCGCTCATTGGGCGACGATGAGGAGATCATGCCGACCATCAACCAGCTCGTTCGCAGCGCGCGAAAGCGCGTGCAGAAGAAAAAGAAAACCCCGGCGTTGAAGGGGGCGCCGCAAAAGCGCGGCGTGTGCACTCGCGTTTACACCACCACCCCCAAGAAGCCGAACTCCGCCCTGCGCAAGGTCGCCCGCGTGCGGCTGACCACGGGGATCGAGGTGACCGCCTACATCCCCGGGGTGGGCCACAACCTCCAGGAGCACTCGGTGGTTCTGGTGCGCGGCGGGCGCGTGAAGGATCTTCCCGGCGTGCGTTACCACATCGTGCGCGGCACGCTGGACACCCTGGGCGTCGAAGACCGCAAGCAGAGCCGCTCCAAGTACGGCGCCAAAAAGCCCAAGTGACCCCTGCGGTTTTTTTCCGCATGACGTTTCGCTGAATTCTACAACGGAGTCGATATGCCACGGAGAAGAGAAGTCGCCGAGCGGGCCGTCCGCCCGGATTCGAAGTTCGGGAGCAAGTTGGTGACCAAGTTCATCAACTGCCTGATGCACGACGGTAAGCGCAGCACGGCGGAGGGCATTGTCTACGAGTCCTTCGCGCTCATGGCCGAAAAGGTGAAGGATCCACCCGTCAAGCTCTTCGAGCAGGCGGTGGAGAACGTGCGACCGATGATCGAGGTGCGCTCCCGGCGGGTCGGCGGGTCTACCTACCAGGTGCCGACTGAAATCCGGTCCTCGCGCCGCACGGCGCTCGGGATCCGGTGGTTGATCAGCTACGCGCGCCAGCGGCCGGAGAAGGGCATGGCCAAGAAACTGGCCGCCGAGTTCCTGGACGCGGCCAACAATCGCGGCGCCGCCGTGAAGAAACGGGAAGACACTCACAAGATGGCTGAGGCGAACAAGGCATTTGCCCATTTTCGCTGGTAATGTATACATCCTGAAGAATACTGGTCTCACCGCGGAGGGCATAACCGGTTTCTATGCCCTTCGCATTTTAAGGGGAGGATCAACACATGGCCAAGCAGAAGTTTGAGCGGACGAAGCCGCACGTGAACGTAGGCACGATCGGTCACATTGACCATGGCAAGACGACGTTGACGGCGGCGATCACCAAGCAATTGAGTCTGAAGGGGATGGCGCATTTTGTGCCGTTTGATCAGATCGACAAGGCGCCGGAGGAGAAGGAGCGGGGGATCACGATCGCCACCGCGCACGTGGAGTATGAGACCTCCAAGCGTCACTATGCGCACGTGGACTGTCCGGGTCATGCGGACTACATCAAGAACATGATCACGGGGGCGGCGCAGATGGACGGGGCGATATTGGTGGTGGGGGCCGACGACGGTCCGATGCCGCAGACCCGCGAGCACATATTGTTGGCGCGCCAGGTGGGGGTTCCGTACGTGGTGGTGTTTTTGAACAAGTGCGACATGGTGGACGACCCGGAGCTGATCGAGCTGGTGGAGCTGGAGCTGCGGGAGCTTTTGTCCAAGTACGAGTTTCCGGGCGACGACATACCGATTGTGCGGGGCAGCGCGTTGAAGGCGCTGGAGGCGGACGATCCGAAGAGCGAGGCGGCCAAGTGCATTTTTGAGTTGATGGACGCGGTGGACGGGTATGTGCCGGAGCCGAAGCGGGAGATCGACAAGCCGTTTTTGATGCCGATCGAGGATGTGTTCAGCATTTCGGGTCGGGGGACGGTGGTGACGGGCCGGGTGGAGCGGGGCGTGGTGCACGTGGGCGATGATGTAGAGATTGTGGGGATCCGGCCGACGCTGAAGACGGTGTGCACGGGGGTGGAGATGTTCCGCAAGCTGCTCGACGAGGGTCGGGCGGGGGACAACGTGGGGGTGCTGTTGCGGGGCACGAAGCGCGACGAGGTGGAGCGGGGGCAGGTGGTGGCCAAGCCGGGCTCGATCACGCCGCACACGAAGTTCAAGGCGGAGGTGTACATATTGAGCAAGGAAGAAGGCGGACGTCACACGCCGTTTTTCAACGGGTATCGACCGCAGTTTTATTTTCGGACGACGGATGTGACGGGGATTTTGAATCTGCCGGAGGGTGTTGAGATGGTGATGCCGGGTGACAACGTAGCGATCACCGCGGAGCTGATCACCCCGATCGCGATGGAGAAGGAGCTGCGGTTTGCGATACGGGAAGGCGGCCGCACGGTGGGCGCCGGTGTCGTCGCCGAAGTCATCCAATAAAGGAAAGATCGACCCATGATCATGAACACCAAGATACGAATCCGGCTGAAGGCATACGATCACAAGCTGCTGGACCAATCCGCCTCCGACATCGTGGACACGGCCTCCAAGACCGGGGCCAAGGTGGTGGGCCCGATCCCGCTGCCGACGCGGATCAACAAGTACACCGTCCTGCGGTCGCCGCACGTGGACAAGAAATCCCGCGAGCAGTTTGAGATGCGGACCCACAAGCGGCTGCTGGACATCATCGAGCCGACCCAGCAGACGGTGGACGCGCTGATGAAGCTGGATCTCTCCCCCGGGGTGGATGTGGAAATCAAGCTATAGGCCCGCCGTGTGCCGGCCGCCGCGCTCCTTGGAGCCGGGGTCGGGCCGGGGAGCCTGCCGGAAGGAAGCGTTGCGATTATGTGCAAAGGACTGATGGGAAAGAAACTGGGAATGACTGAGCTTTTCGCTCAGGACGGGCGCGTGGTGCCGGTGACCGTCATTCAGGCCGGCCCCTGCGTGGTGACCCAGATCAAGATTTTGGCGACCGATGGTTACAACGCACTGCAGCTCGGCTTCGACGAGGTCAAGCCCAAGCACGTGACCCGGCCGCTGCAGGGGCACTTCAAGAAAAGCGGCCCGGTCTGCTTCCGCCACGTCCAGGAATTCCCCGTGGACCACCCCGAGGCGTTCACCGTCGGCCAGAGTGTCACGGTGGAGATCTTCGCGGTCGGCGAGCACGTGGACGTCAGCGGAACCACCAAGGGGCGCGGCTTTTCCGGCGTCATCAAGAAGGAAGGGTTCAGCGGCGGCCCTGCGGCCCACGGGAGCAAATGCCACCGCATCCCGGGCTCCGTCGGCTCCAGCGCCTGGCCCTCGCGGGTCACCAAGGGCAAGGGAATGCCGGGTCATTACGGCTTCGAGCGCCAGACGATGCAGAACATCGAGATCGTCGACATCCGGCCGGAAGACAACATCCTGCTGGTACGCGGCGCCGTGCCGGGCCCGGCCTCGGGGCTGGTGGCCATCCGCAAGCCCAAAAAAGTCAAAAAGAAATAGCGCAGCGGCGCGAGAGATGATGGTGGAATTATGGCGGTCGTAGAAGTTCACAATATCGCAGGCAAACCCGTGGCGCAGATGGAGCTCCCGGACGAGGTCTTCAACATTCCGGTCAAGACCCATGTGCTGCACGATGTCGTGACCATGCAGCTGGCCAACCGGCGCTCGGCCAACCCCAAAGTGAAGCACCGCGGGGACGTGGCCGGCAGCACGCGCAAGCTCTACAAGCAGAAGGGCACCGGGCGCGCGCGGCGGGGCGACATCAAGTCGCCGCTGCTGAGAGGCGGCGGCGTCATCTTCGGCCCCGACGGCCGGACGTACGCCCACCTGCTGCCCAAGAAAGTGCGGCAGCTGGCGCTCAAGATGGCCATCAGCAGCAAGCTCCAGGAGAAGGCGTTGGTGGTGCTCGACGGGTTCGACCTGGCCGAGATCAAGACCAAGGCGTTCATCGCGGCCATGCAGGCGCTCCAGCTGAAAAGCGCACTCATCGTCACCGAGACGAAGAACGACACACTGGAGCGGTCTTCGCGCAACGTGCCGGCCATCAAGGTGTTGCGCAGCGAGGGGTTGAACGTCTACGATGTCCTCAAGTACGAAACGCTCGTGCTGCTGCAGCCCGCCATCAAGACCATCGAGGGGAGGCTGACCGCATGAACTACTACGACGTCATCATCCGGCCCCTGGTCACGGAGAAGACCAACCTCCAGAAGGAAATGCACAACCAGGTGTCCTTCGAGGTGGACCGCCGGGCCAACCGCATCGAGATCAAGCGGGCCGTGGAAGAGGGATTCAAGGTGCGGGTCGCATCCGTGCGGACCCTGCAGATGCTTGGCAAGACCACCCAGCGCGGTCGAATTCAGGGCAAGCGCCGGGACTGGAAAAAAGCGATCGTGCGGCTGATGCCGGGCGAGCGCATTGAGTTTTTTGAAGGCGCTTAACAGGAGCAGACGATGGGACTCAGGAAAGTAAAACCGACCTCTCCGGGACGACGCTTCCAAACCTATGCCGATTTCGCGGAGATCACCAAGGCCACCCCGGAAAAAGCCCTGCTGCAGCCGCTGAGCAAAAGCGGCGGCCGAAACTGCTTCGGCCGGGTGACCGCCTGGCAACGCGGCGGAGGCCACAAGCGGCACTACCGGGTGATCGACTTCAAGCGGGACAAAGTCGCGGTCCCGGCACGCGTCGCGGCCATCGAATACGATCCCAACCGCTCCGCGCGCATCGCCCTGCTGCATTACGTCGACGGGGACAAGCGGTACATCCTGGCGCCTTCGGATTTGAAGGTGAACGACATGGTGGAGGCCGGGCCGAAAGCGGACATCAAGCCCGGCAACTGCCTGCCGCTGCGCAACATGCCGCTCGGCACCCAGGTCCACAACATCGAGCTGCGCATCGGCAAAGGCGGCCAGATGGTTCGCAGCGCCGGCGGGTACGCCCAGCTCATGGCGAAAGAGGGCAATTACGCCCTGCTCAAGCTGCCCTCCAACGAGGTGCGCAAGGTGCTGTTGGACTGCCGGGCGACCGTGGGCCAGGTGGGAAACGTGCAGCACGAGAACGTGTCCTACGGCAAGGCCGGGCGCAAGCGCTGGCTGGGCAAGCGGCCGCACACCCGCGGGGTCGCCATGAACCCCATCGACCATCCGATGGGCGGCGGCGAAGGCAAATCCTCCGGCGGGCGGCACCCCTGCAGCCCGTGGGGCATGCCGACCAAGGGTCACAAGACCCGCAAGAAGAAACCGAGTGACCGCTTGATCGTGAAACGGCGGAGATAGTCAGCAGCCGGAGCGGCTGCCGTCAGATGATTCGCAACGCCAACGAGTGGAGACCCTATGGCAAGGTCGTTGAAGAAAGGCCCTTATATCGAGGGTAGGCTCTTGAAGAAGGTTCAGGAGGCGCAGGACACCCGCAGCAACCGGGTGGTCAAAACCTGGTCCCGGCGGTCCACCATCGTGCCGGAGATGGTCGGGCTGACGCTGGCCGTGCACAACGGCCGCAAGTTCATTCCGGTGTTCATTTCCGAGAATATGGTCGGCCACAAGCTGGGCGAGTTCTCCCCGACCCGGACGTTTCATGGTCACTCGGGCGATAAGAGGAGCAAGGCGGCCTGACCCGAAAGGGTCGAGGCTTAACCAGAAGGAAGAAGGACGACTGAGATGGAGTCTAAAGCCGTTTCAAGATATGCCCGCGTGTCCTCCTTGAAGGTAATGAAGGTGTCGGCCGCGGTGAAAGGCAAACCCGTGGAGTCCGCCCTGAACATGCTGAAGTTCATGCCCCAGCAGGCGGCCAAAAAACTGGAAAAGATCATCCGGTCCGCCGTTGCCAACGCCGACCAGAAGCCGGACCTGGATGTCGACCGGCTGATCGTGCGCAACATCACGGCCGACGACGGCCCGATGCTGAAACGGTGGGGGACGAAGGCGCGCGGCAGGGGAACCCGGATCCAGAAGCCGACCTGCCACATCACCGTGGTGTTGTCGGAAAAGACGTCGGTTTAGCAAAGGAGGTTTCAGCTTGGGCCAGAAAGTCAACCCGATCGGATTGAGATTAGGCATCGTTAAAACCTGGGAGTCGCGCTGGTTCGGCGGCAAGAATTACGCCGACTACATCTTCGAGGATTACAAGCTTCGCAAGTTCATCAAGCAGAAGCTTTACCACGCCGGCGTCTCCCGGATCGAAATCGAACGATCGGCCAAGCGCATCCGGATGCGCATTTTCACGGCCCGTCCCGGCATCGTCATCGGCAAGAAGGGCTCGGAGATCGCGCAGCTCAAAAAAGAGATCGAGAAGCTGACGGCCCACGAAGTGCTGATCGATATACAGGAGATCCGCAAACCCGAGATCGACGCCCAACTGGTGGCCGAGAATGTCGCGACCCAGCTGGAACGCCGGGTGGCCTTCCGCCGGGCCATGAAGCGCACGGTGCAGTCCGCACTGCGTTTCGGCGCCCTGGGCATCAAGGTCATTTGCGCCGGCCGGCTCGGCGGTGCAGAGATCGCACGGACCGAGTGGTACCGGGAGGGGCGCGTTCCGCTCCACACGCTGCGCGCGGACATCGACTACGGCGTGGCCGAGGCGCGCACCACCTACGGGATCGTCGGCGTCAAGGTGACGATTTTCAAGGGGGAGGTCCTGCGCAAAGATCAAGCGCCGGCCGAACAGGGCTAAGGTACAGGAGATCCGACGATGCTCAGTCCAAAGAAGGTCAAATTTCGCAAACAGATGAAAGGCCGCATGCGGGGGGTGGCCCGGCGCGGCAGCTCGCTGAACTTCGGCGAATTCGGGTTGCAGGCGGTCGGCAGCGGTTGGGTCAACGCACGGGAGATCGAAGCCGCGCGTATCGCCATGACCCGCTATGTCAAGCGCGGCGGGCGGATCTGGATCCGGGTCTTCCCCGACAAACCCTACACCAAGAAACCGGCGGAAACCCGCATGGGCAAAGGCAAGGGCGCACCCGAGGGCTGGGTGGCGGTGGTGCGGCCCGGGCGCATCCTCTACGAGATCCAGGGCGTCACGCGGGAGATGGCCGTGGAGGCCTTCCGGCTGGCGGCCCACAAGCTGTCGATCAAGACCAAATTCATTGAGAGGAGCGAATCTCTATGAACGCCCGCGAGATCCGCGATATGACGCCCGACGAAATGCAGCGCAAGGTGACCGATCTCAAGCAGGAACTGTTCAACCTGCGCTTCCAGCTCGAGATCGGGCAGCTCGAGAACCGGGCCAAGATCCGGCAGACCAAGCAGGACATTGCCCGACTGTTGACGGTCATTCGTGCAGTTTCCCTGAACCCGCAAAAAGCGAAAGCATAAGTGGCAGACATGAAAGAACGAGGAACCAAACGGCAGGTGGTCGGCGTCGTCGTCAGCAACAAGATGAACAAGACCGTGATTGTCTCGGTCGAACGCCTGGTCAAGCACCAGATGTACCAAAAGTACGTCCGGCGCCAGACCAAGTACGCCGCCCACGACGAGACGAACATCTGTCAGATCGGCGACAAAGTGCAGATCACCGAATCGCGGCCGCTCAGCCGCAGCAAGCGCTGGCGCGTGAGCAAGATCGTCCAGAAAGCGGCCTGACGCGGAAGGGACATGACGCATGATCCAGGTTGAAACACGATTGAAGGCGGCCGACAACTCCGGGGCGAAGGTGCTTTACTGCATCAAGGTGCTGGGGGGGTCCCGCCGGCGTTACGCCACGGTCGGCGACATCATCGTCGTCTCGGTCAAAGAGGCCATCCCGAATGCGAAGGTGAAGAAGGGGGATGTGCTCAAAGCCGTGGTGGTCCGGACCAAGAAGGAAGTCCGCCGGCCGGATGGATCCTATATCCGATTCGACGAAAACTCGGCGGTCCTGATCAACCAGGCCAAGGAGCCCATTGGGACCCGCATCTTCGGCCCGGTGGCGCGGGAACTGCGCGCCAAGCGGTTCATGAAAATCATATCGTTGGCGCCCGAGGTGCTGTAGCAGGCCTGTCGGAGCGGCTGTCCGCTGGAGAAACGGTATATGAAGTTCGAAAAAGTAGCCATCAAGAAAGACGACAAAGTCAAGGTCATCACGGGCAAGGACCGGGGCAAGATCGGCAAAGTGCTCAAGGTGCTTCGGAAAAAGGACCGCATCCTCGTCGAGAAGGTCAACATCATCAAGCGCCACACCCGGCCGAATGCCAAGAACCGGCAGGGGGGCATCTTGGAGAGCGAAGCGCCGATTCCCTGGTCCAACGTCATGCTGATGTGCAACAAGTGCATGGCGGCCACGCGCGCGACCTTCAAAATTCTAGAGGACGGAAAAAAGATCCGGGCCTGTGCCAAATGCGGCGAGACCATCGAGTCCTGATGCACGCCGCCGGAGGAGCAGAATGTCTCACCTAAAGGACCGTTACGAAAAAGAAGCCGTTCCCAAGCTGATCGAGACTTTCAAGTACAAGAACCACATGCAGGTTCCCAAGCTGAAGAAGGTCGTCCTCAACATGGGCCTGGGGGAAGCCATCCAGAACATCAAGGTGCTGGAGACGGCGGCCGAGGAACTCAAGCTCATCGCGGGCCAGCAGCCCGTGATCACCAAGGCCAAGAAATCGATTGCGGCGTTCAAGCTGCGGGAAGGCATGCCGATCGGCTGCATGGTGACACTGCGTCATGGGCGCATGTACGATTTCCTGCAAAAGCTCATCAACGTTGCGCTGCCCCGCGTGAGGGACTTCCGCGGCATTTCCGGCAAGGCGTTCGACGGCCGCGGGAACTACTCCCTCGGCGTCCGGGAGCACATTATTTTTCCCGAAATCGACTACGATAAGATCGACAAGATCAAGGGGCTGAACGTGAGCATCGTGACCAGCGCCCGCAGCGACGAAGAAGGCAAGGAACTGCTGCGGCTGCTGGGAATGCCGTTCCGGACGTGATGCGGTCAAAGAGCCGGTCGGGCCGCGTGAGCGGCAGGCGGCGCACCGAGGCAGGATCTCAAGGAGGATGATTTGGCAAAGAAGTCGCTCAGATTGAAGGCAATGCGGACCCCCAAGTTCAAAGTCCGCGCATACAACCGTTGTCCGATTTGCGGCCGGCCGAGAGCGTTTCTGCGGAGATTCGGCGTCTGCCGCATCTGTTTCCGGAGCATGGCCTCCTACGGCAAACTTCCCGGGGTGATAAAATCCAGCTGGTGATGGGCGTGTCGGCCGTCCTCTCCGGCGGCGGTCCAGCCCCCAGCACCGCCGGCCGCTGTGCCGGCATTCGCGACATTTAGGAGAACATCATGGCAATCACTGATCCAGTAGCCGACATGTTGACCCGCATCCGCAACGCGGCCAAGGCCAAATTCAGCAGCGTGGATGTGCCCGGGTCCAAAATGAAGGTTGAGGTGGCCCGCATCCTGAAGGATGAAGGGTTCATCAAGAATTACAAATTCCTGAAGGACGGCAAGCAGGGGATCCTGCGGATCTACCTGAAATACGGGCAGGGCCAGGCAAAAACCATTTACAGCCTCCAGCGGGTCAGCAAACCCGGCCGGCGCATGTACGTCAAGAGCAAGGACATCAAGCCCATATTGAACGGCATGGGGATCTCGATCCTGTCGACCTCCAGGGGCCTGATGACGGACAAGCAGGCGCGCAAGGAAAACGTCGGCGGCGAGATTCTGTGCACCGTCTCCTGATGGATGAACGGGGTGGATCCGACCGAGCAAGAGGGAGCAGGGTATGTCACGAGTAGGCAAGAAACCGATTCCGATTCCAGCGAACACGAAGATCTCATATGCGGGCCGGTCGCTGACGATCGAGGGCAAGAAGGGCAAGCTCAGCCGGGAGATCCACCCGGCGGTGGACCTGAGCATCGCCGACGGGACCGTCAACGTCCGGCTCGCTCAGGAGCTCAAGAACAGCCGGGCGTTGCAGGGGTTGACCCGCAGCCTGGTGGCCAACATGTTGATCGGCGTGTCGCAGGGGTTCGAGCGCGTGCTGGAAATCAACGGCATCGGCTACCGGGCTGAGCTGAAAGGCAAGGTGCTGGTGTTCCAGCTCGGCTTTTCGACTCCCAAGGAATTCGAGCTGCCGGAGGGGGTGAGCGCCGCGATCGAGAAAAACACGATCATCAAGCTCGCCGGCATCGACAAGGAAGAGCTGGGCCGCACGGCGGCCGCCATCCGACGGATGAAACCGCCGGAGCCTTACAAGGGCAAGGGGATCAAGTACGCCGAGGAGCGGATCCAGAAGAAGGCCGGTAAGACCGGCACGAAGTAACCGAACCCACCCACAGGAGTTTTGGACGACCATGGGCGTGAAAACGAAATCAGATCAACGGATACGGCGCAAAACCCGAATCCGCAAGAGGGTCATGGGCACTATGGAACGGCCGAGATTGTCCGTTTTCCGAAGCGCACGGCACATATATGCCCAAATCATCGACGACACCTGCGGTTGCACCTTGGTGGCCGCCAACAGCCTGGAGAAGGACGTGGCGGGGGCGGCCGCCGAAAAGAAAAAGGTCGACAAAGCCGTCATGGTGGGCAAGCTGGTGGCGGAACGGGCGAAGTCAAAGGGGATCGAGAAGGTCGTGTTCGATCGCAACGGGTTTCTCTACCACGGCCGGATCAAGGCGGTTTCCGACGGAGCCCGGGAAGCCGGTTTGCAGTTCTAGTCCCCCGCGTGGTTTTTGTGACCGATTGAGGCGAAGGAGGCAGGCCCTTGTACAAGCATGACAGTGAAGATCAATTCATCGATAAAGTCGTCCACATCAACCGCGTGGCCAAAGTGGTCAAAGGCGGCCGCCGGTTCGGGTTCAGCGCGATCGTGGTCGTCGGCGACGGCAAAGGCTCGGTCGGGTACGGCCTGGGAAAAGCCAGCGAGGTCCCGGAAGCGATCCGCAAAGGGGTGGAGAAGGCCAAAAAGAACATGGTCTCCGTCCAGCTGACGAAGGGGACCATCCCTTTCGAGGTGACGGGCCACTTCGGTGCCGGCCGGGTGATGCTGAGGCCCGCCACCGCGGGCACCGGCCTCATCGCCGGGGGTGCCGTGCGCGCCGTGCTGGAGGCGGTCGGGATTCAGAACATCCTCACGAAGTGCCTCGGGTCCCACAACCCCCACAACCTGGTCCGGGCGACGGTGCAGGGCCTGCAGCAGCTCGAAAGCCGGGAGCAGGTGGCGCAGCGGCGGGGAGTCGGGATGGAGCAGGTGGCCTGACGCGCTGAGACCGGCGACCAACGCCGCATACAAGGACATGAGCATGGCTAAAATGTGGAAGATCACTCTCGTTAAAAGCATGATCGGAAGGCCAGAAAAACACCGCCAGGTACTGCGGGGCATGGGGCTGAATCGGGTGAACAAGACCGTGGAGCTCCAGGACACCCCCGCCGTACGGGGAATGATCCAAAAGGTCTGCCATTTGGTGAGGGCCGAGGAGAAGGTGGCATGAAGCTGCACGAACTGAAACCGGCAACGAATTCCCGCAAGGGCATCAAGCGCGTGGGGCGCGGCGTCGCCTCAGGCTGGGGCAAGACCGCCGGCCGCGGCAACAAGGGCCACAAGGCGCGCTCCGGGGGGCAGACCAGCCCCGGGTTTGAGGGCGGCCAGATGCCGCTGCAGCGGCGCGTGCCGAAGCGTGGGTTTGCCAACATTTTCCGCAAGCGGATCGCCATCATCAACATTCGCGATCTGGCCCGCTTCGAAAGCGGCAGCATCGTCGACCGCGCGGCCCTGATCAAGGCCGGCCTGGTCCGGGGCGACTGGGACGGCATCAAGCTGCTCGGCATGGGCGAGATCAGCCACCCCCTGCACATCAAACTGGCCCTGGTCAGCGAATCGGCCAAAGCCAAGATCGAGGCCGTCGGCGGTAAGGTCGAGGTCGAGTCATGATCGGCAGCGGGTTTGCCAATATTTTCCGGATCCCGGAGCTGAAGCGGCGCATTCTGTTCACCCTGGGGCTTTTGATCGTCTACCGGGTGGGCGTCCAGGTGCCGGTGCCCGGTGTCGACGGCACGGCGCTGGCGGCCATCTTTGCGACCGCCAAGGGGACGCTGCTCGGGCTGGTGGACATGTTCTCGGGCGGCGCGCTGGAGCGCCTGTCGGTCTTCGCGCTCGGCATCATGCCTTACATCAGCTCTTCGATCATTCTGCAGCTGCTGACGGTGGTGGTGCCGCATCTGGAGCAGCTGAAGAAGGAAGGCGACCAGGGACGCAAAAAGATCACTCAGTACACCCGCTACGGCACGGTCGTCCTGAGCCTCATCCAGGGGTTCGGCATCGCCGTGGGCCTTGAGACCATGACGGCCCCCGGCGGTGCGGCGGTGGTGATGTTTCCCGGGTGGGGTTTTCGGCTATTGACGGTCATCACGCTCACGGCCGGAACCGCCTTCATCATGTGGCTGGGCGAGCAGATCACCGAGCGCGGGATCGGGAACGGCATCTCGCTGATCATATTCTCCGGCATTGTCTGTCGCATGCCGGTCGCCATCGGGCAGACCTTTACGCTGGTGAGCACGGGTGAGATCGGGATCTTCTTTGTCATCATCATGCTGGTGCTGATGGTGACGGTGGTGGGGGTCATCATTTTCGCGGAGCAGGGCCAGCGCCGCATCCCGGTGCAGTATGCCAAGCGCGTCGTCGGCCGCCGCATGTACGGCGGGCAGAGCACGCACCTGCCCCTCAAGATCAACAGCTCGGGGGTCATACCGCCCATCTTCGCCTCGTCGATCATCATGTTCCCGGCCACCATCGCCAGCTTCATCAAGATTCCCTGGGTGCAGAGCATCGCCGATATGATCCGGCCGGGTCAGGCGGTGTACGAGCTTATGTATGTCGGCTTCATCTTTTTCTTCTGCTACTTTTACACCGCGGTGACGTTCAACCCGACGGACGTGGCGGACAACATGAAAAAGGCCGGCGGCTTCATCCCGGGCATCCGGCCCGGCAAGCGCACCTCCGAGTACATTGACAAGGTGCTCTCCCGCATCACCCTGGGAGGCGCCACCTATGTGTCGGCGGTGTGCGTGCTGCCGTCCATCCTGATCAGCCATTTCAACGTACCGTTTTACTTTGGCGGAACGGCGCTGCTGATCGTGGTGGGGGTGGCCATCGACACGATTTCCCAGATCGAGAGCCACATGCTGACTCGGCACTACGAAGGGTTCCTCAAGGGCGGCGCCGGGCGCGTCAAGGGTCGATATTAACTGAGAGCGCCCGCGGTTGGCTCCAGACACGCAGTGGGAGTGATTCATGCCGAAAGAGGAAGCTATTCGAGTCGACGGAGTGGTGCTCGAGACGCTGCCCAATGCCATGTTCAAGGTGGCGCTGGAAAACAAACACCAGGTCTTGGCGCACATCTCCGGCAAAATGCGGATGCATTTCATCAAAATCCTGCCCGGGGATAAAGTCACCCTGGAGTTGTCGCCCTATGACCTCAGCCGGGGGCGAATCGTCTACCGATCCAAGTAACTGCTCCGCCGGCGCCGGATGCGGCGGTTCTGAAGAGGAGAAACGGTTTCCATGAAAGTCAGGGCATCGACGAAAAAGATGTGTCCCAAGTGCAAGATCGTGCGGCGAAAAGGGGTTGTGCGCGTGATCTGCGAGAACAAGCGTCACAAACAGAGACAAGGATAAGGAGGGCTTCCACCTTGGCACGTATTGCGGGCGTCGACCTGCCCAGGAACAAACGGATAGAGATCGGGTTGACCTACATCTACGGGGTAGGCAGGTCCAGCTCTCGGAAGATTCTCGAACAGCTGAACATCGACCCGAACATGAAAACCGATGATTTGACTGAAGCCCAGATCAACAACATCCGCAAGATCCTCGACAGCGAACACACGGTGGAAGGCGAGCTGCGCACCGAGGTGTCCATGAGCATCAAGCGGCTGATGGACCTTGGCTGCTACCGGGGCCTGCGTCATCGCAAATCCCTGCCGGTGCGGGGGCAGCGCACCCACACGAATTCGCGCACCCGCAAGGGACCGCGGCGCGGCGCCGTAAAGAAAAAGGCACTCACCAAGAAGTAGCAGCGATCGCGTCGCGACCGGCTTCTCATTTGAGGTAACCGACAGGAAGAGGAATTATGGCAACCAAGACCACCCAGGCCAAAAAGAAGGTCAAGCGGAGCGTCGCCAGCGGCGTCGTTCACATTCAGTCCACGTTCAACAATACGATCGTCACCATCACCGACAGCATGGGCAACACGGTGGCATGGTCCAGCGCGGGCGTGCTGGGGTTCAAGGGGTCACGCAAGAGCACGCCCTTTGCCGCCCAGGTCGCTGCGGAAGACGCCGCCAAAAAGGCGATCGAGGCCGGGATGAAAAGCGTGGAAGTATTTGTCAAGGGGCCTGGTCCTGGCCGGGAGTCCGCGCTGCGTGCCCTGCAGAACACGGGGTTCAATGTCACATCGATCAAAGACGTCACCCCCGTCCCGCACAACGGCTGCCGGCCGCCCAAACGCCGGCGCGTGTAAGTTCCGGGTCTGGTCGGACAGGTGACGCACTCATAGCAACATTTAGGCAATCACAGGGAGGACGTTTTGGCCAACAACAGGGGTTCCGACTGCCGGATTTGCCGGCGTGAGAATGTAAAGCTCTTTCTCAAGGGAGATCGATGCTATTCCGATAAGTGCGCGTTCGACCGGCGCTCCTATCCGCCGGGCCAGCACGGCGAACGCCGCGGCCGCAAGGCATCCGACTACGGCATTCAGCTGCGGGAGAAGCAGAAGATCAAGCGAATCTACGGCCTCTCTGAAAAGCAGTTTCATCTTTTCTTCGAGCGAGCCGACCACCAAAAGGGCATCACCGGCACCAACCTGCTGGTGGCCCTGGAACGCCGGCTCGACAACGTGGTGTATCGTCTGGGATTTGCCAATTCTCGTACGCAGGCTCGCCAACTGGTCCAGCACAGTCATTTCGTGGTGAACGGCCGGAAAGTGAACATCCCCTCCTACCAGGTCAAAGTCGGGGACGCCGTCGAGGTCCGGGAGCGCAGCAAGAAGATTCAGCTGATTCAGGACTCGCTGGACGCCGTCGTGCGGCGGGGGATTCCCCAGTGGCTGGATCTTGAAAAAGACAACCTCAAGGGCATGATCAAGAGCCTTCCGGTGCGCGAAGACCTGACGATGCCGATGCAGGAGCAGCTCGTCGTCGAACTGTACTCGAAGTAACCGGAGCGGCGCGAACGCTTTTTCACGGCGGATGCCGGGCCGCCTTTGCCGCCCGGCGTATCCCACACTCAGGAAATGAGGAGAACACACCATGCCGTCTGATGCACTCATGTACATGAATTGGCAGCAGATGATAAAGCCGGACAAAGTCCAGGTCACCAGCAACCCGACTTACGGCAAGTTTGTTTGCGAACCGCTGGAGCGCGGGTTTGGGGTCACCATCGGCAATTGTTTGCGCCGGATCATCCTTTCTTCGCTTCATGGGGCGGCGATCACGTCGGTTAAATTCGAGGGCGTGATGCACGAGTTCAGCGTCATCCCCGGCGTCCAGGAGGACGTCTCGGAGATCATCCTCAATCTCAAGGAAGTGCGCTTCAAGGTGGACGATTCCAAGCAGCGAACCGTGCGCATTGATGCCTCCGGCGAGGGGGAAGTCACCGCCGGCAGTATCATCAGCGACGACGGCAAGTGCGCCGTCCTCAACCCCAAGCACCACATCGCGACGCTCTCGGAGAAGGCGGTGCTGAAGATGGGCATGACGGTCAGGGTCGGAAAAGGCTATTCCCTGGCGGAGGGCAACAAGGACGAGGAGGCGCCGGCCGGCACGATCCCGATCGACGCTGTTTTTTCGCCCATCAAGCGGGTCAACTATGTCGTCGGCAACGCCCGCCTCGGTCAGCGGACCGACTACGACAAGCTTACCATGGAGATCTGGACCGACGGCAGCATCAAACCGGAAGACGCAGTGGCCTACGGCGCCAAGATCATCAAGGAGCAGATGAACATGTTCATCACCTTCGATGAGGGCCGCGAACCCGAGTTCAATCTAAAATCCGACTCGCGGGACAAACCGCGATACAACGAGAACCTCCTGCGCAGCGTGGACGAGTTGGAGCTGTCGGTTCGCAGCGCCAACTGCCTGAAGAACGCCGACATTCACAAGATCTGGCAGCTGGTGAGTAAATCCGAATCCGAAATGTTGAAAACTAAAAACTTCGGGCGCAAGTCGCTGAACGAGATCAAAGACGTGTTGACCGAAATGGGCCTTTCCCTCGGAATGAAGATGGAGGGATTTTCGCCACCCGTGGAAGAGACTGAGGAAGGAGCGTAATCGGTTCTATGAGACATCGCAAGGCCGGACTCAAACTGAGTCGCAAAACGGGTCACCTGAACTCGATGTTCCGCAATCTGGTGACCTCGTTGCTGAAATACGAGCGCATCCGCACCACCGACACCAAGGCCAAGGAGCTGCGGCGCTGGGCGGATCGCATGGTGACCCTGGCGAAACGCGGAGACCTGCACGCCCGGCGGCAAGCGCTGGCGATCGTTCAGGAACCGGCGGTGGTGCATCACCTTTTTGAAATAGCCGCCGAGCGTTTCGGCAAGGTGGCCGGCGGATACACGCGGATCACCAAGATCGGCATCCGGCCCGGCGATGCCGCCCCGATGACGCTGGTGGAGCTCATCGGCGGCGAAGAAGAAGCGAAAAAGAAGAAAAAAGGCAAGAAGAAGACGGCCGCCAAGGCCGCCGACGCCAAGAAGACGGCCGCCGCCAAAGCCCCGAAGGCCAAGAAAACAGCACACGACGCCCAGGAAGAAAAGACCGCCGGCGCCGAGGCCAAACCCAAACGAGCGCCGCGCAAGAAGGCGGCCGAGGGGGAAACCCCCGCCAAAGAAGCATCGGCTGCTCCGGCCAAGAAACCCAAGGCCAAAAAGGCACCCGCGGAAAAATCGGAATAAACGTGTCGCGCCCATTCAAGCCCCGGCCATCCGGCCGGGGCTTTTTTTATGTCTCAGCTTTTATGAGTTCATCAGAAGTCATCAGCTTTGTCAACGCCTCGGCCGCGGCATCCCTGACACCGGCGGAGATCTCGCTCTGCAGAAGCGATGTCAGCCTGGGGATGAGCGTCGGCTGCCGCATTTCGCCGAAGACGTAAAGGATGTCGCCCTTGATGGGATCGGAAACCGCCTCGAACCGATCCCAGAGAGGGTCGATCACCTGCTGCGCCAGTTCCGGGTGCAGCGCGAAAAGCTCCTCCATGGTCACCATGGCGCCCAGGCGCACCGGCCATTGCTCGCGGCAGAGCAGTTCGACGATGGCCGGAAAGAGTGCGTTGCGCTCGGCCATCAGTTGCGCCAGCCGCCGTGCGGCCCCTTCCTTCAGCATGAGTTCAATGGAAGCGGGGCCCAGGGACACGGGGTCCCGCGTCATCATGAGAGCCACCACCTCTTCCAGATCAAACGATCCCGTCCAGCGGAACTGTCCGTCCAGCAGGAGGGTGGGCGCGGCGCGGATGCCGTGACCCTGCGCCAGTTCCGGAAAAAGACCGCCGTCAATGACGGTGAGCCGGACAAGGCCACCCGCTTCCGCCAGGGGCATGAGCCGGCGAACGGCCGTGGGGCAGTGCAGGCAATCGGGGATGACGTAGAGGTCCAGGGCGGCCGGGATGCCCATGCTCTTCAGGCGCTCGGCTAGCTCGCCGGACAGGCGGGGCGGGGTTGGGGCCAGGGCTTCGATGAAAGGCTCCACCTCCGTGCCGGCCGGAACGCCCATGTACCGCATCCCGTTGGGAAGGAGCAGAAGCGGGTATGGCAGGTCGGCACCTTCCTCCCGGAGAACGGACACCTGGGGCATCCACACGGACAGCCTTCGGCAGAACTCCGACAGTTCAGCGCTGCGGGGGTCGGCGGTGGTCGCAAGCCGCAGCCGGGTGCCGGGGGGCACCCGGCCGGCCAGCTCGCGGAAGCGTTTTTCGTTCTGGTGAGTCATGAACGTCATTTCGGTTGGAGGTGAATTCGACGGTCCGCGTCGAGAGTTTCTCAGATATCGCAGGTTGCGATCGAATACAAATTGAAAATGGTTCCGCTGAATCCATGACGCCTGAAGGGCTTGCGGCGAACGGTCGATGTCGGCCGTTGCCGCCGTTGCACCCGTCTTGAGACCGGGCACGCCTTTCTCCAAAAAGGGCTTGTACCCGCCTTCAAGATAGGCTAAAACCCCGGAAATGTTCGCTGCACAGCGCGCTGGCGCGTGTTCATACCATTCATCCAGGAGGAGGGAAGATGGATTTCAACCTGTCGGAAGAACTGCAGATGCTCAAAGACATGGTGCGCGATTTCGCAGCCGAGAAAATCGCACCGTTTGCCAACGAGTGGGACGAAAAGCATCACTTCCCCTATGAGGAAGCCGTCAAGCCCATGGGGGAGCTGGGACTTTTCGGGACGGTGATCCCTGAAGAGTACGGCGGCTCGAACATGGGCTGGCTGGCCGCCACGATCGTGACCGAGGAGATCGCGCGGGCGTCGAGCTCCCTGCGGGTGCAGATCAACATGCAGAGCCTCGGATGCGCTTACACCATCCTGACCTACGGCAGTGATGCGCTCAAGAAGAAATACATCCGGAAGCTGGTCAGCGCTGAATATCTGGGCGGCTTTGCCATCACCGAGCCGGATGCCGGCTCCGACGTCATGGCCCTTAAGTCCACCGCCGAGGACAAGGGCGACCACTGGCTGCTCAACGGCTCAAAGACCTGGATCTCCAACGCCCACGTGGGCGATGTTATGATCTACTACGCCTACACCGACAAGAGCGCCGGCGCCAAGGGGCTTTCGGCCTTCGTGGTGGAGCTCAAGAACTTCAACGGCGTGCGCACCACGGACCTGCCGAAGATGGGGTCGCGCTCCTCACCCACCGGCGAAATTTATCTGACGGACACCAAGGTGCCCAAGGAGAACATCCTCGGCAAGCCCGGCGACGGCACCAAGATCGTCTTCGGTTCTCTCAACCAGACGCGCCTTTCGGCGGCCGCCGGCGGCATCGGCCTCGCTCAGGCCTGCCTGGATGCCGTCGTGAAATATGCGATGGAGCGCAAGCAGTTCGGCCAGCCGATCGGCAACTTCCAGATGAACCAGGACATGGTCGCCCAGATGTCGGCCGAGATCGAAGCGGCGAGGTTGGTGGTTTACAGGGCGGCCTGGGTCAAGGACCAGGGGAACCTCAACAACGGGTTGGACGTGGCCCATGCCAAATACCTGGCCGGCGAGGTTGCGAACAAATGCGCCAATTATGCCATGCGCATCCTTGGCGCCTACGGTTACTCGGTCGAGTACCCGGTCGCGCGCTATTTCCGCGATGCGCCGACCTACACCATGGTCGAGGGCTCGGCCAACATCTGTAAATTCATTATCGCTCAGGATCAGCTGGGCATCCGCAAGGCGAATCGCTAAGCGGGGCGGTTGCGGGATTTGTGGGAGCGGCTTTCAGCCGCGATCATCAGGATGGACAACCTCCGCATCATCCCGGCAGTTGCCACGACGGTCGAAATCTCTTTTTTTTATCCAGTATCGAGGTCCGAGGATCACGGCATCCTTGAACGGTAAAGCGATTCAAACACGAAAGGAGTCTTGAATGGATATTGTTGTCCTGGTCAAACAAGTACCTGACACCGAGTCTCTCGTTCAGATCGCCGCCGATGGCGTGTCCATCAAGAAGGACGACATCAAATGGGTCATGAACCCGTATGATGAACTGGCGGTGGAAGAGGCGCTGCGCATCAAGGAAGCCAAAGGCGGAACGGTCACCGTTCTCTCCGTGGGTCCGCCGAAAGCCCAGGAGACCATTCGCACGGCGCTGGCCATGGGCGCGGACAAAGGCATCCACGTCAACGACCCCACGGCCGAAGGCAGCGATTCACTGGCGGTGGCCCGCATCCTGGCGGCCGCCCTCAAGACCGTCCCCTTTAACCTGATCATCGCCGGCCAGCGCGGCGTCGATGAGGACAACTACCAGGTCGGAGCGGCGTTGGCCGAGTTTCTGGGCATCCCCCACGTTTCCCTGGTGATCAAGGCGGAACTGCTTGACGGCAAGATCCGCTGCCATCGGGTCATGGAAGGCGGCACGGTGGTGGTGGAAGCGCCGCTGCCGGCCCTTTTCACCACCCAGCGCGGTCTGAACGACCCGCGGTATGCCTCCCTTCCCGGCATCATGAAGGCCAAGAAAAAGCCGTTGGAAGTAAAAACCCTCGCAGACCTGGGGATCGAGCCGGCCACGGTCGGCGCCGCCGGCCGCAAGGTCGTCGTCAAGGCGCTTCGGCTGCCGCCGCAACGCAAGGCGGTGCGAATGGTCACCGGGGACACGCCGGAAGCGGTGGCGGTCGAGCTGGTGCGGGTCCTGCACGACGAGACAAAACTGATCTAGCCGATGAAAAGGAGACGGATATGGCACAAGGCGTGATTGCAATTACCGAACAGCGGGATGGCAAGTTTCGGAAAGTGTCCTACGAGGTCGTGAGCGAAGGGCGACGGATCGCCGACGGGCTCGCCGCCCCGCTGACGGCCGTGGTGATCGGCTCCGGGGTCGACGCCCTTGCCGCTGAAATCAAAAAGTTCGGCCCGGACCGTATCGTGGCCCTGGATGATCCCGTCCTGGCGGATTACCGGACGGACGCCTACACGAATGCCTTGGCCGCTCTGATCAAAACCGTGGACCCGGCAGTCATCATCACCGGCGCCTCGGTCCAGGGCAAGGACCTCTCCGCGCGCCTGGCGGCCCGGCTCGGTGCAGGGCTCGCCATGGACTGCACGGCCGTTGCGCTTCAGAACGGCGTTCTTACCTGCACGCGGCCGATGTTCGGCGGCAAGATCTTCGCAGACGTCCAGATTCAGGGTTCGCCGCAGATGATTGCCGTACGGCCGAACGTCATGGCCATTACCGAGGCTCCGAAAGAGGGCGTCCTGGAAAAACCCGCCCCTCAGCTGGGCGAGGTCAAGACGGTGGTGACCGAGAAGCTGATGGACACCGGCAGCAAGATCGAACTGACCGAAGCGGCCGTCATCGTGTCGGGCGGCCGGGGCACCGGCGGCAATTTCAAGCCGATCGAGGAGCTGGCGGCCGCGCTCAGCGGGGCCGTGGGCGCCTCGCGCTCCGCGGTGGACGAGGGCTGGCGCAAGCACGGCGACCAGGTCGGCCAGACCGGCAAGGTGGTCTCCCCCGCCCTTTACATCGCCTGCGGCATTTCCGGCGCCATCCAGCACCTGGCCGGCATGTCCACCTCCAAGGTGATCGTGGCCATCAACAAGGATCCGGAGGCACCCATATTCTCCAAGGCCGATTTCGGGGTGGCGGGCGACATATTCCAGATCATTCCGGCGGTCACCGAAGCAGTGAAAAAAATAAAATCGTGAACCGGAATTCGTTTCGGATTTCGAGATCCGGGTTTTGAAATTCATTTATGAGGAATGGACATGGAACGCGAAAAGCTGGAATTCGATGTTCTCTTCGTCGGCGCGGGGCCGGCCAATCTGGCCGGGGCTATCCATCTGAAAAAACTCGCTCAGGCGCAAGGTCGTGAGGTCGAAGTCTGCGTCATTGAAAAGGCCGAGTCGATCGGCGCCCATTCCTTGAGCGGGGCGGTGCTGGACCCCCGGGCGCTGCGGGAGCTGCTGCCGGATTTCCGTGAGAAGGGCTGCCCGATCGAGGGAACCGACCTGCGGGACGGAGTCTTCTATCTGACGGCCCGCGGGCAGTTTCGACTGCCTTACACGCCCCCTTATATGCACAACGAAGGGTGTTTTGCCATCAGCCTCTCCAAGTTCTGCTCGTGGCTCGGCTCCATCGCCGAGGAGCTGGGGGTGAATCTCTTCCCGGGGTTTGCCGGCGTGGAGGCGCTCTACGACGAGAGCGGCCGGCGCGTGGTCGGCGTGCGCACCGGTGACAAAGGCGTCAACAAGGACGGCAAGCCGAAATCCAACTTCGAGGCGGGGGTTGACCTGCTGGCCAAGGTGACGGTGTTGGGCGAGGGGCCCAAGGGGAGCCTGATCCGCGAGATCGACAAAAAGCTCGGCATTTTCAAGGGCCAGATGCCGCAGGTGTTCGAGACGGCCGTGAAGGAAGTGATCGAGATCCCGGCCGCGAGCCCGTTCCTGAATTCCCCCTTTACGGTGCTGCACACCTTCGGCTATCCGCTGGGGCTCGACACCAAGGGGGGCGGGTTTCTCTACCGGATGAAGGAAAACCGGGTGTCGCTCGGGCTGGTCGTGGGCCTGGATTACGAAGACCCCATGCTCGAGCCCTACCAGGAATTTCTGAGGTTCAAGAAACACCCCCTGATCGCAGACATCATTGCCGGCGGCAAGGTGCTTCAGCAGGGCGCCAAGACACTCGCGGCGGGCGGCTGGTACACCATGCCGCAGCTGGCGGTCGACGGGGCGCTGTTCGTGGGGGACAGCGCCTCCATGCTGAACGTCCAGCGGTTGAAAGGCATCCACACCGCCATGAAATCCGGCATGCTCGCGGCCGAGACCATCCTGTCGGCCCTCGGCAAGGACGATGTCTCCACCGCGACCCTCGCGGACTTCCGCGCCCAAGTGGACCGCAGCTGGATCAGAGATGAGCTTTATGCCGCCCGCAATTTCGGCCAGGGCCTCTCGTGCAAAGGAATCGGCAAATTCATCGCCTTGGGCGCCCAGTTCGTCACCGGCGGCCGCGGGTTCGTCGATCCGATGAAGATCAGCGACGATGCCTCCACCCTGCATGCGGGCCGCTTGAGGCCGCCGACCCAGGTTCAGGACCTCGACGGCGCGCTCTACCTGGACAAGCTCACCGGTGTGTATCTCTCCGGCACCAAGCACGAAGAGGATCAACCCTGCCACCTGCACATCCCCGACAGAGATCTGTGCACGACGCGCTGCTGGCAGACGTTCCGCAGCCCATGCACCCGCTTCTGCCCCGGCCAGGTGTATGAGATCGAGGTGGAAGAGGGGGGCCCGCCGCGGCTCAAGCTGAACCCTTCCAACTGCCTGCACTGCAAGACCTGCGAGATCAAGGACCCGTTCAACAACATCACCTGGATGTGCCCGGAAGGGGGGGGAGGGCCCAACTATTCGATCGTCTGAAAGGAAAGACGCCATGAGCAAAGACATCGTCGAGAAGACCAAGCAGACGGCCGAGCTTTACTTCAAGGGCGTGCGGGACGAGCGGCCGTTTGACCTGTGGAAGGCGTTCGACAAGGACCTCGCTAAGGACCTCTCTCTTTTCATCACCGGTCAGATGTACGCCCGGGAGAAGATCCCGCACAAGACCCGCCAACTCGTCACCGTGGCCTGCCTCACGGTGCTCTCACGCCTCGACGAGCTCAAGCTGCACATCCAGGCCGCACTGAACGTGGGCTGCACGCCGGAGGAAATCGCCGAAGTGATTTTTCAGACGATGGTCTACGGCGGCGTCCCGGCCGCGAACCAGGGGTTGAAAACGCTGCGGGCGGTCCTGCTCGAAAAAGGCCTCTGGAACGAGTGACATCAGAAACCGTGAACGCCTCCGGTAGGTTCAAAGAAAGGGAATGGGCTTCCCGGTGCGATAGGCCAGCGCCTGGCAGACGGCGAGCAGGCGGCCGTCGGCAGCGGCGACCTTGATGTCGTAGGTGGCGGTGCGCTTGGTCTGGGCGACGCACCGGGCCTCGGCGCGCAGGCGGGCGCCGGGTTCCGGGCTGGAAATGTAGGTCACGTTGACATTCATGGCCACGGCCACCGTGCCGTCGGTCTGGCCGGCCGTCTCGAAGGCCTCGTCGATCAGACCGAACACCGCCCCTCCGTGGGCGCGGCCGTAGATGTTGTTCTGGCGCGAAGGATCATAGACCATTTCCACCAGGGAATAACCGTCGTCCAACTTGCGGAGTTCGATCCCCATGGATCGTGCAAAGGGCTCCTGAACCACCGCCGTCTCGATTGCCGCTCTGACCCTTGGATCCATCCTTTCGCCTCCCCTGTGATCCTTCATGCGCTGTTCGGGTTTTATAGCAGAAGGCGAGGGCTCGCGCAAATCAGCCACCAGCGCCGATTTTTGAACAAGGAATATGCGATGAGCGTACCTGAAGAACCTGAACGCCCCGAAATCGAAATCTACCGGGAGATGCTCGATCACCTGGAAGACATCGTCTTCTGCCACGACCCCGACGGCCGTTTCCTGTTCATGAGCGCGGCCGCCGAGACGCTTCTGGGATACCGGCCCGAGGATTTGCCGGGTCTCGATTTTGCCAAGATCATCCCAACGGACTATCTCGAAGAAGCGCTGCAACGCACCGAACGGCAGCGCCGGAGACAGCCGGTCGCACAGCCCTGGGAGCTGCAGGTGTTCAACCGGCAGGGCGGAAGGGTCTGGGTCCAGATCCGAACCAAGCCGCTCCCCGGCAAAGTACGATCCCCATGGATCGTGCAAAAGGCTCCTGGACCACCGCCGTCTCGATTGCCGCTCTAACCCTTGGATCCATCCTTTCGCCTCCCCTATGATCCTTCATGCGCTGTTCGGGTTTTATAGCAGAAGGCGAGAGCTCGCGCAAATCAGCCACCAGCGCCGATTTTTGAACAAGGAATATGCGATGAGCGTACATGAAGAACCTGAACGCCCCGAAATCGAAATCTACCGGGAGATGCTCGATCACCTGGAAGACATCGTCTTCTGCCACGACCCCGACGGCCGTTTCCTGTTCATGAGCGCGGCCGCCGAGACGCTTCTGGGATACCGGCCCGAGGATTTGCCGGGTCTCGATTTTGCCAAGATCATCCCAACGGACTATCTCGAAGAAGCCATGCAGCGCACCGAACGGCAGCGCCGGAGACAGCCGGTCGCTCAGCCCTGGGAGCTGCAGGTGTTCAACCGGCAGGGCGGAAGGGTCTGGGTCCAGATCCGAACCAAGCCGCTCTATGA
>CAVQTH010000039.1:0-53364 GCA_963716325.1 uncultured delta proteobacterium | reverse complement strand
CTGACGGCCGGCAACTTCTTTCTGTCGGGCGGGCCCACGGTGGGGCACGGGGCGAATTGCATTGCGCAGACAGCCAAGGCACGCGTCAAGAGCCAGCTACTCTACTTGCCGATCGAGGATTTCAACGCGTTGGCACAGGCCTTCCCGGATTTCGCAGCGTTGAGCCAACGCCCCCTGAACATCCCCGCGATCCTGGCCGGTGTCGGGCCGCTGAAGGGCATCTCCGAGGAGCATCGCCAGCACCTGGCGCAGTTCTGCGGCTGGCGGTTCGTTCCGGCCGGCCAAAACATCACCTCGCAGGGGCTGCCCGGCTACACTTTGGTGATGTTGCGACAAGGGATTGCGCTGGTCACGGCGTTGGATGATCGCGGCCGGCCGCGCCCGCGCCATCAGTTTCAGATGGGCGACTGGTACGGCGAGACCTCGTTGCTGCAGGGCAAAGAGCACGACGCCTCGGTGCGCGCCACTGCGCACTGCCTCAGGGCGCAGGGCTGCCTCCGCTGAATGGCACGGATGTGATCACGCTGGATCGCCGCGATACTGCAGGTGGCATTTCGCGACCGCCCCGACCTGTGGACCAGAGACACGCCGCTGGTCAAGAGCTTCGAACAGATCAAGCACGAGAAGCAGCCGTTTTCGTGGATGCAGGAGGGCGAAGTGTTGCGCTTCCGCGCGGTCCTCATTGGCTCTGGTTGGTGATGCCCGAGCTGGGCGTGCTGTCAGTCTTCTTGTTATTGTTGCTGATCGCCCTCCTCGCACCGGATACTCTGGCCGATGGGCTGCGACTGTTCACGATCGTGGTGACCAGAAGGCCCTTGAGTATTTCAAGAAGGCGACCGAATCCGATCCCGCGGATTCAGCGGCATGGAGCGGACTGGGCTCGTGCTACGCCGGCCTCAACAACCCGGAGGACGCCATCACCGCTTACAAGCAGGCCATTGAGGCCAGCCCGCGGGAAGAGACCCCGCATTTCCACCTCGGCAACTATTACGGCAAGCTTGGCCGCCTTGAGGAAGCCATCGCCGCGTATCGGGAGGCGATCGGCATCAACCCGCAGTTCGAGGCGGCCTATTTCAACATGGGCATGGCATTTTCGCGGATGGGCCGCTTCACCGAAGGCCTGGAGGCGTTCGAGGCCGTCACGCGCATCAACCCCGAGGCGGCGCCCGCCTACTTCAACGCCGGCATCGCCTACAGCCAACTGGGGAGCTTCGAGGAAGCGGTCAAATCCCAGAAAAATGTCATCCGCCTGAACCCGGACTTTGCGCCCGCTTACTTTGCCATGGGCGAGGCCTTATACCGGCTCGGCCGCGAAACAGATGGGGCCAATGCCTTCCGGGAGGCGATCCGCGTGGACCCGGATTTTGCGCCGGCGCACTACATCCTGGGGACCGTCATGCTCTACAAGGGGGACAAGAGCGGTGCGCTCGAGCAGTTCAAGATCCTGAAGAAACTGGACGCAGACATGGCCCGGAACCTTTTCGACCAGATCTACCCCAAAGATGACTCCGCCAAAAAACCTAAGAGAGCTGCCAAGCAGTCGAAACCATAACTGCTTCGGCTGCAGCCCGACGAACCCCTCCGGCCTGCGGATGCGTTTTTTCACGGATGGCGAGAGCGTTTACTCGCGGCTGAAAGTACCGGAGCATCTCTGCGGCTGGAGCAACATCATTCACGGCGGCGTGCTCTCCACCATTCTGGACGAAATCATGAGTTGGTCGGCCATCCACCTGCTGAAGCGCATCGCGCTGACCCAGAGCATGACGGTGGAGTTCGTCAAGCCGGTACAGGTCGGCGGCGATTTGGAAGCGCAGGCCCGGGTTCGGGATACCAACGGCAAGAACGACGCCGTCACGGAAGGGGTGATCTACGATCCGAAGGGCGACGCCTGCGCCCGCGCCACCGCCGTGTTCAAAGTCTTCTCCCCGGCCGTGGCCCGGCGCCTGGGCATCGCCGACGAGGCGTCCATCCAATGGTTCGAGAAGATATTCAACCAGGAATAAGCGTTTGGTGTTTGACACCTTTTGTTGAAAGGAGGCCAGTTATGCGGTTAGCCGGCAAGCAAATCGTATTTTTAGTTGCCGAAGGGGTCGAAGACCTGGAATTTTATGTCCCCTTCATGCGCCTGCAAGAGGAAGGCGCCAAAGTGGTCGCCGCCGGGATGGACCTCAAGCCTGTCCGCGGCAAGAATGGGCTGGAAATCATGCCTACTGTGCGCATAGAGTCGATTCAAAGCGGAGATGTGTTCGCCGTGGTGGTCCCCGGTGGGTGGGCGCCCGACAAGCTGCGCCGCTACACGGTCGTGACGAAGCTGATCCGGGAGATGGATGCGGCTCAAAAAACCCTGGGGTTCATCTGCCATGGGGGCCATGTCGCGATTTCAGCCGGGATCGTGCAAGGCCGGCGGGCCACCGGCACGCTTGCCATCAAGGACGACCTGGAAAATGCGGGCGCCACATGGGTGGACGCACCCGCGTTTCGCGAGGGACATCTTGTCTGGGGTCGGGTGGTGGCCGACATCCCGGCCTTCTGCCGCGAGCTGGTTTCGGCGCTGGTGGAGGCGGCAGGGGGCAAGGTTTGAGGCAGTCTCAGGTAGGTGAGAACAGTATCCATAAGATGAATGGGCAAACGGAGAACTGACGGAAAAACAAGCCTCCAGGTAAGGGGCCCAACTTCTCATTTCACCTTCGCGCCCTTCTCACTGAGAACGTTATCAGTTTTGGGTCGGCGAGTCGAAAAATTTTAAAGTTTTTCCCCAAAGGGCCGAAATTGCAATCAGGCCAGTGGATTGATGAATCCCTGCCTCATCTTACCTCCTTTCGCAGGGGTGGCTCCACCGGGCCACCCCAAACTATCTTGAATTGAAAACCATTTTTGCTTTCAACATCATGCTCTGAAAAAAGGATGGTTATGGAAGAGACTCAAATCTGCGAGAAGTGCAAGTACTGGATGGAAACCGGCGGCACCGATGACGGCTTGGTCGGGGAATGCCACCGCAACGCCCCGCATCCCGAGCTGATCGATGCCGCCTCCACGACGAACATCCGCTATGCGGTCTGGCCCGTCACGGCGGACAAGAACTGGTGCGGCAAATTCGAGGAGCGCCCCATGGCAACCCAGGAGGTGCTCGCCCGGGTGGCGATGATCCAAAAAATGGAGGCGGATCGGAAAATCAAGCCGAAGACGGCTTAGCAAGAGCCTCATCCGCCGGCGGCGGCCTCGGCCATGCGCAGGACGGCCTCCAGCTGAGTTCGCAGGGGGTGTCCCGCCAACCCGTCCAGCTCCGCCACCTCTTTTTGCAGCCGATCGAGGGCGCGGGCCATGATGCGCTCGGGACTCGCCGTCAGCCGGATGAGCACTTGAAGTGCGAAAAAGCTCAGCAGCAGCGCAATGGCCATGACCCAGAACGCATGCAGGAAATAATCCCCGGTGAGATAGTCCGCGCTGAAAAATCTCTTCACGGTGACCCAGCCCACGTAGCCCAGGATACCGAGGACCGGCGCATTCATCAGGATTTGCAGCCACCCCCCCCCGAGGCGCCTGGCCATGAGGTCGACCTCCCGCTCGATAGCCCGATCCCAGAGGCTCGACAGCTGCTCTTCGAACCGACCGGCCGATGTGATCGGTGTGTCGATGCTCCGCACAGCCGAATCGAAACGCCCACGGACCAGCAGCTCGGCCGCCTCCGGCCAGCGCCCGACCAGTTCAAGGCGGTACCGCCGCAACGCCGCGGCGAGACCGCCGGCACCCGCGAGCGCAGATCCCTTTCCCGACCGCCGGACTGAAAACAGCCCCCCGGACGGTCGACCCAAGCGGAACATCGCGGCGATACCGCTTCCGACGGCCATCAGGCGGGTCCACGCCACCAGCACCCATCCCACCGGGCCGACCCACCGCATGCAAAGCTTCTGGTACACCGCGGCGCCCAGGCCTCCCCCACGCCGGGAGTCCTGATCCCGCAGTGCGGAAGCGGCGGAGGCCATGGCATCCGTCTGGATCCGCGCCAGGGCTTGCCGCGCGGCCTCCAGCGTCTGCCGATCCGCCGCGAGGTCGCGGCCGGCTTCGCCCAGAACGACCGCATGCAGCTGCCGCGCATTGTCCACGCGCCGGTCGATCACGAGGCTGCCACGGCCCGCGAACCCGAACACCAGGCCGCGCAAGTCCTCGAACTGGTCGAAGTCGTGGCGCGGGCCGGCCGACGGGTCCCATGCCGGCTCCTGCAGGTGCCGGCGGGCGCAGATGCACAATGCCCGGTCGACCGCACCCCGCCATCCCTTTTGTATGTAATCGAGGAAGTCGGGGAGAATTTTCGTCTTCAACTCCGCCTCCTCCAACCGGTCGCACTTGTTGAGTACCGCCACGAGGGACTCGCCGTCGAAACGCGCCACGAACGGTGCCAGAAAATCCGCGTGATCGCGGCGCTTGGGGTTTTCGGCATCGAAGACGCAGAGCAGGAGGTCCGAATGGGCGATGGCCCGTTCCAGCGCAGGGATGTGGCGGCGGAAGGCCATGGAGTCCGTGTCGGGTGTGTCGATCAGGCACAGCCCGCCCGGCAGGCGCGTGCCCGCCTCGGCCGCAACGGTGACCGAATCGCCGCCGAGTTCACGCGTGAGTTCCGCCGCGTCCTCCTGGCCGGCGCCGAAAACGACCAGCGTGTCGGTGGTGGGCCGGCGGTGGCCCGCCGGCGACAGCTCCGCCCCTCCCGCCAGCGCATTGACGAGGGTGGACTTGCCGGATCCGGACGGGCCGATCAGCGTCACCACGAGGCTGCGCTCGAAGCGGGCGGCAATCGCACGGATCATCCGGATCGCTTCATTGCTTTGCCGGGCCAGCGAGGCGGCGGGCTGCCAGAGCGGAACCGACTCGAGATTGGATTTCAGCAGGCCGAGCTCTGAAACCAGTGCCTCGATGCGCCCGACGCCCTTGAGAACCGCCGCTTGGTGCTCGCGTGTCATCACCGGATCTATCCCTCCGTCTCCCGCGCCAGGCATTCGCCGGCGGCGGCGATCCGTCGCTCGGCTTCACCGGTCGCCTGTTCCGCCGTGCGCAGAATGTCGCCCGTGATCTCCTGCTCGAAGATCTCCTGGACTTTCTCGATTTTGTGGGTCAACCAGGTTTGGGCCACCGGCCCGAGCATGTCCTGGAGTTGCTTTTGGTCCGCCTGCTTCAGCCCGCGGGTGACCGGGATGGCCACCAGGGCGTAGAGATCCTTCAGACCGAAAAGCCCGGCCAGCTTGACCTTGATGGTGGCGCCGCCGACGGGGTCCCCGGTCGACAACACGTAGGTCACCGCAGCGGCGGCCGGCAGCACGTTCAAGAACGCCCAGAAGGTCTGCGCGACCTTGTCCCACACCCCCATCCGTCTGCGGAAATGATCGGCCAGCCGACCCAGTTCCATCTCCATGTCTGCGCCGATATCGCCGATCTCCTCCCGGCGGGCGAGGACGGCCTGCAGGATGCCGCTGAAGTCTTTTTGCTGCAGCCGCTGCCGGGCCGGCAGCACCACGGGGTGCGCGTTTACCGCAGCAGACCGGCCCGCATCGCCGGCTTCAGCCGCCGCGGCCGGTGCGATATGCGGGCTCAGCACCTGCTGATGCAGGTTCGTTGCCGCTGTCACCAGGTTTTCCTCGAGTTTCCGGGCAAACTGCTGCGACGGCTTCTCCGGCGGCGGCTCTCCGGAAATCCTCTCCCGCGCCCAGCCCGCCATCCCGACCAGGGCCTTCAAGGGCAGTTCGATCAGGCTGCCCGTGCGCCGCATGAACTTGACCGCCGGCGGGTCGGTCCGCGCCCAGATTTTCGCAAACCGCCGCATGACGCGGTCCATCGGGAAATGCCGCAGCGCCAGCTGAAGACCATGGTTTTGCGCCGTCCGCACGCCGGCGGTGTAGCGCCTCAGTTCGGCCAACGACTCCCGGCCGCTGCCCAGAAATGCCTCCGCCTGCGCCAGGACATCGGATAGCATGGACGCGTGCAGGTCCCGCCGCAGTTGTGTCGCATCGATCGCCCACAGGGCCTGCTCGAAAGAGGCGCCCCCCGGCCGTGCCGGCTGCAGCCGGATGCCCCGCTCGCCGGCGGCGACACGGTTGTCCTCCTCGGCACGAAAGACCCCGAGCACCCAGCGCTCCGCTGAACCGCCGTAAATGTTGCGGGCCACGGTCGACGCGTGCTCTTCCACCTCCTCGGCGGTGAAGCTCGGGTAGCAGCGGTAGATGAGAAAACATTTGCGGCGGCCGATGCCGGTCAGCATCCGGCCGATGAAGTCGGTGTTGTCGCGGTTGTTGTAGTTGGAGTTGGTGAAGATGTAGATCAGAATATCCGCCGCCTCGAGGGCTGCCTGGGCGCTCTGGCGGTTGGCGTAGCGCCCGCGGCTGCCGGTGTCGAAATCCGGGGTGTCCATGAGGACCAGCGGCAGAACGCCCGGGCCTGTTTTAATGTAAAGCGGACCGCCGGGCTGGAGAAGTTCTTCCGGCTGCCGCAGAACTTCCGGGGCGGCCCCAAAGGGCTCCACCAGCGCCGCGATGAATCCGGATTTTTCGGCCATCGTCGCGGGGACAGAGAAAAGCACGCGCCGGTTCATGCCCGCCCGCCCGCCGACCGGCGCGTATCGGCCGCCGGCGAGTGAGTTGAAGAGGGTTGATTTCCCGGAAGAGCCCCCGCCGCAGACCGCGGCCACCAGGGGGAAGTCCGGGTCGAAGCGGCTCAGGATGCGGCTGTCCAGAGTCTTGCACCAGGAGGCGAGCTGCGGGTCGGCCTCCAGTCTCAACACATCCGCCAGCCGGGGCAATTCCGAGCGGAGGGTTCTGAGCCTGTCATGCAGAGAACCCGGCACATCCGTCGCAACCGTCGCAGTGTTTTCAAATTTCATGGACGACATGATAATACGCTTCTCATAAAAACAAACGGATGGCGCTGTTTTATTACTCCGGCAATAAACAGGTGCAACTTCAGCCGATGCCAGGCGGAGCGGGGTGCTCGCCGCGGCGGGCACCCCGCTCCGCCTCTGCGTGAGTTGCCGGTATTAGACATATTTACTTGCCGGAGTAATAGCACACTGCCGCTTTGAAGGCCATCCCGGCCGCCCCCGTTGCGGCAGCGGAAGCTTTTGTGGTAGGGATTCCCTGTCGGACACCGCTGCCTGCAGCCCCGGCGGCGACCGGCGTGTCGACTTATAGCGGCTGTTTCGCTCGCGCCCGTCGATCCACCGGCGGCCCCAACCCTGACAAAGGATCCTGGTTGTGAATTTCACGCCCTTGTTCAAACCCGGCAGCATGGCCGTTGCGGGTGTGTCGCTCTCCAACGAACGCCACCCCGCCAACGTGATCTACAACAAGATCCACCTGCGCTACCCGGTCAAGGTCTACCCGGTGAACCCCAAAGGCGGAGTTTTCAAGCGCGACCGCGTCTACCGGGGAATGGAGGAGATCCCCGGGCCCGTCGATCTGGCCGTGATCGCCGTGCGCGCCGACCTCGTGCCGGAGACGCTCTCCCAGTGCATCCGGAAAGGAGTCGGCGGCGCGGTCATCATCTCAGGCGGTTTCGCCGAAAGCGGCCGGGCGGACTTACAGGAGCGGATCGCCGCGATGGCCCGGGAGGCGAATTTCCCTTTCATCGGGCCCAACTGCCTCGGCATCTATTCGCCGGGCAAGTTCGACACGTTTTTCCTGCCGGGCGAGCGCCTGGTGCGGCCAAACCCGGGAAGTGTGGGGTTCGTCAGCCAGAGCGGCGGCGTGCTGGTCGATCAGATGGTGAAGTTCACCGAACAGGGCCTGGGGCTATCGCTCGCGGTCAGCATCGGCAACAAGGCCTTGATTCGTGAAATCGATCTGCTGCGCTACCTCGCCGAGGACCCGGCCACCCAGGTCATCGCCTTCTACGTGGAGGGTTTCGGCCGCAACGAGGGACGCGCCTTTGTGGAGCTGGCCGCCGGCCTCTCCAAACCGGTGGTCGTGCTCAAAGCCGGCAAGACCGCGGAAGGCAGCCGCGCCGTGAGCAGTCACACCGCGTCGCTCGCCGGCGACTACAAGGTGTTTGCCGATGTGCTGGCCCAGTACGGCATCGTCGAGGCCCGCAACGAGTTCGAGCTCACCTGCTTCTGCGAATCGCTCAGCCACTACCCTCGCGCGATCGAGGGCAACGTCGGCGTCATTACCGTGAGCGGCGGCCACGGCGCCCTGGCCACGGACATCTGCGCCGACATCGGGCTGCTGGTGCCGCGGTTATCGGATGCCGTCAAGGCGGAAATCCATGCCGGCCTCTCGGCCAACATCCGCAACATCGCCTCCCTGGGGAACCCGATCGATTTGACAGGCAGCGCCGTCGACGAAGATTTCGAAGCGGCCGTCAGCGCGCTGGGCCGGGCCCCCGAGGTGGACTGTCTGCTGCTCCTGCTGCTGCCCTACTCCCCGGGGATCAGCTCCGATCTCGGCGCCCGGCTGAGCTATGTGCACCAGCAGACCGGCAAACCGCTGGTCGCCTATGTGCCGCACGTCGAAAAATACCGGATCCTGATCGAGGGCTTCGAACTGAACAACGTGCCGGTCGCCTCCTCCATCGACGGGGCGGCCTTCATGGTGGAAGCCATGCGGAGGTGCAGGCCATGTTGAGCGCTGAGATGGTGAACGTCATCGCCGCCGCCCGCAAGCACGGCTGGGTGCTGGAGCCGGAGGCCCTGCGCCTGCTGGGAGCGGCCGGGGTTCCGGGCCCGAAGTTCGCCTGGGCGAAATCCAAAACCGATGCGCTCGCGGCCGCCGCCGGCATCGGCTACCCGGTGGCGGCCAAGGTAGTGTCGCCGCAGGTCATGCACAAGTCCGATGTGCAGGGGGTTCAGCCCGGCGTCCTGGATGCGGAGAGCCTCGCCCAGGTCTATGACCGCTTCAGCCGGCTGCCCGGGTTCGAAGGAGTGGTCGTCGCAGAAATGTTGTCGGGGCGGGAACTCATCGTCGGCGCCAAGATCGACTACCAGTTCGGCCCGGTGATCCTGCTGGGAATCGGCGGCACGGCCGTCGAGATATACCAGGACACGGTCACGCGCATGGCGCCGCTCAAGCCGCGCGACATTGAATCGATGCTCTCCTGCCTGCGGGGCAGCCGGCTGCTCACCGGCCACCGCGGCTTTGCGGCCGTCAACATCCCGAAGCTGACGGCGATGATGCTCGCCTTCTCGGATCTCGTCATGGAGCTTGCCGACCGGATCGACTCCATCGACCTGAACCCCGTGTTCTGCTCGCCGGAGCGCTGCACGGTGGCCGATGCGCGCATCCTGCTGGCACCCCTGGCATGAAAGTACCGGCGGTCCAGGCCCCGAAACGCATGGCCTCCGTCTGGCCCTACCTGTTGCTCAGCGTGGCGCCGCTGTGTTGGGCGGGCAACATCGTGCTGGCCCGGGGGGTGGCGGACATCATCCCGCCCGTGGCCTTTGCCTTCTGGCGCTGGACGCTGGCCTTCATGCTGATCCTGCCCTTCACCCTGCGGCAGCTCGCCCAGGACCGCAAAGAAATCGCCCGGCGCTGGAAGATGCTGTTCCTCCTGGCCCTCCTGGGGATCTCAAGCTTCAACACCTTGCTTTACACCGCCGTCCACACTACCACCGCGATCAACGGAGCCCTGATCCAGTCCAGCATGCCGGCCGTGATCGTGCTGTTGAGCCTGATACTTTATCGGGAAAAAGTCGCGACGCGCCAGATGGGCGGCGTGATGCTGTGCATCCTGGGCGCCTGCCTGATCGTGCTGCGGGGGGACCTGAAGACGCTTCTGACCATGTCCTTCGTGCAGGGCGATCTGCTCATGGTCATCGCCGTGGTGTTTTATGGTCTCTACTCCGCCTTGTTGCGCCGGCGCCCCGCCATCCATCCTTTGAGCTTTCTGGCGGCCACTTTTGCCCTGGGCGCCGCCGGTCTTTTCCCCGTTTACCTGGCGGAGCTTGCGGTCACCGGCCCGTTTGCAATAAGCCGTGACGTGGTTTTGAGCATCCTGTACGTGGCGCTCTTCCCCTCCATCGTCGCTTATTTCTGCTGGAACAAGGGGGTGGACCGGGTGGGCCCCAACCGCGCCGGCCTTTTCATCAACCTGATCCCGGTCTTCGCCTCGCTGCTCTCGGTCTGGCTGCTCGGAGAGTCGATCCAGCGCTTTCACCTCGGCGGCATGGGGCTCGTTGCCGGCGGGATGGCACTGTTTTATTCCACCCGGACCTAACAGAGGATTAAATCCTGCAATCTGATGATCGTTGTCCAAATATCCTTGCTTCGGGAAAAGCCCTCCTTGACACAGTGCCACATTGTGGTTACCAAACTAAACAACCAATGCACCACCAAAGCCGCCAACAGGTCCACAGTCTTTCGGCCGGCACCGATGCTCTATCTGATTCCAAAATCCTGTTGACGACACGTTTTTTGAGCATGGAGCACCATGGCCACAAACCCAGCCGGTTGAAGTTCCGGTTTTAAGCGGGCGCGTCACTGCTCCCGGAGACATTGAATAAGGGCGAAAGACGGTGCTGACGGCAAGCGCGGAAACAGCATTGGCAAATTGGGGGCTGACGGAGATAGAGTCGCGCACGCTTCTGGAGCGAGCCGTGACTCAAGCTCTCCCCAAAGACGCCACTATCGTGAAAAAGGGTCACCGAAGTGACGACCTGCATATCATTCTTGAAGGGCGGGTAAAAGCATTTGAAATTGATTCAAACGGTAACGAGACGGTGCTGTCATACCATGGCTCCGGAGATTATTTCGGTGGGATGGGGTTTGACGGAGGACCGCTCTCGGCCTCGATCGTGACCCTCGAACCGACTCGGCTTCTGGTGCTGCCCCATAGTGACCTCAAGGCATTCCTTCCCAAAAATCAGTTTTTCGCAGCGCGCGTGCTTGAAAACCTTGTGCGCGAGGTCGAAAAAAACGCGCGTGAACTTTACGAAGCGTTACAGCAAAAGAAAGCGATCAGCGAGATCCTGCGTGCGATTTCCAACTCGCCGACCAACGTCCAGTCGGTGCTGGATACCGTAGCTGAAACCGCCGCACGATTGTGCGATGTGGCCAACGCGGAAATCTTTCAAGTCGAAGGTGACGAGGTCCGGCTGGTCGCGAAACACGGGCAGTACCGGATATGGCCGATAGGATTTTCCATCCCCATAAACCGCAATATGGTGATAGGGCGAACGGTCGCCGATCGCACCTCGGTCCATGTGCATGACCTTCAGGCGGCTGAGACCGACTTCCCACAAGGTGCGGCCTACGCGAAGCAGTATGGGCATAGAACCGTGTTTGCCACCCCTTTGCTGAGAGAAGGAGTGGCGATTGGGGCGATTCTGATCCGCCGATTTGAGGTCCGACCGCTCACGACCAATCAGATAGCGCTGCTCAAGACGTTTGCTGACCAAGCGGCGATTGCGATCGAAAACGTGAGACTTTTCAAAGAGATCCAGGAAAAAAACCGCAAAGTGGAGGAACAGGCGAAGGAGCTTGCCGAATGGAACGCAGCTCTCGAAACTCGCGTTGCCGAGCAGGTGGCTCAGCTTGAGCGGCTCTCCAAGCTGGAACATGAACTATCGCTGGCGAGTGAAATCCAAAAAAGCATGCTGCCGAGGTCCATCCCACGGCTGGAAGGGTATGAGTTCAGTGCGCGCATGATTCCGGCCAAATCCGTGGGGGGTGACTTTTTTGATTTCATCCCGCTGGGAGAAGATTTGCTTGGTATTGCGGTCGGTGATGTCTCTGACAAGGGCATACCGGCCGCCCTGTTCATGGCCATGGTACGCAGCTTGTTGCGCGCCGAAGCCCATCCAGGCCGGTCTCCCAAGAAAGTGCTTCGAAGCGTCAGCCACCACCTCATGGATATGAACGACAAAGAGATGTTCGTCACCATTTTATTCGGAATCCTAAACCGCGCCACACACCAGTTTCATTATGCGCGTGCCGGCCACGAGGCCCCGCTTTTTTTTGACGGGCAGGGTTCTATTAAACGCATGCCCAAAGCCAACGGCCAGGCGTTGGGGGTCGTGGATGATATTGCCCTGGACGAACAGACGATTGCACTCTCCAAGGGCTGCATGCTGTTGCTGTATTCCGATGGGATACCCGACGCCATCAACCGACAAAATGTCAGGTTTGGATATGATGGCGTTGTCCGCACGGTTGGCCGATTGACACCATCATCGGCTCAAGTGGTATGTGATGATTTAATCAAGGCAGTCGTGGAGCATCAAGCAGGCGTTTTGCAGCACGACGATATGACGGTTATGGTGATACGGGCAGTTTGAATGGTTGGGGATTCAAAAACGATCACCAAAAAGGGGATTTACAGTCGATCATGTGCGTTGGCTCCAGGGCGGGCCCGGAGCGATCGGTTCAGTGATGCTGAACCAAAAACGTCACAAGGCTCTCCACCAGCTCGGCCATGAACCGGTAGTTTAGTCTGCCCATCGTATCCGAAGGCAGGTGGTAGTGGGGGTTGCGGTAGAAGGCCGAGTCCGTGATCATCACGGCCTTGAAGCCCTCGTCCCAGAAGGAGGCGTGGTCGCTCAGGCGCACGGCCGGCATGATCCAGCCGTTGAAGGGGACGGTCAGATTGATGGCCGGCAGGCCCGGGTTTTTCCGGAAGCTGTTGAAGATGCTGCGGGTCAGGCGGCGCGAATCAAAGTTGCCCACGATCCCGACGAAGTTGCCTTCCCGGGGATAGCCGAGGAACATCAGCGGGAACGGGTAGGACTGACACCCCGGTTCGCTGCAGGTGTAGCCGACCATCTCCAGGCACAGCATGGCGTCGATCCGTTCGTTCCGACGCCGGGCCTGATCGGCGTAGACCCGGCTTCCCATGTGGCGCGTGCCGTAGGCCGGGGGCTCTTCGAGGGCAAAGGACACGAAAACGACTGCAACATCGAAGTTTTTTCTTCCTTTCAACGCCATCACCTCCCGGGCGGTCTCGAGCTGCACGGCCACGGCGCTGGCGTTGTCGTCCGCGCCGACGGTGCCGGCGACCGAGTCGTAGTGGGCGCCGATCAGGATCCGCCGGGCGGGGCGGGGACTCGACTGAACCTCTGCGACCACGTTGGCAACCTCGACGCCGTGATAGTCATAGCGCTCCAGACGCGCCTCGATCCCGATCCCCCTGTAGAAATCCCGGATATGGTCCGCCGCCTTTTTGAGGTTTCCCGGAACCCGGACGCTGCGCTCGCCGATCTCGACCGTGAGCACTTTGAGGTGGTCTCTCAGCCGGGCTTCCGTTGCATGGATATCGATCATTTCCGTTGTCCCTGGTTCCTGGGTCATTCCGGCATGCGAGGTACCGGCTGCGCTATGCGCAAGAAAAAGGCAGCTGAGTGCGAAGCCGACCCCAACCAACGTCTGAGTTCGGAATCTCATGTTATTCGCGGCTGAAAGCCGCTCCCACCATTACCTACGCCGTCCAAGGAAGTCGATTCCAAAATCCCACCAACCCCCTTTGGCAAAGGGGGCGAAGGGGGATTTCGTTCCACAGTTAGGAGGGCGCCGCGCGGCATAACCGGCTTCCAAGAAAGATCCTTCCATACGGACCATTTTGGGCGGGTACGCCGCGAGGAGCGAAAGTTTGCGGTTTTAAAAAAACTATACTATGACTCGGCCTGTGCGGACAAGGCGCATCCTGGCGTGGAGGGGAATAGGTTGAGAATGAAAAGCAACTTCATGAGATGGTTACTCGTCTTCGGCGTCCTGATCGTGAGCGGAGCGGCTCTGGCGGCCGACACTCCCAAAGCGGAACCCGAACCGGAAAGCCCCACGATCGCCGTCACGGAAAACATGGGGGAAGCCATCATCAAGGAGGCCGAACAGGTCAAGGAAGACATCCAGCAGCAGGTAGTTGTTCTTGCGCGCTGGACGCCTCTCGGCTGGGATCTAAAAACCATCGACTACTTGTACACGTGGCTGTTGTCCCTGCCGCTGAGAATCCCCGAGTTCATGCAGCAGGTGGCCGTGCACAGCCGTGTTCTCGGCATCATCGGCTCGCTGGTGATATTCATCTTCCTGGCGGCCGTTTTTTACAGCCTTTTCGGCCGCAACCGCGTCATGCAGCGGATCGAATCGGCCATGCAGCCGATTCGCAACCGCATCCCGGAGCCGTTGTACCCCTTTTTCATGGCCGCCCTGCGCGTGGTGGCAGCGGCGGCCATCCCGCTGCTGCTCCTGGGGGCCTATTCGGCCATCAACACCCTGATCACCTACAAGGCCGTCTGGTTCACGCTCACCGGCGACCTTCTCCTGCTGTGGTCGCTGGCCGCGCTTACGATCGGCCTGCTGCGGGAGCTGCTGACCCGCGACCTGTTCAAGGTCACCGCGGCTTACGGGAACCGGGTGTTTCAAATCGCCCGGCTGGTGCTGCTCTATGTAATGATCGGGATCGTGCTGTACTGGGCGGCCGAGGCCTTTGGTTTTTCCAAGGATGTGCTCGCCTTCCTGCAGTCCGCCATCTCCGTGTCGGTGGTCAGCGTGTTCCTGCTGCTGATGCTCAACAAGCGGGCCTTGCTCTCCTTCCTGCCCCCCCTGCCCTACCGCAGCTACCAGAATTACGTGCGCCTGCTGGACCGCTACTACTATCCGCTGATCGGGGCCTCGTTCGTGCTGGCGCTGCTGTGGTGCTTCGGTTTCCGCGAGGTCGGCCGCCTGCTTCTGGTGAAAATCTGGTCCACGGCGGGCGCGCTGATCCTGCTCAGTCTCGCCTACCACATGCTGCGCATCTGGCTGCATCGCCTGGCCGAACGGCTGTCTACGGGGGAGGACTCCGCTCAGCTGCTGATCCGCTCCGTGCGGTCTTTCCTGGTATACGCAACCGCCGTGACGGCGGCGGCCCTGCTGCTGAACATGGTCGGCCTGCTGGCGCCGATCGAACGGGTCTTGTCCTTCCCGGTGGTCACCGTCGGCAAGACCGGCATCAGCATCTGGGTCGTCCTAAAGGCGGTCCTGATTATTTTCTTTTTCATCTATGCGTCCCGCCTGCTGCAGGCCTACCTGGACTACAAGGTCTACCCGGCCTTCGGCGTCGAGCAGGGCCCGGGCTATGCTATCAACACCATCATCCGGCTGGTCTTCTTCGGGGTGGGGCTGCTGATCACCCTCGACACGGTGGGGGTGGACTTCGGCTTCCTGCTTGTATTCGCCGGCGCCATCGGCGTCGGCATCGGCCTGGGCCTTCAGAGCATGGCCGCCAACTTGATCTCCGGTTTCATCATCATCTTCGGGGGCAAGGTCCGTAAAGGCGACTGGATCAAGGTCGAAGAATCCATCGGCATGATCACGGACATCCACCCGTTGTCGACCCGGGTGCGCACGCGGGGCAACATCGAATACCTGGTGCCCAACTCCAACCTGGTGTCCAACACCATCATCAATTACACCCTGTCCTCTCCCACCGTCTGGATTTCTCTCCCCGTGGGCGTCTCCTACGGTTCGGACCCGAAACAGGTGGAACGAATTCTGATGGAGGTGGCCCAACGGGAGCCCACGGTGTACCGACACGACAGGCCCAAGGTGCTGTTCACAGAGTTTGCAGACAGCTCGCTCAATTTCGAGCTGGCGGTCTGCATCGATGCCCGCCATCAGCCGGAGAAGGTGGTCAAAAGCAATCTCTATTTCACGATTTTCGAAGAGTTCAAGAAGGCGGGGATCGAAATCCCGTTCCCGCAACAGGAGGTTCACGTGCGAACGCCGGAGAGCGGGGTTCCCGGAGCGTCTCAGGCCTGAAATCGACGCATGAAGGACCGGTCGAGATAGTCCTTGAGGAAAAAGCCGAGGCGCCCGTCAAAGACGAGCGATTTCCAGCGCACGACGGCCGTGCCGTCGCCCATGTTGAAGGCCAGCAGGTAGTCTTGCTGGGGAGTGAAAGGGATCAAATCCCCGCCGCCCAGGGCGCGTTGCAGGTTTTGCAGCAGCACCGGGTTCTGGCGCACCGCGTAGACCCCCACCTTGGCGAGCGGCCGCGGTTCGAAGCAGATGCAGTCCCCACCGCCGAAGATTTCCGGATGCGTCGTCGACTGCAGGAACCGGTTCACCAAAAGGTCGCCGTCTTTCCCGGTCGGGATGCCCGAATCGCGAAAAAGAGACGACGGCTTCACCCCGACGGCCATGAAGAGGAAATCGCAGGGACGGGATTCGCCCGAGGTCAGCCGGACCGACCGGCCGGAAGCGCCGTCGACCTTCTGGCCCTCGATCAGGGTGACGGCCAGACGGGCAAGGCCGCGCCCCGCCTTGCGGCGCACGGCCGGGTCGAACCCGGCCAGCAAACGTTCCCCTGCGACCAGGGTGATCTCCGCCGCCCCCGATTCGTCCTTCACCAGCCGCCGCAGGTTGGCGGCAATCTCCAGGCCGGCCGGGCCGCCGCCGGCCACAACGATGGACAGCTTCCTCTGCCTGAGTGCGTCGATGATCCGGTGGCGGGCGTCGAGAAGCTTTTCGATGGGCTTGACCGGAACCACGGCCTCGTGGGCCGAGATCCGCTCCTCGATCGGCACGCCGCTGCCGGTGTTGAAGGAGGCGACGTCGTAAGCGACGCGCGCCCCGCCCTGCAGCTGCAGTTCTTTGCGTGCCGGGTCCACCCGGACGACCAGGTCTTCGATGAAGCTCGCCCCGCGGGAGATCGCCATATGCTTGACGTTGAAGCGGATTTCCTCGGGCCGATAGATGCCGGAGAGCATGCCGGGGCCCATGCCGGAATAATAGTGAAGGGGGCCGGGGCCGATCACCGTGACGCGGTGGCCGGCTGCCGTGAAGTCGGCCAAGCGTTTCAGGACCATCATGTGGGCGTGTCCGGCGCCCACGAGAACCAGGTGTTTTGACATGGGGGGTATAAATGGTGTTTGGGTGTTTGGATGTTTAGGTGTTGGGTAGAGCGAAATACCAGGATACCCAAATACCCGGGTATCTATTTCTTCGAGCTCATCAATTCTTCTATCTCATCGGCTTCCCGCGGGATATCCTCCATGAGGTCGACCGGGTCCCGGTCCGTGATCAGGATATCGTTTTCAATCCGCACCCCGATGCCCTCCTCGCGGATGTAGATGCCCGGCTCGCAGGTGAACACCATGCCCGCTTCGAACGGACGGAATTTATCGCCGTAGTCGTGGACATCCAGGCCGAGGTGGTGCGAGGTCCCGTGCGGGAAGTATTTCTTGTAAAGCGGCTGGTCCTTCGGCTGGCCCTTGACCTTTTCCGCATCCAGCAGACCCAGGCCGATCAGTTCCGCCTCCATCCATCTGCCGACCTCAGCGGTATAGGCCTCCAGGGTGTTCCCCGGCCGCAGCATCTGGATGGCCGCCTTCTGCACCCGCAGCACGGCCTCGTAGACCGCCCTCTGGCGCGGAGTGAAGCGCCCGTTCACCGGCACCGTGCGCGTGAGGTCGCCGGCGTAGTTGGCGTACTCTGCGCCGAAGTCGATCAGTACCAGGTCCCCGTCCTTGCACTGCTTGTCGTTTTTGACGTAGTGCAGCGTGCAGGAGTCGGCGCCCGAGGCCACGATGGTCTGGAACGCGGGACCGCGGGACCGCGCACGCAGGAACTCGTGCCAGATCTCGGCCTCGATCTCGTATTCCCAGACGCCCGGCCGGATGAAGTCGAGCAGCCGCCGAAACGCCCGACCCGAAATTTCGCCTGCCTGTCTGATGAGCTCGACCTCAATCGACGATTTGACCGCCCGCAGGTCGTGCATGATCGGCGCCAGGCGCTGGTAGCGGTGCAGCGGGAAGGCCTCCCGGCACCATTTGCCGAAACGCGTATCCCGAGTCTCAACGACCGCTTCCGCCCGCAGGTGCTCGTTCGAGTTGAGATAAATCCGCTCGGCCTGGAACACCAGCGGTCGAAACACGGAATCGAACTGCGAGTTCCAGTAAACGGTTTTCACACCGGAGGCATCCGCCGCCTCGTCTTTGGTGTATTTCTTCCCTTCCCACAGGGCGATCGGCTCGCTGGTCTCCCGCAGAAACAAGACCTCCCGGTGCTTTTCCTCCCTGGCGTCCGGAAAGAGAACCAGCGTGCTCTCCTCCTGGTCGATCCCTGAAAGATAGAGCAGGTCGGTCTGCTGGCTGAAAGGGTGAACGCCGTCCGCGCTCTTGGGCATCACGTCGCTGGAGTTGAAGACGGCGATGGAGTTGGGCTTTAGCTGCGCCGCAAGCCGGCGGCGGTTTTCGATGAAGAGCTGCGGATCGATGGGATCATAGCGCATCGGCAACACCCGGGGAGCGCATCAGTCTTTGTGCTTCAGGTTGTAGGCTGCCTTGAAATCGTGCCACTCGTCATGGTCGATGCCGCCGTCTTTGTTGAGGTCGATGGCGACGAACACTTTTTCATCCGCTTTCGGAAAATGGGCCTTGAATTCCTGCCAAGTGACCTTGCCGTCCTTGTCGGGGTCCATGTTGCCGAAGTGAGCGTTGTAACTCTTGGCATCTGGAATGTTGTAAGCTGCCTGCGTTGGCGGGGATGCTGCATAGGCAACCGCGGCAAGGCCCAAAATCATCAGTGCCGACAAAGTGAAAAAGTTCTGCATGAACGTTCTCCTATGGCGATTCGAGTATTAAACAAATTGCAATCATTCTAAACATCTCTTCCGCGGCGTCAACCCGGAATTTCAAAGCGACCCCCAGGGCCCTTTTAAAGATGACCGTTGTGACTATACTGTCGCTGGCGACGGAACTGCTTCCGCAGTCGCGTACGACCATGGTTGCGACCTACTACGCAACGGCGGGCTCGGTCGCGTGGGCAGAGCGCTGTTGGGGGGGGGGGTCGGGCTGGCTTTCGGCATCGTGGGAACGGGCGTCACGTCGGCCGCCATTACGGCACTTTCCTTAGCCTCCCTGCTGTGGGGGCTGAGAGGCTGGCATAAAGACTGAACCGCGGCCCTCGGCAGGGGATTTGCCCAGGTACCCCTTGAAGGTTTCCAGCACCAGCAGGGACTGCATTTCCTCCCGGCTCAACCCTTCCCAATAGCTCTCGGACCAGAAGGCCTCCGGCAGATGCTTGCGCGCACCGCCGTTCAGCTTTTCCCCACGCGCGGCCAGCCGTCGGCGGTAGGATTTCATTTGGTCCCGCATCGCGGCGTCCGAAAGCCCCGCGATCTTCAGGCAATCCTCTTCCACGGTCTTCACAGCGGGCAGACGCGGGGATTCCAGAATCTCCTTGAACGCCCGCGCGAACCGCACCAGGCCCTGGTAGATGTGGTCGTTCTGAACCATGTTGATGTTGGACCAGCCGGCCCGGAGCCATTTCAAGTTGGCGATGCGCACCAGCCCTGCGTCCGGTCCCGCTTCGGTGTAAACGGATAGCCCGGCCGAGTCATACATGTAGGATTTGACCCACCCGAGGCCCGTGACGTTCAGACCCGCCTCCCCGGAATAAAAATAGGTCCAGTCCTCGTCGTTGCCGATGATGTAGCCTTTGCGGCCGACATCCGACACGTCGGCCTGCTTGGAAATCGAAATCACGGTCCGGCGCGGTCCGTTGGTGAAAAGAATCAACGTCCGGTGCAAACCGTAGCGGTAGTAGCCCCCGGTCGAGAGGTCCGGGGTATTTTCAACCGTTTCCACCCCGCGGATCACCACCGGCGAGTCGCCCGCGCCGAGCAGCTCCCATAGCCGCGGAAGCTGCGCCCAGGGCTTTTCCGTCTGCTGCCAGGAAGTGCTTCGCAGCGAAGCCGGGCTGGTGGCAAACCAGGGAATCGCAGGGTTGAAGGAATATTTCAGCACATCGACCAGGCGGGTGCGCACATCCACCTCGTTGTAGCTGGAAGAAAACCCATTGGCGGAGCCTGCCGAAAAAATCTCCCCATCCATCTTGTTCCGGGTGATAAAGTCCATGAAACCCGCAATGCGCTCCGGTTGGAATTTTGCCCCGTTGCCGGAGCCGACCAGGCTCAGCAGGTGCTCGGTCCCGGATAAAACTTCGGGCGGAAGGAGTTTCTCGTCCGCGGCCGTGCTTCCGGCCGGAAACAACGCAAAACAGGCCGAAATAAAAACTATGGCGATCAAAGGGTGCACGAATTTGTTCATGGCATCTGTCCCGCTGCGGGCCCGACCCATCGAGCCCTTCTACGGGGCCGATGGCAATTGGATGGGGCCGGACGCTTTTTGTATAGCGATATTATTAGGCATCCAGGAGGCGTTTCGCAAGCTGATTTTCCAAGTTTGCATAATTCTTCCCGCGGGATTACCTTAGCTCCGAAATGAAACACGACGCAATCCTGATATCAGGCGCCCGCCAGCACAACCTGAAGAACTTGAACCTGCAAATCCCCCTCAACCAGATCACCGTCGTGACGGGGGTGAGCGGCTCGGGGAAATCGTCGCTGGCCTTCGACACCCTTTACGCCGAGGGCCAGCGCCGCTACATCGAGACCTTCTCGCCTTACGCCCGCCAGTTCATGGACCGCATGGACCGGCCGCAGGTCGACAAGATCGATGGCATCCCGCCCGCCATCGCCATCGACAGCAAGGACCCGGTGCGCACGTCGCGGTCCACGGTGGGCACCATGACCGAGATCACGGACTACGTGAAGCTGCTTTACGCGCGCCTCGGCCGGCTGCACTGCCGTTCCTGCGGCCGACCGGTCGAGCCCGAGACGCCCGAGCACGTCTGGCACCGGCTGCAGCACCTGCCGGAAGGCGCCCCGGTGGTCCTCACGTTCCCCTACCCGCTGAACGGCGCCGGAAGCGAGGAGCTGCGCGGCGCGCTCATGCCGCTCGGGTTCGACCGCCTTTACCGGGACGGGCGGGTCGTTTCCATCGAGGAGTGGCGGCCGCAACGCGGCGAAAAGGAGGTTGCCGTCTTAGTCGATCGGCTGAGCTTCCGGCCGGAGGAAAGAAAGCGCGTGCTCGACTCGGTCGAACTCGCGTTCCGCTTCGGCGCCGGCCGGCTCGATGTGTGGATGCCGCCGGACGGGCGCCACGCCTTCAGCCACCGGCTGGAATGTGCGGCCTGCCGGATCGCCTACAGCGCCCCGCTGCCGAGCCTCTTTTCGTTCAACAGCCCCCTCGGCGCCTGCGACACCTGCCGCGGGTTCGGCCGCACCATCGGAATCGACCTGGACCTGATCATCCCCGACCGGTCGCGGTCGCTGGCGGAGGGGGCCATCAAACCGTTCGGGGCGGTGCAGGACGGCCGCATGGAGTTCGAGGACCTGGCGCAATTCTGCCGCCGGCAGAAAATCCCTATGGACAGGCCCTTTCACCACCTGTCGGCCGCCCAGCAGCGGTCCATCACTGCGGGCACGTCTTCCTACTACGGGATCGAGGGCTACTTCCGCTGGCTCGAAAACCGCACCTACAAGATGCACGTGCGCGTGCTCCTGTCGCGCTACCGCAGCTACGACATCTGCCCCACGTGCAACGGCACCCGCTTCAAGCCGGACACCCTGCTCTACCGCCTGGGGGATCTCACCATCGCCCAGGTCTACGCGCTGAACGTCGCGCAGGCCCTCGATTTTTTCAATGGCCTGCCGGTGTCCGAGGCCGACGAGGCCGGATGCATGGTCCGCGATGAAGTCCGCAACCGGCTCACCTACCTGCGGGACGTGGGCCTGGGCTACCTCACCCTGGACCGGCAGTCCCGCACCCTGTCGGGCGGCGAAGTTCAGCGCGTCGCCCTGACCTCGGCCCTGGGCTCCTCCCTGGTCAACACCCTTTACGTGCTGGACGAACCCAGTATCGGGCTGCACCCGCGCGACAACCACCGCCTCGTTCGCATCCTCAAGGGGCTGCGGGACCTTGCGAACACGGTGGTGGTCGTGGAGCACGACCCGGAGATCATCCGCGAGAGCGATTTCATCCTGGACCTCGGGCCCAAGGCCGGCGCGGAGGGCGGCCGGTTGATGTACTTCGGGCCCACCGCGCAGATCAACGGGTCGTTGACCGGGCAGTACCTGCGGGGGGTGCGCCGGATCCCGGTGCCCGACCGGCGGCGAACGCCGAACGGCCGATGGCTCACCATCCGGGGCGCGGCCGAGAACAATCTCAAAGGCATCGACGTCGGCATCCCGCTGGGGCTGCTGGTCTGCCTCACCGGCGTGTCCGGCTCGGGCAAGTCCACCTTTGCGGAAGAAATCCTTTTCAAGGCGGCCCGGCGCGCGCTGGGCAACCCTGAGGGCCGGCCCGGCCAGTACCGTGCGATCGAGGGCATCGAGCACATCGACGAGGTGCTGCTGGTCGACCAGCGCGCCGTCGGGCGCACGCCCCGGGCCAACCCGCTCACCTACACCAAGGCCTTCGACCCGATCCGCAAGCTCCTGGCGGCAACGGAGGACGCCCGCCGGCGCAACTTCGGCCCGGGCCATTTTTCCTTCAACGTCGCCGGCGGGCGCTGCGAGACCTGCCGGGGCGAAGGGTTCGAGAAGGTGGAGATGCAGTTCCTGTCGGACGTCTATCTTCCCTGCCCGGACTGCAACGGCCGTCGGTTCCGACCGGAGGTGCTGGAGGTGGCCTACCGGGGCAAGACCGTCACCGACATCCTCGACACGACGGTGGACCAGGCCATCGAGTTCTTCGGCGACGAGAAGCCCGTGATCGCCGCCCTGCGGCCGCTGTCCGAGGTGGGCCTGGGATACATCCGGCTCGGCCAGCCCATCAGCACCCTTTCCGGCGGCGAGGCCCAGCGGCTCAAACTCTCCCGCTACCTGCGGTCCGACGACGGCAGCGGAAAGCGCAAGCTGTTCATCTTCGACGAACCCACCACCGGTTTGCACTTCGAGGACATCCACACCTTGCTGGTCTGCCTCCAGCGCCTGGTCGAGGCCGGCCACACCGTGCTCGTGATCGAGCATAACATGGACGTGGTCAAGACGGCCGACTGGGTCATCGACCTGGGGCCGGAGGGCGGCGAGGCCGGCGGCGAGGTCGTGGCGGCCGGTCCTCCGGAGCGTGTCACCGCCGACGAACGCTCCCACACGGGCCGTTTCCTCAAGGCCTATCTCAACGGCCGGGGCCGCCTCAAAGCGACACACCCTTCCGAGAAACGTGTGGCCGAGCCCGCCGCGGGCTACCACGCCCGGCCGGCGGCGCGTGTCATCGAGCTGAAGGGCGCCCGCGAGCACAACCTCCAGGACCTCAGCCTGACCCTGCCGCACAACGAGCTCGTCGTGCTGACCGGGGTTTCCGGTTCGGGCAAATCCACCCTGGCCTTCGACATTCTTTTCGCCGAGGGCCAGCGCCGCTACCTGGAGAGCCTGGCGCCCTACGTCCGCCAATACATGAAAGTCCTGGAACGGCCGGATGTGGATTTCGTGACCGGGCTGTCGCCGACGGTGGCCATCGAACAGCGCATCAGCCATGCCAGTCGACGCTCCACCGTCGCCACCCTGACGGAAATTTACCATTTCCTGCGGCTGCTCTACAGCAAGCTCGGCACCCAGCACTGCCCGGGCTGCGGCCGGCCGCTGGCCGCCCAGACCCAGGCCGCCATCGTGGAGCAGGTCCGCACCCGCTACGGCCGCCGCCCGGCCCGGGTGCTGGCGCTCAAGGTGCTGGGTCGCAAGGGTTTCCACAAGGAGGTCCTGGAGCGCGCCGTGAAGAAGGGCTTCACCGAGGCGCGCATCGACGGCACGCTCACGCGGCTGACCCCGGGCATGGCCCTCTCGCGCTACCACGAGCACACCATCGAGCTGGTCACCGGGAAACTACCGGCCGGAGACCTCGAGGGCTTCATCGCCCGCAGCCTGGAGGAGGGCGGCGGCCACCTCAGCGTCATCGACGGCCGCGGCCGCGAAGACGTCTTCAGCCTGCACGGCATCTGCCCGGGTTGCGGCATCGGGCTGGAGCCGCTCGACCCCCGACTGTTTTCCTTCAACAGCCGGCAGGGCGCCTGCCCGGACTGCAAGGGGCTCGGGGTGACCGTCGCCGACGAGGAAGCGGACGAAGCGGACGAAGCGCAGCGGGTGTGCCGCACCTGCGGCGGCAGCCGGCTCAAGCCCCAGGCCCTGGCCGTCCGAATCGACGGCCGCTCCATCTGGGACTTGATGCAGCAGCCCGCCGGCGAGGTGCAGGGTGCCCTCCGCGGCGTCGCGTTCCCCGCGTATCAGAAACCCGTGGCCGAGCCCGTGGTCTCCGAGATCCTGACCCGGCTGGCTCTCCTGAACCAACTCGGGCTCTCCTACCTGTCGCTCGGCCGCAGCGGCAACACGCTGTCCGGCGGCGAGGCCCAGCGCGTGCGCCTGGCCGCCCAACTGGGCTCCAACCTCACGGGGGTGTGCTACATCCTGGACGAGCCCACCATCGGCCTGCACCCGCGGGACAACCGCGTGCTCGTGGACGCCCTGAAGACGCTGCGCGACCGCGGCAACACCATCATCGTCGTTGAACACGACGAGGAGACCATCCGGGCGGCCGACACCATCATCGACCTCGGCCCCGGCGCCGGCCGCGACGGCGGGACGGTGGTGGCCGCCGGCGGCCTGGCCGACGTTCAGCGTGCGCCGCTGTCGGTCACCGGCGCCCTGATCGACGGACACGGCCGCCGCATCACCTCGAGGCTGAGGCCCTGGCGGGACGCACGCGCGGTCCGCGTGGCGGGAGCGGCCGCCAACAACCTGCAGGGGGTCGACGCGCACTTCCCGCTGGGCCGGCTGATCGCGGTCACCGGGGTTTCCGGCTCGGGCAAGTCCTCCCTGCTCAAGGAAACCCTTTACAAAGGTCTCAGAAACCGCCTGCTCAACCGCCGGGACCCGGCCGGGGCATGCAAGGACATCACCGGGTGGAAAGCCGTCGGCCGCGTGCTGGAGGTGGACCACAGCCCCATCGGCCGCACGCCGCGCTCGGTGCCCACGTCCTACATCGGCTTTCTGGACGACATCCGCCGGCTGTTTGCCATGACGCCCGCCGCACGCGCCCGCGGCTACAGCCCCGGCCGTTTTTCCTTCAATGTGTCCGGCGGCCGCTGTGAGGCCTGCCAGGGCCAGGGTCGTCCCAGAGTCGAGATGAGTTTTCTGCCGGATGTCTATGTGCCTTGCGAGGTCTGCGACGGCCGGCGCTTCAACCCCGAAACCCTGGAGGTGCTCTACAAGGGCAGGACCATCGCCGATGTGCTCGCCATGACGTTCGCCGAGGCGGTGGTGTTCTTCGGCGCCGTCCCGCTCATCCGCAAGGCGGTCCAGTTCGTGTGCGACGTGGGGCTGGGCTATCTCACCCTGGGCCAACCGAGCCCGACGCTGTCCGGCGGCGAAGCCCAGCGCATCAAACTGGCCGAGCAGCTGGCGAAACCTTCGAACGGACAGACCTTTTACATCCTGGACGAGCCCACGACGGGTCTGCACCTGGCCGATGTCCGCCGCCTGATCGACGTCCTTCAGGCGCTGGTGGAGGCCGGCCACACGGTAGCCGTGATCGAGCACAACCTGGAAATCATCAAGGAAGCCGACTATGTTATCGACCTTGGGCCAGAAGGCGGGTCCGCCGGCGGGCGCCTGGTGGCGTCCGGTTCGCCCCGCGAGCTTCTGAAGTTTGCCAAAGTGTCGCACACGGCGCGCTGCCTGAAGGACTACTTGGGGAGGAAAAAATGAGTGATGAGTAACGAGCAACGAGTAACGAGTAAAAACAGGGGACACGGAGCCGGCAGCTCAACACCCGCCGTGACGCTGGCACCTACCCGCCGGCGTTTTTTTCGTTTGACTCGTTACTCGTTGCTCGTTACTCGTTACTCTACAAGCTCGATACTCGTTTCTTGAAAAGAAGGAACCTTCGATGCCCAAACGCCTGGAACTAAAGCCGTCCGAGCTCCGCCGCGTCTGCAACCCCTCCCAGTTCGCCTTCAAGGACACGTCGGAGCTGGCCTCCCCGGATACGGTGATCGGCCAGGAGCGCGCGGTGCAGGCCATCGAATTCGGGTTGGACATGCGCAGCCCCGGCTACAACATATTCGTCACGGGGGCCGAGGGCACCGGCAAATCCACCATCGTCAGGGACCTCACCGCGCGCTTCGCGAAAACCCAGCCGGTGCCGGACGACTGGTGTCTCGTCAACAACTTCAGCGACGAATTCCGGCCGCGGGCCGTTGCGCTGCCGCCCGGCCGCGGGCCGTCCTTTGCCAAGAAGATCAGTCGGCTCGTCAACGATCTGAAAAAGGAAATCCCCAAGGCCTTCGAGACGGAGGCCTATCTGAAAAAGCTGGCCGCCATCAAATCCCGTTTCAACTACCGCCAGCAGGCCATTTTCCAGAAGATCGAACGCTTCGCCACCGAGCGCAGCCTGCACATCGACTCCTCCCAGAAGGAATACCCCGTCGTGCCCGTCGTTGACGGCAAGATCCTGGCTGCGGAGGATTACCAGAAACTGCCGGACGACGTTAAGGCGGACATCGACGCCAAGGTCGGGCAGATCCAAGCGGAGATGGAAAAGTCCGGCCGCCAGATCGAAAAACTAAACCAGCAATTGCACGCCGACATCGAACGGCTCATGAACGAGGTCGTCCTCGCTCTCCTGCAGAAACGTCTCGATCCGATCCGCGTGGATTTCAAGGGCCGCGGCGAGGCTCTCGATTATTTAAACGCCCTGCAGGCGGACATCGTCGAAAACTTCAATCTGTTCATGCCGGCCGAAAAAGGCGAACCGCCTGCCGCCGGCGAGTGCCCCCAGCCGCCGAAAGCCCCCTTTCAGAAATACCAGGTCAACGTGCTGGTGCACCGCGAGGTGATGAAGGGGGCGCCGGTCATTTACGAGACCAACCCGACCTACTTCAACGTGGTCGGCCGCATCGAGAAACGCGCGTACATGGGCACGGTGAACACCGACTTCACCCTGGTGCTGGCGGGCTCGCTGCTCAACGCCAACGGCGGCTACCTGATCATGGAGATCGAGCCGCTGCTGATGCACCCGTACGTCTGGGAGGCGCTCAAACGATCCCTGCAGACCAAGCGCCTGGACATCGAAGACGTGCCCGAGGAGTGGGCCTTCGGCACCACCTCCCTGAAGCCTCAGCCGATCCCGCTCGAGGTCAAGGTCATTCTGCTGGGCAGCTACGAAGCCTTCGAAATGCTTCAGAACTACGACTCCAAGTTCAATAAGATTTTCAAGGTCCGGGCCGACTTCGACCAGGAAGTGGCGCGCACCCCTGAAACCGAGCAGCTCTACGCCCGGTTCATCGCGCGCGTCTGCCGGGAGGAAAACCTGCTGCCGTTCAACCCCCGCGGGGTGGCGGCCATCGTGGAGTTCGGCGAAAAATACGTCTCCGACCAGAACAAGCTCTCAATCCGGTTCGGGCCGCTGCTGGGGGTCCTGAAGGAGTCCGATTTCTGGGCGCGGCGCCAGCGCGCGAAGGTGATTTCCGAGAAACACGTGGTGCGCGCCTTCCAGGAGCACCGCTTCCGCTACAGCCTCTACGAGCAGAAGGTCCACGAGTCCTACCGGGACGGTTCCATCATGATCGACGTCGCGGGGGCGGTGGCCGGCCAGATCAACGGCCTGGCCGTTTACCAGATCGGCGAATACTCCTTCGGCCGGCCGGTGCGCATCACGGCCGAGACCTTCATGGGCAAACCGGGGGTGATCAACATCGAGCGCGAGGCGGACATGAGCGGCAGCACTCACGACAAGGGGGTGCTGATCCTCTCGGGCTATCTCGGAAGCGTCTTTGCCCAGCACCACCCGCTCAGCCTGGCGATCAGCATCACCTTCGAGCAGAGCTACAGCGACATCGACGGGGACAGCGCCTCTTCCACCGAACTGTATGCCGTCCTCTCCAGTCTCTCCGGCATCCCGATCAAGCAGGGCATCGCCGTCACGGGGTCGGTCAACCAGAAGGGCCGCGTCCAGGTGATCGGCGGCGTCAACCAGAAGGTCGAGGGGTTCTTCGAGGTCTGCCGGGAGAAGGGCTTGACGGGCGAGCAAGGAGTGATCATTCCTATCTCCAACGTCCAAAACCTGATGCTGCGCAAGGACGTGGTCGATGCCGTCCGGAAGAGGCAATTCCGTGTCTACCGGGTATCGACGGTGGAGGAGGGCATCGAGATTCTGACCGGTGTGAGGGCGGGGCGGCCGGACGGCGAAGGCCGGTACCCGCCGGGGACCGTTTTCGGAGAGGTTCAGAAAAAATTGAAGGCTTATATCGACCGTGCCCGCCGGGCCAAGCAGAAACCCGGCGGAGAGGCGGAATAATTCAGGAGAACTCGGGATGAAAACCGATATTGGAAAAGTCATTGCGCGGATCGGCGAGGATTTCAAAAACGATATCCGTGCGACCTCCAGATTCTATCGCGAAGTGAGCATCGGCGAGCAAGCCGAACGCCTCGGCTTGACCGGGCTCAGGGGTCGATACCGAGACGTTCTCGCCATCGTGCCTTTGAAGCACCCTGCGGACGGGATGAAAGTCCGCATTGACGGCCGCACCTTCGTGAACTATGCGCAGTTCGAATCCGGTGTGGTGGTCCCGGGGTATGTGGCCGAGGATGCCGGGTTGCCCCACACGCCCTTCGTGCCCAACGACAGTATGATCCTGAACTTCACTTGAAATGAAGCGGCCGGGGGCCGCTTCATTTCAAACAGGGAAGATCAGGGCCGGCTTTACAGCGCCCATGTATGAAAAAACCCCGGACGGATGAGCAAGCGCGCACCGCGGATATTCTTGACGCCCCCGGAAGGCTGGCTCAGCGGCTGCGTGACTACAAAGCCGCGAATTCGCAGCGGCGGCGCGAGACGGGTAACGGTTCGCTGAACGTGTTGCACCTGCTGTCCCAGCAGCCGGGGAAAACCGGCAGCGGGGTTGCGCTGCTCGCCCTGGTCCGCCTCGGGGCGGAGGCGGGGTGGCGACAACATGCCGTGGTCGGCCTGCCCGGGGAAGAGCCGCTGCCGGACATTCCGCCGTTGGCGCCGGCCGATGTAACCCCCGTGCGCTTCGACCGGCCCCCGTTCCGCTTTGCCCTTCCCGGCATGAGCGACATCATGCCCTATGTCTCCACCCGGTTTTCAAGTTTCACCCCGGACATGCTCGAGGGCTACCTGCAGGCCTTCGCGGCCGCGCTGACGGCCGCCGCCCGGGGGTTCCAGCCGGACCTCATCCAGTCCAACCACCTTTGGCTGCTGACCGCCCTGGCACGGGTTCTCTTCCCGGAGACGCCCCTCTGCGTTTACAGCCACGGCACCGAGCTGCGCCAGCTGGAGAACGCCGCCCACCTCGCCCCGTTGGTCGTGCCGGCCTGCGCAAACGTCGACCGGGTCTTTGCCCTGCACGCGGACAACCGGGATAGAATCATGCGGGCCTACGGCATCCCCGCGGCGCGCATCCGCATCGTGGGAGCCGGGTTTCGGGAAGAGGTGTTCAAGCCCGATTCTGCCTGCGCCTGGTCTTCGGACCGCGAGGATCTGACGATCGTCTACGCCGGCAAGATCAGCGCGCCGAAAGGGGTCCCATGGCTGATCGAGGCCATGCGCCGGGTGAAGGCCCCTGGGGGAAGGCGGGTCAGGCTTCTGCTCGCGGGCTCGGCCGGGGATGCCGGTGGCGAAACCATCCGCCGGCAGGCAGCGGACCTGGACAACGTGGTTTTCCTCGGCGCCCTTTCTCAGGAAAAACTGGCCGCCGTGCTGCAGACGGCCGATGTCTTCGTCCTTCCGTCCTTTTTCGAAGGACTGCCCCTGGTAGTGATCGAGTCGCTCGCCTGCGGCTGCCGGGTGGTGATGACGGACCTGCCCGGCGTGGACTCCTGGATGCCCGAGGGCCTATGCGCGGAAGGCCGGGTGGAACGCGTGCCGCTTCCGCGCCTGACCGGGCCGGACATGCCCGTGGCCGACGACCTGCCGGCTTTTGTCGAACGGCTGGCCGACGCCCTCAGCCGCCAACTCGCGCGCAGTTTGGAATGCAGCCGGGCAGCGGAGCCGGACGGCCGCCTGAAGCCGCTTTCCTGGTCCGGGGTTTTTGAGAAAATGCAGGCGGGATACCGGGAACTGGCAGAATTTTATTAAACCGGCAATTGATATGGCAACTCATGGTGAGGCGCAGGCGAAGCGGGGTGCCCGCCTGTTTGCGGGATGTTGGAATTTGCCATATCAATTGCCGGAGTAATAAACCCTTACTATTGTTGGTTACCCGGCACTTCCGACTTCGCTGCTTCCGTGCGTCGCTTTCGTTGGTATGATTCCAGCTCCTTGAACGCGACGATCCTTCGTCCTCTGTACTGAGCGTAGTCGTCGATAAACGCCTGTACATCGTTGTAGGGGCCTGCCATATGCCCCGGGCGTTTGGAGTCGGCAAAAAAGAACATCCTGCCGCCACGTTTGAAACTCACCAGCCAATGCAATCGCAGCGTGTTGCCCCCGATCTGCACCGGATCGAACTCGATCATTAAATACTTCGGTTCGCTCGGCGGATCGATTCGTTTCAGCGTCTCGACGCCGAAGCGCGAAAGATCGACGCAGACACCGGTTTTCGTTTCGAAGAATTCAGCCGGGGCATAGATCGACATCCGCTCATCCTTCGCTTTTTGGGCCTCAGCCAACCGGAGGGCCCGCTGCAAGTCATATGCGAAATTGGCGGCGATCCATGCATTTATGTCTTCCGGTGTTTCCCAGACCTGCAAAGCGTCCTCGTAGGAGTCTGCCGCCTTGAACGGCACGGCTGGGGTGCGTGCAGATTCCGGCGCATCCGAGAAAGGATCGGCAACGCGAGGACCCCCGGCACAACTGGTCAAAAAAAGCAGAACTGAAAGAATGAGCACTCCGGACATGGCGTTCATCTTTATCAATATCTCCGAACAATAACAATGGCCGTCTTGTCATCCGCCGCCCGGGTGTTATGTTGAAATTACACGGTCGACTGCTCGGACGGAAGCCATTTTCTGGAAAATGAATACAAAGACCAGCCTGATCGAACAGACTGAATCGGGGTTATACTGCCCCGAGGGCAATTTTTTCATCGACCCCTGGCGCCCGGTGGAGCGGGCCGTCATTACCCATGCCCATGCGGACCACGCCCGACCGGGGTGCAGAAGCTATCTCGCAACACCGGAATGCGCCCGCCTGCTCGAGACCCGGCTGGGCCCGGACGTGAAGGTCCAGAAGTTGCCTTGCGGAACACCGCTGGACCTCAACGGTCTCCGGCTCTCCCTGCACCCGGCCGGCCACATCCTCGGCTCGGCCCAGGTGCGCCTGGATCGCAACGGCGAGGTCTGGGTGGTCACCGGCGATTTCAAACGCGACCCGGACCCCACCTGTGCGCCCTTCGAACCGCTGCGCTGCCACACTCTCGTCACGGAGTCCACCTTCGGGCTTCCGGTCTTCCGGTGGCCGGCGCCGGAAACGGTGATGGCGGAGATCTCCGTCTGGTGGCGCAAGAACGCGGCGGCGGGCCGACCTTCACTTCTGTTTGCCTACGCACTGGGCAAGGCGCAGCGCATTCTCGCCGGCGTGGACGCGACGGCCGGGCCGATCTTCACGCACGGCGCCGTCGAGCACATCGTTCAGGTCTACCGGGAAGCCGGCATCCGCCTGCCGCCGACCCGCGCCGTCGCCGATGCCCGAAAGAAAGACGAATGGGCCGGGGCGCTCGTGGTTGCGCCGCCCTCGGCGGAAGGCTCCGCCTGGATGCGGCGCCTGGTGAATGCAGGCCGGGCGTTTGCATCGGGCTGGATGCAAATCCGCGGCAACCGCCGGCGCCGGTCCCTGGATCGCGGCTTCGTGCTCTCCGACCACGCCGACTGGAAGGGCCTGCTGGACACCATCGAGGCCAGCGGCGCCGAACGCATCTGGGTGACTCACGGGTATGCCGCCGAGATGGTCCAATTCCTGAGGGAGAAAGGGCTTTCCGCCGAAGTTGTGCGGACCGCTTTCAGCGACGAAACGGAAGCACCGGACGCATGAAACTTTTCGCGCAGCTTTACACCGAGCTGGACCGGACCACCCGCACCACCGCCAAGGTGCAAGCCTTGGTCGCCTACTTCCGGGCCGCTGCGCCGGAAGACGCGATCTGGGCCGTTGCTCTCCTCATGGGCCGGAAGCCGCGCCAGGGCGTGCCCTCTCCCCGGCTTCGCCGCTGGGCAGCCGCGGCGGCCGGCATCCCCGACTGGCTTTTCGAGACCAGCTATGAGGCGGTCGGCGACCTGGCGGAAACCATCACCCTTCTCCTCCCGCCGGGGAGCGGCGCCAATTACCGGCCGCTGAAGACCTGGGTCGAGCAGCATCTCCTGCCCCTGCGGAAGCTTCCGGAAGGCCGACAGCGCGAAAACGTGGAAGCCGCCTGGCGGTCGTTGGACCCTGTCCAGCGCCTGGTCTGGAACAAGCTCGTCACCGGGGGTTTTCGCGTGGGGGTATCGCAGAGGCTCGTAATTCGGGCGTTGGCCCGATTCGGCGGGATCGAGGAAGCCGTCATCGCCCACCGTCTCATGGGCAACTGGGACCCCGAGCCCGTATTTTGGGATCGCCTCCTCTCGCTCCGGACCGACGATGCCGACTTCAGCCGGCCCTATCCTTTTTTTCTCGCCTACCCCCTGGATGCCGGCCTGGAGGAACTGGGGCCCATGGCAGAGTGGCAGGCCGAGTGGAAATGGGACGGCATCCGCGCCCAGGTGATCCACCGCCGGGGCCAGGTGTTCATCTGGTCAAGGGGTGAGGAGCTGGTCACGGAAAAATTCCCGGAGATTCGCGCGGCCGCGCAAAAACTGCCGGAAGGCTGCGTTCTGGACGGCGAGATCCTGGCCTGGAATGAGGGTCGGCCGCTGGGTTTCGCCGCCCTGCAGCGGCGCATCGGCCGCAAACACCCGGCCCGCGGGGTGCTGCAGTCCGGACCGGTCGCCCTGATGGCCTACGACCTGCTGGAGGTGGGAAGCGAAGACGTGCGCGCACGGGAGCTGGCATGGCGGGCGGCCGCCCTGGAAGATCTCCTGAGCCGGCTCGAAGACCCGCGGCTGCTGACGTCGCCGAAGGTGAGCGCGGCCGGCTGGTCCGAGCTGGCGCGGTTCAGGGAGGAGGCTCGCGGCCGCGGCGCGGAGGGGCTGATGCTCAAGCGGCGCTGCTCCCCTTACCGCGTCGGCCGGCGCCGCGGCGACTGGTGGAAGTGGAAGGTCGCTCCCTTGAGCGTCGATGCGGTCTTGACCTATGCCCGGCGCGGGCACGGCAAGCGCTCCGGGCTCTTCACGGACTACACCTTCTCGGTCTGGGACGGCGACCGCCTGGTGCCCTTCGCCAAGGCCTATTCCGGCCTGACCGATCCAGAGATCCGCGCGGTGGACCGCTTCATCCGCCGCAACACCGTCGAGCGCTTCGGGCCGGTGCGCTCGGTGAAGCCGGAACTCGTGTTCGAAATCGCCTTCGAGGACATCCGGCGCTCCCCCCGGCATCGCTCCGGCATCGCCGTGCGCTTTCCCCGTATCGCCCGCCGGCGCATCGACAAGCCCGCTGCCGATGCGGACCGGCTCGAAACCCTTGCGGCCCTGTTGAATGCCTCGCAGGGACCCCGATGACGCCGCTTTCCCGATCTGCGGCTGTTCGAATAGGAACTGCATCCGGCCGTTGTCATCGCGGACAGGTCTTGATATTTGACGGCGCTCAACGTAAAAAGTCAGACGTTTGGGAGACGATCGCTTTCCCGGTATTTGTCCATCTCTGTCTCAGAGGAGTTGACCGACGGTGCCCATCCATCGGAAAAAATCTTTGCCCTGCGTCGTGGTGTTCTTCACCGGCGGGACCATCACGATGCGACCCAGACCCGATGAGCGCGGGGTGGTCCCCAGCAACGAGTTCGACCGGTTGTTTGAAGAGCTGCGGCCGCACATCCGGGATGTGGGTTTCAAACCGGTGCTCTGGTCCAACCTGCCCAGCCCCCACATGACGCCCGAGCACATGTTCCGCCTGGCCCGGGACATCGACCGGGCGCTGGCCTCGCCCTCGGTGCTGGGTGCGGTGGTCCTCCACGGGACCGACGTGCTGGTGGAGTCCGCCTACATGGCCGATCTCACGCTGCGCTCGCACAAGCCGGTCGTGTTCACGGGCTCCATGCGCTATTACAGCGAGACGGGCTTCGACGGCATTCGCAACCTCCTGAACGGCGTCAAGGCATGCCTCCTGCCGCTTCCGGAGGATACCGGCGTGGGCCTGCTGATGACCGACCGGATCTTCGCCGCCCGGGAGGTGATCAAGGTCAACTCCCTCAACATCGACGCCTTCGAGGCCCCCGAAAGCGGCCCCGTGGCCTATGTGGCCGGTGAAGACGTCCGGCTGACACGAAGCTCGTCGCACATGCCGGGGATAAAGCGCCCGCTGATCCGGACGAGACGGATCGAGCCGGATGTGGCGATGGTCTCCTGTTACACCGGCATGGACGGGACCCTGATCGAGCACCTTCTCCACAAAGGGGTGGCCGGGGTGGTGCTCGAGGGCTTCGGCGCCGGCAACGTGCCGCCGGGGCTTGTCCCTGCCATCGAAAAGGCGATCGGCCGGGGGATCCCGGTGGTGCTGACGACCCGCTGCCCCGAGGGGGGCGTGTGGCCGATGTACGCCTATGCCGGCGGCGGCGCCGACCTCGTCAAGCGGGGCGTCATCCTGGGCGGCCGGCTCTCGGGCCCCAAGGCGCGCATTCTGCTGATGGCGGCGCTGGGGGCCACCCGGACTATCAGGAAGGTCAGGCAGATCTTCGAAAAAAACAGCTGACAGGAAAAAGCCATGAAACGAATCCTGATTAAGAACCTGTTGAACAGCGAGACCGCGGCCGACCGAATCCGGGTCAGCGGCTGGGTGCGCACCCGCCGCGATTCCAAGGGGTTCTCGTTTCTCGAAGTGAACGACGGTTCCTGCCTCAAGAACCTGCAGGTGATCGTGGACGAGGCGGCCCCGGCGTTCAGCCAGCTCAAGGATGTGGCCACCGGCGCCGCCGTGGACATCGAGGGGGCCCTGGTGGAATCCCCCGGCGCCGGGCAGAAGTGGGAGGTCAGGGCCGACCGCCTGCGGCTTCTCGGCGCCGCCGACCCGGAGACCTTCCCCCTCCAAAAAAAACGGCACACCGACGAGTTTTTGAGGACCATCGCCCACCTGCGGCCGCGCACCAACAAGTACGGCGCTTTGTTCCGCATCCGGTCCGAGAGCGCCTTCGCCGTCCACCGCTTTTTTCGGGAGAGAGGGTTCTTTTATCTCCACAGCCCCATCCTCACGGGATCCGACTGCGAGGGCGCCGGCGAGATGTTCCGGGTGACCACCCTGCCGCTCTGCCCGCCCCCGCCGGCCGAAGGCGACGGCCCGTTTGCCTCGGATTTCTTCGGGAAAGAGACGAGCCTGACGGTATCCGGGCAGCTCGAAGCCGAGCTGTTCGCATGCGCCCTGGGCAATGTCTACACCTTCGGTCCCACCTTCCGGGCGGAGAACTCCAACACCCCGCGCCACGCCGCCGAGTTCTGGATGATCGAACCCGAGATGGCCTTCGCCGACATAAACGACAACATGGACCTCGCCGAGGACCTCGTGAAAGCCATGACCACCCACGTGCTGGAGAACTGCCGCGACGACATCGAGCTGTTCGCCAAATTCGTGGACAAGCACCTGATGGCGAGCCTTGAAGGCATCGTCGCCGAACCCTACGTGCGCCTGCCCTATGCCGATGCCGTCGACATTCTGAAGGCCTCGGGGCGCAGCTTCGAGTTCCCGGTCGACTTCGGGGTGGACCTCCAAACCGAGCACGAACGCTTTCTCTGCGAGGATCACTTCAAAAAGCCCGTCATCGTCTACAACTACCCCAGGGAGATCAAGGCGTTCTACATGCGGTTGAACGACGACGAGAGGACCGTGGCCGCCATGGATCTGCTGGTGCCCCGGGTGGGGGAGCTCGTCGGCGGCAGCCAGCGCGAGGAGCGCTACGAAACGCTCGAGCGCCGCATCCTGGAAAGCGGCATGACGCTCGAGACCTACTGGTGGTATCTCGACATCCGCCGCTTCGGCTCGGTGCCCCATGCCGGCTTCGGCCTGGGCTTCGAACGCTTCCTCATGATGGTGACGGGCGTGGCCAACATCCGGGACGTGATCCCGTTTCCCCGCACACCCAAACATCTGGAGTTCTGACGGCTTCGTAAAGTCAAAAAACATTCAACGCAGAGGCGCCGAGGGCGCAGAGAGATTTGATTTTTCCGCTGCCGGTGAGAGGCCGGCAGCGTAATACCAACGCACTGGTTTTCGGTATGAAAAAACAGAAACTGTTCGGGAACACGCTGAAGGAGCAGTACCGCGCCAGCGCGCGGGATCGGATCGCCGTCTTCCTGCTGGCGGGGAGCCAGGTGCGCGGCGCCGTCCTGAACGGCACCCGCATGGTGAACGAAATGCGGGCCAATCACGGGCTGGGAGTCCTGGAAACGCTGGTTCTGGGCCGCGCCTATTTGGGCATCGCCCTGATGGCGGCCGGCCTGAAGGGCAGCGACCGGGTGGCGATGCAGATCAACTGCTCGGGCCCGATCAAGGGGCTCAGCGTGGAAGCGAATGCCTTCGGTGAAGTGCGGGGGTATCTCAAACGGGTTCCCATCCCGGTGGCCACCCCGCTGGAGGACTTCGATCTTTCCGGTTTCTTCGGGGCCGGGCTTCTTTCGGTCACGAGAACCCTCCAGGACGCCAAGCAGCCGTTCACCGGCCAGGTGGAACTGCGGCACGGCAACATCGCCCGGGACCTGGCGCATTACTACCTGACGTCGGAACAGATCCACACGGCGTTCAACCTGAGCATCAAATTCGACAAAGACGGAGAGGTGACGGGGGCCGGCGGTCTTTTTCTGCAGGCCATGCCCCAGGCGGAGGACCACCTCACTGCCGATTTGGAAGCCCTCGTCCTCAACTTCCCCTCGCTGGGGGAGGTGTTCACCGGGGAGCAGACGCCTGAAATGGTGGCGACAGAGGCATTTGCAGCCTACTCCCCCAAACTGCTGTCCGACCGAAGGGTGGAGTTCATGTGCCACTGCGGCCGGGAGCGGCTGCACCGCCTGCTCACCATGCTGCCGGTCGACGACCTCCGGGACCTGCGCGACAACGGCCCCTTCCCCGTCGAGATGCGCTGCCACAACTGCAACACGCCCTACGAGTTCACCCGGGAGGAGATGGAAGAGATATACGGCAGCCGCTATCCAAACAACTGAAAACTGAAGGATGCAAGGGTTCGGGGTTCAGGAGAGAAGCGGCTGCCGGGGGCTATTACTCCGGCCAGTAAATATGTCTAATACCAGCAACTCACGCAGAGGCGGAGCGGGGTGCCCGCCGCGGCGAGCCGCAACCAATTCTTCAGGCGACTCTGCCACATCCCCCAGCCGTCTCACGGATACCGCAGACAGGCAGCGACGACCGGCGGCTCCGTGAGGCTCGGTCCTCCGGGGCTGTCCGGGTCGGTATGGAGCGGGCTGGCTGCCGTGCGCTGGTTCGTTGAACGCATGGTTGCGGCTCGCCGCGGCGGGCACCCCGCTCCGCCTGACATCGGCTGAAGTTGCACCTGTTTGTTGGAGTAATAATACCCCCACGAAATCATTTCTTCTCGGGCGGCTGGGCGGCCTGCCTTTTCAATCCCTGCAGCATCTGGTCAACCGACATTCCGCCCGGGGCCATGGCCACGGGGTTGATCTCCAGCAGCCCTTCCCAGGCGCGGATGGCGCCCGGGATGTCCTGCAGGTCGTGGAAGAGGACGATTCCCTTGTTGAGCCGGGACACCTCGTGTTTGGGGTTCACGGCGATGGCCTGGTCGAAGGCCTTGATCGCATCCTGGGGCCGCCCGTCCTTGCGGTACATGACCCCCAGGTCCGTCCAGACATCGGCATTATCGGGCTTCAGCTCCAGTGCTTTGCTGTAGGCCTGGATGGACTTTTTGTACTGGTCGCTGTCGAAGTATGCGTTGCCGAGTTCGACCCACGCCGCCACATTTGAGGCGTTCTGCGAAGTTTCTTTCTCCAGGGCCGCAATTTGATCCTGCAGATCCTTTTGCGCCGAGGGGCTGCCGGCCGGCATCCCTTGGGGGCTCGGCCCCGACTTGTAAACGCCGAAAAACACCCCGCCGAAGAAACCCACCGCCAGAGCCACCAGGGCGACCAGCAGCGCGGTTTCCTTGCGCATGTAATTCTTCAAATCCGGTTGTGCTGCAGACTTGGCCATTTTCATTTCGCTTTCGGTTTGCAAAATTAGGTCGACAATTTTGAAAGGCACTTCGAAGGTAACAGCTCTTACAGCGCAGTCAACCCGGAATTAGAAGGCATTACGGTTTTCATAGCCTGATAGGGATTGGCGAAAAACGGGCGGCTTCGTCCGAGGGCCAAGATCAAGGCGCGCGATGAAGCGCAACGCCAAGATTGGCCTTCTAATGAAGCCGCTTTTTTGCAACCCTGTGGGAGCGGCTTTCCAGCCGCGAGACTCGAGGCTGAAAGCCTCTCCCACAAAAACCATACTTCATTACCGAGAGGATGGCGCATCGCGCCACAACCTGCTTCCGACGAAACCGCCCCGTCAGCGGCGGATGGTGCGCGCCGTGATGCCCTGCCCCTCCAACTCGCGCTGCTGCTGTTCGGCCGCCGCCTGAGTGGGAAAGGCGCCGACCAGCAGCTGAGCGGCGTCCCCCGCACCTTTTACTACGTAGGGGAACAGGCCTTTCTGGGCCAACCGCATGGCGGTCTCAGCCGCTTCCTTTGCTGAAGGATAGTCACCGATGAGATTGGCAAATGGGGTTTTGACCACCGCCGCACCGTATAGGTTCAGGGCTTTTTGAGCCTGGAGAGCGTCCTCCAGGCTCCGGTAATGACCGATGAGGGTCCGCCACCACTTGCCCTTTTCGCCGAGATCCGTGTAGACGATGTAGGGCGCAAGCCCCTTGCGCTGATATTCGGGCAGGGTCGACAGCGCGTTCTCCCGGCCGCGGTTGCTCGACAGAAGAAGAGAAAATGGATAGGCACTGCGCTCGATCTTGGGCGCCTTGGCGACGGTCTTTTCCGGTTCGGGTTTCTTCGGCGGAGACGGCACGACCGGGGCCACAGGGGCCGCCGGTGGAGCGGCCGGCGCAGCGGCAGGCGCGGAGGCCGGGGAGAGTTCAGCCGGCTTTGCTTCGGTCGGCTTTTCCTGCATCCCCTTTGGGCTCTCGGGCGCAGGCGGGGCCACCGCAACCGGCGGTGTCGTCTCCGTCACGGTAAGTTCCTTGGGTTTTTCCTGCACAACGGTCACCGGCTCGGAGACCGGCGCCGATGCGGCCGGCGGCGGTTCGGCTATCGGGGCCGGCGACGGCATCGGGGGTAGTTTCTTGCGGATGACCGCGGGCGGTTGCCCCTCGGCGGCATGGGCGACGCCCGCCGCGGATACCGAGATCTTCTTGGTGACGACGGCCGGGTGCGGCTGCAAGGCCAGGGTTTTCGCGTCCGCTCGGCGGGCGCTGCGCGAGCCCTGCATCAACATTCCGGCGTGCCAGAGCAGGCCGAGAACCAAAAGGAGCATCAGCCCTGCGACCAGGTACAGCCTTTTCTTACGCGGCGACGATGCCATCTGTCAGCACTTTCTTTTTAACATCCGGTCCATGGGGCGGGTCGGTGGGAACGTGAAAACGTTTCTGATCCATCTTTATACCTCAAGACTTTTGAAAGGTAAAGAAAAAGCCCTCGGTCAGGGGCTGAGGCTTGGAAGCCGCTTGGCCCAGGTCTGTTTTTGACAACCGGAATGTGGTACTTAGTTTTACACGTTTAACGACTCCGCCGCGTCAAAGGTCAAACGACTTCAAATGCATGTGATGGGGACAAAGAAAGTGAGTCTCACGATTCGGGCGTTGGTTCTCGGCCTCGTGCTGTCGGCCGCAGCCCCCGCCTCGGTGTCTGCCGCCGCGCTGGACGTCGAGCACCGGCTCGAAATCGAGCTGATTCCTCCCGCCCACATGCTCACGGGGCGTGATGTGCTTCAGATCCGCGTCGACGACCGTCGCAAGCTGGTGTTCGCGCTTTCCGAGCGGGTCGCTCAGCTGCAGGTCGAGGTGGGCGGCAGACCGCGGACGTTCAAGTTCAGGAATTCGGAGCTCGAGGTCCCGCTGGAGACGGATGAACGCCACCGCAGCATCGAGGTTGTCATCGCCTACGAGGTGAGTTTCAATGACCCCGTGCCGCTGGCACCGCTGAACACCGACAACCCCGGCTTCGGCGTCACCGCCTCCGTAACGCCGGCCGGCACGTTTCTGCTGGCCGGAGCCGGGTGGTACCCGGACCTGATCGACGGCCGCGACACCTTCCCCCTGCTGCGGGTGAAAGCGCCCGAAGGGGTCCTGGCCGTGACATCCGGTCTGGGCCTCGGCCACACCACGCGGGACGGAGCCACGTATTCGGAATGGCGCATCGACAACCCGTTGCGCGGCCTGGCCCTCTCCGCTGCGGCGTATGTGGTGCAGGAAAGAAAGGTCGGAGGCGTTGTCGCCGCCACGTATTTCCAGCCCCGCAACCAGGACCTGTCCGCCGCCTATCTCGATGCGATCGCGGCCTACGTGGAACTCTACGCGGAGTTGTTCGGGCCTTACCCGTTTCCAAAATTCGCGGTGGTGGAAAACTTTTTCCCTACCGGCTACGGGTTCCCCTCCTACACGCTGCTGGGAAGCACCATCCTGCGGCTGCCCTTCATCCTGAACACCAGCCTAGGGCACGAGATCGCCCACTGCTGGTGGGGAAACGGCGTCTTTGTGAACTACGAACAGGGCAATTGGAGCGAGGGCCTGACCACCTATGTGTCGGACTATCTCTATAAGGAGCGGGAGTCGGCGGCCGCCGCCAGGGACTACCGGCTCCAGTCCCTGCGCAACTTCACCACTCTCGTTCCGCCGGCAAAGGATTTCCCCCTCGCACGCTTCACCGGCCGCGTGGACACGGCGACCAAGGCCGTCGGCTACGACAAGGGGATGATGGTCTTTCACATGCTCCGCAAGGCGATCGGGGACGAGGCCTTCTGGGGGGCGCTGCGCGACGTCTACCGCGAGCGGCTGTTCCAGCCGACCGCATGGGATGACCTGCGCCGAGCGTTTGAGAAGAGATCCCAGCGCCCCCTCGAGGCCTTCTTCGACCAGTGGGTCAACCGCAGGGGGGCACCGCGCATCCGCTTGGCGGATGTCCGGCGCGACCGGGCGCCCGACGGGTGGAAGGTCACGGGCCGCCTGGCTCAGGAAAAGCCGTTTTTCCAGGCGGAATTCGAGCTTGCCCTGGATGACGACGGCCGGCCCGTTTCCCGGCGCGTCGAGATCGCGGGGGTGTCCGCCGCTTTCGATGTCGCCGCAGTTTCCGAACCGGCGCAGATCGTCGTCGACCCGGATTACAACATGCTGCGCCGGCTCGATCCGTCGGAGATTCCGCCGACGGTCAACGCCCTGAAAAGCTCTCCCGCCACCCTTCTGGTCCTCTGCGACGCCGCAACCACCGGCGGGCGGCAGGTGGCGGACACACTGGCCGGCTCCCTCGGCCTCACGAACTACGTCGTCGTGCCGGAAGCCAAGGTCGACCGCGACCGCTTCAAAGGGCAAGACGTCATTCTCGTCGGCTATCCCCGCACGGTCGAATGGCTGAGCACGATGCCGGCTACCCTGCTCCTGCAAAAAGATGGGTTTTCCCTTGGGGGGGGGCAAGGCTCCGGCGCAGAGGATATGTTTTTCGGGGTTTTCAGCAACCCGTACGATCCCGGCCGGGTCTTGGCCGTTTTGCTGCCGACGGACTCACCGGATGCGGTGACCGTCGCCGCCAAGATAACCCATTACGGCCGGTTCAGCTATCTCATCTTTCGCGACGGCCAGAACCGTGACAAGGGCTCATGGGAACCGGCCGATTCACCGGTGCTTCATCGATGGAAATGAAACCTGAACGCACGCTCTTGACCCTGTTGATCCTGTTGGCCACCGCCGGTTTCCTGATGGCCGGCGCGGCCGACCCGTTCGTCTACGACCTCGGGCAGGGACGCCGCCTGGCGCTGTCCGAGCTGGCTCCGGAGCTGCGCAAGAGCCGCATCGTCGTCGTCGGCGAGCAGCACACCGACGAGGGGCACCACCGCGCGCAGCTCAGCGTCATTCAGGCCCTGGTGCAGTCCGGCGCCAGGGTCGCCGTCGGCCTGGAGATGTTTCGAAAGGACAGCCAGCCGGCGCTCGACCGCTGGACGGCCGGCGACATCGGCCCGCGGGAGTTCGAGGCCGCCTACGATGACAACTGGAACTACCCCTGGGCGGCCTACAGCGCCATTTTCGAGTATGCCCGCGCCCAAAAGATCCCGATGGTCGGCCTCAACGTTTCCCGCGACATCACGCGCCAGGTGGCGCGCGGCGGCTTCCAGTCCCTCACCGAGGCGCAGCGGGGCCAGCTGTCGGACGTGACCTGCAGCATCGACGAGGAGTACATGCGCTACATCCGCAGCGTCTACGGCGCGCATGCCCACGGAAACATGAATTTCACGTTTTTCTGCGAGGCCCAGATGATCTGGGACGTGGCGATGGCCGTTCACTCGCTGGATTATCTCAAGGCGAACCCCAAGGCCACCATGGTGATCCTGACCGGCGTGGGCCACGCTCAGAAAGGCGCCGTGCCCCGCCAGATCCGTTTGCGCTCTCCGGTGCCGGTCGCGGTCATGCTGCCGGAAGTCCCCGGCAGCATCGATCCCCAAACGGTCGATGTGCAGGACGCCGACTATCTCCTGCTGGGTGCGAAATGAAATACTGCAGCAGTTGCGGCCATGGCCTTCACCTCGCCATACCGCCGGGCGACGACCGCGCCCGCTTCGTGTGCGATGCCTGCGGGGACGTTCACTATCAGAACCCGCGGGTGGTGGTCGGGTGCATCCCGGAGCATGACGGCCGCGTGCTGCTCTGCCGCCGGGCGATCGAACCCCGCCACGGCCTTTGGACGCTGCCGGCCGGCTATCTTGAAAACGGGGAGACCCTGGCGGCCGGCGCCGAACGCGAGACGCTCGAAGAGGCGGGGGCGCGCATCGGAAAACCGGCCCCGTATCTCATGTTCAACATCTGCCACATCAGCCAGATCTACCTGATGTTCAGGGCCCGGTTGGTGGACCTGGACTTCGCCGCGGGCCAGGAGAGCCTGGAGGTGAAGCTGTTCACGGAGGAGGAGATCCCCTGGGACCGCATCGCCTTCCGGGTCATCTCCGAAACGCTGAAGACCTACTTTGACGACCGCCGCCGGGGATCGTTCCCGTTTGCCGTCGGCGACATAGCACGGCTGCCGGAGATGGGCTTCCCCTCGCGGCGATGACCGACCTGGATAACGTGAACCCATGATGGGCGCAAGACAAACATCCCGATGCCGCATGCCGGCGTGCCTGACCACGGCGATCCTGTTCGGGTGCCTGTTTCAGTTCATTCTGTCCTGCGGAGACGGAGGGGAACCGGCCGACCGCCCAACGCCCCGGCCGGGGCCGGAGAGTTTCACTTTTTTCGACATCGGCCGCAATTCGATGTTTTCGGATCGCATTCGTGTCGGGCTGACCGACCGGCTGGGCAACGACGCCATCGAACGCCGCAGCATCATCGATCTGGAAATCAACTACAAGGGGTTCCTGCGCGACCACCTGCCGGAGCTCGACGCCCTCAACCGGCAGCTCAACCACCCGCCGGGCGAGCGCGTCGAACACGACGTGATCCGGCTGATGTACCGCTACGCCCGCACCAAGAACTCACCGTTTGATTATGTCGAACTGGTCTTTGACGGGCAATCGCAACGGCCCTTGGTGTTCCTCATGCGCTTCAAGGTCGACGAGGCCGGCACGGTCGAGTCGCTGCGCACGAAATACGGCCCGCCGGACACCGTCCGCTGGGGAGTGGAACACGCCGAGTCGCTGGTTTGGCACAAAGAGCGTGATGTGCTGATGGTCTCCCTGTTGCCGGACAAGTTCGGAACACCCATCTACCACATCACCCTTTATTTCACCGAAAACCTGGAAGACCTGATCGCCTCCGCCCAGGCCCTGAAAGACCGGACATCGAGGGGAAAATCGCAATCCAAAAAACCCGCTTTTTAGGGTCTGTCCCGGGAACCCGTTCCATTCCCCGGACCCGGCAGTTCTTTCTTTGTGGCCACTGTCAATTATGCTAAGATGACGAAAAATGAAAACGACCCATCACTCCTCACCATCGCGACGGCCCGGGTTTATTCCAGGGCTTCTTGAACGTCTGATGCAGTTCCTGGGCGCGCTGGGGTTCTGGAGAAACTATTCCTCCCGCCGTCTCACCAAGGTCATCGAAGCCCACCAACTGTGGTTCAGCTCCCGCCAGAAGCAGGGCAGCCGGGCCATCCTGAGCGATGCCAACCTGAAAGGCGCCAACCTGGCGGAAACCGACCTGCGCGGCTCGGATCTCAGCCGGGCCAGCCTGAATCTGAGTCTGATGAACTTGGCCGACCTCAGGGAGGCCGACTTGAGCAGCGCGAACCTGCAGAAGGCCGAAATGCGCGACACCGATCTGCGCGAAGCCAACCTGAGCCAGGCCAACCTGGCCGATGCGGACTTGACCCGATCCAACCTGATCATGGCCAACCTGAGCCGGGCCATGATGGAAGGGTGCATCCTGCGGGACGCCAATCTCTTTCGAACCTACCTCAAGGGGACGGACCTCGGCAGCGCCGACTTGCGGGGGGCCGACCTGCGCGAGGCCAACTTGAGCCAGACCGACCTGCACAACACCGATTTGAGCCATGCCAACCTGATCATGGCCAACCTGAGCCTGGCCAACCTGACCACGGCGGACCTCAAGTACGCCAACCTGTTTCGGGCCTATCTCCGCGGGGCGGACCTGCAGCGAGCCGACCTGCGCGGCGCGGACCTGTCCGGGGCCAACCTGCGCGGGGCCAACCTGAAGGACGCGCTGCTCAACCACGATCAGCTGGCGTCGGCCATCCTCGACGAGACCACCATCCTGCCGGACGGGTCCAACCCGAAGACCGCCTGAAAGAGATGTCGACCCAGTGAAACCCGCAATCCTTCACGGCTATTTCCCCGGAGTGGTGGGGCAGATCACCGAAGCTCACGCCCTTTACTATCACACCCAGTGGGGGTTCGACGTCAGCTTTGAAGCCCAGGTCGCTCGGGAATTGTCCGAATTCGTCGCGGGCTTCGATCCCGGCCGCGACGGCTTGTGGGCGGCTCGACAGGATGGCCGTTTGGCAGGCGGCATCGCGATTGACGGCCGCCACGCCGAAACCGCCGGGGCCCGGCTGAGATGGTTCATCGTGACCCCGGAATTTCAGGGCGCCGGCATCGGCACCCAGTTGATCCACCTGGCCGTAGGTTTCTGCCGGGACCGAGGTTATCCGAACGTCTATCTGTGGACCTTCGAAGGCCTGAACGCCGCGCGCCGCCTGTATGAAACATCCGGATTCTCGCTGTGCGAGGAACACGCTGTCGCCCAATGGGGGCAACTTATTCGCGAACAGAAGTTCATATTGAATCTCCAACAAGGAAAGGGAAAACGATGAGAAACGTGAAGACCGTTCTGATGGTGATGGTGACGCTTCTTTTTTTTCTGGCATGCTCCGCCGACAAGCCCGAGGCCAAGGCCCCCGAGTTCAACACCTTCGAACAAAAGATCAGCTACGTGTTCGGTCGGGAAATCGGCCAGAGCTTCCAGGAAGCGCCGACCAAAGTCGATTTGGATGCTTTCATGCGCGGCATTCAGGATGCCATGAATAAAAAACCCTCGCTCATCAGTGCCGAGGAGGAAGAGAAAGCCAAGACGGAATTCTCGGCGAAAATGCAGGAGGAGCAAGCCAAGCGCATGACCGCCGTAGCGGAAAAGAACCTGAAAGACGAAGAAGGCTTCCTGGCCAAAAACAAATCCGAGCAGGGGGTGGTGACCACTGCGAGCGGGCTGCAGTACCAGGTGGTCCAGGAAGGCACAGGGGACGCCCTCAAGGAGACCGACCGGGTGAAGGTTCATTACCGCGGCACCCTTATCGACGGGACCGAATTCGACAGCTCCTACAGCCGCAACGAGCCGGCAGAGTTCGAGGTCGGCGGCGTCATCCCCGGCTGGACCGAAGGGTTGCAACTCATGAAGGTCGGCGGCAAGTATCGCCTTTGGATCCCCTCGAAGCTCGCCTACGGCGCGCGGGGGGCCGGCCGGGCGATCGGGCCGAACACCATGTTGATCTTCGAGGTGGAACCGCTGGAGGTCGCGAAGTAATCCGCATCCTTGCAATGCGTCAAAGAGTGACTAAATTCTTCCCAACTTAAACCCAAATGGAAGTTCGGCAAAAGGAGGCCCGCCCATGAAAGAAAAGCGCAATTTGCACTTGAAAGTCCAGGAGCTTTGCGATTGCTATGCCACCACGGATCCTCTCAAGGAAATGTCCGTCGTCGGAAAAGACAAGGACCCGGAGGAGGCCGCCCTCAAGTGGCTGGCCCTGGCGGCGCTGCACGGCGTCGGCAACAACGCCAAGGAAATCACCATCCGACGGAACAAAAAGGGCGAGGTCAGAGTTTTGGCCAAATACCGCAAAACCGAGCTGCCGTCCCCGGGCGCAGATGTCGGCCAAAAGATCATGGCCGCCGTCCGCGACATCACCCACATCGAGGGCGACCAGGGAAAAACCCTCCTGGCGTTGGGAATGCGCAACGACAGCCTGGAACTGAAGGTCAAAATCAAAGTGCAGGGTGGGCACGAGAAAGTCAGGATCGAGTTCCCCAAATAACCGGGAATCGTACCAACCAAAAAGGGGGCCGCAACGTTAACGGCCCCCTTTTTGTTCCCGTTCACCAGGGCAGGTGCGGTGCTACCGGCATGCAAGGCGCTGCCGGCCGGAAGATCCTGTTGATCGCGGCGCACATCTAATATATTACTCCGGCAAATAAACAGGTGCAAGTGAGGCCGATGTCAGGCGGAGCGGGGTGCCCGCCGCGGCAAGCCGCAACCACCCGTTCGACGAACCAGCGTACGGCAGCCAGCCCGCTCCATGCCGACCCGGACAGCCCCGGAGGACCGACCCTCACGGAGCCGATAGCCGTCGCTGCCTGTCTGCGGTATCCCTGAGACGGCTGGGGGGCGTGGCAGCGGCACCTGAAAAATTGGTTGCGGCTTGCCGCGGCGGGCACCCCGCTCCGCCTCTGCGTGAGGTGATGGCGTTAGACATATATTTACTTGCCGGATTAATAAAAAAATCAGCCGCCGGGTTTGGGGGCGGCGAACCACCGTTTGATGGGAGAATCACGGCATGAGCGATCAACCGAACAAGGTCATCTATTCGATGATCCGCGTCAGCAAATACTACGACAAGCGGCCGGTGCTGGAGGACATCTCGCTGTCCTATTTCTACGGCGCCAAGATCGGGGTGCTCGGCCTGAACGGCTCGGGCAAGAGCTCGCTGCTGCGCGTCCTGGCCGGCGTGGACCAGGAGTTCGTCGGCCAGACCGTGATCTCACCCGGGCTGACCGTCGGCTTTCTCGAGCAGGAACCCCGGCTGGACGAATCCAAGACGGTGCGGGAAGTGGTGGAGGAGGCGGTCCGCGACACCGTGGACCTCATCGCGGAGTTCAACCGCATCAACGAAAAGCTGGCCGAGCCCATGTCGGACGAGGAGATGGGCAAGATCCTCGACCGGCAGTCGGCGGTCCAGGAAAAGCTGGACGCGCGCGATGCCTGGGACCTCGACTCGCGCCTCGAGATGGCGATGGATGCCCTGCGCTGCCCGCCGGGGGAGACTCCTGTGAAGGTGATCTCCGGCGGCGAGCGCCGGCGCGTGGCCCTCTGCCGGCTCCTGCTGCAGAAACCGGACATCCTGCTGCTGGACGAGCCGACCAACCACCTGGATGCCGAGACCGTCGCCTGGCTGGAACACCACCTTCAGCAGTACCCGGGAACGGTCATCGCCGTGACCCACGACCGCTATTTCCTCGACAACGTCGCCGGCTGGATCCTGGAACTCGACCGCGGCCGGGGCATCCCCTGGAAGGGCAACTACTCCTCCTGGCTCGAGCAGAAACAGTCCCGGCTGAAGCTGGAGGAAAAATCCGAAAGCAAGCGTCAGAAGACCCTCGAGCGCGAGCTGGAGTGGATCCGCATGTCGCCCAGGGCGCGCCAAGCCAAGTCCAAGGCGCGCATCACGGCCTATGAGAAGCTTCTGTCCCAGGACACGGCCAAACGCGTGGAGGATCTTGAAATCTACATTCCACCCGGCCCTCGGCTGGGCCATCTGGTGGTTGAGGCCCACGGCGTCTCCAAAAGCTTCGCGGACCGGCTGCTCGTGGAAAACGTTTCGTTCGCCCTGCCCCCCGGAGGCATCGTGGGGGTCATCGGCCCGAACGGCGCCGGCAAGACCACGCTGTTCCGCATGATCACGGGCCAGGAGACGCCGGACGCCGGCACCATCCGCATCGGCGACACGGTGAAACTCGGCTACGTCGACCAGAGCCGCGACAGCCTGGACCCCGATAAATCCGCCTGGGAGGTGATCGCGGACGGCAAAGACCTGATCGAACTGGGCAAGGTCCAGCTGAAATCCCGCGCCTACGCGGCGCGCTTCAACTTCTCGGGCAGCGATCAGCAGAAGAAGGTGGGGATGCTCTCCGGCGGGGAACGCAACCGGGTGCACCTGGCCCGGATGCTCAAGTCGGGGGCCAACGTGCTGCTGCTGGACGAGCCGACCAACGACCTGGATGTCAACACGCTGCGGGCGCTGGAAGAGGCGCTCGAGGGTTTCGCCGGCTGCGCGGTCGTCATCAGCCACGACCGCTGGTTCCTCGACCGCATCGTCACCCACATCCTGGCTTTCGAAGGCGAAAGCAGCGTGCTCTGGTTCGAGGGCAACTACTCGGAATACGAGGCCGACCGGCGCAAGCGCCTCGGCGCCGAGGCCGATCAGCCGCACCGGATCAAGTACCGGCATTTAACGAGATAACAGACAGTGTTAAGTGTTACGTTTTAAGTTTTAAGGCTTCCTGCTTGGCCGCCGGCAAATAGCGTGCCCCTGTCCCTTTTGGCTTAAAACGTGAAACTTAAAACTTAAAACGATCCCGCAGGGATCTCATAGTCGTCCCAGTTCCAGAGCGGGGAATCCGGCGTTTCAAGGCCCGGCCAGAGCCAGCCGCGGGGAAGCGGCGCGGTGAACTCGAGCAGCTCGCCCCGGATGGGATGCGCCACGGCGATCCGCCATGCGAGAAGCGCAATCGGACGGGACGGCAGCGCACACGGGGCGCCGTAGCGGACATCGCCCGTGATCGGGCAGCCGACGTGGGACAGCTGCAGCCGGATCTGATGCTTGCGGCCGGTCTCAAGCTCGATTTCAACGAGACTGCGGCCGCCCGCGGCATCCCGCACGCGGTAGGCAAGCCGGGCCTCGCGGCCGAGCGGCGTCGGGTGCGGCACGATGCGGACCGCCCGTTCCCGGCGCTCGATGAAATGCACCAGCCGCCCCTCGTCGGAAGGCGGACGTCCTTCGACCACCGCGAGATACACCTTGCGCATCCGCCGGTTTCGGATCTGGTCGCTCAGGCGGGCGGCCGCCTTGGAGGTGCGGGCGAACACCATGGCGCCCGCCACGGGGCGATCCAGGCGGTGCACAAGCCCCAGAAAGGCCCGGCCCGGCTTGTGATGCCGCTCCTTGATCCAGGCCTTGGACAGATCCAGAAGGTTGGCTTCGCCGGTCTCGTCCCCCTGGGAGAGCAACCCGGCCGGCTTGTAAACGACCAGCAAGTGGTTGTCTTCGAAGAAAACCGGCCAGCGTTCATGCAGAAACGGAGTCATGGCAGCACCTGTTTGTTAAACCGGCAATCAACTAAGCCAAATCCCAACTTCTCACGCAGAGGCGGAGCGGGGTGCCCGCCGCGGGGAGCCGCAACCAATTTTTCAGGTGACTCTGCCACGCCCCCCAGCCGTCTCAGGGATACCGCTGACAGGCAGCGACGGCCGGCGGCTGCGTGAGGGCCGGTCCTCTGGGGCTGTCTGGACTGGTATGGAGCGGGCTGGCTGCCGTACGTTGGTTCGTTGAATGGATGGTTGCGGCTCGCCGCGGCGGGCACCCCGCTCCGCCTTCACTCGAACTAGAGTGGGCATATTTGATTGCCGGAGTAATAAGGGCCGGAGTAACCAAATGAAGCTTTCGCCATCCTCAATCCGCGGGGCTCCGGACATGGAGCAGATGGGCGCCGTTTTCCGTTCCTGCGGCATGCGGCTTTCCCCGCTTCAACTGCGGCAGCTCTGGGCCTATCACAGCCTGCTGCGTGAACGCAATGCCGATTTGAACCTCACGCGGGTCTACAATTTCACCAACATGGTGACCAAGCTTTACGTGGACTCGATGCTGCCGGCGGACCTCCTGGAGCTGCCCTCGCCGCTGCTCGACCTCGGCACAGGCCCTGGCATGCCGGGAATCCCGCTCAAGATCTACCGGCCGGCGCTCGACCTGGTCCTCGCGGAAACCCGCGGCAACCGCGTCGAGTTTCTCAACCAGGCGCTCGAACGACTGGAGCTTAAAGGAATCCGCGTGGTCGGCGGCCGGGTCACGGCGCGGTTCGAGGAGCCCGTGGCCGGGGTGATCACCCGGGCCGTCGAGACCATTGAAAAGACCCTGGAGCGGGTGGCAGGCTGCCTGGCCCGGGATGGGCTGGTGATCTTCATGAAGGGCCCGCACTGCGACGAGGAGGTCGAGCAGGCCCGGACCCGGTTCCCGGACGCCTACACGCTCGCGTTCGACCGGCCGTACAGCATCCCCCACACGCGCCATGCCCGCCGGCTGGTCGTGTACCGGCGGCTGGACGAGCCGCTCTACAGCCGCCGCGCAAGAGCCATGGAGGGACATTCCGTGCGCACCATCAGCAGCGACCAGAACCCCGTCTTCAAGGATCTCAAAAAGATGCTGACCGGCCGGGGGATCCGCAAAACAGGTCAGGCGCTGGTGTCCGGCGAAAAGCTGGTTGCCGACATCCTGGCGGCGCATCCCCGGCTCTGCCACGCCTGGGTGAGCGGTCATGATCAGCCGCCCGCCGAGGCCGCCGCGCATTTGCAGTGGTACCAGCTGACCCCCGAGCTGCTGCGGGAGCTCGACATTTTCGGCACCCGCGCCCCGCTGCTGCTCATCCGCCTTCCGGACATGACGCCCTGGACGCCGTCGGAGGGGTTTCCGCCCGGTGTCAGCGTGCTCATCCCCTTTCAGGATCCGGAAAACGTGGGCGCCGCCATCCGGTCGGCGGCGGCCTTCGGCGCCGTGCAGGCGATTCTGCTGGCGGAAAGCGCCCACCCCTTCCACCCGAAGGCCCTGCGCGCCTCCGGCGGCGCCGTGCTGAGCCTGCCTCTGCGCCAAGGGCCCGCCCTGGATGCCGTCCCGCACGAATTGCCGATCGTTGCCCTGTCGGCCGAGGGGGCCGACATCCGCCAGGCGGCGTTCCCGGCGGCATTCGGCCTGCTGGCCGGCCTGGAAGGCCCGGGCCTGCCCGAGCCCTGGCGCCGCCGCGCCGTGCGCATCCCCATCCGGCCTGAAGTGGAGTCGCTCAACGCCGCCGCGGCGACGGCGGTGGCGCTCTATGAGTGGAAACGACGCACGAGTGTTTGAATAACGATGAATCCGATCGCCCCCAGCCACCTGAAGCCGCCCGAACCCGTTGTCCCCGGCGGCGTGTACCTTTGCCAGGTGAATGAAACCGTGTCCTGCGGCGCCTGCTGCGGCCTTTACAACCGCCCCGACGCAATGCGGGGGCACTTGCAGGAACTCCTGGGCGATCGCACCGAAACGTTCAGGCAGACCGCGCGCAACATGGACGCGATCGACACCTTCCGGCTTCAGATGGAGCAGCGCGAGCAGTGCGCGCGGCCGTATCCCGATTTCTACGCGTGCCCGTTTCTCGGCCTCATCGGCCCAGACTGCTCCCGCCCCGGCTGCCTGCTCCACCCCCTGGCCGACGGGAACAGCGGGATCGACTACCGTGGGTTGAGCTTCTACGGCGGGTTGGCCTGCCGCGACTACTTCTGCCCCACCTACCGGAACCTGCCCGCCGCCCACAAAGAAATCGTAAAAACGGTGTGCACGGACTGGTACCTCTACGGGCTTGTGATCACCGAGGAGCGGCTGCTGGCCGCTGTCTTCGGGGAGATTGAAAGTCGGCTGGGCCGGCCGCTGGCACCGGCTGAGATCAGCGCCAGCCGACCGGCTCAGGACGCGCTGCGGGAGCTGTTCGGCACAAAACTGGCCTGGCCATACCATGATCCGGGCTGGCAAGGCCCCGGCAACTACTTTTTCAACGACGGGCTCTACCTGCCCTCGCCCATCGACTACCACCGGATCGGCGCCCAGGCGTCCGCCCACGACAGTATTTTACGCGAGCTTTCATCGGTATTCGAATCGGCCGTTCAACTAGCGGCGGCCGAGGATCTGATCGCAAATCTGGTCTCCCGGGTGCTCAGCGCTGTGGATGCGCCGCGTGCCGGCAGGGCTATTGAACTCGGCGGCCCGCCTGTGATATAGATACCCGCAACAGCAGCCAATGAATTTTCCAGGGAGGAAAACGAATGGGAAAAGGTGATCGTCGCTCCAAAAAGGGCAAAGTCTGGCGCGGGACCCACGGCAACGCGCGCCCCAAGAAGAAAAAGGCCACCGAGAAAGACTCCGCGCAGTCCTGATTTTCCTTGAAGCGCACAGAGCAGACCGGCTGTTTAGCAATCAAGCGTATGGGGGAAGACCCCTCCTGGGGCGGACCCCAAGGCGGAGCACGTCCCGTACCCGCCTGGTCGCGAGATAGCCGGCTCTTCTTTTTCTCTTAACTGTTCCGGTCTACCAGGGTTCGGGGTTCAAGGATTCAGGCCATACACAAGGGGAGGCGCCATAGTTCCCGCAATTCTCCCGCACGGACCAACTGGGCCAGCAGCAATCAGACCCCGGCAACCGCTTTTCTCCTGAACCCCGAACCCTTGCTGAATCCTTCCTATCTGAGCCGTTACCCTTTTTTCAAGAAAGGAGGCCGCATGAACGCCAAGCCGCCAAATTCCCGAACCCCCGACTGGGACATCGACAGCATGTTCACCGACCGCTGGTCGCCCCGGGCGTTTGCATCCGACCCGCTGTCGGAACGGGAAATCCAGACGATCTTCGAAGCCGCGCGTTGGGCGCCGTCCTGTTTCAACGAGCAGCCGTGGCGGTTCGTCTACGCCACCGAGCCGGAAGAGCGCGCCAAGCTGGTGTCCTGTCTGGTCGCAAAGAACCAGCTATGGGCCGGGCGGGCGCCGCTGCTGATGTTCATCCTGGCCCGCCGCAATTTCCAAAAGACCGGCAAGGAGAACCGCCACGCGCCGTATGACGCCGGCGCCGCCTGGATGGCGCTGGCGCTGCAGGCGCGAAAACTCGGGCTGTACGCGCATGCCATGGCCGGCTTCAACCAAGAGAAGGCTTACGAGGTGTTGGGCGCCTCCAGGGAGGAGTATCTCGTGATGGCCGCCATTGCCGTGGGCCGCAAAACCGAGGATTCCGGGCTGCCCGATGATCTGCGCGCCATGGAAAACCCGAACAGCCGCAAGCCCCACGCGG
>CAVQTH010000038.1:0-39881 GCA_963716325.1 uncultured delta proteobacterium | reverse complement strand
TTTAATGAAAAGCCCGGATCGTTAGCGATCCGGGCTTTTTTATTCTCAAAAAGAATCGCCCTGCAGCCGGTTGCAGGGCGATTCTTTTATTGGCACTATAATTGCTTAAAATATTTTTATAAAATTTTTTTATATCGGTCCAACTGCACATCCTTTCTCAGGGCTCGACGCTGCGAACGGCCTCAAAATGCATTGAATGACATAAATATAATAGATTTCAGATAGATAAAATCCTGTTGATCGAGGACGATGGCTGCCAGGGGTCTCAAAACAAAGATTGCCATCAACATCACGCTTTTCCTGTTGCTCGGGATGGTTTCGATAGATTTCGTCACGTTGATGACGGCCCAACGCAATCTTATCCGTGCGGAGGTTGCAAAAGGCAAAGCCGTCAGCAGGCTGCTCGGCGATTACCTGATCGTCCACGCCATCTGGGACGACCTGCCCCAGTATCCGGGTTCCAGGGCGCACCTGGGAATCACCCTGGAGGAGGCCGGCGTCGCCTGCTTTTTTCTGCAGGCCCGAGCGCAGCAGCAGATCGGATTCGGCGATAGCCGATGCTCCAACGCGGAAGAAATTGTGGCCCTCACGCAGAAGGCGGTCTCAAGCGATATGGAAAGCATCCATTTCGTCGGAAGTATTTTCGGGCTGTTTTGGATGCAGCCGGAGTATCTGGTCGTCGCGGCGCCCCTGCACGTGAACGGCGATGTGGTCGCGGGGTACAGTCTGGTATTTTCCTTGGAGGCCATCTACCGTTCTCTGAGGCAATCCCAGCAACTCATGTTCCTGTTCATATTTGTCAACACCGGCATCCTCGCGTTTCTGGGAATTTACCGCGTTTTCAAACTCTACCTTCAACCACTGAGCCGGCTGGCCAAGCGGGCCGAAGACTACAAAGAAGACGAGCAGGTCCTGTTTTCCGTGCGCAAGGAGGACAATGAGCTGCAGCGGCTTTCCGCGGCTTTAAACGGTCTTCTGCGCAGGCTTTCCGCTGAAAAGGAAAAACTCCGCGCTACGGTGGCGTCGCTGGAAGCGGCCAACACCGAGCTGAAAAAAGCCCAGACGGAAATCATCCGCGCGGAGAAACTGGCCTCGGTCGGCCGACTCTCGGCCGGCATCGCACATGAGATCGGGAACCCGATCGGCATTGTGACCGGGTATCTGGAGCTATTGAAGCAGACGGACATCGCTGAGGCAGAACGGATCGAATACCTGGATCGGGCTGAAAAAGAAATTGAGCGCATCAGCGTTATCATCCGGCAGCTGTTGGAGATTTCGCGACCTTCCCAGGCCGGGCCTCAGCAGGTGTCGGTGCACGCGATCATAGGGGAGATGGCCCACGTGTTGGATGTCCAGCCCTTTATGTCCCACGTGCGGGTGGCTACCGACTTGAGTGCCGGCAGCGACGTGGTCACGGCCGATCCCAGCCAGCTGCGCCAGGTATTTCTCAACCTTATCATCAACGCCGCGGACGCCATTTCCGCCAAAGGCCCCGGGGCCGTGGGAGATCTGATCATCGCCACCGACCACTCAATGGGCATCGGTTCGGCGGCCGAATCGACCGGACCCTGGCTTCGCATTCGCTTCAGCGACAACGGCTCCGGCATCCCGGGAGAGGATCTGACGAACATCTTCGATCCCTTTTTCACCACCAAGGAGCCGGGGAAGGGAACGGGCCTCGGTCTTTCGGTCAGCTTCATGATCATCGAGAGTTTCGGCGGCAGCATGCAGGTTGAAAGCGTGGTCGGCCAAGGCACCTGTATGACGGTGTCCCTGCCGGTAGGCCATTCACATGAGGGGATCGGCAATGATGCGGACTGAACCATCGGGTCAGAGGATTCTGGTGATCGACGACGAAGCCAACATGCGGCACATGCTGGCCGCCGTTCTCACGAAAGCCGGCTACGAGGTGGAATCGGCCCCCGACGGGGAGTCAGCGCTTCGGAAAGTGGAGCTCACGGCCTACGATTTCATTTTGTGCGACATCAAAATGCCGGTGATGAGCGGCATGGATTTCCTCAGGGCCGGAGGGGAGCGGATCGGGCAGAGCACGGTGATCATGATGTCTGCCTATGGAAACATCGACACCGCCATCGATGCCATGAAACGGGGGGCTTACGATTACATTTCGAAGCCGTTCAAACCCGACGAGGTGCTGCTGACCCTCAAAAAGGCCGAGGAGCGCGAGAGCTTGCGAAGGGAGAATCGTCAGCTCAAGGCCCGCATTGAGGAAATCGAAAAATATTACCGGTTCGGGAACATGGTGGCCAAGAGCCGGGCCATGATCTCCGTCTTTCAACTGGCTCAGAAAGCGGCGCGCTATTCCACGACGGTGCTCATTCTCGGCGAGAGCGGAACCGGCAAGGAGCTGATCGCCCGCGGGATTCACTTTGAAGGCGAACGCGCCAATCGGCCCCTGGTGCCGGTCAACTGCGGCGGCATCCCGGAAAACCTGCTTGAAAGCGAGTTGTTCGGCTACAAGAAAGGCGCCTTCACCGGCGCCGACCGCAACAAGAAGGGCCTGTTCCAGGAGGCGGACGGGGGCACTATTTTTCTGGACGAAATCGGCGAGCTGCCGCTGTCTCTGCAGGTCAAGCTGCTGCGGGTGCTCCAGGAAAGCGAGATTCGTCCGGTGGGGGATTCAAAGCCGACACAGGTCGACGTCCGGGTGATTGCCGCTACGGCCAGGAACCTGGAGGAAGAGGTCAAGCGCGGTCTGTTCCGTGAAGATCTTTTTTACCGGCTGAACGTTCTGGCCATCCCGCTGCCGCCGCTGCGGGACCGGACGGAAGACATCCCCCATCTGTGCCGGCACTTCCTGGAGCGCTTCAACACCAAGATGAAAAAGGCGATCCAGGACCTGAGCCCTGCCGCGATGGGGTTGCTGCTCGACTACGGCTGGCCCGGCAACGTGCGTGAACTGGAGAACGTGATCGAACGCGCCGTCCTCCTGTCGGAAGAGACCATTCTGCTGCCCGAGCATCTGCCGGCGGAGATCGGTGCGGGCGGCAAGGTCGAACGAGCGGATGAACCTAAAGCAGGTCTTTCGCTGAAGGAGGCTCAGCGAGCCATCGAAAAAAGGCTGATCACACAGGCCCTGCAGGAAACCGGCGGCAACCGGACGCAGGCCTCGCGGCTGCTGGAGATCAGCCACCCCTCCTTGCTGAGCAAGATCAAAACCTACGGAATAGGGCTGTGAGGCGGGCAGCCGCTGCGGCGGTCAACCGGTTTATTCCGGGCGGGTGTTTATTTTGTTGCGGAGCTTCCCGGAACACTTGAAGGTGATCACGCGGCGTTCCCGCAGCATGAGATCTTGACCGGTGGCGGGGTTGCGGCCGCGCCGCTGATTTTTCCCCTTGACGCAGAATTTCCCGAAGCCGGAGATGAGGACATCATCGCCTTTCTCAAGGTTGGCCTTGATGATCTCGATGAGGGCTTCGACAAGATCTACGGCCTGCTTCTTGGAAAACCCGACCTCATGAATCCGCGCGACGATATCATCCTTCGTCACCGCCATAGTTCCTCCTGAGAACCAATACCCAGAACCAGATCATCCGGTAGTGCGTTGTTCCTCGATGGAGCCCGGCGCTGGTGATTTCGGCGGAAGGGCGGACTCGATCTTTTTCATAATGGCCTCGACACTGCGCATGATTTCATCAATTTCCGATTTCAGTTCAATATCTTCAAGATCTTTCATGATGGCCCCCGCTCAGCCTGTCCGGATGCTTGACTCCTATCCGCGTTCTTTGCGCACGGTTGCACGTGCCGTGTTCGAAGCGTTGACGGGCTCTTGAATTTTCGGCCTGCGGCTAAAAATGCATGCCACCCGTCACGGGTGGTCATTGCCCGGCGCGTCTGGCCAGCGCCGACGTAACAATTGACTGTAGACTATCCGGATTCCCTGGACATGTCAAGCGGCTTGTCCAATATTCGTAGATTTTTCAGATGATTACTGTGTGATGACCGTCTTCGGGCCGCCGAGGCGGTTGCCTTACGCTTCAAATTGATTTACATTTATAAATTTAGAGTAACTGCCGCTTGATTTCGCAGGCATGAGGGTCAACCGGAATCAGGACCGAACCGGCCGCCAGCGGCGGTGGCGTCGCGTGGGGTGCAACCATGGAGGTGACGGGCGGACGGGAACCGGTAATCGGCTGATTTGCGGGAGTTTGATGGAGCCGCACCACGGACTTGAACCGTGAACCTACGCATTACGAATGCGTTGCTCTGCCATTGAGCTAGTGCGGCTTGCCATCTTCTGCGGATGCCTGTGTCGGCGGATACCGTTTCAACAGTATCCGTCGCTGGCGAATCAGTTGCCCGGCCGATTGAGCACCGTCGGCTTAATTTTTTATATTTACTTCGGTTATGGATCAAAATCAAGACATAATTAATGCTTCCGCCGTAGCAGAGGCCGTCGCCGCCCGCGACCGCGCCGTGGAGGTCTGCGGCGTTGCCGGCAGTGAGCGCGCGCTGATCATCACCGCCATTTACGCACGACAGCGAACATCGATGCTGGTGGTGGTGCCCTCCGTTGAGGATGGCCAGCGGCTGGTCGAAGACCTGCGCTTTTTCAGTCATTACCAGGCCGTTCCGGTACTGTTTTTCCCTTCCTACCACCAGCTTCCGTTCAAGTTTCTTTCCTACCACAACGAGACGGCCTCCGAACGCATACGGGTTCTTTACCGGATGCTGACCGACGAGGTGCCGCCCGTCGTGGTGGTTCCGGTCCAGGCGCTGCTGCAGCGGCTGGTTCCGCGGCAGGAGATCAGCCGGTACGCCGAACTGATCCTGACCGGTGAGGAGGTCGACCGCGAGCAGCTGGTTTCGAAGTTGATCGCCGGCGGGTACCTGCGGACCGCCATTGTGGAGGAGCCGGGCGACTTCTCCGTTCGCGGGGGCATCGTGGACGTTTTCTCGCCGCTTTACCCGGACCCCCTGCGGATCGAGCTCTTCGGCGACCGGGTGGAGTCCCTGCGGTTCTTCTCCGCCGGCGACCAGCGCCACATCGGCACGGTGACCGAGGCGGTGCTTCTGCCGGCGCGCGAGGCGATCCTGAAACCGGACGCGCTGCCGGAGATCCTCAACCGCATCCGGCTGCAGGCGGCTGACCTCAACCTGCCGCCCACCCAGGTGCGCAAGATCACGACGAGTCTATCCCAGCAAGAGACATTTTCGGGGATCGAGAGCCTGCTGCCGCTGATTTACCCCGGGCTCGAGTGCTTCTTCGACTATCTGCCCACGGATGCGCTTTGCGTGACCGCCGGCCCCGAGCAGCTGGAGAGCGCCGCCACGGAGTTCGAAGAACTGGCGCGCACCACCTACGCCGCTGCGGTCGAGCACCACAGCTTCTGTGTGCCTCCCGAAAGCCTCTATGTGCCGTGGGAAGAGGTCCGCAGACGGCTTGAGCAGCGCCGTCCGGTGGCCTTAAAGCTCCTGGAGGTAGTCCCGGGCGGGGACAACCTCGATGCGCCGGGGGCCCGGGTGGTGACGGTCGGCGTTCAGTCCAACAGCGAGTTGACGGCCGGGCTTCGCCAGCACCGGGACAAGGAGCAACTCCTGCTGCCGCTGGCAGACTGGGTCTGCGACCAGCAGCGCCTGGGCCGCCGGGTACGGGTCGTGTGCCGGAGCAAGTCCCAGGCCGAGCGCCTGATGTCCCTGCTGGCGCCATACGGCCTGCAATTCCAGCGGTGCGAAGGCTTCCCGGCAGCAACGGCGGAGCCGTCGAAGGCGGCCATCTGCCTGGGTCAGGTGACCAGCGGATTCGTGTGGCCGGCCGAGCGCCTGGCGGTGCTGAGCGAGGACGAGATTTTCGGCGTTCGGCACATTCGCCGGGCGAAGCCGGACGCCAAGGCCCGCATCCGGCTCTTCGACCTGCAGGAGCTGAAGCAGGGAGATCTGATCGTGCACACCGAACACGGAATCGGCCGATACGAGGGACTCCAGAAGCTCTCGGTCGAGGGGGTGCGCAACGATTTTTTGGCCCTGACCTACCACGGCGGCGACAAGCTCTACCTCCCGGTCGACCGCATGGGCATGGTCCAGAAGTACATGGGGGTCGAGGGTCACACGCCCGCGCTGGACAAGCTCGGCGGCAAATCCTGGGAGCGGGTGATGGCGCGGGTCAAGCGCTCGGCGGAGAAGATGGCCGGCGAGCTCCTGAAGCTGTACGCGCAGCGCAAGGTCGAGACCGGATTCCCCTTCGGCGCGGCGGACGGCTATTTCCGGGATTTCGAGACCGGGTTCGCCTACGAAGAAACGCCGGATCAGCTCAAGGCCATCGACCAGGTGCTGGAGGACATGCAGCAGACGGCCCCCATGGACCGGCTGGTCTGCGGGGACGTCGGCTACGGCAAGACCGAAGTGGCCTTGCGGGCCTCCTTCCTGGCGGTCAACAACGGCAAGCAGGTCGCCGTGCTGGTGCCTACGACGATCCTGGCGGAGCAGCACTACGCCACCTTCCGCAGCCGGTTCCAGCGCTACCCGGTGAACATCTCCTGCCTCAGCCGCTTCCGTTCGCGCAAGGAGCAGCAGGCCATCGCGGAGGGCTTGAAATCCGGCGGCGTGGACATCGTGATCGGGACCCACCGCCTGATTCAGAAGGATATCGTCTTCAAGGACCTGGGGTTGCTCGTGTTGGACGAGGAGCAGCGCTTCGGCGTCAAGCACAAGGAAAAACTTAAACGCCTGCGCGCCACGGTGGACGTGCTGGCGCTCACGGCGACCCCGATCCCGCGGACGTTGCACATGTCGCTCATGGGCGTCCGGGACATCAGCCTGATCCAGACGCCCCCGGAGTACCGCAAGGCCATCATCACCTACATCTCCGAGTTCGACCCCGATGTCATCGCCGAGGCCATCCGCCGCGAGCGGCGCCGCCAGGGGCAGGTCTATTTCGTCCACAACGCCATCCACAGCATCCATGCCATGGCGCGCAAGCTCCAGGACCTGGTCCCGGAGGTTCGGCTCGACGTGGCCCACGGCCAAATGGCGGAGGAGGATCTGGAGCGGGTCATGGTCCGGTTCCTCAACCGGGACATCGATCTGCTGGTGTGCACCACCATCATTGAATCCGGCCTCGATATTCCGTCCGCCAACACGATCATCGTCAACCGGGCGGACTGCTTCGGTCTGTCCCAGATGTACCAGCTGCGCGGCCGTGTGGGTCGAGCCGACGAGCAGGCCTACGCCTACCTGCTCATTCCCGGCGAGAGCCTGCTCACCGCGGACGCCCGCAAACGCCTGAAGGTTCTCATGGAGCACAGCGATCTGGGCTCAGGCTTCAACATCGCGATGAACGACCTGGAAATCCGCGGCGGCGGTACCATTCTGGGGGCGTCTCAATCGGGTCACATTGCCGCGGTCGGCTACGACATGTTCCTCAAGCTGATGGAGGATGCGGTCGCGGACTTGAAAGGCGAGCCGGCGGCCCAGCCGTTGGATCCCGAAATCAATATCCCGCTGTCGGCCTATTTTGCCGAATCCTACATCCCCGACATCGACCAGCGGATGATGCTTTACCGGCGCCTGGCGCGGATGACCGGATTGCAGGAGATCGGCGACATGCGCTCGGAATTGACCGACCGCTTCGGTCCCCCGCCGGATGAGGCGACCCAGCTGTTGTTCAAAATCATGCTCAAGGTCCTGGCGCGCAACGCCGGGGTGTCGCGTTTGGACGTGAACGATCAGAAACTGGTTCTGTATTTTTCCGACATCCACCCGAAAAATGTCGATGCCGTGGTGAAAATGGTTCTCGACGATCCGGAGCGCTTCGAAATGTCTCCCGGCGGAGTGGTCAAGGCGCGGCTGACCCAACACGGCGCCGTGGGGCAGCTGGCCCAAGCCAAAAACATCTTGCAAGCCATCGGGCAACGTGTTAATAGTGAAGAAAATTAAATTCTTATCCGCCATGACGGCCCGGGTGCAGCAACCCCGGCAAAGCGGGGTGGGTCGTGTGGGTGATGTGGGCTAACGGGCGGCGGGCGGCCCTCTGGGTCCGGTTGGCAATCGGGGTTCTGGCCGTGCTGGGCTGCGGCCCATCCGACTCCGAGCGCACCGACGCCTACCTGCTCAGGGTCGGCAACCGGAAGATCACGGTACGGGATTTCCTGCAGGCGTTTGAACTGGCGAAAACCGCACATCCCGACAGTGCGGATCAAAGCTCATCCGCGCTTCAGGACGCCCGCCGGCAGTTGCTGAACGAGATCACGACCGAGCTGGTCATCCTCAATCGTGCGGAAGAGGTGGGTGTTTCCGTTTCAGATGCGGAGCTCGATTCGGCCATCGCCGCCATCAAGGCTGATTATCCACCGGGGGCCTTCGATCAGACGCTGAGCGAGGCCGCCGTGCCGTTCGAGGCCTGGAAGCAGCGGATGCGGTCGCGCCTGCTGCTGGAAAAGCTTGTCCAGGCGGAGCTGGGCGAGCGCATCGTGATCACCCGGGAGGAGGTGGCCGACTATTACGACCAACACTACCGGGGGAAAGCCGGGGCGGCCGACTCGGAAGAAAAGTTTCAGCGGTTGAAGGAAACGATCGTTGCCGACCTCCGGCGGAAAAAACTGGAAGAGGCGTTTGTCGATTGGATCGACCGGCTGAAAGAAAAATACACGGTGGAGGTGAACTCGCCGCTGTGGGCGGAACTTTCGGGCCGCGGCCAGGATCCGTCCCCACCGCCGCCCACCCCGCTGCCGGCGGGGAAGTGACCATGGCGCGACGGGGGGCCCGCGCGCGATAGGGTTGAGATCATGAGATTCTGGTTGCCTGTTTTCCTGTGGGCCGTTGGCGTCGGAGGCTGGCTCGCACCGGCGGAGGCCGCGGCGGCGGAGGTTGCCGTTGTCGATCGCATTGTGGCGGTCGTCAACGAGGATATCGTCACGCTGTACGACATCGATATGCTCCTGCGTCCCATGGCTCAGGACCTCAAGCGCCAAGGCCTGCCTCCGGAGCGCGAACGCCAGACGCTCGCCCGGTTGCGCGAGGAGATCCTCGATAATCTGATCAACACCAAGCTGACCGAGCAGGAAGTCAAGCGCTACAAGATCGCGGTTACGGACGAGGAAATCGAAAATCACATCCGCCAGGTCAAGCAGCGCAGATCCCTCACGGATGAAAACCTCAAGGCCGGGCTGGCCCAGGAGGGGTTGACCCTGGAGGAATACCGCAAGGAGGTGAAGCTCCAAATCCAGCGATCCAAGCTGGTCAACCGCGAGGTCCGATCCAAGGTGGTCATCACCCAGGCGGATATCAAAGACTACTACGAAAAGAACAAATTGAAATACGGCGGCGGAAAGCAGTATTACCTCTGGAACCTTTTCGTGAAGCTGCCACCCCGGCCGGCCCCGGAAGACCGGCAGGCGGCAAAGTCGCTGCTGCAGGAGGCGCTCGCGGAGGTGAACCGGGGCCGATCGTTCGAGGAACAGGTGCGTCTCACCGCCGATGGCGCCAAAGGCATTCAGGGCTCGGAGCTCGGCTTGTTTCGCATCGACGAGCTCACCCCCCAGCTGCGGGATGCGGTCCAGGGCATGACGGCCGGTCAGGTTTCGGCGATCGTGGAGTCCGATTTCGGCTATCAGGTCGTCTACCTTCAGCAGATCAACGAAACCGCCGGAAAGCCCATGGCCCAGGTCGAGGCGGAGATCCAGGAAACACTTTTCCGAGAACGCGTCGACAGCCGGTTCGCCTTATGGCTGGCAGATCTGCGCAAACACTCGCACATAAAAATCGTGGGTGCGCCGTGACCATCGGTGCCGGCGCATGCATCAGGGATCCGGAAGCGAGGCGGTATGAGTGTCCATAAGGCATCTACCCTGCAGAGCGGCGCAGGGGCGGACGATGATTCAGCGCAGGCGTCGTTTGGGCGGTATCTTCAGGCCATCCGGATCGAAAGGGACATCCGCCTGGAGCAGGTGGCCGAGGAAACACGCATCGCGACCGCCACCCTCGATGCCATCGAAGACGAGGATTTCAATCGGTTGCCGCCGGATGTCTTTCTGAGAGGGTTTCTGCGAGCGTACGCCCAAACGGTCGGCGCCGACCCCGACGAAGCGGTGCGACGCTATGACGCCTGTCTCCGGCGGCTTCAGCGCAGCACCGCTGCGGATCAAGAGCCTCAAAAGGCCCGCACCGGGTTGAGCGGGACGCTGGTTGCTGCGCTGCTGCTGCTGGCGGGGTTGGTAGCGGCCACCCTGGTCGGTTATCGGCAGTGGGGGCAGGACCCGTATGCGCCTTCAGCTGCCCCGCCGGCGGTGAATGCCGATTCGGCGGCTGCGCCTCCGCCTGCCGTGGCAACCCCGTCTCCCTCGGAGGCCGTCAAGAGGCCTCAGATACCGGCGGTCCCGAAATACGTCCTGACGGTTTCCGCTCAGGAGGACAGCTGGGTCAAGGTCTCCATCGATCAGGGGACTCCCTCGGAACACACGCTCAAAGCCGGCGGCCAGATCCGGCTGGAAGGCCAAAACGGGTTCAACCTCCTGATCGGCAACGCCGGCGGAATCCGGCTGAACCTGGACGGCAAACCGGTTCAGGTTCCGGGCAAGCGCGGCGAAGTGGTCAACCTGCATCTCCCCTGATTTTCGCCGCTTGCCGGCGGCGAAAATCAATCGGATTCAAACATTCACATGTCTCAGCTTTCCACCTCCGCCATTCTCATCCGACGCACCGACTACGGGGATTTTGATCTCATCCTCAGCCTCTTCTCGCACACTCAGGGCAAAATTTCCGTGATCGCCAAGTCCGCCAAGAAGAGCACCCGCCGATTTGCGGGGGTGCTGGAGCTCTTCTCGGAGCTGGATGCAGTGGTGACGGCCGGCCGGGGGCTGCCCGTGCTGCAGGAGGCCAGTCTCAAAAACCCCTTTGCACAGATCCGCACCGTCCCGTCCCGCTTGGCGTATGCCAGCTACTGGGCGGAGCTCATCCAGGACTGGATGGAAGAGCACGTCGCCCATGCGGAGCTCTACCGGTTGCTGCAGCATGTGTTGAGCGAGCTGGACCAGGGGCGTGTGCCGGCCGCGGTGCTCAGCATCCTTTTTCAGATGCGCTTTCTCAGGCTCTCCGGCCACAGCCCCCGCCTGGAGCACTGCGTGGGATGCCGGTGCGAGCTGCCGGCCATGCGGCCGGATGTGCTCGGCGTGGACATTGCCAAAGGCGGCATTGCCTGCCCGGCCTGCACGCCGGCATGCGACCATGCGCAGCATCTGTCCAAGGGCACGGTCAAACAGCTCTTGTGGGTGTCCGGCGGGGACCTGAACCGGGCGGCGCGGATGAAATTCAGCCCGCAGGCGATTGCCGAGAGCCTGGCGTTTCTGGAGCGCTTTGTGCCCCATCACCTGGGGCGGCAGCCGCGCAGCCTCAAGGTCTTGCGCCAGCTCCGGGGAGATGACATGTGACGGCTTCACCGGAAGCCCAAGCTCTGCGTTGCGCTCCCCCCGCGGCCCGGGCGGCCGATCGGTCGGACCCGTCGGATCGGACGGATCACTTGGAGCGCCGGTGGAGAAGACCCAAATGAGCTTGAACAGTCGCACCGAGTTGGTTCCTGCCGGGCCGGGCGCCTCCTTCGACTGGCAGAAGGCGCTCGAGGAAGGCCCGGTGGCGGTTTCCGCACCGTGCCGGGTCGACATGGGCGGCACGCTCGACATCCGCACCTTTTCCTATCCCCTCCGGCACCTGGGGCCTTGCACGGTGAACATCGCCCTGGGCCTGCGTACAACGGTGCGCCTGGCGCCGCATGCCCGCGGCCGGGTGAAAGTGAGCTCGCGGGGGTTCAAGAGCGCCGACTTCCCCGCCGACCGGGCGCCGTTCCGCCATCCCCTGGGGCTCATGTTCGCGACGGCAGCCTTTTTCAATGCGCAGGGGGTTCACATCCAGGTTGAATCCGATTCGCCGCCGCGCAGCGCCCTGGGGGGGTCGTCGGTGGCCGCCGTCGCCCTCGTGCGGGCGTTCATGGAGGTCCGCCGCCGCGGCCGTTCCCCCGCCTCGGTCGACGGCCGCTCCGTTGCCCTGCTGGCCCACGCCATCGAGGAAAGTGTCGCCGGGGTGCCCTGCGGCTACCAGGACCAGCTGGCGGCCGCATTCGGAGGGGTGCACGCCTGGCACTGGCTGACGCTTCCCCGGGCGCAGGTGTTTCGGCGGGAGGCCCTGATTCCGCGCGCCGGCCTGCGGGAGCTCGAACCGCACCTGCTGGTGGCCTATGCGGGCGTCCCCCACGAATCCAGCGACATCAATTCCCGGTGGGTGCAGCAGTTCGTCCTTGGCCGCTTCCGGAGCGAGTGGGTCGATATCCTTGTGTGCACTCAACGATTCGCGGACGCCCTGCGCCGCCGGGACTTTGACGGGGCGGCGGCCGTCATGAACCGCGAAACCGATATCCGGCGGCGGATGACGCCGGACGTCCTCGACCGCCTCGGTCGCCGGCTGACGGCCGCTGCCCGCCAGTGTGGGTGTGGCGCACGCTTCACCGGGGCCGGCGGCGGGGGCTGCCTCTGGGCCATCGGTGCGGCGAATGCCGTCGCGCAGCTCAGGCCGGTCTGGCAGGATATCCTGGTCGAGCGCCGGCGGGCTCACCTGCTGGATATCCGGGTGTCGGGGCATGGCCTGAAAATCAGCTCATAGCCTGCGGCCATCCGCTCATGGTTGAAGGGAGACGGTCCCTTCCCGCCCCGGCCCTGCGCCGCCGCTGGCAGGCGATGAGCTGATTTTTTCCTTGGCATTTGCACGAAAATGCTCTATTCACCTAACCCTTGAATTTAATTGAAACGGTAAGGAGCCGTGCATGAATTTTCAGGACGTCATCTTGTCCCTGCAGTCCTTCTGGGCGCGGAAAGGATGCCTGATCGTCCAACCCTATGACCAGGAGGTGGGCGCCGGCACCTTTCACCACGCCACCCTGTTGAGGGCGCTGGGGCCGGAGCCGTGGAAGACCGCCTACGTCCAGCCGTCCCGGCGCCCCACCGACGGGCGCTACGGGGAAAACCCCAACCGGCTCCAGCATTATTACCAGTTTCAGGTGCTGCTCAAACCCTCGCCGTTCGATGTGCAGCATCAGTATCTGCAAAGCCTCGCGGTGCTGGGCGTCAACGTCCTCGAGCATGACATCCGCTTTGTGGAGGACGACTGGGAGTCGCCGACCCTGGGGGCCTCCGGGCTGGGCTGGGAGGTCTGGCTGGACGGGATGGAAATCACCCAGTTCACTTATTTCCAGATGGCCGGCAGCATCGAGCTGTCGCCGGTCTCCGTCGAGATCACCTACGGGCTGGAGCGCATCGCCATGTACCTCCAGCAGATCGACAACGTCTACGACCTGAAGTGGAACCAGGACCTGCGCTACGGCGACGTGGCCCACCGCCAGGAAGTCGAGCAGTCCACCTACAATTTCGAGGAGGCCGATGTGGCCCTGCTGCTCGATCTCTTCGGCCGGTACGAAGCCGAGTCCAAGCGCGTCGTCCAAAAAGGGCTGGTGCTGCCGGCCTATGAGTTCTGCCTGAAATGCTCGCACACGTTCAACCTGCTGGACGCCCGCGGGGCCATCAGCGTCACCGAACGCACGGGTTTCATCGCGCGCATCCGCAACCTGGCCCGGTCCTGCGCCGAAGCCCACCTGGCCCAACGGCAGGCCATGGGGTTCCCGCTGGTGAAAAACAAAGGATAATGCATGAAGACGCTCTTGCTTGAAATCGGAACCGAGGAAATCCCCGCCGGTTACATCGAACCGGCGCTGGGCGCCTTGGCGGCCACCCTGGCCCAGAAGCTGGACGAGGCCCGCATCGAGCACGGCCGGGTCCACACCTTCGGCACGCCCCGCCGCCTGGCGGTGATGGTGGAAGCGGTGGCCGCCCGGCAGAAATCTCTGACCAGCGAGATCGTCGGGCCGCCCCGCAAGGCCGCCTACGACCCGGAAGGCCGGCCGACCATGGCCGCCGTCAAATTCGCCGAGAAGGTCGGCGTGCCTGTCGGCAAACTGGGCGTGGTCTCGACCCCGAAGGGCGAGTACCTCAGCGCCGTGGTCACCGAGACCGGCGTTGCCGCCGCCACCGTTCTGAAAACGATCCTGCCGGCCGCGATCCTTTCGACCCCCTTTCCGAAAAGCATGCGCTGGGCCGACCTCTCCCTGTCTTTTGCGCGGCCCATCGTCTGGATCCTGGCGCTCTTCGGCACCGGGGTCATCCCCTTTGAGGTGGGCCATGTTCGCAGCGGGCGCAACAGTCTCGGCCACCGGTTCATGCACCGGGGCCGCATCCGCATCGCCGAACCGTCGGCCTATGTGGAGGCGCTGCGGCCGGCGTTCGTGGTGGTGGATGCGGCGGAGCGCCGGAAGCGGATCGCCGATGGGGCGGCTCAGGCGGCGGCCTCCGTGGGCGGGAACGTTCTGCCCGACGAGGACCTGCTCGGCATCAACACCTATCTGGTGGAGTACCCTTCGGCGGCCGTCGGGCGCTTTCCCGACGAGTTCCTGGAACTGCCGGCCGAAGTGCTCATCACCGCCATGCGTGAGCACCAGAAGTATTTTGCCGTGACCGACGCATCGGGCCGGCTGCTGCCGCATTTCATCGCGGTCAACAACACGCCCGTCAAGGACATGGCCGTCGTGGTCCGGGGGCATGAACGCGTGCTCCGGGCGCGCCTGGAGGATGCCAAATTTTTCTACCGCAGCGACAACGCCACCCCCTTGGACCGCCAGGTGGAGAAGCTGAAAAGCGTTCTTTTTCAAGCCCAGCTGGGATCGGTCTATGACAAGGTGTGCCGCGTGCAGGCGTTGGCGAGCTGGGTGGCGGGGCAGGCCGGCGGGGATGATGATTTCCGCCGACAGGTCGAGCGCGCGGCGTGGTTGTGCAAGGCCGACCTGGTGAGCCAGATGGTGGGCGAGTTCCCCAAGCTGCAGGGAATCATGGGCCGCGTGTATGCCGAGGCCCAGGGAGAGTCCCCGGCGGTGGCGGCCGCCATCGAGGAACACTACCGCCCGACCGCGTCCGGCGGCGCGCTGCCCGAGACCCCGGCCGGCGCCGTGCTCGCCATTGCCGACAAGATCGACACCATCTGCGGCTGTTTCCGCGCGGGGCTGATCCCCACCGGTGCGGCGGACCCCTATGCCCTGCGCCGCCAAGGCATCGGCGTGATTCAGATCATGCGCCAGCGGAACCTCGTTTTTTCACTGGCAGCCGTGGTGGACCACAGCCTGAGTCGTTTCGACGGCGCGGGGGCTGCGCCTCCGGACACGGCCGGCAAGACGTTGACCTTCATCGAGGGCCGGATGGCCTCCATCCTGGTGGAGGAGGGTTTGGCCAAGGACACCGTCGCCGCGGTTCTGGGGGTTCCGATGGGAAGCGTGCCGGCCGTGTGGCACCGCGCGCGGGCGTTGCAGCAGCTCAAGGACAAGCCCGACTTTGAACCGATCGCGGTTTCTTTCAAGCGGGTGGTCAACATCATCCGGCGGGCCGAGGGGTTCACGCCGGGGCCGGTTGAGGAACGCCTCTTGACCCACCCGTCGGAATCCGGGCTGCTGTCGGCCTACCGCACGGTGCACGGCCGGGTTCAGGACGACTTGAGGCGCGGCCTCTTCGATGAGGCCCTCGTGCGGGTCGCCACGCTGCGGCAGCCGGTGGATGCGTTTTTCGACGACGTGATGGTCATGGCGGAAGATGCGGAGGTCCGCCGGAACCGACTGTCCCTGCTGGCGCTGGTGGCCGCGCTGTTCGACACGTTTGCCGATTTTTCGAAGCTCTCGGCATAGAACCGGGTTCCTGGGTTCATCGCATGCATGGGGCGTGTTGAGCGTGAACCCAATGAACCCAACTCGCCCGATCCACTCAACCCACTCCGATGGGAGGAACCATGCCCTACGATCCTGAAAAAGACAAAGTGTTGAAGAAGTGGAAGTGCAACGAGACCGGCCTGGTGGCATCCATCAACCAGTACGGCGACGGTGGGGCCAAGCTTCAGATCGGCCCCCGCATCCTGTTGAAAAAGGATGGGACCGAGGGCGCGCCGGTGAAGGCCGGCCGGCTGTCCATGGAAGATTTTCTCTGGCTGTACGACATGATGGACGAGATCCGGGACGAGCTCACCCGTCTCAACAAGCCCGAATAAACGGCCCACGCCGGGCGTGGGCCGTTTATGTCCTTCGGTTGAAATAAAGCTCCGGCCTGCCCAAAACCGGTGCCGGCCGACATGGCGTAACGGAAACGACTATGCCGGACGCTGTTATCCACCCCCGGCGGGGGAAGAGTTCTCCGCAGCTGGGGCCCGTGGGGGTGTTGGCGGCCACCGATCCGGACCTGAGGCGGCTGCGCGACGGGCTCGGGTTCGGCCGCGACGAAGGCCGGCGCCTGCACATGAGCCGTCTGTACACCGCATCCGAATCCCTTGCCGGCACCTGCCTCGCGGGGCCGCTGGTGGGCGCGCCTTACGCCGTGATGATCGCGGAAACCCTCATCGCCTGGGGCGCGCGCACGCTCGTCTTTCTCGGCTGGTGCGGCGCCGTCTCCGCGACGGTCGAGATCGGCGACATGGTGCTGCCGACATCGGCCCTCATCGACGAAGGCACGTCGCGCCATTACCTGCCCGACATCGACGCCTCCGCTCCGTCTGCTTCGCTGGCTAAAAAACTGGCGGAGATGTGCGCGGTGGATGGCCGCCGCCTTCACCAGGGACCGGTGTGGACGACCGATGCCCCATACCGCGAAACCCACGACAAAGTGCGCGACTATCAGCGCCAGGGCGCGCTGGCGGTCGAGATGGAATGCTCGGCCCTCTTCACCGTCGCCGCCTTCCGTGCCGCCGCGGCCGCCTCCCTGCTCGTGGTTTCCGACGAGCTTTCTTCCCTCTCCTGGCGGCCCGGCTTCAAAGACCCGCGTTTCACCCGCGGCCGCGAGATCGCCTGCGACGTCATCGGCCGACTGTGCTCGGCACTGACGGCCACCTGAGCGGCATGCCCTTATGAAACGTTTCAGTCTTGCGGACTATTTTCCCCATGGGAGAGAACCTCGGAGAAGAACAAAAACACTTTGACAGCAAGAAATGCCCGGGGTATGAATTTTCTTGAGGGATAGCCATTTCAAAGGGGGAAAAGAACAGCGCTTAAATGGGAGGACGCAAAGGTGAACACTCGTAATTGGGCAGTTGTCTTGGGAGTTGTCCTGATCGGTTCGCTGGCGGGCTGTGCCAGTCAACCGACGCCTCCGCCGAAGCCGCTGCAGCCGGTGCCACTGAACTCCTCGGCGTATTCCAAGAAGGTCGACACCTTTGTTGTGGTTTTGGACGCCGCGTCCTCGACGGACAACCGGTACCGGAAGGGTCTCGATGCAGACCGTGCCCAGGCGATCGTCTCCCTGATGAACCAGATGATCCCGGCGCTGGACTATCGGGCGGAACTGGTGGCCTTCGACTCGGGCAGTTGTCTGAGCTGTGACGAGGCCGTGGTGCTCTACGGGCCGGCAAGTTACAACCGCGCCGAGTTCGAGGCCGGTCTGGCCGGTCTTAAAACCGCCGGCAGACTCGGCCGCGCTCGCACCATGAGCGGCGGCACCGCCGCCGGCCGCGCCGTCCTGCAGGGGGATCCCGGGCGGGTGGCCTTGATCGTCGTCACCGATTCCGAAAACATTTTGCACGGCCGGGCCGCCAAAACCGCTCAAAAATTGAAGGGGGTGCTGGGGGACCGGCTGTGCATCTACCCCATTCAAATGGACCGGGATTGCGACGGCCGCAAGGTGATGGAGGCGCTCGCCGGTGTCGGCGGCTGCGGTTTCGCTGTCAGCGCCGATGACATTTCCTCGCCCCACGCCATGGCCGACTACGTGACCCAGGTCTTCCTCGCGCCCGCCCCGCCGAAAGTCGCCGCCGTCCCGGTTGCCGGCGTGCCGGACGCGGACGGCGACGGTGTTCCGGACAGCCGCGACCGGTGCCCGAACACGCCCAACGGCGTCAAGGTCAATGCCGACGGCTGCTGGGAACTGCGCGGGGTGTATTTCGACAGCGACCAGGCGCTGATCAAGGAAACCAACGTCCTGGATGAGGCGGTTGCCATCCTGAGGGCCGACCCGATCATGACCGTCGAGGTCCACGGCCACACCGACAGCACCGCCTCGGTGGAGCACAACCAGGGGCTTTCGGAAGCCCGGGCCAGGGCCGTGCGCGACTATTTCATCAAGCAGGGCATCGCCCCTGAGCGGATCCGCGCCAAAGGGTTCGGTGAGAGCCGCCCGGCGGCCTTCAACGGCACGGCGGAGGGGCGCGCCATGAACCGCCGTGTGGAGCTGCATCCGGACAGGCATCATTAAACCGGCAACAAAACTCGGCAACTCATGATAGGACGCCGGCGGAGCGGGGTGCCCGCCGCGGCGAGCCGCAACCAATTTTTCAGGCGACTCTGCCACGCCCCCCAGCCGTCTCAGGGATACCGCAGACAGGCAGAGACGGCCGGCGGCTCCGTGGGAATCTGTCCTCCGGGGCTGTCCGGGTCGGTATGGAGCGAGTTGGCTGCCGTGCGTTGGGCCGTTGAACGGGTGGTTGCGGCTCGCCGCGGCGGGCACCCCGCTCCGCCGGTGCGCGAGATGCTGAACCTGCCGTAATTCATTGCCGGAGTAATCGCAGGTTTTACCCTTCCTTCTTCTCTCCCGTTTTGAAAAATTCTTCGGGCGCTTTCATGAGGCGTTGCGCCTGGTCGGCCGAGAGTTGGAAGGGGTAGTCGCTGGCGGAGGAAACCGCGGGGTAGGTGGCGGCGTCTGCGGCGGCGGGTGCGAAGACGCTGAGCCTATCGTCCTTGGGCCCTTTGAGGGCGATCGAGTAGATCGGCGGGCCGAAACCGGTTTTGTCGCGGTCGTCGATGAAGGCTTCGCATTGAAGATCGACGAGGTCACCGAGGAGCATCTCCACGGCGGCGCTGTCCGCGGGGCGGCCGTCGCCGCCTTGCCAGCCCGCCGGGGCAGGTGGGGGGGCGGGTGGACCGGCCGGCGGGGTTTCCGCCGGCGCCGGTGTGCGGGTGAGAGTGACGGATGTCTGGTCTTTCGTGATCTGGATTTCGTTGAGTTCCTGCCGGTTGATGGCCAGCACCGTCTTGTCCCGCAGATCATCGAGGCCGCTTTCGAAACGAAAACGGAAATTGTCGGCGGCATGGAAGACCCGGTCGTCGCCGGCGATTTTCACGAAGGTGTGCCGGAAGGAGGGCGCGGCCTTGCCGACGTCGATGTCGCGTCTGAGCTGATCGCCCTGCCAGGCCTTGACGGTGACCGTGTGGTCCGGGTCCAGCTCATACAGCGCGTCGTTTTTCGACTCGGCCACCAGCGCCGTCAGGTGAAGGCCCGCCAGCGTCTCCAGCATTTCATTGACCCGCTTGGGATCGGCCGGAAATCCCTGCGGGTCCGTCACCCAGCGGCCGTCCTTGCGGGTCAAGGCCTGGGTCTTGCCGCCGCCGGAAATCCGGACCTGCGTGATGTCGGCCGCGGTCAGAGACGGCAGCGTCGGCAGCGTGTAGTGGGTCCGGTCGGAGTTGCGCTGATAGAGGTAGACGGCCAGCGCCGCGATGATGACTCCGAGAATGAGATACTCTTTCTTGATTTTCATTTTACCTGTCCCGGGTTGCATGGGGGATTCTATTTTCGGGAAATTTCCTCCACGGCGGCCCGACGCCGTTGGCGCGGCTGGAAAGCCGCTCCCACCAGAACTTCATCCGAAGCAGTTGAAATCGATCACGGTTGTGACTTGAACATCTCACGGATGCGCTTCTTGCGCGCCGTGCGGTAGAACCACACCCCGACCCCGGACAGGGCCACCAGCACCGGCAGCCCGGCGATGGCGAACGACTTGATGAAGGTCTTGCGGCCGGCGCTCGTGTCTTCGAGGGGGTTGAATTTATGCTCCTTGGCCCGCATCACGGCGATGCCCTCGCGGCCGTTGAGATAGTCGATCACGTTGAGCGCGAAGACGGTGTTGGCCCCGCGGCCCGACTCGTCGACGACCACGTTGCGCAGCATCTCCGAGGACGCCATCAGAAAAATACGGCCGGGTTGGCCCTTTTCGATGAACGGCGCCCGGCGCTCGATTTTGGACGTGTCGATAAGCGGCGGCGCGGCGGTGGGCGGCGGTTCGGGCGCGCCCTCCTTCGTGGGGCCGGCTTCCCGGATGGGCAGCGGCTTGCCCGCGAAGTAGCTCGGGAAGCGGCCCTCCAGCAAATAGGCGATCGGCCGGCTGCGCATGTCATCGCCTTTGGCGGGCGGCCGCAGGGTCATGGGGTTCAGGTTGATGGGCGCCCGCATCTCCCAGGATCTCTCGGAGGTGGCCAGCAGTCGGTGCGTCTCGAGGTGGTTCTCCTTGGCCCGCTCGGCCAGCAGCTCGAGCGGGGAGACCTTCACCGCCACCAGGCTGCGGATGTTCTTCATGAAACCGAGATCCTGGTCGATGAACTGGGTCTTGATCAGCGGCGCGTAGTAGATCGGCCGTTCCCCGCCGCCCAGCTGGGCCGGCATTTCCTGGCGGTAGCAGTTCTCGTCCAGGGCGAAGGAACGCTGAACCCGCACCCCGTAGTGCTCCAGCAGCGGCTCCAGCCCGGTGTCTATCGGCAGGTAGACCGCCTGGCCCGGCATCTGGGCCTCGTCGAACGCATCCGGGAAAAATGCCAGGCTCTTGCCCTGCATCAGGAACTGGTCGATCAGGTAGAGGTCAAAGTCGCTGAATTTCTCGCGGGGCTTGACGATCATGAGGCAGGCGATCCCCTCGGGGATGGCGCCGTCCGACAGCCGCACCGGCGTGAGGGAGTAGTTCCGGGACACGAGCTCGCGCAGGTTGCCGAAGGCCTGGGGGTCGTCGGGCGGTGCGCCGGGCGCGCCGGCGAGCGGCGCCGCCCCGCGATCGGCCAGAACCCCCAGCCGGCTGTTGATGTCGATCAGCGACTCCACGCTGCTGTTGATCAAGCGCCCCACATCTTCCATACTCAACAATTTGTACTGGGTGCCGATGATCGGGATGCGGACGACGTCGATCAGGGGCAGGGTGATTTTCCGGTCTCCGTATTCCACCACGAGCCCGATGGCGCCCTTGCCGGCCGGGATTTTACCGTCGGTCGAGGCCGGCCAGGAGAGCGCCAGCAGGTTGTTGGCTTTGGCGGCCTCCTCGAAGCGCTCGTCGGCCGGCGGCTCGCTGAACCGGTACTCCAGCTTGCCGTAGGTCTTGGCATTGAGGGCCTTGACGGTTTTTTCGATCTCGGCCGGCAGCTCCGGCATCTGGTTCAGGCCCATGAGGGGGGCGATCGCGCTCAACGCCGGGGACAGAAACAGTTTCACCTGGATCTTGCCGGTCAGGCGCAGCAGGGCGCTGATCTTGTCGTTCATTTTCTGAACGGCCGTGGTGATCCGATACTCCAGCCCGTCGGTCGCGGTGATGGTGGGGATCAGCTCGATCAGGTCGCCGTGGATCAGGACCAGGCCCATGTAAGCGCGCTGGAATTTGACCTCGTCCTTCTCGATCACCTGCACCTGGATCGGGTGGATGCCGTAGCTGCTGGCCAGTTTTTGATTTTCCTTGGCATCGGCGGGGATGTCGCCTTCCTCGGCGCTGACGTCGTAGAACCGGTAATTGAAAAACCGGTTGCCCTGCGCGGCGTATTCCTCGAGCAGGTCGCGCAGATACTGCTCGACGGTGTTGTAGGGCGCCGGCAGGTTGCGGCTGAAAAAAACGTTGATGGTCAGAGGCTCGGACAGCGAGGACACCACCTTCCGGCTGACGTCGGACAGGGAATAGCCCCGGCCTTCTGTCAGGTCGAGGCGTGCGAACAGGGTGATGCCGGCCACGTTGATCAGGACGACGACCAGCAGGTAGAGGCCGAACTTGAAATAGGCGGCGGAGGGCGTGGGGTCAGACATGTCGACTCCTGTCAATTCTTGGCCTTGAGGACGAGCAAGGTGCCGTAGAGGCCGATGAAGCAGACGCTCAGAAAATAGATGACGTCCCGCGTGTCGATCACCCCCTTGGCGATGTTCTCGAAGTGGACATCGGCCGCCAGATAGGCGAGGGTTTTCAGGAATGCGTGGGGGAGAAAGAAAACCATCTGGTCGACCAGGGTGAGGGCGAAACAGATCGCCATGCCGGTGATGAAGGCGACGATCTGGTTGCGGGTGAGGGCCGATGCGAAGAGCCCGACGGCGGAAAAGGCCGCCCCCAGCAGCAACGCGCCGAGGTAGCCGCCGATCACCGGGCCCCAGTCGAGCGCGCCCAGGAACGCCACGATGGCGGCGTAGGCCAGGGTCGGGGCCAGCAGGGCCGCGACGAAGGCGACGCTGGCCATGAACTTGCCGAGCACGATGTCGGTGAAGCGCAGCGGCATGGTGAGCAGGATCTCGTAGGAGCCGATGTTCAGCTCCTCGGCGAACAGGCGCATGGTGACGGCCGGCACCACGAAGGCAAAGACCACGGGCAGCAGCCGGAAGAAGCTGCGCAGGCTCGCCTGGTTGAAAATGAAAAAGGTCGAAAAGAAAAACCAGCCCGTCACGAGCAGGAAGATCGCGATCACGATGTAGGCGATGGGCGAAGCGAAATAGACGTTGAGTTCCTTGCGGCAGATGCAGAGGGCGTGGCGCATGTCAGCTTTCCTTGGTCAGTTCCCTGAAAATGGCTTCGAGCGACTGGGTTTCCTGGTGAAAATCAAGCAGCACCCAGCGGGTCTGCCGGATGCGGCGGTAGATCTCGGCGCGCGGGTCGGCGGACGGCTCGCAGGCGAGCAGGAGTCGTAGCTGGCCGTCGGTTTGGTCCAAAACGTCCATCCGGGCCACGCCGGCGACGGATCCGATCTCGCGCTGGACGGCGTCAGCATCGGCCTGTTCCAGCGTGAGGTGGATCCGGCTGCGGCTGCCCAGGGTATCTTTCAGCCGGGCCGTGCTGCTGTCGGCCACGATGGCCCCGCGGTGGATGATGGCCACGCGGTCGCAGGTGGCCTCGGCCTCGCTCAGGATGTGGGTGGAAAAGATGACGGCCTTGGCCTTGCCGATGCGCTTGATGATTTCGCGTATTTCTACGATCTGGTTGGGGTCCAGCCCGGAGGTGGGCTCGTCCAGGACGAGCACCTCCGGGTCGTTCATCATGGCATGGGCCAGGCCGACGCGCTGCCGGTAGCCCTTGGACAGCTCCCCGATCGGTTGGTGCATCACCTCGTTGATGCCGCACCGCTCGCCGATTTCACGGATGCGGGTCATGCGGCGGCCGGCGTCCACGCCCCGGACGGCGGCAACGAACCGGAGGTAGTCATACACCAGCATGTCGTGGTACAAGGGGGCCGATTCCGGCAGGTAGCCCAGGATTTTTTTGATTTCCAGAAGCTGCCCGTCGATGCTATAGTCCCCCACGTGAATGCTGCCGGAGGTGGGCTTCAAGAAACCGGTCAGCATGCGCAGGGTGGTCGTTTTCCCGGCCCCGTTGGGCCCCAGGAGGCCCAGGATCTCCCCCTTCCGGACGTTGAAGGAAATTCGGTCCACCGCGCACAAGGTGTTGAAGGTTTTCGTCAGGTTCTCGACTCGGATCATGGCTTTTGCTCCTTGAGCGTGTTGGCCGAACCGGGTGACCCGAACATCTCGTGAAAAAGTTTCAGCCTCGACTCGTGAAATTCTCGGGTTAAGGGCTATAAAAAATTAAATCCGGTCTGTCAAGGCTGCCGGCCGGCGGGGTGACAAAACGGGCCGGGGTGGCAAACGGCGGCATCAACGCTTATCTTCCAAAGGAATACCAATTTTGTATCTACAGGAGGTCAACCCCATGGGTGTCAGACAAGCTTTTTCGATCCGCTGGTGCGCGGTGCCCGCGGCGCTGGCGGCCATCCTGCTTTTTTCCATATCGGGTCCAACCGGCCCGGGCGGAGTCGGTGTCTCCCCGGCCTGGGCCGCCGCTGCGGTGGAGCCGCCGATGGTCCCGGCGAGTTTCAGCGAGCTCGCCGAGGCGGTGGGGCCGGCCGTCGTGAACATCCGCACGGTGAAGACCCTCAAGGGGGGCGGCCCGGTGTTTCGCCACTTCCAGCGCGAGCCCGGCGGCCGGGAGAACCCGTTCAACGAGTTCTTCGAACGGTTTTTCGGGGAAGAAATGCAACGGGAGTTCAAACAGCCCAGCCTGGGGTCGGGGTTCATCATCGACAAGGACGGCTATGTGGTGACCAACAACCACGTCATCGAGGACGCCGATCAGATCAAGGTCAAGCTCGGTGACGAAAAGGAGTTCGACGCCCAGGTGATCGGGCGCGACCCGAGCACGGACCTCGCCCTCCTGAAAATCAAATCGAACAACCACGATTTTCCGGTGCTCAAGCTGGGCGACTCGGCGCAGCTGAAGGTCGGCCAGTGGGTGGTCGCCATCGGAAGCCCCTTCGGGCTCGAACGCACCGTGACCGCCGGCATCGTCAGCGCCAAGGGCCGGGTGATCGGCTCCGGGCCTTACGACGACTTCATTCAGACCGACGCTTCGATCAACCCCGGCAACAGCGGCGGCCCCCTGCTCAACCTGAAGGGCGAGGTCATCGGCATCAACACCGCCATCATCGCCAGCGGGCAGGGGATCGGCTTCGCCATCCCCATCAATCTTGCCAGGGGGGTCATCGACCAGCTCAAATCGGGCGGCGAGGTGACCCGCGGCTGGCTCGGGGTCGCGATCCAGGACGTCAACCAGGAGATGGCCGAGTATTACGGGTTTGAAAGCAAGAAAGGCGTCTTTGTCGCCGACGTGTTCAAGGGCGACCCCGCCGACGCCGCCGGCATCAAACCCAAGGATATCATCGTCGAGGTGAACGGCCAGAAGGTGGAGACCACCCGCCAGCTCACGAGTCTGGTCGCGGCCATCCCGGTCGGCCAGAGCGCCAAGATCAAGGTGATCCGTGACGGGCAGCCCAAAACGATCAACGTGAAGATCGCCAAGCGCGACGACACCAAGGTGGCCTCGCGGGGCGAGACCCCTGAAAAACGTGACGATCAGCTGGGGCTGCGGGTCTCCGGCCTGACGCCCGAAATTGCGCAGCGCTTCAACATCCGGGAGGCGGCCGGCGTGATCGTGATCGATGTCCAGAGCGGCAGCCAGGCCGATGAGGCCGGGATGCGGGTGGGCGACATCGTCAAGGAGGTCAACCGCCAGGGCGTCGAATCGGTGAAGGACTACAACGAGGCCTTGAAGAAGGTCCCCAAGGACGGCAACGTCAACCTCTTCATCTGGCGTAAAAATGCAGGTTTCCTGGTCGTCAAGCTGAAGAAATAAGAGGCCTTGTCAGGTCATTGCGGCGACCGCCTGCCTGCATTTTTAAATAAAAAATGCCGGGTTTTTGGTTGTCAAGCTTAAAAAGTAACCTTGATCATAAAAAAATGTCGGCCACTCTCCTCACTCCGCCGGCATTTTTAACCTGTAATTAAAACGCACAAGCCCCCGGCCCCTCCGGGGGCTTGTGCGTTTTAATCGGTGATGGTTTTTTTCACGTCGGGTATGGTTTCCGGCTTGCCGCGGAGCATGTAGCGGCTGTCGCCGCTGCGGGCGGTGACGTTCTCGTAGACCCCGTCGTCGCGCCGGACGAGCTTGGTGAACCCCAGGTCCTTGAGGTCGCTGTTGGTTTTGGGCGTGTTGATATTGATGCGGGACACTCGCTTGGCGACCGGCCCGCCGCATTGCGGGCAGCGCTCCAGGGCCGGCTCCGCCATGGACTGGCGCTCTTCGAATATCGTCCCCCGATCACAGGCAACGCCCAGGTGTTCATATTCGTAGATGGGCATGGAAACGCCTTCCTCCTCCGCCCCCTCTTTTACAAGGGAGTTCCCCTTTTGCCGCGAAAGGGTTCAAGGGGTCGAGTGAAAAAAAAGGGCCGTCAGACCCCTGTATACCCTGAACCAAACAATCCCGCTCGTGTTTACATCTTCTTATTATCATAACACTATTTTAATCTTTTGAAAACCGCCCGGCGGTTTTCAAAAGCCTAAAGTTAATTTCCAAAGGGCCGATAGGATTAATAAATTGTTTGCTGCTTGAACCATCTCGGAACCCGGTGCGGCCCGGCCGTCAGGAGGGGTGGCATTTTTATGCGGAGACGGAACCCAGCGCGATGAGTCAGACCCAGACACCCGGCCGTTCGGAACTCGACCTCAGGATCAAGGAAGCGGAAACCTGCTACGGCATGGGGATGTTGGAGGAGGCCCTCAACCTCTACGAGCTCGTCATCTCCTCCGGCAGGCAGCTCCCGACGCAGATGCAGCAGATGCTGGCGGAGAAGGTCGTGCGTCTGAAAACGGAGATCAAGGACCATCAGGAATCTGAAAAAAAGGGGCTTTCGGCCGAGGACATCTCCATCTTCAAAAAAACCCTTTCGGTCCAGGCGGACATCCCCACCTTGCTGGACGGGGCCGCCGCCTTGAAAGAGCTCGGCCTGATGGAGGAGGCGGCGGCTGAATACGAGAAGCTGCTTCAGATCGACCCCACCACCTGCGACTTTTCCAAATCGGATTGCACGCCGGGCAAGATCATCTGCGACTATCTCAGCTGCATCCTGGAGACCCAGGAGGCGGCGGAGATCGTCAAGAAAGCCACCAAGACCATCTACAAATTCAACCTGGGGGACAAGGAAACGGCCCGGATCAATTTCTGGCTCGGCCAGCAGCTGGAGAAGCGGGAGCTGCATGACCTGGCCTTCGAGCTCTACCGGACGGCCGCCGAAATGGATGCCTCCGACACCGAGATCCTCGCCCGTCTCAACGCCCTCAAGGGGAAGTTGTCCAACAATTCCCGTTACGACTACCTGCTGCGCAACAAAATTTTGAGCACCAACCAGCTGCAGGAGGCGCTCGCCATCGCCAAAAAGATGAACAAGAGCGTCGACCACGTGCTGGTGGACCGGTTCAAGGTCGACATCCAGGAGCTGGGAAAATCGCTGTCCATGTACTACGGATGCCCCTTCCGGGTCTTCGATCCAGAGACGCCGGTCCCCTTCGAGCTGATCAACAATCTCAAGAAATCCTTCCTGCTGTTTTACGTGTGGGTGCCCCTGCGGTGGGACAAAAGCGGCATCGAGATCCTGGTGGACGACCCCAAGGACCTGCGCAAGACCGACCACATCCGCGCCCTGATGGGCAACCAGAAGATCGGCATTTCCGTCGCCATCAAGGAGCACGTCGAGAGGTACATCCAGCACTTCTTCGATCCGCGGGCTGAAAAAATGTCCGAGACGCCGGCCGAAGACCTGGACCACATCATCCCCGACGTCAGTTTCGAAGAAGAGGAGGACATCCACGACGACCGCAGCTCGCTGGACGAGTCCTCCAGCCAGGTGGTAAAATTCGTGGACCAGATCCTGGTGACCGCCTTCCGCAACAACGCATCGGACGTTCACATCGAGCCCTCGGTGGTTACCCGCAAGACCGCCATCCGGTTCCGCACCGACGGCGTCTGCCACGAATATATCCAGGTCCCGAACGCCATGGCGCCGGCCATCATCTCGCGGTTGAAGATCATGGCGGAGCTGGATATCGCTGAAAAGCGCCTGCCGCAGGACGGGAAGATCAAAATCCGGCGCAAAGGCATCCAGGAGTTCGAACTGCGCCTGTCCACCATGCCGACGGCCGGCAAGTTCGAGGACGCCGTGCTGCGCGTCCTGACCCGCACCAGCTCGCTCAAGATCGACGAGATCGGTCTGAACGAGCGCAACCTCACGGTGTTGAGGAAGCTGGTCGCGCGGCCCTACGGCATGATCCTCTGCGTGGGCCCCACCGGCTCCGGCAAGACCACGACGCTGCACGCCATCCTGGGGCACATCAACGTGCCGGGGGTTAAGATCTGGACGGCCGAAGACCCGGTTGAAATCACCCAGGCAGGCCTGCGCCAGGTGCAGGTGCGGCCGAAAATCGGCCTTGATTTCGCTCGGATCATGCGCGGGTTTCTGCGGCTCGACCCGGACATCATCATGATCGGCGAAATGCGCGACAAGGAAACCGCCACCATCGCCTTGCAGGCGGCCCTTACCGGCCACCTGGTGCTCTCGACCCTGCACACGAACAACGCCCCCGAAACGCTCACCCGCCTGCTCGAGATGGGCATGAACCCCCTGAACATCGCCGACGCTTTTCTCGGGGTGTTGGGCCAGCGGCTGGTCCGGCGCCTGTGCCCCGGCTGCACCGAAAGCTTCCACCCCGCCGCGGAGGAGTTCGAGGACCTGCGGATGGACTATGGAGCGGAGGGCTTCGATCAACGCGGGTACGTATACGGTTCCGGCTTCAATCTCCAACGATCGTCGGGTTGCGAAAAATGCAACGGGTCCGGCTTCAAGGGCCGGATCGGGATTCATGAACTGATGGAGGCGACCACCGACATCAAGATCCTGATCAAGAAAAACGCGACCTCTCATGAACTGGCGCGGCAGGCCGCCGCGGACGGCATGAGCACCTTGAAGCAGGACGGGATCCAGAAAATCATCAACGGCATCACCACCATCCGCGAGGTGCGGCGGGTGTGCGTCGATTAAATCGCCTGCGGCGATTTAATTTTAGGCACTTTAGAGCACTTTAGGCAATTTAGGCACTCAAGGAAGGTCAGTATGCCCCGGAAAGCCCTGGTCGTCGACAGCGATTTTTTCTTCGTCGAGTTTCTGAGCGGCCTCTTGGAGAAGCGCGGCTACGCGGTCTGCAAGGCCTATGACGGAAAGCAGGGCATCGCCGGCCTGGATGACGGCCCTTACGACATCCTCTTTGCGGACCTGGTGATGCCCAAGGTCAACGGGCGGCGGTTTTTTGAATTCGTGCGCCGAAAATACAACGGCCACTGTTTCCCGATCGTGGCTGTTTCCGGGACGGTCATCGAGCAGATGGACGACCTGGACGTGATCGGTGCGGATTACTTCATCGCCAAGGGCCCCATCGACAAGCTGGAAATCCGGTTGAACGAATTCATCACGGTGCTCGAAAACCAACCGGGCCTGCCGCCGGCCGAGAAAAAAATCCTCCAGACCGGCGGCGTGTTTCCCCGCCGCGACGCCATGGAGCTGCTGGTGTCCCTGGATTTCCTGCACACCATCATCGAATCGCTGGGCGTGGGGGTCATCATCATCGATAAGGACACCCGCGTCATCAATGCCAACCCCTCTGCGCTGAACGTCATGCAGACATCGATGGTGGAGATCCTCAATCGTTCCGCGCTGGACATTTTCCCGCCCAACCGTTCCGCCGAGCTGATTTCCGTTCTGAAACAAACCGGTCGCGATCCGGACGGCATCACCGCCGCATTTTTCGTCGGTTTCGGCAGCCGGATGCTCCGCGTCGTGGTCACGCCTCTGCGGTTCCAGAACGCCCCATCGGGCTGGGTGCTCGCCCTCGAGGGCGCCCGCGGCTGAGCGGCGACGTCGTCAAAAACTACGCCGGCCCCCCCGCAGCTTGCTGCGGGGGGGCCGGCGTAATAGCTTGAACTTCGCACCGGCCTCTGCTAAGTAAACCTGCCATAAGCGCATTTCCATCTCATCCAGGAGGCCAGCGATGATCCGAGCCGCGGTCGCGGGCGGAACCGGGTATGCCGGTGCCGAACTCATCCGCATACTCACCGGCCATCCCGGCGTCAACCTCACCATGATCACCTCCCGGCAGTCTGCCGGCCAGCGCTTCGACCGCGTGTTCCCCGCCATGGCCGGGCGCGTGGACCTGGTCTGCGAAGAGCTGGACGACGATCGCATCTGCGAGGCCGCCGACGTCGTCTTCACGGCGCTGCCCCACCAGCTGCCCATGAAGATCGCCCCGGAGGTTCTCAAGCGCGGCCGCCGGGTGATCGATCTGTCGGCCGATTTTCGCTTCAGCGACGCATCCGTCTACGAGAAGGCCTACCAGCCGCATGCCGCCGGCCACTTGCTGAAAGAGGCCGTCTACGGTCTGGCGGAGGTCTACACGCCGGGGATCAAGGCCGCCCGGCTGGTGGGCAACCCGGGGTGCTACCCCACCAGCGTGCTGCTGCCCCTGGTCCCGCTGGTCAAAGCCGGATTGCTGGACCTGGAAAGCATCGTGGCCGACTCGAAATCCGGGGTGAGCGGGGCCGGCCGGTCGCCCTCGCTGACGGTGCACTACTGCGAGGTGGCTGAATCGTTCAAGGCCTACAAGGTGGCGGCCCACCGGCACACCCCGGAGATGGAGGCGGTGCTGAGCCGGGAGGCCGGAAAACCGGTCGCGATCACCTTCGTGCCCCACCTGGTGCCGATGAGCCGGGGAATGCTCACCACGCTGTATGCGCGACCCTCCGGGGCCCTGACCGCCAAGATGGTGCAGGACTGCCTGGCCGCTTTCTACCAAGGCCGGCCGTTTGTCCGGCTGCGGCCGCCGGGAATGCCGCCCGACACCCTGCACGTGCGGGGCACCAATTGCTGCGATATCGGGTTTGTCCTCGACGATCGCAACCGCCGCCTGATCCTGATGTCGGCCATCGACAACCTGGGCAAGGGCGCCGCCGGCCAGGCGGTCCAGAACATGAACCTGATGTTCGGGCTCGATGAGACCGCCGGCTTGAACCAGATACCGTTTGCACTTTGAGTCGCGGCGGGCCCCCGCGTCGCCGGTCGGCCCGTCTGTCCGGTTGAATTCGGCGGCGACGGGTCGACCGGCGACCGGCTGACCATTTGAAAAACCCCTATGCTTTTAGCTTGATAATCCACTCTGGAAAACAACCCCAACAGGAAGAGGAGGAAACCGCATGACCGCCAAACTGATTATGGGAACGGAGATCCGCGAAACCATCCTGAATGAACTTGCCGCCGAGGTCCAGGCGATCAAGGCCAAGCACGGGGTGGTCCCCGGGCTGGTGACGATCCTGGTCGGCGAAAACCCGGCCTCGATTTCCTATGTCACGCTCAAGATCAAGACCGCCCACCGGTTGGGCTTCAAGGAGATCCAGGACAACCAGCCGGTCACTCTTTCGGAAAAAGATCTCCTGACCCTCATCGACAAGTACAACAAAGACGACTCGATTCACGGGATCCTGGTGCAGCTGCCCCTGCCCAAACAGGTCAACGAGAAAAAAGTGCTCAACGCCATCGACCCGGACAAGGACGTGGACGGCTTTCACCCGGTCAATGTCGGCCGCCTCATGATCGGGGGCTCCGAGATCAGATTCCCGCCCTGCACGCCGGCCGGCATCCAGGAGCTCATCGTGCGGTCGGGGGTCCCCACCGACGGCGCCGAAGTCGTGGTGGTGGGCCGGTCCAACATCGTCGGCAAACCCATCGCCAACATGATGCTGCAGAAGGCCCGCGGCGCCAACGCCACCGTGACGGTGGTGCACACGGCCACCAAGGACATGGCCTTCCACTGCAAGCGGGCCGACATCCTGATCGTGGCCGCCGGAGTGCCCGGCCTGGTGAAACCGGAATGGATCAAGAAGGGGGCCTGCGTGATCGACGTTGGCGTCAACCGGGTCGGGGAGAAGGTGAGCGAGAAGACCGGTCAAAAAATCGCCATCCTCAAGGGTGATGTCGATTTCGATGCCGCCAAGCAGATCGCCGGCTGGATCACCCCGGTCCCCGGCGGCGTCGGCCCGATGACCATCACCATGCTGATGCAAAACACCCTGAAGTCCCTCAAGTTCAAGCTGGGGCTCGCCTGATCGCAGACGGCTGCCGCTATCGTCTGCTTCGGTGAACGATGGGGCGGACCCTCCCGCCCGGGCCCTGCGCCGGGTGCCGCCGGCACCCGGCGCAGCGGCCATAATTGGGCGAAAAGCGCTGCCCCAAAATTTTTTTTAAGATATAAATTTCAGATGGTTACGTATTGCAAGGGCCTCGGGTTGACTAAAGTCTTGACAAGCTTGTGCCGATATCCCTATAAATTGCCTTCAGTTGCGGATCGAAAGGGCAATGTCACCGAAAGATGGCGGCGCAAAACCCCGGGTCTAAAGCCGAGAGGCCAAGACCGCCGGGTTGCCGAAGACGCATCGCAAGCCTCTGGGTGATACCGCCCGGAGGTTTTTTTTCAGGACACGAAGGCGGCCGCATCATGCACCAGAAAATCTCGTTTGTCGTTTTGACAAATTCCGGCTCCCCGGCAAAGCAGTTCTGCACGGCCCGGTCCACGCTGCGCGGGGCGGCCGTTGCGGCCGCCCTGATTCTATGCCTCGGCAGCTACGTCGCCTACGATTATGTCCAGCTGAAGCGCAGCTCGCTGCAGCTCCAACAGCGCGAGTCCGAGCTGGCCGAGCTGGCGACCGGCCAGCGCAGCGAGATCGACCGGCAGCGCCAGCAGATCGGAGATTTTGCCAGAGAGGTCAACGATCTCAAGGAAAAGCTGCTCGGGCTCAATCAGTTCGAGAAAAAAATCCGGATCATGGCGGACCTCGAAAAGCGCCAGGATACGGCGAACCTCTTCGGGGTGGGCGGCCCCATTCCCCGCGCCATGGATCCGAAAACAGCGCTGGGCGATCAGCGCAACAGCCTGATGCGGGAAATGCATTCCCAGATCGGCCAGCTCAACCTGGCCGCCGTGAACCAGGAAAACGGATTCAAGTCCCTGGTCGGCCATCTGGAAAAACAGCAGAACCTTCTCGCCTCCACCCCGACCATCCGGCCGATCGACCCCGACGCCGAGCACTTCGTAAGCTCCCGTTTTGAAAATCGCAACTCCCCCTTCACGGGCATGCGGGAATTCCACCGCGCCATCGACATCTCCGCACGCGAGGGAACGCCGATTCTCGCAACGGCGGCCGGCGTCGTCACCTTTGCCGGCAACAAAGGGCTGCTCGGCAAAGCCGTCATCATCGACCACGGCCACGGCCTCACGACGACCTACGGGCATTGCAGCAAAATCCTCAAGCTCCAGGGGGAGCGGATCAGCCGCTGGGAAACCGTCGCGCTGGTGGGCAACACCGGCAGCAGCACGGGCCCCCACGTCCACTACGAAGTGGCCATCCACGGGGTGCCGGTCAATCCCGAAAAATACTTTTTGAACTGAGAACGGCTTCGTCGGAAGACCCCTCTCGGCGTTGCGCTTCACCGCGCACTCACTGCGGCGGACGTGACGTACGCCTCGTTCGGCGGGGTTCGCGCGCCTTGAGCGTGGCCTTCGGATGAAGCCGCCGGCCGCCTCCCCGTTTTGTCTTTATGCCCCCGATGTAAATATGGATATCGCCGACATTCCACCGATCGCTGCCGCGCACGAATGCCGAACGAAACTGTTGAGTGGGGCGGCATATCTGCTATAATGAAAATTTGGCAGTTACCACACAGAGAGGAACGTGTTTTCCATGGTGATGAGTTTTCTGGCCAAGGTGTTCGGCAGCAAGAACGAGCGTGAGCTCAAGAAACTCCAGCCGACGGTGGAGCGCATCAACGCCCTCGAGCCCGCCATGCAGGCCTTGAGCGACGAGGACCTGCGGGCCCAGACCGGCCGCTTCAGGGAACGGGTCACGCGCGGCGAGGCGCTCGAGGACCTGCTGCCGGAAGCGTTTGCAGCGGTGCGCGAAGCCTCGGTGCGTACCCTGAAGATGCGGCATTTCGACGTCCAGCTCATCGGCGGCATGGTGCTGCACCAAGGCACGATCGCCGAGATGAAAACCGGCGAAGGCAAGACCCTGGTGGCCACCCTCCCGGCCTACCTGAACGCATTGGCCGGAAAAGGCATGCACATCATCACCGTCAACGACTACCTGGCCCGCCGGGACACGGAGTGGATGGGCCAGATCTACCGGTTTCTCGGGATGTCGGTGGGAACGATCCTCCACGGTTTGACGGACCCCGAACGGCAGGCGGCCTACGGCGCCGACATCACTTACGGCACCAACAACGAGTTCGGCTTCGACTACCTGCGGGACAACATGAAATTCGAGCGGGCGAGCCTGGTGCAGCGTGAGCTGAACTTTGCCATCGTGGACGAGGTGGACAGCATCCTGGTCGATGAGGCCCGGACCCCGCTCATCATCTCGGGCCCGGCGGAGAAATCCACCGATCTTTACTATCAGGTGAACAACCTCATCCCCCGGCTGGTTAAAGACCAGGACTACGCGGTGGACGAGAAGGCCCGCACTTCGACCCTCACCGAGGAGGGGGTCGCTCGGTGCGAGAAGATCCTGCAGGTGGAAAACCTGTATGATCCCAGTTGCATCGAGCTGCTGCACCACATCCAGCAGGCCCTCAAGGCCCACGCGCTCTTCAAGCTCGATGTCGACTACATCGTGAAGGACGGCGAGGTCATCATCGTCGATGAATTCACCGGCCGCCTGATGCCGGGCCGCCGCTACAGCGAGGGGCTGCACCAGGCCCTGGAGGCCAAGGAAGGGGTCAAGATCGAAAACGAGAACCAGACCCTGGCGACCATCACCTTCCAGAACTACTTCCGGATGTACAAAAAACTCGCCGGCATGACCGGTACGGCCGACACCGAGGCGGCGGAATTCAAGAAGATCTACAACCTGGACGTGATCGTGGTGCCCACCCACAGGCCCATGATCCGCGACGACTACCCCGACGTCATTTTCAAGACCAAGCGCGAGAAATTCGAGGCGGTGCTGGACGAGATCGAGCAGCTTCACGCCAAGGGCCAGCCGGTGCTGGTGGGAACCATTTCCATCGACGTTTCCGAGCAGCTGAGCAAGAAGCTGAAGGCCCGGGGGATCCCGCACGAAGTGCTGAACGCCAAGCACCATGAGAAAGAGGCCGAGATCGTCGCCCGCGCCGGTCAAAAAGGGGTTGTCACCATCTCGACCAACATGGCCGGCCGCGGCACGGACATCGTCCTGGGCGAGCGCGTGGTCGACCTGGGCGGCCTGCACATCCTCGGCACCGAACGGCACGAGTCCCGGCGGATCGACAACCAGCTGCGCGGACGCTCGGGCCGGCAGGGGGACCCCGGCTCCTCGCGCTTTTACCTCGCCTTGGAAGACGATCTGCTGCGGATTTTCGGCGGCGAGCGCATCACCGGGATCATGGAGAAACTCGGCATGAAGGAGGGTGAGCCCATCGAGCACAACCTGATCAGCCGGGCCATCGAGAATGCCCAGTCCAAGGTGGAGGGCCACAACTTCGAGATCCGCAAGCACCTGCTGGAGTACGACGATGTCATGAACCAGCAGCGGGAGGTCATCTACGGCCAACGCAGGGAAATCCTCACGGGCAAGGACCTGCGGCCGGTGGCCATGGAGATGATTTCCGGGAGCGTGGACGGCATCGTCGGCAGCTACGCCGATGAAAAGACCCACCCGGAATACTGGGATTTGAAAGGGCTTTCCGACGCGGTCTACAAGCAGTTCAACTTCCGGCCGGACGCCCTGACCCCGGCAAGCGTCGAAGGCCTCACCCACGAGGCCCTGGCGGACATGATCCGGCAGCAAGCCGTCCGGGTCTACGAAGGCCGGGAAGCCAGGATCGGGGCGGACATCCTGCGCAAGGCGGAGCGGCACTTCATGCTGCTGGTGATCGACAATCTCTGGAAGGACCACCTGCTGTCCATGGACCACTTGAAGGAGGGCATCGGGCTGCGGGGCTATGCCCAGCAGAACCCTCTCCTGGTGTACAAGAAGGAGGGGTTTGAGATGTTCGAAAATCTCATGTCCCGCGTGGAGGAGGAAACGCTGGGCCTGCTTTTCCGATTCGAGCTCGAAACGCCCGAAAAACTTGAGCGATTGGAGCGGCCCAAACAGCAGGCACTATCTTTTTCCGGCGGCGGTGCGCCCGCCCGCCGCCCGCCGGCCAAGCGCAGCCCCGACAAGGTGGGCCGCAACTCGCCCTGCCCCTGCGGAAGCGGGAAAAAATTCAAAAAGTGCTGCGGCAAATGATCGTGCGCCGGGTCCCTTTACAAGAACTCATCCCAGTGATTACTATCTCAAGAAAGGCGATTCAGGTGGACGGACCGCGGCCGGGTGGCCGGAAGCGGCGGGAACGAGGGCATGCATGAGCGAACAGCATCCACAGTTTGAAGACGAGGTCGGTTCGGAGCCGGGCGTCCGGCTGGACGAGCCCCCGCGGTACCGGGTGCTGCTGCTAAACGACGACTACACCACCATGGATTTCGTGGTGGAGGTGCTCACATACGTCTTCCACCGGTCTGAAGAGGACGCCAACCGGATCATGCTCAACGTCCACCAGCAAGGGGCCGGCGTCTGCGGCCTGTACCCGTTGGAAATCGCCGAAACCAAAATCGACATAGTCGACAGCCTCGCCCGCGAGAGGGGGTTTCCTCTCAAGTGCACGATGGAGAGAGAATAGGCCATGATCAGCAAGGACTTGTCTGCGACGCTGGGGTTCGCCGTTCGGGAAGCCAAAAAACGACGCCACGAGTATGTCAGCGTCGAGCACATCCTGTTCGCGATTCTCTACGACCAGATCGGCATAGAGATCGTCGAGAACTGCGGCGGCAACGTCGAGAGCATCCTCGGCAACATCGAGAACTTTTTCGAGGAAAAAATCGAGAAAATCCCCGAAGGCAGCGAATACGTGCTGCAGCAGACCATCGCGTTCCAGCGGGTGATCCAGCGGGCCGTGAGCCACGCGCGCTCGGCCGACAAGACCGAGGTGTCGGTGAGCGACATTCTCGCCTCCATTTTTCTTGAGAAAGATTCGCATGCCGAGTACTTCCTGAGCGCCGAGGGGGTCACCCGGCTCGATGTGCTCAACTTCATCTCCCACAAGATCCCCAAGAACTCCTTCCAGGAGCGCGACGACCAGCCGGCGCCGTCGCCCGGCACCGAGGAACGGCGCCGCAAGAGCGACCCCCTGGAGATGTACACCACCGATCTCGTGCGGCAGGCCAAGCAGGGCAAACTGGACCCCCTGATCGGCCGCCAGACCGAAATCGAGCGCACCATGCAGGTGCTCTGCCGCCGCCGCAAAAACAACCCCGTGTTCGTGGGCGACCCCGGCGTCGGCAAAACGGCCATCGCCGAGGGCCTGGCACAGAAGATCGCCGGGGGCGACGTGCCCGACCTGCTGAAGGACGTTCACATCTACGCCTTGGATCTGGGCGGGATGCTGGCCGGCACCAAGTTCCGGGGCGACTTCGAGCAGCGCCTGAAAGGGGTGATCGCCGAGTTGAAACGGCGGCCCCAATCGATCCTCTTCATCGATGAGATCCACACCATCGTGGGGGCGGGGGCCACCTCCAGCGGTTCCATGGACGCCTCCAACATCCTCAAGCCGGTCCTGACCAGCGGCGAGATCCGTTGCATCGGCTCCTCCACCTACGAGGAGTACAAGAACCATTTCGAGAAAGACCGGGCGCTGTCCCGGCGCTTCGAGAAGATCGAGATCCACGAGCCGCCGGTCTCCGAGAGCATCCAGATCCTCAAGGGGCTGCGCTCGCGTTACGAGAAGCACCACGGCATCGAGTACACCGACGCCGCCCTGAAATCGGCGGCCGAACTGTCGGCCAAATACATGAACGACCGCTACCTGCCGGACAAGGCCATCGACGTGATGGACGAGGCCGGCGCCTACGTGCGGCTGTCCGGGGCCGGCGGCCGGAAAAAAATCAACCCCTCGGACATCGAAAAAATCGTGGCCAAGATGGCCCGCATACCGACCCAGAGCGTGTCCACCTCCGACCGCGCCAAGCTCGAGAACCTGGAGCATCGCCTCAAGGAGGTCGTCTTCGGCCAGGACGACGCCATCCGGTCGATGGTGACATCGATCAAGCGTTCGCGGGCCGGGCTGGGGATCCCCGGAAAGCCCATCGGCTGCTTTCTGTTCACGGGGCCGACCGGCGTGGGCAAGACCGAGGTGGCCCGCCAGGTGGCCCTGATCCTGGGGGTGGAGTTCATCCGCTTCGACATGAGCGAGTACATGGAGAAGCACGCCGTCGCCCGGCTGATCGGCGCCCCGCCCGGCTACATCGGCTTCGACCAGGGCGGCCTGATGACCGACGGCATCCGCAAGCACCCGCACTCCGTGCTGCTGATGGACGAGATCGAAAAGGCCCACCCGGACCTCTTCAACATACTGCTGCAGGTCATGGACCACGCCACCCTGACGGACAACAACGGCAAGAAGGCCGACTTCCGGAACGTGATCCTGATGATGACCTCCAATGCGGGCACGCGCGAGATGAGCGCCCAGACCATCGGGTTCGGCGACGCGCTGCGGGACACCCCTTCCAAGGGCCGGAAAGCCATCGAGCAGATGTTCAGCCCGGAGTTCCGCAACCGCCTGGACGACACGATCAATTTCAACCCGCTCAACCCCGTGGTCATGGAAATGGTGGTGGACAAGTTCATGAAGGAACTCAACGGCCAGCTGGCGGTGAAAAAAGTGAAACTGCACTATTCACCGGCGGTTCGCACCTGGCTGGCGAGGAAAGGGCATGACGCGCGCTACGGGGCGCGGCCGCTGGCGCGCGTGATTCAGACCGAGGTCAAGAACAAGCTCTCGGATGAAATCCTTTTCGGTCGCCTGGCCAAGGGGGGCGAGCTGCAGCTGGAATTGGACGGCGAGCAGATCGCGTTCCACATCCCCGAAGCGGGGGCGGGGGGATCGTTAAAAGTGAAAGAAACGGTCGGACAGGATTAGACAGGATGGACGGGATCGTTCCCGCCCGCCGGATGAGACCGGGAAAAGTTGCCGCCGCCTCAGGGGAAATAGTCGCCCGGCCCGCATTTCAATTCGTGCACCCATGCGTGTGACCCTGCCGGCTCTCATCCGGAGAGCCGGCAAACCATTCCTGTAGATCCTGTAAATCCTGTCTGATTTTAGTTTTTTGTTTAATCAGGCTTTTCGCCCATGCCCATTTTCGCGCTGTCCGAGGATCTTGTGTTCCCCCCGGCCCGCCTCGCTTCCCGGGAGGGGCTGCTGGCCATCGGCGGGGATTTGAGCGCGGAGCGCCTGCTGCTGGCTTACCGCGCGGGAGTCTTCCCCTGGTTTTCCGACGATGAACCCATCCTGTGGTGGTCCCCCGACCCCCGTCTGGTGCTGTACCCCCGCGAGTTTCACCTTTCGCGTTCGCTTGAGAAAACCATCCGCCGCGGCGATTTCACGGTGACGATGGACCAGGCCTTCGAGCAGGTGATCCGCGAGTGCGGCCGGGTGCGGCGCGATACGGGGGAGGGCACCTGGATCGTACCGGAGATGATCGAGGCTTACGGCGGGCTCCACCATGCGGGGCTTGCCCACTCGGTCGAAGCCTGGCAGGGGGGCCATCTGGCGGGCGGCTTGTACGGGATCTCCCTTGGCGATTGTTTTTTCGGCGAGTCCATGTTCGCCCGGGTGAGCAACGCCTCCAAGGTGGCCCTGGCCGCCCTCGTCGCCTTTTTGAAGGTGGAGGGGTTCGGCCTGATCGACTGCCAGGTTACCACCCGGCACCTGCAGCGCATGGGGGCGCGCGAAATAGACAGAAGCCTTTACCTGGAAGAATTGCAGCTCCACCTGCAGGGCGCCACCCTGCAAGGGAAATGGGAACTCCCCCGGGAAGTGTTGAACGAGCTTCTTCCCAAGCCACGGGTTTCGCTCAAACGACCCGCCCGCCGCGAAGCCCGGCGGCCGGCCCTGAGGAAACGGAAAGGATAATTCGTTCGCCATGGGGAAAGACTGTGTTTTTTGCCGGATCATCCGGGGTAGACGCCCACCGAGATTCTTTACGCCACCGAGCACCTGGTGGTGTTCCGGGACATTCACCCGCAGGCGCCGGTGCACCTGCTGATCGTGCCGAAAAAACACATCCGCAGCGTCAACGACCTGGCGGCGGCCGACGCACCCGTGCTCGGCGAGCTGTTCCAGGCCGCCCGGGAAATGGCCCGGCGCCTGGGCATCTCAGGCGACGGCTACCGCCTGTTCGTCAACGTCGAGCGCGGCGGCGGGCAGGTCGTCTTCCACCTGCACATGCACCTGATCGGCGGGTAGGGGCACCGAGACGCTCGGTCCGGACCCTTGGATGCGTGATGGCAGTGATCGCCGTTCCTGTGGGAGCGGCTTTCAGCCGCGATTTACAACACGCCACCTTGACAAAGCGTACGCATTA
>CAVQTH010000037.1:0-19395 GCA_963716325.1 uncultured delta proteobacterium | reverse complement strand
ATATCGCGCTGAATTTGCTCCTGCAACTCGCGCGCCGCCTGCAGGATGGAGCTTTCCAAATCCGATGGCAGGTCGGCATCCATGATCCGGTTCTGGATTTCCTGGCTCACCGCCATGAGCGCTTCCGTGTTGTTGATGTCGAGGTTCTTCAGCTTGCGCTGGATGAGATCGGGGAGTTCGTTGTAATCCAAAAACAGCTGGTATCCGTACGCCGTGATGGCAAAGCCCGGAGGCACCGGCAGGTGCGCCCGGTTGTAGACCTCCCCGAGATTGGCGGCCTTGCCGCCCACCTCCGGAGCGTTTTCAAGGCTCAACCGCTCGATGGGCAGCACGAAGCTGGTGTCCTCGAAGTTCCGTTTGCGCAGGAGCTCGGAAAAAATCTTCTCCGAAATGCGCTGGGATGCGTCCGCCAATTCCGGGTATCTGTTGGCGGACATCGTGTTGAGCTCCCGCACGATGGAGTTGACTTCCACGCTCAGCGACTCCGTCTGCGACACGGCGTACATGTAAGTGAAGGGCTTGTCCTGGTAGATCGTGTGCTCCAGGTCGGCGATGATCTCCAACGCGCGGTTGTTCGCCAGCAGCAGCCCTTTGAAACTGGCATACTTCCGGTGAAAGACGGAGTTTTCGGGAACATCGCATTCGGCGGTCCGGTTCCTCCGGAAAAATTCTAAAAACTTGAACATGGTTGCCTCGCAATTTCAGAAATACCCCGAGTGGGCGAGCCTCCGGGAAAGCAAGCCGGGTGTGACATTTCATGATATAATAACCTTTTTGACCGTAACTACAAGAGCCGTTGGAGCTTCGGCCGCTGACCCCATTTTCAAAAGCTCGGCCCCAGGCGCAGCGGGGTGCGGGCTTGTCAAACCAAAGGCAAGCCAGTATAGTCCTTACGCCCTTCCGATAAAGTCGGCTTCAAAATCCCCCCAGAGGGGAATTTCGTTAAACTTTTTTTCTGTGGGAGCGGCACATTGCCGCGATGGTATCGTGGCGGAAAGCTTCTCCCGCACGTCATTTTCGATAAGAAGGCGCGGCGCGCCTCAACCGGCATATAATGAAAGGAGGTTCGCTCATGCCCGGCGGTTACATGGGAAAACTCGCATTTGTGGATCTGACCTCGGGGTCCGTCAGCGTCGAAATGCTTTCGGAAAGCACGGCCCGCGAATTCATCGGCGGCTACGGCCTCGGGGTGCGCATGGTGTTTGAACGCCAAGCCAAGCAGGTTGACCCGCTCGGACCCGAAAACATCCTGGGGCTGGCGGCCGGCCCTCTCACCGGGACCAAGGCCCCCACCGGCGGCCGCTACATGGCCTGCTGCAAGTCGCCGCTCACCGGCGGCTGGGGCGATGCCAATGCCGGCGGCTATTTCGGCAGCGAGCTCAAGGCCGCCGGCTTCGACGCGGTCTTCGTCTCCGGCGCAGCGGCCGCTCCCGTGTTTCTCTGGATCGCGGACGGCCGCATCGAGATCCGCGACGCCGGCCGCCTGTGGGGTCTCGATAGTATCGATACCGAAGACGCCCTTCAAAAGGAGTTTGGGGACAAAAAAATCCGCGTGGCCTGCATCGGCCCGGCCTCCGAACGGCTGTCCCTGATATCCGGTATCGTCAACGACCGCGGCCGGATCGCCGCCCGCTCGGGCGTGGGCGCGGTGATGGGGTCGAAAAAGCTTAAAGCCGTGGCGGTACGCGGTCATGCAAAAGTCCCCGTCGCCGATGCCGCTACACTCGGCCGTCTCACCAAGGCCTTCGCGCAGCAGATCCGCGAGCTTCCCGGCATGGCCCAGGCCCTGATGAAGCACGGGACCTGCGGCTTCACCCAGGCCCTGATCGTCGGCGGCGCCACCCCCGTCAAAAACTGGCAGCTTGCCGGCGAGCAGGCCTTCCCGACCATGAAGCAGGTCGCCGACGGCGATGCCGTCGTTCGCTATCAGAGCCGCAAATACGGGTGCGCGAGCTGCCCCATCTCCTGCGGCGGCATCTGCGAGGTCACCGGCGGGAAATACCCCGTGGGTGAAGTGCACAAGCCCGAATACGAAACCATCGGCGCCTTCGGGCCGCTGTGCCTCTGCGACGACCTGGAGACCATTATCAAACTGCACGACATGTGCAACCGCAGCGGGTTAGACACCATCTCGGCCGGGCATGTGCTGGCCTTCGCCATGGAGTGCTTCGAAAAAGGCATCCTGACGGACGCCGACACCGACGGCATCCGCATCACTTGGGGCAACGGCGCCGCCATGGTCGCCCTGCTCGACCGGATGATCCGCCGCCAGGGCATCGGCGATGTATTGGCCGACGGCGTGAGGGCGGCCGCCCTGAAAATCGGCGGCGGCGCCGAGGCCTGCGCCATGCATGTCGGCGGCCAGGAGCCGGGCCTGCACAACGCGTTGTTTCTCCCCAGCCGCGGCACCGGCTTCGTGTGCGACCCCACCCCCGGCCGGCACACCGCCGCCCCCATGGCGCGCCTCGAGGGCGGCCCCGGCGCCTACGCGCCCTACCCCGAGCTGCGGATCGACAAGTTCGAGCGCTACGCTTACAGCGGCAAGGGACCGATGAGTGCAACGGCCTCGACCTACCTCCAGGTCGGCAACTGCGCCGGCGTTTGTGTCATGCCGTTCATGTTCTTCGGGAACTTCCCTCTGATCGAGCTGCTCAACGCGGTCACGGGCTGGGGGATGGACGTGGCCGAGGCGCTCGCCGCCGGCGCGCGCATCCAGACCCTGCGCCAGGGTTTCAACATGCGGGAAGGGATTACGGCCGAAAGCGTCCGTCTGCCCGATCGCATGACCGGCCGGCCCCCGCAGAGTGAAGGGCCGCTGGCCGGTGTGACCATCGACGTGGACAGCCTCGCGCGCGACTATCGCCGGGCCATGGGTTGGGATGTCGAAACCGGGGTGCCGGCGAAGGGGACTCTTGAGAAGCTGGGGTTGTCGGAGTTGGTGAAAAAATCAGGGTAAAAACAGTGTTAAGTGTCAGGTGTTAAGTGTTAAGCGAAAGAAAAAGGTCATCGTTTTTTAACATTATAACTCATATGCTTAAAACATAAAACTTAACACTTAAAACTATCTTTTTTGGTATAGCTCCGGATAGTGATCCTTCCACCTCTTCATCACCCAGTGCCACTGCTCGGGGTGCTGCCGGACCATGCCTTCCACCACGTCGGTGATGCGCTGGGTGTTCACCACCAGATCGCGGCGCAGGTCCCGGCTGCGCAGCATCTCGATGGGTGCCCCGACACGGATCCCGATGGTGCCGTCGGCCTCCCGCAGGCAGAAGACCGGCACGACCGGGCAGTGGCAGCGCAACGCCAGCATTGCGGCCGCCGGCGTGGCAGTAGCCTTCTTGCCGAAAAACTCGATGTCGACCCCGTCCTTGCGCCTGGCCATGTCGACGAGAATCGTGAGCACTCCGCCCTCTCGTATGATCCTCGTCATCTCGGCCAGGGCGCCCTTCTTGTATAGGATCTGGCTCCCGAAGCGGGTGCGGGTCTTGTGAAGCCAGTTCTCGATCAGGCCGGCCTTGAACTTCTTGGCCACCGCCGTCAGCGGCCTGCCGAAAAAACAGGGCATGACCTGCATACCGATCTCCCAGTTTCCCATGTGGGCCGAAACGACGACGACCCCCTGCTGCGGGGAGACTTTCCCTAGAACCTGGTCGAGGCCATGCAGTTTGACGCGGCTCAGGACCTGTTCGCGGCTGAAAAACCCCATCTGCAGGATTTCCACCAGCGTGGTCCCGTAATTTTTAAACACCGCCCAGGCAGTCCGCCGGACCCGCTGCGGGCTGAAATCGGGAAACGCGAACTGCAGGTTGCGTCGGACGATGCGCCGCTGGGAAACGGAGCAGACGTACAGCAGCGCACCTATCATGCGGCCCAGCGCCCGCGTGGGCAGGTGAGGTAATGATGTGTTTCAGCATGGTATCGAACGGTTTTCCGATGGCGACAAGTTGACGACGCCTCGACGCGGGACAACGCATCGGCCGGCGGTCGGCTTGCATGTTTTCCCGCAGGAGCGTTGATTCTTAACAAAGCCCCTTCTGCCTGTCAACGTCAGCGCATTATCACCATAAATGAAGCACGCGGCGGCTTATTCCTCTTTAGAAGTCCGCGGATCCCCTCACCTGGAACCGAACCGAATCGATCGTCGCCCCGCTGGTATCGTTCAAGGCGAGGACGTATCGGCCCGCCGCGGGGGCCCAATGCGTCGGGACACGGGCATAACCCCAGATCGCGGCCGTTGAGCGCCCAGCGCAGCCCGTCGCTTGGACCTTGAGCGGAAAAAACGATCCGCTGGCGCTCCCGGGGCATGTCGGGATCCAGCGCAAAGACGGCTCCGGCCGGGGGGTATGTGATGCGCACGCCGGCCGCCGCGTCTTCGGCCCGCACCGCTTCCGGTTCGGTGCCGCGGATGAACCACTCCAGCCGCTGCTCCCGACCGTCCCCTGCGGGGGCGCGGACCACGCCTGCCGGCGGGGAAGCGGCCGGGCCGGCGTCCTCGGCGTGCAGGGAGTTCACAACCTCGAGCCACAACGGCGCCGCACCCGTCACCCCGCTCACCTCCCGCATGGGCTCGCCCGAAAAGTTCCCCACCCAGACGCCGACCGTGTAATGCCGCGAATACCCGACGCACCAGTTGTCGCGCATGTCCTTGCTGGTGCCGGTTTTTACGGCCGCCCGATAGCGAGCGGACAACACGTTCTCCAGGCCGAAGGTCATGCTGCGCGCTTCGCGGTCGGCGAGGATGTCGGAGACCAGGAAAGCGGCTTCTTCCGAGAACACACGTTGAGCGCCTACCGGCGAGGGCCCGACGGGCGTCAGACGAATCTCGCTCGCAACGCCGCCGTTGGCGAGCGTGCGAAAAGCAGCGACCAGTTCCCAGAGGTTCACGTCCGCCGTGCCGAGCGCCAGCGACGGCCCGTAAAAGTCACCGTCCTCCGCGAGGCCTTTGAACCCCAGGTCCCGCAGCACCCGCAGGAACTCCTCGACCCCGGTCATTTCGGCCGCTCCGCACGGCGGGGATGTTCATCGAGGAGGCCAGCGCCGCGCGGGCGGTCACGGCGCCCTGGTAGCCGCCATGGTAGTTGCGCGGCTGGTAGATGCCGCTCGGCACCGAGATGTCGATCGGCGTGTCGTCCAGGACGGAGGCGGGTGTGAGGATGCGCCGGTCGAATGCCAGCGCATACAGGAAGGGTTTTAGGACGGAGCCCGCCTGGCGCCGGGCCCAAACGCCGTCCACATAACGCGAGCGGGCGGGATCGTTCGTGTGGCTGACGTAGGCCAGCACCTCGCCGCTCCGGTTCTCGACCACCAGGAGGGCGCCCTCCCCGACGTTCCGCGGCTTGAGGATCTCGAGGTGGTGGGTCAGGCGTTCCCGGGCCAGCCGCTGGAGCCCGGCATCCAGGGTGCATGACACCGCCGGCTCGTGGCGGCGGCCGGCGGCCAGCCGACGGGCGACATGCGGGGCAAGGTCGGCCTGCGGCAGGATGAGATTTGTTCTTTGCAGGGACTGCAACACCGTCTGTCGGACGTCCTCTTCACGCACCGGCCAGCCGAGCGCCTTCTGAAGCCGCAGGGCCCGGTCGGCCACCTGGTCGCTGCTCGCGTTCGGGGAGCGAATCAGGGCTGCGAGCGCCAGGGACTCCGCCGCGCTTACGCCGTGGGGGGCCTTGCCGAAAAGCCCCCGGCAGGCGGCGCCGACGCCCTGGTACTCCCTGCGGAAATAACACGAGATTGAGATAGGCTTCGAGAATTTCGCTTCTTGTCCCAGGTGGTTTCGATGCGGCGCGCCGCTCGGATCTGCCGCCACTTCTGGCTCAGCGACCGCCGCCCCTGACCGACCTGCAGCTCCCGGTCGAGTTGCGCGGCCACCTGCATGCTGATGGTGCTCGCCCCCCGGAAATTCCCCGATGCGATCCCCCGCAGCCCGGCGGCGGCGAGCGCGCGCCAGTCGACTCCCGCGTGCTCGAAGAACCGCTTGTCCTCCGCCCGGACCACGGACTCTCGCAACGCGGGCGAGACGTCTTCCAGCGGCGTCCACCCCAGACGCCTCACGCTGAGATCGGTCCGCAGTTCATGTAGGACGCGACCGTTGCGGTCGAGCAGCAGCGATTCGGATGAGCGATACGCCGCCCGCACCTCCGGGTAAGTCGGCTGGCCCAGGGCAACGCCCGCGGCCAAAAGCGTCGCCAGAAGCGCCGCAATGAAAGACCGGCACCGCTTCCAAGAACCGCTGTTTGCCATAACGTCAACGCACACATGTCTACCAGGAGAGTCCATATTGCTTATACCTGTGGGAGCGGCTTTCCAGCCGCGATACGTGTGCCGCAGCCGAGTCGCGGCTGAAAGCCGCTCCCACCAAAAACCAAACATTCGGACAGAGCACCCGACCTCAGGGAAAAATAACAATTCTTTCGTTCGGTATCTCCCCGAACATCTCCGGCGCGTAGAGTGCCTCCACACGCGTGGGGGGCAGACTGAACTCCCCGTCCTGGTTGAGGCGCAGCGTGTACTCCAGGGCCCACTTTCCTTTGGGCACGAAATCGTAGTAGGCCCGGAACCCGTCGAAGGCGCGTTCCTCGAACACGGGCCACAGGCCCTGGCGTGATTCAGCCTGGGTCAGCAGCCGCGAATCCCGCCCCAACCCGCTGCCCAGGATGGTGGCGCCGGCGGGCACCGGATCATTCGCGACCACCCAGGTCATGTCGGCCTGCGCCTCGATGTCCAGGCGCACCCGCAGAATATCCCCCCGGCTCCAGCGTTCCGGTGACGTGCGGCTCAAGGCGCTGACGGTTTTCCGGATGGTGTATCCCGCCGTAAGCGGCTCCCGCAGCGGAACTGCGGCAAGGCTCTGCACGCTCAACCAAGGCCTGCCCCCGCCCGCGTGAACGGCGCTGAGTTCGGCCTTGGACTCGGGCCAGGGCAGAAGCGCCGTTTCTCCCTGCGGCGAGCGGGACCAGTCCACCTCCGTGGACCGGCCGGACACCTCGGCCCGGGTCGACCCGGTGACCGGTTCGGCCTCGAAGGCCCGGGAAAAACGCTGCATGGCGAGCACCCCCCAGGCATTGGCCGTGGTCAGGTCCCAATGCCCCCGCCGCTGCCGGGCCAGCGTGCCCCGGACCAGCTGCGGCAGGTCCTGCCTCCAGTCCTCCCACCGCTGGGCGGCCAGGAGCATGCGCGCGGCATTCACATCGGTTGACACCATGAGCCACCAGAGCCGGTCGCTGGAATCTGTGGAGAATGCCGCCAGCGCGCCCTGGTAGGTCAAGCGCGAACGCAGGATCTGCCCGGCTTCGGAAAGCCGCTGAGCGCGGTCCGGGACCTGGTCCATGTTGAGCAGGATGTTGGCCCAATCGAGGACGGCGGAGGTCGGCCAGATAGGAGGATCCATGGCGAGCGAGCCGAGCAGTTTGGGCTCTGCACGCCCCACCCGGGAAAGGGCTTCGACGGCCGTGAGTTTGCGCAGCGTGAGGTCCGCCGTCGGCAGCGGCGAATAGCGGGTGAGTGCTCCCTCCACGAACCGCTTGAGCCCTCCGGTGGTGCGTTCCAGGACGTCATCCGCCAGCGGCCAGCCCGCCTCGTGCGTGACGGCAACCACATAGGCCGTCAATACGGGGTCCCCGACGGATGTGGATGGAAAATATTTCAGCAGGCCATCCGCGTCCATGTAAGCCGGAAGCTCCGCAGCCAGCCGGTCCCACTTCGCACGGTCCTGCAGCGCCACCGCTGCGGACAGTTTCTGCTCCAGGCAGCCATAGGGGTACCCGCGCATATAGTCGGCGACCCCCGCCAGCCCATCTCCAATGCGGGGCCGCACATCGAGGCGCACACCGCCGCCGGAAAGCGCTCCGGCTGGCCGCTCGACGGCAAGGCGGTAGTCCCCCTCCAACGCGGTGATGGCGGCCTGGAGCACGCGCACCGGAACGGCCGGGACCACCTTCTGCGAAACCCGCAGCCGGTCCCGGTCGCCGGTTTCCCTGGACACCGTTTCGAACTCCCAGCTGAGAAGATCCGTTCCCTCAGGTACCGTCACGTCCCAACTCAGCACCTGCGCCTCGCCGGCTGCGAGCGCCGCGGTCAGTGCCGCAGGCGTTACGGAAAGCCCCTTGGCAACCGCCCTGGCATCCACCGTCATCGCCGTCGAGGAGGCGTTGCGCACGGTGATTCCCGCTCGGAAGCGGTCGCCCGCACGCACCAGCGGCGGCAGCCCGGAAAAGACCATCAGGTCCTGAGTGGATCGGATGGAGGTCTCGCCGGTCCCGAACATGCCCGTCCCGCCGGATGCCACCGCGACGATACGGAACGAGGTGATGGCATCGTTGAGCGGCACATCCAGGACGCCTTCCCCGCGTTCGTCCAGCGGCAGCCGGGCTTTCCACAAGAGCAGCGTGTCGAACAGCTCGCGCGTGGCCTGCCGCCCGCCGCCGCCGCCCTGGGACAGCGCCTTGATCCCGTAGTGGCGCTTTCCGACCACATGCATCTGGGCCGTCGCCGTCTGCACCTCGCAGCCGCGCCGCCCCATCATGCCGGCAAGCAAGCTCCAGCTTGTGTTCGCCATGAGTTCCAGCAGGCCCTCGTCCACGGCGGCGAGCGCCACCTCGCTGCCGGCCGGCGGCGGCTGACCATCGGCCGTTGACACCCGAACGGCCACCCGGGCGGACTCCCTCACCTTGTAAACCATGCGGTCCGCAGCGACCGACACCTTCAACTCGTGGGCCCGCCAGCCCACGTCGATCTCGGCCCAGCCGAGTTTAAAGGCCGGTTTGCCGAGATCGGCCATCGCGGTGGGCTGCACCCCGGCCGTGCGGCCGCGGACCGCCAGCACCGACACGAACACGTTGGGCGCATGGTTGCCCTTGACCGGGACGGCGACCACCGCCTCCCGGCCGGAGATTTTCCGGACCGAGGTCTCCATCACGCCTTCCCGCTCCACCGCGACCAGTGCGGTCGCCTCGCGGAAGGGCATACGCACTTGGAAGACGGCGGTTTCACCCGGCTCGTAGCGCTTGCGTTCGGGCAGCAGGTCCATGCGGTCATGGTCCTCGGCCTCGAACCACCAGTCGTCCTTTCCCGACACCCACACGGCACGGTGGGCCAGGGCCCGATTCCCGGCCTCATCCCTGGTTTCGGCGACCAGAATGACTTCACCCGAAACCGGCGGCTTGGCATCGCAGAGCAAAAGGCCCTGGGCATTGGTTTTACCCTCGGCCAGGGTCGCGACCCGTCGGATCTCGACCGTGTGATCATAGGCGTAGAAACCGCCGGCCAGACGCTTGCGGTGCGAAAAGACCTTGCGCTCGTAGAGGTCGACCCGCACGGCCGCCCCGGCGACCGGCTTCCCGGAAAGAGTCACGACGGCGGCATCGAATTTGAGCGCATCCTTTGATATCGCCCATCGGTCCGGCCTGATTCCGGCCAGGACCCCTGAGTTCCACAGAGGGATTCGGGCGGCGATGGTCTGGATTTCGCCGTTGGGGTCGCGGAATTCCATCTCCGCCGTCAGTTCCCGAGGGGTGTCGAGGCTCGGCATGCCGGCAAGATGCGTGCGCGCCACTCCTTTCGCGTCGAGAGTGAGATCCGCGACCGGCAAGGAACGCCGCTCGTCCCCCGGCGCCTCGGCGCTCTCCCCGCGCCGCACCGTGCCTTCGCGCACCCCGCCGTTTCCGAACACAACGTCTTCGAACCCCTCGAAGACCGGCAGGCGCTTGGGACCGATCTCGGCCCGCAGCGTGACCGGCAGCATCCCGGCCCCGCCGCCGGCCAGGTACTGGATGCTGAGATCCAGCGGGATCTCGCCGGCGTTGACCAGGGGCTCCGCCGGAGGTTTGATGGCCCCTTTGAGAAGCGGTACCCGGAACTGCTCCACGCGGAAACGGCCCGAAACCGAAAGGCGACCGCTGGAATCCTCCGGCGGCGCTTCCTCCGATTCCACGGCGGCCGATTCCGGCGGAGCCCCGCCGCCGGCTTTGCGGGTCAGGTTGACCGCGTACACGCCCAGCTTGGCATCCTTCGGGATGGGCCAGTCGGTCTCGGCGATGCCGGCCGCATCCCAGGTCACCGGCATTTCGAAAAACTGGCCGCTGCCGGCATGCCGGATGGAAATGGTGTCCGGCAGATCGTCGGCGGGGACCGCAGAAAATCCGCCCATGGTGTGGCGACGGATGAAATGCTTCATGTGGATGGTTTCACCCGCCCGCAGCAGGCTCCGGTCGAAGACGCTGTGCGCGACCACCGGCCCGAAGCCCATCTCCTCCGGGATTCTGAAGCGCCAGGCTTCTATTCCCTGGTCCCAGCTCGAGTGCACGAAGCTCATGTCGCCTTCGACGCGGGCGGTGACGAAAAGGCCCCCGTCCAGCCGGCGCAGCGCCCCCATCTGCGGGTAGTCGAACCCGTCCGGTTCGCACGGGCAGTTCGGCAGCTCGGTTTCCAGCGGCAGGCGGCCGTCGATGCGGGCGACGCCTGACGCGTCGGTCTGCCCTTGCCACAAGGACTGGCCCTCGCAGTTCATCACGGTCACGGCCGCATGGGGCACGGGTTCGGCCCGGTCCAGGGTGGTCACCCACACCAGGGAGGACTCCCGGCCGCGTTTGAAGTGCACCGCAAGGTTCGTGACCAGGGCGGCGGCGGGGACGAACATCGGCCGCGGCGGGTCCAGAAGCGCCTTGCCCAGGATGGCGCTCTCCAGCTCCACGATGTAGAGACCGGGCTTTTTCAAAGGGATGCCGACCACTTCTAAGGCACCCGCCCCCTGCGGTCTGGGGACCGCAACCTCCTGGGCGCTCGGCTCACCGCTCAAAATGGATTTTTCGCGCGAGGCCGCCGCCACGCGGCGCAGCCACCCCTGGACATCCTGGATCTGTTCCGGCGAAAGCGCGAGCAGCTTGCCGGTCACCGCCCCGGCGGCCGGGCCGCCCTCCCTGTCCGCCTGAAGCATGCGGGCCTTCACCTGAGGCTCGAGGTTGCGCAGCGTCACCGGCAACACCGGGTCCGCATTGAGCTCGATGATGCCGAAGCGGGCCGAGAACTTGGCAAGGGGCGGGGTGCCGGCGGTGCGCACCCTGAGCGGAAACTTGTCGGCGTTCAAAAGCGGCCGGCCTGCGTCGTCCTTTATGCCGCCGGGGATTTCCAGTCGGAACTCGGCTTTTTCAGGGAAAGGTCCCTTGAAGGTGATGTCGCCGTTCTCGGCATTCAGGGGCGCCGTCCAGGTCCGGCCATCGGCGCCCTTCAGCAGGACCTCACCCTGCATCTGCGGGCCGATGGGGGCGTTGAACCGCAGAGTCATCGGCCGAACGGGAATGCAGCCTGAACGCGGGATTTTCGCGCTCGCAGGAAAATTCGGCGAGAAAGGAGGATCGCGTTTCGAAATTCAGAACCTGGTCCTGACCGGTGGCGACACCGGAAAGCGACGTGATGCCCCGCCCCCACACCAGGCTCACCCGGGACTTGACGGGCAGCCGCTGGCGGCACTGCAGCAGCAGGTAGATGTTTGAATCGTCGGCGGACAGCCAGCGCTGGGAATCGAGCACCCGCTGCCGCTCTTCGCCCGCGACGATGCGGGCGCCGATGCGCTCCTTGAGCCCCGGAACCACAAAACCGGCGTGGGCGAGCACCGAGCCCTCATCCGGCACGGCATCGAGCTTGAGAACGAAAATCTGGTCTTCGCTGATCCCGCGGTTGCCTTCATACGGCAGGGACATGACGATGGCGGGGCCGCCGGTCGAAAAGCCGAATTCCCGCGGGCCCAACGCCTTGCCGGCCAGCGACCGCAGCCCCGGCTTCAACCGGAAGACGCAGCGAACCCCGGCCGGAAGGTCGCGCTTGAAATCGTAGACCCAGTTCCGGGGGTCCGCCCAGCGACCCTCGCCCTCTTCCGAGCACTCGACGATGAACGGGTCCGCTGCGGCCCCGGGGTCGCCGAAGGGGACCATGGCCTCGCTGAAGGTCGCCCGGGCCTGGCGTACTTTCTTGACGGTGCCCTGGGGTGAAAATGCCGAGACGTTCGCCCGTTCAGCCGCCGATGCAGCGCCGGCGAATACGATCAGGCTAAAGAGCAGCAGAACGCTTTTCCTGTGCATGGACGACACCTTTCATGGAGAAGGAGCCCGGGGTGAGCGGATCGAGCCGAAGATATCATATACCAAGGCCGGAGCAAAACCCAGGGACGGCTCGTCGAACCTCATGATGTTCGGCCGCCGCATGACGGCGTCCTTCCGGCAGGGGGTTTATTTTAAGAAACGGGTGCGGGCCGTGTAACGCCCTTTTTCGCAGGCGGAAGGTTTGTGTTGACAAAGCGGACATAACATAATTAGAAAAGAGATTTTAATGACGGTTTTTCTTATCCCGAAACTCTAAATACGAGGGGAACAAGATGAGCTTGCAACTGCCTAAAATCAAAAAAATTCTCTTCACGACGGACCTCTCAAGCCAGACGAGACACGCATTCGGTTACGCGGCAGGGCTGGCGCACCAATACGGCGCCACGCTGACGATCCTTTATGTGATGGAGGATGTCCCGGTACCCCAAAGCGCCAATCTGAGGGCGTTTATCGGCACTGATCGCTGGCAGGAGCTGGAAAAATCCAATGTAGATCACATCCAACAAGTTCTCATCGGCAAGAAGCGGGAGGGCGCCCTGATTCGGGAAGCCTTGGGGGATATGATCACTGCCACGCAAAAAGAGCTGCAGCAGAAAAACCTGCGGTCGGAGGAAGTCGTGGTCACTCAGGGCGACACGGTCGACTGCATCTGTCAGGAAGCCGAGGCCCGACAGGTCGATCTCATCATCATGGGCTATCACCCGCGGGGGCGGCTCGAAGAGGCCATCATCGGCAGCGTCAGCCGCAGCGTGCTGCGCCGGAGCAGGGTTCCGGTACTGCTGGTGCCGCTGCCGGAGCCGGTGATTTGATCTTTTTTCTTTCTCGTTCCGCCCGCCGGCAGGAACACGATTGCAAGAATCCAAAGGCCGTGGGATCGATCCCCGCGGCTTTTGATTTTATTCCCCTAAAACTTCCGACCTCGCACCTTTTCCGCTGCCCGCAATGTGCCGAGAGATCAAGATTGCGAGCCAAGTCAGGAAGCGAGTTTTTATTGACAACGGATCGATTAGGCCCTAAAAATTATATCCTTTAACTTGGAAATAAATTGGGGTTGAGATAATATCATAAAAATCCAATCGGGCGCTGAAGCAGATTCAGCATAAACCTGAGTTTCATTCCCCACACGCGAAGGAGGTTCACGATGTCACAGACAAGACCCGGTTACAGCGTTGCGGTTTTCGTGGTGGCCCTTGCCGCCGTTTTTGCTCTTGCGGCGACCACGCCGGCCGACGCGCAGGAGCGCAAGTCGATCCGCTGGGCCACTTCCAGCACCGGTTCGTATGGCTACAAGGTCGCGGCCCAGATGGTGCAAGTCCTGGAGAGCGCACTCGGCGGCCAATACACCGTCACCGTCAACCCCTATCCCTCGACGACCGCCGCCATGAAGGCGGCCATGGACGGCGAAGCGGAGGTCAGCTACACGGCCGACGTCGGGATGGCGGATGTCTACAACAGCGACGGCGCCTTCAAGGATTACAAGCCCGCCAAGTCGAAGATTGTCCATACCTGGTATGCGTACCCGATGGAGTCGTTCATGGCCGTGTACGCCCCAAAGGCCGACCAGTATAAATCCTGGAAGGACTTCAGCGGCAAGCCGGTGTTTTTCACTCCCGCCGGCTTCATGAACTGGTTGAATTTCCGGCGCATCTACAAGGCGCTGGGCTACGATTTCAAGCATGTCCAGATCGGAGAACCCGCCCAGGGCGATGCGCTCCAGGCCGGCACCATCGTCGGCTCGGTCTGCTACACGACCGCCGGCCGGTCGCTTCCGACCTACTGGCGCGAGACCGAGCTGCGCCTGGACATCAAGGTGATCAATCCCTCTGAGGATGAAGTCAAAAAGCTCACCGCGAAAAACCTGACTCCCGTTGAAATCGATCCGAAGCAGGTCTTCAGCAAGGACGTGGGCGTTCAGAAGATCCTGGGTGTGCCCCTCCTCTTCGGCTACAACATGCGTGCCGACATGCCGGAGGAGGTTGTCTACAAGATGCTGACCAAGTTCTACGCCGACCGCGAAATCCTGGCCAAGGCCGATCCGGGTTTCGAGCCCATGGCCCGCGACTTCGTCGGCATGCAGGTGAAGGGCATCAACGCCGAGCCGGAGATCCCGGTGCATGCGGGGCTGGCGAAGTTTCTCAAGGAGCACAAGGCCTGGGACAACAAATGGAAGATTGCCGAAAACAAGTGATCGCGTAGCCCGAACGTAACCGGATGGACACCGGCGGCGCCGGTGCCCTGGCTGCCGCTAACCAGCAAGGCAGGCAAGGCGCCGGCGCCGCGCCGACCTCCCACCCGGCCTAACCGGCGCGCAAGGTCTTCCGTCGAAAGCGACCAAATCCAAGAAGGGGAAAACGGAGATGCGTGAGCAGTTCAAGCGGTACGCCACTATCAGGAACCTGAGATTCTTGCTTTCGATCGTCATGTTCATCTGGCTGTGCTGGTACTTTTACACAGGCTTCGGAGGCCCGAGCGAACTCGTGGCGGCCCTTGTGCCGATCGCGGTGGCGGTGCAGATCCTGTGCATGCATGACAATGGGTTTATATACAAGAAACTGCCGCCCGTCGCCAACCATACCCTGGTCGTCATTTACTTGGGAATCTGCGCTTTTGCCTTCTACCATTTTGTGAGCCAGTACGAGGAGATCGCCATCTGGCGCCAGGGCTCCTACACCCGGACGGACTTCGTCATGGGATTGCTCGTATTCCTCCTGGTGATGGAACTGTCGCGGGTCATCCACACCGATCTGTTCTGGGTGAACGTGATCATGGTGGTCTACACCATGTGGGGCAATCTCAGCCCGATCGATTTCTTCTGGCACCCGGGGACCACCTTCTACCGCGTGATCACATCGAGCACGGTCGAGCTCTCGACCGGCATCTACGGGCAGTATGCGCAGATCGCGCTGACGACGATCGGCGCCTTCCTGCTCCTGGCAGCGGCGGCCGCCGGCTTCGACGCCCAGGGCGCGATGGTCCAGTTCATGCGGCGGATCGCCGGCAAGTCGCGCGTCACGATCCCGCAGACGGCCGTGCTGGCCTCGTCCGCGGTCGGCATGATCAGCGGCAGCGGAGCGGCTAATGCGACGGTGGTCGGCGCCTTCACCATCCCGCTGATGAAGAAGTACGGCATACCGGGGGAATTCGCCGGAGCGGTCGAATGCGCGGCGTCCATGGGCGGGCTCATCATGCCGCCGGTCATGGCGGTCGCGGGCTTCGTGATGGCGGAGTTCCTCGGCGTGCCCTACTGGGATGTAGTGCTGCGCGGATTCTCCCTCGCCTTCATCTATTACACCACGCTCGGCCTTTCCGTCTATCTGGTGAGCGTGCGTCTGATGCCGCCCGACCCGATCGAAAAAGGCACCATCCCGATGTACGAGCAGATCAAGACGCTGATCTTCTTCATTGGCATCATCTATCTGACGATCCTGATGGGGTTTCTCAACTACGGCGAACAGCTCGCCGGGCTCTATACCGGCGCCTTCATGTTCGGGCTCCTCATCCTGCTTTTTCTGGTGTACAAATACGTGCGCAGAGATCCGGCGACGCAAAAGGACAACATCTGGGCGAACGTCCGCGTCATGATCGAGACCCATGCCGAGCTGACCTCCTATCTGACGCTGATGCTGTGCACGCTCGGCATCATGGTCGGACTTTTCACCGTGACCGGCTTCATCAACCGCATGGGCGGCATGCTGCTGAAACTCGGCGAGTTCCACATCATCGCGATGGTCCTGATGGCCTGGGTGTTCGGCTGGCTGGTCGGCACCGGCCTGCCGCCGACCGCCACCTACATCATCCTGGCGGTCATCGTCGTCGACCCCATGCGCAAGATGGGCGTCGATCCCTGGGTCGCGCATTTCTTCTGCTTCCTGATCGCGGTCTGGGGCGAGCTGTCCCCTCCCACATCGCTCTCGGCGGCGGTCTCGGCGCGGATCGCGGAGGCCTCGTTCACAAAAACCATGTACATCGCGCTGAAACTGTGCCTGCCCGTCACCCTCATGACCTTTGCCATCTTCGTGCGCTCTGAATTAGTGACGACATCCGGGCTGGAAAGGGATCATAGACATGCTGATCATATCGATCGCATGCTGGGGAGTTGCTTTTGCCATGTTTGGCCGGATATCCAGTGCGAAGATGACGGACTTGCTGGTGCGAACGCTGTTGGGCCTTGTCTCGCTGGTGGCGATGCTTTACCCGGACGACACGGTGGCGCTGGGGACGGTGGTGATCGTGGCGCTGACAACCTTCTACGGCACGTATCGCCAACGCGCAGGAGCGCAAGTCGATCCGTTGGGCCACTTCCAGCACCGGTTCGTATGGCTACAAGGTCGCGGCTCAGATGGTGCAAGTCCTGGAGAGCGCGCTCGGCCGGCCAATACACCGTCACGGTCAACCCCTATCCTCGACCACCGCCGCCATGAAAGCGGCCATGGACGGCGAAGCCGAGGTCAGCTACACGGCCGACGTCGGAATGGCCGATGTCTACGCCGGCGACGGCGCCTTCAAGGATTACAAGCCCGCCAAGTCGAAGATTGTCCATACCTGGTATGCGTACCCGATGGAGTCGTTCATGGCCGTGTACGCCCCAAAGGCCGACCAGTATAAATCCTGGAAGGACTTCAGCGGCAAGCCGGTGTTTTTCACTCCCGCCGGCTTCATGAACTGGTTGAATTTCCGGCGCATCTACAAGGCGCTGGGCTACGATTTCAAGCATGTCCAGATCGGAGAGCCCGCCCAGGGCGATGCGCTCCAGGCCGGCACCATCGTCGGCTCGGTCTGCTACACGACCGCCGGCCGGTCGCTTCCGACCTACTGGCGCGAGACCGAGCTGCGCCTGGACATCAAGGTGATCAATCCCTCTGAGGATGAAGTCAAAAAGCTCACCGCGAAAAACCTGACTCCCGTTGAAATCGATCCGAAGCAGGTCTTCAGCAAGGACGTAGGCGTGCAGAAGATCATGGGCGTGCCCCTCCTCTTCGGCTACAACATGCGTGCCGACATGCCGGAGGAGGTTGTCTACAAGATGCTGACCAAGTTCTACGCGGAGCGCGAGAGCCTGGCCAAGGCCGATCCGGGTTTCGAGCCCATGGCGCGCGACTTCGTCGGCATGCAGGTGAAGGGCATCAACGCCGAGCCGGAGATCCCGGTGCATGCGGGGCTGGCGAAGTTTCTCAAGGAGCACAAGGCCTGGGACAACAAATGGAAGATCGCCGAAAACAAATGATCGCGTAGCCCGAACGTAACCGGATGGACACCGGCGGCGCCGGTGCCCTGGCTGCCGCTAACCAGCAAGGCAAACAAGGCACCGGCCGCCGCGCTGACATCCCACCCGCCTTAACGGCGATCAAGGCCTTCCCTCGAAAGCGACCAAATCCAAGAAGGGAAAAACGGAGATGAGTGAGCAGTTCAAGAGGTACGCCACTATCAGGAATCTGAGATTCTTGCTTTCGATCGTCATGTTCATATGGCTGTGCTGGTACTTTTACACAGGCTTCGGAGGCCCGAGCGAACTCGTGGCGGCCCTTGTGCCGATCGCGGTGGCGGTGCAGATCCTGTGCATGCATGAAAACGGGTTCATCTACAAGAAACTGCCGCCCGTCGCCAACCATACCCTGGTCGTCATCTACCTGGGAATCTGCCTTTTCGCCTTCTATCATTTCGTGAGCCAGTACGAGGAGATCGCCATCTGGCGCCAGGGCTCCTACACCCGGACGGACTTCGTCATGGGATTGCTGGTATTCCTCCTGGTGATGGAACTGTCGCGGGTCATCCACACCGATCTGTTCTGGGTGAACGTGATCATGGTGGTCTACACCATGTGGGGCAATCTCAGCCCGATCGATTTCTTCTGGCACCCGGGGACCACCTTCTACCGCGTGATCACATCGAGCACGGTCGAGCTCTCGACGGGCATCTACGGGCAGTATGCGCAGATCGCGCTGACGACGATCGGCGCCTTCCTACTCCTGGCAGCAGCGGCGGCCGGCTTCGACGCCCAGGGCGCGATGGTCCAGTTCATGCGGCGGATCGCCGGCAAGTCGCGCGTCACGATCCCGCAGACGGCCGTTCTGGCCTCGTCCGCGGTCGGCATGATCAGCGGCAGCGGAGCGGCTAATGCGACGGTGGTCGGCGCCTTCACCATCCCGCTGATGAAGAAATACGGCATACCGGGGGAATTCGCCGGAGCGGTCGAATGCGCGGCGTCCATGGGCGGGCTCATCATGCCGCCGGTCATGGCGGTCGCGGGCTTCGTGATGGCGGAGTTCCTCGGCGTGCCTTACTGGGATGTGGTGCTGCGCGGCTTCGCCCTCGCCTTCGTCTATTACAGCACGCTCGGCCTAGCCGTCTATCTGGTGAGCGTGCGGCTGATGCCGCCCGACCCGATCGAAAAAGCCACCATCCCGATGTACGAGCAGATCAAGACGCTGATCTTCTTCATTGGCATCGTCTATCTGACGATCCTGATGGGGTTTCTCAACTACGGCGAACAGCTCGCGGGGCTCTACACCGGCGCCTTCATGTTCGGGCTCCTCATCCTGCTTTTTCTGCTGTACAAATACGTGCGCAAAGATCCGGCGACGCAAAAGGACAACCTCTGGAAGAACGTCCGCATCATGATCGAAACCCATGCCGAGCTGACCTCCTATCTGACGCTGATGCTGTGCACGCTCGGCATCATGGTCGGACTTTTCACCGTGACCGGCTTCATCAACCGCATGGGCGGCATGCTGCTGAAACTCGGCGAGTTCCACATCATCGCGATGGTCCTGATGGCCTGGGTGTTCGGCTGGCTGGTCGGCACCGGCCTGCCGCCGACCGCCACCTACATCGTGCTTGCGGTCATCGTCGTCGACCCCATGCGCAAGATGGGCGTCGATCCCTGGGTCGCGCATTTCTTCTGCTTCCTGATCGCGGTCTGGGGCGAGCTGTCCCCCCCACATCGCTCTCGGCGGCGGTCTCGGCGCGGATCGCGGAGGCGTCGTTCGTCAAAACCATGTACATCGCGCTGAAACTGTGCCTGCCCGTCACCCTCATGACCTTTGCCATCTTCGTGCGCTCTGAAATGGTGACGAATCCGGGCTGGAAGGGGACCCAGGACATGCTGATCATATCGATCGCATGCTGGGGTGTTTCCTTTGCCATGTTTGGCCGGATATCCAGTGCGAAGATGACGGACTTCCTTGTGCGAACGGTGTTGGGCCTTGTCTCGCTGGTGGCGATGCTTTACCCGGACGACACGCTGGCGCTGGGAGCGGCGGTAATCGTGGCGCTGGTAACTTTCTACGGCACGTATCGCCACGGT
>CAVQTH010000036.1:0-281976 GCA_963716325.1 uncultured delta proteobacterium | reverse complement strand
CGTCTTGATTTGTGATTTAGTAGTGTTTTGGCAAATCTGTATTTTGCGCATCCGACCATACGCTACTTAAAAACAGATTTTCTGTGCCAGGCAATATTGTCTTGGCTTGGCCAATAAAGCTGTTCGGATGGTCGGAAAATTGGCCTGTCCGCAAAGGTCATTATCGGGCCAAGGATGTTCGGGTCCTTCTTGGCCTGCTTCGACACCAAGACCTCGTAACCCTTGCCCACACTCATCAACCCTTCATCGAACGACCAGTGGCAAAGCCGGCAGAGTGCCAGGCCGTTGGAGGGGAGATCATCGCGGCTCAATGCCCAGGGCTTGATGTGGGCGGCCTCCACGATGGTGTGGCCTTCCGGGGTGATCATGCGGATGCCGCACATTGCACAGCGGTGCGCATAGAGTTGCACGATCGCTTTGCGGAACCCCTGATACCGGACTTTCAGCTTTTCGGGGGTTTCCCAATCCTGAATCTCGTCTTTCAATTCGGACAGAAGCTGTTGACTGTACTGGTAGGCTTCGACGTTCACCTTGCTCTGTTCCAGGAGAACCGGCCGGATCTCGCTTGCAAAGTATGTGACGATTAAAACCGCGCGGAGCTTCAAACGGCTTTCAGTGTCCAACATCAGCAGGAACAGCTCTTCATCCAGCCGCGCGCCGGAATAGATCGTCTGAAGCTTGGCAATCGAGGTGACGTTGTAATCCTTATCAGGGTCATAGCCGGGGTTGGTGATGCGATGCCAGAATCCGTCCTTTTGCAGCCGTGGAAAGGGATGGGCCATGCTGGTCTTCCACCCGACCGGCAGCACCAAACTGGTGTACAAATTGAACGTCTCGACCAGATCCAGGGACGGCCGGATGAAATTTTCCGTGATCACACCCTCGGCAATGTGATCCATCACCGAAAGCAGCAGGAGAGGTTTGTGCGGCGCCCGATGGCATGTTGTCGCGGGATAGCGGTTCCGCCCGCTGTCGGTGCGGAGACGGGCAAACTTCCTGAGATAGTCCTCAAGCATGGGAGCTAATCTCGCCGCGGCGCGTTTGAGTTAACCAGCAGGTTCATTGTGGCTCGTCGGATGGGTCGGACAGACTCCCCCGGAACCCTCAAATGAAAAAACCCCGATCAAAAAGGCAGGCACCCATTTGACCCGGGCCGATCGGTCCACAGAGATTTGATGTTCCACCTATAATCCAAAACCACTCCGCATTGTTGAAACAAAAAAGACCCGGCGACGTGGCCAGCTACCGGAGAAGCGACCCTCTATTGCGTCTTGTCGCACAAGAATACCACTACCGGGTTAACATATCAAGATCATTATAAAATGAGGATGATTCGCATTAAAATTATCTAACATCATTCCGGAGGGTTGCGAATGGTTAATGAGTTGAAGCTTGTCGTGACAGTGGAAAGCACAAATGATCTGGCGGGATCTGGCTGCAACAGCTTCAGGGTCTGATTTTCAGCACTTCGACGGTGTCTTGGGTTTTTCCGTCGTAGAGGTGGAATCCTATATACAGCCCGTTAATCTCGGATGCGAGCGGGTAGGCACCCATGTCCGCAGAACTCACCGTGATCCGGCTACGCCATCGAAGGAACCTCTTTGCCCGCAACGGATTTAGGTGGAAAGGGTTCGGAAGGAGTACCCAAGCGTAACAGGTCTTCCGGGGTTCACTGAGAATTGGTCCGAGTCGGTTGAGAAAATCCTGCCGATCCGAGTCATCACGATAAATGCGGCGGCGTTCAATCCCACGGCAGATAATATGATGCAGCGCTCCGGGAGCATCGATGCGGGCTTTACGAGGCATAGTAGAATATGGTCATACCTCAATTGAGAAATAAAGCATTGAAACATGACCGCCCCTATTTCCCATTTTCCACTCAGAAATTTTGGTGTTATTGCCTGGCCATTTCTTACTTGAGCATGAATAAATGCCAGTTTCTTGTATCAGGACCGAATGGCAAATATTCCCGTTGTCTTGGTTGTTGTTTCTACAACGAGTCCTTCCTTGTTGCGATGAAATTTTTCGACCATTCTGTAGGTGACACCCTCCTGGTCTCCGTCCCTCGTAATGATGAGTTTGCCATCGCTGAGAGAAAGCTCCATTGTGGCAATGACAGCATCGCCTTTGAGGGCGAAGACACTTATCTTTCCAAGGTGTTCAGTAAGCTTGACAGCATCTGCATCCAGTTTGGCTTTCGGCCAAAAAAAGCCTGTAAGCTTTCGTACTGCTTTGTACTGCTTGGCGGTCTCAGGATCACTGGTGCCGATATTGCTGTACACACCTGTCAAGCTATCTTGTGTCACTGGACTCCACTCAGGATAAACAGCTTGTTGGTGAGAACAGCTAAAAAGAATTGCACAGAAAAGGAGTATCTTCATGTTTCACCTCCACAGGTAAGGTCCATAAAAGGCTGGGTTGGAGGCAGCCCAATGCGCACCAAAGGTAGCGACGATGCCAATAGCATGGCCCGGCGTGAATCTAATGCAATAATCCCATACGGGTTTAGGTATCGGATAATCGATTATCCAGTTGTCGTGCCATGTTCCCATCGGAGCGATTAATGGCCCTTTAGATACCGCCTGCATAAATCCCGAATGCTCACTCGCCCATATTGTTGGGTCATTCTCAGAGACTCTCGCTGTACCGACGTTTTGGTTTTCCTGGTAGCTCCTTTCTCCCTCTTGCTTGAAAACGAGTTCTGTTCCAGGTTCTGGATTCGGGTTCTCTCCTACGGATCTATAGAACATATACGCTGAGAGGGAAGTGGCCAGGGCGATGCTGGATGCTTGAACGATATCCCCACCCGAAAGGGCAGCCATTGCACCACTGGCTGCTACATGCGTCGGAATCCGGTACCAGGGCCATGCACCGTCAAAGCCCCACCCGACAGCTCCAAAGGCGGCTCCGCCGATGGCTCCCCATTTGGCTCCCGTCAGCATTCCCTCGGAAACGCTTCCGCCATAGACGGCTGCAGATAATCCGCCGCTGGTGGCGCCGGCCGAGACACCACCGGCTATCCCTCCGGCAAGACAAGCCGTCAATCCTCCATTTGTTCCGCCGGCTGCGCTAAAAGCAAGCCCGCCCACACCGGCGCCCACCCCGCCGGCCACACCGCCGATCCCTGCACCGATCAGAGTTTCTTTAAGCGCCCAGTCATTCTGGATGCCGGAACTTATCGCACCGACGGCAGCGCCAACCGCTATCCCCGCCAGTACAACTTCTACAAAATGCCCGCTGGGATCGGTGAACGTCAGCGGGTTGTTGCGAGCATAGGCATAGCGGTTAAGGGTCTGGGGGTCGAACGGGTTCTGGACGATTGTGTCCGGGCTGATGAACATGCCTAAGGCCGGATCATACAGGCGGGCGTTGTAATTGTATAGACCCGTCTCGGTGTCTTCTTCCTGGTCGGTGTACTTGTGCCGGGCGATGTTCTCGCCGGAGTGGGTGCGCGTCAGGCCGAAGGGCAGAAAGTCGGCCGTCTCAACCGGCAGACCGTTTTCACTGTCGGTGATGAAGGTCGAGCTGCCCAGATGGTCCTTGTGGTAGAAGTGGGGGCTGCCCGAGCTGATCTTGGCGATGCGCATGGCGCCGGCAAAGATGTACTTGGTCTCGATGCCGTCAACCACCTCGAAATGGCCGCCGATGTAAAAGGTCAGCCGCGTCCCGTGCACCCGCTTGATCACGCGCCGGGCCGCGCCGTCGTAAAGCAGCTCGACGGTCGCCGGGGCATGGGACTGCGCATGGGCGGATCCGATGAAGCAAACCCCGCCGTCCCTGCCGGCTGCTCCGCGCGCTGCCGCCCGCGCCGCTCTCCCCAGCGTAGGCGATCCGCACCGGCAGGTTGTCGGCATTGTATGCGATATGGCGCTCGCGCACCCGGTTCGGGTCCGAGAGGTCCGGCAGCCGCACCATGTTGCCGTTTTCATCATAACCTATGCGATGCTCGACCCCGGCTACGGCGACGATCTTCGGTCCGTGCAGCGGGAACCGGTCGTCAAAGACCGGGGTGATCACCGCCGCCTTGAAGGACTCCTCCACCCCAACGCTCGTCTCAGCCAGCAGCCGGTGCCGGCGGTCGTACTGGTAGCTGCGAGAAAAAGACCCTTTGGCGCTTGCATCGGTGATCCCCACGATGTCCCCGGCCGAGCTGTAGCGGTAGCTTTTCTTCTGGAGTTGAGCAAGATTCGGGTCTGCGGTGGCAATCGAGGTAAGCCGCCCCGAGGCCGCATCGAAGCTGTGGGTCGTGGCCGTGCCGTTGCCGTGGTAGACATACTGGGCCCGTCCGGCCGCATCGTAGGACTCAAACTCTGCATACTCGGTAAAATCCGTGATCCCGGTCACGGATTTTAATAACCCTGTTTCGGGGTGGTAACCATAAGCAACTTGGTAGTTGTCAGGATAGAGCATGCTCACCAGTCGCCCGGCGAGATCGTAGCGGTAGACGGTATTGTAGATCGACTTGGGTGCTCCCCGGATGCTGCGGCCGACCTCAAGCACCCTTCCCCTGGCATCATAGGCATTGTAGGTGGTGGCGGCATTGGCGTTTATTACCTCGTGCAATCGGCCGATGCCGTTTGCGACCCCCGGATCGTCATACGCATACGTGACCGCCGGATCCGGAGTCGAGTATGTCTTCGACAGCACCCGGCCCAAGGCATCATAGGCAAAGCGCGTGGCCTGACCCTTGGCATCGGTCTGGGCGGTCAGCCTTCCGGCGGCGTCATACACGTAGCCCCAGGCGCCCATGTCCGGGTCGTTCATGCCGATTTTCCGCCCCAATGTGTCGTAGGCCATGGTGACTGCCTGGCCCAGGGCATTGGTCACGGACAGCAGATCGCCGGCCGCATTATAGCTATAGGTGGTGACGGCATCAGCACCCTCATTATGCTCGATCACCTCCACCACCCGGCCCAGATAGTCATTTCTTTCGGTCTTGCTTGCCCCATCGGGGTCGGTGGCCGTTGCTGCCAGTCCGTTATAGGCAAACACGGCGGCAACCGTCCCGTGCTCGGCGTCGGGCGTCTCGATTCGCACCGGGCGCCCCCGGCGATCAAAAGAGGTCTTGGCCCAGGGGCAGCCGTTCGGAACCGCCTGGGGATAGCCTGCCCCCGCCGCAAAATAAGGCCCGGCACTGTAGTGGTTGCGGCCCATGGCGTCATAGAAGCTGCGGGTCACGATCGACTTGCCCCCTTCACCGAAGCCGACCGTCTGGATGCCCCGGCCCAAGCCGTCCATGTACCGGTAGGAGCGGATCAAGCCGCCGCCGGCCGCCTCCTTGACGCTGGTCAGCACACAGGCCGGCAGCTGCCGGTCCTGGTACTCCACCCGCGTCACCCCGCCGTCGGCAAAGCGCGTCTCCACCAGCCTGCCAAAAACATCATAGGCATAAAGGGTGCGGTTGCCATTCTCATCGGTTGCGGCCGATGGTTTGCCGAAGCGCGGGTCGACCTCCATGTGCTTGATGTGCTCAACCGGGCCGGTCTTGGGGAGCTTAACCCCTATCGGGAATGTGCGGGTCTCGGCGTCGTAATCGGTGACGGTGACATGGCCCAGGGCGTCGATCGCGGCCACCGGATTGCCGAAAGCGTCGTAGGCCATCTCAATTCGCGGGTTGGCGCCCCCCTCCAGCCACAGCTCCCTTGTGCGCAGGTTGCCGGTCTTCGGCTCGTAGTCGAGATAGCTCTCCCGGAGCTTGCCGGAGACCGATCCCTCCAGGGTCTCCCGGGTCGGCCTGAACAGCCAGGCCCCGAAGCTCTCCCAGACCGTGCTCGTGGTGACGGACTCCGCCCCTGTCCCCCCAACGGTTGTCTCCAGCAGGTTGCCGGTCTCATCGTCGTAGAAGTACTCCTGCCCTGAGAAGACAGCTTCGGCGTCGTAGACCGCGCTCTGCTTGCTCAGCAGCTTCACAAAGTACGCGCCGCTGCCGCGAAGCTGGGTCTGCTCCCACACAAACTCGGAGCGAGCCATCAGGGGCCCTGCGGCCGACTCGCGCGTCTCCACCAGCCGGCTTTTCCCCTGCCGATGCGTGTCCTGATGGAACACCGTGGTCGTCGTGGCGCCTTCCGGGTTGGTCTGGGTGATCGTCTCAAAGCCCCTGAAATCCCTCTGCCCGTAATCGTAATAGCCGCCGCTGTAGGCAAAGCGGGAGACCAAGGCCGGGCTTCCGGCAAGACCGTCCTTTATGCTGATTGCGGAGACCGGATGCACGATGAAGGGCAGCAGATGGTTTTGACAGCGCGAGGAGGACGTGTAGGCGATCTCGGTCACCCCGCCCAGGGGGTTCTCGACTCGGGTCAGCAAATCCGGCACGGCAACGCCGGACTGAACCACCGAGGCCGTACGGCCCTCCTGGCGGAAGAAAAAAATGTCCGCGTTGCCGTCGCCGTTGAAGTCAAACGGAAAGGCCATATCGCGTTTGCCGCGCAGATCGTAGCCGCCGATGCCCCTTGCCGAGTAATACACCTGCGTGAAGGTGCCGTCCCCGTTGGAGCGCGCCACACAGGCCAGCCCGCTGTCGGGCCGGTACAGGAACAAGTCCGCCTTGCCGTCGCCGTTGAAGTCAAACGGAAAGGCCATATCGCGTCTGCCGCGCAGATCGTAGCCGCCGATGCCCCCCGCCGAGTAATACACCTGCGTGAAGGTGCCGTCTCCGTTGGAGCGCGCCACACAGGCCAGCCCGCTGTCGGGCCGGTACAGGAACAGGTCCGTCTTGCCGTCGCCATTGAAGTCAAAAGGAAAAGCCACATCGCGCCGGCCGCGCAGATCGTAACCGGCAATCCCGTACCCGGAGGAATACACGGGGGTGAAGGTGCCGTCCCCATTTGAGCGTGCCACCGTGACCTTGCCGTGGTCCGGCCGGTACAAAAACAGGTCGCTTCGGCCGTCGCCGTCAAAGTCGAAGGCGAACACCCGGTCCGCCTCGCTGTTCAAGTCGTAGCCGGCAATCCCCGACCAGGAGGCGTAGCCCGTCGTGAAGCTGCCGTCCCCGTTTGAGCGCAGCACGAAGATCTTGCCGGAGCCAGGCCGGTAAAAAAGCAGATCGCTCTTACCGTCGCCGTTGAAGTCGAAGGAAAGCGCCCGGTCCCGCAGACTCTTGAAGTCGTAGCCGCCGATGCCGTTTTCGGACAGGTACACCTTGTTGAAGCTGCCGTCCCCGTTGGAGCGGGCAATCCCCACGTTGCCCGTGTCCGGCCGGTAGAAGAACAGGTCGCTCTTGCCGTCGCCGTCAAAGTCGAAGACCAGCGCCTTGTCCTCCTGGTTCCTCAAGTTGTAGCCGCCGATGCCGGTGGTGGACCAATAGGCCTGGGTGAAACTGCCATCCCCGTTTGAGCGCAGCACGCTGGCCAGCCCCCACTCGGGCCGGCACATGAACAGGTCCATGTTGCCGTCGCCGTTGAAATCAAAGGGAATCACCTGATCGCGGTTGCCGCCGAAGTCAAAGCTCTGGATCACGGAGCCGGCGGCCGGCGGCCGGCTGAAGCTGCCCGGGCTATCCTCCTGCCAGTCCAAACGCGTCGGCGGCAGGCTGCTTCCAGCCATGATCTCGCCTGCGGCGTCGATGCGGGCATCGGTCCCAAACTGCTGCACGCTCGAGAGCAGCGAGCGGCCGGTGCTCTCACCTTCGGTGTAATCAAACGCGTAGGCCCTCACCAACAGAGAGCCTGCACGCACCTCTATCGTCTTCAGCCGCTTGGCGGTGGTGACCTCAAAGCCGGTGCCGAACATCGGACCGGCATCCGGCCGATCTTCCAGGTGAAAAATCACCGCATTGCTAGGCGATAGCCCGCGGTTGCCGGTGTAGTCGACCCGCCGGGGATAGATCTCGCCCCTGTGCTTGACATACTCAACCGTCATGAAGTTGCCATTTGAATCCTCCACCCGGTCCAGGCACCACTTGAACACCCGGCTATTGATGACCGGGTCCTCCTGGCGGGAGGCCGCCGTGCTGCCGAAGTAAAACCGCTTTCCGTCCTTGGCCCACGCCTCCCAGCCGTCGGCGGCTCCCTTGAAAAGGTATTTGATAAACGCCGCCTCAAGCCTCGCCCCGTACATCTGCCCGCCCCAGTCGGGCCGGGGCACCAGCTCGGCGGCGGAACCCCCAAGCGAGGCGGAGAACTCCCGGCCCTGATAGTCCAGCCCCCACTTGCCCGAGCGTTGGATTGCGCCCAGATCCAGTCCGAAGCCCACCCCGACCCAGCCGTTCTTGGCGTAGCTGTTGTAGGTGAGGCTCAGGCTCGGTGCCAGCCCCGCTCGGCCGGGCGGCACCAGAACAGGGATGCTCGTCACCGCGGCCCCGGAGTGCGATAACGCCTCCACCTGGGGCGTGGAGAAGCTGCTGTAAAACTCGATCGGCGGGGCGGCGTCGCTGCTGCCTTGGGCCCGTCCAGGGCCGGCGGGGACCGCCAGCAGAAGGATAGAAAAAACCAACTGCATCATCTGCAATCTGCTCGGGATCATCTGGCAAACCTCCGAAGTCATAGTGTTGCGGACGAGCGTCTTGATCAATCCGGGTTTGGCCTACCGGCTCGGCACACGCACAATCTCCTGGATGCGGCCCAGCGCATCATACTGATAGCTTACCCCGGAAGGCCGGTTGGTGGCCTCCGCGGGGTTTGAGCCCAGGAGCGTCTCGGCTGCATCCGAGTAACCGTCTTTGTCGCTGTCAGGGGGTGGGACCGGCAAAGGGGCCGGAAAGCGGTCGGCTGTGGAGCCGGAAGCCGTCGACGGAATAAGGTGTCCTTGTTCAGCGCTGAAGAGGTTGTTCACGCCAATCAGAACAACAATGGCCGGCAGGACAAACAAGAAAACCAGCGTGCGCGGTTGCATGGATAAGTCTCCTCGCTCTCGGGATCAGAAAGAATTAGTAAAATCAAATGGCCCCAACATTAAAACGCTGGCCCAAGTGGGAGACTCGAAGGTGGGTGCTCGGGAGGGAGGAGAGGTTTATATGTGAACGGCCCAAGGGTGCTTGTCAAGTCAAAAGTTTAAACTTTTACAGTAAGTTACATCAGTTTACGCCAGTTGACAGCAAATAAAACTCGCAGGCAGAACCCCTTCGAGGCGGGCGGCTTTCGAGAACATCAGTTGACATGGGGTTCCGGTAGGCATACATATGCACATATGTTCAGATGCGACGTAAACGACATTGGGTGAATCAGCCATGGACCAAGACAACATTATGCCTTTGCGGATCGTGCACGCGGACCGTGTCAAAACGGCCCGGCGCGAAGCTTCCTCCGAGGATGAGCTGCAGCAGCTGGCGACCATTTATCAAGTGCTGGGCGACCCCAGCCGGTTGAAGATCGTCATGGCGTTGCGCCGGGAGGAGATGTGTGTCTGCGATTTGGCGGCCCTCACGGGCATCAGCGAATCGGCCGTCTCGCACCAGATGCGGCGCTTGAAGGACTTATCGCTGGTCAAGACGCGGCGCAACGGGCAGGTGGTGTATTATGCCCTTGACGACAAGCACGTGGTGCTGCTGCTTGACATCGGGCTGAGGCATGTGCGCGAATAACGGGGAGCCTGTGGTACTTTTATTCCCGGTTAGGATACCCCTATGCATGGAAATCACCCCCTCCCCAGTCCCCTCCCGCAAAAGGGGATGGGATTTGATTGGAGAGCCTGGTTGGGGTGATCAAAGGACTACGTCATGGAATTTCTAATCAAGGCGCTGAACGAATCACGGCATCTGCTGCTGGACGCGGCGGTGTACATCCTGTTCGGACTGCTGGTGAGCGGGCTGTTCCGGGTGTTTCTCAACCCGAACTCCATCGCCCGGCACCTGGGCAACGGCCGTTTTTCGTCGGTGTTCAAGGCCGCCCTGATCGGCGTGCCGATACCGCTCTGAAGTTGCGGCGTGCTGCCCGCAGCCGTGTCGCTGCGCAAACAAGGGGCCACTCAAGGGGCCACCACCGCATTTCTGATCTCAACCCCGGAGTCCGGTGTGGATTCGATCGCCGTGACCTGGGCCATGATGGACCCGGTCATGACCGTGGCGCGGCCGGCCTCGGCATTTATCACCGCGTGCGTGGCCGGGGTGGCTGAGAATCTTTTCAGCTTCCGCAAGGGCGCCCCGCCCGCCATCCCGGACCTGACCTGCCCGGTGGACGGGTGCTGCGACGGCTTGGCCTGCGACCCGAAGGTCCACCGCAACCACCACAGCTTCAACGAGAAGCTGCGCGCCGGACTGAAATTCGCCGTCACGGACCTCTGGGGCGACATGGCCCCGTGGTTTTTCTTCGGCCTGCTGCTGGCCGGCCTGATCACCGTTCTCATCCCCGACGACCTTTTCAGCCGTCACCTCGGCTCGGGCCTGCCCGCCATGCTGCTGCTGCTGGCGGTCGGCATCCCGCTTTACATCTGCGCCACGGCCTCGACCCCCATCGCGGCAGCCCTGATCCTCAAGGGAGTGAGCCCGGGCGCCGCCCTGGTGTTTTTGCTGGCAGGGCCGGCGACCAACATGGCGTCGATCACGGTGCTGCTGGGGACGATGGGCAAGCGGGCGACGGCAATTTACCTGGCGGCCATCGCGGTTTGTTCGGTGCTGCTGGGGCTGGCGGTCGACCATGTGTACGCCGCCCTGGGCATTTCAGCCAAGGCCGCGGCGGGCCAGGCCGCGGAGATCTTCCCGGCAGGGGTGCAATGGATCGCCGCCGTGGCGGTCGTTGCGATCTCTGTCAAGCCGACCGTGCAGAAACTGAAATCCATCATCGAAAAAAAATGGCCGGCAGCGTCGGCGGGCTTGGGGAAAAAGGAATCGGCTGCGCCGGCCAACTGTGCCCCCGAAGCGGGCAATCCCCTGCCGCCCGGGGCGCCCTGCAGCGGCGCCGCCTGAGGGTGCGCATCGGGGCCGGTCGGCGACCGGCGAGATAATTAGGATGGGCTGACGGGTATCGGAATCGGTGTTGCGTGCCTCGTAGGCTTCGGCGAAGACAGCCGGCGCGGATATCGAGACCGGAGGCCTCTCCCCCGGGTGATGGGATGCCTGATCCGGCATCCTAAATCAGGAATCCAATCTGAACCGCTCCTTCCCGCAAAAGACATAGGCCCCTTCTTTCGGTGCCAGGCAGGCGAGGCCCATGTTGAGCCGGGAGGATAGCTCGACGGCCAGCCCGGTCGGCCGGGATACGGACAGGATGGCGGGGATGCGAGCCCGGGCGGCCTTCTGGACCAGCTCGTAGCTCACCCGGGAGGACAGGATCACAAGGGCGGCCTGCGGGAGGCTGCCATCGATAAGCGCTTTGCCGATGGCTTTGTCCAGGCCGTTGTGGCGGCCGATGTCCTCGGCGACGGCAAGCAGCTTTCCCTGTGCATCCCAGAGGGCGGCGGCGTGGGAGGCGTGCGTCCGGTCCCGGAGCGGCTGATGCCGGGACATGGCCTTCAGGCCGGCCAGGGCGGTGGACATCCCGATGGCCGGGCCCGCCGGCACGGGACGCAGCAGCTGGTAGAGGTCCTGGACCAGCTCCTTGCCGCACAACCCGCAGCTCGTCTGGCTGATGTAGTTGCGCCGATCGAGAATTCCGGCAACCTCCGCCCGTCGGGAGGGGGTCAGGGTCACCGTGACCACGTTGGTGCTCTCAGCGTCGCAGTAGGCAATCGAGGTGTAGTCCGCCGGGGTGTCGATGATGCCCTCGCCGAGGCAGAAACCGGCGACGTGGGCAATCTCCTCCCCCGGGGTGCGCATGATCACCGAATAGGGCTTGCCTTCCACCCGGATGGAAAGCGGCTCCTCCCCGAGCAGCTCCATGGTCTGGGCGGTGCTGACAGTACTATCCCAGAAAAAGACGGACTGAAGGACGGAGGGGTTCACAAAGGCCTCCAAAATGCAGGTGGTTTGAAACAACTCCCCATCACCTAAGTTCCAAATCCCCCCAACCCCCTTTGCCAAAGGGGACGAAGCGGCATTATGCCTCCCATTCGAAAGGCGGCCTGATTTGCGAGAGGATTTTCGATGAACTTATGCTCTGTTGGTTCTAAAAACAACCCATAAAAAATCATTTGGCCTGCGGCATCTTGCAGGCTAAATGATTTTTTTGTTGACATTTTTTTCGCATCATCTAATATTTACCGGTTTTTGAGACACCATCATTTTTCAGGAGGCACCCGATGTACGCGGTCGTCAGCACAGGCGGAAAACAATACAAGGTTCAAAAGGGCGAAACCCTGCGGATTGAGAAAATCCCGGGTGACGTCGGTGGCAAGGTGACCCTCGACAAGGTGCTCCTGGTTGCGGATGGCGAGAACATCCGCGTCGGCCAGCCCATGATCGAAAAAGCGGCGGTCCAGGCCAGCATCGTTGAGCAGGACAGGGCCAAGAAGATCCTGGTCTTCAAATACAAGCGCCGCAAGCGCTATCGCCGCAAGGCGGGCCATCGTCAGCCCTACACCGCCATCCGCATCGACGGTATCGAAGCATAATAAGCGGGCTTTCGTCCGCTTATAAAAAGTATTCGTGATCGTTTTCATTTCAACTGAATTTCTGGCGGATTCGTAATGATAAGCGGGTGATGCCCCGCTTATAAAGTATATCGTTATATAAGTCCGCAAGTTAGTCGACTTCTTAGAAGGTCCCAAGTTCAAGGCGCGCGAGTTTCGTTTTGCGAGGCGTACTAATTGTACGCCGCAGCAAACACGAAACGAAGCGCAACGTAGAAATTGGGCCTTATAAGAAGCCGACTCTAAGGAGTGAGGGAGTATGGCACACAAAAAGGCAGCCGGCAGTTCCAGAAACGGCCGCGACAGCGCCGGGCAACGGCGCGGGGTCAAGATCTACGGCGGGCAGCTCGTCCGGGCGGGCAACATCATCGTGCGCCAGGTGGGCACCAAGTTCCACCCGGGCAACAACGTCGGGCTGGGCAAGGATTTCACCCTGTTCGCCAAGATCGACGGCATCGTCGCCTTTGAGCGCCAGGGGCGGTCGCGCCAGAAAGTCAGCGTCTACGCGCCAGAGTGAAATTTATTGACGAAGCGTTCATAACCGTTCAGTCCGGCGACGGCGGAAGCGGTTGTGTGAGTTTCCGCCGCGAAAAGTACGTGCCCCGCGGGGGCCCGGACGGCGGCGACGGCGGCAAGGGGGGCGATGTGACCTTGGTCGCCTCCGCGGAGCGCAGAACGCTCTACCCCTTCCGCTTCAAGCACGACTTCGCGGCCGAACGGGGCGGCGGCGGCCAGGGGCGGAAGAAATCCGGCCGCAACGGCGCCGACCTTGTCATCGAGGTGCCGGCCGGCACGATCGTCCGGGATGCCGATTCCGGCGAGATCATCAAGGATTTTTCCCAGCCCGGCGAATCCTTCCTCGCCGCCCGCGGCGGCCGCGGCGGCAAAGGCAACACCCACTTCAAGTCCTCCACGCACCGCACGCCGCGTTTTTCCCAGCCGGGCGAGCCCGGCGAGTTCAAGCAGTTCAAACTCGAGCTAAAGCTTCTGGCCGACGTGGGCATCGTCGGTCTGCCCAACGCGGGCAAATCCACGCTGATCAGCGTCATCTCATCGGCCAAGCCCAAGATCGCCGATTACCCCTTCACGACCCTCGTCCCCAACCTTGGGGTGGTCAAGGCCGGCGACCGGGAACCCTTCGTGGTGGCCGACATCCCCGGTTTGATTGCCGGGGCGCACGCCGGCACGGGGCTGGGGATCCGTTTCCTGCGCCACGTCGAGCGCACGCGTATCCTGTTGCACCTGATCGATGCCTCCGCCATCGATCCGGAAATGCCCTTGGCGGCCTTCGACACCATCAACGCCGAAATTGCGCTCTACAGCCGTTCGCTCGCACGCAAGCCCCAGCTCATTGCTCTCAACAAGCTGGACATTACCGGGGCCGAGGAACGGGCCCGGGCCTTCAGGGCGGCCTTGAAAAAACGGCAAAAAGTTTATCTCATTTCAGCTGCGACCGGCAAAGGCGTCGCCCCGCTTCTGTCCGACGTCAGCCGGCGTTTGGATGCGCTTCGCCATGAACCTCCGCCCACTCCCAATTGAGAGTGTCCGCCGGGTCGTCGTCAAGGTGGGCAGCAATGTCCTGACCGCGCCCGGCGGGTTGAACGTCAAAGTCATGCGCGAGCTGGCCCGCCAGATCGGCACGCTGATGGACCGGGGCCTCGAGATCATCCTGGTGTCCTCGGGCGCCATGGCCTCCGGGGTGAAGAAAATCGGGCTGGAGCGCCGACCCGATGAGCTCCCGCGGCGTCAGGCCGTGGCGGCCGTGGGCCAGGCCGGCCTCATCATGGAATACGAAAAGGTCTTCGAGCGGCATGGCCGCAAGGTCGCGCAGATCCTGCTGACGAGCGAGGACCTCACCAGCCGCAAGCGCTATCTCAACGCACGCAACACCCTGAACACCCTGCTCGAGTGGAAGATCGTGCCGATCATTAACGAAAACGACACGGTCTCGGTGGAGGAGATCAAGCTGGGGGACAACGACAACCTGGCGGCCATGATCTCGCTGTTGATGGACGCCGACCTGCTGATCAGCTTGAGCGACATCGACGGGCTGTTTACCAAGGACCCCCGCACGCATGCCGACGCTCAGCTGATCCCGGTGGTGGCCGCCATCACCAAGGGCACGGAAAAGGCCGCCGGCAGCATCCCCGGGCCGCTCGGGACCGGCGGCATGATGAGCAAGCTCGCCGCCGCCCGCAAGGTCAACTCCGCCGGGGTGCCCATGGTGATCGCCAAGGGGGACAAGCCGGACATCCTGACACGGCTGCTGGACGGGGAGCCGCACGGCACCTATTTTGTGCCCCGCCGGGAAAAGCTGACGCGGCGCAAATGCTGGATCGCTTTCTCGCTCAGACCCAAAGGCAGCCTCACGGTCGACGCCGGCGCCAAAACCGCCCTCACCCGGCGCGGTAAAAGCCTGCTCGCCAGCGGGGTCGTCGGGGTTCAGGGCGAGTTTGCCGTCGGCGCGGCGGTGGAGTTCCGGGGCCCGGAGGGGGAGCCCCTCGGCGTCGGCCTCGTCAATTACAGCGCGGCCGACATCCGCAGGGTCATGGGCCTCAGGTCCCAGCACATCCGGCAGGTCCTGGGTCACAAGTCCTACGACGAGGTGATCCACCGGGATAATCTTGTGATAACCGCCATAGATGAGGTACAAGAAGCCTGAGTTCGGGTACCGGATACTCGATGCCGGATGCTGGATGGCATTTCGAGATCTGCCGTGGCCCTTGCTTATCCGGTATCGATCATCTTGTCCCCACCGAGAAGGCGAAGGAAGCATCTGATGACATCGATCAACGAAACGATCACGGCCATGGCCAAGGCCGCACGACAGGCGGCGAAAGCCATGGCCGGCTGCTCATCACGGCAGAAAACATCCGTGCTTGAGCGCGTGGCCGAGGAGATCACCCGCAGGGCCGATGACCTCAAGGCCGAAAACCGCAAGGATCTTCAGGCGGCCAAGGCCGGCGGCCTTTCGGCGGCCATGATCGACCGGCTCACCCTCACGGACACCACCATCGCCGCCATGGCGCAGGGGCTGCGGGAGGTGGCGCAGCAGCCGGATCCCGTGGGCAGCACGGGCCCCGTCTGCACCCGGCCGAACGGGCTGCAGGTGGCGCGCATGCGCATCCCGCTCGGGGTGATCGGCATCATCTACGAGTCGCGGCCGAACGTGACCGTGGACGCGGCCGGGCTGTGCCTGAAAGCCGGCAATGCGGTCATCCTGCGCGGCGGCTCCGAAGCCCTGCATTCCAACCGGGCGCTGGCGGCCGTGATCGGCGGGGTGCTGGCGGGCAGCGGGCTGCCCGAGGCCGCCGTCCAGGTGGTGCCGGTGAAGGACCGGGCGGCGGTGAACGCCCTGCTGCAGCAGGAGGAGACCATCGACCTGATCATCCCGCGCGGCGGCGAGGAGCTCATCCGCTTCGTGGTCGCGCACTCGCGGATCCCGGTGCTCAAGCACTACAAGGGAGTCTGCCACGTCTACGTGGACGAGGGCGCCGACCTCGCCATGGCCGAGGAAATAAGCTTCAACTCCAAAGTGCAGCGGCCGGGCGTGTGCAACGCCATGGAGACCCTGCTGGTCCACCGGTCGGAAGCCGAACGTTTTTTGCCGGGGATGGCCCGGCGTTTTGCCGCCGCCGGGGTCGAGCTGCGCGGCTGCTTCGAGTCACAGCGGATCGTGCCGGGGATCGTGCCCGCCACGGACGCAGACTGGCCGGCCGAGTTTTTGGACCTGATTCTGGCCGTGAAGGTAGTGGCGGACATGGGCGAGGCCGTCGGCCACATTGCCGCCTTCGGGTCAAACCACACCGATGCCATCGTCACCCGCGATTACGACCGGGCGCGGCGTTTCGTGCGGGAGGTGGATTCCTCGGTGGTGCTGGTGAACGCCTCGACCCGCTTCAACGACGGCGGCCAGCTCGGCCTCGGGGCCGAAATCGGCATCAGCACCTCCAAGCTGCACGCCTACGGGCCGATGGGCGCCGAGGAGCTCACCACGACCAAGTTTGTGGTATACGGCAGCGGGCAGGTCCGCGAATGACGGCTGCGTAGAAAGCCCATTTTCTGCGTTGCGCTTCATCCCGCATTCACTGCGGCGTACGTCACTGTACGCCTCGTTCAGCGGGATTCGCGGCGCCTTGAAACTGGACTTTTTACGCAGCCGTCAACGATGCACGGTTCCTTAACAAAATGAAATTAGGCTTATTCGGCGGCACCTTCAACCCCATCCACTTCGGCCACCTGCGGGCGGCCCTGGAAGTCAGGGAGGGGTGCGGCCTGGATCGGGTCCTCCTCATCCCGGCCGCGGTGCCGCCGCACAAGGACGGCGGCGCGCTGGCCGCCGCGGCCGACCGGCTGCGGATGATCGAACTGGCGGCGGAGGGCGAATCCGGGATGGCGGCCTCGGATGTGGAGATCCGACGCGGGGGGCCTTCGTACACCGTCGACACGATCCGGCATTTTCAGCGCGAGCTGCCGGCCGGCAGCGACATTTTTCTCATCGTCGGGCTGGACGCCTTTCTGGAGATCGACACGTGGAAGTCGTTCCGGGAGCTGCTGGCGCTGGTTCCCGTGATCGTGATCTCCCGGCCCGATGCCTCCCACCGCAGCGCCGGCTCCGAGCGTGAGGCGGTCGAGGATTTCATTCGCTCCAGGATTTCGTCGCGATGCACGCTTTCAGGGGATCCGACCGGTTTCAGCGCTGAAGGGGTCCGGGGCGTCACCCTTTTTCCGGTGACCGCCCTGGATGTTTCCAGCCGCCGGATCAGGGACCTGGCGGCCGCAGGCCGCTCCATACGCTTTCTGGTTCCCGAACCGGTGCGGCAGCACATCAAAGCCAGAGGACTTTACTTATGACGGATGTCGTGGATGCCTCGTTGGAGGTGTTTTTCAAGGCCGTTTTGGGCAAGAAAGCCGTCAACGTGGTGGCGCTCGACGTGCGCGAGCTCACATCGATCGCCGATGTGTTCATCATCTGCAGCGGCCGCGCCAACCGCCAGGTGAGCGCCATTGCCGATCACATCGTACGCGAGTTGCGCAAGCAAAAGATCAAGCCCCTGAGCGTGGAAGGCGCCGCCGAAGGCCAGTGGGTGCTGATAGACTACGGCTACGTCGTCATCCATGTCTTCTTTGAGTCGGTGCGGCAGTTCTACGATCTGGAAGGCCTGTGGAGCGACGCCCGGCGGATCCCGGTTCCGGCCCCGCCGAAAGCCAGGACCGCCGCCGGCCGCCGGCCGAAGCCGCCGAGCGCCGACGAATAGAGGCACAGACGTCATGGCCGCACCCCTCAAACCCTTCACGACCCTGATCGATTTCGCCACCGGCAGGGAGGTGCCGAACATCGGCGCCGAGGAAAACCGCCAGGCCGTCGAACGCCTTCTCGTGGAGCAGAAAGGCTACGACCGGGAGGAGATCGAGGTCGAGGTGCCGATCGAAATGGCCATCGCCGGGGAAATCTACCGTTCGGCCGTTGACCTAGTAGTGAACGCGGCCGGTCGGCGGGTGATGGCGTTCCGGTGCGCAGCGGGGTCCCTGGCTTCCTGCGAGCGGGAGATCCTGGCGGCCGCCCGCCTTTTGGACCGCTGTCAAATTCCGCTGGCCGTCGTCTCCGACGGCAGCACCGCCGTGGTGCTCGACACGCTCAGCGGCCGCTCGATCGGGAAGGGCCTGGAAGCGATTCCGGCCAAGGCGGATTTGCTCGCACGGTTTGAACAGCTGCAGTTCAGCGACCTGCCCGCGGAGCGGCGTGCGCGGGAGGAGCTGATTTTCCGAACCTATGACCGCGAGCGGGTCAACTCGGCCCGGCGGGTCGGGGAGCGTTGACAGTTTTCCGGGTTCAGGATAAACTTAAATATTATGGGAGGTTGAAGCGCGTTTTGTCGATTGCCGAGCGACCCACAGACTGCTGCCTAGCCGCTGTGCCCATCCATCGCCGCCGGTTTCTGCGATGGGGGTTGCTGGCGGCCTCTGTTTTTTTCCTGCCGCGCCAGGCGGCCGCCATGCAGCAGGAGAAGACCCCGCCTGACCGCCGCCTGGCCTTTTTCAACACCCACACAGGGGAATCCCTCGAGGCCTGCTACTTTAAATCGGGATGCTACGACCCGAGTGCACTCAGGGCCGTCAACCACATCCTGAGGGACCACCGCAGCGGCGAGGTCGGCCCCATCGACGAGCGCCTGCTGGACCTGCTGCACACCCTCTCCCGCCGCTGTGAAAACCCGCGCCCGTTTCACGTCATCTCCGGCTTTCGCTCGCCCGCGACCAACGCCGCCCTTCACCTCTGCAACCGCGGTGTTGCGGCCCAGAGCCTGCATGTCCACGGGAAGGCGATCGACATCCGCATTCCCGGCCTCCAGACCTGCGAGTTGAAGGGCATCGCCTTGTCGCTGGCGGCAGGGGGGGTCGGATACTACCCCGCGTCCGACTTCGTGCACGTGGACATCGGCCGGGTGCGTTCCTGGTAGCGGCCGGAAAAAGTCTGTGGGAGCGGCTTTCCAGCCGCGATCATCGAGGCTGAAAGCCTCCCACGCTTCATTGCCGATAGGGGGGCGCAGCGCACCGCAACCCGCTTCTAAGGAAATCGAGGGGGTTTTTCCTTCAGCGCGCGGTCGAGAGCGGGATCCCGCTGGTAGATATCCTGCCAAAATAGAACCCGGCCTTCCAAGTCCACCCCGGCGGTCATGTAGATCAGGTGCACGGGGATTTTCCGGGCCAGGCCGATCGTGCGAAGCTGCCCGGTATCGATGGCGGCGCTCACGGCGTCGCGGGACCACCCGGGCGAATCCCTCAAGACGTACTCGGCCAGGTCCAGGGGTTTTTCGATGCGGATGCACCCGGAGCTGAACCCGCGCATGCTGCGTTCGAAGAGCCTCCTGGCCGGGGTGTCGTGCAGGTAGACGTCGAATCTGTTCGGGAACATGAACTTGACCCGGCCCAGATCGTTGTGGGAGCCGGGGTCTTTTTTAAGCTTGTAGCGGAAATTCTCAGCCGTCACCCGGGTCCAGTCGATACTGCCCGGGTCCAGCTCTGCGGCATCCCTGCTCCAGCTCTCGAAGACGCGGATTTTCTCGCGGCTAAGGTAAGCGGGGTCCTTGCGGGCTTTGGGCAGGATGTCCTGAACGGCGATGCGGGTGGGGATGTTCCAATCCGGGTTTACAACAAGGTGGTCCATCAGGCCGCTGAACACCGGGGTGCGGCGGTAGTGGCGCCCCGCCACCACGCGCATGCTCAGCACGGCCTGCCCGTCCTCGATGACCGCTAAGCCAAACGCCGGCACGTTGACCCGGATGTGGCGCGACCCTAAATCGCGCGGGAGCCAGCGCCATCTCTCCATGTTCAGCTCGATCTGCCGGATGCGTTCCGGCAAGGACACGTTCAACGCCTGCAGGGTTTGCGATCCCATCCGACCGTCGGCGTCCAAGCCGTGGCGTGCCTGAAAGCGGCGCAGCCCCTCGAAAAGCTCGAGGTCCGCATCACCGCTCCCGCCCTGCGGAGTCAGCTTCAGGTCGCCTGACAGGCCCAGGCGTTCACGCAGCCGATCGGCAAGCTCCCCGGTTTGTCCCCTGTCCCAAGAGGCATTTTCCGGCAGCCGGGGCCATTCGCCGGCCTGCCCGAGGCCGCGATAGCGTTGCAGGGCGGTTTTGAGGGCGGTGTATTCCGCGTGAGCCGGACGGAAACCATTGAGGGCCTCGCCGATGCGACCGGATTCGATCGCGCCCTGAAGGATGCCGGCGAGATCGACCTCCGGGTCCATGCGGACCACCCACTCGGTATAAAAGGTTTCCGGGTTGACCCTTCCGGCCCGCAGGTGGGAGGCGAGCAGCAAAAAGGCATCCGTCAGCAGGAAGTCAAGATCCACGATCAGCGCCGGGTCCGGCTGTCGGCCGGCGTCATGGTCCAGGCGGGCTTTTGCCAGAAGCTGCCGGATGGTTTCCAGATGGTAGGGCGGCGGGTCCAGCCCGTCCTCGCCGGCCGCTTCGATGCTGCGGACAAGATCCTCGGCCGGCGCAAACGACCCGTTCCCGTCGCTCCACGCCGCCCGATAGTCCCGCAGCGCGTAGAATCGAGGCAGCTCGGCAATCCCGCAAACCAGCTCGCCTCGGCAGATCATGCGGTTTTCGGCTTGAGCGGACGTGATTTTGGCCCGCATCAGCGGGCCGAAGCGTTCGTTTTCCGCTGCACGCACAAGTCCCGACGGCCCCGGCCCAATGACGAACGCAAAAAGCACCGCGGCAATGATCCATTGCCGCGGTGGGATTATCAGGGAAAGGAGCGAGGACGCACAGGGCTTAAGCCGGCATCTTCGCGGGTTAAGCCGTGAGGAAAGGATCATCCGCGAAACCTGTGGACCCCTCTATTTGCCGGCAACGTCCTTGCCGCAATGCTTGCAAACGTTGGCCCGACGCTTGATGATCTCGGCGCAGAAAGGGCATTCCCGGGTGAAATGCCGTTCGTGGATCTTGGCGATGGCCTCCTCGACTTTTTTCTGGAGGATTTCGTTGGGGAAACGCATGTTGCGCATCGGCTCGATGGCCTCGGACTCCCCGATGTCGCCGATCATCTCGGCCGCCTTGAGCCTCACCCGCGCCGGTTCGAGCGGGTCCTGCAGCAGCTGCACGATGGCAGGGCCGTCCTTGGTGGTGTAGTAGTCGGCCAGCAGGTTGAACCCGCGCTTGATGGCTTCCTTCAGGTTCTCCTGCTCCGCCATGGCCTCATCGTCGACGATCTGCCCCCGCATGCCCATGTTGCTGAACACGGGGATGCACTCGTACACGTCGCTGCCCGGATAGTTCATGCAGCGGTAGGACGCCCGGTGGGCATAGTTTTCCTCGATATGCTTCCAGCCGGATTGGTACAACTCGCATTCGTCGTTGAAGCACACAAACAGGTAAGGCGTGCCCCAGCCCAGGCCGTCGCCGAAGCGCATGGGCGGCTCCTCCCACAAATTCATTTCGACGCCGCAATGCGGGCACTTGGGCCGCGGCATGGCCATTACTTTTTCAAGAACTTCCTCGCGGGTTTCAAATGACATTCAAGCAGCCTCCATTCAGTTTGCAGCAGTATTTACGGTCCAAAGTAAGGGCCTCGTATAGTCTTGTCAAATCAAAGCTTCGGCCCTGTGCCGGTGTGGAAGACGCGCATCGGAACAGGGAATTTTGTGGACTTGCAGAAAGTTTTTGGGTATACGATAAAAAAATGAACAGGCTTCAATCAGACCTCGGCTTTCCAGTTCTGACAACCACATCCCGTTCTTTATCTGCACGCCGCGGCGCCACTGTCGTTATTTTTCCGTCGACGCTCAAACTGGGCTTCATTGCGATTATCTTTTTGGCCGTCCTGGCGACCGGCTGCCAGCCCCCGGATGACAGTTACGCCCCCAAAACCAGAGATCCGGGCGTGGCGCCCGGTGAGGTTCTCTTGGGGTCCTCCCTGGCGCTGAAGGGACACGCGAGCTTCCTGGGGACCCAAACCCTGCGCGGGGCGATGAGCTACCTCAACCACGTCAACGAACAGGGAGGGGTTCATGGCCGCAGCATCAAAGTGGTAGCCTACGACGACAGCTACGATCCTCCCATGTGCCTGGCCAACACCCAGAAGCTCATCATCGACGATCAGGTGTTTGCCCTGTTTTGCTACGTGGGGACGCCCACGACGGTCAAGGTCCTGCCGCTGATCGAGGAAGCCCGGATCCCGCTCCTGGGCATGTTCACCGGCGCCAACGCCCTGCGCGAGCCGTTCAGCCGCTTCCTGATCAACGTGCGGGCCTCCTATTACCAGGAGACCGGCGCGGCCGTCCGCCACCTGGTCGACGACCTGGGGTTGAAAAAGATCGCCGTTTTCTACCAGTACGACACCTACGGCTTTGACGGCCTGACGGGGACGGAGCTGGCCCTCAAGCGGTTCAACCTGGCGCCGGTCGCCGGGGGCTCTTACAACCGCGGCACGCTGGATGTGCAGGAAGGCCTGAACAAGATCATGTCCTCCGGGGCCGAGGCCGTGGTGATGATCGGCACCTACGACCCCTGCGCCAAATTCATCCGGCTGGCCCACGAACAGGGCTTTCGGCCCTTGTTTTACCTGGTGTCCTTCGTCGGCGCCGACGAGCTCGCCCGGCGGCTTGAAAACCAGCAAGGCATCACCGTCGTCATGTCCCAGGTGGTCCCGCCCCCGGACCGCCAGGACGCCAGCCCGCTGCTGACCGGTGCGGACGGCTACGTCACGCTGCTCAAGCGCTACTACCCGGAAGACCAGCCCAACTTCGTCGGCTTCGAGGGGTTCATCAATGCACGCGTGCTGGTTGAAGGCCTCAAGCGGGCCGGCGCGGACCTCACCCGGAATGGTTTCATCGACGCCATCGAATCGATCCATGATCTGTCTCTGGGGCTGGACATCAACATCGCCTTCAGCGCGAGCGATCACCAGGGGCTGGATCGCGTCCATTTCACGCGACTCGAAAACGGGCAGTTTTCTCTGATCAAAGACTGGGCAGGGATCAAGGCCCAGCTGAACGCACCACGTTGAGCCGGCCATGAACCGCAATGTAACCCGGGCAGCCGCCAAACGCTTCCGAGATATCAGCTTAAAAAACAAGATCTTCTTCTCCATCCTTGCGGTCATCCTGATCATCAGCGCCGCTATCGCCGTGCTGGCGCGCTGGATCCTGGTGGACAACCTGATCGACGAGCTCGAACTGCGGGGCATAGCGATCGGCCGCACGATCGCCGAGCGCAGCAGCGGCTACATCCTCGACAATAACTACCCTGAGCTGCTCAGCCTGATTTTCGACGAAGCCAAGCTCAAGGAGCGCCAGCACCTGGTTTCCTACATTTTCGTGAGCGACCGCGAGGACCAGGTCCTCAGCCACACCCTGACCCGGCAGTTCCCCGAGTCCTTGCGCCTGGCCAACCGGGTCCCGCCGGACGAGGCCAAGAGCGTGCGCCTGTTCCGGATCGGCGACCAGATGGCCTACGACATCGCCATCCCCGTTACGCAGGGGATCTACCGCATCGGCACGGTGCACGTGGGGCTCAACAAGGACCACATCGACCAGCTGGTGGGCAAGCTGCGGACCACGTTTCTGGGGTTCCTCTCCCTGGTGGTCGTGATCATTTTCGTCATTACCCACCGCATCGCCAAATACATCACCATGCCGATTTCCAAGCTGACCCAGATTTCGGACGAGTTGAGCAAGGGCAACTTCGATGTGAAACTGGACGCGGAGAAAGGGACGGATGCCGGCCAGCCCCTGGAATGCCCGGCCTTCGCCAACCCCGATGTACCCTGCCGGCGCCTGGATGGGGAGCTGGCCGTCGTGGATGGAGGCGATGAGATTTCAGGCACCGACCCCGTGTGCCGGGACTGCCGATTCTACCGGCGCCAAAAGGGCGACGAGGTGGCTCAGCTGGCGGATGCCTTTTACAACATGATCTGGAGCATCCGCCTTTACCGGCGCCGCCTGCGCGAATCCGAAAAGAAATACCGCTCCCTCTTCGACAGCGGCCCCGACCCTATCTTTGTCGTGAATCCGCATACCTTCGACATCATCGACGCCAACCCGCGGGCCGTGGAGGTCTACGGATACAGCCGGGATGAGCTGATCGGCAAACCCTTCACCGAGCTGGCCCCCGAGCACACGCACGAGTACTTTCAATCCCTCCAGGATCAGGGGGAAACCCACGGGCTGGTCACATACCCCAAGGCGCTGCACTACAAGAAAGGCCACACGCCTTTTTACGTGAATCTGCATGCCAGCAACATCGCCTACAAGGGCCAGCCGGCCATCGTGCTGGCCTCGACCGACATCACCGAGATGATCGAAAAGGACGCCCAGCTGGTCCAGGCGAGCAAGATGGGGTCCCTTGGAGAAATGTCCGCCGGCATCGCCCACGAGCTGAACCAGCCGCTCAACGCCATCAAGATGGGCAGCGATTTCCTCGGCATGATGGTCGAGCAGCAGCGCGAGATCCCGCCGAAGGACCTGCAGCAGGTGGTCACCGAGATGAGCAGCCAGGTCGACCGGGCGGCCGAGATCATCAACACCCTGCGCTCCTTCGGCCGCAAGGCCGAACTCGTCATGGAGCGGGTGGACATCAACAAACCCATCCAGGCGGTTTTTTCCCTGGTCGGCCGGCAGTTCGAGCTGGAAAACATCCGCATGGAGCTCGATCTCGGCCAGGGGATCCGCCCCATCATGGCGCACGACAACCGCCTTCAACAGGTGTTTTTCAACCTGGTCACCAACGCGCGGGATGCCATCAGCGAAAAGAAGGAGCGGCTGCCCGGCCGGCCGGCCGGCAAGATCCTCATCCGTACCTATCAGGAAGGCGACCAGGTGGTGGCGGCGGTCGAGGACGACGGCATCGGCATCAGCAATGCGGTCCGAGACAAGATCTTCGAGCCGTTTTTCAGCACCAAGGAGAGCAGCATCGACATGGGCCTCGGGTTGGCCATCACCTACGGGATCGTCAAAGATTACAGGGGCGACATTCAGCTGTCGAGCCAGGAGGGCCTGGGTACGACCTTCAAGCTCAGCTTTGCCGCCACTTGACCCGCCGTGACGGACGGGCCAAAAATGATGACGCCCAAGACAGATGTTTTTTCCCAATTCCGTGGGAGCGGCTTTCCAGCCGCGATCATCGAGGCTGAAAGCCTCTCCCACCCAAAGACCGGCTTCGTTGCCTACAAGCATGGCGTAAAGCGCTATCGCCGACTTTACTGCGAGGCGATCAAGACTCGGAAATGAGGTCACGGCATGGAAAAAATTCTGGTCATCGACGATGAGAAACCCACGTTGATGATGTTTCGATTGACGCTGGCCGCCTACGGCTACGAGGTGCTTACGGCGGAAAACGGCCAGGAGGGGTTGGAGGTTTTCGGCCGCGAACGGCCCACCATCGTTCTGACCGACATCAAGATGCCCGGTATGAACGGCATCGAGGTGCTCAAGCAGGTCAAGGCGCTCGACCCGTCCACCGAAGTCATCGTCATCACCGGCCACGGCGACATGGACCTGGCCATCCAGGCCCTGAATCTGGATGCCACCGATTTCATCAACAAACCCATCCAGCGCCACCTGCTCGAGCAGGCGATTCGGCGGGCCCAGGAGCGCCGGCGCCTCACCGTCGAGCAGGCGACGGAAATGATCCTCCAGCCGACCGAGCAGGCTGCCGTGATTGTGATTCAGGGCAACGTCACGGCCAAAGCCGAAGCACGCTTTCAGGCCCTGTTCCGGGAGGCCCTTGCGCTCAACAAGCCCCGCATCGTGCTGCACTTTCTGGAGAGCGCCGCCATCAACGGCGCCGGGATCGCCGTCCTGACCCAGCTTCTTTTGGAAAGTCAGAAACAAGGCTGCCATGTGGTGGTGGCCGAGTTGTCCGAAAACCTACGTAAAGTCTTTGAGATCGTGGGGCTTTCGAAAATCGTGCCGGTGGTGGACTCCCTGGAGAAGGCGCTGGAATGACAGCCCTGATTTCTTTGAAGAGGGATGTGATGGAACCTTTGCGGTTGATCCTGAATGTACTCCCCGTAATAGGCATCTTGTGGACAAGTGCTGCTGGTCCGGCCTGGTGCGCCGGCTTGCCCAAGAAGGGCGACACCCTTCCGGCGTTCGAGCTCCAGGCGCCGGTCGCGGAGAAGGCCCGGGAATACCTCGGCATCAGCCAGGCAAGCTTTCGGCTGGCTGATATCCCATGCCGCTTGCTGCTGCTTGAAGTCATCGGCATTTACTGTCCGCAGTGCTACCGGCAGGCGCCCCTGTTCAATACGCTGTTCAGCCGGATCGAAAAAGGCAAGCTGAAGGGCCAGGTCAAAATGCTGGCGCTCGCCGCCGGGGGAAATGAAAACGAGATCAAATACCTGTACGAGCAGGTCCAGTACAGCTTCCCGATCGTCCCGGACCCGCGCTTCGAGGTCCACAAGCTGCTCGGGGAACCCCGCACCCCCTTCACCCTGCTCGTCGACCCCAACGGCAAGGTCCTGCACACTCATATGGGGATCGTCGAGGACTTGGACGCATTCCTTAAATTGATCAACGCTTTGGTGCCCTGAAATCCATGGCTCTCGCAGAATCCGCATTACGGGAGGCCATCGAACAGGCCTCCCGGGCGCAGGCAGACCTCGACCGGCGGGTGTTTCACCTGAAGGCCCTGCATGACGTTGCCTGCGAGCTTTCCGGCCTCATCCAGCCCCGCAAGATCATGGAGACCGTCCTGCTCACCGCCATGGGCCTCTTCGGGGTCACATGCGGGCTGGCCGTCCTGATTAATGTCCGGACACGCCAGGGGCACCTTGCCCAGCGGGGGCTCAGCGGACCGGAGGCCGAGGACTGCGAACGCAACCTCGCCCGCATTGCAGAACACTACCTGTCCGAAGACAGCCTGCCCCTCCATGCCGAATTCGTGCTGCCCGCGAAGACGGCGGACCCGGGGCTCTTGCCGGCCGACACCGCGGTCATTCTCAAACAAAAGGTGGATGGCAGCTATGCGCTGCTTTCGGCCGTCGGGCCCAGGCTCTCGGGAGAGCCGTTCGGCGAGGCGGATATGACTGCCCTGCTCAACCTGGCCGGGACGATGGCCAACGCCCTGGCGCAGAACCTCTTCCACCGTGAGATCCAGCATCTCAGTGCCGGCCTGATACGCCAGGGCGATGAGCTGCAGGATGCCCAGCAACAGGCCGGCAGGGCGCGCGCGACCCTGGACCGGCAGATCTTTCACCTGCAGACGCTCTATGAGTTCACCGCCGAGTTGAGCCCGCTCGTCGCGACCGACAAGCTGGTGGAAGCCTTCCTGCTGACGGTGATGGGCACCTTCGGGGCGAGCCGGGGGTGCGTTCTGCTCTGCGACCGGCAGAGGGGGACGGTCCGTTCCGCCGGCCGCGGAATTCCGGAGCCCCGGGAGTTAAGCCTGGAAGAGGCTGAAAAGCTTCTCTACCGAGGGTTCCAGGCAACCGAGGAGCGACGCCTTGCACCCATGTCGGCCGGTTTCATCCTTGATCCGCCGTCCGTGTTCCCTGAATCAGAGCTGGGTTTTGCCGTCCACACCGCGGCGTTGTTTACGGTGGACGACGCTCTGCTGGGCGTGGTCGCCCTGGGCCCGCCCTTGAGCCAACCGGCGCTGTCCGCGGAAGCGCGGGAGCTTCTGCGGGGGTTGACGGTCAACTGGATGGTGTTTTTAAAGAATGCACGGGCCTTCGAAACCATCCAGGCCCTCAACGAGGACCTGAGCCGCACCAATGCGGACTTGCGCCGGACCATCGCCGACCTGACCGAGGCCCGCCACCAGATCCGGATACTGGAGGTCGCCAAAATCCGCCTGAAGCAGCTCATCCAGCGCGAGGTCGAACGGGCGGGGCGCTTTCGCCCGGCCGACGTGATTTTAATGGTGATCATCTCCACTGTTTTGGCGCTGGCGTTCAACTATACCAGCCCGAACGGCATCCCTGTCCTGCCGGAAGCCGTTTTCCAAGCCCAGGCCCCCCGGGTCGATGCGCTCACGGCGCATCGAATGCTGTCCCGCAGCGAGGCGGTTCTCGTGGATGCCCGGCCGTCCGAACTGTTCCAGCAAAAACACATCGCCGAGGCCGTCAACATCCCGGCGGCGCTGTTCGACGTGATCTTTCCCATGAAACTCGGCCCGGCGCTCAAGCCCGAGCAGGTGGTGTTGATCTACGGTCGCACCGTCAGCAAACGCTACGACGACGAATTGGCCCAGCGCCTGCTGCAGCGCCACGACCAGGTCAGGGTCCTGGATGGCGGCCTGGCGGCCTGGGAAGAGAAAGGATTTGCGGTGTCGCCATGAAATGGCCCGGCTGGCTGAAGGCATCGATCACCCACCCCGTAATGGGGCTGCTGCTGCGCGTGTATGTCGGCGGGGTGTTCATCTACGCCAGCATGTACAAGATCAACTACCCCGGGGAGTTTGCCGAAACCATCGCAAGTTACCAGTTGGTGCCTTACTGGGCGGTGAACTTCATGGCCCTGGTCATGCCCTGGGCCGAGCTGGTCAGCGGCATCCTGATGGTCCTGGGGGTCCGCACCAAATCCGCGGCGGCCGCCATCGGGGGGATGCTGGTGATGTTCAGCCTGGCGATCTTGATCACGCTGCTGCGCGGCATCCCCATCGGATGCGGGTGTTTCACATCCGCAGAGGAGCCTCTGGGGTGGGGCACCCTCGGGCGCGATCTCCTGTGGCTTACCATGACGCTTCAGGTCTATTTTTTCCCCTCGGCCCTGCAGCTGGAAGGCAGGCTTGTTAAATCCCTGCGGGAGGTGGAAGCATGAGGCGGGCGCATTGGCTGTCGGCGCTGCTGCTGATCGGGTTGCTGAGCTGGGCGTGCGAATCCAAGCCCTCGTGGGAGGGCCGTTACGCGGGGCAGCCCGGGCAAGGCCCGGCCGGTTCGGTGACGCTGGTCCTGCAGGCCGGCGGCAAGGGGCAGTGGACGGCCGAACAGGAAAGCACCCCCCTGCGCTGGGAAGAACGCAGCGGCGCCCTGTGGCTGCACCTCAAGACCGGCGGGGTCATGGTTGCTCAACGCGTGCCCGGGCAACAAGCGCTGACCCTCGAGCTGCCCGGGGTCGGATCGCTTTATCTGCGCAAAGCCGGGCTCTGACGGCTTTATAACGAACTCGGGCTTTTATGTCTTTGCGAAAAAATAACTGGCATTCAGTTGTTGACATTGACCCGGCAATCTCATACGTAGGACTCAGAGTTATTGTTACTCGCGCTTACAGTTGACAACAGGGCGCGGTTTCTTTTTCCAGCTTCCCCTGCCTTCAAATTTTTTCAAATACATAATGCTATTGCGTTTGCATTTCTGGGCGTTGTATTTATTTCTAAACACCAAGGGAAAGGAGGGGGATCTATGCAACTGACACGCAGGCAGTTCGTCCAGATCTCGGGTGCCGCCGCCGCAGGCGTTGCATTCAGCGGTCTGGGGTCCGATCTCACACCGGTCTTGGCTCACGCCAAGGAGCTGAAGACCAAAGGGGCCAAGGAAACCACCACGATTTGCCCCTATTGCGCGGTGGGCTGCGGCGCCATCGTGTCCACCAGCCAGAAGGAGGGCCGGGTCATCAACATTGAAGGCGACCCGGACCACGTCATCAACCGCGGGGCCCTGTGTTCCAAGGGCTCTTCCCTGCGCCAGCTGGCGGAGAACAAGCAGCGGCTGACCCGGCCCATGTATCGGGCGCCCGGCGCGAAGGAATGGAAGCCGGTATCGTGGGACTGGGCTCTTGAAAACATCGCCAAACGGGTCAAGGCCACGCGCGATGCCACTTTCATGGCCAAGAACGACAAGGGCGAGACCGTCAACCGCACCGAGGCCATCGCCTCGGTGGGCAGCGCAGCGCTGGACAACGAGGAGTGCTGGGCCTACCAGGCCATGCTGCGTGCGATGGGGCTGGTCTACATCGAGCACCAGGCCCGTATCTGACACAGCGCGACGGTAGCGGCTCTGGCAGAGTCGTTCGGACGCGGTGCGATGACCAACCACTGGATCGATCTCAAGAACAGCGACTGCATTCTGATCATGGGCAGCAACGCTGCCGAGAACCACCCCATTTCCATGAAATACGTCACCGAGGCCCAGCACCGGGGAGGCAAGCTCATCAGCGTGGACCCGCGCTTCACCCGGACCTCCGCCAAGGCCGACATTTACGCGCCCCTGCGCTCCGGGACCGACATCGCCTTCCTGGGCGGCATGATCAAGTACATCATCGACAACAAGCTCTACAACGAGGAGGACGTGATCGCTTACTCGGACAGCGCCTTCCTGGTCGGTGATGGATTCGATTTCAAGGACGGGCTGTTTTCGGGCTTCGACGCGGGCAAGCGGGCCTACGATGCGAGCAAGTGGACCTACCAGCTGGACGCCAACGGCGTTCCCATGAAGGATTTGACGCTTCAGGACAAACGCTGCGTGTTTCAGCTGCTCAAAGCCCATTACTCCCGCTACACCCCGGGGCTGGTCTCCAAGATCACCGGCACCCCGGAGAAGGACCTGCTGGAGGTCTACAAAGCCTACGCCGCTACCGGCGCCAAGGGCAAGGCCGGCACCATCATGTACGCCATGGGCTGGACCCAGCACACCGTCGGCGTCCAGAACATCCGCGCCATGTCCATCATCCAGACGCTGCTCTCCAACATGGGGGTGGCGGGCGGCGGCGTGAACGCGCTGCGCGGGGAGTCCAACGTCCAGGGCTCGACCGACCACGGGCTGCTGTTCCACATCCTGCCCGGCTACATCGCGACCCCGGCCACTAACTGGCCGAAGCTCGAGGACTACCTGAAACGCCGGCCCAAGAGCAGCGACCCGCTGAGCGCCAACTGGTGGCAGAACGAGCCCAAGTACATGGTCAGCCTGCTCAAGGCCTACTTCGGCGATGCCGCCACGGCGGGCAACGAGTTCGGCTACCCGTGGATGCCCAAGCTGGATGCCGGCAAGGCCTATAGCTGGCTCGATCTCTTCGACGTCATGTACAACGGGGGCATCAAGGGGTTCTTCGCCTGGGGCATGAACCCGGCCTGCAGCGGGGCGAACGCCAACAAAACCCGCGCGGCTATGAAGAACCTGGACTGGATGGTGAACGTCAACCTCTTCGACAACGAGACCGGCTCGTTCTGGCGCGGCCCCGGCATGGACCCCGCCATGATCAAGACCGAGGTGTTCATGCTGCCGGCCTGCGTCTCGGTCGAAAAGGAAGGCAGTGTCAGCAACAGCGGCCGCTGGATGCAGTGGCGCTATCGCGGGCCGAAACCCCTGGGCGAAAGCCGGCCGGACGGCGACATCATCCTGGCCCTGGGCAACAAGCTCAAGGATCTTTACAAGAAAGAGGGCGGGGCCTTCCCCGAGCCCATTCTCGGCCTGAAGTGGGATTATGCCGACTCCCACGGTGAATTCGACCCGCACAAGGTGGCCAAGACGATCAACGGCTACTTCCTCGAGGATGTCACCATCGACGGCACGGTGTATAAAAAGGGGACCCTGGTGCCGACCTTCGGTTTGCTCCAGGCGAACGGCAGCACCTCTTCGGGTTGCTGGGTTTACGCCGGCAGCTACACCGAAAAGGGCAACATGGCCGCCCGCCGCAACACGCAGGATGCCCCCAACAACATCGGTCTCTACCCCGAGTTCGCCTGGGCTTGGCCGGTCAACCGGCGCATCATCTACAACCGCGCCTCGGTCGATCTCCAGGGGCAACCCCACGACCCGAAGGACTGGGTGATCAAGTGGGACGGCAGCAAATGGGTGGGCGATGTCCCCGACGGGCCGTGGCCCCCCCTGGAAAACCTGCAATCCCCCAATCCCAAGGGCCGCTGGCCCTACATCATGACCCGCCACGGCTTTGCCACGATTTTCGGGGCGGGCTTGAAGGACGGACCCTTCCCGGAACACTACGAGCCGCTCGAGTGCCCCGTGGAGAAGAACTACATGAATGCCCAGCGCATCAACCCGACCGCGCCGGTCTTCGGCGGCAAGGCCGATGCCTTTGCCACCTGCGACCCGCGCTTTCCTTACGTGGGCACCACCTACCGGGTGAGCGAACACTGGCAGACCGGTCTCATGACCCGCTACCAGTCCTGGCTGATGGAAATGCAGCCTCAGATGTTCGTGGAGATGAGCGAAGAGCTGGCGGCCCTCAGGCAGATCAAGAACGGCGAGCGTGTGAAGGCCGTCACCGCGCGGGGCCAGGTCGAGTGCACCGCCATCGTGACCAAGCGTTTCAAGCCGTTCAAATTGGCAGACATCGTGGTGCACGAGGTCGGTTTCCCCTGGCACTACGGCTGGCGCTGGCCTGAGAGCGGGAAAGAGGAGAGTGTCAACCTGCTGACCCCCTCCACCGGCGACCCCAATACCCGGATACCCGAATCCAAAGCCTTCATGGTCAACATCGTGAAGATCTGAACGGAAGGAGGTGATCGAACATGGCCAAAGCATTTTTTATCGACACGACCGTATGCACCGGCTGCCGGGGTTGTCAGGTGGCCTGCAAGCAATGGAAGGGGTTTCCGGGCGACAAGACCGTCAACCGCGGCTCGTTTCAGAACCCAGAAGATCTCTCCTTCACCACGTTCAAGCTGGTTCGGATGAACGAGGTTGAGATCGACAAGAAGCTGCAGTGGCTTTTTTTCCCGGACCAGTGCCGGCACTGCGTGGACCCGCCGTGCCTGGAGGCCGCCGGCGAGCCGACCGCGGTCTTCCAGAACAAGGCCACCGGCGCGGTGATCTACACCAAGGTGACCAAGGACCTGGATGCAGATGCCATCATAGATTCCTGCCCTTATAACATTCCCCGCAAGGCGCCGGACGGTAGCCTCACCAAGTGCGACATGTGCTTCGACCGGGTGTCCAACGGAAAGCTCCCCGCCTGCGTCCAGACCTGCCCCACGGGCACCATGAATTTCGGGGAGTACAAGGACATGCGGGTGTATGCCCAGGCGCGCCTCAACGAGGTCAAGCACAAGTTCCCGAAGGCGACTCTGGTCAATGCCGACAAGGTGCGGGTGATCTACCTGACGGCCTTCGAGCCGACCTCCTATTGGCAGTATGCGATCGCCGAACACCGGGAGGTCGACATCACGCGGGCGGTGGCCATGCGACAGCTGTTCAAGCCGTTCACGGAATTCTTTGCGCGGCTTGGCTGAAGCAAGATCCAAAACAAGCATTCAAAGGGGGAGGGCTCGGCCCTTCCCCCTTCTTTTTATCAGGGTGTGACATGAGCGTAAAAGTGGATTACGGCCCCGCGGACGTGAAGCGGGCGGCCGCCGACATACTGGCGGTCAGACCGGCCTATGGGGAGCTGATCGGGTTTTACGGCGACATCTTTGCCGCCCAGGAAGAGGCCCGGCCGCGGGTTCGCATCGAGCCGTTTCGGTTGCCGCCGGACCTCGTCCGGATCAAGCTCAAGGATCAGTTCCCCTTGATTCAGGTCGCGGAGATGCGGTTCGATCCCGAAGTTTGCCAAGCGCTCTTCGGCGAACTCTGCCGGATCGCCGTCGATCGCCGCACCAAGCTGGCCGAATCGGCAGGCATCCTGCTCAAACATTCCGCCGGAATTTTACCTCTTTTTCAAAGCCTCCTGGACGGAAACGAGGCCAACATCAAAGAGGCGGCAGCGGCCTTTGGTTCAACCGCCGAAGCGTTGAGCTTTTTTCTCCATCACAGCCTCAGGCCTTCACTCTGCCGCTGTGCGCAGGAACTGGCTGGATTTCTTCCTGACGACTTGGTCTGGGAAAAGGGCTACTGTCCCATTTGTGGCAGCCCACCTGCGTTGGCCTGGCTGGAGGACGACGGTCAGCGGTTTCTTTTCTGCAGCTTCTGCTGGCACCGCTGGCCCGGCCGCCGCGCCGTCTGTTCTTCCTGCGAAAATAGCGATCCCCAAAAACTTTCCTACCTTTACAGCGAAGAAGAGAAGGAATACCGCCTGGACGTCTGCGATGCCTGCCGGAAATACGTCAAAACCGTGGACAGCCGACAAATGGCCCGCACATCCTATCCGCCGCTCGAGCAGATCGCCAGCCTGCACCTGGATATCAAAGCCTCCGAGGCCGGCTATGAGCCTGGTCTGCCGCTGCCATTGGCAAAATAGATAGCGCCGCCTCTTTTTACAACAGACTGCCCGCTTGCGTCCCTGTGTGTTGATCCGGCAGGTTTCATGGCTATTTTGAGATCCATCCAAAAAAGGCCCTTAAAAGTCGGCCTCACAACCATCAAAGATACAGGCTCGAGACATGAATACAACTGTTCTACCCGAAGACCTTAAAAAGCTGCTGAAGAGCAAAGACGTCGTGCTTCTGGACGTCCGGCGCAAGGCCGACTACGATGCCGACCCACACCTCATTCCCGGTGCGGTCTGGCGTGATCCTGAAGAAGTAGAGACCTGGAGCCGTGAGCTGCCGCAGGAGCGACCCGTGGTGGTTTATTGCGTCAAGGGCGGATCGGTCAGCCAGTCCATCACGGAGAACCTGAATAAAAAACAGGTGCCGGCGCGTTATGTCGAGGGCGGCCTCAAGGCCTGGAAAGAGTCGGGCGGTCCGTCGGAGTGAAGGATGGTTTTGCTTGACACCGAATTTATTGTAGAATAAGCATACACCTTTTTATCGGAGTCAGCCAACTTCACTTGCCATCGGAGAATCAAACGAATGAAAACACCCTCGAACAACACCAAGCTCAATCAGTGGGTTCAGGAATGCGCGACCCTGTGCCAGCCCGACAACGTCTATTGGTGCGACGGCTCCACCGCGGAGTACAACCGCTTCATGGCCCAGATGGTCGCCAGCGGCATGGCCATCCCGCTCAAGAAGCGGCCCAACAGCTTTCTCTTTCGCTCCGACCCGAGCGACGTGGCCCGCGTGGAGGACCGCACCTACATCAGCACGCCCACCAAGGTCGAGGCCGGCCCCACCAACAACTGGATCGACCCCGGTGAGCTCAAGAAGACGATGACCGGCTTTTACAAGGGCTGCATGCGGGGCCGCACCCTTTATGTGATCCCCTTCTCGATGGGCCCGGTTGGTTCGCCGCTTGCCAAGATCGGCATCGAAATCACCGACAGCCCCTACGTGGTCTGCAACATGCACATCATGACCCGGGTCGGGACCAAGGTCCTTGAAGTTCTGGGCAAGGACGGCGAGTTCATCCCTTGCCTGCACTCCATCGGCGCCCCGCTCGCGAAGGGGCAGAAGGATGTCCCCTGGCCCTGCGCGCCCATCGAGCAGAAGTACATCAGCCATTTCCCGGACGAGAACCTGATCTGGTCCTACGGTTCAGGCTACGGCGGCAACGCTTTGCTCGGCAAGAAGTGCCTCGCCCTGCGAATCGCCTCGGCGGTCGCCCGGCGCGAGGGCTGGATGGCCGAGCACATGCTGATCCTGCGGCTGACGAGCCCCGAGGGCAAGCGCTTCCACATCGCGGCCGCCTTCCCCTCGGCCTGCGGCAAGACCAACCTCGCCATGCTCCACCCCACGATCCCCGGCTGGAAAGCCGAGTGCATCGGGGATGACATCTCGTGGATGAAGATCGGCCCCGACGGCCGGCTTTACGCCATCAACCCGGAGAGCGGGTTCTTCGGGGTCGCTCCCGGCACGTCCTACGCCTCCAACCCGGCGGCCATGGACTCGATAAAGGAAAACTCCATCTTCACCAACTGTGCGCTCGCCGACAACGGCGACATCTGGTGGGAAGGGTTTGACGGACCGCCGCCGGCGCACGCCATCGACTGGAAAGGCAAGGATTGGACCCCCGCCAGCAAGACCGACGCCGCCCACCCCAACGCCCGGTTCACGGCGCCGGCCAAGCAGTGCCCGGTCATCAGCCCGGACTGGGAGAAGCTGGAAGGAGTGCCGATCGACATCTTCATCTTCGGCGGCCGCCGCGCCAGCGTGGTGCCTCTGGTGCACGAGGCCTACAACTGGGACCACGGGGTCTTCATGGGATCCACCGCCGGCTCCGAGACCACGGCCGCCAACATCGGCGCGGTGGGCAACCTGCGCCGCGACCCCTTCGCCATGACACCCTTCTGCGGCTATAACATGGGCGATTATTTCAAGCACTGGTTCGCCATGGGCGACAAACTGGGCGCCAAGGCCCCGCGCATTTTCTACGTGAACTGGTTCCGCAAGAGTGCCGAGGGCAAGTGGCTGTGGCCGGGCTACAGCGAAAACAGCCGCGTGCTGAAGTGGATGTGCGACCGGGTCAGCGGCAAGGTCGGCGCGCGCGAAACCCCCATCGGTCTGCTGCCGCAGGAGGGGGAACTCGACCTGACCGGTCTTTCCATCCCGGCCCAGGACTTCGCGGAGCTGATGCGGGTCGACGTGGCGGCCTACAAAGCCGAGGTCCCGGACATGGAGAAGCATTTCAAGCAGTTCGGCGACCGGCTGCCGGCGCGTCTCAACGCCCAACTCAAGGCCTTGAAGGAGCGGCTGGGGTAAGGGTTCAACCCTGCAGGACGGGAAGGGGCGACCGGGGTACTGCGGTTGCCCCTTTTGTTTTTTGACGGATTCGCCGAAATCAAGCCGAGGCGCGTTGCTCCATTCGATGGGATGGCGAAGTAATTTTTTCTGCGGGAAAGGGGTTCAGCCTCGATTATCGCGGCTGGAAAGCCGCTCCCACACGATTCGGTCAAGTCGGGGATATTTTTATGTTTCCGATTCAATCGCCTGCAACAGGCGGCCCAACGCAGGGCTCGCCTTCGCAGCGATTCACCTCCACGGTGACGTGCGCGACCTCGTCAACACCCGCCAGCAGCTGTTTGTAGTGCTCGGGGGGTTGCGGGTGGTGGGTGACAATCGATAGAATAACGGAAAGGCTGCCGGCGCCGACCCGCCAGACATGGATGTCGGACACCCGGTTGTCGGACTCCGCTTCGATCCGCTCCACGATGGCGGAGACAAACTGCGGGTCCACGTCGCGGTCGAGCAGGATCCCCCCGGTGTCCATCAGCAGCCCGTAGGCCCACCGGGTGATGATCACCGCGCCGACGATCCCCATGAGAGGGTCCATCCACACCCAGCCGAACGCCTTGCCTGCCGAGAGCGCCACGATGGCCAGCAGCGAGGTGAGGGCGTCGGCCAGCACGTGCAGATAGGCCGCCTTGATATTGTGATCGCGACCGTGCCCCTTGCCGTGCTCGTGGTCATGAGCGTGCCGGTCCTGGAGCATGAAGGCGCTGATCACGTTGACGATGAGCCCCGCCACGGCCACTGCGATGGCTTCGTTGAAACGGATGGTGTGGGGTGAAATCAGGCGCTGCACCGACTCGGCCGCCATAATGATCGCAACCACCGCGAGCACCACGGCGCTGGCGAATCCTCCCAGTTCACCGACTTTGCCGGTTCCGAAGGTGAACCGGGGGTTGTCGGCGTGCCGCCGGGCGAAGTAATATGCCAGGGCCGTGATGCCCAGGGCCACCGCATGGGTGCCCATGTGCCAGCCGTCCGCCAGCAGCGCCATGGAGCCGAAGGCCAGGCCGGCACCGATTTCGACCACCATCATGATGAGGGTCAATGCGATCACCCGGTGGGTGGACCGCTCGCTCTTGTCGTGATCTATGTGGAAGCGGTGCGGGTGCTGCCAGCGATCAAGCGTATAACGATGCATGGCCGTAATCTTAATCAGTGATCTCTTTTAAGTAAACACTTCAAGGAGGATCAAATGGAAGCCATCGAGATAGTGGCCAAGTTGATGGAGCTGTCGGCGGTCACCGCCCCCAAGAGCAAGGGGATGAATTTCGTTCAGACGCTCGTTCTGACCGGTGGTGCCCTTCAGAAACTCGCGGATGAAATGGTCCGTTTCGGCGAGCGCACCGGCAAGAAGGATTTCGACCGCGACGCCAAGGGGGTTGTCCGCTCCGACGCCGTGGTGCTCATCGGCCTGAAAGATTCCAAGGCGGTCGGCCTCGACTGCGGGGCCTGCGGGTACCCGGACTGCAAGAGCTTCGAGCAGCAGGCCAAGAAAGAAAGGGAGTTTTCCGGCCCGGTCTGCGCCTTTCGGCTGCTCGATATGGGCATCGCCTTGGGCTCGGCCGTCAAGACCGCGAGCATGCTCAACGCGGACAACCGCATCATGTATCGGATCGGGACCGTGGCTCGGGAAATGAAGATGGTGGACTGGGATTTCGTGATGGGGATTCCCCTTGCGGCTACGGGGAAGAACATCTTCTTCGACCGTTAGACAGGCTGTTGAAAAACCGCGCCTCGGTCCGTGATCCTGCGTTGCACGACTATTGTAACTGCTCACATATCAGTGAATATGCTGCGCTTTCCAAGACGCCGCGCGCCTTGGCTGACGGCCCGATGCTTGTTTTTCAACAGCCTGTCGGGAATGGTGTTCTTGATCAGCGTGCCGAAATGACCGATAAGCGCCGTGTTGTTGTACCAGCAGCGGCAGTCCCGGTCGCAGGAAAGCCGTTTGCGTTCCTGTTCCAGGGCGGTCGAATTCCAGATTGCGGAAAACGGCGCTTCGCGAAGGGAGCCGACGCTCACGTGCTGCTCCAGGCAGGGATAAACGTTGCCCCAAGGGTCGATCCGGGCCATCAGCACCCCTGCATAACAAGGGGCGTGCGGCACTCCCTCCCCGGCTTCGATGCTGTCGATCCATTGTTTCATGTAGGGGTCTTTGGCCAACTTCGTGCCCTGCAACTGCTCGGATATCACGGCGGCATCCACGCTCAGGGAGGCTCGCTGCATCCCGGTGTAATACGCATCGCCGCACTGATGGACCGGCTGGAAAAGAACATCGTCGGCCACCCCGCGCCAATCCGTGTAAAATTTCCGGACCTCACGTGAATTGTCATCCGAGACGGTCATGCGGACCCGCAGGACAGGGGTGCCGTTTGCCCGCTGCGCCAGGAAGGACTCGATGCTGCGCTCGATCTGCTGAAAGGAACCCGTCCGTCCGCGAATGCCGTCGTGGCAGTCGGCGGTGGCGCCGTCCAGGCTGACGGTCACACAGGTTGCGCCGCTGTCGGCGATTTCACGCCGGTATTTCTCGACCAGCATCCCGTTGGTGCAGAGGTTGACGGACATGCCGCGCTCTGCAAAGCCCTCGATGATTCGGAAGACATCCTCACGCAGCAGCGGCTCCCCGCCGGCAATGCTTATCTGGTGGACGCCCAGTTGCTCGAATTCACGGGCGAGGTGGCGATAGGTTTCAAGGGGTAGCTCGTCCTGCCGAGGGTCCCGCCAGCGTTGGCACATCTGGCAGCGCAGGTTGCACTGGTAGGTGATGTCCAGCTCGGCCATGTAAGGGCCGGCCGGCAAAGGGAGGCGGTTCCGGTCCGCCACGAGGTTTTTTCTGGAGTTCCAAAGGGACTTGGCAAATCCCTTGGAAAGCAGCATGTGGCGATAGCACCAAAAATTATGAAATCGCATGTCAGGATACCGATACCAAAGTGAGACCGCTTAGGACCTGCCGCAGCGGTATTCTGAGAATCCGCTCTCAGACGGTTCAGGAAATTGCATGTGCGGATTCATATCCTATTCATCAGCGCTGAAAAAGCAACTCCCCTGATTCATAACGGAGCGGTAAAGGGTGTTCTCACCAGAGTCGCCCGGACGTGGTGGAGCATCGTGACGAAATCGTACACCGGCAGCCCCACCGCCTCCTGAACGGCGGCCGCATAGGGCGGGAGGTTCGAGCATTCCAGCAGGATGGTCCGGATGGCAGGGTCCGCCGTCACCATCCGCCGGGCCTGCGCCACCACCTCGGCCGCGACCTTTTCGATTTCCAGTCGGCCGCTGCCCGAGAAGATCGCCTCCCTGAAAAAAGGCTCGTTTTCAAGGCCGTAAACCGTGAGCCGAGCCGCATCGCCGCCGGCGCGGTGCAGGTGCTCCGGTGTGAGGTTGGCGGCATCCGCCGTCAAGATTCCGATCCGGTCCTGCGGCCGCAGGGCCCGTTCGATGAACGCCAGCTGCAGCAGGCTGGAGGTGAAGACCGGCACGGGGAATTCAGCCGCGAGTTCCTGCTGAAACAGGACCATGAAGCCGCAGGTGGTGGTCAGGGCCTTCACGCCTTGGCGCACCAGCTCCCAACCGGCTTCTATGAACGGTTCCAGCAAAGAACGGTCGCGCTCGCTGATCAGCCGCTTGAGGGTGGCGCCTGCCACCGCGCGGCAGATGACCGGAAAGGGAAACGTCTCAGGGTTGCCGACATCCCCCGGGATGCGCCGGATCCGGGCGTCCATCACCAGGATGCCGATGATGGGCGCGGCTGCCGTGGCATTTTGCGCAAGCATGCCTTTTTGTAGCATCCACCGTGAAAATTGACAACCGGGTGCTCCAAGAATTTCTTGACAGCGTTCGTTTCGCGCTGTTATTGGCAGTAGCTTACCCTTTGATCGGTCTTTGGCAGGATCATTTAACCACCAACACAGGAGGTGACGGGATGCGAAGGTTTGTGACGTTGGCCGTGGTATTGATGTGCGCCGTGGTTCTTGCTGCTCCGCTTCAGGCCGGCGATCAGATCACGCTCAGCTGGGTCGCGGGGGGCGCCGGCGGCGGCTGGTACAGCATGGCGGGCGGCATCGCCACCATCATCAAGGAAGCCGACCCCGACATCGTGATCAAGGTTATCCCCGGCGGCGGGCTGCAGAACCCGGCGGTGGTGGCCAGCAAGGGGGCCGAACTGGGCTGGGGGCTGCCGTTTCTGAACGCGGCGGCCTACCAGGGGATGGCCCCGTTCGAGAAGCCGCTCACCGACCTGCGCGCGCTGGCAGGCGGCATGAGCATGAACTACTTTCACTTTTATGTCGACGCCGAATCGCCGTTCAACAGCATGGACGAGATCTTCGGGCAGAAGAAAAAGATGCGCATCGCCATCTCCCAGGCCGGCAGCTCCGACACCTGGGTCCTGGAGCGGGTCCTCGAAGCCTACAAGACCAGCATCCCCGAGCTGGAAAAAGCCGGGTTCATGTTCGCCCGCGGCAACTATGCCTTCCAGGCCAACCAGTTCAAGGACATGAACGTCGACGCCGTGTTCACCTTCCTGGCCCTGCCGGGCGCGGCCGTGACCGAGGCCTCCGTGGGCCGCAAGCTCAAGCTGATCGACTTCTCCGAAACTGCGCTCAAGCACCTCGAGCCGTTCGGCATTACCAAGGGCGTCATCCCGAAAGGGACCTATGACAAGGCCGCCAACACCAAGGACGTCGTCACGGCAGCCTCCGGCAGCGTGATCACCGTCACCAAGGACATGCCCGAACCGCTGGCCTACCGGCTGACCAAGGCCTTCAACGACAGTGTCGACAAAGTGCACAAGATCCACGCCAGCTTGGAGCCTTACGAGATCAAGGACGGGCCTACCGGCTGCGGCACCCCGCTGCACCCGGGGGCCATCAAGTATTACAAGGAAAAAGGCGTTCTAAAATGAAACGCCTGCGGCGTTTCATTGAGCAAGAGGGTTTTCAGCGGGAAAAACAACCGTCGCATCGACGGTACGGGTGTCTTAACGACAGGAGCTTTCAACGCGCATGCGTCAACTGAGTTTGCCCTGGAAGATACCCATCCTGGTCGTGGCGGTGATCGCCGGGGTCTTCCATTATTATTGGGCGGGGTTCGGCTCGCCCGAGCCCCGCACCCTCCGGGGGCTGCATCTTGCCATGCTCCTGCCGTTCGTTTTTTTTCTTAATCCGGCAACCTCCAAATCCCCGCGGCATCGTCCGAGTGTTCTCGACCTTCTGTTGGCAGTTCTGTGCCTCGCGGCATCCCTGTATACCGTTGTTTACGCCGACCGCCTGAACCAGCGTTTCGTCGGGTTCCACGCCGTGCAGCCGATCGAGGTGGTGTTGGGCGGCCTTCTCGCCATTGCCGTGGTGGAGGCCTGCCGGCGGTCGGTTTCCAAGTGGTTTGCCGCAACGGTCGGCGTCGTCATCGTCTACCTCATGACCTGCCAGTACTGGCCGGGGATGTTTCACTACAAGCCGTTCAGCCTTGACCGGGCGATCGAGATCCTCTACCTGCCAAACGACGAGGGCATTTTCGGTTTCCTCATGGGGATTTCGGCCGAGATCCTTTTCATCTACATCCTCTTCGCCGCCGTTTTGCTGAGCACCGGGGCCGGGGACTATCTGATCGAGTTCGCGAGCTGGGCCGCGGGCTGGGCCCGGGGCGGGGCGGCCAAGGTTGCGGTGATTTCATCGGCCCTCTACGGTACCGTGTCCGGCTCGACCGTGGCCAATGTCTACGCCACCGGTTCCTTCACCATCCCGCTGATGAAGAAAAGCGGCTACAGCGCCAAGGAAGCAGCGGCCATCGAGTCCGTGGCCGGGGTGGGGGGGCAGATCATGCCGCCCATCATGGGGGCCGGCTCCTTCATCATGTCCGAGGTCACCGGCATCCCTTATTTCACCATCATCAAAGCGGCGGCGATCCCGGCGGTCCTTTATTACCTGGGTATTTTCTGCATGGTGCACTTCATCGCGCTGAAGCGGGGGGTTCAGCCGATCGAGCGCGCGCAGCGGCCGCCGTTGCGCAAGCTCATCCGCCACGCGTATTTTTTCCTGCCGTTTCTGGCCGTGCTGATGCTGCTCGCCTACGGCTATTCACCGTCCAAGGCGGCCTTCCACACCATCTGGGTGACCTTGATCCTGAGTTTTCTGGACCGCAAGACCTGGCTGACCCCCAAGAAGCTGCTGGACATTTGTTTCGGGTCGCTGGTGAACTGTGCCCTGATCGCGGCGGTGCTGGCCGGCTCCGGCATGGTGGTCGGGGTGCTGACCCGCACGGGTGTCGCCCTGTCCTTCGGTTCCATCCTGGTGTCGGTCTCCCTGAACTCCCTGCTGCTGGCGCTGGTCCTGGTGTTCCTCGTCGTCAGTGTGCTGGGCACCGGCATTCCGACCACGGCCGCCTACATCATCGCCGTGACGGTCGGCGCCTACGCCCTGAGCAAGTTCGGGATTGCTTCTTTGGCGGCGCATCTGTTCGTGTTCTACTACGCAGTCCTGGCCGACATGACTCCGCCGGATGCGGTGACGGCCTTTGCCGCCGCCAACATCGCCGGGGCCGACCCCATGGCCACCGGCATCGAAGGCTTTCGATTGGGGATTGCGGGGTTTCTGGTACCGTTTGCCTTTGTCTATCAGCCGGCGCTCCTGCTCAACGGAAGCCTGTGGCAGATCGCGTCCAGCGTCGCCCTGACCGTTTTCGGGGTGGTCTGCCTGTCGTCCGGGGTGATCGGGCATCTGTTCGGGCCGCTCAAGGCGTTGCAGCGGATGCTGTTGCTGGCGGCGGCCTGCTTCCTCGTGTTCGCCGGGGAGTTTTATATCATCCTCGGGCTTTCTGCAGGCCTCGGCGCCTTTGCCTGGTCTTATCTGGAAGGCAGGTCGGCCGCATCGCGTCAGCCGGACGCCGGCCAGGAAACCTGAAGGAGGCCTTTGGCCGTGGTGCCCCAAACGGCAGACGCCGTCATCATCGGCGCCGGCGTCATCGGCGCCTCCATCGCGTTTCATCTCACCCGCCATGGGATCAAGCCGCTGCTCGTCGAAAAAAGCGATCCGGCCGCCGGCAGCTCGGGGGCCTGCGACGGGCTCGTGTTCCTGCAGTCGAAGAAACCCGGATTGCACCTGAAGCTCGCCCTGGAAAGCCGCAGGCGTTTTGACGGCCTGGTCGATACCCTTGGGAAAAGCATCGAATTCAAGAACCCGGGAGGCATGTGCCTCATCGAGAGTGAGGCGGAACTTGGCGCCATGCGGCTTTTTGCGGAAGAGCAGCGCAAGAGCGGGCTAGAGGTGGAGCTGATCGACGGCGATGAAGCCCGGCGCCGCGAGCCGTGTCTCTCGGAGAAGGTGATCGCGGCGACCTACTCGGCGTTGGACTCCCAGGTAAACCCGTATGCGCTCACGTTCGCCTTCCTGGCCGCGGCAAAATCCGCCGGGGCGCGGGTTTTGACGGGCGAGGCGGTCAGGGCGGTCGAGGTGGTTTCGGGAAAGGCCCAAGCGGTCTTTACCGACACCCGCAAGATCAGCTCGGAGGTCATCGTCAACGCCGCCGGGGCCCTGGCGGCCGAGGTCGGCCGGATGGCGGACCTGGAGATCCCCATCACACCCCGCCGCGGGCAGATCCTCGTAACGGCGGCGGTACCGCCGTTGCTCCTGCACTGTCTTATCTCCGCCCAGTACGTGGCGGCCAAGTTCAAACCGGAACTCGCCGCCACGGGCGGCATGGGATTTTCGCTCGAGCAGGCCGACAGCGGCAACATCCTGATCGGGTCGACCCGCGAGTTCGTGGGCTTCGACCGCCGCACCACCTTCGACGGCATCCGCACCATCGCAAGCCGCATCGTTCCCGTCATCCCGGCTCTCAAGCACGTGCCGGTGATCCGCACCTTCGGGGGGCTTCGGCCTTATACCCCGGACGGCCTGCCGATCCTGGGGAAGGTGGCGGGGCTGGAAGGGTTCATCATGGCGGCCGGCCACGAGGGCGACGGCATCGCGCTTTCAGCCATCACCGGTGAACTCATTGCCGACCTGATCGCCACGGGGCGGACGCAGTTCCCCTTGGACGCCTTCCGCCTGGACCGGTTCCGGGAGAGAACGGCATGAGCGGCATGAGGATCAAAAACCATCACCGCGGAACGCGTGTGATGCTCACGGTGAACGGCCGGCCGGTTGCGGCCTATTCCGGGGAAACGCTCTTTGCCGTCCTCTGCACCGAAGGAATCGTTGCTCTCCGACCTGCCTCAAAGAAATTAACAGAAGCCGCCCGCGGCGGCTTCTGCGGGATGGGGGTCTGCCAGGAGTGCCGGGTGACCATCGACGGGATGCCCGACCGCCGCGCCTGCATGACCGAGGTCCGCGAAGGCATGGAGGTTGTCACCGATGGACGATAGGACGGTGGATGTCGCCATCGTCGGCGGTGGACTCGCCGGTGCCGCCGCGGCCGATGTGCTGGGCCGCCACGGCGCCGGCGTGCTGGTGCTGGACGACAACCTGCACCCCGGAGGGCAGTACCTGCGCGGGGGAAGGCGGTCGGGTGGGTCCTGGAGCGACAGAGTCAGACGCCGGGGGCTGCGCCTGATCGAGCACCTGCCCCAGCCCTCCGTCCAAATCGCAAGCCGTGCGGAGGTGCTCGGTATCGAGGCCGGGTTCGAGCTCATGGTTGCACGGGGAAACGGCGAGCTTACCTCCGTGAAATGCAAGCGCATCCTGCTCGCCACCGGTGCCCGCGAGCGGTTCATCCCCTTCAAAGGCTGGACGCTTCCCGGTGTCATGGCCACCGGAGCGGTCCAGATCCTCATCAAGCAGTCGGGCATCCTTCCGGCAAAGGAGACGCTGGTCGCCGGCGCCGGGCTTTTTCTGACCACCGTTGCCCGCGACATTCAAAAGAGCGGCGGCCGCGTGCCGGCCGTTCTGAGCGAGTCGTCTTTTTTCCAGCAGGTGCCGCCGCCGAGTCTTCTGGCCCGGCAGTTCGCCAAGTTCGCACAGGGCGGCGCCATGCTCGGCCGGCTGCGGCTTGCCGGGACCGCCGTTCGCAGCGGCACCCGCATCCTCGAAGCCCAGGGAGACGACAGCCTGCGCGAGGTGGCGGCCGTGCGGGTGGACAAAAAAGGGAAGGTGATCCCCGGCAGCGAAACGGTTTATCCCGCCGGCAGCTTGGCTGTGGGATTCGGCTTCACCGCCAACGTCGAGCTGGCCCAGCTCGCCGGCTGCGGGCTGGCTTTTAATTCCCAACTGGGCGGCTGGGTCGTGAAAGTGAACGAGGACCTCGAAACCAGCGTCGACGGGATCCATGCCGCCGGAGAGATCACGGCCATCGGCGGAGCCGCCAAATCCCTGACCGAAGGTCGCCTGGCCGGCGTTGGGATCCTGCGGCGGATGGGCCTGCTGAAACCCGATGAACTGAAGGCGGAGATCTCCGCGCTCAAAAAGATCCGTCAGCGGCAGATGGAGTTTGCCCGCTATTTCAATTCCCAGTACATGTTCCCGCCGGAATACCTGGCCGGCTGGATCCGCAGCCTGCCGGATGATGTGCCCGTTTGCCGCTGCGAGGAAGTGACCCTCGGAGATGTGCGCCGGGCCGTGGCCGAGGGCTTCGAAACACCGGCCGTTGTGAAAAAAGCCACACGCTGCGGCATGGGGATCTGCCAGGGCAGCACCTGCAAGACGATCCTCTTGGACCTGATGGCGGCGCTCACCGGAAAACCGTTCGCCCACTTTCCCCTTCCAACCGTGCGCATGCCGATAAAACCCATATATTTAGGCACCCTGGCTGGAGCCGGGCCGTGACGACTTCAGAGGAAGTCGATTCCAAATAAGACATGGAACCGTTGACCATACAAACCGCCCGCCGCAACCGGCCCGTGGCGGGTGGGTTGCTGGTGCTTACATCGGCCCTGCTGTTCGCCGGGGTCGGGGCGCTCGTGAAGGCTGCATCCGCGGATCTGCCGACCGAGGTCATCGTTTTTTTCCGCAATGCGGTGGCCATGGCGTTCCTGCTGCCATGGCTCCTGATCCGCCACCGGAACCTGAGTCTCAAGACCAGCTGCCCGCATCTGCACCTGCTGCGGGCAGCGGCCGGCTTGGGCGCCATGTATTGCTTTTTCATCGCGTTGAAGCGGCTGCGGCTGGCCGATGCGATGCTGCTCTGTTACACATTGCCGATCTTCATCCCGATCATCGAATGGTTCTGGCTGAAGGAACCGGTCAGCCGCCAGACCAAGATTGCGGTGATCGTCGGGTTTATCGGCATCGCCTTGGTGCTCAAACCGGGTTTCGGCCTTTTTCAGGCGGCCGGGCTCGTGGGGCTTGCGAGCGGTCTGCTGGCGGCCCTCGCCATCGTGGGCATCCGCCGCATGACCTCCACCGAGCCGGTCGTGCGCGTCGTTTTCTACTTCACCGTGTTCGGCACCCTCGTTTCAGCAGTTCCGCTCGCCTGGACTTGGCAAAACCCGCAAGGCCACTTGTTATGGGTGCTTTGCGTGATGGGGGTGCTGGCGATCATGGCCCAGATGTGCCTGACCAAGGGGTACAGCCTGGCCCCGGCCGGACAGGTGGGGCCGTTCAACTACGGAAACGTGGTTTTCGCCGCTTTTTTGGGATGGGTGATCTGGGGGGAGACCCTGGACGGGCTGACGCTGGCCGGTGCGGTCCTGACGTGTTCAGCGGGAATCATCGCCACCTATCACAGCGAGCGGCATATCAAACCATCAGTCGGCCCTTGATCGGTGCGTTCCCGCAGGCACCGTCAGGGCCGAAGTTGTTTCCACGGTAAGCGTGACGGCGCCCCAGTCCTCCTCGACCTTCCCCGAAAGCAGATACGGCTGCCCGCGGTCCAGGAGGTGGCAGAAGCGGCGGTAGGCTTCGGGGAAGAAGGTGGTTTCCAACAGCCCCGTCTCGTCCTCGAACGTCAGAAACTCCATGGGCTCGCCCTTCTTGGTTTCCACCACTTTGCCGGTGATGAGCCAACCGGCGAAACGCACGCGCCGCCCGACACGGCGCGGGATGTCGACCGCCTTGACCGCACCCGCCCGCTGCACGGCGCCGGCGTAGAGCTCCATCGGGTGCCGGTCGCAGAGGAAACCGAGGACGGCGAACTCCCGCCGCAGGCGCTCGCGGGCGTCATCCGGGGGCAGGCGGGGAGGGCGATCCACGTCTGCCCCGGGTGCTTCGAACAGCGACCGGTTGCGGGCCGCTCCCCCGGCGGAGGAGCGGGATGGCTGCCGGCGCGCCGATTCCCACAGGAGTTCGGCGCGGCTGGCCCCATGGGAGAGGCCGTCGAGCGCCCCGCAGTGGACGAACGCCCGCAGCTCGGCCGTATCCGGCCGCACCCGCTCCAGGAAATCCCCAAGACCTGCGAAGGCTTGGTCCTTGCGGCAGGCGACGACCCGCTCCCGGGTGGCCGTAGCCAGGTCCTTGATGGAAAGCAGGCCGACCCGGAGGGCGGCCTGCTTTCCCGTCCAGCGCGCGTCGCTCGCGTTCACGTCCGGCGGCAGCACCTCGAGACCCAGGCGGCGGGCTTCCGAGACGTAGGCGAAGGCGCTGTAGAACCCGCCCTGGTTGCTGATGACGGCCGCCATGAACTCGGCCGGATGGTGGACCTTGAGAAACGCCGCCTGGAACGAAACGCGCGCGTAGGAAGCGCTGTGGGGCTTGCAGAACGAATACCCGTCGAAGCTCATCATCATGTCCCAGATCGCCGTGGTCTGCTCTTCGGAAACCCCCTGCGCCCGCGCGCCCTCCCGGAAGCGCCGGGCATAGTCCCGCAGCTGAAGCTCCCGATCCTTCTTGGAGAGGATTTTGCGCAGGCCGTCGGCCTCGGCGTGGGAGAACCCGGCGAGCGCCACTGCCGCCCGCGACACGTCCTCCTGGTAGACCATGATGCCGAAGGTCTCCTCCAGCACATCGGCCAGCCGCGGGTGAATCGGGTCCCACGGCCCGCCGTGCAGACGGCGGATGTACTCGCGGATGTAGTCGTTGGCGGCCGGCCGGATGATGCTGCTGTGGATCACGAGGTGCTCGAAATCGCCCACCCTGGACTTCTGCTGCAGCAGGCGCATGGCCGGGCTTTCGATGTAGAAGCAGCCCATGGTGCAGCCTTGGGCCACGGCCTGCTGGGTGGCGAAGTCGTCCTCGGGCTCCCAGCGGGATTCGTCGAAGGCAGTCCCGTTCGCCCGCAGGTTGGCGAGGGCATCGCGGATCACCCCCAGGCTGCGGTTGCCCAGGAGATCGATCTTCACCAGCCCGGCGTCCTCGGCGGCGTCTTTCTCCCACTGGATGATCGGGACCCCCTTGGGGGCGCGCTCGAGGGGTACGTACTCGTCGATCGGCCGGGGAGTGATGACGACTCCGCCCGGGTGCACCGAGAGATAGCGCGGGGTGCCGATGATGCGCCGGGCGTAACCCAGGATCTCGGGCCAGGGCGGCGGAAACGTCAGCGCCCGGGTCTCCGGCTGCCGTTTCAGTTCGGTCAGGAAGTCGGCATGGGTTTCTTCGGCGCGCCAGTACCAGGGCAGGCGCTGGGTGACCCGGCCGATTTCAGCCTCGGTCAGCCCGTAGACCTTGGCCACCTCGCGCACGGCCATGCGCGGCTGGAACAGGACGTGGTTCGCCACCATGGCGGCGTGGCCGCGATGGCGCGCGAGCACCGTTTCGAGGACGGCGTCGCGCTCGTCCCAGGCGAAGTCCACATCGATGTCGGGCGGGTCCGTGCGGCCCGGGTTGAGAAAGCGCTCGAAGTATAAATGGTGCTTGAGGGGGCAGACGTTGGTGATGCCGAGGCAGTAGGCGACGAGTGAGGCCGCCCCCGAGCCCCGGCCGCAGGTGCGCGGGCTCAAGGCGACGATGTCACGCACGATGAGAAAATAGGCGGCAAAACCCATCGGCGCGATGATGGCAAGCTCGCGCTCGATCCGCTCCACCACGGCCTCGGAGAGCTCCTCGCCATAGCGGCGGCGGGCGCCGGCGTAGGCGTCCACGCGCAGCCGCTGCGCGGCGGACGGCGCACCGTTCCCCGGCAAGGGCGGGAGCACCGTGCCGAAGTGCGGGCCGGTGAACGTGAGGCGCTCGGCGACGGTGGCGGCCGCATCCAGGGTTTCCGGGCATACGGCAAACCGGCGGCGGTACTCGTCAGGAGCGGCGAGCCAGGCATCCGGTGCGGCGATGGTATCCGGCGCCAGGCGCGACAGACAGGTGTTGCGGTCGATGGCCCGCAGGAGGCGGTGGACGGCGATGTCGTCGGGCCGGATAAAATAACTGCCGGGAACGGCGACCAACGGCACGCCGAGCCGGCGGGCTGCGACCCGCAGGGGATGGCCGGCCGTCAGGGGCCTGAGCGGCATCGCAGCGGCCACCGTGACCCCGGCGGCATGCCAGGACGCGAGCAGTCCGGGATCGACGGTCAGAACCGCCAGCCCGTCGGCACGGGCGACGAGATCGTTTTCAAGATCAAACGTCTCGGCCGCCAGGTGCCGCCGCGTCAGCAGGCGGCAGAGGTTGCGGTAGCCCTCGTTGGTTTCCACCAGGCACACGGCGCGGCGGCGGCATCCGGGCTCGGTGATCTCCGCGCCCACGATGGGGGTGATGCCTTCGCGCCGACAGGCGGCCAGAAACGGCCACAGCCCGTAGAGGTTGTCGGTGTCGGTCAGCGCCAGGCGTTCATACCCCAGTTGCCGCGCGGCGCGGCACAGCTGCCGGGGCGAGGGCGTGCCCCACATGAGGGAGTAGTGGGATCTAACGACGAGAGGAATCATGGTTCACCGCAGAGACGCAAAGAGCGCAGAGGGAACTTTTTTTGCTTTCCGGTGAAAGGCCGGAAAGCAAAAAACCCGCTCATTCTTTCAGGTTGTTCACATTGCCGCCCACGTGCGGAGCTGTTTTTCCTTGCCGGCGTCTCAGCGGCAAGGCAAAGAAATAATCTCTGCGTCCTCTGCGCCTCTGCGGTGGACATTTTTTCTCATGCCGACAGCGTCCGCCCGATGTGCAGCGCATCGCCGCCGAAGCGGTGGCGGACGGCGTCCATGGCGCCGATGAGGCGGTCGCGCTTTTCGGTCCGTTGGCGGTCGTCTCCGAACAAGGCGAGCTGGGCCGGCGGGAACACCAGCCGGTCGCAGACGAGCCGCAGGTGCCGGACCCGCACCCGCCGGGCCCAGGCCAGAAACAAGGCCTTGCGGGCGGCCTCGAACAGGGTGATGTCGTTGGCGGTCGCCGGCCGGGACGCGGCCGAGCGGACGCAGCGCACGCCGTCGGAGTAGTCCAGGAGGACGGCCACCCGCTGCGCCGCGCGCCGCCGGCGGCGCAGCTCGCCCCCTGCCTGCTCGATCAGCCGGTAAAGGGCGGCAAGCAGGGCGTCGGTGTCGTTGGTGTCGGTTGCGAAGGCGTGCCCGGACGCGACGGCGGGCGGCGTTTCCCCGACCGCCAGCACGGGGGAAGGATCAATGCCGCGCACGGTCTCGTAGAGAAACATCGCGCGGCGTCCAAACGGCACCTGCAGCGCTTCCAGGCGCAGGGCGGCGACGTCATGGACCCGCGTCAGATTGAACTCGCGCAGGCGGATGAGGTCTTCCCGTTCAATGCCGGGGATCACCCCCAGGCCGAGGGGGGCGAGAAACGCCTGTTCCTCGCCCGCCGCGACGATGTACTCGCCTTCGGGCTTGACCAGGCGGGTGGCCACCTTGGCCACCAGCTTGTTGGGCGCCACCGACCAGATCGGAGCCAGGCAGAGACTGGAGCGGATCTCCCGGCGCAGACGCCAGGCGACATCCATCGGCGGCCCGAACAGGCGGCCGGTGCCGGTGGCGTCGATGAAGAGATGGCCGTCGATGTCGCCGGCCTCGATGCGCGGCGAGTACGGAAGGACGCGCTGCAGCAGGGCGCGCATGGCCTGCTCGTAGCGCTCGGGGTGCGGCGCCAGGATGCAGGCGTCGCGGCACAGGCGCGTCGCCCGGGCCAGCGCCATGCCCTTGCGGACGCCCGCCCGGTACGCTTCCTCACTCATGTCGTAGACGGCCGCTCGCGCCGCGGATTGCGGGGCGATGACCACCGGCCGGCCGACCAGGCGCCGGTCGATGGCCCGTTCCACCGCCACGGCGAAGTCGGCCACGTTCAGATGGATGATGCTGCGGTCCATGTTCAAAAAAACAGTTTTACGTTTTAAGTGTCACGTTTTAAGCAGAAGGCTGCAGGCCTCATCACATACCATGGACGTCGCGGCGGGCTGCGCACAACGGCTTGGAATCGCGGCAGGATGCCGCTCCCACAGAATTTGGCGGCTTCGTAATGAGCCCGAGTTCAAGGCGCGCGAGCCTCCGCCGAGCGAGGCGTACTCCCGTACGCCGCAGCGAGCGCGGGGTGAAGCGCAACGCCGAAATCGGGCTCATTACGAAGCCGCCGCGAGCAGACGCGTAAGCTGTGCGGCATTGCGCGGCGCCTGCGCGCGGACGTGGTTGTTGAAGAAGACCACGCCCCGCGCCGCCCGGGCGGCCATCCGGGGAATAAGGCCGTCGGCCCACTCGCGCAGCTCATCGTCGCGGTAGTCGTAGTCGAACTGCTTCTGCATGTTGCCCGAGCGCCAGCCCCGGGCGTTGCGGCCGTGGAACCGGATGTAGATAAGATCGGGGTTGGTGACCACGTCGAGCTTCGGGAAGAGGCCGGGCAGCTCCGGGGCGTCCACCGCCACCAGGGTGGCGCAGCGGCGCTCCAGTTCGGCGAACACCCGGTCCGCGGCCCAGGTGGCGTGGCGGAACTCCACGGCCAGGGGCAGGCCCTGAAGCGCGTCCAGCAGCTCGGCAAGGTAGCGGCGGCCGGCGGCATCGCGGGCAAAGCCGGGCGGGAACTGCAGCAGCAGGGCCAGGAGCTGACCGGACTGGACCAGCGGCGCAATCCCCTCGCGGTAGAGCGCGGCCTGGCCGCGCCACTGGCCGGGGTCGACCTCGTGGGTAAGGGTGCGGGTCAGCTTGGCGGCGAAGCGGAAGCCGGGCGGCGCCAGGCGGGCCATGCGCTCGACGGCCGTTGCCTTGGGCATCTGGTACCAGGTGAAATTGAGCTCGGTGATGCCGAACTGCCGGGCATACAGGGGCAGCATCTCGCCGGCCTTGGTCCCCGGTGGGTAAAACCCGGCGTCAGCCCACTCGGCGTACGAGTAGCCGCTGGTCCCTACGAGAATGGGACAGGCGGTATCAGAAGCGTGGGGAAGCATGTGGGGCAGCCCGTCGGCCGGTCAGCCCGACCGCAGACGAGATTTTCTGCCTGCAGGCATTATTATCGATATTCCCTGTGAAGGTGTCCGGTCTCGAGTGGACGAATTTGGGGCTTTTAGATAACGTATGAGTCCATCAATGTCTTCAAACCGATTGATCTTCATAGGACCTCCATTTGACCATGGGGTTCCGCCCGTGTGACCGGCCGACCGGCGACGGGCCGACCGGTTGACCCTGTTTCATTACAGCAGAGCGCGCTGCAGCCCGATCACCTTGCCCTGCACGAGGACCTCGCCGAAACCATGGCGCATGGGGGAGTGGCCAGGGTTTTCCGGGCGCAGCTCGATGTGGCCGGCGCGCCGGAAGAAGCGTTTCACGGTGGCCTCCTCGCCGTGGATCAATGCCACGACGATCTCGCCGTTCTGCGCGTACTGGCGCGGCTCGCAGATCACGAGGTCCCCGTCCAAAATGCCCGCCCCCTTCATGGAGTCCCCGCGCACCTTCAGGGCGAAGAGGTTCTGCCCGCGGAAGACCTCGGCATCCACCGTGATGCTGCCGTTCCAGTCCGCCTGGGCGTACATGGGCAGGCCGGCCGCGATGCGCCCGACGATCGGCACGTCGCGGCCGCGCTGCAGGGCCGAGACCTCGCGGGCGCGGTTCAGCAGGTACACCGTGCGGCCGTAGCGCCCTTCGCGTTTCAGGAGCCCCTTGGATTCCAGCACGCGGAGGGTCCGGGCGACGGCCGCGTGGCTCACCGCGAGGTCCGATGCCGCCTCGCGCAGGCTGGGCACCCGGCCGTCGGCCGCGATTTTGCGCCGCAGGTAGTCCAGCAGGCGCTGCTGTGTGGGAGTCAGGGTGTCCATCACGTATCTCCGTCGACATGCATGGGTTCAAGTCTAATCCGACAAAATGTAAATGTCAATGTAAACTTTATTGTAAATTATTCGCGAGAGGGGGCGGTATGGGCGGGACGATTGCTGGTGAAAGGGTCAGCCGCGTGAAGCGCGAGCGCCGGCTGAAGCGGTTCTTGGGGTCGCCGAGTATGCAGTTTGAATTGCCTCGGCGTGCAGTTTCAAGCCCAGTGCGCTTACGACCTTGAGGATGGTGTCAAAGCTCGGACTTCGCTCTCCGGATAGCGCCTTGTAAAGGCTTTCGCGGGATAGGCCGGCATCGCGCGCCACCTGAGACATTCCTTTGGCTCGGGCGATATCGCCCAGTGCCTTGGCAATGAAGGCGGCATCCCCATCGGCTTCTTCAAAAGAGGCTTCCAGGTATGCGGCCATTTCCTCCGGAGTCCGGAGGTGTTCGGAAACATCGTAGCGGGTAGTGACAGTCTTAGCCATGACACACCTCTATAGGTTTCGAGCCAGGCGCAAAGCGATTTTGATGTCGCGGGCCTGGGTACTTTTATCGCCTCCAGCCAGCAGGACCACCACTTCTTGCCCTTGCTTTTTGTAGTACACTCGATAGCCGGGGCCGTGATCGATACGCAATTCAGAAACACCTTCGCCGACAGGCCTCACGTCACCGGGGTTTCCGGCCACCAACCGCTCGATCCTTACTAAAATTCTTGCCCGCGCATGGATATCGCGTAATCCATCAATCCATTCGCCGAAAATTTGAGTTTTTCGGATCTCGATCACAACTCAAGCGTAGCCCATGGGCTACAGTTTGTCAACATTTGATCCAAAGGCAGAGGGCGGAAACCGGCAAAGGAGTTTCATAAAAAGCAAGATTGTTGTGTTTTACAAAGGGCTCAGAACGCTTGAGTGACGCCCCGCACCGAGCCACTGCGAGAAAGTAAAATTTCACGCCCGTTTTCCGTTTCCGTCAAGGCGACAAGGATCCCCCCTCTACCATGAAAACTCGGATCGACACTCCGAATTTTCCTCGACCATCGCCAAGCGCTCCTGAAGGTGACTCTGTTTTGTCATTTTCATGAAAGATCCGATTTTCTAAGGTCACAAAATCAAGATGTAACCTTGCAGGCCTGTTACTACGTCCCTATTCTTGTGACACGTAAATTAGTTTAAAACTAAAATTCTTCTTGACAATTTAGCTAACTTTATGCAAAAATAACTTAAAAACTTAAATAATCAGAAATAAGGGGTGAGGAATGAAACACTATACCATCGAGATCGATGAGGTGATTATGGAGTATCTAAAGAGGCACGCTGAACCTTTTTCTGATACCCCAAACACGGTTCTTCATAAGCTTTTGTTTGGCGATCGAAACCAGACGACTTTCCAACAAGATTTCCAGCCTATTTTCTCAGAGAGTATGCCAAAAGCGCTTTCTCAGATACTAGAAGTTATTCACGAAGTGGTGAAAGAGGGCAAATCTAGGCCGGACGCAACTAGGATTGTCGCAGATAGAAACAAAACCACCCCACAGACGGTAATAGACAAATATTGCAGGCAATTAGGCAAGACCGCGCAGGAAGTCGACAGGCTACTCTCAGAGCCAGAATTGGGAGGGTTCAAGATGATATTGACTAAAAAATTCCCAAAAAACCAAGACGCGATCAGCGAATTCTTTAAAAAGCTTCATACCGCAACTGTACCATTAAGCCCTCCTGTCCAGTCGAAGATCGGTGCCGCGATCATTCGAGGCACCGTTCATGAAAGGAGGTCTAAAACAACTGATAGGAAGCAACGTGATACGGCTTTGGAAGCTGCCTTGAAAGCTGCCTTGGGCAGGCAATTGAGAAGGAAGTTCGGAGATTTCCAATCAGAAGGCCAGTCATTGCTTGTCTTTGATAAGACCAGAGTTCTCTGCAAGTATTCAAGTTTCCATAATGAGCAGTCGCGATGGTTCTGGGGGGTGGCTAAAACCTATTGGCAGAACTGGGCGAACTCTGACTATCTGGCACTGATATTTGAGAGTGAAGTCGGGGACAAATACTCCTACCTCCTATTGGACTCTGGTGAAGCGCAACGGCTTTTCAGCAACTGCAGCGAGAGCAACGACGAAAAAAAGATCAACATGAGAATCTATATGGATGACCAAGAGGCTCATCTTCAAGAGTGGAAAGCTTTTGATGTGCAAGGCCGGACTCAACCGCTTCGGCTCGATTGAAAGCGTTCATTCTACTTGGTGGCGCCTCATCTCCTGGCAGTTTGGACACAGTCTCTTATTTGGTCGCTGGAAAAAGTTGAAGGTCGTGCCGTTTGCAAGGCATGCCGTCAAAAAGCGGTGCAAAATGACGGCAAGTGGAGCACGCTCGAGAACAAGGCGAGCGTTCCGGCGCTCGTCGTGAAGATCGACGGGGTCGTGTCGGTCAGCCTCGAGGACCGCAAAGCACCCCTCCGGGCTGTTCGCGCTCCAGTTCGCACCCGGCGTTCAAGGCGCCCTGTTAGGCGTCATCAAGTGGCGCAAGGTGCTGATCCGGCCGTTTTGAAGCGGCTTGCGGCCGGCCGTCAGATGGTCATGCGGGAAAGCCGGCGGAGGCCGAAGCGCAGCGGCAGGACGATGGCAAGGATGCTCAGGACGAAAGCGGTGCTGAAGGCGGCCGCGGTCCAGAGCCAGACCGCCGCCGAAAGGGGCCTTCCGTGCAGGGCGGCCATGAAGATCCGGTACACCGGCCCGGCCTCGAGCAGGATCACCAGCCCGATGTAGCCCGCGCAGGTGATCATGAAGACGAGCCCCCCGAAGCTGGTGACCGTCTGGGCCGGGTTTTCCGCCTTGAAATCCGGATAGGCGGCGCCGAGGCCGATGCCGATGGCGACGATTCCCGGCACCAGGAAGAACACCGTGACGGTCGAAAGCGTCATCATGAACGGCGTCACCTTGAGCAGGAGGTTGGTGCCGACGATGAGGATCTCGGTCAAGACCAGCAGCGGCAGGTAGTAGATGAAGAACTTGATCAGCAGGAAGGCCCGCAGGGAGAGCGGCGAGGTTTTCACCAGCCAGAAGGCCTCCCGCTCCAGGCTCACGGCCGGATAGGCGAAGCGGGCGGTCACCGCCGTCAGCACGAAGAGCGCCAGCCCCATGTTCAGGAACGAGAACAGGTTCTGGAGATAGACCGTCTGGATGGGGGATTTTTCAAGCGGCAGCGCATCGAAGTTGTAGATGTAGATCACCAGCAGGGCGGCGATCAGAAACAACTGGGTCCACTGGGCCTGGTCGCGGAGGAAGGTCCGGATCTCCTTCACCGTGAACGCGCGCACCGGCCCGGGCAGGAACCGAAACAGCCGCTCGCTGAGGCCGCTGCTGCGGATGACCCGCGCGGCAGCCGTCTGGGTCTTGGAAAACCCCTTGAAGTAAACGGCATCGGCGGTCAGGACCAGAAGGCACGCCATGGCGGCGGCGAAGCTGGCGGCCAGGGCCAGGTGAAAGAGGCTGGTTCCGACCGAGCCTCTCAGCGCCGCCTGGATGCAGTCATAGGCCCAGGTGCTCGGCAAAAACGGTGCCGCCGGCGCCTGCAGCGCGGAGATGTAGACCAGCAACGAGTCGAACACCTCCGGGTTGACCAGCTGCTCCGGCCGCACCAGGCGGATGGCCAGGTAGAGCACCACAAAGAGCAGCACCCCCAGCAGGATGACGACGCTGCGCATGCGCGTGGCGGGCACGAGCATCACCCCGACCATCACCATCATCGCGCTCAGCGCCGAGGCGATGGCGGCCAGCACCGCCAGGGCGATCAGCGTGTTGGCATAGTAGACCGCTCCCGCGCCGAAGACGATGCCGTAGGCCAGAAACACCGGCATGGTGAAAACGATCACCATCCAGGAGCCGCCGGCCGTGCTGTCGAGCCAGCGGGCGGCGAAGATGCGATGGCTTGCCACCGGCATCGAGTGCACCAGGAAGAGATCCCGCGACAGATAAAGCGTGGACAGGGAGGTCAGGATGCTGCTGAACAGCAGCAGCGCGAAGGACACGATCAGGATCATCGAGAGCAGCTTGTAGGCGAGCAGATCGCCGATGTCTTCAATCCCCTGGAAGTAGCGCAGCACCCGCCAGGAAATCCAGAACAGCCCCCACCAGAAAGCGGCCCCCGCGCTGCCGAGCACCAGCAGACGGGCGGCCCCGCCGCGGGTGCTGCGGGACAGGCCGCGGTTCAGGACGGGCCAGAGCCGGGGTCTCAGCAGCAACCCGATCTCGCCGATGAATCCACTCATGGCAGGCCGCTGCCCTCCTTCCCCGGTCCGGCGCTCATTCCACTGCCTGCGAGGAGGCCGTCAGCGTCAGAAAAACCTGCTCCAGATCGGCCGCGGTCACATGGGCGTTGCGCCGAAGGTCGGCGGTGGTGCCGCTGGCGATCAGCCGGCCGCGTGCGATGACGCCGATGCGATCGCAGATGTCCTCGGCCACTTTCAAGGTGTGGGTCGACATGAAGATCGTAACCCCTGCGGACGCCAGGCGTTTGAAAAGGTCCTTCACCATGATGATGGCCAGCGGGTCCAACCCCACCATGGGCTCGTCCACGATGAGGACCTCCGGTTCGTGCAGGAGGGCCGCTGCCATGATCAGCTTCTGTTTCATGCCGTGGGAATACGACTCGATCAGCTCGTCGGACCAGTCCGCCAGCGAAAACGCCTGCAGGGTGGCGGCCGCCTTCCCGCTGAAATCGTCGCCCGGCACGCCGTAGATGTCGGCGGTGAATTTCATGAACTCCAGGCCGGTCAGCTTCTCGTAGAGGTAAGGGCGGTCGGGGATGAAGCCGATTTTGCGCTTGGCCTTTTCGGGCTCGGCCTGCATGTCGATTCCGGCGATGGCGACACGGCCCCCGGTCGGCGCCATGATGCCGCCCAGCATCTTGATGGTCGTGGTCTTGCCGGCGCCGTTCGGCCCGATGAAGCCGAAGATTTCGCCTTTGCCGATCTTCAGGTTCAGGCGATCGACCGCCAGGAAGGTTCCGTATGCCTTGGTCAGGTCCGTCAGTTCAATCATGATCCGTCAAGGATATCTATTGTGATATTGCCGATGACGGCCGCCAGATCCAGCTGCTGCTGCATGGAGCCGGTGACCAGCCGCAGGTGGGTGACGTCCGCCGGCAGCTGGCCGAATACGGCATCCGCGGTCACCCAGCGCCCCAGGAACAGGAGGTTCCAGGCGTGGTAGTAGAACCTGCCTTTCATGTATGCCAGCCCCGCTTCGACCCGGACGGGGATCCCGGCGGCGCGCGCCAGGGCCGCCAGCAGCATGGCGTGTTCGTTGCAGTCGCCCATGCGGTTTTCAAGGGTGGAGAGAGCGTCCGGCACGGAGAGCACCGGCCGTTTCTCGATGTTGAGATGAACCCACTCCATGAGGCGCCGGGCTTTGGCAAGGGGTGTCAGGTGGGGCGAGTCACCGAGGATCGAGCGCACCAGGGAGCGGATGCGCTCATGGTCGGACTGAATGAGCGGCTCCGGCTTGAGGTACACCCGCTCCAGCGCGGCCATTTCCTGCTCCCGCGGCATTTCCGGGAGGTCGGCGAGGTTCTCCCGGCGCACGGTGAGAACCCCGTCGCCAAAGCTCTGGCGGCCGCCTTTCAGCTGAAGGCCCTCGCCGCGGATGCCGCCGACTCTGAGCCGCAAGATCTCCAGCGCCGCGGGGTCTGCCAGTTCGCGGTTCGACGCCACCGAGGCGAGATCGACCAGGTCCTCGCTGGCCGCTGCACCGAGGTCCTCGAGCGCCTCCTCCCGGCGGCTCTTCTCAAGGCGCATGCCGAGCAGTCCGCGCTCCCGGAGCAGCTCGCCGTTGTCGGCGATCCACGCGGTCTGGGTCATTCCCCGAAGGCTCATGCGGATGCGGGTGGCCGGCTGCGGGTGGCCCATCACCGGAATGTCCTCGCGGCCGATGATCTCGGCCTGAACCTCGGCCTGACCCAACGTGGACGGGTCAAAAATGTCAAAGGTGTAACGGTCGCCGGCGTTCAAGCTCTGGGAGGAAAGGGCATGGATGACGGCCGCCGTGAGATAGGGTTTCTTTTTCAGGGGAATCTCGAGCGTCCGCCGGTCCCCCGCTGCTTCGGTCTGCACGCGGAGCATTTCGCCGGTTACGGCGCCCTTCGCCGCAAAGCGGAACTGCCCGGAGGCAATCTCGAAATCGAAGCGCTCCAGCGACAGGTCGGCCAGCAGGTCGGCCCGGGTCTGCAGGTTGAGGTCCTGGACCATGCCCATGGTGTTGACCCGCATCAGGACGCTTTCCCGCAATTCATAACCGCCTGCCTGAGGCGAGAGGCGCGTGTGCGAATAGCCGATTCTGCGGTTGTTCTGGTGAATGCTCATCCAGGATTCCCGACCGGCGGCGGCTGAAAGCGCCCCCGCCGACAATGATTTCGGACCGGAGAGCAGGAGTTCGAGCACGTCCATCCGCATCAGGAAAAGGATGGTAAAAAGCCCGGCTGCGATGAGGCCGACGACGCGAAAGGGTCTCATGTGTCTGGATGCCATGGGGCGGTGCCGTACGTCTCGGTTTTCGGCGTGGAGAGCCGGTGGTGTCGTTGGGCAGCGGCGCCCTGCCGGGCGAGGCTGTCATCCGAAACCAAGCTGCGCGATCCGCGCGTGATCAAAAAATGAATTCTAACACGTTTCCGCCAATATCTGAAATATCGCCCTGCCGGACCTGCCTGTAGATGTTGCCTGTTTTTTGTGCACAACATATGGGGCTGCCCGAACCACCCGAATTTTTAGTATATTCGCGCATTTTTTTATTGACAATCGCCTCGATTTTCAGGATAGTGTTATCCATATCATAACGTTAAGCGTTGATTATGTGCCCAGAGTTTTTTTTGATTCAACGAATTCCCGATGCGTCTTGTTTCCAATTGAGGCGGCTTGACCAAGCAGAGCCATTACTGGCTCTGCTTTTTTTGTTTGGTGTCGGCAAAGGGCCGGCCGCGGTGAATGTCGAAAAAGTGGTATAGAACAACGCCATGGGAGGAGGAGCATCATGTCGGAAGGAGTCGTGAAGTGGTTCAACGAGAAAAAGGGCTACGGTTTCATCAAGAAAGATGACGGGCAGGATGTTTTCGTCCACTACTCCGCCATCAAGGGGCAAGGCTTCAAATCGCTGGTGGAAGGCGACAAGGTGCGCTTTGAAATCCAACAGGGCGCCAAAGGCCCTTCGGCGGCGGATGTCGAGAAAATGAGTTAGTCCGGATACGGTCGCCAAAAGGGGTTTTTGAAAAGCGGCATCAAGAGGAGTCGCGTTCCTTTCGCGCGCTTCCGTTATCCAATTTTTTAGCCCCTACCCGGTCGGGGCGACCGGTGTAGGGGTTTTTATTTCTTCAGCAATTCCTTGGCGTGCTCCAGCGTGACGCGGGTGATTTTCTCCCCGCCGAGCATCCGGGCGATCTCGCTGGTGCGCTCATCGGCCGAAAGCGGGGTGATGGCGGTGCGGGTGCGGCCGCCGGCCACCTGCTTTGCGATGCGGAAGTGGTGGCTGCCGAACTTGGCTATCTGCGGCAGGTGGGTGATGCATATCACCTGGTGGTGCCGGGCCAGTTCCGCCAGCTTGCGGCCGACCACCTCGGCCACCGCGCCGCCGATGCCCGCGTCCACCTCGTCGAAGACGATCGTGGCGATGGACTCGGTGTGGGCCAGGATGGATTTCAGCGCCAGCACCACGCGGGACAGCTCGCCGCCGGAGGCGATGGCCGCGAGTGGCTTCAGCGCTTCCCCCACGTTCGGGGCAATGGTGAACACGGCCCGGTCGATGCCGCTTTCGCTCACCGCGCAGGCGTTCACCGTCAAATAGGCGTCGGCCGGCGGGTCGGCCGGGGGCGCGGTCAGCTGTACCCCGAACTCGGTCCCGTCCATTTTAAGCGTCGCCAGCTCGGCCGCGACCTGTGCCATGAAGCGTTTGGCGGCCTCCTTGCGTTTTTTCGACAGCAGGCCGGCCTGCTTTGAAATCCGGGCGTGCCACTCGGCCAACCGCGCCTCGGCCGCTTCGATGTCCGCACCGATGTTTTCGATGGCGGCCAGCTCCGCCGCGCTCTGGGCATATTTTTCCAGGACGGCTTCCAGCGAACCGCCGTACTTGCGCTTCAGCCGGTTGAGCTGGTCCAGACGGGCTTCCACCGTTTCCAGCCGCCCCTCGTTGATCTCGACGGACTTGAGATAGACGCGCAGACGCTCCACCACGTCTTCGACGCGGTAGATGACCTCCGCACAGGCTTCCGAAGAGGGGGCGAGCGCGGGATCGATGCGGCCCATCTTTTCCAGGCTGCGGCGGACCTCGGCCAGCCGCTCCACCGCGGAACCCGACCCGCTGTAAAGCCCGTCGATGCCCGCGTTCACGGCTTCGTATAAGGCCCCGGCATTTTTCAGGCGCAGGCGCTCCTGCTCCAGCTCGCGATCCTCCCCCTCGTGAATGCCTGCGGCCTCGATTTCCTGGCATTGAAACTTCAGCAATTCGTTCAGTTCCGCCTGGCGGGCCTGGCGCGCGGTCAGCTCCTTCAGGCGTTTCAGTTGCGGCAGAATTTCGTGGTAAAGAGCGGCGACCGCTGCGCGTTGGGGCATGAGACCGGCAAATTGGTCCAGTATGATCAGGTGCTGCTCTTCCTTGAGAAGGCCCTGGTGGGCATGCTGGCCGGAGATGCTGGCAAGGTTTTCGGTGACGGCGCTCAGGACCTGGAGGGTGGCGAGGCGTCCGTTGACATAGACCCGGTTGCCTTCCGCGCGCGAGAGGACGCGCCGCACCAGGAGCCCCTCGGCCAGGTCATAGCCCATTTCCGCGGCGGCCCGGCCGGCCGCCGAATCCGGCCGGACAGCGAAGAGCGCCTCCAGCTCGGCGGCCTCGGCGCCGGTTCGGATCATGTCCGTCGAGGCCCGGCTGCCGAGGATCAGGTTGACGGCGTTGATGATGATGGACTTGCCGGCGCCCGTCTCGCCGGTCAAAACGCTTAGGCCCGCCTCGAAGCGGATGCTCAGGTCGTCGATGATGGCGAAGTTGCGGATGGAGAGTTCTTTCAGCATGCTGAGCGCCGGCGCCGGTGGTTTCAGTTGAAACGCCTGAAATCGGACGAACGCATTATACACGGGGATCGCCGCTTGTAAAGGTCATTGAGACCGCGGGGGAAGTTGATATTACTCCGCCCAACATCGGCTCAGGTTGCACCTGTTTATTTGCTGGAGTAATAACGCCCCTTCAAAAGAACTTGAATCCGGCCGCCAAATCCCTTAATTTGGTTTTCTGGTTTTCAGACGGCTACTCACACGCGAACGAGATCAGCCCATGGCGCAAAGACGACCTGTGATAGTGATTGCCACCCTGAACCCTGGAAAAACAGCAGAGATTCGCGACCTGTTGCAAGGGTTTCCGGTCGACATCAAGAACCTCTCCGACTTCGGGCCGATTCCCGGGGTCGAGGAAGACGGCACGACATTCGACGAGAACGCCTACAAGAAGTCGAGCTTCACGGCGCGCATTCTCGGCTACCCGGCGCTGGCCGACGACTCCGGTCTCTCGGTGGCGGCGCTGAACGGCGCCCCCGGCGTTTTTTCGGCCCGCTACGGCGGTGAGGGGCTCTCCGACGAGGACCGTTGCCGCAAGCTGCTCTCGGAGATGCGGGGCCGGGGCGACCGCCGCGCGGCCTTCGAGTGCGTGATCTCGCTCGCCGTTCCCGCCGGCCCTGCGCTGACCTATGAAGGCCGCTGCGAAGGCCTGCTCCTGGAGGCGCCGGCCGGCGCCAACGGCTTCGGCTACGACCCGGTTTTTTTCTACCCGCCTTTCAGCAAGACATTTGCTGAGCTGAGCCGCGAGGAGAAAAGCCGTGTCAGCCACCGGGGCAAGGCGATGCGGGAGCTGCGGGACGAGTTCGAGAAGGTGATGGCCTGGATCCGGCGGCACATGCCGCCGGGCGATCCCTGGAACGCCTGACGATGACTGATTCATTCCACCATATGATTATGAGAACCCGCAGCATCCGCAGGTTCCATCAAAACCTTCCCCTGAAGCCCGAGACCCTCAGAGCGCTCGTCGACCTGGCGCGCCTGTCGGCCTCGGGCGGCAACCAGCAGCCGTTGAAATACATCCTGAGCTGCGCGGCCTCCATGAATGCCCGCATATTCCCCTGCCTGAGATGGGCCTCCCACCTCAAGGACTGGCCGGGGCCGCGGGAGGGCGAGCGGCCCGCGGCGTACATCGTCATCCTCGGAGACACTGCGATCCGGACCGACTGCGACCGGGATCTCGGGGTTGCCGCCCAGAGCATCATGCTGGGAGCCACGGAACAGGGACTCGGGGGGTGCATGCTGGATTCCATCAACCGCCGCGAGCTGCGCCGCATCCTCGGGCCGTCGCACGGGTTGGAGATCCTCCTCGTGATCGCCCTGGGGGCGCCGCGCGAGGAGGTTGTGATCGAGCCCGTCGGCCCGGACGGGGACATCCGCTACTGGCGCGACGAGCGCGGGGTGCACCACGTGCCGAAGCGGCAAATAGATGACATCATTGTCGCTTCCTATTCAGATTGAGAATCCACCCTCAGCCGTCTCCGCTGGACGGGTCGCGAGGAGCCCTTGCCTGAACCCAGAAAGCCTGTCGTGGTGACACTTTTCAGCCGCCGGATGCTGGTCGCCCTGCTCATGGGCTTCTCCTGCGGACTGCCCCTGCTGCTGACCCTGGGGGTCCTCCAAGCCTGGATGAAAGAGGAAGGGATGGACCTTACCTGGGTGGGGATGATCACCCTGGTGCAGTCGCCCTACTCCTGGAAGTTTCTGTGGTCGCCGCTGCTGGATCGGTTCACACCGCCGCTGCTCGGGCGGCGGCGGGGCTGGCTGCTGGTCGCCCAACTGGCCCTGATGGCCTCCATCGCAGCCCTCGGCTGGTCCGACCCCGTGGCGAACCCCGGCTGGATGGTGGCCAGCGCCGTGCTGGTAGCCTTTTTCAGCGCCACCCAGGACATCGTGGTGGACGCCTACCGCCGGGAGGACCTGCCGGACGAGGAGCTGGGGCTCGGATCCTCGCTCTACGTTTACGGCTACCGCATCGGCATGTGGGCCGCATCGGGCGGGGGGCTGATCCTGGCCGATCACATCCCCTTCTCCCAGGTGTATCTGGTCATGGCGGCCGGACTGATCCCCGGGGTGGCGACCACCCTGCTCGCACCGGAACCGCGGGTTGAAAACGGCCCGCCGCAGTCGCTGCGGGAGGCCATATGGAACCCTCTCGCAGATTTTTTCCGCCGTGACAGCGCCTTGTGGGTCCTGGCCTTCATTCTGCTTTACAAGATCGGCGACACCATGGCCGCCGCCATCACGACCCCGTTCTACCTCGAATTGGGTTTTTCCAAGTCCGAGATCGGTGCGGTGGTTAAGCTTTTCGGCGCCTGGGCCACCATTGCCGGCGCCATCGGCGGCGGGATCCTCATGCTGCGGCTCGGCATTCACCGCAGCCTGTGGGTCTTCGGGGTGCTGCAGGCGGTTTCAACGGCCGGGTTCGCCGTCCTTGCGCGCATCGGCTGCAGCCTGCCCGCCCTTTCCGGGGTGATCGCTTTCGAGAGCGTCACCGGCGGCATGGGCACCAGCGCCTTCGTCGCTTACATGGCCAGCCTGACCAACAAGAAGTTCACCGCGACGCAGTATGCCCTCTTGACGAGCATCATGGGGCTGCCGCGCGTGCTGGCGTCGGCGCCCACGGGGTTTGCGGCCAAGCATCTGGGCTGGGAGTGGTTTTTCATCGGGTGCACCCTGGCGGCCGTCCCGGGCATGCTGGTCCTGGCGCGTTTTGCGCCCTGGCGGGCGCCGGCGTTCGAGCCGGCCGACGGTCCGACCCGCCCATAGTCGGGTTGCGTTCGGAAGGACATGCTGGTAAGAAGTGATGCTGGATTCTGGGTCCTCGATGCTTGATGAATGAAAAGAAAAAAGCTGCTATCGATCATCCCGCATCCCGCATCCCGTATCTGGTATCTTTCTCTCTGTAAAAACCGGTCGAGAACAAACCGGGGACAGGCCGACCTGACCCAACATGACTGAAAAGCTCCCTGACCGACAGATAGCCGAGCGCGCCCGCGAGCTGCAGAAAAAGCGCAGCGCGATCCTGACGCTGCCGCCGGAGCAGGCGCTGGGGCGGATCCTATCCGATCCCCAGCCGGCGGCGCTGGTGCACTCCTTCCCGGAGTCGGATTTCTACCTGCTGGTGCACGACATCGGCCCCGAGGATGCGCTGCCGCTGCTGGCACTGGCTTCGGACAAACAGTGGAATCACGTCGTTGACCTCGAAAGCTGGGCCAAGGACCGCATCGAGGTGAACGGGGTCACGCGCTGGTTGACCCTTTTGATGGAGGCCGACCCCCAACGCTTCATGCGCTGGTTTCTGCAGGACCGTCTTGGTTTCGTGGAGTTTTATCTGTTCCACAACATCGAGGTGCGGGTCCGGGAGCACGACCAGGACCCCTCCGATTTCGGCGAAGGCTTTTTCACGCTGGACCAGGTCTACTACGTGCGGTTCTTGAAAATGCCGCCGGCCCTCGAAGGCTCTGCGGTCGGAGAGGAGGAACGCGAGGCGTTCCTGGCGAAGTTCCTCCAGCGCCTGGCCGAGCACGACCACCTCGTTTATCAGCATGTGCTGGTGGAGTCGAGCCACGTCATTCCGGCGGAGACGGAGGAAGAGGAGTTCCGCTGGCGCAACGTGCGGCTGGCCGAAAAGGGGTTTGTGCCGTTTGATGAGGCCGTCGGCATCTATCAGCCGGTCACCCCCCGGGAGTTGGCATCGCAGACGCCGAAATACATGCCCCGCCGCCGCGCCACGATCTCGTCCCTTCTTCCGGTGCCGGCTTATCCGCTGCGCGAAATGGCCGCAGACACCCATTTCAGCCGGGCGCTGGCCCGGATCGAACCGGGCCAGGTTTTGACCCACCTGCAGTGGGAGTTCGCCAACCTGTGCAACCAGGTGGTCGTTGCGGACCACCGCAGCATCCGGGACCGCGAGCAGCTGCGTCAGATCGTGGCCAAGGCCTGCGGTTACCTCAGCATCGGCCTGGAGCGGCTGAAGGGGCCGAAGGATACGGAGCCGGACCCCGTCAAGGCCGCGGCGGCGCTGACCCGCTACCCGCTGATCCAGCTGTTCCGCCTGGGTTTCGGCGCCTCCCTCGAAATCAAATGGAAGGCCGAACGCTGGCTCAGCACTTGTTGGTTCGCAAAATCCGGGCTGAAACTCAGTTTCTGGGGGGAGCAGTGGATGGGGGTCATCGGCGGCATCCTGCTCAAAAAGCCGCAGTACTACGATAACTACAAGACCGGTGTGCTCTACCGGGAATTCGCATCCATGGAGGATGTCGCCCGCACCGAGGATGTTCTGAGGCAGGTGCAGGCCGTCGATCACCTGCTGGCGGCCTTGAACGTCCGGCTGGACCCGCTCGGCCAGTACGGCTTTCTGACCTGGAAAAACCTGCTGCTCACCCAGTGGGCCCGCCACCGGCTGGGGACGAAGGAGGCACCTTTCAGCCCGCTGGCGTTGAAGCCGTTCATGAACTTTTTCAGCGAGCTCCTGCCGGGCAAACCGTCGCCCGACGCCGCCGCGCCGCGGCGGGTCCCCGACGCCATGAAAACCGCATTCCTGGGGTGGCTGGCCCATGCCACGGGGCTCAAAGAGGTCGAGATCTCCGAGAAGCTGGGGCGGATCTTCGAGGACCTTTTTGCCGAGATCGAGGCCGAGTTCGGCCGCGTGGCGGCCACGGAACTGGACCCGCGATTCGTGCAGCTGTTCATTTTAAAGACCGCCTGACGACGGTCGATGCTCCGGCCATCGGATGTGAGATGAATCAGTTTCAAACCCCCGGCACAAAACTTTCCGGCAGGCAATCCCCGCCGTATTCATATTCCATTTGGATCGCTTACGATTTTGCGGCGCGGGATGGTTTCCTGCAAGGCGGACGAAACCGGATCCCGCCGGCCCAGTAATCACCCGCCTTGTCTAATCAACGAATTGACTGTAGAATGGCTTTGAAAATACAGTCTCCCTGTGAAGGATCATATTGCATGAGTCGATTCACCCCCGGACCCTGGCACGTTGAAGAGGAAAAAGGTTCATACGCATGGAAAATCTCAAATTGCTCCTGATTGACCGGCTCAGATCCAAGGGCATGGACCCTGGGCTCATTCCTGCTTTTCTAAAAGCCCTCACGAGCCTCATTTCATCCGAACCCGGCATTGATCCGGCACAGGCCAACCAGAAACTGCATTCACTGGGCTGGGATGAAGTTGTGGTAGACTATCATTGTTTACAGATCGCCATCGCCTGCCACGAAGCGGAAACGAAAGTTACGAAGGACACCCTCGGCTGATACCAGTGAAGAAACTATCGGCAAATTTTGATAAATCCGTTTCACGCTCCCCTTACAAAACTCCCGTTTGATCACCTGTCTGCAATTCCCCCCGTTTTCATATTCCATATTTTTTCTATGGAAAGGCTATAAATTTTTTGATATAAAAATAGTATTACTTCAGATCAGTAAAGGTGCTGGGAGATGACAATGGTTAAGGCAAGACGCGACGTTGATGTTCTTGAAAAATGCCCGACGGGCATCAAGGGCCTCGATGAGATTACGAAGGGAGGGCTTCCGAGAGGCCGGCCAATCCTGATCTGCGGCAGTGCGGGTTCCGGCAAAACACTTTTCGCCATGGAATTTCTCATGCGGGGCGCCATGGATTACGGAGAGCCCGGGGTCTTCATGACCTTCGAGGAGACGCCGAAAGATCTCGCGAAGAACTTCATCTCCCTTGGTTTTGATCTCCCTGACATGATGTCGCGTGGCCTCATCGCAACGGACCATGTCTACATCGAGCGCAGCCAGATTGAGGAGACGGGTGAGTACGACTTGGAAGGATTGTTCATCCGCCTGGGGAATGCCATTGATTCCATCGGAGCAAAGCGGGTTGTCTTAGATACCATAGAAGCACTTTTCTCCGGGCTGTCCAATGCCGCTATCATTCGGGCAGAGCTTCGCCGGCTTTTTCACTGGTTGAAAGACCGCGGTGTGACGGCCATCGTTACGGGGGAAAGCGGCGACAAGCTTTTGACACGCTATGGACTCGAAGAATACGTGGCCGATTGCGTGATCTTCCTCGATTTTCGCGTCGAGGAGCAGATTTCCACCCGCCGCCTGCGTATTGTCAAGTACCGCGGCTCATCTCACGGCGCCGACGAGTACCCCTTCCTGATAGACGAGACCGGCCTCTCGATCCTGCCAATCACGTCCCTGGGGCTCGACTACCCCGTTTCCACGGAGCGCATCGCCACGGGCGTGCCCAAGTTGGATGCAATGTTTGAAGGGAAGGGGTTCTACCGGGGCAGCACCAGTCTCGTATCCGGTACAGCGGGCACAGGCAAAACAAGTTTGTCGGCCACCTTTGCCGACGCCGCCTGCCGGCGCGGTGAGCGCTGCCTGTATTTTGCCTTCGAGGAATCGCCGAGCCAAATCATCCGGAACATGAGTTCCATCGGCATGGATCTCGCCCGATGGGTGAAGAAGGGGCTTCTCAAGTTTCATTCAGCCCGGCCTTCGCTTTACGGCCTTGAGATGCATCTGGTCACCTTCCACAAGGTGATCAACGAGTTCAATCCCCAGGTTTTCATTGTAGACCCGATCAGCAACCTGAGCGCCGCGGGAACAGCCTCAGAGGTCAAATCCATATTAACGCGCCTGATCGACTATTTGAAGATGAAAAAGATCTCTACATTTCTTACGGACCTCACCCATTTTGGAGGCAGCCTTGAACACACGAGCGAAGAGATATCTTCTCTGATCGATACGTGGCTTCTCCTTCGGGATATCGAAGTCAATGGGGAACGCAACCGGGGCCTCTACATTTTGAAGTCCCGCGGCATGGACCACTCCAACCAGATTCAAGAGTTTCTGCTCACGAACCAGGGCATCGACCTTGTCGACATCTATACCGGTTCCGGCGAGGTATTGACCGGCAGTGCCCGGGCAGCCCGGGAAGCCGGGGAAAAGGCCTCTGAGTTGGCAAACCGGCGTGAGGTGGAGCGCAGGCTCCGCGATCAGGAGCGCAAGCGGAATGCCCTGGAAACAAAGATTGCCGCCCTGCGGGCCGAGTTCGATGTGGAAACGGAAGAGGTGCATTTGATGGCGGACGAAGAGCAAAAAAGGCAAGCTGTCCTGGCTGAAGACCGTTTGAAAATGGCGTATCTTCGCAAGGGGAAACCCTCAGCCCCGCGGGCGTTGCGCCCGAAAAAGAAGAGGGAAAGGAGAGTAAGATGAACGCTGTCTCACCCGGAAAGGGGAAGAAGGCAAAAGCCGCTGCAAAAGAAGAAATCTGGAATCTCCGGTTATATGTCGCCGGTCAGACCCAGAAATCGATTACGGCCTTTGCTAATTTGAAGAAGATCTGCGAAGAGCACCTCGCAGGGAAATACCGCATAGAAGTGATAGACCTTTTAAAGAATCCCCAGCTCGCTAAAGGGGACCAGATTGTTGCCATACCGACACTGGTCAGGAAGCTTCCTGAACCGCTTAAAAGGATCATCGGCGATCTGGCCAACACAGAGCGCGTACTGGTGGGACTCGATATTCGTTCTGTCTCCGGATGATAAAATCAATTTTGGAGTAACAGCCATGGAGAGGAAAAGAGGGAGAACGAGCACTGAGGAATTCGAAAAAGCGGCAGCGACGCAAGACCGGGCAAAGTACGTTCTGCGGCTGTATGTGACAGGGATGACCCCAAAATCAACCCAGGCAATCGCCAATGTCCAGAAACTTTGTGAAAAACACCTGGTAGGCCGCTACGAACTCAAGGTGATAGACATCTATCAGCAGCCCACGCTGGCCAAGGGAGAGCAGATTATTGCCACCCCAACGCTCATCAAGAAACTCCCCCTGCCACTCCGGAAGCTCATCGGCGACATGTCGGATACGGAAAGGTTTCTTGTAGGCATCGATCTGAAACTCAAGAATACATGAGTGCGAATCAATGAACAAAGCCACTAAAACACGCCAGCAACTTTTGGATGAGCTGCAGGAACTCACATCGCGGATGATGGAAGCTGAAGAAACTCTGCGCGCTATCCGAAGCGGTGAGGTGGATGGTCTGGTTGTCTCAACGCCGGAAGGAGATCGGGTCTTTACACTGATGGGTGCCGAGCATCCTTACAGGGTTATGGTCGAAACCATGAACGAAGGGGCCATCACCCTGGCCTCCGACGGCACGATTCTTTACTGTAACCAACTTTTTGCAGATATGGTCAAAGGGTCGCTGGAGAAAGTAATAGGATCTTCAATCTACCCATACATTTCATCAAAAGACCTTCACTTATTTGAGGCATTGGTTGAGCGGGGTTTAAAGGGGAAACAGTAAGGGGGAGCTTGCCTTACAGGCCGGAGGTGAAAATTCTGTACCTGTCCTGCTTTGCGTAAGTCGCCTTCAGCGCACGGATATGCCCGGTGCGGTGTGCGCCGTAATGGTGGACATCACCGAGCGCAAGAAGATGGAGGAGGCGCTAAAGGCTTCTGAAACTCGCTACCGCCGTCTCTTTGAAGCAGCCCAGGATGGAATATTAATCCTCGATGCCGAGACAGGAAAAATAGTGGATGTTAACCCATTCTTGTTAGAAATGTTAGGTTATTCACATGAGGAGCTCTTCGGGAAGAAACTTTGGGAAATTGGCACCTTTAGAGATATTGAAGCATCGAAAGCCACCTCTTTGGAATTGAAGAGCAAAGGATATGTTCGCTACCATGATTTGCCGTTGGAGACGAAAGAGGGGCGGCAAATTGCCGTGGAATTTGTCAGTAATGTCTATCTGGTTAATGATTACAAAGTGATTCAGTGTAACATCCGCGACACCACTGAACGGAAACATACAGCAGAGGCTTTAAAAAATTCTCACATCGAACTGGAACGACAAGCTGTCGAACTTCGGACGGCTCTTTCTGAAATCAAAACAATGAAAGACCAACTCGAGGCAGAGAATATTTACTTCCGTCACGTGAATAAAATGAGCCATCAATTTGAGAATATTATCGGGAAAAGTGATGGGCTCAAGTATGTTCTCTATCGCGCGGAACAAGTTGCTCCTGCGAACACAACGGTCCTCATTCTTGGGGAAACCGGTACGGGAAAAGAGTTGATCGCTGCCGCCATCCATAACATGAGTCCCCGTAAGGAGCGGCCATTGATTACGGTCAACTGTGCTGCCTTGCCGACTAATTTAATTGAAAGCGAATTGTTCGGCCGCGAGAAAGGGGCATTTACCGGTGCCGATACCCGGCGGATCGGTCGGTTCGAGGTCGCCCATGGTTCCACCCTTTGCCTGGACGAGATTGGGGAGCTGCCGCTGGAGTTGCAGGCAAAGCTACTGCGGGTGATTCAGCATGGCGAGTTCGAGCGCCTGGGCTCGTCCCATACCACGAAAGTCGATGTGCGGATCGTAGCAACGACCAATCGAGACCTTGAGGAAGAGGTCCGCAAAGGCCGGTTTCGGCAGGACCTTTACTATCGGCTCAACGTCTTCCCCATCACGGTCCCCCCACTACGGCAGCGCAAAGAAGACATCCCGCTGTTGGTCGAGGCCTTCATAGCGCGATACGCCAGGAAATTGGGCAAACAGATCACGTCGGTCCAGAAGAAGACGATAAAGACCCTCCAGGATTACCCGTGGCCCGGGAATGTCCGGGAGCTCGAAAGTGTCATGGAACGGGCCGCGATCCTGTGCTCCGGGCCGGTCTTGCAGCTCGCGGACAAACTGGATATTTCATCCTTTCCCATTTCATCCGCCATCAGAACCTTGGAAGAGGTGGAACGGAACCAAATCCTTAAAATCCTTTCGGAAACCCAGTGGCGCATCGAGGGAAAGGATGGGGCCGCCGCGATCCTGGGCCTCCACCCGAGTACCTTGAGAGCAAGAATGCATAAGCTCGGGATACTCCGGCCGGAGGTCGAGGACTCGGATTAAACTGCCCGGCTATCCTCAAAGGGTCCCTCAGCCTATTGAGGTTCCACCAAATATTGAGGGCAAACAAACCGTTTCACCCTTCTCTACGCCTTTCTCCCATTCATCTAATCCCGCGTTATTAATGTAAGATCCCAAGCTCTTGATTTTTTCGCGGTTGTTGGCAGGCCATTTGCTAATACTATTTGCGTGATCCTGGTGATCATACGCATTCTTGCTGTAAAGCGCAAGGAGTTGCCCCAGACGATCCTATCACTGATCGGCTCGCTAAGGACAGAGAAGAGATGCCAGCGCTGCGACTTTTGTCAGGGCATAGAAAATGAACTCTGTATTCTTACGGTGAACAAGCAAGACATGAAAGGAGATATCTATGCCGCTAATTAACTTAGTGATTGTTTTGGTTGTCGTTGGGGTGGTTCTCTGGGTGATTAACAGCTACATACCGATGCAGGCCACCATAAAGAAAATCTTGAATGTGGTGGTGATTATTGCAGTTGTTATCTGGCTTTTGAGTGTCTTTGGAGTCATAGGAAACATTTCAACGATTCGTATTGGCAAGTGAAGTGTCTTAAAATATTCTCAGGAGTTGCAATGGAAGGCGTATTACTTATTCGGTTTCTGGATGGGGGACTGATCGCTTGCTGGCAGAGTCTGGAACCCGAAAAACCTTATAATCACTGCCGGCTGGTATTTTGATGCAATAGCCGGAGTGGAAAGGAGAGAAAAATGGGACTGATCATTGCAGTTTTGGTTGTGATCGTTTTAGTGTTTGCGATTATCTACTTAGTTCAACGAACATAAGAACCGTATGCAAGATACCTGACGTTATCACCGGCCGAGCAGCTGACTTTCTGAGGGATGACAACGTCCGATAGTGCCGTTCGTTGTCATTCCTCCATGCCAATAGACATTGTTGGTGCATTGCCGGCTAACAAAACCATTGGGACATTTTATCTGATGACTTTGACAGATCCGGTCAAAGTCATCACTGGTTTAAGACGAACAGCAGGACTGTGTTTCATGCAGATCGAGATTCATAATCTTTCAAAAGTTTATAGTGAAAAAAGAGGACTTCTACAAGTTGATCTTGAGGTAGAAAAAGGGGAATTGATTGCCGTAATTGGGCATAATGGAGCAGGGAAATCGACACTTTTGAATATTTTAGCCAGTTGGCTTCATCCAGACAGTGGGCAAGTTTTGGTGGATGGCATAAATCTCAGAAATAGATTATCTGTTGTGAGAAAAATTGGTTTTGTCCCGGAAACTCCCAATCTTTTCGATTTCTTTTCCGTTGAATACAATCTGGAGCTATTTGCTCGACTTTTTCAGGTCCCATTTCATCGGATAGAAGAAATTCTGAAGGAATTAGACTTGCTGCCTTTCCGTAATAACAAGATACGGGTTTTATCAAAAGGGTTAAGGCAAAGAGTAAGCATTGCGCGCGCCCTTCTGGCAGATCCATCCTTGCTTCTTTTTGATGAACCCACATCGGGTATAGACTTCGAGATGACGAAAGAGATTTACAGACTTCTGAAAGGTTATCATGCTTTAGGAAAAACAATAATTTTTACTTCCCATCGACCTGAAGAGATAAAAACCCTTGCAACACGCATCATTGTGCTGCATCAAGGCTATTTGGTCTTTGATGGCTCACCCCTAAAATATTTCCAATCAGCAATTCATGAAAAGCTTTACCTATGATGATTAGAAATATCCTTATATTAACATTGAATGATTTGGCCATTTCATTCAAGAATAAGACAATCTATCTGATTCTTTTTATCCCATTTTTTGTTTTTTTTTCCTTGGAGCTGGTGGATTCGAAAAATACAGAAATAAAAAATATCAATATCGGTCTTATTCAAAAAGAAATATATGCTCCTGATATTCTGCAAGCCATTACGACGGGCGCGGGAGTATTTACAGTTTATCATGTTGCGAGTGAAGAGGAAGGCAGAAATTGGTTAAAAGAAAAGAAAATAGACGGACTGTTATTAAAATCTGAAAAAGAACAAAACAGTTTACTCCTCGTAGTTTTGAAAAAAGAAGCTTTGATTACCCTTTCAATAGTGGAGAGCTTTTCAGCATTACAAAAAGCAGTAGAAGGAAACAGCATAAATTGGATTTCTGATATTAAACCGCTTCAAGAAGAGGGGATTCAAAAACAAACTTTACCCACCTGGATTCTAATGTTGGTTTTACTGGTAAGCTTCATTATAATGCCTGCGCAGGTTGCTGAGGAAAAAGAAAAAAAATTGCTTCTCGCTCTTTTGCAAACTCCCATGCGCGAAATTGAGTGGCTTATTGCCAAATTGCTCTTGGGCATGATTTTAATACTTGTAGCAGTCCTATCCCTCCATCTAATGGGCAGGTTTAATTTTGACAATGCCATAAGTTATGCGACATTTATGGCAGTCGGCAGTTTCTGTTTTAGTTCTTATGGAATCTTTTTAGGTTTTTTATGCCGTAACCAGGCTAGTGCCCGAACTTTGGGCGTTATTTTCTATTTACCCCATCTGTTGCCGTCTGCATTATCTGATTTTTCACAAAAATTAACCGCCATTGCTCCTTTTTTACCTTCATACCTGTTTTATGAACCGGTTAAATCAATCCTTTTAGATGATGGCAGGATAACGAATCTTTTCTGGGAGTGGATATATTTGCTTTTAGTCGGACTATTAACTTTTTTCTTTGCACATCTCCTAATGAAAAAAAGATGGTTAATGTAAAATATGCCATATTTTCACTTTAATGCACAGTGTATAGACTATTCTTAACCGGACCCTACTGACAAAGCTTAAATATCAATTATAGGGTCACTACCAAACCTGTATAAATACCATAAGGTCAAGTGATTCGACTATGCGACAGATATGGGCTGTGACTTGTCTTTCAATATTCATTCTGGTTGGCTTGGCGAACGCGGCTGACCAAGCTCAGAAGGAGGAAGCCGCCAACGCCAAGGGCAAGGCGGAGGTACTTGAGGAGAAGGCCTCGGCCGGGGGTAGTAAAACGCTACCCACTCCGGCCGAGATAATCACTAAGCCCCAAGCGCAGTCGGTCGATCCGACCGGTGAAGAGCCCTTGGACGATGCGATCACCTGTCTTGCCCGCAGCATCTACTGGGAGGCCAATCGCAAGGATAACTCCGAGATGGAAGCCATCGCCAATGTCGTTATGAACCGGCTCGGCCATAAGGGCTTCCCAAACACCATCTGTGGAGTTGTCAAGCAAGGCCACGAGCAGGGTACCTGCCAGTTCTCGTGGTGGTGCGATGGCCGTTCGGATGATGCAAGGGAGGATGAGCCGTACTCGCACGCCAAGGAAATCGCCAGCAAGGCCCTCAACCGGCAGATCAAAGACCCAACCGATGGAGCTTTGTATTTCCACAATCGGAAGGTAACTCCAAATTGGTCAAAAGAGTATACCAAGACGGTGGAGGTCGGCGAGCACGTCTTCTACAAGCCGGCCGGCGGCAAGGGTAAATAGGCTCTGTCGGTTTGCATCGGCAAGGATTCTGACCCTCTACAACTGGGAAATTATGCAACTATGAGGAGCTATGTCAGAAGAAATGCTGGAAGAAGACGCTAACGCTAGAAAAATTGTCATTTCTCAATGGGCCCCTCAGCCTGTTGAGGTTCCACCAAATGTTGAGGCCAAACACATCGTCTCAGGTTTCTCTCCGCTGCTCTTTTATTCATCTAATTCCCCGTTATTATATTAAGATCAATAACTCTTGTTTTTTTCCGGTTGTTGGCAGGCCACTTGCAACTAACATTCGGCATTGCCTTCTGGAATTTTGTTAGACAAACCTAACAAAAAAGGAGGTTATCATGAACACCATTGACTATGGTGAAGGTTTGAAAACGAAATTGATCGCATGTAAAGCTAAAATGGATGATCTCATACAAAAAGTCGCAATCCGTGGATCTAAAAGAAGCGAAAAAGTCTTGCACAAAAACCAAGACCTGAAAATGCCCATCGTTAAGATGTCATCTCGTATCGAACAGTTCAGTAACGAGCGCCCCACGGAGTGGGCTTCACAAATGAAGAATATCGACAATGGCTTCGTCGATATGCGTGGCAAATATGTGCTGCGGCCTCGGCTTTCTTGGACAGGGCTTTACGGTAAAGAACCGTGGCCAAGGGAGAGAAAGCAATGGGAGAAAATTTGAATTGAACTGAATCCAACCGCGAGAGGAGATTAAAAATGAAACTGTCATATCGGGGGCTTTTTACCGTGTTTTTTCTATCTTTCGTTCTCGGATTGGCCGGTTGTCAACAAGAGGGGACAGCTGAAAAGGCAGGAAAGAAGGTTGATCAAGCGGCTGAAAGTGCAGGCAAAAAAATTGAAAAAGCAGGTGAAGCGGTAGTCGAAAAAGTCGAAAAAGCCGGCGACTACATGGATGATTCCGCTATTACCGCCAAAGTGAAGGCGGAAATTCTGAGTGACCCTCTGCTTAAGGTGTCCCAGATCAGCGTGGCCACCACAAACGGCGTGGTGAAGCTGAGCGGCACCGTTGATTCCCAGCAAAGTATAGACAGGGCGATGGAAATAGCGCGCAGCGTCAAAGATGTGAAATCGGTAGAAAACGGCCTTGTTCGTTAGGGGTGCCGGATAAAGGGAAGCGGGGACCCAGCCAGCAGTTCATTGATCGGGATGATTTGGGCCGGCGTACCTTCAAACAAACAAAATTCAGAGAGGAGCATTGCATCAGATGTTACCGGTCGTTGGTCACCCAAGCACCTTGAGGTCGAGGATGCATAAGCTTGGGATTCTCCGGACGACGACCAGGGAGCCGGATCAAGCTCTCCGGCTCTCTCTAAAAAATCCATCAGTCTATTGAAATTCTACCAAATATTGGAACCAAACAAAACGGTCCACGCTTCACTATCCCACGTTCGCAAGGAACAGATCTACTTTTTTAACTGTAATGCACGCTCCCCACTCCGGTTGAGATAATCACTAAGTACATCGTTTCATTAATTCGCTCACGTATTTTTATGTTGTAAGGCGTTCTGTAGTGAGCTAAGCGGGTTTGAGTTTTTTGATCAATGCCTTTAGATTTTCACGGGTGAATTTCCATTCATATTTCCACAATCGGAAGGTAACTCCAAATTGGTCCAGCGAATATATCAGGACGGTCGAGGTCGGCGAGCACGTCTTCTACAAGCCGGCCGGCGGCAAGGCTAAATAGGCTCGGTCGGTTTGCATCGGCAAGGCTTCTGACCCTCTACAACTGGGAAATTATGCAACTATGAGGAGCTATGTCTGAAGAAATGCTGGAAGAAGACGCTAACGCCAGAAAAATTGTCATTCCTCAAAGAGCCCCTCAGTCTGTTGAGGTTCCACCAAATGTTGAGGCCAAACACATCGTCTCAGGTTTCTATCCGCTGCTCGCCTGTTCATCTAATTCCCCGTTATTAAAATAAGATCCCTAACTCTTGTTTTTTTCCGGTTGTTGGCAGGCCAGTTGCAAACACTATTTGCGTGATTCTGGTCATCATACGCATGAAGGTTCTTGCTGAGAAGCGCAAGGAGCTGTCACAAACGATCGTATCACTGATCGGCTCTCTGAGGACCGAGACAGGATGCATGCGCTGCGACTTTTACCTGAGTATGGAGGATGAAAACAAACTCTGTATTCTTGAAGAATGGGAGACCCAGGAGAACTTTGATAGCCACCTGAAGTCGGAGCGTTTCAGGGTACTTCGGGGGGCGATGAACCTCCTCCAAGAGCCCTATGAAATGATAGTCCACAGTGTAGCAGCGCGAAAAAAGAAAATGGAAGCGCGGTCCCAACCAGCAATTTAATGACCGGAGGGACTTAGGCCGACGTAAGATCAACCAAACAAATTTCGGAGAGAAGCATTACCATGAAATCAGGCACGAGGGACGAAACGGAAGGCAAGTGGCATCAAGTGAAGGGTAAGATCAAGGAGATTGCCGGGAAAGTCAGCATGAATCCTGATTTGGAAGCCGAAGGCAAAGCGGAAAGCAGAACCGGTGAAGTTCAAGAAAAAATCGGCGAGATTAAAAAGGTCGTTGGGAAGTAGAACAGACAAAGAAGGAGATAGGAGGAAAGTCATGGGAATTATCTTGATTGTCATTTTGGTCCTGCTGCTCGTCGGTGCCCTACCCACATGGCGCCACAGTTCAAGCTGGGGACCCTATCCGAGCGGCGGAATCGGATTGATCCTTCTGATCGTACTCATCCTGTTAATGATGGGGCGAATTTGAGGCGATGTTGAGGCAGGGGAAGAAGGAGAGATTTCCAACCGCCCTGATTCACTTGAAAGGGTTTTTATTTAGGTTAACAATCTAAAAAGGAGCCGACCATGCTTTATACCATAGGTGTCATTCTCTTAGTTTTGTGGCTGCTGGGATTGTTCAGTGGCTACACACTGGGTGGAGTCATTCACGTCCTCCTGGTCATCGCCCTCATTGTGGTGGTGGTCCAGGTTATTCAGGGGCGAAAACGATTGTAGGGATTGGGAGCCTTGCCGGAGAAGGTAAGACATTTGAAAAGAAGGTGGTCGGCAGGCCAGAGAGATTTTATCGAATCTACGAACCCTTCAGTAGAAAAGGTTTCGTAATCACCCATTTACCACATACCAACAAAAAGGAGTCACCGCCATGAAAAAGAGAAATCTGTTTATCCGCTGTTTTATGCTCATGATTCTGATCGCCAGCTTTGTGGCCTGTGCCTCGACATCCAAACAGGAAGGTGCGGGTGAATACATTGACGATTCGGTTATTACGACCAAGGTCAAATCACAGATTGCAGCTGATGATTTTCTCAAGTCATTTCAGATCAGCGTCGAAACCTACAAGGGCATTGTTCAACTGAGCGGCTTCGTTGGTACTCAAATGGCCGTGAATAAGGCGGGTGAAATCGCCAGGGGCGTCCAAGGGGTCAAATCCGTAAAGAATGATCTGATCGTGAAATAGGCGTCAGGTGTTCGTTCCCTTGGGTCGGATGTTTGGACGTCTAAATATGGGAGGCGAGAACGAAGACTGCTATTTCTAAAATAGGATTAATGTTTCTGGTTTTTACCTTGTTTCGGGATGCGCCACTGCGCCTCAAACATGGCCGGATTATGAAAGGAATGCAGAGAACAAGATGGTTGTGATCCAGGAGAAGATTGGAGATGGCCTGAAAACCGGCAGCCTCACCCCGGATCAGTCCCAGATGTATCTGACGACGCTGAAGGGCATTCGAACAGACTATACGAACCTGAGAGACAAAAGGGTCTACCGGGACGAGTGGGACGGGCTTAATGCAAGACTGGATGCACTTGGAGAGGATATCAACAGGGGGTATGCGCGGCCTGCCAGAATTGAAGCGCCCAGGAACGGCGACAGGATTGTCGCACTCCAGAGAAGAATCGACGATGGAAGAATCAGCAAGCGGTTGCCTTCAACAGAGGAGCGGGAATATCAATCCAGATTGGACTCCATTCGGCGTGAGTATATGCGGATGACGGAAGCAGGCCGAAATACTACCTACGAAGAAAGTGCAGACATCTCCCGCAGGCTCGATTCATTGGAAACGGAATTGAATCGGTTTCGGTAGAGTTTTTAAAATAATCGGGCTGCTTGACTTGGCGAGGAACATACCCGGCGGGGGAGATTTAAAATGGAGACCGGCACCAAAATTTGGGTCGTTGATGATAATGATTTCATCCGAATCGGTGTTTCCAAAATGCTGTCACGCCTCGGCTACGTTGTGTCGTCAGCCGATAGCGGCGAAAATGGATTGGGCATTTTTCTCAAGAACATATTCGACATTGTTTTATCGGATTATGAGATGCCGGGAATGGATGGAGTCGCTTTCGCCTGCAGCATCAAAAACAGCTCCCCCCGCACGCGGGTCGTCATCATGACGGGTGCCGGAAAGGAAACCGTATTTTCCAAAAAAAGCAGCGGTGGATGAGGTGATTTCAAAGCCATTCACCCTGGCGGAAATTGATGAAACGATCCAGAACATGTCAGGGGCGCGTTCTGTGAATCATCGTGTCCACCCCTGCCTCCACCGAGCAGATGAGCCAACCTAAATCCGGCATGCTTAGTCGACCCTCTCAACTGCAAGAAATGCTGCAGAGAGATATGAATTATATGGCAAAACACGGTGAAAACATGAATGAAGAGAGAAAGAGCGCAAGGTCCAGAGATGATTTTATTAGGCTGGCCGGTATTGGTCCTGCGCTTGCCGAGTTTGTGACGGAGTTTATCGAAAAGCCCGGGATTTTCTATTCAATACCTTTCGAAAGGCGCCGCGAAATTGAAAATCAGATGGACGCAGTTTTATCTTCGTTTGGGAGACTTTGTTGATGTCCCACACTCAAAAGGAGTCCCACAGATCGGGTCGAATTGGCTGGCTTCGAGCCGTTGTACTGGGTGCTAATGACGGGACCATTTCGGTTGCAAGCCTTGTTGTTGGTGTAGCCGTTTCTGGCGCTCCTCAAAATAGTGTTCTACTTACCGGTGTGGCAGGCCTGGTGGCCGGCGCAATGTCAATGGCGGCAGGTGAATATGTATCGGTTCAGTCGCAGGCAGATACCGAAGGCGCGGACATCGAGAGAGAAAGGCTTGAATTGGGAACTCAACCAGATCGCGAACTCGCAGAACTGACCTCAATTTATGTGAGCCGGGGGCTTGATCAACCGCTGGCCCGGCTCGTTGCAGAAAAGCTGATGTCGGGTGATGCTCTTGGAACGCACGCCCGTGATGAACTTGGCATTACGGAGGCCCTGCGGGCGCGGCCAGTCCAAGCGGCACTTGCCTCTGCAATTTCCTTCGCTGTAGGTGCCATGGTTCCAATTGCAGCAGTGTTGCTGGCACCTTCAGCCTGGGTTACTGAAGTCTTATCTGCGACAGCACTGTCCACTCTGGTCATTCTGGGGGGAATCGCCGCATACGCTGGCGGCGCGTCTATTGTCAGGGGTGCAGTGCGAGTTTCCTTTTGGGGAGCGCTCGCAATGGGGATCACCGCTGGCGTTGGTAAGCTCTTCGGCACGGCTATGTAGGTGGTTCTGATTCGTGTCATTCAAGGTGGGCGCCAGTACCAACCCTGTAATTGTTCTATGAAGCGGGGCACGGGACGGAGCGGTCCGTGCTGCTCGCGGTCCCGGTTTTGATAGTCACTCCCTGGCGCTGCCTGTGGAGGGGATTCAAGAGTTTCTCTAATAGGAGAAGACGAAATGAACGCAGTCAAGATTGCGGCAATCGTGCTGATTTTAGCCGGCGTCCTGGGGTTGGCGTACGGCAGTTTCAGCTACACCAAGGAGACCCATGAGGCCAAGCTGGGACCGATCGAGCTGTCGGTAAAGGACAAGCAGACAGTCAACATTCCTGTCTGGGCTGGCGTTGGGGCGATAGTGATCGGCGGGGTGCTTTTTCTTTTTGGAAGTAAAAAGGGGTAGCCGCTGCGCCTGCTGGCCACCAAGGACATCAACTGAGCTCGGGCGTTTGGCTCTAAGCAGGCTATTTTCCATTAACAAAGGAGATGCGTTATGAGCACGAAAGAAGCCTACAAACAGAAGATAGAGGCCGAACTGGAGCTGGCGCAGGCCAAATTAGCCGAGTTCAAGGCCCAGGCGAAGATCTTTACAGCCGACGCTCGTATCCAACATGCCAAGCAGGTTGACGAGATTGAGCAGAGGGTCGGCGCCACGAAGGCCAAACTGAAAGAAATGGGCGAGGCTAGCGAGGACGCTTGGGAGCAATTCAAGGACGGTGTGGAGAGTGCATGGGGTGCACTAAGCGCTGCTATTCGAAATGCCGCCACCAAGTTTAAAGAGTGAACGTGCCTATGAGTCACCCGCCCACCAAACTGATCGACCGGGAATTTGCCCTGCAGAACGCCGGCTGATTGCGGGCACATTAAGGTCAAAATCCCCTTTTGAGCATGACACTGAATCGCTACATGAGGGGCAAAATCCGAAAGGAGACAGAAACAATGCCTGGAGTGCAAAATAGACTCTGGTCAACGGGGACCGCGCCATCGCGTTGCTGGAGGATGCTGATAGTGGCGGCGATGAGCCTGATGTTTCTGCTAGTGGGTTGTGCCAACGGAGCGTCGCAGAGAACAGGACCGGGGGAGCCGACGGCAAGCCGACAACCGGCACCTAGTAGCGCGCAAAATTGACGCACGCCAAGCCGAACGCCTCCAGCGAGTGATGACGCCCCTCATCAAGAACATGAACCATCCCCTCCCGCTGAACCAGGTGCGCGTGACCCTCCTGGATGATCCACAGATCAATGCCGCCAATGCCGGCGGTGGCGAGTTCTATGTCACGACCGGGCTCCTGGAAAAGGCAAGCGACGACCAGCTGCGCGGCGTCCTGGCCCATGAGGTGGCCCACGCCGATCTCGGCCACGTCGCGAAAGCCCAGGCCGTCGGGACCGGCATGAACATCGGTATTTTTATCCTCGATCAGATCATCCCGGGTTCGGGCTACATCACACCGCTGGTAGCCGACCTGGGAGTGATGCGCCCTTTCAGCCGCAAGGAGGAATACGAGGCAGACTCACATGGGGTTGTAATCCTCAAACGGGCGAACTACGACGGCAAACAGGTTATGGGGAATACGCTTGCCTGGCTGATGAAGACAGCGGGCCCGAGCGGAGGGTTTTTCGAAAACCACCCCGGCACCGACGATCGCATCCAAAGAATTCATGATTTGCCATAGACCGTCAACACATTAACTTAGCGAGACCTGATGAGGCATGCAAGGCTGTAGAATAGGTGCTCTGTGAAAACCAAAGAGTATGATTTAATAGTTCTCGGAACCGGTGACGCCGGCCAGGCTGTGGCGCTTGCTGCTGCAAAAGAAAAATGGAAGGTTGCCATCATCGAAAAAAAGGCCGTCGGCGGTACCTGTGCCCTCTGGGGATGCGTGCCTAAAAAGGTGCTTATCAGTGGAGAAGAACTTGCCAATTTCAGTCAGCGCATGGCGGCAGCCGGCCTTTCCTCCAAGACAACCCCGGACTGGTCCGAGCTCATGGCCTTCAAACACCGGCTGACCCGCTCATTTTCACAAGATTCCCGGTCGCGCCTGCAAAAACACGGTATTGATATTTATGATGGAATGGCTTCTTTTGTCAGTGAGGCGGCCATCCGGGTGGGTGAGGTTATATTGCAGGGAGGCTATATTCACATTGCAACCGGCGCATGTCCGCGCCCGCTTGGTATCCCCGGCGAAGAGTTCATGACAACGAGCGCAGAGTTTTTATACCTGGAGGAGTTGCCACAACGGCTGGTGTTTATCGGCGGGGGGTACATCTCATTTGAATTTGCACATCTTGCCGCCCGGTATGGTCGTCACGTTACCATCATTCACCGCAGTGCAGGGGTGCTTAAGAAATTTGATCCGGACCTCGTCGCGTTACTGGTCGGCGCCTCGGAATTACTCGGAATCACGGTGGCGACCAACCAGCCTCCTGTGAGAATCGAGAAAAAAAAGGATGACCTGCTGGTCATAGTGCAGGCCGACGGAATGGAAAAAGAATATCATGCCAACATGGTAGTACATGGGGCCGGCCGTGTACCAAATATCGCTGATCTCAATTTGGAAGCAGCGGGAATCGAGACCTCTCAGGATGGGGTTGTTGTGAACGAATACCTGCAAAGCATTTCTAATCCCCGGGTATATGCAGCAGGAGATGTAGCTGCCGGAGGGCTGCCGTTAACTCCTGTAGCGATGGTTGAAGGAAAAGTGGCGGCAGACAACCTGATTTATGGCCTTAAACGACGGAGGGCTGATTATCGCGTGGTGCCAAGCGTTGTGTTTACCCTGCCGAAGTTGGCTTCCGTAGGCTTGCAGGAAGCTGAAGCAAACAGGCAGGGATTACAGTATGATGTAAAATTCCGAGAGACAGCCGACTGGTTGCACAATCTGCGAATCAACGAGCCTTTTGCAGGGTTTAAAATTATTATGGATAAAAGCACCGGCAGAATTTTAGGCGCTCATTTGCTTGATAGCCATGCGGATGATCTGATTAATCTGTTTGCCCTGGCAATGCAGCATAACCTGACTGCAGCTGATATCAAACAGGTACTGTATGCATATCCCACTGCCAGCTCCAGTGTCCAATATATGGTCGGCTAACCGGGGATATGGGGTAAATGAGATGCTCCCTGCGCATAAACGTCCGCAGTCATATGGAGAAGGATGATGGATATTAACGAAATAATCGCGAAAATGTTTTTGAAGGATTATCAGGTAATGTGGGAGGGCGATAAAGAAACCAGGAGCCAGGTCCAGATCCTGTCAGATTGTGCACAATATTTGTGAAGTGAACGAAAGGGCCCGAGAAGACATCTTCTTCAGCGTAGTGTAAAAACTGGAAAATACCACCACGTTTCGCTACGACGTCGGTGTGGAATTCCTCCAGGCGGAAGTGATTTCCGGTTTAAAACATTCCCTCCCGATAGCCCCGCGTATGAGGATTCCAGGTAAGAAAAAAGGTGGGGTTGTGATTCAACGGGAGAAGCGATCACCAGAGTAACATTTGGCACGGAATGCGCGGACGGGCGCTCATTCGCCCATAGGGGGAAATCATCATGAAAAGGGTCGGAATTATTGTCGGCGCAGGAATTGTTCTGGTCATTGTTCTTTTCGGATGGTGGGTCTTCAGCCGCCCCGAACGCGGGACAACCGGCTCGGTCAGCACGAACTTCAGATGGCTCGGACCTAACGACAAGATCGTGGTCGACGGCTTCGACGACCCCAAGGTCCAGGGTGTCGCCTGCCACATTTCCCGGGCGCAGACCGGCGGCGTGAAAGGCGCCATGGGCGTGGCCGAGGATACGAGTGACGCCAGTATCGCCTGCCGCCAGACCGGCCCGATCAAGATCGTCGGCGAACTCAAGGACGGCGAGCGCGTCTTCGACGAACACCGCAGCCTTGTGTTCAAGACACTTCAGATCGTGCGCTTCTTCGACCGCGAGCGAAATGTGCTGGTCTACGTGTCCTACAGCGACCGCGTTCTCGCGGGCAGCCCGCAGAACAGTATCAGCACGGTGCCGATCATGAGTTGGCCGGCGCCATAGTTTCCGACGGTCTGTGCAAACCGTGTTTTGCACTTGCCGGATACAAGTGCGGATTTCAAAACCCACCCTCCGGCCATGACGATCGGATCCGGCAAGTTAAGAATTTGCCATCGCTCCTTAACTTCGCCATTGAGTCAAACGGGTTACACTATGGAAGAAGATTTAACTCAAAGAGCCGAAAGGAGGCATCATGCAGGCAACATTCATACCCAAGGATATCGACCGGCTGCTGGCTGAGGCTGATGAGCTTATCAAACAGATCGATTCCAATACCATCAAAGACCTGGAAGAGGAGCATCGCATTCAGTTTGAAACGCACGCTCAGAGTTTGAAAAAGCTCAGGTCTGAGGTTCAGGAAAAGATAGAGAAGGAAGGAACACCGGAGGGTGGCGCATACGGCGAGGGAATGCACCAGGCGATTGACGATATTATGACGGCCATGAAGAACTTGGGAAGCTATTTTTCATGAAGGAGCGGGCATATGGCAAAAAGCGGAGAAAACGAACCACAGGCAAATTTGATGGATAGGCTTCGCGCCCTGTTCGGCTTCCAAGACCCGCATAATAAGAATGCGCTGCCGCCGAAAGCGCACTTCAGCATCTGGTATTTTTTGATCGCTGTTTTGGCATTTTCTTACATGCAACAATACTTTTTTTCCGGCAAAGTGGAGACGATTCCTTACAGCCAGTTCAAACAATACTTAGCCCAAGGAAACCTGGCCAGCTTGAGTATCGGCCCTGAGGTTATCAGCGGAACGCTAAAAGGAACTTCAGGCCAGAAGTTCACCACGGTTCGGGTGAACGACCCCGGCCTGGTGAAAGAGCTGGATGAAAACAAAATAAACTACTCCGGATACTTTGAAAGCCAATTGCTGAGCACGATTCTATCCTGGGTTGTTCCAATCGGTATTTTTTTCCTGATCTGGCGCTACGCTATGAAAAAGATGGGGCCGGGGATGGGAGTCATGTCGTTCAGCAAGAGCAAAGCCAAGATCTTTGCCGAAACCGAGACCAAAGTCACTTTTGCCGATGTCGCCGGCATCGATGAGGCCAAGGAAGAGCTAGAGGAAGTAGTTGAATTTTTGCGAAGCCCGGAAAAATTTCAAAAATTGGGAGGGAGGATTCCCAAAGGGGTGCTCCTGGTGGGTTTGCCCGGGACCGGCAAAACGCTTCTGGCAAAAGCCGTGGCCGGAGAGGCCAAAGTCACTTTCTTCAGCATCAGCGGGTCCGAGTTTGTGGAGATGTTCGTCGGCGTCGGTGCAGCTCGTGTCCGTGATCTTTTCTCCCAGGCAGCTGCCCAAGCGCCCTGTATCATCTTCATCGATGAATTGGACGCATTAGGGAAAGCCCGCGGGGTGAATATCATGGGCGGCCATGATGAACGCGAGCAGACGCTGAACCAGCTTTTGGTGGAGATGGATGGATTCGAAACGAATAAAGGGGTCATCATCATGGCCGCTACCAACCGGCCGGAAATATTAGACCCTGCCTTGCTGCGCCCGGGACGGTTTGATCGGCAGGTCCTGGTCGATCGGCCGGACATCAACGGGCGGGAAGCCATCCTGAAAATTCACTGCAAGCATGTCGTGTTGGGTCCCGATGTTGATCTGCGCAAGATCGCCGGTCTCACTCCGGGTTTTGTGGGAGCTGATTTGGCCAACATCGTCAATGAGGCCGCCCTGTTGGCGGCCCGGAAAAATAAAGAAACGGTAGGCTCGGCGGATTTCGATGCGGCGATCGACCGTGTGGTGGGAGGGTTGGAGAAAAAAAACCGGGTGATGAATGCGAAAGAGAAGGAAATCGTATCTTTTCACGAGTCCGGGCATGCGATCGTGGCTGAGTCTGTGGAGCATGCCGACCCGGTGCACAAAGTCTCCATTATTCCACGTGGGATTGCGGCTCTCGGATATACTCAGCAGCGACCTACCGAGGACCGCTACCTAATGACCCGCTCGGAGCTGCTGGACCGGCTGGCCGTTCTGCTGGGAGGCCGGGTAGCCGAGGAGCTGGTTTTTAACGAAATCTCAACCGGGGCGCAGAACGACCTGCAGCGAGCTACGGATATTGCCCGCTCCATGGTCACGGAATATGGCATGAGTGATCGCATGGGGCTGGTGACGTATGAGAGACCGCGCCAGCCCATGTTCCTGCCGGGGAATTTTGCTCAGAGCAATACCTACAGTGAAGAGAAAGCCGCCCAAATTGACGGAGAAATCACGCGATTCATAGACGAGGCTCACCAAAGGGTGAAAAAAATCCTCTCGGAGCGGCGGAAGGTCCTGGATGATTTGGCCCACCTCCTTTCAGAGAAGGAAAGCGTCCAGGGAGAGGAACTCAGAAAGATGTTGTCCGAATCCAAGCTTGAAATAGTGAATTGATCATCCGGGAAAGTCAGCATGGATCCTGACTGCGAAGTCGAAGCCAAAGAGGAAAGCAGAACCGGCAAGGTTCAAGAAAAAGACAGTGAGATCAAAAAGATCGCTGAGAAGGCTGATAAAGGGAGGCCCATGGATGTTCCGTTGATCGAATTCAAGGATGTCACCAAGCGGTTCGGCCCCCGAACCATCCTCGAGCGCGTCAACCTGCAGATCTACGAGGAGCAGGTCACGACCATTATAGGCCTCAGCGGTTCTGGCAAGAGCGTTCTGCTCAAACACATCGTCGGGTTGCTCAAGCCGGACGAGGGCACCATCCTTTTCCGAGGAAAACCCCTCCACCGGATGGGAAAGAAGGAAATGGATGCCTGTTTAAGCCAGATGAGCTACATGTTTCAAGGCAACGCCCTCTTCGACTCGATGACGGTCTATGAGAATGTCGCCATCCCCATTCGGGAAACGGTGAACTTGAGCTCGGCGGAAATCGACCGCAGGGTCATGGCCAGAATCGAGCAGGCGGAACTCGGCGAAGCGGCGCAGAAGTATCCCTCCCAGATCTCGGGGGGTATGCAAAAGAGAGCGGCACTGGCGCGGGCGTTGATCACCGATCCCAAGATTGTCCTTTTTGACGAGCCCACCACCGGGTTGGACCCTGTCCGCAAAAATGCGATCCTGAGCATGATTGCCCAATATCGCAAAAAATTCGGTTTTACCGCGATCCTGGTCAGCCACGAGATCCCGGATATTTTTTTCATCTCGAACCGGATTCTCGCCCTCTACGATCGAACGATCGTCTTTCAGGGCTCACCGGAGGAACTCGAAGCCTTTGATCACCCTTTCAAGGATGAGGTTCTCAAAAGCATCGAAGGCTTGCAGGAGGAATTAACCGGCCTCTATTCCAGGCGCTATTTTAAGGTGCGGTATCAAACCGAGCTGAAGCGTGAAGCGTTTCGTGAGGCGTATGCGGTTGTGGTTTTTACGATAGAGGACCTGGACGCCATCAGCGCCGGCTTGGGTCATGAAGCCGCGCCGGAGGCCATACGATGCATGGGCGCGTATATCGATAAACACTTTGGCGCTGTGGGCGGGTTCTCCACCCGCCAAAACACCAATGAATTCGTGACGGTGCTGCCCAACTCGGATATGGCTGAAGTTGAGGGTATTCTCGAAAACCTTACCAAGGATTTTCAAGAGCAGGGTATCCGTCAGATTCAGGCCGGCGCCAACAAGAGCACCGCGTCGAGGGGGAATGTTGAATTCACTATCCGCGCCGGGCTTGCCCAGGGCCACCAGGGCCAATCCACTGTCGAATTGGAATCCATCATAGCGCTTGCGAAACAGGACCAGAAGGAGATCGCCCGAATCCACTGCGACGCATGGGGTAAGGTGAATTGAAAGAATGCGCCTGCCGAGAATGGGGTAATTTAGAAATGGAAGGTGGCTATGGCAACTCATCCGGATGCAAGACGAAAAGGTGTGCTGGAACAGATCGCCCGCCGGGCAATGAAGGAATACGGCTTTCTGCCCGATTTCTCAGCGGACGCCCTTAGAGAACTGGAGACGGTGCAGCAAGTAGGTCGTGGGGCGGAATCTCCCGGGACAGACCTGCGCCACCTGCTCTGGGCATCCATCGACAACGATGATTCCCTGGATCTGGACCAACTGACGGTGGCGGAGGCCCTGCCGGATACACGGGTGAAAGTTTTGGTAGCCGTCGCCGACGTGGCGGCCCTCGTCAAGAAGAACTCGGCCATCGATGCGCACGCCCGCCAGAACACGACGTCGGTCTACACCGCCGGCAGGATCTTTCCCATGCTGCCGGAGAAACTCTCCACGGATCTCACCTCCCTCAACTATCATGAAGACCGCCCTGCCATGATCATCGAAATGGTGATCGGCGACGGGGGTGTGATGCAAGGCTCGACTATCTATCGCGCGCGTGTGCGAAACCAGGCCAAGCTCGCCTACAACAGTGTGGCGGCCTGGCTGGAAGGCAAGGGGCCCATGCCGGCGGCCGTGGCGGCGACCCCGGGGCTGGCCGAGAATCTCCGGCTCCAGGACCGGGTAGCCCAACAGTTAAAAGCCCTGCGACATGAGCACGGTGCCCTAAATCTGCAGACGCTGGAGGCCCGCCCCGTCTTTGCCGGAGACGAGATTCAGGATCTGCAGGCGGATGAGCCCAACCGGGCAAAGGAGATCATCGAGGACTTCATGATTGCCGCCAACGGCGTGACCGCACGTTTTCTGCACGGGAAGAAAGTCGCCTCCCTGAGGCGCATGGTCCGCTCTCCCAAGCGCTGGGATCGGATCGTCGAGATCGCGGCCCAGCACAATTTCAAGCTTCCGGCGCAGCCGGATTCGAAGTCGCTCGAAGGGTTCCTGGCCGTTCAGAAAGCCGCCGACCCGCTCCGTTTTCCCGATCTGTCTCTTGCCGTCATCAAAATGCTCGGGCCGGGCGAGTATGTCGTCGAAACCCCGGAGGAGGCTTCCCCCGGCCATTTCGGCTTGGCCGTCAAGGATTACACGCACTCAACGGCTCCCAACCGGCGGTTTCCGGATCTGATCACCCAGCGCATCCTGAAGGCCGCCTTAGAGGGGTTGCTCTTGTCCTACAGCCGGGACGAATTGACGGAGCTGGCCCGTCACTGCACCGAGAAGGAAAATGATGCCAACAAGGTGGAGCGGCTCGTTACCAAATCAGCTGCGGCCATGCTGCTCGCCTCAAGGATCGGAGACCGGTTCGACGCCATCTGCACGGGCGCAGCCGACAAAGGGACATGGGTCCGGATCTTTAAGCCGCCGGTCGAAGGCCGGCTGCTTTACGGGTTTGAAGGCGTCGATGTGGGCCACCGGCTCAAGGTGCAGCTTGTGCGCACGGACGTGGAGAGGGGGTATATCGATTTCAAGAAAATCCAATAAAAACTTTAAGGGAGAAACCCGCCGCCGGACAAGAGGCTATTGACCCTCTACCCCGGGAGCCACTGTAAATTCGAAAGGTGAACCTGCGAAGGAGTCCCTTGCTAAACTCGCAATCTGATCACTCCGAAAATTCGACGGAAACAGAAAGCCTTCCGTTTTTCAGAAAGCGTATGGCCCTGGAGAAAAACCTCGCAGATCCTCCAGGTCGGTTGACAAAAATATTCAAGTAGACTATCTCTATTATTGCCTAATCCCGGAAACTTTCGGGAGCGGGGAACCCAGGTTCTTGGGGCGTATCGCCAATCGGCGGGGGATAACCTCTTCGGTCCTAGCCCTTCAGCTAACCTCGCAGGCGTCGATGAGGAAAACCTTCGGAATTGAACGGGGGTCTTTCCTCCACCATTTCGATTCCGGAGGTGCCCACCATGTTCGTCGAGCATTCTGAGGTAAACGTCTCGCATTTCTGCCTTGTTTCAATCCAGCAGGGATTTCAAAACCGTTTGGTTTTCAACCGGCATTATTGAAACGCGGCCTGTCGACCGATCAGCGGGCCTGCGCTTTTCCTGCTCCTCCCCTGGCTTTGCTTTTTTGGGGCGGCGCTGCATATGCCGTTTTTTCCGATTCGCATGACCCGCTGAACCTCAATGAGGGACCCGGCAGCTAAAGGAGGGAGAAATGTCAGACTTCTTTCAAAACGGGGAGATTACCACTTTTCACAAGCTCCGGCATCGAGACCTCGAAGAATTGGAAAGAGAGCTGGAGGAGGCCGCGCGACATCGGCCCATTTCCCTTGTGCTTCCTTACATACCAATCGAATTGAAGGGCGCCGGGCTTCCAAGGATCGCCCAAGAGCTTCGCAAGGTCAACTATCTCAAGAACGTGATTGTGACGGTGGGCCGGGCCACCATCGAAGATTTCAAGGATGCCCGAAAATTCTTTTCCGCCTTTCATCAAAAACCCAAGCTGATCTGGTGCACCGGTCCGAGGGTTCAAGCGATCTACGATCTGTTAAGCGAGAAAGGCATCGATGCGGGGGAAGACGGGAAAGGCCGATCCGCCTGGACCGCTTATGGTTACATTCTCGCCCTTGAGAACAGCCATGTCATCGCCCTGCACGATTGCGACATCGTCACCTATGACCGGGAGCTTCTCGCCAGGCTGTGTTACCCCGTAACCCATCCCAACATCGGCTTCGAGTTCTGCAAGGGATATTACAGCCGGGTCACGGATCAACTGCACGGCCGGGTGACACGCCTCTTCGTGTCGCCGCTCATCCGTTCCCTGAAAGCGACGCTGGGCCCGCATCAATTTCTGGATTATCTTGACAGCTTCCGCTACATCCTGGCCGGCGAGTTTGCGATGGACACCGAGGTGGCGCGCCGGCTGCGGATCCCGGGCGACTGGGGCATCGAGGTGGGGGTGCTGGCGGAGGTGCATCGCAACTGTGTTCTCAGCCGCGTCTGCCAGGTGGACCTCTCCGACAACTACGAACACAAGCATCAGCCGCTCACCCTGGAAAACCCCAACCTGGGTCTATTGAAAATGGGGACCGACATCGCCAAGTGCATCTTCCGGAACCTGGCCAGCCGGGGGCACATACTGAGCAACGAGTTCTTCATTTCCCTCAAGTCCTGCTACCTGCGCATCGCCCAGGACTTCATTACGCGTTACGAATACGATTCCGCGATCAATGGGCTGACGTACGACCGCCACCGGGAAGTGAGTCAATCCGAAGCCTTTCTGAGGTGCATCGAAAGCGCATCCCAGCAGTTTCTAAAAACCCCGCTGGAAGTGCCGTACATCGCCAACTGGAACCGGGTCGCCTCCGCGGTGCCTTCCATCTTCGATATGTTGCTGGAGGCCGTCGAGGCGGACAGCAAGCTGTAGGCCAAAATATGTTCATGAAGGAATCGACGATGCCGGCGGATGGAAGGATGCATCTTGCCGTGTTCACGGACCTGGACGGCAGCCTGCTGGACCACCACACCTATTCGTTCGCAAACGCACGTCCGGGGCTGGAACGCATCGCCGAACAACGGATCCCTCTGGTGTTCGTCACCAGCAAAACCAGGCCCGAGGTTGAGATGCTGCAGGCGGCCATAGGAATCCGGGAGCCCTTTATCGTTGAAAACGGCGCCGCGATTTTTTTCCCCGACGGGTACCGGGGATGGCGAATCGATGCCGGCTTCCGCCAACCGCCCTACAGGGTGATTCAACTTGGCGCCGGCTACCCCGAGATTCGCAGATTTGTTCAGAGGGTGAAGCCCGGTTTCAACATTCAGGGGTTCGGCGACCTGAGCGCTGAAGACATCGAACGCCTCACCGGTCTTCCCCCCAAACAGGCCGCCCTGGCCAAACAACGGGAATTCACGGAACCGTTTCTCATGGAAGACGAGGCAAGCATCATCGATCTGCAGCGGGCTGCCGAAGCCGGCGGGTTCAAGATCACCCGCGGGGGGCGCTTTTATCATCTCATGGGGTCGGGGCAGGACAAGGGCATCGCTCTCCGGCGGACCGTATCGCTTTTCCTTCGAAACACGCATCAACGGCTGCTCACCATCGGCCTCGGTGACGGCGCAAACGACGTTGTCATGCTGGAGAGCGTCGACATCCCCATACTCATTCCTCACCCGGACGGATCCTATGAAAAGCTGGATGTGCCGAATATGATAAGGGCTCGCCACCCGGGAAGCTGCGGCTGGAGCGAAACAATCCTGGATGTGCTGAAAACCAAGGATGATCTGCTGGCCACCTGGAAGAAAGAAGCGCAGGGCGCCTGATGTGCGGCGGCACGGCGTCATCTGCGCACGCCAGGGCTGCCGGCCGATGGCGTTGAAGCGGGTTAAGCGGATGGAGAACAAGAACATCAGCAAGCATGAAATGCGACTGAGCATCGTCAGCGGGGAGTGGGTGATGTATGCCCCGGGACGCGGCATCCGGCCGCATGCGGTTCGGGACCCGTCGGCATCGACAGTGCCGGTGCCGGACCGCGAGCCCTCATGCCCTTTCTGCCCGGGCAATGAACAGATGCTGCCGGCAATCCGCATGGAAATGCGCGGTGCCGATGGATGGCAGATAAGGGCCTTCCCCAACCGTTACCCGGCCCTGACCCTGAACGGAACCGGCGCCGAGACACCGGTGGATATTTACCGGGCGATGCAGGGCGGCGGCGACCATGAAGTCATCGTCGAGACCCCGCTGCACAACCGGCCGATCAGCCGCATGTCCGCCGATGAGGTCGATTTGCTCATCGAGGCTTATCACCGCCGTTATTCTGAAATGGCATCCCGGCCGGAAATCAAAACGGTGACCCTGTTTCGGAATCACGGTCCCATGGCGGGCTCCTCGCTGGCCCACCCTCATTCTCAGCTGATCGGGGTCGGCATCATCCCTCAATCCGTGAAACGCCGGGAACAATTGGCAGCCGCCCATTTCCATGACAGGGGCCGCTGCCTGTTTTGTGACATGGTTGATTTTGAGATCCGTGACGGAAGACGGATCATCTTCCAAAACCAGGCGTTCATTGGAATGGTTCCTTTCGCCGCGGAGGTCTCCTGCGAGGCCTGGATTGTGCCGAAAGTTCACACGCCGGATTTCCGGGCCATTTCGGATTCTGAAAAATCCGATCTGGCCGATGCGCTGCGGGTCATACTGGCGGTCATGCGCGAAAAATTAAACGACCCGGACTACAACTTCGTCATCCACAGCAGCCTTTCACCCACGGTGGCGCCGGACGCGTTGCACTGGCATCTTCAGATCAAGCCTATACTGACTACCCCCGCGGGGTTCGAGATGGGGTCGGGGATCCATATCAATCCGTCTTTGCCGGAAGCGGATGCGAGTCTTCTGGCCGGGGGTTGAACAACTGCGCCCCAGGCCGTGATCCGGCGCTGTGCGGCTTTTGTAAATGCTCACATATCCATCAACTTTCTCAGCAGCAGGCATAAAATGAAAAGTTCCGAAAGAATAGACCCTATCGTTGAACACCCGGAGAGAAGGGCCGAACCAAGGTCCACCAAGCTGCCCACCCATAGGGTGGAAATCAAGTTCCCCAGTGTCCCCGTTTATCAGTTGAAAGTTCGAGATGTGTCACCTAACGGGGCAGGTATCATCGTGAGGGCGGATTCCAAATTTCTGACCATGGTTCAGATCGGGCAGGAATTGAATGTGAATTTTCTTGCGCCCGCCGCGGACGCTGCAACTTTGTCCGGCCATCACAAGTTGCGGATAGAACATATTTCCGAACTGGAAAAAGGCCGATTCAAAGGCCACCGGGTGGTTGGAATATCCATTCTCCACTAGCTGAGTTCGGCGGATGAGATAAGCCATGCAGGTAATTGGGCGAGATCCGGCCGGCGGGACATCATCCGGCCATATTCCCCAATCGGTTTCAATTGTGATATCAGCACAAGAATCCGTCATTGCCGGTTAAAATGCACAGGGGATTTGCCATGAACCGAAGACGCTTTATGAAAACAGCCTTGGTTTCGACCGCCATGGCCGCCATGGGCCGTGCGGGCTTCAAAGAGGCGACGGCCGCGGGTGAGAAGACCGACGGCCGGACAGACAAGATCGATTTTTACTGCCACTTTTCCGCGATGCGGGTCATCGACTATCTTGAGGCGGCCGGCGGGCCGAAACCGCACGTGTTCCGGAGTCTTTTTGCCAATACCCCGACGCTGATCGACCCCGAGCAGCGCCTGCGGTTGATGGACGAATTCGGCATTTCGCGGTCGGTGCTCGTGCCCCTGCCCTGGCTGGAGACCGCCCCGGCCGTCCATGCCGACCCCCAAAAGTGCCTGCAGGCAGCGCGGCTGCTGAACGACGAGCTGGCCCAGGTCGCCGCCCGGCGCACGGACAGGTTCTCGGCGGTGGCGGTCCTGCCGACGACCACTCCGGAGATCATGCTATCTGAGTTGAAGCGGGCCGTGAAGGAGCTGCAAATGGCCGGAGGGATGTTCGTCACGGGGCCTACGGTCAAGCGGCCGGACCATCCGGATTACGAGCTTCTCTACGCTGAGGCATCCCGCCTGGACGTCCCATTGTGGATCCACCCGTCCCGTCCGCCGCTTTACCCCGACTATCTGGACGAAAAGGATTCCAAGTTCCAAGTCTGGCAGACGCTCTCCTGGCTGCAGGACAGCTCGATCGCCATGGTACGCATCGTGTTTGCCGGGGTGTTCGAGCGCCACCCGACGCTCAAACTCATCATCCATCACCACGGCGCCCTGGTGCCCCTGTTCGCCCAGCGGATGCAGTACGGCTGGGATTATTTCGAACAGAACACCGGCTTCAAACAGCCGACGGAGATCTCGCGGCCGTACATCGAACACTTCAGGAAATTCTACTGCGACACCGCCACCCAGGGCAAGGAGCCGAAGCTGCTGGAGATGACCACGGCGTTTTTCGGGCCGGACCGGGTGCTGTTCGGTTCCGACGCCCCGATGGACGCCAGCGGCGGACGGAGCTTTACCGCGGATGCCAGCGCGAGCGTCGAGGGCATGGACATCCCTGCACCGGACCAAGCGAAAATTTTCCGGGGCAATGCGCTGAGGCTTCTGAAGCTGGGATGATACCGTCTTTAGTGAGCGGGTGTTCGTCTGAGCGGGCCGGCTAAAAGACCTTGGAGATCCTGAAGGCGAACTTGACGCCCTCCGGGCGGTTCTCTGCGCCGAATTCGTAATAGCTGTTCAAGTACATCGACCAGGTGTCGATCTTGTACTTGAGCCCGGGGCCGATGCCGAAGACGCGTTCCCTGGAATGGGACTGGTCGTCGCCGTCGACTTTGTCATCGGTGATTTGGAACAAAGCATAGCCGGCGACGCCGAGGCGCAGGTCTTTCAATATTTCGTAAGACGCGGCAGCGTTGGCATGAACCGCCTGCCCGGGCTGGGAGTTGTTCGCCCGCAGCCTGTAAAAGGGCTCGTCGTTTTCGGAGTTCCAGAGGTAGTAAAGGCGCGAGCTGAACTCCAGCCGGCTTGTCGGCACCAGTGTGAATGCATAGTAGGGGTTGAAGCTGTAGACGTTGCTCCCGACATTGACCGCCGAATGCCGGCTGTAATCGCCCGTGGGCAGCTTGAAGAGAAGGTCCAGGCGCTGGAAGAAGGGCATGTCGAAAATTTTGTATTCCGGCCATTGGATGAAAAAAGGGCTTACGGACACGTCCCCCAGGCCGCGGTCCTGGTCATTGGGGCCGAACTCGGTCTTAATATCGATATGCGCCAGAGGGACCAGAATTTCGGCTCCGTAGAATCCGCCAAACAATTTATAATTCGAAATCCAGGCCACATGGGTCACGGCGCTCATGATGGTGACTTGGTTGGAGCCCGGCCGGTCGTTGCCCTGGTAGTCGTTGAACTGGTCGGCGTGGTAGTAGGTGAACAACTCTTCCACGAGCCAGCCCGGAAAGGCGATGGCATCCTGAAAGTTCGTATCCCCCAGGTTGACGGGAGGCAGCGCAAGGTCTGCGGCGTGTGATCCGCCGGCCGAGGCCAAAAGCGCTGCGGCCGCAAGGATGGAAAGAAAGGCCCGCAGGGTTCTGCCATGCTTTAAGTTTGTTGCCGCAGCCGTCAGGCAACCCCTGTTTGTGGAAGCGCTTCGAGCCCTGTCCATTAAAGCGGCTCCCTTGAAGATTTAAATTTTCAGGCACCACCGGAACGTGCCCGGGTTTCCCTATAGGAGCCGGCTTTTCTTGTCAAGAAACGATCCGACTCCCACCCGGAGGGGTTTCAGCCGCAAATGCCTTTTCTATGTTTCCTTCCGGCCTTTTCGGGTTTTGCCGGCGGCTTCGATGATAACCGTTGCCGCACGGTCTATTTCCGATGCGGTGGTCATGCGGCCGGTGGTCAGGCGCAGCGTGCCCTTGGCCCACTCCACGGGCACGCCCATGGCCTTGAGCACATGCGAGATCTCGACGCTGTCGGCATGGCAGGCGGCGCCGGCCGAGGCGGAGACCTCCAATCCGATGGCATCCAAGATGCGGTTGGCCTCCAGGTCGCGGAAGGAAAGGCTCAAGGTGTTGGGCAGACGCTTTTCGGGGTGTCCGTTCAAGCGCACGTCCCTGATGCCGGCGGCAATCGCCGCGTGGAGCCGGTCGCGCATCTCCTGCATGTGCCGATGATGGCGCTCCAGGTCTCGGGCCGCGATGTCGCATGCTTTTCCGAGCCCCACGATCTCCAGGATGTTTTCAGTCCCCGCCCGCCGCCCCATTTCCTGGCCGGCGCCGTGCATGAAGGTTTCCAGGGCAACGCCCTTGCGGATGAATAGCGCGCCCACGCCCTTGGGTGCATAAAGCTTGTGGCCCGCCATGGACAGCATGTCGACCCCCAGCGCGTTCACATCGACCGTGATTTTCCCAAGCGACTGGGCGGCGTCGGTGTGGACCCGGATGCCGCGGGATTTTGCAAGAGCGGCCATCTCGGCGATGGGTTGGATGGTGCCCACCTCGTTGTTGGCGTGCATGATCGTTATGAGAATGGTATCCGGCCGCAAGGCGGCCTGCACATCCGCCACATCCACAAGACCAAACTCCCCCACCGGCAGATAGGTCACCTCGTATCCGTCCTTTTCCAGGAACGCGCAGACGTTGAGCACGGCCGGGTGCTCGAAACGGGAGGTGATGATGTGCCGGCCGCGGTCGCGCAATGCGTGAGCCGTGCCGGCGATGGCCCAGTTGTTGGCCTCGGTGCCGCCGCTGGTGAAGACGACCTCCTCCGGCATGCAGCGCAACAGGCCGGCGACCTGGCGCCGTGCGGTATTCAAGGCCTGCCTGGGTTTCACCGCATACCGGTGGCCGCTGGAGGGGTTCCCGAACTCCTCTTCCAAATAGGGCCGCATCGCCGCAATGACCTCGGGGTCGTGGGGTGTCGTGCCGTTGTAGTCGAGGTAGATTGGCTTCACGTTTCGGTCTCTCCTTGATTACGGGGAATCGAGCTGTTGCTCTTTCTTCCTGAGGTTGCTCAGTAGGGTGCGGAGGAAGGTCGAACATGCGGTCTCGCGGCCGTCACTGAAGCGGATCCGGTAGGGCTGACCGCTCGTGGAGGAAAAAGAGGCCACCTTCTCGATGAAGTCGTCGGCGGAGCGGATTTCCGCTTCACGGTGCCGCCACTTGCGCCGGAGAAACTCGGCGGCGGCCGCCGCACCATAAGGCCGGCCGTTGCGGATAAAAGTGGCGTCGGTCATCCGTTCTATGCCGGCGATCAGCGCTTCAATCTGCTTTTCCTCGGCGGGCGGGAGATCAGCCGCTCTCAACGCAGCCGAACCAACCGACAAGGCAAGCGCCGTTGCGGCGATCGTCAGGATCAACGCCTTCATAAACGGGTATTGGGCAAGCGGTCTCTGGTCAGTGGGTGCTCACGCGATGTTGCGGATCAGCTCTTCCGTCGACAGAACCTGGGCGTAAGCACCGGACAACGCCGCCATGAACGCGGCGTGGACATTCGCGGCCGGTGCGGTCTCCCGGCCAAAGGTCAGCGCGCGCGTCGCGCAGGCGTCGTGGGCCACCAGGCACTGAAACCCCAGGTCGCTGGCGGCGCGCACGGTGGCGTCGATGCACATGTGGCTCATGGCCCCGCAAACGACAATCGATGCGACGCCGGCCTTTTTCAATCGATCCAGCAAGGAGGTTTCCCGAAAACTGTTGGGAAAGTGCTTCACCACCACGGTCTCATCGGCCATGGGCGCAACCGAAGGATGAATCTCGGAGCCGGGTGTGTCCGGCAGAAAGAAGGTGGCGCCGGGCCGGGCGGCGAGATGCCGGATGTGAAAGACGGGCCGCCTCATTTCGCGAAACCGGCTCAAAAGCAGAGCCGCATTGCTGCTTGCCGTCTCTGGCCCAACCAGAGGCATCTTCCCGCCGGGGAAATAGTCGTTCTGGATGTCCACAAGAATCAATGCCGTCGTATTGTCCATGGCCGCCTTCGGGATCTTATATGATTGGTGGGATAGCTATCGCCCGGCACTGTATCAGCCATGCCTGCCGTATTCAAGGACCATGCTTGGGACAGTCGGTTTGACTCTGCTATTTTTTTACGCGCTGCATTGAAAAAGGAAACAGGATGGCGTTTTTGTTGATCGTGTTTGTCGGCAGTGCGCCGGATAGAAAATGCTTGTTGCGTGGTGATTGGGACGAAAATAAGCGGGGCCGCATCTGCAGCCCCGCTTATTTTTACCCCTACGCGGCGTTAGGCCATCTTGAGGACCATCATGCCGGCACTGCTGCGCTGAACGAGCAGCGCGACCCCGTCACCGCCCTTGTATTTGGCGAGCAACTGCTTCAGGTCTCCCGTCGAGGACACGCTCTGGCGGTTGACCTCGAGGATCAGATCGCCCTGCTGCACGCCGGCCTTGGCCGCCTTGCTGTCCGGCCGGACACCGACCACGACCACGCCGGTTTCGCGATTGGTTTTCAACCGCTGGGCCATCTCCGGGGTCAGGTCGGTCACCTGCAGCCCGTACTCGCCTTCCTTTTCAACCTGGGGCTTGCCTGCATCGGCGACCGTCAGGGGCCGCTTGGCCACTTTCACGTCAATGCTCTTCTCCTTGCCGTCGCGGACGACCGTGATTTTCGTGGTCTCCCCCACCGGCAGGGTGGCGGCCTTGGCCGTCAGCTCGCGGCTGTTCTTGACCTTCTCGCCGTCGACCGCGGTGATGATGTCCTTGGCCTTGATGCCGGCCTTCTCCGCCGGATTGCCCGGAACCACTTCGGTCACCAGCACGCCTTCGGAATTCTTCGCGCCGTAATACTCAGCCAGCTCTCCCTTAAGGTCCTGGATGTTCACCCCCAGCCAGCCGCGGGTGACTTCGCCGTTGTCCTTGAGCTGGGCGACGATCTTGGTGGCCATGTCGATCGGGATCGCAAAGCCGATGCCCTGGCCCTGGGCGATGATGGCCGTGTTGATGCCCACCACCTCGCCGTTCAGATTCAACAGCGGCCCGCCGCTGTTGCCCGGGTTGATCGAGGCGTCGGTCTGGATGAAATCGTCGTAGGGGCCGGAGCCGATGGCGCGGCCCTTGGCGCTGACGATGCCTGCCGTGACGGTCTGCTCCAGACCGAAGGGGCTGCCCACCGCCACCACCCACTCGCCGACCTTCAGGTCTGCGGAGCGGCCCAGGCTGGCCACGGGCAGATCGCCCTTGGCGTCGATCTTGATCAGGGCCACGTCGGTCTGGGGGTCGCGGCCGATGATCTTGGCTTCGAACTCGCGCTCGTCCTTGAGCTTCACCTTGATCGTGTCGGCATTCTCCACAACGTGGTTGTTGGTGATGATGTAGCCGCTCTTATCAATGATGAAGCCCGTGCCGACCCCACCCTGTCGGCGCTCCTGGGGCGGCATCTGCTTGCCGAAGAAGTCCTTGAAGCGCTCGTCCCCGAAGGGGCTGCCTTCGAACTGCGGCCGCATGCCGGTCTCGGCAGCCGTTTTCTCCACCTGGATGTTCACCACGGCGGGGCCCACCTGTTCGGCCAGGGCGCTGAAGTTGTCCGGGACCATCCGGGGTGCGCTCTTGGCGGCCTGCAGGCCGGCGGTGAAAAACATCCCCACCATCAGCACCATGGCGATGATCTGTGTGACTCGAAATCGTCTAGCCATACTCTTTATCCTCCTGGTTTTATGTTTGCCCATGCGGGCTGAATCCATGGGCAGACAATAAACCACCCAGTTCACGGCAGGATGACCCGAAAATGATCAAAAAGTCATCTTTCCGGATTCTTTTCATGAACGGCATCCTCGGCCGGGGGCTCATCACGTGCGGCGGTCGGGCGCATGCGCGTTTCGCAGCAGTCCAAAATCGTAGATCCCCGGGGAAGAGCCTTCGATCAGAGTTGCGCCGACCGTTTTCGAATAGTATTGCGCCGGGCCCACCCCGCCGATGATGGCGTAGGCGTAGCCGTCATCGCGCATGGCGTGCAGGCACGCAAGCAGCAGTGATAACCCGACCCCCCTGCCTCGCGCAGCTTCGGCCACCCCGGTGGGCCCGAAGAAATTCCGGCGGGTGCAGTCGTAGCAGGCAAAACCGATCAAAGCGTCCTTCTCAAGCGCGATGAAACAGCTCGGCGGCTTCACCGCAAAGGCCGCCTCGCCTTCCAAAGCCCACGCCGATGTGAACTGGTCATGAACCCATTCCATCAGGATGCTTTTTTCCCAAGGATTCGGCCGGCGGACCACAACACCCTGCGGTTGAATTCGCTTCAAATGTTCGTCCAGATCAGGCAGTTGGTAGAGTTTTACGAGCATATCAGGCATGTGGAGACTCCACCTGCGGAATGGTATTTCGAAAAATAGTATGGAAAGGCGCCGCCCCTGTCAGTACCGATTCCCGCCCCTGTGTTGGCCAAGCGAGTGCAGCGGCCCGAAACGGTGAGCATCATGCGGTCGTTTCAAATGAGGGGGCGGCGCTGCAGGCCTCGGAATGCCGCTTGATCTGGTCGAGCATCAGCACCGTGAGATGGTGAAGGCGCTTGGGCACGCCGACCAAACGCCCCAGGGCCAGCAGAGGTCCTTTAAATGTCTCAACGCTCTCGAGCAATACCCCCTGAGCGTGTTCCCGGAAGCGCCACGTGTGCACCGCCCGGATGCCGAGCCGCTCGCCCTCCCAGACGACCTCGCGGCCCGGCGTGCAGCTGACCACCCGCGGTTCCACCCGCACCGGGAAAATGATGGGTTTGACCACGAACGTGAAGCAGGCACCATCGGTAATTGCGTTGCCCTCAACGAACCGACAGCTGTTGCAGGCGGTGTTCCAGTCCTTCCAGTCGTCCAGGTGCGAAAACACCCGCCAGACGACCGGCAGCGGTGCGTGGATATGAACTTCAGCTTGAATGATCATGCGAATCCCTTGGCGAGGCTTGCCATTGCCCTTCAAATCCATATGGTGTAATCATAATACCGAACCGGCCACTCGCAACCGAAGCCCATTATGGCAGCCGGACGTGGTGGCGGTTCTCCAGCCTCTCCCCACTCTTTTCAAGGAGGTTTCCATGGCAGACGAAGTGGCTTACACCTCACGCGTCAAAATCGAACGCATCAAGGGGCCGCTGCGCCGGGCGTATCTGCCCCATGTTCCCACACCCGTGTTTTTCGGGGTTCACTCGGAAATCGCTCAGCACTACGGGGTCGACACCAACGTCCACGAGCCGCACGCCGCGACCCTGGACTACGTCGTGGCGGCCGCCGCGGGCTGACTGACCGGGACCTTCGGAGGCGCGCTGGAGGCGCGCAAAATCCCGGCCGGCGACGGACGGCTGGTGACGGAAGCCCGGGGCGAAGTGGAACGCGACGGCAAGGTGCTGGTGATCAAACGCATTCATGCGGACTACCATCTCAAGTTGGACCCCGCCCAGCGCGAGACCGCACAGAGAGCGCACGACATGCACGCCGACTTCTGCCCGGTGGCCCGCTCCTTCAAGGGCTGCATCCAGATCACGACCCAGCTGCACATGGAGAACATTTAACGACGCGTCGGTCATCCGGCCAGCCGGTCAGCCCGTCGACCGGTCGAGCGATCAAAGATGGTTTTATTACCGGCTGACCGACCGACTGGCGGCGGGCGCCCGAATTCCTGTCAAAATGAGGGAGGTACTTATGGCTGCAAAAAAGATTCTCATGCTGGTGGGAGACTTTGTCGAGGACTACGAGGTGATGGTCCCTTTCCAGGCCCTGTTGGCCGTCGGGCACACGGTGCACGCTGCCTGCCCCGGCAAGAAAGCGGGAGACATCGTGCGCACGGCGATTCACGATTTCGAGGGCGACCAGACCTACAGTGAAAAACGCGGTCACAACTTCACCCTCAACGCCACGTTCGACGAGGTGAAGGCGGAAGGCTACGATGCCCTGGTGATCCCGGGCGGCCGGGCCCCGGAATACATCCGCCTGAATCCGAAAGTCATCGAGATCGTCAAGCATTTTGCGGGAGCGGGTAAGCCCATCGCCAGTATCTGCCACGGGGCCCAGCTGCTGGCGGCGGCCGGAGTTCTGAAAGGAAAAAAATGTTCGGCCTACCCGGCGGTCGGCCCCGATGTCAGGGGCTCGGGCGGCGAGTACATGGACATCGCCGTGGACAAAGCCTTCCGGGACGGGAACCTGGTTACCGCGCCCGCCTGGCCGGCACATCCCCAGTGGATCGCCCTTTTCCTGGAAGCGCTTGGGACGAAAATAACACTATAGTATTTTTTCTCCCTTTGCCGGTGCGGCAAGGGGAGAAAAAAATTGATAAAATTTAAGCCGCCCAGTGATCAAACCCCAATGGGATCCGCCTGCGAAGAGGTAGCCAACCTGGTCATCCGCCAGCAGCCCTGTGTGGCCCTCACCGGGGCCGGCATATCGGCTGAAAGCGGGATACCGACCTTCCGGTCGAAAGGCGGGCTCTGGGAGAAATTCGACCCCACCGTCTACGCCTCGATCGAGATGTTTCGCAAAGACCCTTCCAAGTATTGGAGCATTCGAGGGGAGTTTATCCGCAATTACGACGCCTATCAGCCCAATGCGGGCCACACCGCTTTGGCTGAACTGGAAGCCATGGGGCTTTTAAGGCACGTGATCACTCAGAACATCGACGGTCTGCACCGCAAGGCCGGCAGCCGCAGCGTGACCGAGATCCACGGCAGCCTGAGGGAGATTTTCTGTGTGCGCTGCGGCAAGGAGTACCGCGCCCCCCGCATCCCCGAAGGCATGCCGCCCCTCTGCGAGTGCGGTGGTGTGCTCAAGCCCAACACCGTGCTCTTCGGCGAGTCCCTGCCGCCCCAGGCGATGGAAACCGCCTGGCAGGAATCCGGGACCTGCCGGGTCATGCTGGTGATCGGCACCTCGGCCGTGGTGCAGCCGGCGGCGTCCTTGCCTCACGTGGCTAAAGAGCACGGCGCGGCGGTGGTCGAAGTCAACATCGAGAGGGCCTTTTCGAGCTCGGATCATTTCCTTGAAGGGAAAGCGGGAACGGTGCTCCCCGAGCTCCTTTCGGAGATAAGAAAACTAGCTTAAAAGGTTCAGGGCTCCCCATGAGAGGAGGACAGCGCGCATGCCCACGGTGAGGCTGGAGGATCATGGATCGACAGCGGTTCTGCGGTTGATCAATGGTGTAACCAATCCCATTGACCGGCCGCTGGTGGAGGAGTTGACTGCAGCGGTGGACGAAATCAAAGGCCGCTATCGGGGCCTGATTTTGGCCGGCAACACCAAATTTTTCAGCATCGGGCTCCATGTCCCCCATCTTCTGATGCTGGGGCGGGATGAAATGACGGATTTCTGGAACCGGTTTGAAGATCTCGTCCTCCGCATCTACACGCTGCCCTTGCCCACCGCCTGCGCGCTGGCGGGCCATGCCACCGGCGGTGGCGCCATCCTGGCCTTGGCCTGCGACTATCGCTTTATGGCGGGAGGAAGAAGGCTGTTCGCCCTGAATGAGGTCAAGATCGGGGTGCCGGTGCCTTACTTGGCGGATTTGATGTTGAGGCAGATCGTCACGGACCGGGTGGCCGTCGAGGTTGAATTTCGCAGCGGCTTTCTGGGCCCGGAGGACGCCAGGGCCGCCGGGCTCGCCGATGCGGTTTGCACAGAGGAAGAGGTCGAGGCGCGCGCGCTGGAAATGGTTTCGGAGGTGGCCGGTATGCCGCCGTTGGCGTTTGCCCTCACCAAGCAGCACCGCACCCGGGAGATCCAAAAAAGGTTCACAGCCATTCGTGAGGACTTGAACCGTGCGTTCATGGGGTGCTGGTTTGCACCCGCCTCACAGGCCCTTCTGAAAGAGGCTGCGGCAAAATTTTAGCAAGGGTGGTGCAAAACCGCGCCTCGTGCCGTGATCCGGAGTTAACCCGCTGAGTTACTGGTTGGGAATAAGGGCTTCGCCAGAAGCCCTTATTCCCAACCGGCTTGTTTTTTGATGGAGCGCAGGGTGAGGACCAATGCGGCCTTGAGGGTGTCATTGACCCCCGCGCCGGTGGCGGCGCTGGCGGCAAAGGTGGGCGCTTTCAGTTGGCGGTTGTAGAGACGGTCCATCTCCTCGACGGACATCAGCGGCACACCGGCATCCGCCAGGTCGCGCTTGTTCCACTGCATGACCAGCGGGAACTGGAAGATGTTCATGCCGTAGTCCTTCAGGTTCTGGGCCAGGTCCTTGAGGGATTCGATGTTCTGCTCGTGCCGGACGCGCATCGAATCCGCCACGAACACGATCCCGTCGGCGCCTTTCAACACCAGCTTCCGGGTCGAGGCGTATTTGGTCTGGCCCGGGACGGTGTAAAGCTGCACACGGGCTTCACACCCCTTGATGGTGCCGAGCCCCATGGGGACAAAGTCGAAGAAGAGCGTCAAGTCGCCCTTGGTCTTGATCGACACCATTTCGTCGATCATATGGCTCCGGCTGTTCTTGAAGACGTACTGAAGGTTGGTGGTCTTGCCGCAACGGCCAGGGCCGTAGTAGACAAGCTTGATTTCAACCTCGCGCTTTTTAAGATTGATAGTCGCCATAAGCCGCTGTTATTCAGTAAAAAGCGATGACCGTTCAGGGGCGAGAGCCTGCCTGCGGCAGGTTATTGCCGGCAGATACCAGCCGCTCACATTTTTTCATCATAGAAAACCGATGACCGGTAGTCAAGGAATGAAAAACGATTCTTGTGACACTATCATCGGCAGGTTGGCGAAAACATTTAGAAAAAAATAAATCATCCCCGCCGCAAGCAGCGGGGATGATTTATTTGCTGGAGTATTTATGAACCATCGGCTTCGGCCGATGGTTCATAAATACTCGGTGCTGTGGGATACCGGCGTTCCCGTGTCGATCGACTCGCGGTCGGCGATCTCAAGTGATTTGTCCAGAACGGCGAGGGCCTCGTCCACCTGAGCCTCGGTGATGATCAGCGGCGGTGCGATCACTAAAGTGTCGTACCACGGGCTGACGTAGACTCCGCGCTGCATGGCGTCGCCTGCGACCCGGCCGGTCATGAGGGCCTTGGTGCTGAATTTGTCGGCCTTGGTGTCGAACGGCTCCTTGGTCTTGCGGTTCTTGACCAGCTCAAGCCCCCAGAAATGGCCGATGCCGCGGACATCGCCGATGCAGATATGTTTGTCCGCCAGTTCGTAGAGCCTTTTCTTCAGGTGCGCGGCGACGCGCTGCGGCAGCCCGGACGCCATCAGTTTCTTCAGTTCGCTGATGGCGGCCGGGATGGCGGCGGCCGACAGCGGGTGGAAGGCATAAGTGTGGCCGTGGCAGAAGACCTCGTCTTCGAAGAACCCGGCCACCTTTTCCGAGGTCGCGGTGACGGCCACGGGGGTGTAGGCGGCGCTGGCGCCCTTGGCCGTGGTGATGAAATCCGGCGTCACGCCCCAGTGTTCCATGGCGAACGCGGTCCCGGTGCGGAACCAGCCGGACATGACCTCGTCGGCGATCAGCATCACGTGGTGCTCGTCGCATATCCGGCGCAGCATGGGGTAATACTCCGGCGGCGGGATCAGCCGGCCGTTGGTGCCGACGATGGGCTCCACGATGATGGCGGCCACGTTGCCTTCCTCGCGGATCATGTATTCTAGGAACTTGGCGCACTGCACCCCGCACTGGGGATAGGTGAGCTCGAAGGGGCAGCGATAGCAATGGCTGTCCGGCGCAAAGCATACGCCCGGGATGGTGAAACGGGCCTGCTCGGCGTACCAGCGCCGTGGGTCGCCGGTAAGCGAGATGCTGGCGGCAGTCGAGCCGTGGTAGGACTTGTAGCGGGAGATCACCTTGTAGGCCGGGGCACAGGCCTGCCGAACCATTTTGATCGCAGCTTCGTTGGCCTCGGTCCCGCTGGTCGAGAAGAAGAAGCGGGTGAGGCCCTTCGGCATGACCGTCTGCAGCGCTTCCACGGCGGCCATGCCGGCCTCGTTGGCGAAGCTCGGCACGATGTAAGGCAGCTTTTCAGCCTGCCTGACGATGGCCTCGATGACCGCCTTGTTCTTGTGGCCGAGGTTGGAGCACATGAGCTGGGAGGAGAAGTCGATGTAGGCCTTGCCCGTGTTGTCGTAAAAATAGATTCCCTCAGCGTCGTTCACGAGCAGCGGGGCTTTCCACCCCTTCTGCCGGCTCCAGGTGTGGAAGCTGTGGGCGGCATATTCCTGGACTCGTTTGGCTGTGTCCGTCATGGCAGCTAAACCCCTTAAGATTATTTTTTGCCTTCCGGCATTTCAATCATTCCGTCCCAGGTGTCGACTTTACACTCTGCTCCTTCTTGGCCGAACCAGTGGCTGGTTACCGATTTTAATTCAGTGTAGAAGCGGATACCGTCGGGGCCCATGATGTGCAGGTCCCCGAAGAAAGAATTCTTATGGCCTGTAAATCCGAAAATGCCGACCGGAACCGGGATTCCCACATTAATTCCAACCATTCCGCCATGCGTGCGTTTTGCGAATTCACGAGCAAGATGACCGTTTTCCGTATAGATTGCAGAACCGTTCGCGAACTCACTGTTATTCATCAGTGCAAGGCCTTCCTCAAAACTGCCCACCCGTTTGATACAGGTAACCGGTCCGAAGACTTCTTGCCAGCCAATTGACATTTTGGGTGTGACCCTGTCAAAAAGTGTGGGCCCCAGATAGAAGCCTTTTTCAAATCCTGGAACGGTAACGTTGCGGCCGTCGAGAACGAGTTCTGCGCCCTCTTCGATCCCCTTTTGGATCCAGCCTTTTATAAACTGACGATGCCCATCATTAACCACTGGTCCAAGTTCGGTGGTTTTGTCGTAGGCAGGGCCAATCTTAAGCTGGGAAAGCCGCTTCGAAAGTTTGGCGACCAGTTGATCGGCGATGGCGTTTTCAGCGACGAGGACCGGCAGCGCCATGCAGCGTTCACCGGCACATCCGCAGGTGGCATTGGCGATTCCGGCAACGGTCATATCCAGATTACAGTCACGCAGTACGAGCGCATGGTTTTTGGCCTCGCAAAGCGCCTGGACCCTTTTGCCGTTGGCGGCCGCAGTTGCATAGATGTGTCGGCCCACGGAGGTTGACCCCACGAAGGTGATACCCTTTACATCGGGGTGTTTTAAGAGAATTTCGGCTTCATTTCTTCCGCAGGTGACGAGGTTGATGACGCCCTTGGGCAATCCTGCTTCGGTCCACAGATCGAGTATCCGTATTGAGCTTCGGGGTACGAAACTCGCCGCTTTCAGAACGAATGTGTTGCCGGTTGCCACAGCCAGGGGTGACATCCATCCGTGAGGAATCATTGCAGGAAAATTCCAGGGAGCAATCCCTGCAAATACACCGACCGGTTCCATATACTGCACGGTATCGTAACCGCCGGTGATATTCATAACCGAATGCCCCTTCATCAGATGCGGAATGCCGGTGGCAAACTCGACCACCTCGTTCATCTTGGCGATGCAGCCGGCAGCCTCACCCCAGCATTTTCCCTGCTCTTCACAAACCAAGTGAGTCAACTCGTCAAAATGCTTGTCGACCAGTGCCTTCATTCTAAAAAGGACCTGCGCACGTTTGGTTACCGGCGTGTCCGCCCATGCCGGGAAAGCTTTACTGGCTGCCTGAACCGCTGAGTCAACTTCTGCCTGGGTACATTGGGGCGCCAGCGCAACCACTTCACCCGTAGAAGGGTTGAAGCATTCCATGTATTTAGTTGTTTTTGATTCCAGCCATTGACCATCGACAAAATACTTTAGTTTTTTAGGCGCTCCAGACATTTTTCCTCCTGTATCAGGTTCTTTAAGTAAACAAACTGTAATTCAAACAATCGGTTTCCGCCGGTCTTAACGGAATGGACTTATCTTAGGCAATCTCAGTAGCATGTAAAATTTAATCGAGAGAGGTGCAGAATGTCAATAAAAAAATTGAAATTATCACGAAATCAAAAATAGGATTGGTAAAAAAATGCGAATTAAGATAGAAATAAGATTAAAATATTGTGTAAATCGATTTTTCAAGCTTATCTTTCCGGACGTGTCCTCTGCTGGCGGGTTTGAAAGGGACCGAGAGCCAGACTTGGGGATCCACCGCGGCTGAAATCAGAGAGAGGTAATGAAAAAAAACAATAAACAGATCCGGAAGAAGGGCATCGACCCAATCGACTGCCGCATGATTGAATTTCTCCAGAAAGACGGGCGTCTTTCTAACACCGAAATTGCCAAAAAGCTCGGCCTCGCCGAGGCGACCGTGCGCACCCGCCTGCAACGGCTGATCCAGGAAGAGTACATCCAGATTGTGGCCGTCAGCAACCCACTCAAGCTCGGGTTTGAGGCGGTCGGCACCATCCGGATTCACGTCGATATTAAGCAGATGGACAAGATCATGCGTGAGCTAAAGGGGATCAGAGCCCTTTGGCACATTGTGCAGTCCACCGGCGGGACCGGCATCGAGACCGAGTTCGTCGTCAAGGACTTGAACAAGCTAAACGAACTGATCTTCGAGAAGATCAACCGCATCGACGGGGTGCTCCGCACGGAGACTTCTCTTTTTCTAAACTACGTCAAGCGGCAATACGACTGGGGTACGGCTGTGGATTAGCAAGAAAATTGAAAACCCGCCGCGTCGGCTGCGACCCGACGTTATGCCGGCCTTGCAAAGGCTGACCTGTCAGCAATCATCCGGCAAGTTTATCAAGAGCGTCCAGAACTTCCCGGGCATGCCCCTTGGAGCTGGCCTTGGGCCAGGCGGCCTTTACCACGCCCTTGGGGTCGATCAACACCGTGCTGCGCACAACCCCCTCGAACTCCTTGCCGTACATCTTCTTGGTGCCCCAGGCGTCGTAAGCCTTGATGACGGAGGTGTCGGTGTCGCTCAGCAGCGTGACCGCGATCTTGTTCTTGTCTATAAACTTACGGTGGGAGCCGACCGAATCCGGGCTCACGCCCAGGATCACGGCGCCCTGCTTCTCGAACTTCGGCTTGAGCTCTGAAAACTCCAGAGCCTCCACCGTTCAGCCGCTGGTGCTGTCCTTGGGGTAGAAGTAAAGCACCACCCATTTCCCGGCGAAATCCTTCAGGCAGACCTTGTCTTTGTCAGTCGAGGGCAGACAGAAGGCAGGTGCTTTGGATCCTTCTTTCGGCATGGTTTCCTCCTTTTTCGAGTATCGATGATGACCAGATGATCTCTTTTGGCGAGCTCAGCTGGACTCGCAGTTGCTGAAAACATAGGGGCGCCTGTGCTGAATTCAAGGCTCATCAAACCCTTCGAGAGGCGGTTCCGGCAGCCTGATCAACACATAGCCCCTTTTGGCTGCCGTGGCAACTGCTCGAAAAGCCGTTAATTTCAGGCTAAAGCCTCATTCCGCTATGGCCGATACTGTTAAGTACACCCCGTTATTTTTTGCGGGGGATCGGCAGCGGCTTTTCTCGAGGTTTCCGGGAAAATGAAAAAAACGGTCCCTGAATACATTCTCGACGGCTCGATTGCCGTCGACTCCGTCGATGCTTTTAGAAGCATCCTCAAGGAGTTCCCCGATCGCCCGGAGCTTCTGAAGATGTACGCGGAAATGCTGGCCGCTGATAAATTCAAGGATGCGGCGATTCAGCAATATGACCAGGCCGCGCGTCTTTTCCTCGATGCGGGCCGCCTTTTTCAGGCATGGGTGTCCAAAATCCTTCAGTGGCGCCTGCAACGGCCGTCGCGGGAGCACCTCCTCGAGTTTCATAGCACCGTCGCGAACACCGCTCACAACGGCGCGCCGGTCGATGATTTCATGAAAAGTCTCGCCCCCGCCGAACGGATGGCGGTTTTTTCTCAATTCCGGCGTATGGTTGCACCGGCGGGGAAAACCATTCTCAAGGCCGGAGATTGCCCACGCCATCTCTACATGGTGGCTGCGGGGGTATTGAAGGAAAACAGCTACGAAATGGTTTCGCAGAAACCGAGATTCCGACGGGATGCCAGCCGTGTTCTGTGGGAAGCCGACTGTTTCGGAGACATCTACCCTTTCTCCGAGCAGGTTCCTTCCCAGTCGGATGTCGTGGCGACCACCCGGGTTGAAGTGGTGATGATCTCCAGGCAGCGCCTGATGCGCGCCTGCCGCAGATACCCCGGCGTGGAAAACGGCATCATCCGCTTGTGCCGCATCCGGTCCGTCAAGAAAATCGAAACTCCGTCGAACGGCGTGCGCAAGGGGCAGCGCTACTCCATCCCCACCCGCATGAGCATCTCGGTACTTCCCAACCGGAATGGCCAACCGCCAATGGTCATGGAGGGTTATTCCAGGGATCTGTCCATATCGGGGGTCTCCTTCGTCCCGGAAAGAAACGGCGCACAACTAACGGACAGCCCCAGCGGCGCCGACGACCTTCTGAACCGCGACGTTCGTGTCACCATCCCCTCCGACAAATTCTCGGTTGCGATTTCAGGCCGGATCGTCCGCAACCGCCACACCGTGATCAACGGCCATAAAATCCAGTCCATCGGCATCCAGTTCGCGGAAATTCCGCCGCGCCTGCGAGGGGCGTTTTTCGTCTTTGCCGAAAGCGCCAAGGATGAGAACCTGCCGCCACACCCCTGACCCCTTTCTGCGGCCCCTTTAGTACTCCTGCAGCCCGTGCCGTCGCCCCGGGGTGACCGTGCAATAGAATTGCCGCCGCTTTTCTGTTAGAGAAAGGAAATGCCCCCGCCCAGGACAGGCCATGCTTGAGCTCTCGTTCATCACGGTGGTCGGCCAGATCCTCCTGCCCTTGGCCCTGGTGATCCGGCTCTGGCGGGTCGCATGCCGCAGCCGCGCGGAGTGGCTTCTCAATGCCCTTTCGGCAGCGGCCTATCTGGCCTTGATCGCCGTGGCGGGCATCTGGCTGCTGGTGCCGTGGTATCTGCCCTACGGGTTCGCACTCCTGGCTTCGGCGGCGGCCGCGGCGTCCTGGCGGCGTTGCATGCGATCCGGCCCGCCTGGTGCGGTCCATACGTGGGCCGGTTTCCGGACCGGCTGCAACCTGGTCATGGCGGCCTTTTGCGGCGGGATGCTGGCCTTCGCGCTGAGCGGGTTTGAACCGCCGGCCGGCCCTTCGATCGATGTGGCTTCACCGTTGAAAAACGGGGTGTTTTACGCGGTGAACGGCGGGTATTCCATCCTCATCAATCCCCACATGAAAACGCTCAAGCAGGAATCGCTCTCGGCGTATCGGGCCCAGAGTTTTGCCGTTGACATCGTGCGACTGGATCGTTTCGGCCGGCGTGCGGACGGATGGTGGCCGGCGGATTTGCCGCGCTACTATGTTTTCGGCGAGCCGGTGTATGCTCCGTGCTCAGGCTCCGTAGCGCGGACCGAAGACCGGCTGCCCGACCTGACGCCGCCCGATCACGACCGGCAGCACCCGGCGGGAAACTACGTGTTGCTGGAGTGCACCGAAGGCTCAGTGCTCCTCGCGCATCTGATGCAGTCCAGCATTACGGTGAGACCCGGACAGCGGGTTCAGGAGGGGGAACGGATCGGGCAGGTGGGCAATTCAGGGCTTTCCATAGAGCCCCATCTGCACATTCACGCCCAGCAGCCCAACAACGCGGATGATTTCCTGGCTGCCGCACCGCTGCCGTTACGCATCGATGGCCAGCTGCCGGTTCGCAACAGCCGTTTCAACTCCAATCCATGAAAAAGGTCAGGCCCTTGCCGGACGCAATCGGCAAGGGCCTGTAGCATTAAGGTCCGGCTGCAACGAGCAAAAAAACTCGGTTATTAGAAATCGAAGATGTCTTGCTTCAGGGCTGCGTAATAGTTTAGCACACGGGCAATGTAGGCACGGGTTTCAGGATAGGGCGGAATGCCGTTGTAGCGCAGCACGTTTTGCTCCCCGGCATTGTAAGCGGCCAGTGCCAGCTGCACGTCTCCATCGAAGCGGTCCAGCAACCCCCGAAAATGCCTAGTGCCGGCATTGATGTTTTCTTCAGGGTTGTAGATATTGGCCACGTCGAGCGCGTCGGCGGTGACGGGCATGATCTGCATCAGCCCCCTGGCTCCCTTCTTCGATTTCGCCCTGGGGTTTAACTGGGACTCTGCCATGATGATGGCCAAGATGAGCTCTGCATCGACATCGTGGCGGCCGGCGGCCGCGTGGATGACCCGGTCGTACGGGAGCAGCTCCGGCTCGCCTTTGGGAACATACACCGATGCAGACAAGTCGGCCACGTCGGGCTCATCTTGATCCGCAAAACCATCAAAAACGGCGTTCCCGCCGATGGGATGACCCAATCGATCTGCGCGCACGCCGGTTTCGGCGGGCAGCTTGACATCTGAAATGGAAACCAGCAGACCCATCGTCAGAGCGAAGACCCATATCATGGAGTTTCGTAAAAATTCCCTCTTGGGGCAAGCCTCTCCAAGACAAATCATGTCGTTGCCCTCCTTTCACTGCACTCGAAATCCTCCCAACTCCCCCTCGGACTTCCAGCGCATTTCTTAATTTCAGAGCAAAAAGCGTGCACGGCAGGCCAGACATCAATAAATCAAAGCTATTTCTTTAAGTTGAGGCCTCCCTATCCCTGCCGCCTAAATGGGGAATTTGTGTAAAGATATCCCTATCCCTGGGAAAACCATTTTCCCCGAATGAAAAGGCCGTTTCATGTCACCCGGGATAGATTTAGTGAGGTGTGATTGGGCTCATAATAATGCGGATTGAGGGGCTTTACATCCCCCGTCGAAAAAAAATTCGCTTGACTTACATAGGGCTGGCTTTTATTTTCACCCAGCATATATAACTCACCGCACGCCCCGGCTAACGTAAAGCGGGCATTCAGGAGATTGATCATGCGTTGGGAAAGCGGCCGCCAAAGCGAGAACGTGGAGGACCGCCGCGGGGTTCACGTATCGCGGGGAGTCGTCGGGGGGGGCATTGGCACCATTCTGCTGGTGCTGGTGGCCCTGTATTTCGGGGTTGATCCATCCATTATTATAAACCAGGGGCAGATGCCAACCCCGGGTGCCGGCGCTCCCACGCAATCCGAGCCTTATTCCGCCTCGCCCGAGGAAAAACGTCTGGCGGAATTCGTCTCCGTGGTGCTGGCCGACACCGAGGACACGTGGCAGGCGCTTTTTCGAAACATGGGGAAAACCTACGAGGAGCCCAAGCTGGTGCTTTTTTCCCAGGCCGTCGAATCCGCCTGCGGTATGGCATCGGCTGCGATGGGTCCATTCTACTGTCCGATGGACCAAAAGGTCTACATCGACCTCAGTTTCTACAACGACCTGAAGAATCGATTCGGGGCGCCCGGGGATTTCGCCCAGGCCTACGTCATCGCCCACGAGGTCGGGCATCATGTCCAGAATCTTCTTGGAATTGCCGAAAAAGTTCAATCCCTTCGCAGCCGTTCGAGCGAAACGGAAGCCAACCAACTCTCCGTGATGATGGAACTTCAAGCCGACTGTCTCTCCGGCGTCTGGGCCAATCATGCCGACAGGGCGCGCAAGATTCTCGAGCAAGGCGACGTCGAGGAAGCCCTCAACGCCGCCAGCAGCATCGGCGACGACCGCATGCAGCGCCAGGCCCGGGGCTACGTGACCCCGGACTCCTTCACCCACGGCAGCTCCGCGCAGCGTGTGCGCTGGTTCAAACGCGGGCTTGAAACCGGAAACGTGGGCCAGTGCAACACGTTTCAGGCAGACCGACCCTAGCCGCTTGACAATACCCCGGTCGGTATGTAGTCATGGCTCTCGACCTTTCGCGTCGAGCCTTCCCGCGAAGTGTCAACCTGCGGTTCTGCTTTTCCCACTTCACCACTTAACGGAGGTCCTCATGAATTCCATCAGGCGTATTGTATTCATCATGGTCGGACTTTTCCTCATCGCGGTTCCGGCCGGAGCGCAGGAGATTGTCGTCGCGCTGGGTTCGGAGCCGACCACCCTCGACCCGCAAATTCGTGAGGACGGCGGCGAGCGGGCGGTCAACGATAACGTGTACGAGACGCTCATGGCGCGCACGCCGGACGGCAAACTCGTCGCCGGGCTTGCGGCCGCCGAGCCCAAGCTGGTGGACCCCAAGACCTGGGAGGTGAAGCTGCGCCCGGGAATCAAGTTCCACAACGGTGAGCTTTTCAATGCCGATGCGGTCGTGCACAGCGTCAAACGCATCATGGACCCCGGTTTCAAATCCGAGCAGATATCGTTTTTCTCCACCATCAAGGATGCCAAAAAAGTAGACGACCTCACCGTGCAGATCGTCACCGACGGCCCGGACCCCATCCTGCCGGGGCGCCTGTACTGGATGAAAATGGTCCCACCCAAGCATTCCAAGGACCCGAAGTTCGCCGAGTCTCCGGTGGGCACCGGCCCCTACAAGTTCGTGAAGTGGAACCGGGGCCAGAACGTGATCCTCGAGGCCTCTCCCGACTACTGGGATGCGAAGCCGACGATCAAGAAAGTGACCTACCGATTTGTGTCGGACTCCGGCACCCGTCTGGCTGGGCTGATGGCCGGCGAGTTCGACCTGATCACCAACCTGCTGCCGGAGTTCACCAAGAAAGTCCCACAGGCCATTCACATCCTGGGTTTGGAGCACCCGATCATGATCCTCAACGCCGACGGCGGCCCGACCAAGGACGTCCGGGTGCGCCAGGCGCTGAACTATGCGGTGGACAAGAAGGCCTTGGCGGAGGGGCTGTTCGAGGGCTTTGCGCAGGTGGCCCAAGGCCAGCTGTTGAGTCCCTCTTTCTTCGGCTTTAACAAGCAGGTCGGCCCCTATCCCTACGACCCCGAAAAAGCCAAGGCGCTGCTGAAGGAAGCCGGGGCGGCGGGCGCGTCGATCGAGGTGATCGGCACCGCCGGCCGCTGGCTCAAGGACCGTGAGATGGTTGAAGCCGTGGCCGGCTATTGGGAAGCGGTGGGGCTGAAGCCCAAGGTGCGCATCTTCGAGTTCAATGAGTACTTGAACCGGCTGTTCGACCGCAAGACGCGGGCGGACGCCATCTTCGTGGTGAGCTCCAACGAGCTGATGGACGCCGACAAGAGCTTTTCGGCCTACTACAAGGCCGGCGGGGTGGGCTCCTCCAACACCGACAAGGATCTCGCGACCATGATTGACTTGGCCCGCACCGAGACGGACGTGGCCAAGCGCACCGGCCTTTACAACCAGGCGGTCAAAAGCGCCTTTGACCAGGCCTACTTCGTGTGGCTGCTGAACATCGAGGATGTTTACGGTCTCAGCAAACGGCTCGCCTGGCCGGGGCGGGTGGATGCCAAGATGCTCGTCAGTGAAATGAAGGTGAAATGAAAGAGGTCAGCCCGTCTGTCCGGTCGGCCGATCTGCCAGGCTGACGGGCGACGGGCTGACGGGCAGACCGATCCATGGGCCGTTATTTTCTCAAGCGTCTCTTTCAGGGTGCGGTGGTGATCCTTGGGGTCACGGTATTGGTCTTTGTCGTGACCCGGCTGGTGGGCGATCCCGTCAAAGTGATGCTGCCCCTCGAGGCCACCGCCGAACAGCGCGCGGAATTCGAAAAGCAGCTCGGGCTGGACCGCCCCATCGGGGTCCAGTTCATCGACTTCATGGCCGGGCTCACCCGCCTCGACTTCGGAGAGTCCCTCTGGCAGCGCCGGCCGGCCATGACCATTGTTCTCGAAAAGCTGCCGCTGACGCTGCAGTTGGCGGCGTTAGGGATCGGCCTGGCGTTTATCCTGTCCCTCCCGCTGGGAATCATTGCGGCCCTGCGGCCGGGGGGCGCCACCGACCGCAGCACGGTTTTTCTGAGCCTCCTCGGGCTTTCGGTGCCCCAGTTCTGGCTGGGGCTGCTGCTGATCGTGGTGCTGGCGCTCCAGCTGCACTGGCTGCCGACCTCCGGTATCGGCACACCGGCCCACCTCATCATGCCCGTCATCACCATGGCCCTGCCCGCCCTGGCGCGGCTGGTGATGATCGTGCGCTCTTCCATGATCGACGAGTTGAACCAGCAGTACGTCACGACCTGTTTCGCAAAAGGGCTTTCCTTCTACCGGGTCGTCGGCGTTCACGCCTTGCGCAACGCCGCGCTGCCCGTCGTCACGCTTTGCGGCTGGGAGCTGATCCGGGCGGTGGCCGGCTACTCGGTGGTGGTGGAAACGGTGTTCGCGTGGCCGGGGCTTGGGCTCACCGCCATGCAGGCCATCGAACGCGATGACCTGATCCTGCTCCAGGCCATCGTCTTCACCGTGGCCATTCTGGTGGTGCTGATCAACATCCTGATGGACGTCGCCTACAAGGCCATCGATCCACGCCTTAAGCTGACATGACCATGGCCGATGTCACGCCCCATGCCCGCGCAACCCATGCCGGCTCTCTGAAACGCCTGCTCGGCGAGCTGTGGCGTGACAAGGCTGGATTCACCGGAGTGGTGCTGAGCGCCGGGCTGCTCTTCATGGCCTTGGCCGCACCCCTGATCGCGCCGTATTCCCCGACCGCGCAGGACCTGCGCGCCCGGCTCATACCGCCGGCCTGGGAGGACGGCGGCAGCTGGAAACACGCCCTCGGCACCGACCACCTGGGGCGGGATGTGCTCTCACGGGTGATCCACGGCTCACAGGTGTCGCTTGCCGTGGGCGCCTCCGTGGTCCTCATCGCCGGGGCGTTCGGCGTGGTCCTGGGCCTGATGGCGGGCTACCACGGCGGCCGCACCGACAGCTTCATCATGCGCTGGATCGACACTCAGGTGGCCTTCCCAGGATTGCTCATCGCTTTGATCATTCTGGCGGTCATCGGTCCGAGCATTCTGACGGTGATCCTGGTGCTTTCACTGAACGGCTGGATGGTCTACGGTCGCATGACCCGGGGCCTCGTGCTTTCGGTTCGCCAGACCGCCTATGTGGAGGCTGCTGAAATGGTCGGCTGCAGTGCAACCCGGGTCATCTTCCGGCACATCCTGCCCAACCTCACTTCGCCGCTGCTCACTCTGGCGATTCTGGAGTTTGCGCGAATCGTGCTGGCCGAAGCAGCGCTCTCGTTTCTCGGCATGGGCATCCAGCCGCCGGCCACCTCCTGGGGGTTGGATGTGGCTTCCGGCAAGAACTACATGTTCCGCGCCTGGTGGCTCGTGACGTTTCCGGGGATCGCCATCTCCATCACGGTGCTCGCCATCAACCTGGTGGCAAGCTGGCTGCGCCTGATCTCCGATCCCCAGGAGCGCGAGAAGCAATTCGCCCGGCAGATGCGCGCCCTGCGCAAGAAACACAGCCGCCGCCGGTTAAAGGAAGCCACCGCGCCATGACCCAGGCCGTCGAACCCTATTTGCTCGAAATTGACAATCTGGTGGTCCATTTCACCACCCGCCACGGTGTCGTGCAGGGGGTGCGCGGCGTCAACCTGAAGCTGCGGCATGGAGAAACTCTGGGAATCGTCGGCGAGTCGGGGTCGGGCAAAAGCGTCACAGTGCAGTCGGTTATGGGCCTGATCAACGTGCCCGGTGAGATCGTGGGCGGCGACATCCGCTGGAAGGGCCAGTCACTCATCGGTCCGAACGGTCGGGCCTGCCTCGAAAAGGTGCGGGGCAAGGAGATCGCCATGATCTTCCAGGACCCGATGACCTCTCTCGATGCGCTGTTCAGCATCGGCACCCAGATCACCGAGGTGCTGCGGCACCACATGGGCATGGGCAAAAAGCAGGCCCGGCAGCGAGCCCTCGAGCTGCTCGAGATGGTCGACATCGGCGCCCCGGAAAAGCGGCTGGACCAGTTTCCGCACGAGATGTCCGGCGGCATGCGCCAGCGGGTGATGATCGCCATAGCGCTCGCCTGCGAGCCGCAGCTGCTCATCGCCGACGAGCCGACCACGGCGCTCGACGTCACGATCCAGGCCCAGATCCTGGAGCTTCTGACCGGCCTGCAAGAGCGGCTCAAGCTTTCGGTGATCATGATCACCCACGACCTGGGGGTCATCGCCCAGATGTGCCACCGGGTGGCCGTGATGTACGCCGGCAAAATCGTGGAGGTCGGCCTGGCGGAGGACATCTTCGAACGCCCTGTGCACCCCTACACCCAGGGGCTGCTCAGGGCCACGCCCCGGCCGGACGACGTCACCGAGCGCATGGTCGCTATCGACGGAATGCCGCCCAATCTCATCGCACCGCCGTCAGGCTGCGCCTTCGCGGCGCGCTGCAGCTGTGTCCAGGACGGTTGCTGCCTGCCGCCGGAGTTGACCAACTATACCGAAGACCGCCTGGTGTCGTGCTGGTGCGCCGGACAGCAGCAGCCTTGATGACTTCGTGAGGATTAATTCTTGGTGGACGGACCGCAGGCACATGCTTCGCAGACCGCGGCTGAGACCCGTAATCCCCTTATTCGGGTGGACGGGCTGAGCGTCCGCTTCGACGCCGGGCGCAGCGGATTCTGGGGCCAGCACCGGCGGGTGGTCCATGCCGTGGAGAACGTGTCGTTTGCGATCATGCCCGGCGAGACCCTGGGATTGGTAGGCGAGTCGGGATCCGGCAAGAGCACCACCGGCCGGGCTATTTTGAGGCGGGTGCCGGCAGCTGCGGGCCGCATTCTATATAAAGAGCGGGACATCACCCATGCCGGAAAAGAGGAGCTGAGACCGCTGCGCCGCCACATGCAGCTCGTTTTCCAGGACCCCTACGCCAGCCTTAACCCGCGCATGCGCGTCATCGACATCGTGGCGGAGCCGCTGGTGGTGCACGGGCTGGCAGCGAACAACCGCGAGGCGGCAGGCAAGGTGGCCGAATTGGTGCAGCGGGTGGGACTGCCGCCGGATGCCGGCAGCCGCTACCCCCACGCATTCAGCGGCGGCCAGCGCCAGCGGGTAGGGATCGCCCGGGCGCTGGCCCTCAACCCCGAATTTATCGTGGCCGACGAACCGGTCTCCGCCCTGGACGTCTCTATCCGAGCCCAGATCGTGAACCTGATGCAGGACCTGCAGAGAGATCTGGGGATCGCCTACCTCTTCATCGCCCACGACCTTGCCGTCGTGCGGCACATCTCCCATCGCATCGCGATCATGTACGCAGGAAAAATCGTGGAGATCGCCGGCCGCGATGAGCTTTATCAAAGACCGATGCACCCTTACACCCAAGCCCTGCTCTCGGCCGTGCCTGTACCGGACCCCAGGGTCCAGCGCGCCCGTCGCCGAATTACCTACGCCGGCGAGCCGCCGAACCCCCTGGAGCCGCCGCCGGGGTGCCCCTTTCAGAGCCGCTGCCCGCACCGCACAGGCCAGTGCCGGCTTGAGGACCCGCAGCTCGAAGAGCGCGGTGCCGGGCACCGGGTTGCCTGCTGGAACAGCTGATGGATGACTTCGTAAGAAGGCCGATTAATTTTCTATTTCACCGGCCGACGAACACCCCGGTCAACCCCGCTGCTCCCACCCGCTGTTCAACCTCCTTGCGATCGGTTGTGTAAAGCCCTCTGGCCTTCATCCGCTCGAAATAAACCGAGCCTGAGAACGTATATTTCAGGCTGAGAATGCCTTCTTCCTGCATTTGCTGCCTCACGAACCCGATGGCGTCGCCGACGGCGAGCGAATCCGGGAGGACCACCGGTTTTTCCCTTCGAGCGGTCTTCACGGCGTTGTACCCGGCGAGGGTCCCCGTGCAGATGGCTTCGGTGTGGCCGACGAGCAGCCCGGCCTTTTCGCCGGCACAATAAAGGTTGTCGAGGCCGTCCACTTTCAGAGCGTTGTCCCGTGGAGCCATGCCGATGTACCGGATGGAGTTGCCCAATCCTCCGGCGTAAGGGTCTTCGTAGCGGGCGTTTTCAAAACCCGGGACTTCCCGCAGCAGCTCCAGTGGGAAGAACGGGGTCATGAGCTTGGCGTGACCCGTGTTGAGCAGGACGATGTTCTGTTCGAACTCGGGGATCGCGTATTGCTGGCAGCATTTAAGCGCGAGCTTGCCTTTCAACTGCCTGGCCGCCGGCAGTGGGACAACGGCCACCCCCGTGCGGTCCAGATCGGCCACGATGCAGGGATCCAGAGACTCTTTGAGCAGCTTGCAGGAACCGCTCATGGCGCCGATCTGGTCTCCCTTGCGGCCGATCATCTCCTTGACCCCCGCCTTGGCCGCGACGCTTACCCGGCCGCCGAAGGAGTGGCAGCGCAGGATGCACATGGCGCAGCCGTTGCCGTACTTGTTGCAGTTGGCGGGACCGCCGGCGGTTCCGGTGGTGTCGATGAAAACATCACCTTCATAACGCATCGCCTCCTCGCCCTGCCGGGCAAGGACCGCCCGGACCCGGCCTTCAGCCGAATCGACATCTGTGATTCGAGTCCGACAGCGCACGGCCACTCCCTTGGTCAGCAGGAATCGATGCACCACGGGCTCCATCCGGGCCACGTTGTAGAGCGAGGCGTGCCGGTGGCCGGGAAACTCGATCTCACGGTGCAGTGAGTTCTCGTCCGTCAGTTCGAAGAGTTCCCCGCCGCCCATGGCGAGCAGCTCCTCGGCTGCCGTGTGTCGGCCATTGTTGCGCATGATGCCGCCAACAAGGCCCGTGCCCAGCAGCATGTCGGTGCGCTCGATCAAAACGACGTCCGCACCCTGCTTGGATGCGACCAGGGCCGCCGCGCAGCCTGACCACCCGCCTCCGATGACTATAATTTTCATGTTACGGTTTCCTCTTGTTGATTTATTACTGTCAATGGTTGTTCATGCGCAGGTTCACCGGTTTGCCGCCCGTGCCGACAACTGATTTATTGCCTTGCTGAAAGGATGTTTGTCAAGGCTCAATGGGGGAATTGTGTTAGCAAAGCGATTATGTCCCCCTGAACTGCAGAGCTAAAATGTCCCCATGGAAACCAAGGACATTTTAGCCATGAGTCAGAGGGAACGACAGCGCTTTCATCTGTTACAGATGGTGATCAAAGGAGCCCTTAGCTTGGTTCAAGCTGCTGCCGTCATGAAGGTCAGCTACCGCCACGCCAAACGACTGGCCGCGCGTTTTCGCCAAAGAGGGGCTGCCGGCCTCATCCACGGCAACCGAGGAAGACCCGCAGCGAACCGGCTTCCCACCGCGCTAAGAGAGAAAATCCTCTCGCTGTCAGTACAGCGCTATGGGCTGTTCAATGATACGCACTTTGCCGAACAACTGGCTGCCACTGAGCAGATCCCCGTCAGCCGCGAAACCGTGCGCCAACTCAGACGCGCCGCCGGCATCGCCGCTAAACGGCCTCGCCGCGGCAAACGACACTTCAAACGACGAGTGCGAAAAGCCCAGGAAGGCGTGATGCTGCTCTGGGACGGCAGCCCCCACCATTGGTTCGGCCAAGAGCGGGCCGCCTGCTGCCTAATGGCCGCCATCGATGACGCCACCGGCAAACTGCTCTCCGCCTTCTTCCTGCCCACCGAATGCTCCTGGGGCTACCTCTGCCTGCTCCAGCGCATCGTGACCCGCTACGGGCTGCCTGGCAGCATCTACCAGGACCAGCACAGCTGCCTCCGACGCAACGACTCCCACTGGAGTCTGGAAGAAGAACTCGCCGGTCAACAGGATCCCACCCAAGTGGGAGCTGTGCTCGCCGAGCTGGGCATCCAACCCCTGTTCGCCTTAACCCCTCAAGCCAAGGGTCGCGTCGAACGGCTCTTCGGCGTCCTGCAGGATCGGCTCGTCGCCGAATTGGCCTTGCACGGCATCTGCAGCATCCCGCCGGCCAACGGCTTCCTGCAAAGCTATTTCATCACTGACTACAATCGCCGCTTCGCACGCCAAGCCGCTGAAACTACATCCGCCTGGCGAAAAGCCCCAGCACCCTCACAGCTTCAGCCCATCATCAGCTTCCGGTACCCCGCCGTGGTGGCCAACGATAACTGTCTCAGGCTGCATGCAGAGATCATCGACATCCCCCCAGGACCCGCTGCCCGCAGCTATGCCCAAGCCCGGGTCGAGGCCCGCCAACTGCTCGATGGCTCCTACCAGGTCTTCCATCAGGGCCGGTTGATTGCTAAAACCGAACCCAAACCGATCCGTGAGCCGATCCATACCAAGGCTCGACGTAAATATACAACCCAAACACAGGTGGTGGACAAAACCGTTTACCTGGCCTCTTTACCCAACTGAAAGGGGGCATTTTCCCTTTGCAATTATGGGGACATATTGCCTTTGCTTAAACAGGCTCAATGGGGGAATACTCAAGCATGTGCCTCTTGCATAGAACAGGGAAGCTGGTGTAACAGTCGATTGGGTCATTTTCTTACATAGGCCTGTTTAATTTTGCGGAGGCCAGCGACATAAATATTTTAAATATTTATAATAATTATAAATTCAGCAGAGTCCCATATTGATTCGGACGTGCACGCTTTTTGCTTTATCACCAGTTGAAATGAATTCAATACGGAGCGGGATGTGGCGGCGATGACAACCGATAACGAGATGATCTGCGATGAAACCGGCTGCCGGCGGAAGGACTTTCGCCGGTTCTTCGAGGCCAACCAACCCTTGTATGCCGATTGTCTCACCAAGTACGGTGAATTCAAGGAAAGAGTTCAGAACTTGAGCGCAAAGGGGGTTTTTCTTGCCACCCGCAGAAAGCTCTCCGTCGGCGATGAAATCGCCATGACCATCCCGTTGGTCCGCACCAAGGCCATGATCAGGGCTACCGGAGAAATCATCCGGCTGGAGCCGGAGGGTGTCGGGGTCGAGTTCCGAGTCATATTCAACTATTAGACGGGGGGGACGCACACGCCGCCCCCTCCATCGTTTCCATCACGTCATAGATCACCGCATCCGAAAAACCGCGGGACCGCAAGAATCTCATCAGCCGGAGCCTTCTCTTCCCCGGCTCCGGCTCCTGCTGGAGGCTCTTCCACTTTTTCAGCGCAACCCGGCGCGCCACGGACCGTTCTTCCGCTGGCGGCATGCTCTCAGCCGGACCGCATTCGCTTTCGTCCCCGGCCAGTCCTCTTTTCAAGAGTTCATGGCGGATGCGGTGAATGCCGAAGCCCTTGCGTTTCAAGCCGTCCAGAACCTGCCGCAGCGCGCGCCGGTCGTCCAGATAGTCGAGCCGCAGGCACTCGATGATCACCCGCTGGACGACTTCTTCGGCATGACCGCGGCGCATGAGCTTCCTGGCGAGCTCCACCGAAGAGTGATCGCGCCGTGCAAGGATCCGCAGAGCGCTGTTCAGGGCTTTGCGGTAATGGTCGTCGAAGGAATCGCTCATGTCCGTCCTTTCATGACATGCGGCAACTTGGGGTTTCTAATTGCCGGATAAAGAAATTCGGTCTAACGGAAAATGGGACGGATGACAAGATGGCTGATCTTTGAAAAATGCAAAAAATTATGAAAAAAAAGCTAAAGTTCCTGGAAAAGCCGCCGATAATACTTTCAAACAGATCTGAAGTTTGACTCTGTTAGGGGACTTTGTTAAAATAAAAACACGGGTCAGGCGTTCGGCCGCGGCCCGGCAACAAGGAGAAGGTCGATGCAAATCACACCAAAAAATCAGGCAAATGCAATCGATGCCTATAATTCTACCCAAGTCCAGGCCAGGCAAAAACAGGGGATCGAGGACGGGAAAGCCTTCGAGCAACAGGGACTGAAAACGGACACGGTGGTTATTTCCGACGCTGCCAAACGCATCCAGGAAGCCCAGTCCCAGATCCAGGCGATCCCGGATGTCAGAGCGGACAAGGTGGCTGAACTCAAGGCCCAGATCGAAAACGGAAGCTATGAAATCAAGCCGGACAAGATTGCCGGCAAAATGATCCGGGAGTCTTTGCTGAACGATCTATTTAAGTAGTAGCAGCACCTTTAAAAACCAAAGGCGACTCAGGTTTACGACCCGAGTCGCCTTTTGCATTTCGGCAGGCTACGCAGCTACACTTCGGAGCCCGTGAACTGAAACATTGAGTTGCTTTGGCCCCCCTCCCGGGCCCCCTTCTCAGACTCTCTGGAATAAATCAGGTTTTCACCTTTCTGCGTGAGCCGGAGGTTCAGGCTCGGGCCTTCCACATTTTCCACGATCCCCACGGACACAAGCTCTTGAATCGCCTTTTTGAAAAGTTTTTTCTCTTCGGCGTTGAGATCTTTCAAATAGATCAGCTCAAGCCAGTGCGGCGGCAACATGTCGTTTTTCTCCGCGCTCAGCGTCCTGAACTTGTCCAGGATATCGCGTTTTATCGCCTTTTTTTCCCTCATTCGCTCTTCCTCCGCCAATACTAATGGATGAAGTTGTTGTTGTCTATAATGACCTAAAACCACTAATAAAAGTTACAAAACCACGGTATTGTTCAAATCGTGCCGCAGTTAAGACAAAAGGCGTAAAGACCCTTTGGGTCGTTCAGCTTCAACAGATCGTCGAACGCGGTGTCGGCCAATGCCTTCATCACGGCGGCCGGCTCGGGCACCACAGACCCCAGGGCCTTGACGATCATCCTGGTGAAGAATTCGTTCAACTCTTTCAGCAGTCGTTCGCGGCGCGTGAGGGGCTGCTGGAGATAATCGACCGCATACGTTTCAAGACCCGCTCTTTTGGCCGCCGATTCGATGGCAGCCTCCAAGCCCCCAAGGCTGTCGATCAGTCCCTTCTCAAGCGCACTTTGACCGGCCCACACCCGCCCTTCGGCGACCGTTCTGACGGCTTCGGTCGTCATGTTGCGTCCCTCCGCTACCCGGGCAATAAAAGTGCGGTAGCCCTGCTCCATGAATTGATTCATGGCATCCGCCATCAAGCTGTTCATGGGTCGGTTGGGGTTGAAGGCATCCGCGAGCCGGGTGGTGCCCACCCCGTCGTTGGAGATCCCCAGCGCCTGCAGGCTGCGCTCGAACGTTGGGAACGCGCTGAAGATACCAATGGAACCGGTGATCGTTGTGGGAGCGGCCCAGATTTCATCCGCACCGCTGGCGATCCAGTAGCCGCCGGAGGCGGCCACGGATCCCATGGACACCACCACGGGCTTCCCGGCCCGTCGGGCAAGCTCCAGTTCGCGCCGAATGGCTTCGGATGCGAACGCGCTGCCGCCAGGGCTGTCGATGCGAAGTACGATGGCACGCGTGGCTTCATTCTTCCAGGCCTGATGAATCAGGGCAGAAAGAGAAGCGCCACCGATTCTACCCGCCGGCTGGGTGCCATCCAAAATGACCCCCTGGGCAACGATCACGGCCACCTTTGGTTCCTCCCCACCGATCTTGGGTGAGGACGAGCGGGCGGATTTCAGGTATTCATCGAACCGGACCCGGTTGTAGCTGCGCTTGGATCGGTCTTCTCCGGCAAGTTCAACCAGTTCGTCCCGCAGCTGGTCCGCTGTCTTGAGCTCATCGACCAGGCCGAAGGAAAGAGCCAACTGGGCCGTTTCGCCTCGGGAGGCGGCCAGTCGGTTCGGAAAATGGTTGACATAATCGTCGATGGTTGTCGGGTCGATTCGGCGCTGGCCGGCAACGTCGTTTTTGTAGGAAGCCCACAACACCTCCAGCAGCGCGGAGTTGGCCGTGCGGTCGAAGTCCGACATGTCGTCGCGCATGAAGGGCTCCAGTGCCGACTTGTAGCTCCCGACCCTGAATACGTGGAACTGGACCTGGAGCTTGTCCAGCGCCGACTTGTAATAGTTTTGATAAATGCCAAAGCCGGTCAGCAGCACGCCGCCCATGGGGTTGAGATACACCCGGTCGGCGTGGGCGGCGAGATAGTAGTTGCGCTGCATAAACAAATCAGATGCCGCAATCACTGGTTTTCCGGACTCGCGGAAGCGCTTCAGCGCCGCGCCGATATCCTGAAGCTTGCTGAATCCGGCTCCCTGAAGCTTGGTCAAGTCGAGCAGAACCGCCTTGATGCGGGGGTCTTGTCCGGCATGGTCGAGGGCGTCAATAACGTCCTTCAGCACCGTTTCAGCCGTGATGTCTTCCCCCAACAGCTCGCTGGACAGCAGACTCTCCGAGCGCTGCTCCACGATAACGCCGGCAGGTGCCAGAACCAGAACGGCGCTTTCCGGTATCTTGGCGCTTTTTTCACCAATTACGAGCGACAGCAGGAAGACAAGCAGCGCTACAAAGGCGACATTGGCAACCAACCGGCGAAAAAATGTCAAGGCGTGCCACCCGGCGGCTATCATTCGCCCGAATAGTTTGATGAGCTTTTTCATCGCTTTCTGAAAAACCTTGCCCCGCTTTCCTGAAATTGGACCATATTACAACTTCAGATAATAATGCTTGTTTTCGATTTGTAAAATGCGGAAAGGCGGCGCCGGTTGACTCCGGCGCCGCCTTTTCCTATCCTGAACCGAGGAATTCGTTGTACGATGAGAGATGGAATCTTTTTGGCCCCCTGCGCCGTCGGAGCGCCGTATTGAAAAAACTCATCCTGATCATTTTCGTGGCCGGCCTCGCCGCCTGCGGGGCCGGCGTTCTTTACATCTATCTCTCCCTGCCGAACGTGAGTCATCTGAAATCCCAGAACCCCAAGGCCACTGCCCTGATCGAGCAGCGTCAGCGGGAAGCTCAGCAGTCGGGCAAGGAGTTCAAGGTTCGCCAGGTTTGGGTCGGATTCGACGGTATCCCGGCGTTGCTGAAGGAAGCGGTTCGTGTCGCGGAGGATGCTCGATTTTACGAGCATGAGGGCATCGACTACGAGGAAATGAACGAGGCCTTGAAAAAAAATCTGGAACAGGGCAGGTGGGCCCGGGGGGCGAGCACCATCACCCAGCAGCTGGCCAAGAACCTCTACCTTTCTACTGAAAAAAGCCTCATCCGCAAGCTCAGGGAATATTTTCTGGCCGTGCGCCTCGAAGAGGAGCTCCCCAAAAACCGTATCTTTCATCTGTATCTGAACGTCATCGAGTTCGGCCCCGGTATTTTCGGCGTGGAGGCGGCGGCGCGCCATTACTTCGGCAAAAGCGTCGGCCAACTGAACCTGGAGGAGATCGTGCGGCTGACCGCTGTCATTCCGAAACCCCTCGTTGAAAGCCCCACCCGCAACAGCCGCTGGCTGAAATGGAGAGCCGGTTGGCTCCTGTCGACGCTGCGCAAGACCGGCCACATCAGCTCCGATCAGTACCAGCAGTTCATCGGGAGGTTCAAATAAAGAAGGGCCCCGCAGCGCAGGGCCCTCCCTCATTTTTTTCTTGTTTTATTTGCCCGCGAGGTTATTATTAGTTTGCCTTTTGGTTAATAGAATAATTCGCACTTCATAATTGTCAATATAGTAACATTATTTTAAATACATTTTTTAAAAAGTAATAAAACGGTGGTTATGGAAAAAAAACGCGGCCGCTCATTCATGGACGACATCAAGCTTCCGCAACCCGACACCGATGACCTCAGGGGCCGACAGTCGGTCCGCGCAACCTTCAAGCTGTCGCCGCGGGCGATTGAAGCGCTGAGCATTGTTGCCGTGCATTTGGGCATCAAGCAGAAATCCTTGTTTGATCATTTGATCGAAGATGTTCAAACCCTTAATACCATCGCGCAGGAACTTGAGGCCAATCAGTTCCGGAGCATGGGCCGCGTGCAGAAAACGTTCGTCATCAGCCGCCGGACGCTGGTCAGCCTGGATGAAATATCCAAAGAGTCCCGGGCGCCGCGAGATGCGCTGGTGGAGTACTCGATCCAGCGACTGCTGCCGGTGATCGTGCGCGAGCGCGAGAAGCATCGCAAACGCAAGAAACTGCGCGATGACATCAACCAGCACCTGGAGGAAGGCATGAAACTGCTGGAGAAATCAAAGTCGCTGCTCGGAGAGGACGATCCGGTGACCGCCCGGCTGGAGGCGGCCCTGACCTACTACGAAACGGCGCGGGCCAGCATCGCACACTTTGTGGAGAGGGGGGAGATCATCGAGGAGTTTTAGCTGCTAGAGAATTTTCACCGCCACCATGGTGATGTCATCCGCCGGCTTGGCACCTTGCCGGTAGGTTTCAAGCGCCTGAGTGACCGCCTGGATGATCTCCCGGGCGCTGTCGGTGTGGCGGGTGCGGAGGATCTCGCGCAGCCGCTGCTTGCCGAACATTTCACCCTGGGGACCGGCCGTCTCCCAGATCCCGTCCGTCCCGATGAAGATGACCCCACCCGCCACCAGATCCGCACGCCGCTGCTCTTCGAAGACCACGCCCTTTTCCATTCCGAGAGGCGCGCCGCGGCCTGCAAACTCCTCGAAGCGGCCTGATTCCGGCTCGTAGTAGATGGCCGGGTCATGCCCCGCCCGCACCCACCGCGCTGTGTTGCGCCGGCCGTCAACGGACAGGAAAAAGAGCGTCATGAAGGCGCCGCTGTCGCCCACGTCTTCCGTGAGCTGACGGTTCACATCGGCAATGATTTCAGATAGGCTGCCGGGCAGCGAGACCCGCAGCCGCAACGCCGCACGCGCCGAGGCCATCAGCAGGGCGGCCTGCACCCCGTGGCCGGACACGTCGCCGACGACCACTGCGGCCGCGCCGGTTCGATCCTGCGCAACCTCCAGAAAATCGTAATAATCGCCGCCGGTTTCGTCGCAATAGAGGCTGGTGCCGGCGATGTCCAGCCCGGGCAGTGACGGCTCACCCCGCGGCAGCAGGTTTTGCTGGACCTCGGTCGCCAGCCGCAGCGACTCGCGCATGCGCAGTTGATCTTCCAATTTGGGGACCATGTCGTTGAAAGCCTGAATCACCTGATCACGCTCATCGCCGGTCCGGGTGCCCAGCCGGACGCTGAAGTCCCCGCGGCTCAGGCGGCCGGAGGCCTCCACCAATTCATACGAGGTGCGCGTGAAGCCCCGCGACCCTGCCAACGCAGCCAGAACGGCAAGTACAACCGCGCCGAGTGCCGTAAGCGCCGTGGTGAGCAGCCCTTCGGCGGTGAACGAATGGACCGCGTGGACGGTTTTTTCCGGCAGGCGGTCCGTCACCTCTCGGGGCACGATCATGACGAAGGACGCTTTCGGGTGGATGGGAGCATACGCCCATATCGAAGCCACGCCCCGGTAGGGCATTTCCAGAAAACCGGAGCGGCCGGCGGCGATTTCGCCGGCAATTACCGCCGTCTTCGCAGGATCTTCGGCGGTGAGCCGTTCCGGCCGGATCGGGCCCTCCCAGGAGGATGCCTGGGTCTGGTAGTCTTTCTGAGCCACAATCAGCAGGTCGATGGCCTGAGTTGCGGGATTGAGTACGGGAGCAATCAGGAACGACTGCATAGCGGCGGTCCACAAGGAAGACAGCGTGTCGATGCGCAGCACCTCGGTGAGCAAAATATCCATGGCGGCTACGCCGGCCCGGGACCCGTCCGGGTAGCTGAATTTTTTCGACACCGTCATGATCAACTGGCCGCTGGTGGCGTCCACCAGAGGCAGACTCCAGCGGCCTTCATCCGTGGCATCCGCGTACCAGGGGCGCTGGCGCGGGTCGTACGCCTCCGGGTAGCCCCCATGGCCGGGAAAGGAAGCGTGAACCCCGCTTTCCGAAGTCACGTAAACCCAGTGCAGGGCAGGGCCGAGCTTGGCGTAGATCTCGGAGAAAACGTCGATCAGCAGCGATAGGCGGTCGACGTCCTCAGCGGTGTCGGCTGCCGACACCCCCGGGGTTAAAACAACCACGGGGTGCTCGAAGCTGACAATGTCGTTCACCAGCAGCCCGTCGGCGGACTTTTTCACATACCCGGTCTGGGGACCGGCATCCGGCGGTGCGGTGGCCGGATCCTCGAAATCAGCCGAGAAGTAAACCTTCACCCGGGCCGGCGCTTCCTCGGCGAAAAAAGCCTCCGCCTCGCGCGCCAGCACGTCCAGGGCCAGCTCGAACGATTTCTTGCTCTGCGCCAAAAGGCCGGCCGAGTTTTCCGCCGAACGTTTCAAGATGGCGGTGGCAAGACGTGAGGAGTTCTGCCGCACGTCCGCGGATATCTCCTCCCCCATCCGGTTCGTCCCTCGCTGGCTGACGAACGTGACGATGCCCAGCGGGATCAGGCTGAACATCAGCAGGATGAAAAAAAACTTCCAGCGCAGTTTCATTCACCCTCCTCTCGTGTTCAAGGCAGGAAGACGAATCAGCTTCGCATATCACGGGTCTTTGAGCAAGTCGGCCGCCTTTACGCAGCGCTACCGGACCTTGCGCTGGGAAGATGGTGGTGCTAAAAAGTGAGAAAGGCGACCGTTGCTCGTCAGCGATCTTGAGTCTTCACGAGGTATGCGATGAAAGTTGAACTCCTTTATGGCCGCGGCAAGCTTCCCGTTCATCTGCCCGACGGCATTCAGATCACCACGATCCGCAAGAAACCGATGCCGGTCGCGGCGGACCCCGTAGCGGAGTTGAAGACATCCCTCCGAAATCCCGGCGCCGGTGCTTCGCTGAGGGAGCTTGCCCGCAACCGCAAAACGGCGTGCATCCTGATCTGCGACATCACTCGGCCGGTTCCTCACGGCAAACTGCTGCCCCCGCTCATCGATGAGCTCACGGCCGCCGGGATGTCGAAGGAAAACATCCTGATCCTCGTCGCAACCGGCCTGCACCGTCCCAACGAGGGCGCCGAGTTGCACGAGGTCGTCGGTTCCGAAGCCGTTTTCAAAAAAGTGCGGGTCGCCAACCACTTCGCCCGAGACCGTGAAGCCCACGCCGACCTTGGCCGGACGCCGTCCGGGATCCCCATCCGGGTGGACCGGCGCTTTGTGGAAGCGGACCTGCGCATCGTGGTCGGCCTGGTGGAGCCGCACTTCATGGCCGGCTACTCCGGCGGCCGCAAGCTCGTCATTCCCGGAGTCGCTCACAGCGACACCATCCTCAAGCTGCACGCGGGCGTTATTCTCGACCACGCCAAGGCCGCCAACACCGTGATCGAGGGCAACCCCCTGCACCAGGAGCAGCTGCACATGGTGCGGGCCGTGGGCGAGATCTTCGCCTTGAACGTCGTCGTTGACGAGGAGCGGCGCATCGGCTTCGTCAATTTCGGCCCCATCGAGCAAAGCCATCTGGCGGCGGTCGCCTTCATGCGGAACTATGCGGAAGTGCCCTGCCCGCGCCGATTCAAGACCGTCGTGACCACCAGCGCCGGCTATCCGCTGGACAAGACCTACTATCAGGCGGTCAAGGGCATGGTCGGCGTCATCGACATCCTGGAGCCCGGCGGGACCATCATCATCGCCAGCGAATGCTCGGAAGGGATGGGCAGCCCGGAGTTCGTGGACGCCCAGCGCGTGCTCTGCCGGGTGGGGCCCGCGCGCTTCATGGCAGAGCTCATCGCCCGCAACCACGCACGCATCGACGAGTGGCAGACCCAGATGCTGGTCAAAGCCCTGCGCAAGGGAAAGGTCCAGCTCTACACCACCGGCTTGAGGCCTTCCGATCTGGCCGATATCTTCGTTGACCCCGTCGCCTCCATCGAAAACGCTGTCATGGAAAGCACAAAGGCCCACCAGGACAACCACATCGCCGTGGTCCCGGAGGGCCCCTATGTGATTCCTGTGTATCGGCCGTGATAAAGACAAGGGCAGGCGCAAAACACTTCCAGCAGGTTGCGTTAGTGTCCGGCCCGCCTCATTCCCCAAATGCTTGGCCAGGACTGTGAGTCGCCCGTCGCCGGTCTGCCAGTCGAAATCAGGCGCTGGTCTCGGACCGGAAAGACGGGTGGACCGGCCGACCGATTCCTCATCTTAGGCTGCCGCCAGCTTGCCGGCCCGGAACGCTTTTAGATAGTTCATGCAGTAGGCATCGCGGCCCATCAGGGTTTCGGCGGTGAGGATGCAGCCCATCATGCGCGCATCGAGCGGGTTGACGATGGCGCCGTCCAGCCCGCTGGCGATGGCCATCACCATGAAGGTCTGGTTGATGAACTTGCGCTCGGGCAGGCCGAAGGAAATGTTCGACAAGCCGCACATGGTGTGCACGCCCTTGAAGGTCTGGGTGATGCGATCGATCGCCTGCAGGAACTCCACACCGAAGGCGTTGCTGGTTGCAACCGGCTGGACCAGCGGGTCCACGTAGATGTTCTCCAGGGGCACATGGCTCCGGACCAGGCCGTTGATCAGCTTGTCCGCAATGGCCATGCGCTGATCGGCGGTTTCGGGCATGCCGTCGTCGCTCATGCAAAGGGCGACCACCTTGCTCTTCGATTCCGCCACCAGGGGCAGCAGCGTGTCGTAGCGCTCCTTTTCGAGCGATATGGAGTTTATCATGGCCGTGCCCTTGTGCACGGCGAGCGCGGCGGCGATCGCCTTCGGGTCCGGGCTGTCGATGCAGCAGGGAACCTCCACGGCGTTCTGGGCGGTCGCGACCAGCCACTTCAGCAGTTCGGGCTCCCGGCCGACGAAGACACCGGCGTTGACATCAATATAGTTTGCGCCGTGATCCCGTTGATCGCGTGCAAGTTTCGCGATGCCCTCGGCGTCCCTCTTCTCGATGATCTCCCGCACCGAATTGCGACTGGCGTTGATCAGTTCACCCACAATCAGCATAATCCTTCTCCCCATCCCAGATGTGTTCGTCACGTCTTTTTCTGCAGCAGCTTCCGGGCCAGGTCGACGCTCGACCCGGCATCCGCGCCGTAGCCGTCCGCGCCGATGTCGCGCGCGAATTTCTCGTTGACCGGCGCCCCGCCCACGATCACCTTCACCGTGTTCCTCAGCCCGCGCGCCGCGAGCAGGTCGATGACCTTCTTCATCTCCGGCATGGTCGTGGTGAGCAGCGCGGACATCCCCAGGATGTCGGGCCGGTGCTTCTCGACGTTGGCCACGAAGTCCTCCACGCCGATGTTGATCCCCAGGTCGACCACGTCGAACCCCACTCCGCGCAGCATGGTGGAGACCATGTTCTTGCCGATGTCGTGCAGGTCGCCGCGCACCGTGGCGATGAGAACCTTGCCGCTCGCCTCCCGCTTGTCCTTGGCGAGGAAGGGCTCGAGCACGGTCAGCGCCAGGTTCATGGCGCGCGCGGACAGGAGGACTTCGGGGATGAACACGGTGCCGTCCCGGAAGCGCCCGCCGATCACCTCCATCGCGGTGAGCATCCCCCGGTTGAGGATGTCCTTGGCGTTCAGCCCCTGATCCAGCAATTCCTGCACGTGGCCTTTGATACCGGCGTCGTTGCCGGCGAGCACATCCGCATGCACGATCTGGAAAACATCGTCGGGCACCGCCTGTTGCGCCACACGCCCGGCGGCCGCCTGCAACTGCGCCTCGGTCAGGGGGCGCGCCGCCCCGGCCTGCAGCGGCAGCCGGCCTTCCTTTTCAACGCGCTCCCCGATCAGGGCCAGGCGGTCGAAGTCGGCGTTGGGCGGGGTGGTATCGGCCACGGAAAGGATGATGCGGCTGCCCGGGGCCACGGCTTTGAAGAAGTGGTCGAGGTAGGCGTTGAGATCGTCCAGGCTCGCCGTGGCCGGGGAGAGCAGGGATTGGATCATTCCGCCCATTATGGTCAGCTTGCCGGATTTGCACCAGCGTTCGTAGTAGGCTTCGATGGGCAGCTTGGTCATGGGCGCGCAGCAGACCGCCTCGGCCACATGCATGCCGGAGTCGGCGATGAGGTCGATGAGGCCCTGGTTCTCGCCGTCGCAGTGGCAGATGACGAGCTTGCCCTTGGAGGCCAGATACTCCGAGGCCTTGCGCAGCCAGGGGGTCAGTTCCTTCTGGAAGTACGGCGGGTAGGTGATCATGTCGTCGTAGTTGGCCCCCCAGAGGACCACCTCGGCCGGCGATTCGGCCGTCACTTTCAGGATCTGCTCATACACCGAACCGATGGCCTCGGCCAGGCGGTGCATCTCCTTGTGGTGATCGTTGTAATGGAAGAAGAATTCGGTGGCGTCGAGAAAATCGCGCTGGATGTGGTGGACGGGCGAGGCGGAGAAGGTGCCCATCATCACGGCGACCCCGTCGTCGCCGATGCGCTGTTGCCAGGCCCGGTAGCGGTCGTAGTCAGGGGTCACGGTGATGTTCTCGAAAATGGTGGCCCAGATCTCGTAATCCTCCGGCCGCTTGATGCCGTGCTCCTGCACCCAGGTGATGGAGACACCGGCATTGCGCATCTCCTCGTTGATCACCTCCTTGGTGCTGACGACACCCTTGGGGGTGTGGTACTCCACCCGGGTGGCTTCTTCGTCGCCCCGGCGGGTCTTCTGGACCTCCAGCTTGACGTTGGGCGAAAAGTTGATCTTGTAGCCGTTTTCCTTGAGGCTGTAGAGGCCGATGCCCCGGGTCAGGTTCTCCTGGGGGTCGACCACCTCCAGGAGTTCCGGGATGACCTTGTGCAGGGCCCAGCCCTCGGCCCGGGCGATTTCATCGGCGGTGCGGCCCTGGTGGCGCTTGGGCAGGGTGCCCCGGTAGGAGTTGGCGTTGTACCAGAGGTCGAAGCGCGGGGTATAGGGCATCACGTCCGGCGTCTCGCCCCGCATGGTCATGAGGATGCGTTCTTTCTTGGTCATTTCTCGGCCTTCCCTGTGCAGAGCACGCGGTTTGTGTGGCCAGAAATCAACTACGCCTTGACGCCGGCAAAGCGCCGGGCGAGCTCGACCGCCTCGGCGGCGTTGGCGCCGTAGCCGTCCGCGCCGATCTTCTCCGCGAAGATGCGGTCCAACGGCGCCCCGCCCACCAGCACCTTGACCTTGTCGCGCAGGCCCTGGGTCTTGAGTTCGCCGATGACCTTCTGCATTTCCGGCATGGTGGTCGTGAGCAGCGCGGACAGGCCCAGGATGTCGGGCCGGATGGTCTTCACCTGGTCGATGAGCTTCTCGACGCTCAGGTCGACACCGAGGTCCAGCACCTTGAACCCGGCCCCTTCGAGCATCATGGACACCAGGTTCTTGCCGATGTCGTGCAGATCGCCCTTGACGGTCGCCATGATGACGGTGCCGCGGGACTGGCTCTCGCCTGCGGCGAGCCGCGGCTTCACGATGTCCAGGCCGGACTTCATGGTCAGCGCCGCGACGAGCATCTCCGGCACGAAGATCTTGCCCGACCCGAAATCCGTGCCGACCACGTCCATCGCCGCGATCAGGGCGTCGTTGATGATCGTGTTCGGGTCGAGTCCGGCGTCCAGCGCCTGGGTGACGAGCGCCTTGATCTCAGCGTGCTTGCCGCCGATGACTGCGTTTTTGATCGCTTCCATATGGTCCGCCATTGCAGAAAGTCCTCCTTGTGGGGTTTAATTCGATGTCGCTACGATTGTGACTGCTCGGCTATCTGAAATCGTTTTTAACTACGAAATGCGCGAAATACGCAAAAGTGCTTGGTTGAAACTTGGCTCACCTTTTCGCGCCCTTAGCGTATTTCGTAGTTCCCTCTTCTTCATCCACCAAAACCTCTTGAGCAGTTAACTAAGATTGTGTTTGATCGGGTAGCCGCCGTGCTTCAGGCAGGCTTCCCGCATCGCCAGGTAGTTTTCGTATTTGGCCCAGTTCGGGACCGAGTTGCCCGACCCCAGGGCAAACCCGCCGCCGGGTGCTGCGTCCCGCAGCAGCTCCTTGACCCGCGCTTCGATCTCTTGGGGGGTGGCGCTGCGCAATAGCTCGTTGGACACGTTGCCGATCAGACAAATTCGGTCGCCCCACTGCTTTCTTCACCTTGGCCATGTCCATGCAGGACGGGTCGATGGGCTGAATCACGTCCAGGTCCATGGCGATCAGATCGTCCATGAGCGTGCTGAGATCCCCGTCCGAGTGCATCAGGAAGATGCGGTTTTTCTCGTGGCACCTTTCGCCCACTTTCTTGTACCAGCTGAAGACATGCTTCTTGAGGGCGGCCGGAGATATCATCGGGCCGGTGCCGAAGGCGATGTCGTCCACCACCCAGACCCCGGCCACGTGGTCCATGGCGAATATGGTCTCAAGCGCCTTGAACTGGATGGTCGCCACGCGCTCGAAGACCTCGGCCACGAACGACTCGTCCAGCGCGAGCTTCAGAGCAAAGTTGTTGAAGCCCATCAGCATCCAGGTGAGCGTGAAGATCTTGCCGGAGATGGCGATCACCTTCATGCCGGGCGGCAGTAGCTTCTTGACGGCATGCAGCTTGCTGAAGTCGATGTCTGCCGCGGCCTCCCAGGGGAATTTGGCGATGTCCGGCCGCTCGTGGATGAAGCTCGTCATCTCCAGGTTCCAGGCCTTGGGGTCGGTGGTGCCGGGTTTTTCCCGCAGCACCATCTCCTTGAGCACGCGGGTGATCTTGGATTCTTCGGTGACCTTGCCCGGCGACATCATGCTGACCGTGATGGGGATGAAGTCGTAGCCCGCCTTGGCCCAGAACTCGACTTGGCCGGCGAGATCATCGACGGTCACCGTCCGCCCCAGGAACTTGCTTTGGACGGAGTAGTCGATCAGGATCTCCCCCAGCGGCACCCGGTCGGTTTCCCTGTGGTTGACGGCCGCCAGAAAACGGTTGAAGTCAGGTTTTAAATCCATCTGTAACCTCACTGCGTAAGAGGGTTCGGGGTTCAAGGGTTCAGGATAGAACCGTTGTTTTATGTCCGCAGGTTCAAAGTTGGTTGGTTCACGGTTTAGAGGTCCACGGAGCCCGGCGTCACGTTACCGCCCAGCAAGGTTGCTTTTTGTGGGAGAGGCTTTCAGCCTCGATCATCGCGGCTGGAAAGCCGCTCCCACAGGAGAGATGCAAACTTACTAAGGAGCGCCTAATGGTTGAACCACTGTACCCTGCTGCCTCCTCTAAAATCCGGCCCGCGCCGCTTCCACGATGGCTCTCAGGTTCGCGAGCGGCGTGCTGAGCGGGATGGCGCATTCGGGGCCGATGAGGTGCACACCGGCCTCGATGGCGTAGCGCGCCTGTTTGTAAACGTCCTCCGGCGTGCCCTGCAGGAGCGCCTGGGGGTTGTTGACGTTGCCGGCGAGCGAAATCCGGTCGCCGATGCGGCGCACCGCCTCCCTGGAGTCCACCTGCCACTCGAAGTGATAGGCGTCGACGCCGGAGCGGGCAAAGAGCTCCAGCCGGTCCGAGCAGTTGCCGCAGACATGCAGAATCACCGGGCCGCCGACCTGGGCTGTGATCTCCTGGTGGATGGGCAGCAGGTACTGTTCGTAGTGGTAAGGCCCCACCAGGTTGCGGGTGGCGTGGTCGGCCAGGACCACGATGTCCGCCCCGGCCTGAAACTGGGCGTTGATGAAGGCGATGGTGACCGGCATCAGTTGCCGCAGCATCTTCGTCACCTTGTCGCTCTCGCCCATGCCCACCGCGAGCAGAAAGTTCTGGGTGCCGGCCATGTGGTAGGACATGGTCCAGGGGCCCATGACCTTGCCGATGACGGCGGCCCGCCCGCCCACGTGGCGCCGCAGGATAGCGAGGGCGTCCAGCACCACGCGGCAGGCAGGCTTTTCCAGGAAGTCGGAAGGGATGAAGATGTCGGAGAAATCCGCATTGGGAAATTCCTTCACGTCGGGCATCTTGTCCCGGTCGCCCCAGTCGACCCGCGCCCCCAGCGCGGCGGCCTCCTGGACCACGGAATACTCGGGCATGACCGTGTCGAAGCCGACTACCTCGTGCCCCGCCAGGGCGAGCTCGGCCATGGCGTTGGCATTGGTATGCGCCTCGGGAAAGGACACCCCGGCCTTTTCCATCAGCCCGTGGCAGGCGATGGAGGTGGGGTTGCCCGCCGCCGGCCGCGGTCCGCGGCGGCCGCCGAACATGGCGGACATGACCAGGTTGTGCGAATTGAGTTTCATTTGCGTTTGGACCTCCGTGTTTGGGCTTTCCGGTGAATAAAATTGAACCCGCACAGGGTGCTCTGCTGGAGATCGATCTTGAGGTTGGCCTCGATGCGTCGCACCACATCGAAAAGGTGCAGAACCATTTCGCGCTCGGCCTGGTCGGGATCCCGGGTCGCGATGGCCTCGGTCACCCGGCTGTGAAACCCCAGGGCGTCCTCGACGGCGCCCGGCAGCTGGGCCACCTCGCCGATGAAGCGCTGCAGCATGTCGTGGATGGTCTGCAAAAATTTGAGCAGCACCCGGTTGCCGCAGATCCTGGTCAGCTCGAGGTGAAAGGCCGCATCGTGGCGGGTGAACTCGGCAGTGTCCCCGCGCTTCAGCGCCCTGCGCTGCTGTTCGAGGGTGGTGCGCAGGCGTTCGATATCCTCATCCCCGGCACGGGCCACGGCCAGTCTCACGGCGTTGCGCTCGATGCAGATGCGCGCCTCGACGAATTCCCTGACGCTCAAGGGGTCCAGCAGGAACTGCCCGCTCAGGGAACTCAGGTATCCGGCCGGGGTTGGCGGCTCGACCACCGTGCCCACCCCCTGCTGCGAGGACAGCAGTCCCATGGCGGACAATTGGTTGACGGCTTCCCGCAGCGTGTTGCGGCTGACCCCCAGCTGCCTGGCAAGCTCCTCCTGCGGCGGCAGCTTCTGGCCGCGCTTATACCGGCCGGTGGCGATCATCTCGTAGAGCGCCTTGAACACCTTGTTGGTCGCCGAGGCTTTCTGGATGGGGCGCACGTTCATGGCCGAACACCTCTTTCTACTTGGCAGCCATTCCGTCCAACACCTGCCGCAAATCCTTGAGCTCGCCGTCGTTGCCGAAGGGCAGTGGGAAGCTCTCTCCCGAAACGGCCAGTCCTTTGGCCCGCGCCTCGGCGGCCAGGGCGGGCGAAACTGCCAGCCGCCTCAAATCCGAGGTGTTGATGATCCACGCCAGGCGCACGCTTGCGGTGTTCCACAGGCCGATCGAACGGAAAGCGTCCTCGAGAGCCAAGCGGTCGGAGGTCTCTACAATCGGGATACGCGCCTTTTCCGGTGCCACGGCCGTGATGCAGTTGAGCGCAGTCATGCCCGCGTCCATTTTGTCCACCACGCGCCGGTGCACGTAGTCGGCCAGGCCCAGGCCGATGGCGTTTCCGCCGGTCCTTGCCGAAAGGTCCCGCAGCACGATGCGCGTGATGCGCGGCCGCTCGCACTCCTTCTCGTAGATGTTCATGATCCGGCCGATCACCTTGGTGTCGAAGCCGGCGCCGGAGACGTCCTTGCCGATCTCGTCCACGAGCAGGACGTCCAGCCGGTCGAAGGGCAGCGACGCGTGGTGCTGCCGGGCTTCCGCGAGCAGCTGCGGCTCGCGCTCGAACACGGCCGCTGCCGGCACAGCCTCCAGGCGGCGCACGGTGTTGGTCTTGTCCTCCAGGATGGCGACCCCCCCGAGGATGGGGAGCTTCTGGAACAGGACCCTGGCCATCGCCTGGATGGCCTTGACGTAGCTGATCCGCACCGCGAGCTGGTGCATGACCTCGGCCCCGGCGACGCGGCCCAGCCCCACGACCGCCATCTTGAGCAGCCCCGACTCGATTTCGCCGATGAACTCCGTGTGCTCCTTGACGCGGTTGACGATGAGGATGTGGTCGGCTTCGATGCGCCGCGCGGTCGGCATAGACCGGGCATTTCTCGGCATCACCTACAACGACCGGCTCCATGCGGTCGTGGATGGGCGCCCCGAGGGTTTCCGGCGTCTGTCCCAGATGCTTGAGGACCTCGATCTGCCCCGCAGCCGTGCCGCCGCCGTGGCTGCCCATGGCCGGCAGGATGAGCGGCCGGCCGCCCTTGTCCCTGACGGCCGCGGCCACCGCCGCCAGCACTTCGACCATGCAGCCGACCCCGCGGCTACCGGCCGTGATCAGCACGGTCTGCCCGGGCTTGACTGGTTTGAGCAGCCCCGTGCGCGCCAGTTTCTCCCGGGTGCAGCTCGGGACATCCAGCGGCAGCGCGGATTTGAAATCCTGTTCGAGGATGTGAAGCTCGGGGAAATCCATTCGCAATCAAAACTCCATAACTGTTTAATGCCGCAGCATCAGCTTGGGCAGCCAGAGCGAAAGCCCGGGCCAGGCCACCGTCACGATGTTGGCCACCACCGTCCACCACAGATACGGCATGGTCGCCTTGTAGATCTGCGTCATGGTCACATCCGGCGGTGTGATGCTCTTGAGATAAAATGCCGAAGGCGCAAAGGGCGGCGTCAGATACGACAGGTGCATGTTCATGCAGTACACCACGCCGAACCACACCGGGTCGAAACCGAAGTCCAGGATGATCGGCAGGAAAATGGGCACCGTCAGAAAGAGGATCCCGATCCAGTCCAGGAAGCATCCCAGGAAGGCCCAGATCAGGTTCATCAGGATCACGGTGCCCCAGGGCCCGAGGTCGAGGGCCTTGATGGCGTTGGTGACGAAAGTGGTCCCGCCGGCCAGGGTGTATGCGCCGATGATGGTCTGGGCGCCGAAGAAAAGCCAGGCGAGCATGCAGGAGATGCGCAGGGTCTCGTATAGCGAGTCGCGCACCATGAACCGGTTCAGCTTGCGGTTGTAGGCGGCGGACAGCAGCGCCATAATGACGCCCACACCGGCCGCCTCGGAGGGTGTCGCGACCCCGGTGTAGATCGACCCCAACACCCCGGCCGTGATGAGTAGCGGCAGAATCAGTTCCTTGAGGGTCGCCAGCTTCTGCTTGATCGGCATGTCGCGCAACTCCTCGGCCACGAGCGGTGCCGCCTCCGGGTGCCGCCAGCAGCGCCAGATCACATAAAAGATGAACATGCCGCCCAGCAAAAACCCGGGCATCACCCCGGCCAGGAAGAGTTCGCCCACCGAGACGCCCGCGGTCATGCCGTAGACGATGAAGACCACGCTCGGCGGAATCAGGGTGGCGAGCCCGCCGCCGGCGGCGACGCTGCCGAGCGCCAGCTTGTGGTCGTATTTCTTTTTCAGCATTTCCGGCAGGGCGATCAGGCCGAAGGTCACGATCTCGGCGCCGATGATGCCCACCATCGAGGCCATGATGGCGTTGGCGATGATGGTGCCGATGGCAAGCCCGCCCCGCAGCCCGCCCGCCCACACGTTGACGGCGCGGAAGAGCTGGTCGGCGATGCCCGCCCGCTGCAGCAGGCCCGCCATGAGAACGAAGAGCGGCACGGACATGAGCGTGTAGTTCATGCTCATGTCGAAGACCCGCGACACCAGCATGAACATGACGCTCGGGTCGAATTTCAGCAGAACCAGGCCGACCGCCACCGCGCCGATGGACCAGGCGAGCGGCAGCCCCACGGCCATCAACCCCACCATGGCCACCACGATGACGATACTGATCCACTCGATGCTCACAGCTCTTCACCCTTCGCAATGTAGTAGAGGTCGCGCGCGAACTTGGCGGTCTGCTGAAGCAGCAGCAGGACCAGCGAAACAACGAGGGCGATCTTAAACGGCCAGATGACCGGGTCCCAGGGGCTCATGGTGGTTTCCCGCACCGCGATCGACTGCTCCATGTACAGCCAGGAGGCCCAGATCATGACCGTGATGTAAAGCAGGAAGGCGAAGTAGGTCACGCAGTCGATGATCGCCTTGCCCCGCCGCGAAAGGCCGTGGTAGAGCATGTCCACCCGCACGTGGCCGTCCTGCTTGAGCGTCCACGCCCCGCCCAGGAGATAGAGCAGCCCGCAGCCGAAAACGGTTGCCTCGGCCACCCAAACCGTTGGCTTGGCCAGCACCTCGCGCATGAAGATCTCGTATAAGATGATGAACGCCACCACCAGCGACAGGACGCTGGTCGCTTTTCCAATCCAGATGCTGGTGCCGTCGATTAAAGCCAGAATCTTTCTCACGGTCGTTTCCTCGATAGGCAGGGAGAGCAGGCCACACATGCCCTCCCCGTGTTCAGCCAAGAACCCGTTTTAAAAATCGCAGATCACGGTCCCAGGCAAGGCGCCGGCTGCCGAGACCGCGCAGCATACGTTTCAGTATGTGAGCAGGTCGAGGCGGCCGGCAACACCGCCCGGGACCGTCAGATGCATTTTTAATCGGGTTCTACTGGATGCGGCCAAGCTCCCGCAGCCAGGCTTCCTGCAGTTCGATGGCGCGCTTGGTCTGCTCGTTCTTGCCCTTCCAGCCCTGCCAGATGTCCTGGGCGATCTTACGGGCCTTGGCCCGGTCCTCGGGCGCCCAGGCAATCGGCGTCAACCCCCTGGACTTGGCCTCGCTCACGAGCTTGACGTCGTCCATGGCGACCTTCTCGATGGTGTCCCAGGCCCACTCGCGGCAGGCCGTGATGAGGATCTCCTTGATGTCCGCGGGCAGCTTGTCCCAGTCGGCCTGACGCACGGTGAAGTCGCCGACCGGCATGGAGTGGAAGCCCGGGTAGGTGAAAAAGGGCGCTACCTGGTGGATACCGGTCTTGTCGTTGATGGAGGCGGTGCCCCAGTTGGTGGCGTCGATGACGCCCTTGTCCATAGCCGAAAAAACTTCCGTTCCGGGCAGCACGACCACCGAGGCCCCGGCCTTGGCCATGAACTCGGCTTCCATGCCCTGGGGTTCGCGGATCTTCAGGCCCTTGAAGTCGTCCATATTGCGGATGGGCTTCTTGGACGGCCATGACTCGACACCCCAACACATGACGCCCACGGTGTAGGCGCCGAAGGGCTTGTAGAGCTCGCGCAGCATTTCGAGGCCGCCCCTGTAGTGCATGAAGGCATCCAGCTCCCAGGGCTGCTCGTAGGCGAAGATGAAATCGGAGAGAGCCGCGAAGGCGGGGTTGCGGCCGCTGAAGTAGCCCGGCCATACATGGATCGCCTGCAGCACGTTGCCCTGCAGCGCGGTCAGGGTCTCGTTGGTCGGCACGATGGCGCCGGCCGGGTAGGGCTCGATCTCCAGTCGCCCGTTGGTGAGGACTTTCACGCGCTTGCAGAAATCCTCGAAGGTCTTCTGGGGCCGCTCCTGGGCGTTCCACAGGGTCTGGGCCTTCCACTTGATGGGCGCCGGCTGGGCCCACGCCGGGGCCGCCAGGGCCACGGCAACCATCAGGGCGATGGCGGTCACGATGATGCGCTTTCCGGACAGTCTCTTCGTGCTCATCGAACTTCCCTCCTTGTGTTATGGTTGGTTGGTGTCCGATGCGACCCCGGCCTGAAGCAGCCACAGGAGGCCGCAGCTTTTGCCTGAAACAACCCTGCACCCAAAATGCGTCCAATCATCCAATGATTGGACAAATTTTGTCAAGAAAAAAAGGGGACCCGGCGCCAGCGCCGGATCCCCTTTGGCTTTGATCGGTTAGTACTTCTCAGCCGGTTTTCAACCTGATCACAGCGGCTGCAGGCACTTTCGCACCTGCCCCAGATTGTCGGGCGAGGCCACGAGAAGGTGATCGTCGATCTTCTGGCCGTCCAGGTAGTCATTGAGGTTGAACTCGCTCCCGTCGAGCTTGGAGAGCTTGCCGCCGGCGGCCTCCAGGATCACCCGCGCCGCGGCGAGCCCTCGGAAAGTTTCGTTGGCGACCAGCGCCGCGTTGGCCCGGCCCATGGCCACATAGCAGATGTGGGCCGAGGTGCAGCCGAGCGACCGTATCTTGCCGGGGAACGTTGACCGGTAGTTCTGGTGGAAGCGCGAGTAGGTCAGGAGCAGGCTCTCGTCGTCGATGCCCTCGGAGCCGGGGATCTGGATCTCGCGCCGGCCCCAGTAGGCGCAACAGCCGGCCCGGGCGTGGAACAAGTCGCCGGTGGCCGGCATGAAGAACACGCCGAAGACCGGCCAGAAATTCTCGAGCAGCGCCAGCGAGAGGCCCCACAGCGGGATGCCGGCCTGAAAATTGGCCACCCCCTCGAGCGGGTCGAAACTCCAGAGATAACGCTTGCCTCCGTGGGAGTAGTCCTGGTTGACTTCACCGTAGCTGAAAAGTTGGTGGCCGGGGTATTTCTGGTGAAGCTGGCCCTGGAAAAACTCCGTCAGTTGGATCTCGGCCTCCGTGACCACCCCCTGGTCGAACCTCACCTGGGGCCGTCCCTTCCCGTAAAACACCATGGCTTTTTCGCCGGCCTGATGGATGAAATCCATCCCGAACCCGATCAGATCATCGAATTCCGGTCTCTTTCCGTCGCTCATTCGCCCTCCTGTTTTCGTTATTGGCTATTTTCAAGTAACATCATCATCCGGTTGCTGTACTGCCCGAACCGTGTGGGAGCGGCTTCCAGCCGCGATCGAACCTCCGCCGGCTCCCGGTATTGATCGCGGCCGGAAGCTGCTCCCACCCAAACACATGTTTGCTATAACCGGCGCCGGGCAAAGGATCAAGAGCAAAAGCAGGCCTGCCGCCCGGTTTCTTGACAAGCCTCAGCCCCTGGCATACTGTCGCCCGGACGATTGGCGGCTTACGGCTGAGCCGGTTACCGCGCGCGCGCCTTCCGTGCACCCCGAAGTCGATTCTCCTGTGGGAGCGGCTTTCCAGCCGCGAGTCCCTAAACGCAGGGGAAGTCGCGGCTGGAAAGCCGCTCCCACGGACCTGAGAAAAATGGGAATTTCAGCGAAGAGCGAAGGAGGAGCGATGGATTCCAACATACCGACCCGCGATACCGCGCTGGCACTGCTCAAGGAGTTCAACCAGAGCGAAAGCCTGATCAAGCATGCCCTGGCGGTGGAGGCCGTCATGCGCCACTTTGCCCGCAAGCGCGGGCAGGATGAGGCGAAATGGGGCATCGTCGGCCTCGTGCACGACCTGGACTACGAGAAGTTCCCGGAACAGCACTGTCGCAAGACCGAGGAAATCCTGCGCGAACGCAACTGGCCCGCAGAGTACATCCGCGCCGTGGTCAGTCACGGCTGGGGCATTTGCTCGGACGTCCCGCCGGAGAGCGAGATGGAAAAGGTGCTGTTTGCCGTGGACGAGCTGACCGGGCTCGTCACGACGTCGGCCCTGGTGCGCCCATCGAAGAGTGTCCTCGACATGGAGGCCTCTTCGGTCAAGAAAAAATGGAAGGACAAGCGCTTCGCGGCGGGCGTGGACCGCTCCATCATCGAGAAGGGCGCCGCCATGCTCGGCATGGACCTCACCGCCCTCATCACCGAAACCATCCTGGGGATGCGCACCGTCGCCGAAGACATCGGCCTCAAAGGAAACCTTACGGCCCCATCAAAAACCTGAATTCATTTCACCGCCCGCTGCGCTCGAGTTGCAAAGACCGCAAAGCAGGGTTCCTTTTTGAACCGTCGTGAGAGGCGGCGGTTCAAAAAACAACTCGCCCTGCGGCCCGCTTCGGGATAAATCGCCTCACAGTGTGTGCATGTTTTCCTCTTGCCGGCCTCTCACCGGCAAGTGGAAAGATCAAGCTCTCCGCGCCCTTTGCGCCTCTGCGGTGAATTTTTCACCCCCGTCCCCTCTCAAAGAACCGCGTGAAAAAGAGAAATAAATCCCGCACAGGCACAGCCCGAAGAAGATGAACAGCGCGTAGTGCACACTTATGAGGAAGGCGGGATGCAGTTCGGGGGTGATCTGCACCCGTCCGATGACGAGGGCGAAAACGAGCGTCACGGTCCCCAGGGAGAGCATCTGCCCCAGCAGGCGCATGGTCGCGACCGACCCGGAGGCGACCCCGTAGTAGCGATTTTCCACCGAGCTCATGATGGCGTTCATGTTGGGGGACGAAAACAGGGCGAAGCCGAACCCCAGGGTCATGAGGCAGGCGACGATGAATCCCATCTCGGTGCCGGCGCCGATCCGGGTCAGCATCAGCAGGGCCAGCGCCGTGATGCCCATCCCCGTGGAGGCCAACAGCCGCGGTTCGACGCGGTCGGAGAGCTTGCCGGCAAAGGGGGAAAGCAGGGCCATCATCACCGGCTGGGCGATCAGGACCAGGCCGGCCTGCTGCGGGGAAAGATCCTTGATGTACTGCAGGAACAGGCTCATCAGAAACGTCACGCCGAACGTCGCCCCGTAGTGGATGAGCGCCGCCAGGCAGGAAAAGCCGAACACCCGGTTGCGCATGAACAGCCGCACCTCGAACACCGGGTGCGGCACGCGCAGCTCCCACCCGGCAAAGGCCGCCAGGCCGCCGGCGCCGGCCAGGACCAGCACCCCGCCCCGGAGATCCGGAAGGACCGAAACCCCGCACATGAGCGCGATGATCGCCAAGGCATAGATGAACGCTCCGGCGAGGTCAAAGGGCTCTCCGCGGGCGCCCGCCCACTCGCCCTTGAGCTTCCAGAGCGTCACCAGAATCAGGCCGAGCCCAAAGGGGGCGGGGATCAGGAACACGCTGCGCCAGGAAAAGGTCTGGGTCAGCCAGCCGCCGGCCAGGGGTCCGCAGCTCAGGCCGGAATAGACGGCTGCCACCGTGATGCCCAGCACCCGGCCGCGTTCGGCCAGGGGGAAGACCGATGTCACGATCGCGATCCCCGTGGCGAAGATCATGGCGATCCCGACCCCCTGGATCACCCGGAAGACAATCAGGGCCGCCATCGACCAGGCCAGACCCGAAAGGAGGGATGCCAGCGTGAAGATGAGCGTGCCCGCCATGAACACCTTCTTGCGGCCGTGGATATCGGCCAGCTTGCCGACCGGAACCAGCGCCACGGCGGCCGCCATTATGTAGGCGGTCGCCACCCAGCTCAGCAGGACGGCATCCGCTTTGAAGTGATCCCCTATGGCCGGCAGGGCGATGTTGACGGAAGAAAGCATGAAGGGGGTCAGGAAGGAGCTCAGCGAGGCGACGAGCAGCGCCGACCACCGCCGGGCCTGGTCCTCCGCCGGGTGCTGTGAGCTGACGGAATTCATACGCAGCGACTCATACTGCATTTCGAATCCGAGCGCAAACCGTGAGCCCGCGGGCGGCTTTACTTGGCGCATTCCCGCCGCTATAGTTGGGGCATGACTGCCCGACTCCCAAGCCCCCAGACTGATCCTGGCCCCCCTGAAGGGCTTCACGGACGTGATCTTTCGCAATACCTTCGCCGAACATTTCGACGGCTTCGACAGTGCCATGGCACCCTTTGTGGCAACCGTTGCCGCCGACCGGCTCACCGACAAGCATGTCCGGGACCTCCAGCCGCACCAGAACACCCGCATGCCGATCGAGCCCCAGATTCTGGGAAACACCGCTGAGGATTTCATTTTTCTATCCCGGCGCCTCTTCGACATGGGCTACCCGGACGTGAACTGGAACCTGGGCTGCCCGTTCCGGCCGGTGACCAAAAAACGCCGCGGCTCGGGGCTGCTGCCGTTCCCCGAACAGGTGGATGAGTTTCTATCCAAAACCCTGCCTGCCATCCCCGGCCGGCTCTCCATCAAGATGCGCCTGGGACGCAACAAAGCCGATGAAATCCTCCGGCTGCTGCCCGTCCTCAACCGCTACCCCCTGAAGGAAATCACGATCCACCCGCGCACCGCGCGGCAGATGTACGAAGGCCGTCCGGACCTCGACATGTTTCAGACATGCCTGGAGCAGATCCGTCACCGCGTCGTTTACAACGGCGACATTACCGACCTGCAAGGGTTCCGAACCCTGGCGGCCCGTTTTCCCCGCGTCGATTCCTGGATGATCGGCCGCGGGGCGCTGTCAAACCCCTTCCTGCCGGGGATGATCAGGTCTGGCCGGGATGGGGTTGGCCGGAAGACGGAGAAGTTCAAGGCCTTCTACGAGGAGCTCTTCGCGCGCTATCAGGAACGGCTCTGCGGGCCGGGGCACCTGCTGAACCACATGAAGGGTTTCTGGACGTACTTCGCCGGTGCGTTTGAAGACGGACAGGATTTTGCCAAGCGCGTTCACCGCACGTTTAAGTTGCCGCATTACCTCGAAACAGTGCAATGCTTTTTCCGGGGAAATGCAGAGTGGCGCGGGAATGATGAAAAAGGCGACCCGGAGGAGCGCGCCCTGCTCAGCCCTCCGTGCCGGTGAATCTGAAGCCGGGGTTTTCCGGGCCGCCGTCCGGGCCCGGTCTCTCGCGTTCGCTGGAGTTGATCAGGTTCTCGCCTTTCCGGGTCAGCCTCAGGTTCAGGCCGGGCCCTTTCACCTTCGCCACGATCCCCATCGCCACCAACTCCCCAACGGCCTTTTTGAACAGCTTCTGCTCGGCCGCGTTCAACTCCTTCAGGTAAACCCGCTCGAGCCAACCCGGCGGCAGTGGATCATCGCTCCCCGCGTCGAACGCCCTGAACTGCCCCAGAACGTCGCGCTTGATGGCTTTCTTGTCTTTCATGATGTCCCTCCCTCCGCTGCCGCGCTGAGCCGGGGCACGCCGATGGGGCATCGGCGTGCCGCTATCTTATCCATGACAGCCGATCCGGCCTCCACGGGACCGGCAGCGGGGTTACTTCTTCACTTTCAAGACCACGAACCCGGCGGTTCCGCGCTTGACTAAAAACGACGCGGCATCGCCCGGCTTGGTTTTGCCGAACTCGACCGTCATCTCTTTCACCGACTGGATCGGGACGCGGTTGACTTCCTTCACGATGTCCCCCTGCTGCAGGCCCGACAGGTCGGCCTTGCTGCCGGGCTTCACACCCGCCACCAGGACGCCTTTCTCGTTTTCATCGATGCCGAAACGGCGAGCGGTTTCAGGGTTGAGGTCCGCGGCGCGGATGCCCAGCTCATCGGTTTCCGGCGTCGGGCCCTTGGCCTCCTGCTCCGTTTCCTTGCGCTCGGATAGCTGCACCTTCAGGACCTGCTCCTTGCCGTCACGCAGGATCTTCACCGGGACTTCCTTGCCGACCGCCATGCCGGCCACGGCCGAAGACAGTTCGCGACTGGTGCCGACCGGCTTGCCGTCAACGACGATGATGACGTCCTTTGTCTGGATGCCGGCCTTGTCGGCCGGGTCCCCGGGGAAGACTTGGGTGACCAGCACCCCTTTCTGATCTTTGAGCCCGTAGTACTGGGCCAGCTCCGGTGTCAGATCCTGGATCCCGACCCCCATCCAGCCGCGGGTGACGCTGCCGCGCTCTTTCAGCTGGGCGATGATGTTCTGAGCCAGGTTCACCGGGATGGCAAAACCGATCCCCTGGCCCTGGGCGACGATGGCGGTGTTGATGCCGATCACCTCGCCGTTCATGTTCAAGAGGGGCCCACCGCTGTTGCCCGGGTTGATGGAGGCGTCCGTCTGGATAAAGTCATCGTAGGGGCCGGCGCCGATGAAGCGCCCCTTGGCGCTGACGATGCCGGCCGTGACGGTCTGCTCCAGACCAAAGGGGCTGCCCACGGCGAGCACCCAGCTGCCGACCTCCAGTTTCTCGGAGTCCCCCATTTTCAGGGGGGACAGGTCTTTTGCACCTTCAATCTGGATCAGGGCCAGGTCGGTCTTGTTGTCGCGGCCGATGATTTTGGCATCGAATTCCCTGTCGTCGGAAAGCCGGACCTTGATCTGGTCGGCATTCTCGACCACGTGATTGTTGGTGACGATGAACCCGTCCCGATCGACGATGAACCCGGAACCCAGGCTCCTCTGTTTGAACTCCCGTCCCGGGCCGCCGTCACCGAAGGGGTCCCGGTTGGGGTCGCGGTTGCCGAAAGGGTTGCCGAAAAAGTGCCTGAAAACAGGCCCGCCTTCCTTCGTGGATTTCACGGTACGGATGTTGACGACACCCGGCTGCACTTGCTTGGCCAGGGCGGAAAAATTGGGAAGCACCATCTGAAAATTCCCATCGGCCGCAGCAATGTCCTTGGCATCGGATCGAGTCTGCATGCCATAGCCCCAGATTACGCCGGCCACCACCAGCACGACCGCCGCCGCAGAGATTTTTTTTGCAAGACTTGGATTCATGGATGAACCTCCTTGAGTTTAGCGCTTGGCTGATATTGCAAATGTTGTGAAAGATAGTAACCCGGCAAGTTCACCGCAAGATGACCCCAAGATGATCAAAATGTTATTCCTCCGGCTCCCGGCACAAGCAATGAGCAAGTCTGTCGGTGACGTCAATACCCTCTAAGCGGGACTTGTGCTGTGCCGGAGGAATTTCAGGGTTGAGCAAAAAAATCTTTGAGGGCGGTTGGAAGCGAAAAAGAGATCAGGCGAATTGAGGTTCAGCTCCCGCTGCCGTTGCTGTTCATGGGCCTTTATCGGCCGGCTGCCGGACGCTGGGGCGGTTTCATTGTTTTTCTGAACTCCGTCAGGGAGCCGATGGTTTTTCTGAGCAGGATTTCGGAATGGCCGTCCACGAGATAATCCTTCAGCTCGCCGACGACCGCATACCCCAGGTTCCGGTAGAAGCGCTGGGCCCCGGGGTTGAAGGACGACACGCAGATAAACATGTTTGGGTAATTCTTAAAAACGCGCTGCTCGGCGAAGTCGACGAGCTTGCGGCCGACGCCATGGTTCCTCCGGCCTGGTGCCACGCAGATCGACTGGATGTAGCCGACGAACCCACCGTGGAGGTTCAGCACGATGAAACCGAATATTTCATCGTCCTTTGCGGCGACGTAGATCTCCTTCTCGGCAGAGGAAAGGTTGCGCAGCGAGGCGGAATAATCCCGTTGCAGGGTGATCCAGGGCTCGGACTCCGCCATCATGCGGGCGCAGGCCTCGATTTCGGGCAGCCCCTGAATCGGCCGTATCACCAATAGTGACTCCATAGTCTGATTTGTTTTCCAATGCAGTCTTTTTCAACAACCCTGTGGGAGCGGCTTTCCAGCCGCGATTCAGCCGTCGCAGCCGGGGCTGCTTTGGCGTAGCCGGCTCATCGAGGCTGAAAGCCTCTCCCCCATTTCATTGCCGATAGGCTGGCGCGTCGCGCCGTAACCGGTTTTCTAACAAACCGCCCATCCTACTTCAGCCCACCCATGATGCCGCGCACCGCCGCGGGCAGGTCGGCCGGCAGCACCACCACCTTGGCGTTTTGCGAGGCGGACACATGGCTGAGAGCTTCCACGTACTTTTCGCCCAGCAGGTAGACCACCGGCAGCTCGTTTTGCTGGATGGCCTCGGTGACCTTCTGGATGGCGCGTTGGGTGCCCTCGGCCAGCACCACCTTGGCCTGGGCATCGCGTTTGGAGGCCTCGAAGCGGCCTTCGGCTTCCAGGATGGCGGCCGCCTTCTGCCCGTCGGCGCGGGTCACCACGGCGCGGCGCTCGCGCTCCGCGGCCGCCTGCTCCTCCATGGCCTTCTGCATCGTGTCAGAGGGTTTGATGTCCTGGATCTCGACGGTCTTCATGATGATGCCCCAGTCGGAGATGTCGTCCGATATCGCCGTCTTGAGCTTGGCCTTGATCGCATCCCGCGAAGACAACGCGTCGTCCAGGTCCATCTCGCCCACGATCGAGCGCAGCGAGGTCTGGACGAGGTTCTGGATGGCGAGGATGTAGTTCTCCACGCCGTACACCGCCTTCTCCGGTGAGACGATGTTGATGTAGGCGATGGCGTTGACGATCAGGACGGCATTGTCCTTGGTGATCACCTCCTGCGAGGGGATGTCGAGCACGATGTCCTTGGTGGTGACCTTGTGGGCGACCGAGTCGATGTAGGGCATGATGATGTTCAACCCCGGGCCCAGGGTCTTGTGATATTTCCCGAGCCGCTGAACGACCTGCTTGCTGCCCTGGGGCACGATCCGCACCCCCAGGACGATCGTGATCAACACCACCACGACAAAGACAGCCACCATCACCATTCCAGGCATAGGGTCCTCCCGCTTCGATTCTTCGATTGTAGGGTCGGTTGGGTTATTGCTTCTATCGCTTGGCCACGATCAGGGTGTTCCCGGAAATATCGGTGACCACCACCCGGTCGCCGACGGCCACCGGCTGCTCGCAGATAAAGGGCCAGTCCTCCGAACCCAGCACCGGGGTCGTGAACCTCAGCATGCCGCGCTCGTCCTGGGAGGGGGCTTTGATGACCTGCCCGGCCTCGCCGACGATGGCTTCCCGGGATATGCCCGCCTTGGTGCGGTCGGCCATGAGGGGCTTGAAGAGCTTGAACCACAGGAACGTCATCAGGCAGGCGCCCAGGGCCCACAGGAAGAGCTGCCAGGTGAAGGTGGTCGCGGGGGCCACCAGCAAAACGCCGCCCACGATGAGACCGGCCAGCCCGAACCAGAAGATGGTGAAGCTCGGGACGAGGAGCTCGGCGAGAATCAGAAGCATGCCAAAGACAATCCAGTGCCAGTACTCGGGCTGCAGTCCCATGGTTTCATCCTGCAAGGGGAAAAGGTGGAGGTGAGAAAATTATAACCCAAGCCCCGCCTTCATGCAAATTAAAGAGGGTGTGGATAGTCTCAAGCCGGCTGCCGGGTTTTGACAAGCCTGCTCACATCATAGCCCTTCTGCCGCACCCGCTCCAGAATGCGCCCGTACTGGGCATCGTCCATCTGCGGGGTCCGGCCCAAAACCCAGAGGTAGTCGCGGCTGGGGTGGCCCACCACGGCGTATTCGTAGTCGGGGCCGAGGTCGATGACCCAGTAGTCGCCGCTGAAGGGCCAGAAGAATCGCACCTTGAGCTTGGCATTCGTGGCAGGGTCCACAACCCAGGCAGTGCCCCTGGCCGAGTCCAGCGCGCCACCGGGTTCTTTCCGGCACTGGTTCAGGACGTCGATGTCGCCGTCCTCACGGAGGCTGTAAACGGCGGTGGACCCGACGCAGCCTTTCTGAAACCAGGTCGGGAAGCTTGCGATTTCGTACCATTTGCCGGCATAGCGGCCGAGGTCCACCTTGGGCACCACTTCGAGCGGCACGGAAGGCGCCGAGGCGCAGGCCACCACAACGGCCGCCAGCATCGACATCAGTTTGTTTGCCATGGATTCACCCTCGTTACCGGCTCTTTAAGCCAATGATGGGAGAAAATGGAACACCGTTTTTATCCACGTTTGAGAGCAACGTAAGCCATGCGCCGGCTTTTTCAAGCAGGCGCATGGGGGCATGGACCTCGGTGGATATTGACTCGTATGGGGATTTTCCCTAAGAGTGGTTTTCCTTAACCCACTCGGGAGAAAAGACATGGATGCGTCGTCTGTCGGAATTCGGTTCACTCTGAACGGCCGGTCACGGTCGGCGGTGTTCCCTGCCGATACCACCGCGCTCAAGCTCATCCGGGATGCCCTGAAGTTGAAAGGCACCAAGGAAGGCTGCGGCGTGGGCGAGTGCGGGGCCTGCACGGTCATCGTCGACGGCAAGGCGGTGAACTCCTGTCTGATGCTGGCCGCCCAGCTCGACGGGCGGACGGTTCAGACCATCGAGGGACTGGGTCGGCCGGAAGCGCTGCACCCCATCCAGGAGGCGTTCGTGAAAGAGCACGCGGTGCAGTGCGGGTTCTGCACGCCGGGGCTCCTGATGAGCACCAAGGCGCTGCTGGATGAAAACCCTGCGCCGACGCGCGCGGAGATCTCAAAAGCCATTGCCGGCAATCTCTGCCGCTGCACCGGCTACCACCACATATTCGCCTCCATCGAGGACGCCGCCCAAAATCGCAGGGAACGACCATGAGCCGCCTTCAATACAGCCGGCCGGAAAGCCTCGCGGAGGCGCTCGACCACCTCGACCGGCACGGACGCCGGACCAAGATACTGGCCGGCGGCACCGATCTGGTGGTCGACCTGCGCAACGGCGCTGCCGAACCCGAGTTCATCCTGGATGTGAGCCGTCTGAACGAGCTCAAGGGCATCGACGTCACGCCGGAGGGCGTCAGCGTCGGCGCCGGCGTCACGCTCGCCGAGATCGAGTCCTCCGATGCCCTGGAACGACACGCTCCCGCGCTGCGCAAATGCAGTTTCACCTTCGCCAGCCGCCAGATCCGCAACGTCGCCACCATCGGCGGCAATGTGGCCCACTGCTCGCCCTGCGGGGACACGGTGCCGCCGCTTGTCATCCACGAGGCCCGGGCGGAGCTGGCGAGCAAGCGCGGCCGGCGCGAGGTCCCGGTCGAGGACATCGCCTCCGGCCCTTACGCCTGTGCGCTCCCGCCGGAGGAACTCATCCTGCGGTTTATTCTCAAGCCGGCCCCCGGTGTGACCTTTGCCGACTTCCAGAAGATCGGGCGCCGCAGGGAGCTGGCCATCGCGCGCATCAACGCGGCCGCCATGGCGCGCCAGGAGCCGGACGGCAGGGTCTCCTTCTTCCGCTTCTCCCTGGGCTCGTGCACGCCGACGCCCCACCGCATGCCGGAAGTCGAAAGCTGCCTCAGCGGCCGGGTGCCCACCGCGAAGTTGATCTGGGACGCCGGCAAGCTGCTGGCCGACCGCACCATCGCCATAACGGGCCGCCGGCCCTCAATCATCTACAAGGAGTTCGCCATTCAGGGGCTTTTGGTCCGAATGCTGCATCCTCTGGTGACGTCATGACGAGCCCACACAAGGCGATAGGCAAGAGCATCGAGCGTGTCGGGGCGCGCGAAAAAGTCACCGGTCAGGCTCGCTACAGCGCCGACATCGAACTGGACGCCCCCCTCGTGCTCAAGGCGCTGCGCAGCGGCCGGCCGCACGCCGAGATCCTCGCGATCCAGACGGATAACGCCCTGCGGATCAAGGGGGTGGTCGCCGTGTTCACGGCCAAGGACATCCCGGGGAAAAACCTGACCGGCATCATCATCAAGGACCAGCCGATCCTGATGGGCGACAAGGTGCGCTCCATCGCCGACCCGGTGGCCCTGGTCGCCGCGGAAACCGAAACCGCCGCCGAGGCGGCCCTGAAGGCCATCGAGGTCGCCTACCGCGACCTTCCGGCGGTGTTCGACCCCGAAAAAGCCATGGCCGAAGATGCGCCCAAGGTGCACGCCAGGGGCAACGTCATGGTGAACCGCACCATCCGCCGGGGGGATGCCGAGGCGGCCTTCACGCGCTGCAAAAGCGTCATCGAGAAGACCTACCGGACGACCTTCATCGAACACAACTATATCGAGCCCGACGCCGGCGCCGGCTTTGTCGACAGCGACGGGACCCTGGTCATCCATGCTTCCACCCAGAACCCCCACTACGATCACAAGGACGTCGTCACCGTTCTGGGGGTGGCGGACGAAAAGCTCCGCATCATCCAGGCCGCCACCGGCGGCGGGTTCGGGTCCAAGCTCGACCTGAACGTCCAGGCCTTCATCGGCCTGGCCCTTTACCACTTGAAACAGCCGGTGCGCTACGTCTACACACGGGAAGAGGCCTACCTCGCCACGGCCAAGCGCCACCCGCTCATCATGCGCATAAAGACGGGCGCCGATGAAAACGGGCGCCTGCTCGCCATGCAGGCCACGATCATCTGCGATACGGGCGCCTATGCCTCCTACGGTCCGGCGGTCGCCAACCGCGCCCCGGTGCACGCCACCGGCCCCTACGCAATCGAAAGCGTCGACATGCAGAGCTTCGGCGTCTACACCAACAACCCTTTCTGCGGGGCCATGCGCGGGTTCGGAACCCCGCAGATCGCCTTTGCCCACGAGAGCCAGATCGACCTGCACGCGCAAGAGCTGGGGCTCGATCCACTCGCGGTGCGCATGCTCAACGCCCACCGGGTGGGATCGACGACCGCGACGGGCCAGGTGCTTTCGGCCAGCGTCGGCATCGGCGACTGCCTGGCAGCCATTCAGCCGCACTACGACAAGGCCCGCGCGACCTGGGCCGCCGCGCCGGCCGGGCCTTATAAAAAGCGGGGGATCGGCATCGGCGCCATGTGGTACGGGATCGGCAACACCGGCGTGCAGAACCCCTCCACGGCGCGGGTCGAGATGGACCTCGACGGTTCCGTCACATTGTTCACCGGCTGCGCCGACATCGGCCAGGGGTCTTCCACGGTGCTCGCCCAGATCGCGGCCGAGATCCTGGGCCTGGCGCCGCAGGCGGTGCGCCTCGTAACGGCCGATACCAAGTTCACCGCCAACGCCGGCGCCACCTCGGCCAGCCGCCAGACCTACATCTCCGGCAACGCCGTCAAGCAAGCCGCCGAGCAGCTTGCCGAGGTTTTGAAAACCGAAGCGGTGAACAAGCTGCGCGTCGCCAAATCTGCGCTCATGTTCGATGGCGGCTATGCGGCCGTCTCCGGCAAACCCGAGACAGCGCGTAGCGTTTGCCGAGCTTGGCCACGCGCATCAAATCCAAAGGAGCCTCGCTTTCCTGGCAGGGGTACTTCGACCCGGAAACCGTGCCGCTCGATCCTCAGACCGGACAAGGCGTCCCCTACGCCACCTATGCCTTTGCCGCCCAGCTGGCACTCGTTTCTGTGGATGTGCTCACCGGCGAAGTTTCCGTGGAAAAGATCGTGGCCGCTCACGATGTGGGCAAGGCCATCCACCCGGAAAACGTCATCGGCCAGATCTGCGGCGGGGTGGCCATGGGCCTGGGGTTTGCCCTGATGGAGGAGTTCGAGCCCGGCAAGACCCTTTCCATGAAGGACTATCACATCCCCACCTGCGCCGACATGCCCGAGGTGGTGCCCATCATTGTAGAGTCGCCCGAGCCTTCCGGCCCCTTCGGCGCCAAGGGCGTGGGCGAGCCGGCCTTGATCCCCACCGCACCGGCCATCCTGAACGCGATCGCCGATGCGCTGGGAGTCCGCCTTTACGCCCTGCCGGCCAACCTGGAGCGGGTGCTCGCGGCCAGCATGGCCGCCGGGCACTTCAAGCCGGGGTTGTAGCAGGCGAATGCGATCAAATTTTCACGGAATGATTCTTTCGAACTGTAACCGTAACTGACTTAAACATCTACAATTGACTTGATTTTTTCCTCTCTTGAAGTTTTCAAACTTCCAGAACTACAGCCTGCGGGTTTATGTTGACATCTTTATTGTCATATGGGATGACAAATGACGATGAAGACGACACGCATGGCCTCCGCTGACATCCCCTCGCCGATCCCGCGTTTGTTGAACTCGGAGAAGCCTTCGAGACTTACATCATGCATGAGCTCACCTGCTATCGGGACTATGTGTCGGACGAGCCGTTGAGCTATTGGAGGTCCACCTCGGGATTCGAGGTCGATTTCATCATCGGCGATCACACGGCGATCGAGGTCAAAGCCAAACAGAATTTATCGCCGGCCGACCTGAAGTCGCTGAATGCCTTGGCGGAAGAAAAAAAGTTGAAGCGCTACCTGTGTGTCAGCATGGAACCTCGCCGCCGTCGGATCGGCGAGGTGATCATCCTGCCGTACAAGGAATTTCTTGAAGAGCTGTGGAGCGGCGGATATGTGTGATAGGAAAATCGAGATCCGCCTGGCATGATACTCGATTTGCATCCGATCATTTTCAAAAAGATCCAAGGAGGCTGAACATGCTGTTGCCCGAAGTTAAGAAGCACTACGGCAAACTGAAATTCCTCATCGGCGGGGAGTGGGTCAACTCGACGTCCGCCCAAATCGAGCCGGACCTCAACCCGGCCACCGGCGAGGTGATCGCCGAGTTTTCCCAGGCCACGAAGGAAGAGGCGACGGCCGCCGTGGAGGCCGCCCACCAGGCGTTCCAGACCTGGAAAAACGTGCCCATGCGCGAGCGGGCCTACATGCTCTTCACGATGCACAACAAGTTCCGCGAGGGCACCGACATGCTCTGCCGGGTTCTGGTCCAGGACCACGGCCGCACCATCGAGGAGGCCAAGGGCACGCTCGCGCGCGTGCTGGAGAACATCGAGTCCGCATGCGCGGCGGCTTACGGTCTGGTCAAGGAAAACGCCGGGATCATGAACCTGGCGAGCGGCATTGACGAGTATCTGTTCTGGGAACCGGTGGGGGCCTTCCTGATCGTCACCCCGGGCAACATCCCCATGCACGCATGGTCGTCGTTTGTGCCCTATGCCCTGGCCGCCGGCTGCACGGTGGTCATCAGCCCCAGTCGCCAGGACCCGGTGGCCGCGGAGATGGTGAACCGCGTGGCCCTTGAGGCGGGGTTCCCCAAGGGTGTCATCAACATGATTCACGGCGGCCGCACGATCAACCAGATGATCCTGGAGCAGCCGCACATCCAGGGCGTGGGTTTCATCGGGTCCAATCGCGCGGGCTGGGACCTCTACGCGCAGTGCGGCCGGCTCGGCAAGCGCTCCTCGATCAACGGCAACGGCAAGAACCTGCTGGTGATCATGCCGGACGCCGACCTGGACTCCGCGGTGCCGTGGATGCTGCGGGCCTGCTTCGGCATGACCGGCCAGCGCTGCCTGGGCGTGGACAATGTGGTCGTCCACGGTACCATCTACGACGAGGTCAAGACCCGCTTCAAGGAGGCCGCGGCCAAGATGAGGCTCGGCTACGGCCTCGACACCGCGGCTGAGATGGGCCCCTATGCCACGCAGGCCGGCAGGGAGAATGTCCGGCAATGGATCGACCAGGCCCTGAAGGACGGCTGCAAACTGGTGCTCGACGGCCGCGCCAACGCACCCAAGGACTACCCCGGGGGCTTTTTCATGGGGCCCACCATACTCGAGGACGCCGACGTCGACATGCCGAGCGCCAAGGAGGAAGCCTTCGGCGCGGTGGCGGCACTCATCCGGGGCGAGAGCCTGGACCAAGCCATTGACTGGGTCAACACCAAGACCAATGTCGGGCACTCGGCCTGCATCATGACCCAAAGCGGCAAGCACGCCCGCAGGTTCATCCGCGAGGTCAACGTCGGCAACGTGGGCGTGAACCTGGGCGTGGCCCAACCCTATTCGTTCTTCCCGCTGGGCTCCCGGCGGGCATCGTTCCTCGGCAACGCCAAGTCGCGGCTCGCCTCCATGAAGCTTTTCATGGACGAAAAGACCGTGACGGCGAGATGGGTTTAAACGCCGCCTGCGGCGGCGTTTAAAAGGAGGCAAAAGATGGGAAATAACCTGTTGTTGAAAAATATCGGCACGCTCGTGAGCGGCAACATCGAACGGCCCCTGATCGACGCCGACGCCGTATGGGTCGAGGACGGCCTTATCCGCAGAGTGGGTTTTCTCAAGGACATGGAGGAGAAGGCCGCCCAGACGGTAATCGACTGCGCCGGCACCACCGTGACCCCGGGGCTGATCGACTCCCACGTCCACCCGGTGCTGATGGATTTCAGCCCGCGTCAGAAGCAGACGGATTTTCTGGAGAGCGAAGTCCACGGCGGGGTCACCACCGCCATCTCCGCCGGCGAGGTTCACCTGCCGGGCCGGCCGACCGACCCGGCCGGCGTCAAGGCCCTCGCCGTCCTGGCAGCCAAATCCTTCGCCAGATTCCGGCCGGGAGGCATGAAAGTGATCGGCGGCGCGGTCATCCTGGAAAAGGGGCTGGTGGAGAAGGACTTCGAGGAGATGGCCCGGGAAGGCGTGCGGGTGGTGGGTGAAATCGGCCTGGGCTCGATCAAGGCGCCCGAGGAGGCCGCCTCCATGGTGCAGTGGGCGCGCAAGAACGGCATGACCGTCATGATGCACACCGGCGGCACCTCGATTCCGGGCAGCAGCACCGTGACCGCAGAGGACGTGCTCAAGGCCGACCCGGATATCGTCTCTCACTTGAACGGCGGCCCTACAGCCGTGTCCATGGAGGAGGTGGCCAAGCTGGTCACCCAGACCTCCATGGCGCTTGAGATGGTCCACTGCGGCAACCCCAAGGTTGCGGTCGAGGCCGCCGAGTTGATTGTCAAGCACAAGGCCCTGCACCGAGTGATCATCGGCAACGACGCCCCCTCCGGCACCGGCGTGGTGCCGCTGGGGGTCCTGCGGGTCCTCAACCTGCTGGCGGGGCTTTCCCCCATAACGCCCGAACAGGCGGTGTGCATGGCGACCGGCAACACGGCCCGGGTCTACAAGCTGAACCGTGGATTCATCGCCGAGGGCCGCGAGGCGGACCTGGTCGTCATGGATGCGCCCCTCGGCTCGGTAGGCAAGGACGCGCTCTCGGCCATCGCCGCCGGCGACAACCCCGGGGTTTCCCTGGTGCTGGTGGACGGCAAGATCGTGGTCAACACCAGCCGCAACACGCCGCCGGCTACCAGAAAACCGACGGTCAAGGTTATCGGCTGACGCCGATAACCTACAGGGTTCAAGGATTCAAGGGGTCGACGGGTCAAGTGAAAAAAGTTTTCTTGTGCTCGCCCCCTTGAACCCACTTCGACAAGACAACACTGGGCTCAAAGCAGCATCACTCAAGGTAGTTGCCATGATCGTCAATACGGATAAATGCACCGGCTGCGGAACCTGCGTCATGGACTGTCCGCTCGGGGCGGTTCAATTGAAGCGCAAGAAGGCCGTCATCGACGAACGCTGCACCGAGTGCGGCGCCTGCCGCCGCATCTGCCCCGAGGAAGCCATCCGCGCGGAGGAAGTCGTTCGCCTGGAAGGTCTGCAGTGTGACGCCTGCCCCATCCGCTGCTGGATCAAGGAGGGCTTCATCGGCGCCTGCCAGCGCTACCGCAACGCGGCCGGCCGGCTCAGCCGGATCACCCCCCTGCATGCCTTCCGGCAGGTCGAGGCGACCGTGGGGGGCGCGCCGGCCGAGGCCATCCGCCGCCCCCTCATCACCGGCATCGGCGCCGGAACCACCTACCCCGACTGCAAGCCTGCGCCTTTCATCGTCAAGGGCCGGCAGCAGGACGTGGATGTGGTCACCGTGGTGACCGAGGCCCCCTTGAGTTACAGCGGCATCATGGTCAAAATCGACACCGACGTTAACATCGGCGAAGAGGGAGCGCCGGTCATGGCCGGCAAGCGCAAGGTCGGCATGGTGGTGACCGAGCAGTACGGCGCGAAGATGCTCTCCATCGGCGGGGTCAACCAGTTGACCGGGAAAAACGGCATGGTGGTGGCCCGCACCATCGTCGACATCGCCAACGGGAAACGGGTGAAGCTGCGCATCGAGAGCGGCAGCCGACTGGAGATCCAGGTGGGACGTCCGCCGGTGATCGGCGGCGAAACCCCGGCCAACATGCGGGTCGGGTGCGGCAGCGCCACCATGGGGCTATTCGCCCCGCTGCTCAAGGCGGCGGCCGACGAGGTGATCGTTCTCGACTCGCACCTTACGGGCCTGATGAGCGAACACGCCGCAGGCCGTTTTGTCGGCGCCAGGGCCTCGGGCGTAAAGCTGAAATTCCGACAAAGCACGCCCGGCCGCTATTTCGGGGACCACGGCGCGGGCTGGGGCGGGACCACCATCACGCGGCCCCAGGACATCGTCGCCGGGGTCGACCTCTCGGTCGCGCGGCCCGGCATGCGGATCCTGATCACCGAAACCACCGGTACCCATGGTGCGCTTTTCGAGGTCAAGCCGGACGGCAAGCTGCGGGAAGTGCCCCTGACCGAGGCGTGCCGCCGGGCGCTGGCGGCCATCAAGGAAAGCTGCGAGCCGTCCCTGGTTTCCGCGCTTTACATGGGAGGGGCCGGCGGCAGTGCCCGCGCCGGCGTGACGCGCCAGCCGATCGAACTCACCCGCGCCGTGCACCGCGGCACGGCCGTGCTCACAGTGGGCGGCGCGCCGGTCTTCATCCTGCCCGGCGGAGGGATCAACTTCATGGTGGACGTCCAGCGGGTCAAGACCAACTTCTTCTACTGGACCCCCACGCCGGCCACCATCTGCCCCATCGAGTACACCATGGAGCTGACGGACTACGAGGCGTTGGGCGGACACACCGCGGCCATGCGCCCGTTCGAGGCGCTGGAACCGGTGTTTCCGAAAGGCTGACGATACCGGCATGGCGTATGAGAAATACATCCACATGCTCGCCGGCGGGGCGGTCATGGTGGAATGCGGCCCCATGCGCCTGGTCATCGAAGCCCGGGTCGGCCAAGTGGCTCAGCCGCAGCAGGCGTTGCGGGCGGCGGATGAAGCCGTGCGGTTTCTCGAAGGGGTGGCGGCCGCGCGGCCGTTCCTCGGGCGGGGCTACCGGGGTTTGACCCCGCAGATTACCGACCCGCTGGCCCTGAAAATGGTCGCCAGCATCCAGGCGGTCGGCGATGAGGACCTGACCCCCATGGCCGCGGTGGCCGGCACCATCGCCGATGCCGTCGCTGATTTTCTTTTCGAGCGCGGCATGACCCGCGTGCTCGTCGACAACGGCGGGGACCTGGCTATCCGCTGTTGCGACGGCGAACCGGTGACGGTGGGCATCCGGCCGAACGTCGAGAGCAAGGGCATCGCCCATGTCATGGTGCTGGGCCCGGAACGGGCGGCGTGGGGGATTGCCACCAGCGGCCTCGGCGGCCGCAGCCTCACGCGAGGGGTCCTTGACGCCGCGACCGTCGTTGCCGCCGATGCCTCGCTGGCCGACGCCGCCGCCACGGCCGTGGCCAACGCCGGTTATGTCGAGGACAGCGCCGTTGTCCGGACCCCCGCCGAGGCGATCGACGCCCACACGGACATTGCCGGCCTTCGCGTGACGTCAGGTGTCGGGCCGCTGCCGGAAGAAAAAAAGAGCCAGGCGGTGAATCAAGCCATCCGCCGGGCAGAGAAGCTGATCGACAGCAACATCGTTTTGGGCGCGATCGTGGCATGCCAGGGGCGGACGGCAATGACGCCGTTCTTCGCCGAGCGGCTCAGAACGACTTAATTGGAAACCTGCGAGAGGAGGAGGTGCCATCAATGGAAGTCCGGCGATACATCACGATGGTGGAAGAAATTCTGGAAGAAGGCGGCCGCAAGATGGAGCCGGCCGGCAAGCGTGCGGCGGCCATCGCCGTTATCAAAAACCCCTTTGCCGGCAAATACGTCGAGGACCTGACCCCGTTGATCGACATCGGGGACAAGCTGGGCGGCATCCTGGGCAAGATGGCCGTGGATGCCCTGGGGATCAAGCCGGAGGCGGCCGAGAACTACGGCAAGGCCGCCATCGTGGGCGAGGGCGGCGAGCGTGAGCACGCCGCGGCGATCCTGCACCCCAAGCTGGGGACCCCCTTCCGCAGCGCCGTGGCCGGCGGAAAATCGCTGATCCCCTCGGCTAAAAAGCTCGGCGGCATGGGCACCGAAATCGATGTGCCCCTCAACTACAAGGACGCGGCTTTCGTGCGCTCCCACTTCGACGCCATGGCCGTGCGGGTGCCGGATGCGCCCAGGTCCGACGAGATCGTCGTGGCCCTCGTGGTCACCACCTGCGGCCGTCCGCATCCACGCATCGGCGGCCTCAAGATGTCGGAGGCCAAGAAAGAAGACGGGTTGCGGTAAAAAAAGATCCCGCGGGATCTTTTTTATAAGGTTTTACCTGCCCATTAAGCTGGGCAGGTAAAGGGCAATCTTCGGGAAGATCGTCAGGATGACGGCGGTCACGATGATCGCCGCCAGAAAGGGCGTCGCACCCTTGAAGATCTCCGCCATGGGAACATCTTTGGCGATACCCGCCAGGGTGTAGACATTCAGGCCGACCGGCGGCGTGATCAGGCCCGCCTCCATCATCAGGACCGCCACCACCCCGAACCAGATGGGATGGAAGTTCAGCGAAACGATGACCGGGAAGACCACCGGTAGCGTCAGCACCATCATGGACATCGAATCGAGGAAGCAGCCCAGGATAAAGTAAATGAAAATAATAATGGCGAGGACCACGTAACGCGAAACTTCAAGCCCCGCGATCCAGGCCGAAACCGTCGACGGGATGGTCGACAGCGCCAGAAAGTAGCTGAACACCGTGGCCCCGGCGACCAGAAACAGCACCATGACCGTGATCCGGGTGGCCTCGAACAGGCAGGTCACGATCGCCCGCCCGGTCAGGCGTCCCTTTAGCATGACGATGATGAAGAGCGCAAAGGCCCCCACGGCGCCGGCCTCGGTGGGGTTGATGAAACCGAGATAGATCCCGCCCATCACGATGAAGAAGACCAGCGCGGTTTCCCAGATACCCTTGAGGGCCACGATCTTCTCCCTGAAGGTGACCTTTTCGAGCGAAGCCGGCGCCAGGGCCGGGTTGATCTTGACCCAGCCGATCACCACCGCCGCGTAGGCGATCGAAAGCAAAATACCCGGCAGAATGCCCGATATCAGAAGTTTGCCGATGGACTGCTCGGTCAGCATGCCGTAGACGACAAATCCCAGGCTAGGCGGGATCAGAAAACTCAGGGTGCCTCCCGCCGCCACCACCCCGGTCGCCAGGCGCGGGGAGTAGCCGAAACGCCGCATCTCAGGCAGGGCCACGTTGCCCATGGCGGCAGCGGCGGCCACCGAGGAGCCGCTCACGGCGGCAAACCCGGCACAGGCCGCGATGGTGGCCACCCCCAAGCCGCCCGGCAGCCGGCGGAACCACTTGTCAAAGGTCACATAAAGCTCCCGCGTGATGCCGGCCGCCCCGGCGAAGCTTCCCATGATGATGAACAGCGGGATGATCGTGTAGGGGTAATGGGACGTGACGCTATAAAGCGTCTGGGCGACGATCGGCAGGGCGGCACCAAGGGCGGAAAGCTTCCAGATGCCGAGAGCCCCGACGAGCATCATCATGAAGGCAATGGGCATGCCCATCAACAGGAGAATGACCAGCAGAACGGTTCCAAGAACGCCTACGGTAATCGGGTCCATCACTGCCTCCCGGCGATTTTCAGCGCAGATGAGATGAAGTCGAGCAACAGCTCCAGCCACAGCAGTAGGCCGCCCACGGCCACCAACAGCTTGAACGGCCACTGGGGCACCCGCAGCTGGTCCGACACCGCTTTTTCGTGAATCCCTTCAAGATACCCCTGCCAGACCAGGATGGCGATGATCAAAAGGCCGGCCAGGGTGGTCACGGCATGCAGCACCGACTGGGTTTTGGGGGAGTAACGGCTGGTCAGAAAATCGACACCCACGTGGCCCTTGACCTGTTGGGTGTAAGCGGCTCCCAGCAGAACGATCACGGCCAGCATGTACTCCGAAAGCTCGAACGTGCCGGGAATGGGCTTGTTGAAAAAAGACCTGCCCACTACGTCGCCCACGGTGAGCAGCATCAAGGGGATGGCCAGAAACATCCCGGCAAAACAGGCGCCATAGCTTGCCTTCTGAACCACTTTGCGAAACGTCTCCAGGCCTTCCATGTGTTCCTTTCTCGGCTATGAAACAGAAGGCCCCCTTCCCGGGCGATAGCCTGCGAAGGGGGCCGCGTCGGTCGTTAGGCTTTTTTCAACTCCGGAGGGCATGCCACAACCTGGACGTTGCGCTTCTCGCACTCCTCGTTCATGATGGCCACGGCCCTCTTGGCCGGAAGGCCTTTGGCCTCGAGGTCCGCCACCCATTTCCGGGTGACTTCCTGGAACTGTCCAAACCAGCGCTGGGATTCATCTTTGGGAAGCTCGACCATTTTCACCCCCCCCTTGGTGATTTCCTCGATCAGCTTGGGGTACTCGCTGCGGGTGAGCCCGCCCGAGGTCCGGAAAGGGTTGGTGCCCAGTTCGTTGACTATTTTCTTCTGGTCTTCGGGCAGCTTGTTCCAGGTGTTCATGTTCATGACCATGCCTTCGGAGACGCAGCCGAAGGTGGTCACGACCCCGTACTTGGCCACCTCGTGGAGTTTGAAGGCCAGGATGACGGGCGGGCAGGTGACAATGCCGTCGATCGTGCCGGTCTCGATGGCCATGTAGACGTCGCCCGGAGGCATGAAGACCGGCTCCGCACCCAGGGCTTTCACATAGTTGGTCTGGTGCCCGCCGGGTGTTCTGAGCTTCAGGCCTTTGAGGTCCTCCATCTTGGCGACGGGCTTCTTGGTCCAGATGTAGGACTGAATGCACCCGTTGAGCTCGAGGACCTTCACGTCCTTGAACTCGTCCTTGAGAATCCGATCGTAGACGGCGTTGCCGATGTCGACGGCGAGGTCCTTGCCGTCCACCCAGGCGGCGAGCGACAGCACGTCGGTCAGCGGGAAGCGGCCCGGGGTGAAGGTGGCTGTGAAATAGCCCATGTCGGAGAGCCCCTTGGCCACGATGTCGTAGTGCTCCGGAGCCTTGCCGAGCGCTCCGCCGGCGTACATGGTGTAATCGAGGCTGCCGCCGCTTTTTTTCTTCAAGTCTTCGAGCATCGGCGTCCAGACGGTCTTGGTCTCACGGCTGAGCGGCGGGTGCCACGTGCTGAACTTGAGCTTGGTGGCCTCCGCCTGCGCCAGCCGGCTGTCGTAAAGCCCCAATCCCAGGGCGGTACCGCCGATGACGACTCCCTTGAGAAAGTTTCTGCGGGTCAACTCAGCGCATCTTTCGCACATGGCTCATCTCCTTTCGGGGTATGGATGATAGAGAAGGGGAACGCCGCTTTCATATCCACAAGGTCCTGCGGCAGAATGAAACAAAAAAACCGCCGATTTTCCGGGTTAAGGATCTCCCCTCCGGGAGACGGAGGCACCAACGGGTTGCGGCTGGAGAGAAGTTATTGTCTGCAGTTTTTATACATGCCCCTCCCGGCTGTCAATAGCCATGAAGCCGGCCGGTGAGGTGGCGACCTTTACCGAATGAAGCAGGCGCCTGTGGCGGCGGGTGCAGGAACCGACGTGCCGACCGGCTCCCCTGGGGCATCCTCTCCAATCAGATCCTCGCGGACCCGGTACCCGTATTGCTCCACCAGGCCGAGCCGCTTCACGACCTCCACTCCCGCGCGCAGGGCCGGGCCGCTCATGTTGAGATACGGCCGGCGCAGGTCGCCGGCCGGCAACCCCAAAACCCTTGCCAGGGATTTGACCGGGACGGGGTTGACCTTGGAGTAGGTGAACTGGATCAGCGGCAAAATTCTCAGATAGGTCTCGCGGAAGTCAACGGCATCCTGATGGGTTTTCCAGGGTTTGGAAATGACCGACATTTCCCGCGGGGCGATGTTGCCGGTCATGTTGGCCGTGCCGTGGCCGCCCAGCGACATCACTGCCGGTACCAACCCCAGGTTGGGCGAGTCGCAGCACATGAGTGCCATCTCCTTGCCGGCAGCAAGGATCTGGGCAATCTGCCCGGGTCGGGCCATGGCCTCCTTGTCGATCACGATGTTAGGATGATCGGCCAGGCGGATGATGGCCTCGGCCGGCAGATCGGTCCCCACTCGGATGGGGTTGTTATAGATGCCGACAGGAATGGGGCTCGCGTCGGCCACCTCCAGGAAATACTGCAGGGCTGCGTCCACCGGCGCGTACACGTACGATGGGACGGTGATAACGGCGCCGTCCGCACCGGCGCGAGCGGCATAACGCACCATGGCGATGGTCTCCTGGGTGTTGTTCGCGGTGCACCCGTAGAAAAGGGGCAAACCGTATCGCTTGAACTGAATGGTTTCCGTGATGACCCGGTGGCGCTCTTCCTTCGTCAGCAGCGACACCTCGCCGGTCGAGCCCATGATGAGAAGGGCGCTGGTGCCGTTCTTGGCCTGAAACTCGATCAGCTTGCCGAAACCGTCAATGTCGGGCGCCCCGTCTGCTTTGAACGGCGTGATCAGCGCCACGAACGATCCGGTGAGTATCCGCTTTCCCATGAAAGAAATCCCTCCCTCCAGTTGGGCAGGCAAAGTTGCAGCGTGGCCCAACCATTGGCTGTGTAGTTGACTTATACGCAAACACGGGAGGGATTTCAACGAAGGGATTGGTCTCCCGATGAGGGCGTCCTTTTTTAGTTTTGTGGGAGTGGCTTTCCAGCCGCGACTCTTCCGTCATAAGGGAATCGCGGCTGGAAAGCCGCTCCCACATTTGTATAGCGTTATAACCGAACAGAACGTTGCAATGAGCGGAGCGTACACGTCAGTACGTGAGCATTTCAAGCCCCGGGACAACACCGCCATCGGGTGTCAGACGGGGTTATCAAACCGCTTCTAGTCGATGAGCAGCAGGGTCTGGTTGGTGAGCCCCTGCAGCACGGCGGAAGAAACGCTGCCCAGCAGCATTTGCTTGATCCGGGACAGCCCACGCTTGCCCATCACGAGGGTGCCGTAGTCGCCGTCTCTGAGCTCCCCCAGAATGGTGGCGGCCACCGAACCCGCGCGGGGCACGAGGCGCAGCCTGGCCGGGACGTCCCATCCGAGGATTTTGTGGATGTCACGCCACCGTTTGAGCGCCGCGGGCTCCTCCCCCTGCCGCACATGGAGAAAATCCAGTTGAAGCTCGGGCTGAGCCATGAACGATTGCTGGAGATGATGGAGGACGAACAGGCTGACCAGGCCGAGATCCAAAGGCACTAAAACCCGGGACCCGTGCGGGTGCGTGCCGATCAGGCCCACCGCCTTCGCCCGCTGCCGGTAAAGGAACCGCTCGCGCCAGAGCTCCAGGTGGTTGCGCGCCAGGATAACGGTCCCGAAGCCCCCCTGCTCCATTTCAGCGTCGATGAGGGTCTCCGGCGGTCCCTGCAACGGCATCACCTTGCACGCCAACTGCCTGTCTGCCAGGCCTTGCCGCTCCCACAGCGCCTTGATCCAGGCGATGAATCCGGACATGTCTCTGTCAAAACCAAGGTTCGGGCCGACCGGTGTCAAAAAAAGAAGCGTGGTGGCCGTACCGGACTGAACCGGAATCACGGCGGCCGCTGCCGAGGTTCGCATGATCTCCATGTCCCGGGTGCCGGCAACCACCCACAGGGCTTTGGCGGTATGGCGCTTGAGGAGCCGCTGCTCCACGTCGGTTCTTTCCTGGAGCCATCCCGGCCAGCAGGTGCAGGTGAACCCCTGCTCCAGCACCACGCGCCGCAGGCAGAGATTGCAGTTGCGGCAGGCCCTGATCCGGCGGCCCGATCGCGCCTTGGACACCCAGAGAGGGTCGGCTCTCAGCACCCGGCCCAGCCCGACGAGATCGCCGGCACCCTCGGTGAGCAGTTCCTCGGCCAGCATCGGCGTGAGCACTCGGCCGGAAACGATGACGGGGGCCGGAACGCGTTTCTTGAGCGCGCGGCTGTCCTCTCTTAGATATCCGGGCCGGGCCGTAATCGCCCGCACCTCGGGCAGGAACATGGAATGGTAGGTGGCCACGCTCGGTGAAAAATAACCGACCCCCTCGGCCGCCAGTCTCTCGGCCAACGCGATGGCTTCTCCGAGGTCAATGCCGCCGGGCACATATTCGCGCAACAGCAGACGAAACCCGACGGGGAATCCGGCGGGCAGCCGGCGCTTCACCTCGCCCACCACCTGCAGGGGAAAGCGGATGCGCTCCTCGAAGCTCAACGGCGAGCCCTCGGCATCCTTGTGGGTGAAGCCCGAAAGAAACTGCGTCAACAGGTAGCCGGTCGCGCCGTGCAGCTCCACCGCGTCGAAGCCGGCCGTGCAGGCCCTGGCGGCGGCTTTGCCGAAGGCGGTGGCGACCGCCTCTATTTCGCCGGCAGCCATGGCGCGGGTCCATTCAGTCACACGCTGCATGAAATCGCGGGTGAGCCCGAAGCGGTGCTCCAGGGGAAAGAAGTTCATGAAATCCTTCAGGCTGGAGACGTGGAAGGGGAAGTGGGCCGCATCCAGGGCAGACGGGGACAGCGGCCGGGGGGTCTTGGCCAAGCGGCCGCCGTGATTCAGCTGCAGCACAGCGGCTGCGCCCTGAGATCGGATCGCTTGCGCCAGCCGCGCCAGGCCCGGGAGGAACTCGTCCGCGTCCACCCTCAGGTTGTTGACGGCCACCACACCGTCCGCCGCAACGGCGGCGTTGGCGACAACCACCATGGCGACCCCGCTGTGCGCCAGTGCCGTGTAGTGGTCGATGAGCAACTCGCTCGCCCGGCCGTCCGGCAATGCATAGCCGCTGAAAACCGGCAGGGCCACCAGCCGGTTCTTAAGGGCATGGGAACCGAGTTGGAAAGGAGTGAACAACACGTCGGCCCCCGGAGGTTAAGGCTCGGCGCGTCAGTGCGGTCGAGTTTGTGCGGAACTCTGGGAGCGGCTTTCCGTGGCGCGCCCGCCGCCCATGGCGCGAGCGGCCGGCCGCAATCTAAATGGGATTCGAGGTCCCTCCTCCGTCCGGTGGTGCCGACGGTGTATCCGGTGCATGCGTGCCTCGGTAGTTCTTGATCACCGGACGCAACAGAAGGTAGGCGATGAGGAGAATTACCGCCAGGCCCACCACCACCAGCATGACCCTCTCCAGGTAAACCGCCCCCACGGCCATGGCACCGAGCAGAAGCGAAACGATGACCAAAGGCCAGTCAAAGGTGATCCCGGCCAGGTAGATCGAAAGAGCGATGATGATGGTCACGGTAGGGCCGGCCGCCTCCACTTTGAGGAAATTCTGCTTGATCAGCCAGAACACCAGATAGACCGCCGCGCCGGTCCCGATCCACTGCAGCACTTGGTGCTGGACCACCTTCCAGCGCAGCATTCGGGGGTGGCGGCTTTCCGACAGGAGGCAGAGCAGAATGGAGACCGCGCCGAAGCAGGGCACCATCCAGAGCCAATAGTCCAGGGTGTGCTGCTTCCAGAACGGTGTGGCCGCCAGGCCGACGCCGCACAAGCCCAGAAGCAGGATCAGCAGAACACCACGGCCGACGAGCCGCCAGTTGATTTTTTCAGGAGGAGTGGCTGGGAGCGGTTGGGAATCCATCATGGTCAACTCCGTGGAATGGGTTGCGATGACGAGCAGCGCTGCGCAGCGGGGCCGCAGTGAGTTTGTATTGCATTCCGCTCCCGGTGTCAACCAATGCCGACGGCCGAAAGACTCTCAAAAAACCGGTGGGGGTCACTCGTAGCCGAGCTCCGCCAGGCGCTCCTCGCTCATCCCTAAAAAGTGGGCCACCTCGTGGACTACGGTGATTTCGATCTCTTCCTCCAGCTCCTCCCGGGTTTCGCACATCTCTTCGAGCGGCCCCTTGTAGATGTAAATCGTGTCGGGGTAAAGCGGCGGCTCGCCCACGGTGCGCTCGTTCAGCGGCACTCCCCAATACACCCCGAGCAGCGCCTCATCCGGCGGGTACCCCATCTCCTCGAGCATGGCGGGATCCGGCCGCTGCTGCACCGTTATCAGGATGTTGTCGAGATGCTGCCGGATTTCCTCCGGGATCCTGCCGATGGCTTCTTTCACGATACGGTCGAACTCTTTGTTGCCCAGCTTCATGGGATTCCCTTTTTTGGGGATGGTCGCGATTTCCTGTTCCGACCGGAACATGTTAAAATTAAATTTGGGTTGTGTTAGAATTGTGTTAGCTTTGGCTTTCTGTTAACAGGGTATTCATAAAACGGCAATGCAATTCCACTCCAAAATACCACGATATCTTTTCGATCGGAAGGACTATGAGCTGATCCAGATCGTCAACGACGTTCTGCGCAGCGCGAAGTTCGCCCGCAAGCTGTACTTCCCTTATTTTCATCCCAACGGAATCAAAGAGATGGCGGAGACCAAGGGCCTGCGCTCGGCGTATGCGGTGGCGCAGCTGCTGAGCTCACTTGAAATCGGCGGGGTGGAAGAGCGGTTGAACGCCCTGCGCTCGCTGCGCCTGGAGGTGATCGACACCGCCGAGGGCCCCATGCCCAAAAACACGGCCCGGGTGCTTCTGCAGATAATGAAAAACCTGGTGCGGGCCTTCGGAGACCCCCGGCGCCAGCTGGAGTTGGCCCACGATTTCCGGATGACCGCCTCCGGCAAGCCCCGCATCGTCCGCCGCCAGCTCAAGCAGCACCACCTGCTGGAGATGCCTGAGGCGTGGAACCAGATCGCCTTCGACGACCATGTGCACGACGCCAACACCAAGGGCCGTAAATCCTCCACCCATCTCATCATGGATGCCTGGATCAAGGGCATCCGCCGGCTGCGGGTCATCCACTACAACTTCATCGAGCCGCGCTTTGCCGCCGAGCTGTTCGAGGCCGCCAAGACCCTCGACATCGACGTGCGCATCGGCATCGAGTATTCCGCCCGCTTCCGCGACAAGTACGTGCAACTCATCTGGGTCCCCCGCGGCTTTGCCGACGCCCAGGCGTTTCTGTGTTTCCTGGCCGAGCCGCCGGTGATGAAGCTCATGGAGGCCGGCCGTCGGGCCTCCCTATACCAGCAGGAGTATGTGATCCGCCTGCTCAAGAAGTTTAATGCCGTTCATCTCCCGAACTTCAACCAGCGCCTCGACATCGAGCTGCCGCCCGTCGCAGAGGCGGAATTTTTCGCCTTCGTCGGCATCGGCCAGAAATCCAAGCTGCACCTGTCGAAATTCATCCATGACAAGATGATGAAGGCCCTGAAGGGAAAGGTCGCCGCCCTGGGCAAGGAGCTGGCCGCGGCGACACCGGACCGCCGCCGGGAAATCACCGAATGGGTCGACTGCTTGAACGGCATGGACCTGGAGGCGCTGGTGGACGGGTACCTGGAGCAGTCCCAGAACCCGGAGATCGCTTTTCCGGACCATCCTTTTGACGGGCCGGACGTGCCGGAACTGCTGCGGCAGGCCCCGCCGGAAATCCTCGGCCGGCTGGCGGCGCTGCATTCCGGCTACCGCGTCACGCTGAACCTGACCGACCTGAAGGTCGAGGAAGTGCTGGAGCTGCTCTACGACTGCCAGGGCATGATCACCCGGCTGGAGATTTTCAATCTTAAGGACTATTCCGCGAAGAAGGCCGAGCACATTCCCGAAATCAGCCGGCTGATGGAGGCGATCAACGAAGGCAGCGTCATCCACCTCAAGCAGGTCATCCGCGAGATCATCAACCGGCTCCGCGACGCCACCACCTCCGAAAAAGCGGCACAGGTCGAAAAGCTGACCGCGATCCTCTACGACATCGACACTCTGAAATCCTACTATGCGGACAGATTCCTCAAAGCCCGCATCGGCAGCGACTCCACCGGCCGTTCGGCGCGGCTGCACGGCATGGGGCTCGCCATCATGGAAACGCTGCCCCGCAGGGCCCAGCGGGAGATCGAACGAGACCTCACTGCAGACGGACGCGAAATAATCCCGATCCAGATGATCGCTTCCAGGACCCTGACGTTCGTTTCCTCTCCCGGAGGATCGGCCCTCGGCCAAGCCCTGCGACGCCGGTTCGGCTCGGGGCCGCTGGGCGTTCTCCTGTCCAGCCATCAGGAGAGCTGGCGCGTGGAGGCGCGGCACACCCGCATGGCAACCCCGGGCAACATCGTGACCCTGGGGGGAACCCAGAAGACCATCGACAATGGGCTTACTTTAGGAACGGCCTCGAGCCGCCGCTATCCCGAGCGCCTTCCAGTGGCGCTTTCTGAATTCCAGGCTCAAGAACGCCCTGAAGGTGCTCATCGGGTTCATACCGGCATTCGCCACCTTCGCCTTGACAAAAGACTGGTGGCTCCTTGCTTACGGGGGCGCCTTCATCTGGTTCGGCATCACCGGCCTGCGCAACGTCGTGCAGTCGGTGCTGGGCGGCGGCGGGTTCCGCCGCTCCCCTCTCTTGAACTGGAACGACTACATCAGCTGGACCCGCATGACCGATTCGCTGATGTACACCGGTTTTTCCGTGCCACTGCTGGACTACCTTGTTAAAACCGTCATCCTGGACCGCGGTTTCGGCATCACCACGGCCACCCAACCGGTACTGCTCTATACCTTTATGGCGCTGGCCAACGGGATTTACCTCTCGAGCCACAACCTCCTGCGCGGGCTGCCCAGGGGGGCCGTCTACGGAAATTTTTTCCGCAGCATCGTTTCCATCCCGGTGGCGATCCTCATCAACATGGCCGCCGGCGGCGTTCTGGCCTCCAGCGGGGCGCCTGAGATCGCGGCCATTTTGCAGAAATGGGCGGCCATCATCTCCAAGACGGCCTCGGACATCGTCGCCGGCTTCATCGAGGGCCTGGCGGACCGCCACCGCAACATCAAGACCCGCCTGCGCGACTACAAGGGCAAGTTCGAGCAGCTGTTTGATATTTATGCGCAGCTGGAGCTGATCTTCCCGGACGTTCAGACCTTCGCCGTCCTTCAGCACTCCAATCAGCTCAAAAAGAAAGCCAGCGTGGAGGCGCGCGACCTGGAAAAGATCATCATGATCCACGCATTGGACCTGCTTTATTTTTGGATGTACCAGCCGCGGGCGCGCACCGCACTGCGGCAGTTCGTCCTCACCCTGTCCGAAGACGAGCGCCACATTCTGGCAAGTTCCCAGTTCACCCTGCAGCGCCACCGTGAAATCAGCCAGATATTCATTGACGGCATTCTCGGCAACAACTTCCCCCGGCCGCTCTCGTTCTATCTATCCCGAAACGCGGAGTACCTCGAGGCCATCAAAGGTCTCGTGTTCGAGGATAATTTCGCCGACCCCGCGGCGGAACCGGCGACAACCGAGCCTCTCCCGAGCGCCGCCTCACCGATCCGGGAGTGCATCGGCCCTTCTGCGCCGGGGCCGCCGAATTGAAGGCCCTCACCGGCAAACCACCTTCAAGCGGTAAAACCGGAAGAAGAAATTGTCGATGGGAAGGACCTCGAGGTCGCAGAAACCGGCCTCCGCAGCGTATTGTTTCAGCGTGTCGGTGCGCATTACGGTCCCGGTTTCGGCCGATTGACCATCGGATTTTCCCACCGGCAGGCAGTGCAATACGCTCCAGCCGTACATCATCCATTCCACCTCGTTGCCCCTGGCGGTAAACCGGTCGCCCACGCGTTCATCCATTACGAGGACCGACCCCCCGTCCCGGGCGAGGCCCAGCATCGTCCGCAGCGCACCGACCGGATCCGACATGTCATGCACGCACTCGAAGGCCGTCACCAGGTCGTAGCTTCCCCGGAGTGATGGGTCGGCGGCGTCCCGGCGCAGGATGCGGACACGTTCGGCCAGGCCGGCTTCGGCCACGTTCGCCTGCGCCAGCGCCACCGACGGTTCGTCCAAATCGTAGCCGTCCACCTGAACCTTGGCGTATGCTTGGGCGATACCGATGCTGGACCAACCGCCGCCGCAACCGATATCGGCCACCCGCGCGGGGGGATCCGCCAGGAGGCGCTGGTGAACATCAGGAATCGACGGCAGCCATTCGGGCCCCAGCTGCCTGAGAAACATAGCCCGGTTCATCGCGGCCTGGCCTTCACGGAAATCCGCGCCGTAGTATGGATAGGGCACGCCTTTCCCGCTGCGATAGGCCTTCAACACCTGGTGCATCGGCCGCACCGCGCCCGCCACCATCTGCACCAGGGGCATCAAGTAATTGAGGCTGTCCCGATCGCATAGAACTTCCTTGTAGCCGGCCGGCAACCGATAGCGGCGGCAGCGGGCGTCGGCGTTTTCGTCCTCGACCCTGAGGATCCCGGCCACCGTCTGCTGCTCCAGCCATTCGCGCACGTAGCGCTCGTAGGCGCCGCTGCGGGCGGCCAGCTCCTCGGAGGTGGCGGGCCCCTGCTCGCCCAGTGACCGATAGAATCCCAAGCGGTCGCCGATGTAAATGGTGAATATGTCAAAGGTGCCGCCCGTTGAGGCCAGCAGGCGCTCAACGAGCGCATCTCTCTCTTTTTCGAAGCTTTCGGGAAAAGCCTTGTGGTCCATGGAGGTCCCCTTTCTCGGCCATGATGCGGCCGGATCAAAGCCGCCCGGGATGTCAGTTTGGCAGAAGCTGTCACAGATTTCAGAGGAGCGGGCGAAGGGCGTTGCAGGTTGTGGAAAAATGCTAATCTTGAACCCATGACTGTCAAGTGGCCGGCGGTTTGGTTCAAAGAGCCTGCGCGCGTTGACTGGCCGTCCAGACATCACCTCGAGGCGTTCCAGGGAAATTGAGCTTTTTTTATGGGAGTGGCATCCGGCCGCGATTGATAGTCGTCAAGGAGGGGAATCCATGCGCTACAAACTCTTGGGTAAAAGCGGGCTGCGTGTCTCCGAGCTGTGCCTCGGCACCATGACATTCGGAATGGAATGGAAGTGGGGGTCGTCCAAGACTGAAAGCCGGAAAGTATATGACACTTTCCGCACGGCCGGCGGCAACTTCATCGACACGGCCGACCTTTACACCAACGGCACGAGCGAGCGGTTCCTGGGGAGCTTCGTGGCCGGCCATCGAGAAGAGGTCGTGCTCGCCACGAAGTACACCTTGGGCAACCCCGGCAACGACCCCAACGCCGCCGGCAACCACCGCAAGAACATGATGCAGTCGGTGGAGGCGAGCCTCAAGCGTCTCAAGACCGACTACATCGATCTCTACTGGCTGCACATCTGGGACTTCATGACACCGGTCGAGGAGGTCATGCGCGCCTTCGACGACCTGGTGCGCCAGGGAAAGATTCTGTACGTCGGGATCTCCGACACGCCGGCCTGGGTGATTGCCCGGGCCGACACCATGGCGGAGCTGCGCGGATGGACGCCGTTCACGGCCCTGCAGATCGAGTACAGCCTGATCGAGCGCACCCCGGAGCGCGAGCTGCTGCCCATGGCACGGGCGCTGGACCTCGCGGTCACCCCGTGGTCGCCGCTCGCCGGCGGGATCCTGAGCGGGAAGTACCTCAAGAAGGGCGGGAAGCGCCGGGATGCCAAACGCGGACTCCAGCCTGACGCGCGCAAAACCCGCATCAGCCAAGCCGTCGCTGGGGTCGCCAACGAGATCGGCCGCACCCCGGCCCAGGTGGCGCTGGCCTGGCTGCGGCAGCAGCCCGGGGTGGTCATCCCCATCATCGGGACCCGCACCCCGGCCCAGTTGAAGGACAACTTGGGGAGCCTCGAGTTCACCCTGGAGGGACCGCATCTCAAAAAACTCAACGAGGCCAGCCGCATTGAGCTGGGGTTCCCTAATGACTTTTTCGCCTCGGACATGGTGCGGGGCTACACCTACGGCGGGATGTATGATCAAATCGACGACCACCGTCTGCGGTAGTCAAACATCGCGGTGTGCCATTGGACTCCGTTCTTATCCTTGCTCATGAGCGACCCCTTCCCATGCGGGCGAAGCGATAAGGTTAAAGGAGAGGGTCAGGACCTACTGCTCTGCAACCGGAAAGCAGAGAAGGAAGAAATGGCATCCAAATAAAGTTTGCCGCCGACTCGGCCGCTGTTGTTGTGGCCGCCTCCGCCGATGAATACCAGCCACTTGGGTGCGAGGGTGCGGTCAAAGAGCTGCTGACTCATGCTGTGGGGGACCAGGCGGTCGTCCGTGCCGTGCAGGTAGAGCACCGGGATTTGGATGTGGCCCACCTTTGAGATCGAATTGAAATTCTGGTTCAGGATCAAATCAATCGGGAAAAAACGATACATCGGCCGGGTGTCCGCCATGGCCCGCATGGAGGTAAAGGCGGCTTCAACGATCAACCCCCTGGCCTCCGGATGACGGACAGCAAGGTCAATAGCCACCGCAGCGCCGAGTGAATGCCCGTAGATGAGAAGCGTCTGAGGATCGATCCCGCGTTCGCCGGTCAGGTAGCTCCAGCCCGCCGCAGCGTCCTCAAAGACGCTCTGCTCGGTGGGGAAATCCCCATCGCTGCGACCGAACCCGCGGTAGGAAATTAGAAACACATTGAAACCCAAGCTGTGTAGCCGCCGGGCATGGTCGCTGTTGGCACCGATATTCAAGGCGGCTCCGTGCAGATAGAGAATCGTCAGGCCGTTTCCATGGCGGTTGGGAACCCACCAGGCATGCATGCGCTGGACGCCGCCGACAGCGGGCACCTCAACGAAAACGTCTTCATGAAATAGTCCGTAGTTTGCCGGAGTCTCAATGACCTCCGCTCGCGGCCTGAAGATCAGACGCGGCTGCACGGCCCACAGGTATCCGCAGGCCGCCGCGTAACCGAAAACCACCACGCCGATCACGGAGATGGTCAACGCTTTGATGATTGCCGTTGAATTGCTTTTCAACCTGTCGGAAGGTGCTGCTGCCATTTTTTTCTGGTCCAATCGGGCGGCGTGGGTCAGGCTTAATCGTCGGTCGTTCGTGATCAAAGTTTTAGCGGCTTTTTAAGCTTGTCAAGAGTGCCGGCGAAAGCCCGGTCTAAAAGGTTCCAGGCAGAGGCATGTTGACAACCCACGCCTGTATTCACTAAACTTCAACCAACTTCACCTGCCTATCTTCCACGGGGTCCTCCTTTGTAGCTGAAAACCCGCCGCAGATGCGGCGCCGGCAAATCGACCCGTCAGGGAGGCTGTAAATGCAATGCATCCGTTGGTTCAACCGCACCGTTCCGGCCGCTCTTGCATTATTGGTTTTACTGTATCCGGCGACCTGCCTCCGCGCGCAGAGCAGCTCTTCCGGCCAAAAGGCTCTGAATTTCCTCTTTGCGGTGGGTGCCCAAGTGGCTAAACAGGGCGACGCCAAGCCTGTCCCGGTGGAAACGCATACCGTCCTCAATTCCGGCGACCGGATCAAGTTTTTCCTGGAGCCCAAGTCGGATGCCTTTTTTTACCTATTTCACCTGGGACCCAACAGCGATTTGGAGCTTCTTTACCCCGCGGATCTGAAGAAATCCCAAGCGCAACCGGGTCAGCCACTTTACGTGCCGGACGGACCGATGTGGTTTGAGCTGGATGCCGCCCGCGGTACGGAGAAATTTTTCTTCCTGGCTTCGAAGTCCCGGCTGACCCACCTGGAAAATCTTTATGCCCGCCACACCACGCTCAAAGACCCGGCCGACACCCAGTCCTCCACTCAGGCCATTTTGGATGAAATTTCAAGCCTGAACAAACAGCGCAAATCACTGGCGGCGCCGGCTGAAAAGCCGGTCCGCATCGCCGGCAAATTCCGCGCCCCGTCAAAGACGGACTCGGCCGCCCTTCCGGACATTACCCCTTTCGCAAAGGAAATCGTTGCGCAGGGGTTTTACAGCAAAACATTCACGATTGATCATCGGTGAGGAAAGACGGCATCGGATTTTTCTCTGAAGGGGCTAACTCGTTGCTGTAGTCTATGATTATTCAGGTGTTGACAACCTTGGACCTGTTTCTCTAAAGTTAACCGGAACCAGCTGGATTCTTCAGTTTCCGGCCCTATCACCGCAAGACGGCCAACGTCATCCCGACATCCAACAAGTGAGGCCACATGAGCTATTTTATAAGATCGTTTTTCAGGAAAATCGTCGTTCCGCTTGTCGTCCTATTCATCGCACCCGCGATTGCTTTTGCCCAGGCCCCTGGCAAGGGCGACATCGGGTTTCTTTATGCCTTCGGCGCCTATGTAGGGCCGCAGGGCAAAGGGAAAGTCGTTTCCGTTCAAAATGAGACGACGCTGCGCGCCGGAGACCGGTTGAAGCTGTTTTTCGAACCCAAGAGCGATCAGTATTTCTACCTGCTGCACATGAGTTCTCAAGGGGAACTCACGCCGCTGTTCCCGGTTGCGGCCCAGCCCGCCAAGGTGGTTCGGGGCACCAAGATGTTCATCCCCGCGGACAACAACTGGTTTGAGCTGGACGCCCACCCCGGGCAGGAGAAATTTTTTCTCATCGCGACGGCGGAGCGCCTCGACCGCCTGGAGGAGCTTTGCGCCCGCCACACGGCCCTGAAGAACAAAGCGGACCTGCAGGCCTCCGCCGATGCCATTCTGGATGAAATCAAACGACTGAGGCAGAAAAACAAACAGCTGTCGGCCCCGGCGGAGAAGCCCGTGCGCATCGGGGGAAGCCTGCGCGGCCAGCAGCCGTCAAGTTCTCCGGCCGTCCCGGACATCACCTCGCTGGCGGCCGAAGTCACAGCGCCCGGGTTCTACTCCAGGACCTTCTCCATTGAGCACCGCTGACCGCGCGAAATGGGCCCGGCCGCTGCTGCTGGCAGCAGGCGTGTTTGCAGCGGTCAATCTCTTTCATTTTCTGTCTCCGGGTTTTTTCGACACCTGGAACGAGCGGTTGAACGACCAGTTTATCAGCCTGAAATCCTCGATCCCCGGTTTCGCCCCGCCCTACGATGAGGCCGTCGTCCATGTGGACCTGAACAACACCAGCCTGCGCGATCTGAAAGACTACCATCCCACCCGCGCCCACTATGCCCGCGTGATCCGCAACCTGGGGAAGATGAAGGTCGGCGTGCAGATGTGCGACGTCATCTTCGCCGGCGAGACCAGCGCCGAAAACGACCGGCTGCTGGTGGATGCGACCCGGCAGTCCCGGGATGTTGTTTTCGGAATGGCGTTCCGGCTCTCTTCGTCCCCGGGGCGGGCCGAAGCGGCGGAAGACCCGGCCATCCGAGACTACCTCAGGCGAACGGCGTGGAAAATTGAGGCCGCGCCGGGCTCCGCCCGCTACTATTACGGCACCGACCCGTTGATCACCCTGCTGCCGCTGGCGGAGCTCTCCCTGGGCACCGGCTTTCTCACCCTCTCCCCGGACCCGGACGGCGTCATCCGGCGGCTGCCGCTGCTTGTCCGGTTTGAAGACGGCTTCTACCCGAGCTTCGCGCTGAAATCCGTGTGCGATTTCCTCAAGGTCCCACCCGAGCGGGTTGTGATCGGGCCGGGATCGATCGTCTTGCGAGACGCCGTCCGGTCGGGCAGCCCCCAAAAAATGAATCTCACCCTGCCGGTGGACCAGCGCGGTTGCATGCGCATCAATTTCGCCGGCCCCTGGGGCCGGATGAAGCACTACAATTTTTCGGACATATACTTTGCCTCCGACGACCAGGATTTGATCGAGGACTTCCAGGATGAGCTTGAGGGCCGGATTGCACTCATGTCCGACATCTCCACGGGATCAGCCGACATGGGACAGGTGCCGATCGACGAGGCCTACCCGCTGAGCGGAGTTCACGCGAACGCCGTCAACACGATTTTGACCGAAAGCTTCATCCGGGAGCTGCCGGTCGCGGCAACGGCGGCGGTCGAGATCCTCCTGCTTTTATCCGTCACGGCACTATCCTTCCACCGTTCGGCGCTGGTGAGCGCCGGCGGCACGGCCGGCATCGGCGCGCTTTTCGCAACTGCCGCGGGGCTGGTGTTCCTGCAGTGGAACCTCCTGGTGCCGGTGGTCAAACCGCTCGTCGTCATGGTTCTGGGGTGGGTCGGCCTGTCCACGTGGCATGCCCTTGAAAACGCACGCGTTCGTGCTGAAATCGAGCGGGCACGCCAACTCGCCGAGCATGAGCTCGAGATCGGCCGCAAGATCCAGACCGGGTTTCTCCCCGAGCGGCTTCCCGTCCCGCCCGGCTGGGAAATCGCCGCCCATTTTCAGCCCGCGCTTCAGGTGTCCGGCGATTTCTACGATGTCTTTGAACTGGCAGGCGGCCGCTGCCTGGGCATTGTCATTGCCGATGTCTGTGACCACGGGGTGGGGTCGGCGCTTTTCATGGCCCTGACCCGCAGCCTGATCCGAGCCTTTGCCCTGCAGAGTGCCGGCCGGATCGGTGTGGACCCGGCCGACCCGGAAGGATGGTCTCAGACGCTGGCGCTGGAGACGGTCCGGCAGACCAACGCCTACATCACGGACAACCATGGTGAATCCGGGATGTTCGCGACCCTGTTTTTCGGGATCCTGGACCCCGTGACCGGAAAGCTCACCTATGTCAACGGCGGGCATGAACCGCCCCTGTTCCTCCGCAGCGGGCATCCGGCCGCTTTTCTCAAGGCCACCGGACTGGCCGTCGGGGCCATGCCCGATGTCTCTTACAAGACCGAATCGATCGTTTTTGAGGCCGGAGACTGCCTCGTTCTGTACACGGACGGGGTCACCGATGCCGATGACAGCGCGGGGGGGCATTTCTCCAAGCAGCGCCTGGTCAGCCTGGTGTCGGGGAAAAATATCGCTGCCCAGACCCTGCTGGACAACGTGACCGCTGCGTTGAACGCACATGTCGGAAAGGCCTCTCCCGCCGACGATATCACCCTCATGTCCATCCGTAAAACAACATAATATCAAACAGATATATTAAAAATTGACTAAAGGGTTGATCACGCCAGGATTTTTCGCCATAATGGCACTTGATCAGACTCGCAATACCGATTTAACCCGAAAAATTAAAAGCGGCTGCTAACCCTTGCGGTTTGCGACCGCTTTTTAGGCTTTTAGGGGGACATGACAAATGAGCATCAATTTAAGAAAAAACATTAAGACCAAATCATTTCTGCTGCTTGGCATGGCGTATTTTCTATACCTGGCAACCGGCTGCTCCATGTGGTCCAAGCCTTCGGCCGGATACACCGCGGCCGCAAAGGACTCGGGACAGAAAGAAGAGGCGGCGGCCGAGGTCTACCCCCGGAATGAAATCCCGCCGTATGTCGGCCACATCAGAGCCGTGCGCGTATACAGCTCCTATGAACGCATCGATACCGGAGTAGACCTCGCGGCCGGCCGGCTTTACTCCATCATGGCCAAGGGCCGGGTGTTTATGGATCCCACCGATGCCGGACGGGGACCGAGCGACCGGCACTTCGTCAAAGTGATCGGGAAAGGCCCCCAAACCCCGGTGTTTGTGAACGAGGTGGGGGATACGTTTGTCTCGATCGGTTCCGGCCGGCTGAGCCTCGGGTTTGCCGACCAGGACTACAAGGACAACCTTGGCTATCTGGATGCGATCATCATCGCCTGGCAGACCGACGACTACGCCCAAATTGCCGAATTCCTGCAGAAACTGCACGAACGCTACCCGGAGCATCCCGGCATCACCCAGGCGTACATGCGGGCGGACAAGGTCCGGGACCTGTCTGCCGCCCGGATGCAAACCGCCATGGAAATCGATCAGACCAAGGAAAAAATACAGGCCCTCCAGCAGGCCGCTTCCCAGAAAGGGGGGCCCAAGCCGGCGGAGCGCCTGCAGCAGCAGCGGGAACTGGAATACAAGCTGGCCGAACTCACCGCCCGGCAGGCGCAGCTGGACCGGCTGAACCAGCAGCTTCAGGTTGAGAAAGCCAGGTCCGTCCAGCTCACCCAGGAGCTCGAGAAGGAGCGCAAGGAAAAAGAGCGCATGAGCAAGATCGCGGCCGAGGGCAAGGCGCCCCCGCTTCTGCTCATCACCAGCCCGGAGGACGGCCAGCAGGTTGAAGTCGGAAGCGTGCGCCTGAGCGGGGCGGTGGAAGGCAAGCAGGGTTTGAAGAGCTTGGAGGTTTTTCTGAATGGCCGTCTCCTGGAAGCCTCCGCCGAACGCGGCATCCGGCAGGTGGGCGGCAGCGCCCCCCGCCGATTGAACTTCGACCGCAAGATTCAGCTCGATGAGGGCTACAACCACCTGCGGGTGGTGGCGACGGACACCGACGATCTGGTCTCGGAGAAGACGCTATTTGTTCACTATCAACCGAAACGCCGCAATGTCTGGGCGGTGGTGATCGGGATCAACGACTACCCGAAGCTGCCCAAGCTGAAGTATGCGGTCAACGACGCCGAGGCCTTTTACCGCCTGCTGGTCGAGGAGAACCGGATCCCGCCCGAGAATGTGACCCTGCTGACAAATCAGCAGGCGAGCCTGGTCAACCTGCGCAGCACCCTCGGCACCCGCATCAAGAACGCCGCCCGCGAAAGCGACATGGTCATCATCTTTTTCGCCGGCCACGGGGCCACCGAGCGCGATGCCACCAGCCCGGACGGCGACGGCCTGGAAAAATACCTGCTGCCCTTCGATGCGGACCCGGCTGATCTCTACACCACGGCCATGCCCATGGTCGAGGTCGCGCGTATCTTCAACCGCATCCGCTCGGAACGGCTGGTCTTTATCGCCGACGCCTGCTACAGCGGCGGCAGCGGCGGGAGGACCATCAGCGTTGCGGATACGCGCGCCAACATCGGCGACGGGTTTCTGGAGCGGGTGGTGGGCGGCCGCGGCAAGGTGATTATCACCGCCAGCTCCGCCAACGAGGTCAGCGTCGAAAAGGATGAGCTGCAGCACGGGGTCTTCACGTACTACCTGCTGGAGGGATTGCGGGGCAAGGCCGATTTTGACCGCGATTCCATGATCACGGTGGACGAGGCGTATCGCTTCGTGTACGACGAGGTGCCCAAGGCCACCGGCCAGGAGCAGCACCCGGTCAAGAAGGGATCCGTTGAAGGCAGTGTGGTGCTCAGCATCGTCCGTTAAAAAATCAGAGGTGGAGCCGTGGGCGGCTCCACCTCTGATTTTTTTCTTAAGGGCTTTATGGTCTAACGTAGAGCTTTGCTTTTAGCACCTTCTTCGGTGGTCATCTTCGAGAGGTCTTCGCCATGAAGTTGAAGGGCGTTCGAGAAAAGGCGAGGGCCGCAGCATATGCCGAAGACATCCTTGATGGTCGTAGCTCTTTGATTTCACTTATTAAGAAGCAACAAGTAAACTACACGCAAGTTATTACAGTACTAAAGACACGAACTGAAGCGACTGAGACAGTATTGTTAGATCAGATCAGTTAGCTCTAATAAATAGAAGATGAAAAAGGAGAGAAAAGTGATCGAAAGAAGTTCAGAGACAAATGATAATATAAGTAGCCGAAGTAATGATCGATAAGATAGCCTAAATGTTTAGCGTGTTGAAGATTTCGTATACGATTTTCTAAGCGCCCGACGATTTAGAATAAATATACTAGATTGTCGCGTCTGGTCGCCATACAGGGAAATAGCTATTTTTATAGATAGTTTTTTGATATTCTTGAAGAAAGTACTCGAAAAAGTTGAACATATTGGCATCTTTTCCGTCAGTGAGCGTCACCTAGTTTATTAAGCTGTAGATATGACAGAAGAACTTTGCATCTCTGATTTCCATCCGCCGGGCGTCTCCTATGGTCTCTAGCTCGTTGATTTATTCAAACAGAATTTTATTATCCGGGGGCTTGGACACAAGGATAAAGGACATGCATACGTTTTTTAAGACCTACAGAAAGAGCTTATCGTAATATAAGCCATCAACAGTTATTATGTGGTCATCTCCGGGTTTTGCGCCGCCGATTTTGATAAAGCGTATGTCGTTATAAACCGCAGTTCTGTTTTTATCTTCCATCGTTGTTGGTAATAAGCTCCAGGGATAGTTTCATTAATTGGTTCATATGTATATTGAGTATGATCGCTTACATAATCTGGTACGATTAGTGCAGCTGTCCTTTTTCGTTTTTGGTAGTTATATAGATCAAGGAGTTTATGTTCTCGTAGTAAAATTCTGCGATCCGTCTAAGTCTAGCATATAATAGTGATCTAGAAACCGAAAGTCTCAAAACTGGTTACTTAGGTGCAGCCGCTGTAAGAAGATCTTAAAGGCCTGTTTCATCTCCTCTGTGCAACACATCGATCATCCGCCTCTTCCTTTTTTTTTCTGAAGCGCCTCGCGCTCGCGGGCCAACTCGGCGAGGAGCTGTTCAACCGTCCATTTCTCTGAAACGGGGGTGAGCACCGCCCAGAGGGTCTGCTGCATGCCGGACTTCTTGCAGACGGTCATCAGGCCGATCAGCTGGGCCTCGGTGATGCCGGCGACGATGACGGCCCGCGGCAGGTTCGAGGATGTCCCCGCCCCGCTGCCGGCGGCGAGCTCGAGCAGATCGGCCAGCGGCGCCGCCCCCTGCTCTGTGCTCACCCACACCTTCGGCACGTCGGCGAGGCCGGCCGTTCCAAGAACCGTGTCGAACTTTTTCTGGGCCTCCGCACCAAAGCCGCACAGCAGAAGCTTGCGTGGTCCGTAAAGTATTTTCTCCGAACGGGTGACTTTTTCAAAAGTTGATTTTTCAGCCATTGCCTTGTTCCTGATTTTGCCAGCTGAGCCCAGTGACGCGCTAAAACACTCAATAGGGGCTTTTCCAAGGCGATGTCGTTGAAGGCGAAACCGTCTTGGTGGCAGGGTCAATCGTTACCCCGAGGCCGATGCTGGAATACCAGACCCCGATGGCGCGTCCCTGATGCTCGGAGATGGTGTATCCTGTTGTCCTTGAGCTGGGCATTGGAAACGACTCCACCAAACCCACTACCTTCTTGAAGGTCGGGGAATCCGGCTCAACCGCCCTCCAAACAGGACCGCCATCAAACCCGTACTCACGATCGAGCCCGATTACCCCGAAAGGATTGTTCTCCTGATTCAAATACCAGTAGCGGTAATTGGGGTTGATCTCCACATTTTGAAACTGGCGGGCAACCTCCGCACTGGTTCGAATGCTTCCGGTGTTCGCCATCGTACAAGCGACAGCAAGCGTTGCGCCAAGGATCGCCATAAACGAAAATTGTTTTATATGCATGACACACCTCATGACTGTGGAAATGCTCAATATCTGCCGCTTTGATAGTCATTCAACTTTAATGAACGTTCTTACTCTACAGAACCCGCTCGCCGTGCAGGGTTTATCTAAAAGCCCAGCTGGACCCCGATGCCGGCGCCGCCTGAGCCGATGCCGACGCCGACCCCGCTGCCATACCACCCGTCGTTGTCGACCCAGGGCATGCCGGCGTTGATGGAAACCACATTGGTTTCAGGGTTGACCTTGATACCGGCGTTCAGGCTCGAATACCACATCCCGATCTGCTGCGCCTGCGGATCCAGTATATACGCCCCATAGGTGAAAGAGCCTCTCACCGGAAAACTCTGCACCAGTCCGACCACTTTCTCGAAGGTCTTGGAGTTGGAATCCACCTCCCTCCAGTTGATGTCCTCGATTCGGTATGGCTGCTGCAGGCCGACCACTGCGTAAGGGTTGTTTTCCTGGTTGTAATACCAGTAGCGGTAGTTGGATTCGGTGTGGAAGGTCTCGAAGGCCCGGCCGACCTCGCGGCTGTTCCTGAGCCCGCCGCGGTTCGCCCCTGAACACCCGGAAACGAGCATGGCCGCCACCGCCAGAACGCCGATGATCCCGTACAATCTTGTGGTCTTAAATCCGTTCATCACTGGGCCTCTCGCAATGACATGGGTTTAATACCGGAATCTGTAATGGTTTATAATAATGATGGAGGGCCTTAAAGACAACCCGGGGGCGGTCTGCCGGTTTCCGGCTGACCCAACTCGCCGCCGTCATCGAAAAAAAGGGGCACCCGGCATCCCGGGCACCCCTTGCCTCAAGCATGCTAATTTTTTAGCGCCCTCCGCGGCTATACCTTAAATAAAATCGGCAGGAGGAGGAAGCCGGCCGAGATGATGACCATGTAGATGATGAAATAAATCATGCAGTAGCCCATGATGTCACGGAAGTTGAGTTTGGCCACCCCCAGCAGCGGGATCGCCCAGAACGGCTGGATCACGTCGGTGATCATGTCGCCCCACGCGTAGGCGATGACGGTCATGGGCCCGCTGACCCCCAGGTTCTTGGCGGCCGCCATGATGTAGGGCGCCTCAACGGCCCACTTTGCCCCGCCCGAGGGCACGATGTAGTTGAGGATGCCGGAGTACCACATGACGATGAACGGGTAGGTCTCCTTGGTTGCGATGGCGGTGAACCAGTCGCCCATCACCTCCGCCAGCCCGGAAAACTTGATGATCCCGAAGATCCCGGCGTAGAAGGGGAACTGGACGACGACCCCCCAGATGAACGAGCCGCCCTCCATCGCCGCCTTCAGGAACGAGGCCGGCGTCCAGTGCAGGAGAATGCCGATGACCAGGAAGACGAAGTTCACCACGTCGAGGTTGATCCCGGCCCACCCGTTTTTCCCAAAGTACCAAACGAGCCAGATGATCCCGCACGCCGACACGATGAGGTTGATGATGGGTGAGTGCTCCAGCCACAGAGCCGGCGTCATATCCGCGGGTTTCGGCTTGGGTGGCGCCTCGAAGGTGGACTCCTTGACCAGCTCCGGGTCCGCTATGAAGGTTTCCTCTTTCCGGGGGTGCATGAGCGGCCCCACGATGGTCAGGACGACCAGAACCGCCAGCGCCAGCAGCAGGTTGAAGGGGTGGAAAATGGTCTCGGTGATCGGGATGATGCCGATGTCCTTCTCAAGGAAGTGCTTCGGGGTGGCCACCAGCAGCGGCGCCGAAGCGGACAGCCCGGAATGCCACATCGTGCCCAGGCCCAGGTAGGCGGTCGCCACCAGGAGCCGGTAGTCCACGCCTTTCTGCTTGCGCACCAAGAAGCGCACGAAAACCGCCGAACCGACGATGCTCAGCCCCCAGTTGACCCAGGCCAGCCCCATCGACACCAACGCCATCAGGGCGATGGCGCCCTTGTTGCCTTTCGGCAGGCCGGCGAGGCCGTTGAGCATACGGCTGAAAATCGGGGTGGTGGCCAGGATGTAGCCCGTCATGATGATCAGGCACATCTGCATGCCGAAGGAGAGCAGCACCCAGAAACCGCTGCCCCAGTTTTGAATGAGTTGATACGCGGTGGCTTTGGTGAAGATGAGACCTAAAACATAGGCGGCAATGGTGAGAATGACAGCGATGACCCATGCGTCCGGGACCCAGCGCGTGCTCCAACGCGTGCTGGCCGATGCGAGTTTCTGAAGCATGATTCCCCTCCTTTTGGTTGCTGGTTTGAGATGGCGCTCAACCGGCGCTTATGCTTCACTGCGCAGGAACCGTGGGTGATGATGGCTTACGAAATGATTTTTTTAATTTCCATCCTCCTATTCAAGAAAATTCGGCGCCATTCTCGCAGCCTGAAAGTGTTTTGTCAAACCGAATCAGACCGGACGGCCGGCGGGCAGGACGATCACGGCCTCCCCCCGACGGCCGTCGATGCGGATGTCCAGGGGCCGGCCCCATCGCATGAGCCGCAGGTATTTTGTTTCGCGGGGGGATTCAGCGGCCTGCAACTTATCCCAGCGGATGAAGGCCGCCGAACCGTAGGGCACAGACAGGCAGCCGATGTTCAGCGATGTGACGTTCTGAAAAAAATGGGTCCCCTGGGCCGGGTCCACATTGAACCCCTTGAGGCCTACCTCCACCAATACCTTCACCCCCGAAATCTGCGCCCAGCCCACCCCGATGCCCATCCAGGGGTCGGTCGAGCCCCAGCGCCCGAAACCGACGAGAACATAGGGCCGGCCTTCATCGACCAGCACCTTGTTCAGCTCGCCGATCTCCCGGGCGATCTCGCGGGTTTTGGAAATGTCGAACCCCTCGGGCTTGACGCACACCAAGTCATGGATGCCGCGATAAAAACCGTTGCCGTGGGCCATGTTCGAGTAGCAGAACGCCTTCCCCGTGAGCCCGGCGGAAACCTCGGCCCTCTCCCAGCGTTGCTTGGAAGCCATCGGCCTGAGCTGCAGGGGGTAGAACACGGGCCGCTGCTCTTCGGGCAGGTCGCAGGCGAATTCGATCTCAACCGGGACCCGCATCGACCGCTCGCAGATGGAAAGAAGGCTGGAGAGCAGCTCGCCGAATTTCAACCGCGGGTCGCGCAGCACTTTCTGGAAGGTGACGATCCGGGGGCCGTCGTAGAAAAAGCTGTCCACCAGCAGGCCGCTGTCGGACTGGTAGACGGAGGCCACCTTCGGCAGCACCCATTGGCTTTCCGCCACCGAGAGCGGCAGCAGCTTGAGCCGGTCCATCGTGGCCGGGTCCCTCGGCTCGCGGACGGGCTCCATGTCGAGCGCATAGAAGCTCTTCTGGGTGAAGTACAGCCAGTCGCGCATGTCGGCAAACTGCGGCAGCAGCATCGGGTAGCGCGGGCAGAACCGCACGATGGGCCCGCCCTCCACCACCGTTTTCCCCAGGCCGAGGGCGATCTGGGCCACACCGTCCTCGGGTTTCATGTAGGAAATGGGGTAGAAGTTGTGAGATTGAGCGACACCGGAGAAGGTGGGATAGAAATAACCCCCGCGCCGGCAGCCGCCCAGCGTCTGAACCACCACCGCCATGCGCTCATCCTCCAGCCGGTAGCTCGTCTGCCGGAAATAGGCCCGCGGGTTGTCCCCGAAGGTGGACGCCCACACCAGCTTGACGGCGGCCAGCAGCGACCAGAGGCGCTGGTCCAAGGAGTCCTCGCTGTTGGGCAGCATGTAGGTGGAATAGAGGCCGGCCAGCGGCAAGTTGTGGGAATCCTCCAGAATGCTCGAGGAGCGCACGGCCAAGGGCTCGCGGACGATCTGGAGATAGGCCCGCAGATCGTGAATCATCTCGTCGCGGAGCTTTCCCTTCAGGAAGCGCTGTTGGAGCTCGGGGTACGCAAGGGAGCCCTTCAAGGCAGCGTCCCAAAGCCGGTTGTCTTCGAGAAAACGCACGAATTCGTTGGAACAGATGACCAGGGTCGGGGGGATCTCGATTGCGAGGTCGGGAAACAGCTGACGGATTTCGAGCCGGGAGAGCAGGTAGCGCAGGAACCCGATGCCCCGCGCCTTGCCGCCGAGAGACCCCTCCCCCCAGCGCATGAACTGAAGCTCCAGCGGGTTGCGGCCGGGGATGAAGCGGGTGATGATGTCGCTCTGCTTTTCGTAGAGCACGGTCTCGATCACGCGGATCATGAAGCGGCGGAGGTCCTCGGCGTCCCGGAAGTCCTCCGCGCGCTTCGGGTAGAGCTGTTCGGCGATCTTGATCTCGGTGCGGGCCATCATCCAGTGGGAAAAGTGCTGCTGCTCGGCATGGTGCAGGATCGATTCGGCCGGCACCTCCCGCAGGCGGTCGAGCAGCTCGCGCGGGTTTCCCGCACGGGCGACCTCCCGGCCGTCGCGCACCCGGAAAATGAAATCGCCGAAACCCATGGTCTCCCGCAGAAACCGCTGGAGATCCTCCATCAACCGGCTGGAGTTCTTGTCGATGAAATAGGTCTGCAGCTCCCCGGCCCGGCTTCGGTTTTTCTCCGGATCGGCGGACTGGATGCAGATCGGCAGCTCGCGCATGTCCCGGCGCAGCATGCGGACAAGCTCGAAGCCGGCTTCGTCGTCCAGCCGGCCGCCTTTTAGGAAGCGCACGTCGGTGATGACCCCCAGAATGTAGGGCCGGTAGCGCCGGTAGACCTCGACGGCCTCCTCGAAGCTTTCAACCAGCACCACTTTGGCCCGCGAGCGCATCCGCAGCTGCCGGTGCAGATGGTTCAGCCCCTCGTCGATCAGCCGCCGGGTGAGGACCATGATGGCGATGTAAATGGCCGGCAGGAACGTGGAGTAGTGCGCAACGGAGTCCTCCACCAGCAGCACCAGGCGCACGCCGCCGACACGGGTGTCGTGGTCGACATTGGCCTTGTCTTCGAAGTACTTGATGATGGCGACGAGCAGCGTGGGATCGTTCTGCCAGAGGAAGATGCGATCCACCCCTTGGGGTTTTTCGCAGCCTTCCAGTCGCGTCAGAAAAAGGGGGTCTGTCGCCAGCACCGCGACCGGCAGCTCGTCCCGGATCGCCTTGACCTTCCGCGCGAGGTCGAAGGCCAATTCGGCCTCCTCGTGCACGATGGCGAGCACGAGGTCGATCGCCTCCGACCGGATGGCATCCAAGGCCCGCTCGACGCTGGAAACCTTGCGGATCCGGGGAACCGTGGACAGCCCCCGGTCCGCGTATTGCTGCCAGATGCGCTCCTCGAGCGTGCCGTCCTCCTCGATGATGTAGCCGTCGTAAACGCTGGAGACAAGAAGGATTTCCCGGATGCGGCTGTTCATCAGGGAGCGGAACGTGTCGAAGCGATGCTGGACTGAATCGATGTCCACCATGGGGCCACCTCCACAGGACCTGGAATCTTATATGCTGCTGTGGCCCTGCAAAGCAAGCCTCGTACCAGGGACCCACGGAAGAGAAAGGTTTCGTTTTCGATCGAGGGGTGGCTGACGCCGGCGGCTCCCTGCAGGGCTGTACCGCCAGGTGCCGAGATAACTCAGCCGGTGAGAAATTCTCCACTGGGGAGAATTGCCCCACGCAAAGCCACCGTGACGAGCGCTAAAAAAGCTTGGCACCGGGGAGCCGGGCCGATGCAAGTCTGACATGAAACCGGGCTGTTGTCCCCTCGACGGACTCACCGGAAACCCGGCCGGTGAATTTGGTACGGCATCTGCAATAGAGATTGTCGGTATGAGGCGGATCGCCTCTCCGACAAAAAAACCGACCAGCAAAGGAGCCCGAAAATGGCAAGCAAAAAATTCAAAGTCACCTACGGTGTCGACCAACGAGCGGAAGAAGAAGATGACAGGATCCGGATGCAGATGGAACAGCGCATTCTGGAGAGTTTGTGCTCGAACTGCAAGCATCAGGGCGATTGCGCCTTTCTCCCAAAGGCCTGCTCACCTATCATAGAGTGCGAGCTTTACGAATGCGGTCCTTCGGAAAAACCCCGCCTCACGGTGGTCAGAAAAAACTGCGCATCCGTCGAAGTGCTGCCGGAGAGCGACCATCCTCTGCTGGGCCTTTGCATCAACTGCGAGAACCTGAGGGGTTGCAACTTGCCCAAACCCGCCGGCGGCGTCTGGATGTGCGAGGAATACTGCTGAGTGGCCGGCGCTTCATGGGAAACCCGTTCGGGTGCGGATCGTCGACATTCTTTATCAACCTGAGAGGGAAGGGGATTATCGCCGGTAGGCGGAGAGGCCTGTTTATTTTTTTGCATTTGAAAGCAAGTGACGCTAAGCTGAAACTTGGTGGCCGTCACGAGGCGGCTGCCGCTGCCGGTCAATGTCTCTGAAGACCGAAAACGATTCCGAAATCAAGAGGTTTGATCATGGGTGAGAAATTCAATGCCTTTGAAATGGCCCAGGCGCAGTTCGACAAGATAGCTGAAACCCTCGGCTTGGAGCCAGGCGTGCGCGAACTTTTGCGCTGGCCGATGCGCGAGTTCCATTTCACCATCCCGGTGCGCATGGACGACGGCTCCGTGAAGGTCTTTCGCGGCTTTCGGGTGCAGCACAACGACCTGCGCGGCCCGGCCAAGGGCGGCATCCGGTTCCACCCGCAGGAGACCGCGGACACCGTGCGCGCGCTGGCGACCTGGATGACGTGGAAGTGCTCGCTCGTCGACATTCCGCTCGGCGGCGGCAAGGGGGGCGTCATCTGCGACCCGCGTAAGTTATCACCTCGCGAGCAGGAGCAGATCTGCCGCGGGTGGGTGCGCCAGGTGTTCAAAAACGTCGGCCCGGTGTTGGACGTGCCGGCGCCGGACGTCATGACCAACAGCCAGCACATGCTCTGGATGCTCGACGAGTACGAAACCCTGGCGGGCGGCCACTACCCCGGTTTCATTACCGGCAAGCCGGTCGGCATGGGCGGCTCACTGGGGCGCACGGAGGCCACGGGCTTCGGAGTCATGTTCTGCGTACGCGAGGCGTTGCGCCGCCTGGGCCGGGACGTGAAAGGCATGACCGCGGCCTTCCAGGGCTTCGGCAACGTTGCCCAGCACGCCGTGCGCTGGTTCACTCAGGCCGGCGGCAAGGCCGTGTGCGTCTCCTGCTGGGACGGCCGCGACAATGCCTCCTACACCTACCGCAAGTCGGATGGCGTCGATCCGGATTTCCTCGTCTCCATCGCCGACAGCTACGGCGCCATCGATCGGCAGAAGGCCAGGGATGGGGGCTATGAGGTCCTTCCCGGCGAAGACTGGATCAAGCAGCGGGTCGAGATCCTCGTCCCCTGCGCCCTGGAGAACCAGATCAATGCGGAAACCGTGCGCCACATCGCGGACAGCGTCGTGCTGATCGCCGAGGGAGCCAACGGCCCGACCACGCCGGAAGCCGACCCGGTATTGAAGAAGCGCAAAATTATGTCATCCCGGACTTCCTCTCCAACGCCGGCGGAGTGACGTGCTCCTACTTCGAGCAGGTCCAGGCCAACATGAACTTCTACTGGGAAAAGGACGAGGTCCTCAAACGCCTGGACGGGGTCATGACCAGAGCCTTCCACGCCATGGCCGACATGGCCGAGCGCCGCGGCGTCTTCATGCGCGATGCCGCCTACATGATCGCCGTCGAGCGGGTGGCGCAGGCCGCCAAGCTGAGGGGCCGCGTTTGAAGCTGCTTTCCTGACCCTGTCTGACGCCCAACGGCGGTGTTGCAGGCCGCTTCGAAATGCTCACATACTGACGTGTATGCTGCGCTTTCGAAGCGGCCTGCGCCTTGCCCTTGGGCGTGATCCAGGGCCACGAAAACACTTCGCGGGTGCATCGTAAAAAATCCATGGAATCAAATGCCGAACGGACGCAAAACAAAGGCCGACGGTCTTATCGAACCTCTTTCCGCGCGAACCTACCAAGACTTTCGACGGCTCTTCGACGACATTTTTTCTTCGGCCGGCGAGGGGCGCATGACCCTTGAGGTCCTGAAGGGGATTTCGGCGACGCTGCTGCGGTTTTTCAGGTGCCGCGCGGTTGAGATCGTTTGCGACGAGAAGGGCAAACTCCTCCACGCCAAGGCATTGAACGGCCGCCCCGCGTCCGTATCCGGCTGGAGGGAGAAGGACCCGGGCCCCAGGACCTTTTTCGACGTCATCGAGACCGCCCCGGCCGAGATCGTCAACGCCCTGAAATCAGAGGACCCGGTCAAGGCCGGCCGTAAAAAATTCGTTTTCATGTTCCCCGGCAGCAAGGTGTCTCTTCGGAAGCGGCCGGGAGATGACGCCGTACGGCATGCCTTTCTCCTGCTGCCTTCCGGACGGTCTGTCGCGGGCATCGTGGCGCTGTCCTTTCCAAAGGCCAGGCGTGCCGACGACGCTTCCCGCGACCTTCTCACCCGCCTGGCCAACATCATAGGCCTTTCACTGAGCCACAACCTTTCGCGGTTCGAGCTGCGGGAACGGGTCAAGGAGCTGACCTGCATGTACAACATCGCCAACCTGGCTGTGAGCGCCGACCGCCGCGAGGATCATTTCCTGCAGCAGGCAGCCGAACTGCTTCCGCCGGCCTATCTGTACCCGAAAATCACCCAAGCCCGGATCGTGCTCGACGCCCAGGCGTTCCAGACATCCGGTTTCCGCGAGTCCCCGCATTCGCAGCGCGCCGTGATCGTGGCCGGGGACGTCAAGCGGGGGATGGTCGAAGTCGTGTACCTCGAGCCCCGACCCGAGCTGGATGAAGGCCCCTTCCTGGCCGAAGAGCGCCGCCTGTTGGACTCGGTCGCGCGGGAGATCGCCCTCATCATCGAGCGCCGGCAGGCCGAGACCGAGCAGGCGCGGCTGCAGGATCAGCTGCGGCATGCCGACCGTTTGGCCACCATCGGCAAGCTGGCGGCCGGGGTCGCCCACGAACTGAACGAGCCTTTGACGGGGATCCTGGGGTTCGCCGAGCTCCTGAAAGAGCTGCCCGGCATGCCGCCACAGGCTGCGAGCGACCTTGGGCGCATCGAATCCTCGGCCCTGCACGCCCGTGAAGTCGTGCGTAAATTGCTCCTCTTCGCCCGGCAGGTCACCCCCAGGCAGGGCAAAGTCTGCGTCAACCGCCTCGTCCAGGAGGTGGTCGCTTTCTTCCAGGCCCGCCTGACCGAACAAAGCATAAAGGTTCAGACCCAGCTCGGCGGCTCGCTTCCCGACCTGCTGGCCGATGAATCGCAGATCCGGCAGATCATCATGAACCTCTGCATCAATGCGATCCACGCCATGGAAAAAGGCGGCCAGCTGACCATCACCACTCAGGTCCGGGGGGAAGAGATCGTTCTTTCGGTCCGCGACACCGGGCCGGGGGTCCCGGAGGACATCAGGGACAAGATCTTCCTGCCGTTTTTCACCACCAAGGATGTGGACGTGGGGACGGGATTGGGGCTGTCGGTGGTTCATGGTATTGTCAAATCCCACCGCGGCCGGATCAAGGTCGTCAGCGACGCCGGCAAAGGTGCCGAATTCAAGGTGTACCTGCCGGTGAATCGGGAGCAACCGCTAATGAAACCAAAACGCTCGGATCCGGCAGTGCACGCGGGCGCCACCATCCTGGTGGTCGACGACTCGCCGGATGCGCTCGAACTGACGAAGCGGCATCTCGGGCCGGTGGGGCACACGGTGATTGCCGCCCTGAGCGCCGAAGAGGCCTCCCGCCTGATGAAAGACACGGCTTTCGACCTGGTGATCACCGACATGAAGATGCCGCGAGTGAGCGGGCTGGACCTCATCCGCCACATCCGCACCCATTACAAGGGCGTCGGCATCCTGATGGTGACGGGGTACCCTTCGATCGGCGGGGCCGTGGAAGCGGTCCGGCTGGGCGCCGAGGATTATCTCGCCAAGCCCTTCACCAAGAAGGAGCTGCTCGACGCCGTGGAAGCCACCCTGGCCAAGCAGCGCCGGAGGATCCTGGGCCCGCCGTCAGCGCCCGCGCCTTCCGGTATCATCGGCGAATCCGAGGCCATTCAGTCCGTTTTCCATGCCATCGAAAAGGCCGCGGCGGTCAGGGCCAACGTGCTCATCACCGGTGAAAGCGGCACCGGCAAGGAGCTCGTCGCCCGGGCCGTTCACTACCGAAGCGCCCGCGCCTCCCACCCTTTCGTCCCGGTCAACTGCGGCGGCATCCCCGAAGGTTTGCTTGAAAGCGAGCTGTTCGGCCACGTCAGGGGCGCCTTCACCGGGGCCACCGAGACCCGGGCCGGTTTTTTCCAGACCGGCAACAAGGGGACGATCTTTCTGGACGAGGTGGGGGAAACCAGCCTGTCGATGCAGGTCAAGCTGCTGAGGGTCCTGCAGGAAAAGGAGATCTGCATGGTCGGCTCCGCCCGTTCTCAGAAGGTGGACGTGCGCATCATTGCCGGAACGAACAAGAATCTCCAGGGTCTGATTGGCGGCGGCCGCTTCCGCGAGGATCTCTTCTACCGCCTGAATGTGATCAGCATCGAGCTGCCGCCGCTGCGCAGCCGCGGAGCCGACGTGCTGCTGCTGGCGCGCTTCTTCAGCGCCAAGTACGCCGATGAGATGGGCCGGGCGGCGCCGCAGTACACCGACCGGGCGCTGGAAATCCTCAGCCGTTACCCGTGGCCGGGAAACGTGCGCGAGCTGGAAAACCTCGTCCAGCGGCTCATGGCCATGGCAGAGGGAGACATCATCGATGCCCCGGACCTCCCCGCCGGCATGCGCTCCGAGTGCTTCGCCGAAGAGCGCGGCCTGGACCGGACCCTGGAGCAGGTGGAAGCCGAGTACGTGCGGCACGTACTGGAAGGGGTGAAAGGCAACAAGAGCCGGGCCGCCAAAATCTTGGGCATCGACCGCAAGACGTTGAGGGAAAAACTCAAGCGCATCGGGTTGGACGACGGAACATATTTCTGACAGTCGCTCTATACCATCGGGTGACAGACGGTCTTAGGCTTGTTTTTCAACACTCTGTTATAGCCCGGCCGCGATCGCGGCCGCCCCCAGCATGGCGGCGCGGTCGTTCTTGATTATGTGAAGCGGGGTCATCTCCACAAGAGGCGACAGGCGGCCTTTCCGGAGGTAGGCCGCAACGGTCCCGCCTTCCTGCAGCTTCGCCGCCACCTTCGGGGGAATCCCACCGCCCAGAAAAAGCCCGCCGGTGCACAGATACGTGAGCACCACGTCCCCGGCCTGGGACCCGAGCAGTCGGGCGAAAATGTCGAGGGTTCGGACGCAGATGGGGTGGGTTCCTTTCAAGCCGCGGTCGGTGACCACGGCGGCCGGCGTGGGCGCGGCCGCGATTTCCGTGCGCAGAGCCTCGGGCTCATCGCAGTGGGACCGGTCCCGCAGGAAGGCATAGATGTTCATGATGCCCGGACCGCTCAGCACGCGCTCGATGCTGACGCGCTTATGGAGTTTTTCCTGGAGGTATTTAAGCAGGTCGAACTCGATCTCGTCCTTCGGGGCGAACTCCACGTGCCCGCCCTCGGAGGGGAAGGGATGGTGGCGGCCGTCGCCGCCCAGGACCGAATACGCCTGCCCCAGGCCGGTTCCCGGTGCCAGGATCGCAAAAACCCGGCGCTCCCGCTCCTCCCGGCCCGGATGCAGCGTGATCAGATCCTCCGGCCCCAGCAGGGGCAGGGCGGCCGCCGTGGCGGCATGATCGTTCACCAGCCGCACCTTCTTGATCCCCAGGTTCTCGCCGAACGCTCTTTCTTCGATGACCCACGGCAGGTTGGTCGCCCGCACCGCACCGCCCACCACGGGCCCGGGAAGACCGATGCACGCCGCTTCAATCCGGCCCGCTGCATTATGCCGCCCCAGGAATTCCCGGACGATCTCTTCGAGCGAAGGAGCGCTGCGGCTTTCGAAATCCGCCAGAACCTGGCGCTCAAGGGCGAACGGGTCCGCTGAACCCGTCCGTTCGTAGAGAGCCAGCCGCGTCTTGGTCCCCCCCACGTCGCCTGCAAGGATGGTCATGGATTACACCCCCACCACAGTCCTTAACCTTCTATTAGAGTCGCTTTTTTTCAACTCCGTGGGAGCTGCTTTCCAGCCGCGAAAATCGAGGCTGAAAGCCTCTCCCACAAGGACCATACTTCATTACCGAGAGGATGACGCCGCGCGCCTTAACCGGCTTCCTTGATCGTCACCCGGTTGCGGCCTCCGGTTTTGCTTGCGTACATGAGAGTGTCGGCGCGCTTGACGAGCGCGGCCGCCGAGTCCTCCGCCTTGGCCAAGGTGCCGCCGATGGAAACGGTGACCGTCAACACGCCGATGCCCGTGCTGACGCGTGAATGGGCGACCAGGATGCGCAGTCGCTCGGAGATGGCCTCAAGCGTCGCCGCATCCGTGTGCGGGAAAATGCCTGCAAACTCCTCCCCGCCCCAGCGGCACACGATGTCGAACGGCCTCACGGAAAGCGAAAGGGTGCTGGCTACGACGGTCAAAACCTGGTCGCCGACGTCGTGTCCGTAGCGGTCGTTGAACTGCTTGAAGTGGTCGATGTCCATGAAGAGCAGGCCGAAGCCGACCCCGCTGCGCCGCAGTTCCTCCAGCCGCGAGTGCAGTTGGGCTTCCAGGTGCCGCCGGTTCGGCAGGCCGGTCAACGCGTCGACCAACGCCAGTTTTTTTAACTCCTCCACCTGCGCCTGCAATGCCTGGCGCGAGCTGATTTCCGTGAAAATCTCAACGGCCCCCGCGAAGCTGCCGTCGGCGACGGGCAGCGGGGAGGTCCGCACCCACACCGGCAGGCGATGCCCCTGCTTGTGGTGCAGGTAAACCTCGGCTTGGTGCGGTGCGCCGTCGGCCATGGCGGCGACCAGCGGGCACGACCCTTTGCAAAGCTGGCGGCCGATGGCATCCACGTGGACGAGAATGTTGTCGGCGCAGGATTTGCCGACCACCTCCGCGGCGGAGTAACCGGTGATGCGCTCCGCGCCCTTGTTCCAATAGGTGATCCGACGCTCGCGGTCCACGAAGTAAATTCCGTCGTGCATGTTCTCGACAAGGTCGCGATACACGTTTTCGGTCGGCATGTCGTTTTCCTCTGACAAAGGGAGGTCAGGAGGAATTTTTGGGGAGTGTCCTGGCAACTATGCAAAACCATGTGACGCAACACCCAAAAAGAGCTCCTGGAGGAGGCAAGCTGATCTAATGTCGCACGAAAATCAACCCGCTCATGTCAAAGCCCCGTGCGGCGGCCTTGGCGACAAGCCGCTCCTTCAATTCCTTGTCCATCTCGGGGCGGCGCGCGAGGATCCAGAAATAGGATTTGTCGGGTCCGCTCACGAGGGCGTATTGGTAGCTGTCGCGGTCGAGCTCGAAAACGATGTAGGAGCCATAAAAGGGGCCGAAAAAGGAGACCTTCAAGTGGCCCTGATCCGCGTGATCGACGAAATAGGCCTTGCCTTCGACCTCCTTCCACTCCCTCTCCTTCTCTGAGTAGCCGCGGTTCACGACCCGCACCCCTCCGTCCTCCCGCAGGCTGTACTCCGCCGTGACGCGGGAGAGCCCGCGCTCGAAGGAGTGGTCCAGGCGCGCGATTTCGTACCACGTGCCCAGGTAGCGCGCCAGTTCGAAATTCTCGACCGGCGTCACGCCATCGGGGATTCCGACACACCCGGCCAGGAGCGCCACGCAAGCCAGCACGAGTTCTCATCTCATTTTCCGAACCAAACCCGTAAAATGGAAACCAACCGCTAAAGGCGGCTTCGGTGCATCGGTCAACACTTACCTTGGTGGCAAGCTCTCTGCAAACCGCAGCAGTCCAGGGCAGTCTTGCTTCACGGGCTGCAACCTCAACCGCTTTTTTAGGGTCGGTGGGTTTGGGCGAGCCGACAGCCCACAATTCCTTTTTTTCAAGCCAGACGCGCAATTTCCCCAGCCGAGAAGGCCAGCCCAGCTCGGATTCTACATGCGGCGAGTCGCTCCATACCCAAGCCTCAAGCTCGGGTGAAATCACCACAGAGGCCGCTTTTCCTTTCCAGTCCGATTTCAACCTGGCATTGGCAGCGTCTTCTAATGCTTGTGCAGATTGCGTTGGGACACCTTCCCAGTCACGATCAAAAACCACAAGCGCATGGTCATACTGCAAACGCAACGGTCTTAGAAAGTTGTGAGCATGATGAAAGCACCCCGGGTCTCGGCCGGAGTGGACCTTGATATCATAACCGATTTGCCGGATGCGCAATGCCACCGGGCGGCAGAGAAGGCCATCGATCGTGTTCTCGATTTTCTTGTCGGCACAAAGAACTATGAGATCCTTCATTCCAGAACCCCACTGGCAAAATAGGTCCCTAAATCGACCTCGCCTTTCCAAGCTTTGAGTTTGGGGTGCTGGCTGCCGCGCACGATGGCAGTTGCCGAATCTGCGCCGCGTGCAAAGCAGAGAATTTTTGAAGGTTCGGCGCGGCCCACCATCAACGGCGAATGGCTGGCACACAATATCTGGGCACCGTAAACCGAGGAAAGTGCTTCATACACCGTCTCGACAGCGCGCGGATGAATGCCGTTCTCGGGTTCCTCAATCAAATAGATGCCGCTCAAGCCTGGAATGTACGCCAACAGGGTGAGCGCCAAAAGACGAAGCGTACCGTCGGATACAAGCCAAGAGGGTGCCTCAAGACCCCCATTGTAGACTAATACTATGTAACGGTGTTTGTCCTCCGCCCGCTCGATCGTTCTGATGTCCTTGAGGTCAGGCAATGCGGTCTTTAAATGGGCCACCCAGCGTTTTAGTGACGTATCATGCTTGCGTTCCAACGCCGCCACTATCCAGGAAAGATTTGATCCATCCGGAAGCAGCATGAGCGGCAAGCCTGGCGGACTGGGCCTCCGCAACGCTTCGCTGGACAACACGATTCGCTGGACACCCTCCATGAGCATTCGCTTGAACCATGTGGCCACGGGAAAGCGGGCCTCGTCTTCCGGCAAATTACCCAAAGCCGATTTGTTAGGCCCAAGCCTGAATGGGTTGTTCCAGCCTGATGTTTCAGCAATATAATAGTCGTTTCCGGATTCCTGGATCTTGTTGACAACCTTTCTCCAGCCGAAGGGGGTCTTGCCGCCGGGCGGATGAACCAGGCTTTTTCGGGGCGGATTGGGTTCCGGGAAAAGGACCGCCTGTGATGCCGTCGGCTCTTTTTGTTTTTCAGGATTGAGCCACAGGGTCTCAGCAAGGATCGACACTTCATCACCTGAGCTGCCAGCCCCGATTGCCAGCTCATACCGGCAGGAATCATAGGCGCCGTTCTTGAACTGGCTCTTGATCTCGGCAGGAATCGGTGCTTCAACGGCAAGCTCAAACCGATCCCCTTGACGCATCCAACGCAGTTGAGCCGGGTCCGGCGAGCGCTGCGGAATCCCAAGACGCGGGTCGCCCAGAATGGCGCGAGTGGGACCGGCTCGCAAGATATCCCCAAGTATAGCAATCACATCGAGCAGACTCGACTTGCCGCTGCCATTGGGGCCGACAAGTATCTCGAAGTTGCCAATTGAGACATCCACGTCGCGCAAAGATCGATAATTGAGTGCTTCTATGCGCTGAATCATTTCCCCCCCTACTCTCATGTTAAACTGGCAAACAATCTTTGACAGCAGCGCAACTATATCAGGCTCTTTTCAAGAAAACTATAATAGCCTCTGGAATTGAAGATGACGTGATCCAGAAGCCTTATGCCGAGGATCTCTCCGGCGGACTTGAGTTGACCCGTGATGTCGATGTCTTCCTTGCTGGGTTCGAGGCTGCCGGAGGGGTGGTTGTGGGCGACGATGACGGCCGAGGCGCGGTCGATGAGCGGGTCGGCAAAAACCTCGCGGGGGTGGACCTGGGTTTTGTTCACGAGGCCGACGGAGACGACGCGCGTGGCGATGACCTCGTTGGCGCCGTTGAGCGAGGCGCAGATGAAATGCTCCTGTTTGCGGTCCGCAAAATGACGGATCAGCGGCAGCACGTCGGGCGGGAACGATATTCGCAGCCCCTCCGGCCGTATCCGCCGGCGGGCGAATTCCAGCGCAGCGGCGATCAGCGACGCCTTGGCCGGCCCCACTCCTTCTATCTTCTGCAGCTCTTCCACGCTCAGTTTTTCGTTCCGGCCGTCCAGCACCTTCAGTATGCGGCCGGCCACGGTCAGCACATCGCTGTTTTGGTGCCGCTGCCCAGCACAATGGCCATCAGCTCCAGGTCGGACAGCGCCTCGGGGCCTTTGGCTTGAGTTTTTCACGGGGTCGTTCGGACGCGGACAAGTCTTTAAGTTTTTTCATGGTTATCCACTTTCGCCGGTATGATCGGCCCTTTGCCTTAACCGCGCCATCACCCCTGCCCTTCCGGCATGGCCGCGCGGACGACATCGGCGAGCTGCCGGGCCGTGGGGATCCGACCCTTCAAGTCGGCCGGGAGTTTGGATCGCAAACGGTACTCGGCGACCCCGATCGGGTTCTGCTTGGACTTGAGGGCGTATTCGACCTCCACGTCGTCCTTCTCGGCGCAGAGGATGACGCCGATGGAGGGGTTGTCGTCCGGCCCGCGCTCCGTATCGTTGAGCAGGTTCAGGTAGAAGTCCATTTTGCCCGCGTATTCCGGCTCGAACGGCCCGACTTTCAGTTCGAAGGCCACCAGCGCCTTGAGGAAGCGATGGTAGAAAAGCAGGTCGATGAAATATTCCTTCTGGCCCAGCGTCAGCCGATGCTGGCGGCCGACGAAACAGAAACCGTAGCCGAGTTCGAGCAGAAACGCTTGCAGGCGGGATATCAGCCGATCCTCGAGATCGCGCTCCTTGACTTCGCGCCGAATGCCCAGGAACTCGAGGTTATTGGAGCTCTTGAGCATTTCATCAGCCTGCTCGGCCAAATACTCCGGCAGGGCGAGGGGGAAGTTGCTGGATTTCTTGTCCGTCACCGCCCGTTCATACGCCCCGGCCTTGATCTGGTTGAGCAGTACGTTGCGCGACCAACCGAACTGGGCGGTGGCGCGGAGGTAGTAAGAACTCGGGCGGGGTATTCAATCTGCCGAGAAGCATGGACGTGATGCCCCCAGGGGACAGCCGCGACTATTTCTCTCACAGCTGTGCGAGTTTTTGCCCATTCAGCGCCGGCTTTTCTTTCTTGGATATTTCTCGCACAGCCTGTGCGAGAAATTCTTTGACCTCATAGGTCTGGCAGAGTTGGCGCATTCGCCAGACGTTTTGGGCGAGAATCCAGGCATTCCGGGAAACGCCCGCCGAAGTCCGCGGCCACCATTTCCACTACGGATCCCCCCAGCCCAGCGTTTTCTGTTTCTCCAGGATGTCCCCCGATGTCCCAGTTCAGCAGGATGAGCTCGCGGTTCACGGCCCGGGCAGCGCAGATGCGGGCGGAGATCACACGCGCCTTAAGTCCTCAATAAACCGCCTGTATTCCGGCGAGGTCGTCAAGGCGGAATCGATGTTCTTTTTCATATTCAATCCCATTTTCAATTAGGTATTGACGAGCTATCGAATGCTTACTTACTGCGCACCGTACCTATTTCACAGGGAACAGGCCGTCCAAGCCGGCAGCGACCTCTGACAACGGAACGGCCTCCACGCGCTCCGCCAGTTGATAGCGGCGGGGGCCGGGGTAAACGACCGCGATGCGTTCGAGTTGCAGGTCCTCCATGGCAATGCGCATCGAGGGTGTCAGCCGCGGCGCATCCACCCGCTTGCATTCCACGCCGTAGCGCTTGCCGCGGACGGTCAGCAGCAGGTCCAGCTCCGCGCCCTGGTGCGTCGCCCAGAAATGGGCCGCATCCGGCTCGGTCGCCCGCAGGACCTCTTCCACCACATACCCCTCCCACGAGGCGCCGCATTTCGGGTGCCGCAGCAATTCCCCCTCGTCGCGGATGCCCAGCATGTGGTGCAGCAGCCCGGAATCCCGGAAATAGACCTTGGGCGATTTGACTTGGCGTTTCTTCAGGTTGGCATGCCATGCAGGCAGGGAGCGCACCATCAACAGATCGCACAGCAGGTCGAGGTAGCGGCGCACGCTGGTCTCCCCGATCCCCAGCGAACGCGCCGGTTCCGCCGCGTTCCAGACCTGCCCATGGTAATGCGCTACCATGCTCCAGAAACGGTACATGGTCATGGCCGGGACGGCAAAGCCCAATTGCGGCACGTCGCGCTCGAGAAAGGTCTGTACGAACTCCCGCCGCCAGTGAAAGGAAGCCTCGTCGTCTTCAGCCAGAAACGACAGCGGGAAACCGCCGCGCAGCCAATGACGCGGGTGAGCGTCAAGGCCTGTCTCCTTCAAGGCGAACCCCCCCATGGGCACGCGCTCGATCCGTCCTGCCAGGGACTCCGAAGACTGGCGCAGCAGATCCGGGGAGGCGCTGCCGAGAATCACGAAGCGCGCCGGCAAAGGCGTGCGGTCCGCCAGCACGCGCAGGACCGGAAAGAGGTCCGGCCGACGCTGCACCTCGTCGATGACCACGATGCCGCGCAGGTTTTCGAGAGCCGATAAGGGCTCGTCCAAGCGCCCGAGGTCGCGCGGATTCTCGAGATCGAAGTACTCCAAGGCCCCGGCCGGGACAATCTGGCGGGCCAGGGTCGTCTTGCCGCACTGCCGGGGCCCGATCAACGCCACCACCCGGTTGCGTTTCAGGGCTTGATGGACTCGATCGAGCAAATAGGGCCGTGAAAGCATAACTTTAATTTACCATGATATTCTCTTTATTTCAAGCTGATTTTCATGAGAAAACGGTGGGCCATGGTCTGATAGCCCACCCGCGCCTGACGCATACCCGCCGCCGGCAGAGCCAAAGTGAAACTGCTGCGTGCCCGATGGAGGCTGAAATCAAATCCCCCCGGCCCCCTTTTCCAAAGGGGGGATACAGAAAGCATCCGGTGCATCGGTTTATTCAAAGCCAGTCTGCTGGAGATTTTTCTCCACTCCCCTTTCGGGCAACGGAACATGGCTAAAATAACTTTGGCAGATGGGAATCGTTGCCTCATTTCTCCCCCTTTGAAAAAGGGGGCTGGGGGGATTTTTGGGGGAGAAGTTTCCCGGCCGATAGGAGTCGGCTGCATTGATCAATTTTTCACCCTCCGACTTGTGCTCTTTCGGTTGGGCCGGGCCTCGGCCTTCTGGTTTTCTGCGTTCCTCCTGTATCCGCTTCAACAGCTCCGATGCGGGTTCGTCGTTGGGGTCCTGGGGGACGAGCTCCCCGCGGAAGGCCTTGGCGAGGATGGACTGGGTCAGCTTGTCCACGTGGGCCTTGGCTTTTTCGTAGCGCTTCTCGATGTCGTCGGCGATCTTGAAAAGGGCTTCGACGCGGCGGACGATTTCGTGTTGTTCGTCAAGAGGGCGGCAATGGTATTCAATAGCATTCATAATATCGACTGATATTAATGCAAGTTTTGTTGCAACTCTCTGCATTTTTGGAATTGCTCGAACCATCCGATCTGATGAAGCAAGGTACCATGCGATATATGTAGTGCAGGAATAAGTTTTAGTCTGTCAAGCGGTATTATGCTAGTTCACTGCATGTCTAATCGAAATCTTTGATCGCTCTCGGAGCCAGCATTATCGCCATACAGCGGTATTGAAATGAGAATCATCATTTCTCAACAAGCTCTGTACTTAATCGTTCTATATTGCATAAGCGCTTTCACGCGCTGATATGATTTATAATAGATAGATTACGTTTCATGATTCAGTTGCACTATCCTGATGACTAAAGACAGGATGCCTCCATCTGAATGATAGCTGCCTATCTTCTGGATACCACTGGTTATCAAACGAGAACAGAATTCTGCGAGACTGTGATGATTATTCCATGAGTGAGGTAACTTAGGAATTGGTACTTGCTCGCGATATGGTGTCTTTGAGAATCTGTAGCAGTTCGAGAATCCTTGTTCCTTATTCGCCAGTCGACTGTGAAATATCCGGAGCAGGCGGCGGCGAGGACGGATTGGCGGAAGCGTTTGAGGATGGCCGGGATCTTTTCCAGCCGCTCCTTGCAGGCGTCGACTTTTGCCAGGAGTTTTTCCAGCTTGGCGACGATGCGGCGTTGCTCTGTCATTAGAGGTAGGGAGTAGAGAATTGTTCGGAGCCCTCATTGTCAGACAAAACTACGAGCTGATTCCATTTGTATTGCGCCTAAATACCTGCGCTGTTTTTTCTATGAAGATTGCATCTCCATGGATAATTATTGGTATTCAATATCAGATAAACTTGTCAATCAGCGAACAATCATTTTGCGGTCTGACACCGAATGTAGATATGAAGTGCGTTCAGGTTCTGCACACTCGTTGTTCTAGATATCTAAAGCTGCATCGCAGCCTATAAGCTCGTGACCTGTTTATTAGAACGTCATTTTTCGATAAGACAGGTATCACCTTATTCGATTTCATTGAGATGCTGGTCAAAATATGATGACATGTCCAATTATTTTGCCGGTCATAGTCGCTTTTGCTCGAATTGATTCGGCACTCCTTTGTCCTTCGACACTTAGTTGGAAGCATATCCAGCTTTGGATAACAGATCTCGTCCCAATGTTGCAGCATCCAGCCTATTACGGCAGTTCTTTCATTGATCATTTCCGTTTCATCTCGATCAACTGAAGAATATCCCTCAAATCATCCACCACCGCCTCAAGCTCCGTGATCGCCTCGGCCGCCAGGTCCTGCGGCTCGGGCAGTTCGTCGGCGTCTTCCAGCGATTCGTCCTTCAGCCAGGTGATGTCCAGCTTGTAGTCCGCGCTCCTTGATCTCGCTGATGTGGAACTTGCGGAAGCGGCCCTGCTCGCCCTGGTCCTTGCGCTTGGCGCCGGCGTTGGGGTCGGGGCCGTAGCATTTCTCGAACTCGGCGAAGTGCTGCCGGGGTCAGCGGGCGGTCCTTCTTGGTGATGCCGGGCACGTTGGAGCGGGCGTCGTAGATCCAGACGTTCTCGGTGGGGTAGCCCTTCTGGAAGAAGATCACGTTGGCCTTCACGCCCTGGCTGTACGGCGTGAACGTGCCGCGCGGCAGGCGCAGGACCGTGTGCAGGTTGCAGTCCTGCATGAGGATCTTGAACACCTCGCCGGCCTTGTCCTCGAACAGGCAGTTGTCCGGCAGCACCATGGCGGCCCGGCCGCCGGGCTTGAGGATGGTCATGACGTGCTGGACGAAGTTGAGCTGCTTGTTGCTGGTCTCGATGGTGAAGTCGTCGCGGTCCGGGGCCTGGTTCGCGCCCTTGGTGCCGAAGGGCGGATTGGTCAGGACGCACGTCGAAGCGGTCGCCGCGGTTCGGCTCGTAGATCGTGTCGCCGAGGTAGATCTGTCGGCTCCAGGCCGTGCAGGAACAGGTTCATCAGGGCCAGCCGGCGCGGGCGCGGCGACCAGGTCCTGGCCGAAGTAGGTCTGCTGTCTTGATGCGCTTGGCGTCGTCGCGGTCGAAGACGCCGCCTTGGTCTCGTCCATCAGCCACTCGTAGGCGCACACCAGGAAGCCGCCGGTGCCGCAGGCCGGGTCGCAGATGGTGAACTCGCGGCTTGCCGCGGGGGTCGGGCTTCATGCACGCGGACGATGGACTGGATCAGCACGCGGGGCGTGAAGTACTGGCCCGCGCCCTTCTTGCCTTCGCTGGCCGCCTTTTCCAGCAGGCCCTCGAAGGCCGCGCCCTTCACGTCCACGTCCATCGCGGTCCACTCTTCCTCGTCGATCAGGGTGATGAGCCGCTTGAGGTTGACCGGGTTGTTGAAGCGCGGCATGGCCTGGCTGAAGATGTCGCCCAGGAGCCCGGTGGCCTCCCGCAGCTTGCGGAGGATGTCGACGTAGTGGTCGGTCAGGGCCGTGCCGGACTTGTCCTTGAGGCTGGCCCAGTCGCAGCCCTTCGGCAACTCGACGCCGCGCTCGTCGGCCATCTTCAGGAAGAGCAGGTAGGTGATCTGCTCGATGTAGTCGCCGTAGTCGATGCCGTCGTGGCGCAGCGTGTGGCAGAAGCCCCAGAGTTTGTTGACGATGTCGGACATAAACGGAATGCTTTCTATTTCAATCGGACGGGTTGGACCGCGAGCGGCCGCCTAACTAAATAAAACTGTGGGAGCGGCTTTCCAGCCGCGATTCCTTATGATCGTGGCTGGAAAGCCACTCCCACAGAGTGAGTGATCGGGCATTACGCCTATTCTTTCCCGCAGTTGTGGGAGCGGCATCTTGCCGCGAGTCACCGTCGCGGCTGGAAGCCGCTCCCACAGAATTCACGGTCTCGCGTCACGCCGCCATGGCGTAGTTGAACTCCTCAATAAAGGCTTCGAGATCGGCTGTAAAGACCTTTCTGGCGCGGCCCAGGCCGCCCTTGGTTGCGAAAATGGGGGCGTCTTCGAAATCGGACAGGTCGATGGTCAGGTTCTGGACCATGTGCTCGCGAATCAGCCCCAGCCAATTGACCTGCTCCTCGGTGAGCGTTTTCCCCACCGTCACGTTCCGCATGGCGCGATCCACCCGCTCCTCGGCCGTCAAAATAGGCTCCTCCTGCCTGGCCGCGTGCTTGACCATGGAGATGATGTCCGCCAGAGCCTTGTTGTAGACCAGTCTGTGGGCTTTCTGCAGATCGCTCTCGTCGAAATGGCTGCGGCGCAGCTTTTGCCGCAGCTCGCTCAGGGCTTCAGGCTTCCAGCCCCGCGGCCGCTCCAAGAGGATGCGGATGGCCTCGATCTGCTCGGGGTTTTCGCGCACGAACCGGGCAAATGAAACCAGGTAATCTTCCGGTTTTTGATAGGCGGCGCCGCGGCGGATCATGGCCTCCGATGAAACTTCGTCGACCACTTCGTAGCCCTTGATGAAGCTTCTCCGGGCGCGCGGGTAGTTGACCAGCAGATCCTGGAAATCCTTGTCGCGCAATAGTTTCAGGGTCTTGACGAAATCGCTCTTGACCCGAACCGCAAGCTCGCCGGCGAACTTGCCGATGTCGCCGTCGTCGATGAAGATCGGCAAATTTCTCGCGGGCCTCGCCGCTCATGTCCTTCTCGATGCGCCGCAGCCGCTTCACCAGCACCCGCACGTGGTAGTCGCGGTCCACGTTCTGGTAGATGTTTTCGATGACCCGTTCGATCGGCAGCGGTTCCCTGCGCGGCGGCTCGACGTTGAAGTCCGTGGCGTCCCGGAAATACTCGATCAGGGTCCCGTTGAAGCAGTCGAAGATGGTGAAATGGGTCTTGTTGATCTCGGGGCAGAGCCGCGTGCCCCGGCCGAGCATCTGCACCCAGAGAATGCGCGACTTCACCGGCCGCATGAAAACCACGAATTCCAGGCTGGGGATGTCAACGCCCGTGCTCAGCATGTCCACCGTCACCACCACCCTGGGGTTGGGCCGGTTGCGGAACTCGCGGATCTTCTGCAGGGGCCGGTCCACGCTGGGGCTGCCGGTGATCTTCTGCACGAAGTCGTCGCCCTGGCCGAAGACCTCCCGGCAGATCTGTACCACCTGGTCCGCATGCGAGACGTGGGGCAAGTCGTTGACCGCAAAGATCAGGATCTTGGGGAAATGACCTTTTTCCTTTTCGTGAAGGGCGGCATAGCGCGCGAGTTCCAGAATGATCTTGCGGTTGCTGTCCGGCGCCGTGATGTCCCTTTCGATCTGCGTCGATGCGAATTCGCGCTCGTCTTCGAGCTGGTCGAAGACTTCCCGGCCGGTTTCCGTGTCGACGACGCCGACCTGCTCACCTTCTTTCAGGAACGCGCCCGTCATCCGGACCTTGGAGTTGATCTTGACCGCGTCGTAATCCACCAGGTAGCCGTCGCCGATGGCCTCGTCGGTCGTATAGCGGTAGGCCACTTCGTTGAAAAGCGACAGGGTGTGAGCCGCCGGCGTGGCCGTGAGGCCGATCTTGACGGCATCGAAGTGGTCCAGCACGGCACGCCAGGTGGCGGTGTCGCTGGCCGTGTACCCCCGGTGGCACTCGTCGGCGATGATGGCATCGAAGGCATGGATGGGGATGTCGAGCCGGGCGGCGTCTTCGTCCTCGTAGTCGGGGTCGCTCGTGGTCTGGGCGAACGCGCCCTCCCATCCGAACAGGTTGATGGCCATGCGCTGGATGGTAGAGACGTAAACAAACGTGTGCGCGGGTTGCGGTGCGGTGAGGTAGCTGCCGGGCAGCACCTTCGGGTCGTAGGGCTTATCGTCGTCGAAGTCTTCCCGGCGAAAGCGCTGGCTGAAAACGTCGTATTCCTGATCGAACTTGAGGCCCTTGGGCGTGTTGAATGCCGCAAACTCCCGCACCGCCTGGGCCGCCAGCGCCCGGCGATCCACCAGGAACAGCACCCGCCGCATGGCCTTGGATTCGAGGAAGCGGTAAATCTGGGCCACGGTCATGAAGGTCTTGCCGGTGCCCGTTGCCATGGCCACCAGCATGGCGCGTTTGCCCTTGCCAATTGCCGATTCCACCGCTTCGATGGCCTTTTTCTGGTATGGCCGCAGCCTTTCGATCCGGACGGGATGCCCCCGGAACCATTCAAATCCAGATTCCCGGCCGAACATCTCGTCCAGCGCATCCGCCGTGTGAAACTGGTTGATCCTGCGGGAGATGTATTTTTCTGCGCGGACATCGACAAAATGGATGACCTCGCCGTTGGTCGAATAAAGAAACGGCACCCGGTATCCGCGCCAATTTCCGGGTCCGTCTTCGGCTCCCCGCGCGTAACGCTTGGCCTCTCCAGGAGCCGGGGGACCCACGCCGACTTTCTTGGCTTCAATGATGCCGAGTAACCGGCCATTTACGAACAGGGCGTGTCGGCGGGGCCGCTGTAGTGGGTATATTCTTTAACGGCGTGGCAAGGCAATGAAGAGGCATCGATACCCGGCCGGTATTTGACGATCGACCAGGCGGGATGAAGAGACTTGAGCTTACGGTCGACACGTTCCTTGCGCGTTTTCCACTCAAGCTCTTCAGGCATGGATCCGGTCCTCGGAGTGCCGGAAACGGAAGACAAGCGGGATGGCGTCAGAATTGCGCGGCAAGATGCCGCTCCTATTGATTATGCCGTAGAGTTTAGACTGAAAGCATTTGATAATCAATACAACCGGATGGTGAAAAGAGAGAGAAATTTTAAAAAGCCGATCCTGCTTGACAAGCCTGCCGCCTCCAAGCATACTTTTTCCAAACGATCAAAGCGGCCCGCGGTTCACACTCCATCGTTTTCCTCTTCAGCTGGAGCCGGCCATGAAAACCATGAAGGCTTTGGTAAAAGCCAAACCGGAACAAGGTCTTTGGCTGCAGGACGTGCCGGTTCCGGAGATGGGCATAAACGACGTGCTCATCAAGATCCAGAAGACCTCCATCTGCGGCACCGATGTGCACATCTACAACTGGGACGAGTGGGCGCAGAAGACCATCCCCGTACCCATGCACGTCGGCCACGAGTTCGTCGGACGTGTGGCTGCGATCGGCAGCAACGTCCACGACTTCAAGGTGGGGGACCTGGTCTCCGGCGAGGGCCACCTGGTGTGCGGCCGCTGCCGCAACTGCCTGGCGGGCCGCCGGCACCTGTGCCCGCACACGAGCGGAGTAGGGGTCAACCGGCCGGGCGCGTTTGCGGAGTATCTCAGCATCCCGGTCACCAACGTCTGGTACTGCGACCCCGCCATTCCGACCGACGTGCTTTCCTGCTTCGACCCGCTCGGCAACGCCACCCACACGGCGCTTTCTTTTGATGTGCTCGGCGAGGATGTGCTCATCACCGGCGCCGGCCCGATCGGGTGCATGGCGACCGGCATCGTCCGGCACGCCGGCGCGCGCCACGTGGTGGTGACCGACGTTAACCCCTTCCGGCTGGAAATCGCGAAAAAAATGGGCGCGACGATCGCACTGGACGCGCGCCAGGGTTCCATCGCCGACGCCCAGAAAAAACTGGGGATGAAGGAAGGCTTCGACGTGGGGCTTGAAATGTCCGGCAACGCCCAGGCCTTTCGCGACATGCTGGCCGGCATGTGCCACGGCGGCAAGATCGCTCTGCTCGGCATCCTGCCGCACGACACCCCCATCGACTGGGACACCGTCATTTTCAACAGCCTGACCCTCAAGGGGATCTACGGCCGCGAGATGTACGAGACCTGGTACAAGATGACCGTCATGATCCAGGGCGGGCTCGACATCACCCCCGTCATCACCCACCGCTTGCACTACACGGAGTTCGAAAAGGGCTTCGAGGTGATGCGGTCAGGAGAGTCGGGAAAGGTCGTCCTTAATTGGGAGAGCTGATAAATTTTCACCGCCCGCTTCGATTGAGACGCAAAGATCGCAAAGAAAATGGTTCTTTCTGAGCCGCCGTGAGAGGCGGCGGTTCAGAAAACCGCTCGCCCTGCGGGCAGCAATTTGAACAATCACAAAGTGCCGGAGGCTTTTTTCATTTGCCGGCCTCTCACCGGCAAATGAAACCACAAACCACTCTGCGTCCTCCGCGCCTCTGCGGTGGGGCCTTTTTAGGGAGCTAACCATGTCACTGAATGCCTTGGATCGCGCATTGGTTAAGGAGTTGGAAATGCTGGCGCAGGAGGGGCGCGCCAAGCCGCCGGAGCGGGTGATCGTGGGCTACCTTTCACCACAGGGCGACAAGGGGCCGCGCTACCGGCTTCAGGGCTCCGACCGGGAGTTCATTCGCATGAACTCCAACAGCTACCTTTCGCTCTCCAATCACCCGGAGGTGATAAGGGCCGCGGACGAAGCCACCCATGCGCTGGGCGTCGGCCCCGGCGCCGTGCGTTTCATCGACGGCACCTTCTCCTATCACGTCTCCCTGGAGGAGCAAGTCGCACGCTTCGTTGGAAAACCCGCCGCAAAAATTTTCAACTCGGCCTATACAGCCAACTGCGGCCTGGCGCTGGCCATATCCACCCCCAAGACCTACTGGGTCGGCGATCAGCTCAACCACAACAGCATCATTCGCGCCATGCGCATCGCGGGCGTGCCTTCCGAAAACAAGGCCATCTACACCCACAACGACATGGATCACCTGAAGAAAAGCCTCGAGGCGGTGCCCGCGGGCATGGAGCGGGTGGCGGTGATCTTCGACGGCATCTTCAGCATGCGCGGCGACTTCGCACCCATCGACCGCATTGAAGCCATCGCCGCCGCCTATCGAAACAGATTCAAGGACGGTCTCGTCACCGTGGTGGACGACTCCCACGGGATCGGGGCCTACGGTTCCACGGGCCGCGGCACGGCGGACCACACCGGCGCTCAACCGGACGTCATCATCGGCACCTTCGGCAAGGCCTTCGGCGCGAACGGCGGCTTCATCGCTGGCAGCCCGACCCTGATCGAGGCCGTCCGCCAGAGGGCCGACACCTACATTTACACCAATCCGCTGAGTGTCGCCGACTGCGCCGCCGCCGCCCAGGCGCTTGCGATCTGCGACGGCGCCGAGGGGCGGCAGCGGCAGGAGCATCTGCGGCAGATGACCGCGCGCTTCCGCCGGGGGATCGAGTCCCTGGGATGGCAGTCCATCCCGGGCCCGCACCCGATCGTGCCCCTGCTGGTGCGCGACACTCCCCGCACCCACCAGCTGGTTCAACACCTGTCCGATCGCGGCATTCTTGCCGTCGGCCTGACGTTCCCGGTGGTGCCCCGGGGGGATGAGACCATCCGCTTTCAGGTCAACGCCGCCCACACCGCCGCGGACATCGACTTTGTCTTGAACGCCCTGAGAGATTTTAAATGACTTCGAAGAAACTCGAGTGGTTAAAGCTCCGTGGGAGCGGCTTTCCAGCCGCGATCATCGAGGCTGAAAGCCTCTCCCACAGGCCCCACCGATGGGATGGGGCAACGCCCCATCACTTGCCTGCCACGGCCGCATCGACGGAATCCTCTAGAAACGCGAGCACAGTGTGTTGAGAGTCATCGCCGGAGAATTAAGGGGTCGCAAACTGCTCACGGTGGCGGGCCTCGCGACCCGGCCGACCGCCGACCGGACGCGCGAAGCGATCTTCAACATCCTCGGTCCCGGGATCCGCGGCGCCCACGTCCTCGATCTGTTCGCCGGCACCGGCGCCTTCGGCATCGAAGCCCTCAGCCGCGGCGCCGCCTCGGCCCTTTTCATCGAGATGGACCGGGAGGCTCTCGCGGTCCTTGCCCGCAACATCCACGCCTGCGGCCTGGCGGAACGTGCCTCCGTGACTCGTTGGGACGCCGCCCGCAATCTGGACTGCCTCCGCAACCGGGAGCCGGCATCCCGGCTGATTTTCCTCGACCCCCCTTACCGTCATGGCCTGGTGGCCCCGGCCCTCGCCCACCTTCATGCCGCTCACTGCCTGGCGCAAGGCGCCCGTCTGGTGGTCGAGCATGGCCTCGACGATCCACTGCCCGAGCTGGGCGACGTCTATCTTCTTCAAGACCAACGCCGGTACGGCAAAACGCTTGTCTCGTTTTTATCTTATGTGATATGAGGCGAAGGCCTCTTGCCGCTGGGCAGCGCACCTTCATCGATTCTGCATGGAAAGGGAACACCGCATGGAACGCATCGCCATCTACCCCGGCTCCTTCGACCCCGTGACCAACGGCCACCTGGACATCGTTGAACGCGGCTTGAAGCTTTTCGACAAGGTCATTGTGGCCATTCTGCAGAACCCCAAGAAACAGTTTCTTTTCCCGCTCGAAGATCGTCTGGAAATGCTGAAGATCAGCATGCAGGATTTCCCGAACGTGGAGGCGGATGCGTTCGACGGGCTTCTCGTGGACTACGCCGAGCGGCGGGGGGCTGCGGCCGTGCTGCGCGGCCTGCGCGCGCTGTCCGATTTCGAATTTGAATTCCAGATGGCGCTGATGAACCGGCGCCTGAACCGGGAGATCCAGACCGTATTCCTCATGACCGGCATGCGCTGGATCTACACGAGCTCCTCCATCATCAAGGAGGCGGCCCAGTTCGGCGGGGACATCGGGGACATGGTGCCGCCCGTGGTGCTCGCGCGCCTCAAGGAGAAGTTTCCCCTCCTCGCCCAATCACGGGAAAAACGGCCGGGATAGACCGATGGACCTATGGCAATTGAAGATCTTCTGCCGGGTGGTGGAGTTGCGCAGCTTCTCGAAAGCCGCCGAGGCGGTTCATCTGTCCCAGCCCACCGTCAGCAGCCACATCAAAGACCTTGAAGCCCATTTTGGATGCCCGCTGATAGACCGTCTTTCCAAGGAGGCGGCGCCCACCCATGCCGGCCGGCTCCTTTACGGGTATGCCCTGCGGTTGCTCGCCTTGCGCGAGGAGGCCGAAACCGCCATGGCCCACTACCAGGGCAAAACGCTGGGCCGGCTGGTGCTCGGCGGAAGCACCATCCCGGGCGGGTACCTGCTGCCCCGCATGGTCGGCCTGTTCAAGAAGCGCTTTCCCCAGGTCATGCTGTCGCTCGTCATCGCGGACACGAAGCGCATCATTGCCGGCGTTCTGGAGGGTGGGCTGGAGTTCGGGGTGGTCGGGGCGGAATCCAAAGACAAGAACATCCGGCAGGAGGCCCTCGTATCGGACGAGATGCGCCTGATCGTGCCGGCCCGCCATCCCTGGGCCTCGAAGAAAAAAATAGCCCTGGCCCTGCTCCTGACCGAACCCTACATCGCTCGCGAGCGCGGGTCCGGCACGCTTCAATCCGTACAGGAGCGCCTGATCCGTTTGGGGCACGACGCGGAGGAGCTGAACATCGTGGCGGAGATGGGCAGCACCGAGGCGATCCGCCAGGGGATCAAGGAGGGACTCGGCGTGTCGATTCTGTCGATGCTGGCGATATCGGAGGATCTCGCATCCGGCCGTCTGAAAGCCCTGGCCGTGGAGGGCCTGGACTTGACCCGCCGCTTTTACATCACCCGCCACCGCCAGCGCAGCCTCTCGCCCCTGGCCTCCGCCTTTATCGACCACCTCAAGGAAAACCTGCCGAACGCGTCGCAAAGCTGAAAGGCCGACTTCAAAGGCCCTCGTTCTTGAAGCAAGACGGCTTCATCCCAAGTCCAAATTCAAGGCGCGCAAGCCGCGCGGTGCGAGGCGTACGCAAGTACGCCGCAGCACCCGCGCGGCGCAGCGCAACGCCGAAGTTGGTCTTGCGATGAAGCCGTCCGTCAGGGTTCCTTCCAGCCGTGCTCCCCCACCAGCTTCACAAACCGGCACCCCCCCAGGTTCGACTGCCGGATGCCGGTTTTTTCCTTGACGATCTTGACCAGGTCCTGGGAGTGCTGATTTCCGACCGGAGCCACCAGGCGGCCGCCGACGGCCAGCTGGTTCAAAAGCACGGCGGGGACCGCGGGGGCGCCGGCCGTGACAATAATCGCGTCGAAGGGGCTCTCTTCATCCCAGCCCTTGGAGCCGTCGCCGTAACGGGTCACGATGTTGAAAAGACGCAGCTCGTCGAACAGGCGCCGGGCCTGCAGATACAGGGGGCGAATGCGCTCGATGGTGTACACGCGGTAGGCGATCTGCGCCAGGATGGCCGCCTGATAGCCTGATCCGGTGCCGATTTCCAGCACCCGGTCCTCGCGGCTCAGCTCTAATGCCTGGCTCATCTCGGCCACGATGAAGGGCTGGGAGATGGTCTGCTGCTCGCCGATCGGAAGCGGGAAATCGCCGTAGGCCTGGTCGCGCAAGGCCTCGCTCACGAAGATGTGCCGCGGCACCTGGCGCAAGGCCGCCAACACCGCCGGGTCGGCGATGCCCCGCGCCTCGACCTGCTGGCGCACCATCTCTTCTCTGAGGCGCTGGTATTTCAGAGGTTCCTTTTCCACGAAGATCCTTATCAGGCAGATTTCGCTTCAATGGATTTTCTATCAACACCGACTCGTTGGGTCAAGATGCGAGATTTTGCGCAATTTCGCGCCGGCTGCTTTCAACGCTGCGGCAGATCTGCTAAGATGCACGACGGCAGCGGCAAACTGCCGGAATATCAGGATGCGATTTCGACAAAGGTGAAGGGCATGCGGCCGCCGAGGCATTTTCTGATCATCTTGGTATTGCTTGTCTCCGTTTTAACGGCCGGGACGGTCGGGTTTGAAATGCTCGAGGGCTGGGGGTTCATGGATGCCCTTTACATGACCGTGATCACCATTTCCACGGTCGGCTATCAGGAAGTCCGGCCGCTGGGGGAAGCCGGCCGGGTCTTCAACATGGTGCTGATTTTTTTCGGCCTCGGCACAACGACCTATGTGGCGGCCAGTGTCGTGCAGTTCATGGTGGAGGGTAGAATCCGTGCGATCATGGGGAGGCGCCGCTTGGACAGAAAAATCGATCGATTGAACCATCACTACATCATCTGCGGGTACGGCAGGATCGGCAGAATTCTCTGCCAGACGCTGCGGCAGAAACCGGTAAGCCTGGTGGTCATAGAAAAAACACCGGACCTCATCCCGGTGCTGGAGCAGGATAGGGTGCTGTACGTTCAGGGCGACGCCACCAGCGAAGACGTCCTGAAGCGGGCCGGCATCGAACGGGCCAAGGGGCTGGTGGCGGTGCTGGCGACCGACACCGACAACGTCTTCCTGGTGCTGACCGCACGACAGCTGGCCCCCGAGCTGATGATCATCGCCCGAACGAGCCGGGAGGAGTCAAGGAACAAACTGCGCGCAGCCGGCGCCAACATTGTGGAGTCCCCTTACGAGATGGGGGCATTTCGCTTGGCCCAGAGGATCATGCGGCCCGCGGTGACAAGCTTCCTGGAATTCGCCTTTTCTCAAGCCCGGAAAGACATCCAATTGGAGGAGCTCGCCGTGAGCGAGGCCTCCGCGCTCGCCCGCGTCAGCCTCAAGGACTCCGGCATCCGCCAGAATTTCAACCTCATCATCATCGCCATCAACAAAGCCGACGGCACCATGCTTTTCAATCCCTCCTTCGAGGCCGTCCTCATGCCGGGAGACACGGTCATCGCCGTGGGCGAGGTTGAAAATCTGGATAAACTGGAAAGGGTGTTGAGCCCCTGAAATGAAGGGTTCAAGGATTCAAGGGGTCGAGGGTTCGAGCGAAAAAGAATATGTCTGAGGCCATGACAGTCTCTCTTGACCCCTCGGCCCCTTGGCCCCTCGAACCCTATATTTTGTAAATGATTCGTTTGTCGGTGATGATGATGTCCACGTGTTTGTCGTGGGATTCGGTGGGAACCTGCGGGAGGATCTGCTCCTCGAACGCCAGTGCGACCTTGCGGGTCGTTGCCGGCAGCTCCGGGATGAACCGGTCGTAATACCCCTTGCCCGACCCGATGCGAGCGCCTTTTTCGTCGAACGCCAGGCCGGGGATGATGGCGATGTCGACCTTTTGGATGGGCACCGGCTTGCAGCGGGCGGGATTGGGCTCCGCCACCCCCCGGGGCCCCGGCTGCAAATCCTTTTCCGGGTGGTCGACTTTCAGGATCGTTGCCTTGCGCCGCTCAGGGTCGAAGGCGGGCAGAACGACGATCTTGTTGAAGCCGAAAGACCGCTTGAGTATATGTTTGGTCCGGACCTCGTTTTCGCCTTCGACATAAAGCAAGATGATCCGGGCTTCCATGAAATTGGCGAACTCAAACAGCTTGTGCTCGATGGCCCTGGTTTTTTCAACGCGCTGCTTTTCAGTGAACCCATTGATGACTTTGGCCATGTCCTTGCGGATCTGTTCTTTGGCTGCCTTGATTTCGTCCATGTGACTTCCCCCTGACGTCGGATCAATTTTCGCAGACCGCTATCGAGCCGGCAAGAATCGGACGGCGGCGGATGCGTTTTTCAACCGGTAATAACCGTTGACTAAACTGGATTGCCTGTGTATGAAAATTCAGTTAAGGCCCATCGAACAACTAACCAATCGATTAAACATATAAATATACCTAATTTATGCTGGAAATCAAGTTTATACGGCAGAATTTAGCAACGGTGGAAGCGGGTCTGGCCGCCCGCGGCCAGAGCATCGCCCTGGAGACCTTCAAGGCCGTCGACGGGCAGCACCGGAAAACCCTCCAGGAAATCGAAGACCTGCGCCACCGCCGCAACGTGGTGTCCGACGAGATCGCCCGCCTGAAGAAAGCCGGCGACCCGGCCGAAGCCCTGGTCCTGGAGATGCGTTCGGTTTCGGCGCGCATCAAGGAACTGGAGAAAGCGGCGGCCGACACCCAGGAGGGGATGAGCGCGATCCTGATGGGTCTCCCGAACCTGCCCCACGCCTCGGTTCCGCTGGGCCGGGACAGCTCCGAGAACCCCGTGATCAAGACCTGGGGAGAGCCGACCCGGTTTGACTTCGAGCCCAAGGCCCACGGGGAGGTCGGCGCCCATCTGAAGGTGCTCGACCTGGAGCGCGCCGCCAAGATCACCGGCGCACGGTTTCCCTTGTATCTTGGTGCCGGCGCCCGTTTGGAGCGCGCGCTGATCAACTTCATGCTGGATGTGCACACGTGCGAGCACGGCTACCGCGAGATCCTCCCGCCCTTCATTGTGAACCGGCAGTCCATGACCAGCACCGGCCAGCTGCCGAAATTCGAGCAGGACCTCTTCAAGCTGGAGCAGTGGGACTACTTCCTGATCCCCACGGCCGAAGTGCCGCTGACCAACATTCACCGGGATGAAACCCTGGATGAGGCGGTGCTGCCCCTGTGTTACACGGCGTACACGCCCTGCTTCCGTTCGGAGGCGGGCTCCTACGGCAAGGACACCCGCGGCCTGATCCGCCAGCACCAGTTCAACAAAGTGGAGCTGGTCAAGTTCAGCAGACCCGAGGATTCGTATGCCGAGCTGGAAAGCCTGCTGGTGCAGGCGGAGTCCATTCTTGCCAAGCTGGGCCTGCCCTACCGCGTGGTCCTCCTGTGCACGGGCGACATGGGGTTCTCGGCCGCCAAAACCTACGACATCGAGGTGTGGATGCCGTCCCAGAACACCTACCGCGAAATCTCCTCCTGCAGCAACTTCGAGGACTTCCAGGCCCGGCGCGGGAACATCCGCTTCCGGCGCAAGGGCAAGAAGGGCACCGAACTGGTCCACACGCTCAACGGTTCGGGCCTTGCGGCCGGCCGCACCTTTGCCGCCATCCTTGAAAACTGCCAGCGGGCTGACGGGTCCGTCGTAATCCCCGAGGCGCTCAGGCCCTACATGGGCGGAATGGACATCATCACCCCGTGAAACTCGACGACTTCCCGAAGGACATTCAAGCGCACCTGATGCCGACCCATTCGGGCCGCATGGCCTACCGCTGCCTGGGCTGCAGCGCTCAGTTCGGCATCGAGCGTCTGCTCTACGTCTGCCCGGAATGCGGGCAGGTCCTGTTGATCGAGGATTTGAACTTTGAGCGGCTCAAGGCCACCCCGGGCCGCCTCTGGCGCCAGGTCTTCGACTACCGCAAGATGCTGACGCTTACGGCCCTCAAAGGCATCTACCGCTACCACGAGTTCATCGGCCCGGTGATCCCTCTGGACGCCGTGCTGTATCTCGGCGAAGGCCACACGCCCGTCGTCCGGGCCAACGCCCCCCTGCGGGACGAGGTGGGGCTCGACTTTTACTTCAAAAACGACGGCCAGAACCCGAGCGCCTCTTTCAAGGACCGGGGGATGGCAAGCGCCTTCAGCTACATCCACACCCTGATCCGGCAGGGGGCGCTCTCCGAAGTCCTGGCGGTCTGCGCCTCCACCGGCGACACCTCGGCGGCGGCCGCCCTCTACGGCGCCTATTTGAAACCGCGCATCAAGTCCGCCGTCCTGCTGCCCCACCAGAAAGTCACCCCCCAGCAGCTGTCCCAGCCGCTCGGCAGCGGGGCCATGGTGTTCGAAATCCCGGGAGTGTTCGACGATTGCATGAAGGTGGTGGAAGCGCTCTCCGAGGACTACCCGGTGGCGCTGCTCAACTCCAAGAACGCCTGGCGCATCCTGGGCCAGGAATCCTACGCCTACGAAATCGCGCAGGATTTCGAATACGACGTGGCGCCGCTGGCCATCGTCGTGCCCATCGGCAACGCGGGCAACATCACGGCGGTCATGAGCGGGTTCCTGAAATTTCTCGAGGCCGGAGTGATCACCGGCCTGCCGAAAATCCTGGGGGTCCAGTCCGAGCACGCCGACCCCGTCTACCGCTATTACCTCGAGCCGGATGCGGCCAAACGCCGGTTCACCCCGGTCACGGTCCGGCCGAGCGTCGCGCAGGCGGCCATGATCGGCAACCCCGTCTCCATGCCGCGGGTGGTGCATCTGACGGACCGCTACAACCAGACGGCGGGCCGGCAGCGGGTGTTTTTCGCGGCCGTGACCGAGCAGGAGATCATGGACTGGCAGTTGACCGCCAACCGCAACGGCCATGTGGCCTGCACGCACGGCGGGGAAACCCTGGCCGGCCTGATGGCCGCCCAGCGCCGCGGCATGATCGATGGCGGAGACATCGCCGTCCTGGACTCCACGGCGCACGCCCTCAAGTTCTCCGGGTTCCAGGACATGTACTTTGAAAACCGGTTCCCGGCCGACTTCGGCATCACCCCGAACCCGGCCCTGGTGAACCGGCCGGTCTACATCCACCCCGCGGACCTCAGCCGGGTGCCCGCCCCCGGCAAACCTTTAGCGGGCGAGGAGTTCAAGCGTTTCGTGCGGCGCACGGCCGAGGACATCGCCGGCCGCCTGAATCTCAACAAGACAACCCGGTGATCCGCTCGCGGGTGTCGACGTCAGCCAACGAGGTGTCTCCATGAAACTGAAGATCGCATCACTCCTGGTGTTTGTCTGGGCGGCCGCGTTCCTGGCCGCCTGCGCCTCTTCCAGTCCCAGTTCCGCTCCATCCACGCCGACCGTCGAAAAAAACAAGGCGGCGGCGGAAGCCGGCCGCAACTTGGGCGAAGCCTATCTGGCCGGGGGCAATTTACAGGCAGCCCTGAGGGAGTTGAAAAAGGCGGAGGGCTACGATCCGGAGGATCACATCACTCAATTCGACATCGGGCTCGTCTATTACTACCGCGAGCGCTATGACCAGGCCATCCAGTATTTTGAAAAAGCGATCCGGCTCAAGCCCGATTACGCGCCGGCCATCAACAGCCTGGGCAACGCCTATCTGGAAAAGGGCGACTGGGACAATGCCATTGAGACCTATCGCAAGATCGTGGAAGATGTTTTTTACGGAACTCCGCACTTTGCCGTTACGAACATGGCACTGGCGTATTATCAGAAAAAAGAATACGCCCAGGCCGAGAAATATTTTCTCGAGGCCCTGAAGTTGAATCCGGATTTTGCGAACGCGCTGGGCGGCCTGGGAATGACCTATACCGCCATGGGAAGGTATGCCGACGCGGTCCAAAAATTGGAGCGTGCAGTGCGGAAAAACCCCAAATTGCCTCAGTTGCATTATGAGTTGGGCAGGGCCTATCGCGGGCTTGGGGACCGGAAGAAAGCGCGGGATGAATTCCAGCTTACGCTGGAACTCGCTCCGGAGTCACCCATGGCGGACGAGGCCCAGCGACAGTTAAAGGAACTGGGTCCCGGATAGAGGCGGACGGGCGTCGGGCTTCCAATGCTCAAAACGCACCGGCGGATGGCATTACCAATGCCATCCGCCGGTGGTGTTCAAAATCAAAGCTACCGGTCAGATCGTCTTGCGCTGCTCCAGCTGGATGATACGCGGAGTGATGAAAATGAGCAGTTCGCTCTTGGTGTTTTCCACTTTATCTGCCCGGAACAGCCAGCCCATGGCCGGGAGCTTCCGCAGCCCCGGGATGCCCTGATCCGCCATTCTTTTCGAGTCCTTCAAAACACCGCCGATAACGATCGTATCCCCGTCTTCCACTAGAATCTCGGTCTTGGCCTCATTCGTCGAAAGCGCCGGCTCCGGTGCCGTCGGGTCGACGATATCGTTCTTGGTGATGAAAATGCTCATGACGATGCGTTTGTCCTGCGAAATGTTCGGGGTTACATCCAACAGCAGGTCGACGTTCTTGAAGCGGACCGTGGCGTTGCCGGAGGAGTCCCGCTCCAGATAAGGAACCTCGAGGCCCTGCTTGATGGTGGCTTTCCGGCCGTTCAACGTGATAATCTTCGGCGACGATATGATGTTGGCTTTGCCCTCCACCTCGCTGGCCGTCAGCTTGGCATCGACAATGGAAATGTTGGTTCCAAACAGAGTGGAGAAATTGAACCCGACGGTGTTGTCGGTTTTGAAGCTGGTAGGGATGTTGTTGGACGTGAAGGTGGTGGGGCCCGTTTTCAAGGCGCCCCCGATTTTAAAAGCGTCGATCGAAATGGTCCCCCAGTCGAAACCGACTTCACGTGAGAAGCTGCTGTTGGCCTCGACCACCCGGGCCTCGATAACCACCTGCGGCGTCACCCGGTCGATTTTCGACACGATGGCTCTGGCCTGTCTCACTTTTTCCATGATGTCGGTGATGATGAGCTGGTTGTTGCGCACGTCCACCGTGGCCTTGCCGCGGTTCGGGGTGAGAATGTTGGTGATGTGCGGCAGGACATCGGCCTGGGCGGCAGAGTAGTTGACCGGGATGTACTCGGTGACCAGCGGCTCTCCCTCCTCCTCCTGCTTCCGGGCGTCCTGCTCCGCCTTCAGCTGAGCCTGGCGCATCTTCTCTTCCTGCTGCAGGGTGGCCAACGAGGCGATGCGCAGGATGTCTCCCTCCCGGACCATTCCCAGCTGGTTCATCTTTAAAACCAGGTCCAGCACCTGGTCCCATGGCACCGGTTTCTGAAGAGCCAGGGTCACCTTGCCGGTGACGTTCTTGTCGATCGCAAAATTCTTGCCGCTGATTTCCTGCAGGATGCGGAAAACGTTCTTGATGTCGGTGTCGTAGAAATCCAGGGCGATTTTTTCGCCGGTGTAAACCTTGTCGGGGGAGCCGGCGCCGGTTTCAACGCTGGAGGTGCTTTTGGGGGCTGCCGAGATTGCCGTCGCTTTTACCGGCGCCGCTGTTTTCACCACGGCCGGCTCGCGGGTCGACACGGCCGCGGGCGCCTGCGCGAGCCCCGTCTTCCATGCCGGGGGTTCGGCGCTTTCGTAGGGCTTGGGTGGAACCGCGGAAGCGGCGAAATTGAGGCGGATGAGGTTCCCCACCTGCTCCGCGGTGTAGGGCACATTCTCGCGCAGGTCGACGGCCACGAGAGTTTCGTTCTTGTCTTGGGTCGGCGTCACGCGGTCGACAGCGCTTTCAAAACGGGTCGTGATGACGGCCCGCTTGTACTGTTCGGGCACCTGGGTGTTGACGAGCTTCAGGTGGACCTGTTTATCGCCGGACTTCATCAGATCGTAGGACACCGGCCGCGAGGTACCGATGATGACCGCGGATTTGCCGGCATCCTCGTCGGCAAATTCAACCCGGTTCACCCACGCCGGCGCTCCGGCCGTCACCGCAGCGGGCTTGGCGGTCGGGGGCGGCGGGCTCGGCGCCGGACCGGACGCCAGATTAAGGTTCGTGCCCTTGGATCCGACGGCGGCATCCCCCACCAGGATGAGGAGCCCGTTGTCGACGATTTCCGCAGTGTAGTTTCCGAGATAGGGCTTCTGGGTTTCGACCACCAGGCGAACCTTGTCGGGGTATGCGAGATGGCGGACCTGGCTGACCGGCCCGGTCTTGACGCCCATGCGCTGTTCACCCTTGTACGGGCTGCGGATGCCCGCGAAATCGAAAACAATGCGCGGCGGGTTTTCCGTAAGAGTGAAGGATTTGTAGTTCTGCAGTGCGCCGTCGGCCGCGACACTGATCATGACTCCGTCCTTGGACGGCGTCGCGTTTACGCTGACCAGCGCGGTCGCGGGGACAAGACTTTTCGGGGCCGGCGGCGGGGAGGCGGCCTTGTCCGTGTCCGATTCCTGGATCGAGGGGGGCTGGCTGACCGCGGCCGCCGGCACTCCCGCTTTCGGGAAAACGATCTTGAGATCGGCGCCTTCCGGGCTCAATTCATAGACAACGTCGCTCTTGAGGGAAATGAAGATGCGCGAGGCCCTGCCGTTTTCGTAGAACTCGGAAGCGCGAATGCTGCTGATCGTCTCGTTCTCCGGCGGATAGTAGACCTCTTTCAGGTTGTCCAGGCCGGTGCCCGGGAAATGAAAGAGGACTCCCAGCGGCGCGTCCTGCTTCACGGCCGTGTAGGTCAACTGCCCGCTGCCCTTGACCGTGACGGACAGGCCTGCTGCGTCTTCCCGGCTGACGATGTCGGTGATCAGCCGGTCCGCCTCCGCGTCTTTCACCTGAGCGCTGTTCTGGGATGCACAGCCGGCAAATACCGCGGCCAGAAACACGGCGATGAGAGCGGGGGCAATGAAGTTTCGGTGAATGCTGAGATTGGTCGTCATGTTACAACTCTCCAGGAGGCTTCGGAAGGGTTATTTCTTTCTTCTGGGTTATGGTTTTCCCGTAAACGTCCTCAAATTCTTCCTCGATCAGAACCTTGTCGATGGCGATGCCCACCACCTTGCCCGAGTTCATGCCGACATAGGTGCCCTCCCTGAGGATGTATCCCTTTCCGGAGGATTCCTCGACGAGGGCGCGATTGCCGGTTACGGCCGCGATAATGGCAACCAGCTTCAGCTGCCCGAGTTCGATCTGCTCAAGCGGCGTTTGGGGCGTCCGCTTTTTGGCTTTCAGCGATTTGGCGACTTGCTGCCCTTCGTCCTTGATAAACGGCTCAAACGGGTCCGCTTTGCCTTTGGGATTGTAGGGCGCCGGCGCCTGTATGTTGAGAAGGGACGCCACCTGGGCGTCGGTGACCGCTATGGCATTCGTGGCCTTCTTGACCCCCTCCATGGGCAGCGCGGCGTTGGCGACGGCCGCCGCCGGGGCGGACGGAGCCTCTGTTTCGGCGACCGGCAGCGCGGCTGACTTCGTCGGAGGCGGAGGCTCCGCGGGCTTCGGCGTCGGCGTCGGTGCCGGCGCGGGCACGGGAGGATCCTGCGGCTTGACTTGGGCCACCGACGGCCGGGGATCCGCAGCGGGCGGTTCCGGTCTGGGTTGAACGGCCGCCACCTTGGGGGTCGGCTGCGTGCGATCAGCCGGTGCCGCAATCTTTTTTCGGACCACCTGGGGCTGTGCAGCGCTTTTCTCAGAATCATCGCAGCCGGTCAGCAGCAGCGATAACCCCATCAGCACAATCAGCATTCGAATCGGAGCAAGGTAGTTTTTCATAAGCGATTCTTAATTTAGGTGATTATAGGTCGAGGTTCCTTTTCGACTTCGGCTTGACATCATTTTTTCCGGGATTCGGCTTGGCCTCGGGCCGGGCCGTCGCGGGTTTGGGCGGGGCCGGTTTCTCCGGCGGCGGCTCCACGAACTTGTAAGTCACGGCCGTGCAGGAGGCGTTCAGGTCACGGATCTCCTTGCCGCGATTGATGGTGATGTTGTTGATGTTGACAATCCGGGACAAGCGCGCCACCTTGTCGAAAAAAATCGCCAGGTTGTGATAATCCCCGCGGATGCTCATCGCCACCGGGATTTCCGCGTAAAACTCTTTCTTGGTTTCGGGCTTGGGCTCGAACAGCAGGAACTCCAGCCCCACATCCTGACCGGACTTGGACACGTTCGTCAGCAGGGAGGGGATTTCCTCCTTTTCGGGCAGTGCGCGCATGGCGATTTTGAACTGGGCTTCGGCCTCCTGCATTTTGGCCTGGAACTTTTCCAGTTCGGCCGCGTTGATCTTCGCGGTGGCCAGCTTTTTTTCCAGGCCCTGCAATTTATTGTCCAGTTCGGTGATCTCGTCATACAGCGGCAGATAGACGAGCCAGGTGGTTGCACCGAAGAGCAGCACCACCACTGCCGCGACCATGGCCACTCTCTGCCACAGGGCGAGCTTCTCGATTTTCTCCAGGATCTCGCTTCCGGTTTTTTTACCGACAGGTTCTTTGGTAGCCATTATTTTTTGACCCCGGCCTCTTCTGAAGTTCTGATGATCGGCTTCTTCTGACAACTGATTTCAAAGGACTTGAGATTCGTTTTCTGAATTTCGACCTGCCGCAGGGTCTTGAGGTTCACCGCGGAGAACAACCCGCTGCCTTCCAGGCGAACCATGAAATCGGCCACGGTCTTGTCGTCCATGGCGACGCCGCTGATGTTGACCACGTCGGCCTTGGCGTCCAGCGCGGTGAACCACATCCGCTTTTCGATGATCACCTGAGCCAGGGTGTCCATCAGCCGCACCGGTTCGTAGCGGCTGACTTCCAGCTCCCGGATGACCGTCAGCTTCTTGTTGAGGTTGTCCAGTTTCTTTTTGATCTCTTCGATTTCCCGGTTGATCTTGTCGTACTTTTCCAGCTCGGCCTGAGTGCTCGCGATGCGGCTGTTCAGATCGTCGACCTGGCTGCTCAACAGGAAATAGATCCCGAAGATCGCAACCACGGCAAAGGCCAGCGAGAGCAGAAAGATCGACAGCTGGCGACGGATGTTCTCTTTTTTGCGAGTGGACCGGAACGGCAGTAGGTTGATGCGTATCATTTGTCGTCTACTTTTCTCATGGCCAACCCCATGGCGATGGCGGCCTGGGGGGCGATTTGGCGAATGAATTCCGGGTCGAACGCCTTCTCATCCACAGTGAACTTCTTCAACGGGTTGAGGGTCTCCACCACCGTGGAAGCCTCCGAGGCCAGCAGTTGCCGGAATTCGGCAATGTTGGCACCTCCGCCGCTCAGAATGATCCGTTTGATCTGATCGTCCGGGTAGTTCGTGTAGAAGAAATCCAGCGCACGCCGGATTTCGGTGCACCAGTCCGTTACGACGGCGGCGACGATCTGCTTGAGCTCTTCGGCGGACATTTTATCGGATGCCTCTCCGAACTTGAGAAGCTCCGCCTGTTCGTAGGAGCAATCGAGCAGCGACATAATCTTCTGGTTGATCTGCAGACAGCCCAGGGCCACATCCCGCATGAAAACCGAGGAGCTGCCCTTGAGAATATTCAGGGAGGTCTTGCTGGCGCCGATGTCGATCAGGGCCACGTTTTCGTCCTGGATGTCGTAGTTGGCCTCGAAAATGTTCTGCAGGGCGAAGGCTTCGACATCGATGATGCAGGGGTTCAGGCCGGCCAGGCTCACCAGGTTGATGTAGTCGTTCACCATCTCCTTTTTCGCGGCGACCAGAAAAATGCTCATCTGGTTCGGGTTGTTTTCGTTCTCCCCGAGAATCTGGAAATCCAGGTTCACGTCGCTGATGTCGAAGGGGATGTACTGCTCGGCCTCGAAATGGATGGTCTCCTGCAGCTGATCCTCCGGCATCGTCTGAACGTTGATCTTCTTGACGATAACGGAGTAGCCACCGATGGAGACCGCCACATTGGCCTCTTTGATGTTGCTGGATTTAAAGAGCTGGCGGATGGTTTCGGCCGCCGTGTCCGGATCGCTGATGGCCCCGTCCTCAATGGTGCCGGCCGGGATGTCCGCCATGCCGAACCGCTTGAGTTTGGGGCCGTTCTTGGTGTCGATGATTTCGGCGACTTTCACCGAGCGCGACCCGATGTCCAAACCAACCAGGGAGTCTTTTTTTCCGAATAGCATGGAGTGAGCTCAGTCCTTGAAGATTTTGGGTTTGTCCGAAAGTTTGAACCCCAGCGCCAACAGGATCTTGCGTTGGGTTTCCATCCGGCACGGCATCCCTCTTTCGATCCTGGAGATGGTGATCGGCGATACATCGGCTTGCTTGGCAAGTTCCGTTTTACTCATGAGAAACGATTCGCGCACTGATTTCAATTTGTTTTTAGCCATCGCTCGCTCTGAAGCGTTGGGGGTCATAAAGACGATCTCTTCGTTCCGTTGACTGCCTATTTCGTGTGATCGTTGGGTGATAAAGACTGCCAAGTAAAATGAATTAAGTTTAATTATCCTTAATTATGCTAACTTATTTGTATGGGGTAGTCGCCCCGCAACGACCCACCAACTGTTGTAGTCATTTTATCCGCTGCCGTTTAAATCGCCGTGTGGCCGGTAGTGGCCGTGTTCCGGGTACTTGCCGAATGGGTTGTCAGTTGTTTTAAGATGAAGCAAATATTGCGCCAATGGGTGATTCGAAATAAACCAAAAAGTCGGCTCAGCACAATACATATTGATTTCAGATTGTTAAAAAAAACGGCGTTTGCGCTCGGGATTCGCTCGTCTTTTCGCTTGCCAACCACCTGCGGCGTTGTGTGACCTTTCATCGACACACCGTCAATTTTTTGTAACTGGGATAACCGGCTCGACATTACCAACGCGTTTTTCATTGCCATCACTCATCGAGGCGCCTATGATTCCTTTATCGGTCGGCGCGCGTTAAACTTAAAATTTTTTTTATCTTTTTTTATAGCCTTGAAACTCTTGGAGTTACCTTCTATACTTTCTCTCAATGGACATCGCCAACGCCTCCCCTGCCCCCGTGGGTACCAGTCTGCCTGAGGAAAAAATAACGCCGTTCCGGCTGGTCAAGTATTTTACGTTCACCGGGCTGGTCGTAATCTTTATGGTCACGATTATCCTGGCCATTCTCAACACCCACTGGGTCAAATCCATGCAGCGCAAAAAAAGCGAGGACTATGCCCATGCCTTGATTGAAAACCTCAACCATCAGGTGTTCATCCAATTCATTCTGCCCACCGGCATGAAGTTCGGAAAAGTTCAGCTGCGCAACCCGGAGCAGTTTGAGCGCATGGACAGTGTCGTCCGCAGCACGCTTCACAGCTTCAAAGTGGAAGATCTCAACATCTACAGCATGAACAACACCGTCTCTTACAGCTTTGAGGAGGACCGCATCGGCGTCAAGGCGGTCGGGGGCACGGCGCTCGAGCAGGCCAAGTCCGGCCGATCGACCTCCAAGCTGGTCCAACGGGGCAGTTTCCTTGAAATCCTCATGGGGTTCCCGAAGGAGGTGCGCCTGGTCACCTTCGCGCCCCTGCGCTGGGAGGAGCCGCTCGGGCGAATCACCGACACGGTGCTGGGGGTGGTCGAGGTGGTGCAGGACTTGTCCGAAGACTACCAGACCATCTTCCGCATCCAGATCCTGGTGGTCATCACCTGCACGGTGTTGATGGGTGCGCTGTTTGTGGTGCTCATCTTCGTGGTCCAGCGCGGCGAGGCGATCATTGAAAAACGGGCCGAGGAGCGGCTGCGGCTCAAGGAGCAGCTGAGTCGGGCGGAACGACTGTCGGCGATGGGCGAGATGGCGGCAGGCATTTCGCATGAGATCCGCAACCCCCTGGGCATCATCCGCAGCTCCGCCGAGCTTCTGAAAAAAAAGGTCGCCAAGACCGACCCCGCCAACGCGCTTCCGGACATCATCGTCGAGGAGGCCACCCGGCTGAACGGGATCATCACCGATTTCATCAACTTCGCAAGGCCTCGCAGCCCGAAGCTACGCCCGTGCCGGGTCGAAGACATCATCGAGAAAAACATCACCTTCCTGGCCGCCCAGATCGACGAAGGGCGATATGTCATCGAAAAAAACTGGCAGCCCGCTCTGCCGGGTGTCATGGCTGACGCGCCCTTGCTGCACCAGTCGTTTCTGAACATTTTCATCAATGCCATGCAGGCCATGCCCGAAGGCGGCCGGATCCGGGTCGCCGTCCACGCCGAAGGCAGCCGGGTCGTCGTCGCTATCGATGACGACGGCCAGGGGATTCCGGCCGATCTGCTCGACAAAATCTGGGACCCGTTTTTCACCACCAAGGACAAGGGGACCGGCCTGGGGCTCGGCATCGTGAAGAACATCGTTGAATCGCACGGCGGCGGCATCCGGGTTGCCAACCGCGAGCCTCACGGGGCCCGGGTGACGATCGAGCTGCCCATCACGCCTCCCGAAAGCAACCTTTGATTATGGAAACCATTCTGGTTGTCGATGACGAGAAGAACTATCTGCTGGTGCTCAGCGCCGTTCTGGAAGAAGAAGGCTATGAGGTGCTCACCACCGTCAGCGGCCTGGAGGCATTGGAGATCCAGAAATCCTCGGACCTGGACCTGGTCCTCACCGACATGAAGATGCCGGGCATGGACGGCATCGAGCTGCTCGATCAGATCAAGGCTATGGACCCCGAATTGCCGGTGGTCATGATGACCGCCCACGGGACCGTCGACAAGGCCGTCGAGGCCATGCAGAAGGGCGCCTACAGCTACATCCTGAAGCCCTTCGACAATGAGCGGCTGATCCTCTACGTCAAGAAAGCCATCTCGATTTTCCAGGTGGTCAAGGAGAACCGCCGCCTGCGCAACGCCGTCGAGTCGCAATACCGGTTCGGTAACATCATTGGCAAAAGCAAGGCCATGCGGGATGTCTTCGAAACCATCCAGAAGGTGGCTCCATCCAATGCCACCATCCTGGTCGAGGGGGAGAGCGGTACGGGCAAGGAGCTGGTGGCCAAATCAATTCACTTCAACAGCCCGCGGCGTGAAAATCCATTTGTAGCCGTCAACTGTTCCGCCCTGGCGGAAAGCCTGCTCGAGAGCGAGCTGTTCGGCCACGAAAAGGGGGCCTTCACCGGCGCGGTATCGAGCAAAAAGGGGCGATTCGAGCTTGCCCACGGCGGGACTCTGTTTCTGGACGAAATCGGCGAGTTGTCTCCGAATCTGCAGGTTAAACTGCTGCGGGTGCTCCAGGAAAAAACGTTTGAACGTGTCGGCGGAGTGCGGTCGGTCGCCGTGGACATTCGCGTGATCACCGCCACCAATAGGAATCTTAAGGATGAAATGCAGGCCGGGCGTTTTCGCGAGGATTTATTTTACCGCCTGAATGTAGTCCATATCGTGATTCCTCCCCTTAGACTTCGTTGGGAGGACATTCAATTGCTTGTAGATCACTTTATCAAAAAATATGAGTCTTCCAATCAATCGGCTGTTCCTGTTAAGGGGCTGTCGCAAGAGGTGATACGATTATTTTACGAATACAGCTGGCCGGGGAATATCCGTGAGTTGGAAAACGTAATTGAGCGTGCAATTATTTTATGCGAAGACGGACTTGTCACGATAAGAGATTTACCTAACTGGTTCAAAGCAAACGTCTTCAATGCAAAGCTTATTGAAAGCATCCCGACAGGAGCCAAACTCTATGAAACGTTGGAATTGATTGAAAAAGAAATGATTGAACGGGCATTGAAAATGGCCAACAATGTTCAGACCCACGCCGCAGAAATCCTCGGCATCGGAAAAAGCGGACTCAACCAGAAAATTAGGAAATATAATCTTGAGGTAGGCTCAAAGCACTGAGCGGACTTTGGACAAAAGTCCCTGTGCCCGAAGGTGGCGAAGCGCAGGGATTTTTGTCCACAGCTACCAAAATTCAGCCGTTCACTTTCTTCCTGACCAGGTTGGCGTAGACCGATTCGGGGTGGTCGCTGAGGATCCGCCGGAATGCGGCCGCGCTCTTTTCCTTCTGGCCCATCCGGGCGTAAAGATCCCCCAGATGAAACAGCACGTCGTCCTGGAGACTCTTGTCGCCGGCCGACTGCGCCTGCTCAAAATACATCACCGCCGTCGCAGGGTCTTTGAGCGCTTCGTACGTGTACCCCAGGCTCTTCAGGATCTGGAAGTGGACCAGGGGCTGGTCGACAAATCGGGACAGGGAGGCTTTGTACAAGTCCGCGGCCTGCTGATAGTCGCCGGTCTCGTAGCACAGGTTGGCATATATCAGCCGGGCGATGCTGCCGTTGGATCGGCTCCCGTAGTCGTTGAAAACCCGCCGGAAATCTTCGGAAACCTCCTGAACGGTCTTGGGCGTGGGTTTCCCGGCGCCGAGACGCTCCACCTTTTCGAGCGCCTGCGCCAGTAGCGATGCCGCCTTGGCCTCTTGCTGGTTGACATAAAACACATAGCCGGAGATCAGGACGGCCACGGCCAGCAACCCGATCACGGCGACATTGATCTCTTTTTTGTGTTGCGCGAACCAGCCGAGAGCCCTTGATGAGAGGGTGAGGAATTCATCCGGTTCCTTCAAAAGCTCCTTGCGGGTCTTTTTTTTTGCTGCCGCCACGGTGTCCTCCTGCATCGAGATGTTCGGCTGCCGCCCCGGCCAATCGGGTCGGGCCATCCTATGGCCGCGCATGCTCGCGACCGGGTGTCTATAGCCCTAATTGTCTATTTTTTCCAGCAATTTTCGAATTCTCTGCCAGCCGTCCTCGGGGATGCTTGCGCCCACCACCTGGCAGACCTCATAGCCGCAGGCGGAGGCTACAGCACCGCATTTATCCAGCGGGTACCCTTCCACGAGGCCGAAGAGAAAGCCGGACGCCCACAAGTCTCCGGCGCCGGTGGTGTCGATCGCCCGGCCGTCGCCTTCGGCCGGAACGGTGACGATGCGTCCATCCCGGGAAATCAAGCTGCCCTGCGCCCCGCGTTTCAAGACGGCGATGTCCACCCCCCGGCTGAGCGCCCGGATGGCGGGCAGCGCCTCGGACTCCCCCGTGTAAGCCCGGGCTTCGTCTTCGTTGGCGATGAGGATGTCCACGTATTCCTTCACCGCCTCCGCCAGGAAACTCCGCGACTCCTCCACCACATTGAAGCTGGCCAGGTCCAGGGACACTCGGGCCCCCGCGGACTTGGCTGCCGTCAACGCCGCCAGGATCAGCCGGGGGTTGAACAGCAGATAACCCTCGATGTGCACCATCGCGGCGTCAGCAAACAGATCCTCGCGGATGTCCTCCGGCCGTGTTTCGGCGGCCGCACCCAGAAAGGTGAACATGGAGCGCTGGGCATCGGGAGTGATGATCGAAAGCACACGACCCGTTGAAACGGTCGACCGGAAGAGTCGGGGGTCGACGTTGTTGGAACGCAACGAGTTTTCGAAAAAATCACCCATCTTCCCGTTGCCGCGCTTTCCGACGAAACGGGCGCTGCCGCCCAGTCGGCCGACCCCGACCACCGTGTTGCACGCCGAGCCGCCCGGCACGATGGCCGGCGTCCCGGAAGCGCGTGCCAAGGCCTGTTCGATGTGTTCCTTGTCGACGTACACCATGCCGCCCTTGATGGCGCCGGCTTCGGACAGAAAGGCATCGCTCTCGTGGGTGAGAATATCGACGAGCGCCGAGCCTACCCCCACAATCGTTTTTCGCTGATCCGTTCTTTTTTCAGAGGACATGCGAGGCCCATGTTTCTGGTTGTCGGTTGGATGTGCCGCCAAAACAGCCGTGCGACCCGCGCTTACCACACCAGGGAGTCGCTCAGCCAGCCCTTGTCGCCGTCGGCGTGCTCGACCTGGATCCAGCGGCCTTCCCGTTTGAGCACCTTGAAGGGGACCCCCTTGTCGATCTTGATGAGCACCGGCTGGTCGGTGCCGGGGCCGGCGCGCAGCTGGCAGCCGTTCTGCCTGGTGATGACGGTCGGGGTCTTGTCCAGCATGGATTTGTGGACCCAGCCTCCGTCGCCCTCGAAGTCTTTGAACCGCAGCCAGACCCCGGAGGTCTCGAGAACCTCGACGGGGTGGTATTTTTCGATCTTCCAAAGCACGTCCGCATTGGGCTGGGCGTTGGCGCGGACGTTTGCCTCTTTCACGCTCACCGCCATCCGCTCGGCCGCCTGCACGGCCGAGCACAAACAGGTCATCATGATCAAAACCGCGCAGACCCTTTGCATGCCCCATGTCCTTTTCAGCTGCTCAAATTGGACTACTTCTTTAGTGGTATGAACGGCCGCACGGCCAGACGTGCGGCCGTTCATGAGAAGAAAAACTTTTCTTCCGGCAGCTGCAGGCACGTCAGCTTGTTTCCGAAGACCGCACCGGTGTCGATACCGATCTTGTTCGGCTCCACCAGCGGCTCGTCAAACGGGGTGTGACCGAAGACCACGCGCTTGCCGAAAGACTGGGTCGTATAGATGAATTTCTCACGGATCCACAACAAGTCCTCGGGGCCTTGTTGATCCATGGGCAGGTTCTGTCGCAGGCCGGCGTGCACAAAAATATAGTTCTCGGTCTCATGAAACAGCGCCAGGGATTCGAAAAACCGGAGATGGGCGTCCGGAATCGGGTATTTGGCCCTCGGTCCGGCGTGATTCAGATAACTTTCCAGGGTCTGGTGGCCGCCATTGTACAGATACGTCATGCGGTCTTTTCCGGAGAGATAATCCATCAACATCTGCTCGTGGTTGCCCTTCAGAAAGACGATGCCGGGGTGCAGGGCCTGCAGGCCGATCAAGTGGTCCACCACCTCGAAGGATTTCGGCCCGCGGTCGATGTAATCCCCCATGAACACCAGCGGGTCGCTGGACCAGTCGATGGGAATTCGGCCCAGCAGATCGAGCAGCTGGTCATGGCATCCATGGATGTCGCCGATGGCAAAAATGCGTTCCATAGCGGTGTTCATACCCATCCCAAAACCCGATGGGGCCGGTCGAGTCTTGTGATGCCCTCTTCAACTGCCTCCTCGATGGCCCGGCGGTATTCGGCCGGCGAAAGCGCCGTTTCCAGCCCGGCCACTTCATGCGCCCTGCCGCAAGGCCGGTATTGGGACATCACGTTGACATAGGTTCGGGGCGATATCGTCCGGGCGATGAAGCGCATGACCTGGCGGGTGCCGGCCACGCCTGCGGGCATGACCAGGTGCCGGACCAGCAGCCCGCGCCGGGCGATCCCGTCCTCGCTCAGGACCAGGTCCCCCACCTGGCGATGCATCTCCGCCAGCGCTTGCCGCGCCACCGCGGGATAATCGGGCGCGTCGCAGGTCGCGCGCGCAATTTCCGGATCCCAGAATTTAAAGTCCGGCATGTAGATGTCAATCACCCCGTCTAAAAGCTTCAGGGTTCCGGGGAGATCGTATCCCCCGGAATTATAGACCAGCGGTACGTTCAGCCCCTGAGATACGGCGATCTCCAGCGCGGCCAGTATCTGCGGCACGACATGCGAGGGCGTGACGAAGTTGATGTTGTGACACCCCTGCCGCTGCAGCCCCAGCATGATGGCGGCCAGCCGCTCATCCGTGACCTCCTGGCCGGTGCCCTGATGGCTGATGTCGAAATTCTGGCAGAACAAACACAGCAGGTTGCAGTGGGTGAAAAAAACGGTGCCCGAACCGTGCTCGCCGACCAGCGGGGCTTCTTCCCCGAAATGGGCGTTGAAGCTGGAGACCGAGGCCAGGCGACCGGTCTTGCACACCCCGGTCTCCCCGGCCAGCCGGTTTACCCCGCACCTGCGCGGACACTGCGTGCAGGCGCAAAGGCTCTCCACCGCCTGTTCCGTCTTGCGGCGCAGAAGGCCGCTGCGGTGGGTCTGGAGGTAGGCCGGCTCGAGCGTGGGCATGGCTGTCTCGCAGCGGTTGACCGCGGGGCGACCGGGCGGCTCAGAGGCCGGAGGGTTCGACGACGATCTTCTGCGCCAGGCCCCGGCCGAGGACGTACCGCTTCAAATCGGCGGATATCGCCATCTGACCCTGATTGTTGTTGGTGATGACTTCGATGGCATCCCCCTGGCGCAGCCCCATGGACATCAGCCTCAGGCGCACGTTCGCACCCCCGGTGATCTCCCGGATGAGCAGTTTTTCGCCGGCCTTGGCCATGGTCAGGGGCATCTTCCGGGAGCGCTCCCTCAAACAGTCGGTGCAGATGCCGTAGATTTCCATTTTGTGCCGCAGCATGTGGAACCCATGGTTCGCGGCAATCTTGATTTGATAGGCTTCGAGACGGTCCTCCTTGAATTCGATGATCGTGCCGCACTTGGTGCAAATCATGTGGTCGTGGTGATCTCCGAGGTGGTGGTGCTCGTAGCGAACCACGCCGTTGTCGAACCGGCTTTGACGGGCAAAGCCCAGACGGCTCAGCATCTTCAGCGTGTCCCGCACAAACTCGGTTGAGAGCGCTGCACCCTTGGCGTTGAGTCGCCCGGCCAGTTCGTCCGCGGTCACGTGCCTTTCAGTGGAGAGAAACGCCTCCAGAACCTTGAAACGGTCGTCAAAGTTCTCGACGCGTTCCTGCTGGAAAAGTTTTTTGAACTGCTCTTTTTCCTGTGCGTGCAACGGCGCCATCGTTTCAGCCAGAAGGGTGTGAGGTGATCAGCGTCAGCGGGTTGGGCCGGGGATATCCCACGTCGTGCAGGACCCGCCCGAGCAGGTGCGGGTCTGGGCGGACGTACCGGTTCCCTTGCTTTCGCCCGCTCCCATGGCATAGCACGTCTTGCTCAACACCCGCTCGAAGTCCTCTGAGCTGCATTTCGGGCAGCGGGATTCGATCATTTCATCTTTTTTCAAGACGAGGATTTCAAAGCATTCATTGCAGGACAAACACCTGAACTCATAAATAGGCATGAGGATCGCCTCTCCAATGAAGTTTTTTAGTAATTCTATAGTATTATGGAAGTCGCCCGGATTGTCAAGCACAACGGGCACCGCGAATTGCCTCGCATTAAATGTTACCGTAAGTTGGGGCAAGTAAAGTTCGTTGACTCATATTCAGTGTTACCGTGGAATTGCCCCGCAGTGGATAGGATGACAGGCCGGCCGCAGTGCCTATATTTCTTCATCCCTACTATCGCTTGGCTCATTCGGACCATAAACGCATGCACCCCACCAACTTGAGAGCCGCCTGGGTCGAATCCCTGTCCCTCATCGACCGGGAGGCCTGGGACGCTTTGGCCCAGCCGTTGCCGACGCCGTTTCTGGAATGGGAATGGCTGCGGCTGATGGAAGCCTCGGGCAGCGCTGCGGCGGAGTCCGGGTGGATCCCCCGTCATTTGACGCTGTGGTCCGGAAACGATCTGGTGGCCGCGGCCCCTCTCTATGTCAAGCTTCACAGCGCCGGCGAGTTTGTTTTCGATCATGCCTGGGCCGATGTGGCTGACCGACTCGGAAGGGCCTATTACCCCAAACTGGTCGGAATGAGTCCTTTTACACCGATGATCGGCTATCGCTTTCTGATGGCGCCGGAAATCGATCAAGCGGAGTTGATCCCCCGTCTGTTGGAGGAAATCGACGGGTTTTGCCGGCGCCACAGTCTATCCGGATCGAGCTTCCATTTCGTGGATCCCGTCTGGGGTGAGGCTATGGCGGGGCACGGTTACTGCGCATGGGCCCACCAGAGCTTTGCCTGGGAGAATAAAGGCTATGGCAGCTTCGAGGATTACCTGGCCGTTTTCAACGCCAATCAGCGCCGCAACATCCGGCGCGAGCGGCGGGAATTGACCCGCCGGGGGATCCGCGTCGAGATGATCCCGGGCGCTGAGATGCCGGCAGCGCTTTACGGCCGCATGTACGCCTTTTATGCGAACACCAACGACCAGTTCGGCCCGTGGGGCTGCAAGTATCTCACGCGGGAGTTTTTCACGGCGCTGCCCGACCATTTCCGGCAGCGGCTGGTGTTCGCCACGGCCTTCGAGGGCGATCACCGGGAGGCCCCGGTGGGCATGTCGCTCTTGGTGACCAAGGGAGATCAGCTTTACGGGCGGTACTGGGGGTGCCGCCGGGAAATTGAATTCCTGCACTTTGACGCCTGCTACTACCGGCCGATCGAGTGGGCCATCGAGCATGGGATCCGCATGTTCGACCCCGGCATGGGGGGAGCCCACAAGCTGCGGCGCGGCTTCAAGGCCGCGCCAAACCACAGCCTGCACCGGTTCATGGATCCGATCCTGCGCAGAGTGATGGAGCATAACATGGCGGCCATCAACCGCTTGGAACAGGAAAACATCGCGGCGTTGAACCTGGAGCGGCCGCTGCGGCGGCTTCAGGGCTGAAGCCGCTGCGCGATAAACTCCTGGAACTGCTTGGAAAGATCCCTGTTCCAGTAGCCGACCACGCCGGTGCGCACCGATACCTCCGTCAGGTCTAAACCGATGATCTTGACCTTCAGTGTCACGGGGGTCCCGTCCTTGCGCTCGGTTTCGATGACCGTCTGCTCCCCTTCGCTGTGCTGCGCTTTGATCGGCATGCTCAGGTCGGTCAGGATCTGGGTACAGACCTCCATGGTTCGGGGGAAGGCGGCCTGGTAGGTCCGCGCCAGCTCGCCATTCGCGTAGGAATAGGCCCCTGCGCCTGCGCCCGCGCCCACCACGAGGGCGGCACAACCGGTCGACAGCAGACTGGTCAGCACCAAGATGAATACGGATATTTTTTTTGACATGATGCCTACCGTTTCAAAGGGAAAAACGCAGTTGAACCGCAACAACCCTATCATGAACGCCGGATCTGTCAAGAGCAGCGCGCTCGGCGCTGGGTTGACTTTGCCGAACTCCGCGTGTAAAGCTTTCGGCCATTGCTTCAGCACCGAAACCTTTAGATTTAGGCATCCCCGGGTACCGCCGGGCTTTGTGCCGGCGGCGCTGAACCGCGGTTTCACGCACATCTAATCGAGGATCAAACCATGGATGCACCCGGAGCAAATCCCAAAACGCATCGGTTTCTTAAAGTCGTCGTCGGCGTTCTAGTGGCACTTCTGCTGGCCTGGCCGCTGACATTCGGCGTCGTCTGGCTGACGGACAAAGCGTACACGTCCGTCGATCCGACGCGCTTCCCGTTTTCCGACTCCAGGATTCACGCCGTGCTCCAGAAGGTGAAATCCGATTCGACTGAGGCGGAAAAAGGCGCCGTCTTAGCGCAGGCCATGACCAACCGCCTGGAAGAAGAACTGAATTCGACTTTCGGCTGGTCCGTGAACGATCTTTGGGTATCACCCACCCGCTGGCTGGACAACCGGGCCAGCCGGCAGCGCGGCACGATGTTCGCCACGCGCATGCTGGTCACGTTTTACGCAACCCATTTAGCCAAGTACGGCACCGTGGATGCGGAGAACGAGTGGCTGAAAGAAGCCCGGGAGAAGCGCTTCGCCTTTTCGGAGGACAACTGGTGGCTGCCGTCCAGTGAAAGCGAATACCGCAAGGGGCTTGATCTGGTAAGAAAATACGAAAACGGGCTCAGGGACGGCAAAGCCGTCTACAACATGCGCACCGACGACATGTACAACCTGTTTACCTTCATCCTCAGCAACCAGTTCCTGGACCAGCCGTTGGGCCTGCTGGTTCAGGCGACGGAGGATGTCCCCTACACGGAGCTGGACGACCGCATCTATTACACGCAGGGCGTGATCCTGGTGCTGCGGGATTTCCTGTGGGCGACGGTGCAGCTTTACCCGACGATCCGGGAAAAAGGCGGGAGTGAAAACATCAAGATTGCCTTCCACGAAATGGAGCGGGTCTGCACGTTCGACCCGTTGGTGGTGCTGCGGGGGCGCCACGATGCCATCATGGCCGATCATCGCGGAAAAGCGGCGAGCTACGTCATCTCCATCCGCGAACGCCTGAACGACGTGGCGCAGTCGATCCGCCGGTGATCAGAGGGACACCTCAGCAATACTTCACGCCGACGGCATAGGCGTAATAGGATTCCTTCAGCGGCAGTTCGCGAATCCAAACCACTTTGGCGCGGAAGACATCGTGGTGGGACGAATAAGGCGACTTTTCGATTCCGATGAAGACTTCCGTGTTAATACCGGGGGGCACGTCCGCCTCAAAACACAAGCCTCCCCGGCTGTAGTTCACCATACGGCCGTCATGGTAGTTGCCCGTCAGGTAATTTTCAAACATGACGGTGGCTGTGAACGGAAGCCGCTGGCTCTCGCGCTGTTCGCTCTTTGACACTTGGCTCGTCGGGTCCATTTTTCCTTTTTCTATGGGTTAAGGGTATTCTCCCACCCATCTGAGACCCCCCGGCGGGAAGCCAAGCCTCACAGTAGGATGCAGATTTGAAACACCATGACCACCATCAGCACGCTGATCAATCCGGTGGCCAATGAAATAAGTGTATCTTCCATCGTTTTCACTCCGTTCTAGTCATTTCAAGTTCCACAAGCATAAATTATGCCCGTTTAAAATAAAATATTTTTAAGTTATTTTTCAGCTTGTTATATCGACACAGATTTTTCTTGGCCACCATATTGTGGAAAAATTTTCATAAGCATATGAAAATATCTTCGCAGGAAGGAACCAGGTTATGAATGTTTACTGGCTGGCGGCTGTTGCCGCAGTCGGCGGGGCGGCCACGGCTATCCAAGCCCACTTCATGGGACTGTTGGACAAACGGATCGGCACCCTGGAAAGCGTCTTCATCACCTATTTCAGCGGCGGGGTTCTGATCGGCCTGATCATGCTCTTCCAGCGCGGAGGGAATCTTGGCGCCGGTGGAGCCGCCCCGTGGTATGCCTACACCTCTGGAGTTCTGGGATTGGTGATTGTCGGTGCGCTTGCTTTCAGCACGCCGCGCCTGGGGCTTGTTGTGGCGTTCACCATTTTTGTCGCCGCCCAGTTCGCCGTGGGCGCCCTGGTGGATCATTTCGGTTGGATGGGGGCGACCGCACGCCCCTTGAACGCCTCACGCCTGGCCGGCATGGCGGTGGTGCTGGCCGGCATCTGGCTGGTCATTCGCGAATGATGCGCGCATCACCCACAAAAATACCTTTTCTGCGAACCATCGGGGCCGTGCTGGTCGCCCTGGTTTTTGCGGGCTGCGCCTCCCTGCCGACACCACCTGCGGCAGGAGTGCCCCGGCCGGCGCCGACTCTCTCGGCCGACAGCTCGTGGTGGTATGCGCGCTTTCGAATGGACTGGCCGGCCGGCGCCGACCCGGCCTGGCAAACGGATCTGTTGATCGCCCACCTGGTGGTCAAACCGGTCCTCGAGCGCCATGCGCATGACATCGCCCTGTGGCGATTTCATCGCCGGGCCGCCCGGGATGAAGCCGGGCATCAGTTCAGCTTCATTTTCTTTGCCTCGGCCGGGACGGCGCGCAGGGTTTTCTCCGAGATATCCGCCAACCCGGTGCTGGAGCAGGCGAAAGCCTCAGGGCGGGTCATCGCCGTGGTGTGTGACGACCCTTCAACGGTATCGCGGCCGGCCATCGCCGACACCAGCGACCCCACCTGGTCCGCCCCTCTGCGGCAGGCCTGGCCCTATTACCTGATGGGGGCAAGCCGAATGTGGCTGGATCTGGTTTGCGGGATGGCCCGCGGCGACCATCCGGCAGGGGCTCCGCCGGGCTTTGACGAACTCGATGAGCGATACGCCGGCACCAGCGCCGACATCACGGCCCTCTGGCAAAACGAGGGCCGGCACGCCTTCCTGCACCATCTGAACGCGCTCTTCGCCTACGAGCCCATCGTCATTATCGAAAAACGCCACATGCGGTTTTGATTCGGAAGTTCTCCCATCCCGGATGGTTGAAGCGACGCATGGGTTGACTTATATTCATATCTTGGCAAATATGCCAAGTTCATCATCTCACGCACCGGCTTTTCGTGAGACGGCGGAATTAGATATATTTACTTGCCGGTGTAATAAACTGGCGTGCCGGCCACCACCGGCACCATTCGATGGAGGAGCCATGAGAGTGAATCTGAAATCAGCGGCGGGACCGATTGTTGTGATGGCCGTGCTGTTTTGTGTCGCCATGGCCTTCGCGGCCGACCCGGACGAAAAGAAAGGCTGGGGAGCAAACGACCCCTACAACAAGCTTTACAACTCAAAGGAATTGGAAAAAATCAAGGCCAAGGTGGTGAAAGTCATGGAGGTGGTGCCCATGGCCGGCATGTCGCCGGCAACCGCGATGGAAGTGCGCGAGGGCAGCAGCACCATTATCGTGCACCTCTGCCCCACGTGGTTTGCCAAACCCGCGGACATTGGTGTGAAACCCGGGGATTCGGTCACCATCAGAGGCGCCTGGGCGGAGATCAACGGGAAGGATGTGTTTCTGGCTTCCAAGGTCAAGAAAGGGGAATCCCAGGAATTCAAGTCTCGGTTGACCAAGGACGGCACTCCTTTCTGGACCATGACGCCGGAGCAGCTTGCCAAGGAGAGAGCGCAAAAGGACGATTAACGATAGACCGATGAGGAAATCGGCTCACGCCGGTCGGTTTCCAGTGGAGCGATGAATGAGCTCAAAGGATTGGACCGCCGGTGGACTTCTGGAGTTGTCCGGCCATTTCTGGAAAACCTGCGCCCTGCATGCCGGGGTCAAGTTGAATGTGTTCTCCCATCTCGGCGCTGAAGCCCTAACTGCCGATGAGGTGGCTCGCCGGGTGAAGGGGTCGGCCGACGGCGTCGCACGGCTGCTGAACGCGCTTTCGGCCATGGAGCTGTTGGAGAAACGCGGCGGCCGGTTCGCCTGCATCCCGTCGCTCAGGGCGCTGCTGTCAAAAGACGCTCCGACCTACCTCGGCCACATCATCATGCACCATCACCACCTGATGGAGTCCTGGGCGCAGCTGGACCAGTCGGTGTCCTCCGGCCGGCCGATCCGGGAGAGCGCCTCCGTCGGCCGGAAGGAATGGCGGGAGAGCTTTCTCATGGGAATGTTCAATCTGGCCATGGCCCTCGCTCCTCGCATGGCCGACGCCGTCGATCTCTCCTCGCGGCGCAGCTTTTTGGATCTGGGCGGCGGACCGGGCACCTATGCCATTCACTTTTGCCTGAAGCACCCGGCGATGAAGGCCACGGTGTTCGACCTGCCGACCACCCGGCCGTTTGCCGAACAAACGATCGCCCGCTTCAGCTTGAGCGACCGCATCGCCTTTGCCGAAGGCAACTACCACGACGACACCATCCCCGGCCGGTATGACGTGGCCTGGCTGTCGCACATCCTGCACGCCGAAGGTGCCGATGACTGCCTGAAGATCATCCGCAAGGCGGTCTCCGCACTGCTGCCCGGGGGGATGCTGATCATCCACGAATTCATCCTGAACGATACCATGGACGGGCCTGAGTTTCCCGCGCTCTTTTCCCTCAACATGTTGCTGGGAACCGAGTCCGGCCGCGCCTACTCAGAGCACGAGCTGAGGGACATGCTGACAAAGGCCGGCGTGCATGGCATCCGCCGCCTACCCATCAAGACTCCGAACGACTCCGGCATCCTGGCCGGAACGGTTTAAGAGGACAGAAATCCCCATATGCCAGCTATCGTGTCGATTGTCGGACGATCCGAATCCGGTAAAACCACCTTGATCGAGAAACTGATTCCAGTGCTAACGCAACGGGGCTACCGGATCGGCACGATCAAGCACACCCACCATGCCATCGACATCGACCGCTCCGGCAAAGACAGCGCACGGCACCGGACCGCCGGCGCCGAAACCGTCATGCTCGCCTCCCCCGGCCGGATCGCCATGTTCAAGGCCACCGCCTCCGAGGCGCTGGACGGGCTGATCCGCTACTTCGATGACGTCGACCTGCTGATCACGGAAGGCTACAAACGTGAGAACAAGCCCAAGATCGAGGTCCTGCGGGCTGCCGTGGGCACCGAACTCCTGTGCCGCCATGACCCCGGGCTCGTAGCGGTTGCCACCGATGCGAACCTGGACGTCCACGTGCCGGTCTTCCAACTGAACGATCCTGTGTCCATCGCTGAGTTCATCGAGCAGCGGTTTCTCGACCCCCGGCGGTAAGCGGCAATGGAGCATAGCGATCTCGCCCGGCTGCAATCCTGGTTTGACTTTGCTGTTCAAATTTAATACAGGTTTTCCCTTCGCATGCGAACGAGAGACGCTGATGCCAAAGCGCCTCACCATCGGCATGGGCATGCGTTCCGGGGGAACCACAAACCGCGCGGTTGACGAGAATGACACCCTTTGCCCTCGAATCCTTGATGTGCCACCGGGACAATCTGGAACACGTTCTGGACAGCCTTAAAGAAGGGATCATCGCCCACGACGCGGAACGCCGCATCTTTTTTTTCAACCGTGAAGCCGAACGCATCACCGGGTATCCGCGCGAAGAAGTGCTGGACCGGGATTGCCACGAGGCATTCGGGGCGCCCTTCTGCGGCGGGCACTGCGCCTTCTGCGACAGTCAGCCGGAAGTGGCGGAAACCGCGGACTACACCCTGAACATCATCACCAAGTCCGGCGAACCCCGCCGCATCGAGATGCGGGTGACCCGCATGCAGGACGGGGCGGGCCGGCTGACCGGCGTCTTGTCCTCCTTCAAGGACGTGACCGATATCCTCAGCCTCCAGCTGCGGGCCGGCGAAATGACACGCTTCGGCAACATCATCGGGCAAGACAGCAAGATGCTGAGCGTCTTCAAGCAGATCCAGGACGTCGCCGGCTATGATTTCCCGGTGCACCTGTCGGGAGAAACCGGCACCGGCAAGGAGCTGGTGGCCAACGCGATCCACGACGAAAGCCGCCGAGGCGGTGCGCCTTTCGTGCCCATCAACTGCGGCGCCCTGCCCGAGGGCCTGATCGAATCCGAGCTGTTCGGCCATGTCCGGGGGGCGTTTTCCGGGGCCGTGCGCGACAAGAAAGGCCGCTTCGAACTGGCCGACGGCGGCACGGTGTTTCTGGACGAGGTGGCCGAACTCTCCAACCCCATGCAAGTCAAGCTTTTGCGTTTCCTGCAGGAAGGCCGGTTTGAACGGGTGGGTGGGGAGCAAACCCTGTCGGTCCATGTGCGGATCATCAGCGCCACCAACCGCAACCTGAAACGAGAGGTCGAGCGCAACCGTTTCCGGGAAGACCTCTTTTACCGTCTCAACGTCATCCCCATCCACCTGCCGCCGCTGCGCGAGCGCAAGACCGACATCCCGCTGCTCCTCGAGCATTTTCTCAAGGACGCCGCCGACCGTTATGCCCGGGAGCCTTTAAAGCTCTCCGCCCGGGCCCTTTCCCTGATGCTGGACTATCGCTGGCCGGGAAACGTCCGCGAGCTGCAGAATGCCATCCAGTTTGCGTTTGTGAAATGCGGCGGCAAGGTGATCCACCCGGAGGATCTGCCGCTGGAACTGCGGGAAGCGGCGGATGTGTGCGGCCGCCGCGGGCCGGCGCGCAAACTCATGCCCGAGGCGGTCCGCAAGGCGCTCGCCCGCACCGGCGGCAACAAGGCCAAGGCGGCCAAGCTGATGGGGGTGGGCCGCGCGACCCTTTACCGTTTCCTGAACGACCACCCGGAACTGGCGTGAGTGCGGCTCACCGCGGCGGGCACCCCGCTCCGCCTGCGCCGAAACCTGAGTCGGCGTATCAATTGCCGGTCTAATAATTGGCTTCTTGATCAGAATGCGGAGGTCAGTGCCGGACGCCCAGCTCCGCCTGCAGCCACTCCTTGACGTCCTTGTCCAGGGCATAGACGCCCTTGAGTTCGCAGACATCCTTCTCGAACCGGCGGGGCAACTCGAATTTCGCCAGCTCCACGGCTTCATCGGAATTGCGGCGGATCAGGTAGATGCAATACGGCCGGGCCCAGCAGTTCACCACGAAGTAGGCGGTGTAATCGCCCTTCGAACGGATCACATAGCCGTCCCCGCGCGCCCAGTTGTTGCCCCATTCCAGGTAGAGCCGGATGGCCTCCTCGGGGGTCATGTCCCAGTTGATCTCATCGATCAGGTCCGGTTTTTTCTTCAAATCATCCAACGTCATCATGTCCGATTCTCCTTTGGTTGCCGAGAAAACTAAGACCGGCGGCGGGGTCTGTCCACCCGGATCTCTTGCTCCTCCAAGTGGGTGCGCCCTGACGGGCGAACTAAAAAAAACCGGGGCGCTCGTGAAAGCGCCCCGGTTTGACGGCGGAGGTGGAAAGGTCGGTTAGGCGGCGGAGTCGAGTGACCGGCGGTCGGCCATGGACATGAGCTGCCGCTCGCGGGTCTTGTCGATGCCGAGCGCTTTGCGCTTCTTGTCGATGTGCTCGATGATCATGCGCGCCATCTCGTACGGGTCGGTCGCAAAGCCCCACTTGCCCATGCCCATTTTTTCCAAATCTTCGAACAGGTGCTTGTGGAACTTCGTGCCTTGCACGATCGGGAAGGTGACGCCGAAAACGGTGAACACACCGGAGGCCACGAAATACTGGCCGATGCAGATGGCCTTCTCGCTCATATACTCCGGCGCCGCGCCCGCCACCGGCAGGTCGGCGATGCTGTTGCCCAGGCCTCCGGTCTTGACCATCTCGGAGGCCGCGATCAGGATGCGGCTGTTGTCGACGCAGGAGCCGATCCCGAGCACCGGCGGCATGCCGACGGTCTCGCAGACTTCCTTGAGGCCCGGCCCGGCGAGATGCGCCGCCTCGGGGGTGGTCAGCCCCGCTTTGGCCAAAGCGATTTGAGAACACCCGGTCTGCAGCACAAGCACGTCGTTCCTGATCAGCTCCTTGACGAGCTCCACGTGGATCCAGTCCTGCTTCGTGCGCGGGTTGGTGCAGCCGACCACGCCGGCCACGCCGCGGATGCGGCCGTTGATGATGTTGTCGTTGAGCGGGGTGTAGGAGGCACGGAACGTGCCGCCCAGCATGTAGTTGATGTACTCGTGCGAGAAGCCGTGCACCCCCGCGTTCTTGATCTTGGGGATTTCGATCTTGGCCGTGCGGCCCTTGAACCGGCCGATCGCCTGCAGCACCACCTCATCCGTGCACTCCTTCGGGGTGTGCTCGTGGAACTCGATGTGGGTGGCGCCCTCGATGCGGCAGCGCGGGTTGGTGGTGATCAGCTTGGTGCCGTAGCATTCGGCGACTTTGACCAGGCCCTGCTTGATGCACTGAACGTCCACGCACATGGCGTCCACGGCGCCGGTCACGATGATGGATTCGGTGGACATGAAGTTGCCCGCGTGGGGGATGCCGTGGCGCACCAGCACCTCGGCCCCGGAGCAGCACATGCCGCACAGGTTGATGCCCTTGGCCCCGGCGGCCTTGGCGGCCTGGACCAGGGTGGGCTCGCTCACGGACTCGATCATGGACTCGAACAGGTTCGGCTCGTGGCCGTGAACGATGATGTTGACGTGGTCCTCCTTGAGCACGCCCATGTTGACTTCGATCGAAACCGGCGTCGGGATGCCGAAGAGGATGTCCGAGATCTCGGTCGCCACCATGGACCCGCCCCAGCCGTCGGCCAGCGCCGTGCGGCTGCACTGCTTGGTGATGTTGGTGTAGTCCTGGTCCACGCCCATGTGGGAGCGATGCATCAGTTCCATGATCTCGCGCATGGCGCCGCGCGGGACCAGCCCGTACTTGCGCCAAGTCTCCAGGGTCTTGGCCGGAACGCGGCTCATAAAAGGAATTTCGCCCTCCACCTGGGTGTAGGTGCGTTCGAGTTCCTTGTAGAGGTCCTTGGCGATATCCATCATTTCGCGTCCCTCGGTTTCGATGCCGATGGACTGGGCGACCGCCTCGAGCTTCTGAGGGTTCTTGATGCGGTAGTCCTTGATGTTGCCGTTGACCACCTCGCGGAAGAGGTCCACCATGCTCATGCCGTGGTCGGTGTGGGCGGAGCAGCCGGCGGCCACCATGCGGGCGAAATTGCGGGACTGGATGGTGTCGATCGTGGCCCCGCACACGCCCACCTTTGAATAGGGGTCGCGCGCGTTCATGCGGCAGGGGCCCATGAAGCAGTGTTTGCAGCAGGCCGACTCGGCGCCGATGGGGCAGGCCTTCATGCTGTGAGCGCGGTCGAACGCGGTTTCGACACCGTCCTTGCGGGCCTTGATGATCATCTGAGCCGTGGCGTCACAGGTGGTCAAATCTTTGGGGTCGGGTAAATCTTTTTCTTTCTTCTTAAGGATTTCTTTTTTTTCTTCCATGCGGACTTCCTCCCTTCGTGGAAAGATTGCGCGAATTTATAAAACCCTGCGATCAGTCTTATATAATAAGGCGGGAATCATTTAGGAATTGGTTCCATGTTGCCTACGGGAAAAAAAAAGTTTTGTCAAGCGCCAGTGATGGAGAGATCTTATTTAGCCTTGTGGCACATAGTGGCACACTCTCTCAGGTGATGCAACAACAATTTCAAGACAGCAGCCCTGCCGGCCGACCGCCTGCGCCGCATGATAAGGACAGGGCCGTTTTGTCCGGTGGCACCCGCCCCTGTGGTTGGGCGCCATGTCTCGATTTGCCTCGGGATAAAAGGCTTCTTTCCTATTGATCACCCCTCCGGTCCGGGAGTGTTTTTTGGGGTTGAAACCTGATCGGTTTTGTATTAGTTATGAAAGGGTTATGTCTTTGGCCTTTTGCCGAGGGGCCGCCGTCACGCCACCAGCAGCAGCTGTTCCCTTCCTTGGCGGGGGACGGTGCATGATGAAAGGACGCCGACATGTCTGAACCCGATACCCAGAACCCGCCGGATGGTAAAAACCAGCCGGATGTGACGATTTACTCGTTGAGCACCTGCAGTCATTGCAAGGCCACTAAGAAATTTTTAGGAGAGTGCACGATCAAGTACGAATTCATCGACGTCGACCTGCTCGAGGGTGACGAGCGCAAGGCTATCATCGACGATGTGAAAAAATTCAACCCGCGCTGCTCGTTTCCCACGGTGATCATCGGGGAAAAAGTCATCGTCGGCTACAAGGAAAAGGAAATCAAGGAGGCGCTGGGCCTGGAATGAACGCACAGCAACTCTACGACATGATGAAAAAGGTGCAGGAGCCCAAGGGCTACTATTTCAACCAGGACCGCGAGCGCGTGTTCGAATTGCTCGAATCGCTGATCGTGAACAAGCAGCGCTACGGCTACATGGGATGCCCTTGCCGCCTGCTTGTCGGCGACCGGGAAAAGGACCGGGACATCATCTGCCCCTGCGTGTACAGCGTCCCCGACATCGCCGAGTTCGGCAGCTGCTACTGCAACCTCTACGTGTCCAAGGAATGGAACGAAGGCAAAACAGCGCGCGACTACGTTCCCGAGCGCCGTCCTCCTGAAAAGATGCCTTTCTAGCCGTTCTTGACGTTTCAAGGTCAGCTGCCCCAATTTTGACAGACGGGGCATTGCCGCCGTTGGGGGACAACAGCGGCGGTGAGAGGGAAAAACCCAATAGCGGGATGAGGGTATTCCAATGGAAGAAGAGTGCAAGATTACGCTCAACACCGGCTTGCGCGGCATCACCATCGCCAACACCCGCATTTGTGAAGTCGACGGTAAAAACGGCCGTCTGATCTACCGCGGATACAGGATTCAGGATCTGGCGAAGGCCGGCTACGAGGAGGTCGCCCACCTGCTCCTCCATGAGCACCTGCCGGCAGCTGAAGAGCTGAAGGGCTTCCGCGCCAAATTGGCCGCCGAAAGAGGCATCCCCCCGGGGCTCATCGCCGCCCTGAAGACGCCGCCACCCAAATCGCTGCCGATGGACATCCTCCAGGCGGCGGTGCCCCTGCTCGCCAACCACGACCCCGACATCGCGGAATCCTCCAGGGAGGCCGCCTTGCGCATCGCCCATCGGCTGATCGCCAGGTTCCCGACCGTTGTCGCCGCCTGGCACCGCATCCGCAGCGGCAAGGATCCGGTGGCGCCGACACCCGAGCTCGGCCATGCCGCCAATTTTCTCTACATGCTGAACGGCCGGGCCCCGGACGAAACGGCGACCCGCGCCATCGACACCGCGCTCGTCCTGCACGCCGAGCACGCCTTCAACGCCTCCACCTTTGCCGCCCGCGAGGTGGCGTCCACCCAGGCGCACATGTACGCGGCGGTCGCCGCCGGTGTGGGTTCGCTGTCCGGGGCGCTGCACGGCGGGGCCAATGCGAGGGTCATGCAGATGCTGCTCAAGCTCGGCAGCACCGACAAGGTGGCGGATTTCGTCAACGCCGAGCTCGACGCGGGCCGCAAAATCTTCGGTCTCGGGCATGCGGTCTACGATGTGGACGATCCCCGGGCGCACATCATAGCGTCGATGTCCAAGGCGCTGGGGGAAGGTGTCGGCAACCCGCGGTGGTACGAGATGTCGACCCTGATCGAGAAGACCGCCAAGGACATCTTCCGCACGCGCAAAAACGCGGACATCCCCGTCAACGTCGATTTTTACAGTGCGTCACTGTACTACTATCTCGGGATTCCGGTCGATCTGTTCACGCCGGTGTTCGCCATCGCCCGCGTGGCCGGCTGGGCGGCGCACATCATCGAAGAGCAGTTTGGCGGGGCCGCGGCCAAGCCCGTGCTCTACCGTCCGGAATCCGAATACATCGGGGACTACTGCGGCCCCGATGTCTGCGAATTCGTGCCTCTTGAAAAACGCAAAAAGGGGTAGCAGCGGTTCCATTTCCTCAAGCTGAAAGGCTGACGCCTGTGCTGAATCAGGCCCATCTGCGGATGACGCGACAGCGGACGGTGATCCTGGAGGAATTGCGCAAGGTCGCCACCCACCCCAGTGCCGATGAAATTTACGAAATGGTGCGCAAGCGACTTCCCCGCATCAGCCTCGGCACCGTCTAGCGCAACCTGGTGATCCTCTTCGCCACGCGCCTTGGTTGACGGCCCGGTGCTTGTTTTTCAGCTCTCGGCCTATCTCTGAAAGACACGATAAAACCCACACGAGCCTGCTAGTTAGGTTGACAAACCTGCGCTTGCGACCTAGCGTGAACCGATAAAGCCCAACATTAAGGAGTGGTCGCCATGAAAATCCTGGTCACCGGCGCATCGGGATTCATCGGCACGCACCTGACAGGTTTTCTGTTGAACCGGAACCACCAGGTGATCGGCCTGGGCCGGTCGCTGCGGGGCAGGGGGTTATCGCACCCGAAGCACCGGTTCATCGCGGCGGACACCGCGCAGCCGGGGCCGTGGCAGGAGGCCCTCGCCGGCGTCGATGCCGTGGTCAACCTGGCCGGCCGTTCGATCTTCGGGCGCTGGAACGAGGCGGTGAAAACCGAGATCCGAGAGAGCCGCATCCTGACCACGCGCCACGTGGTCCAGGGCCTGCCGTCGGGGAAACCGGTGGTTCTCATCAGCGCCTCCGGCGTCGGTTTCTACGGCAACCGGGGCGACGACGTGCTCACGGAAGACGCCCCCGCCGGGAACGACTTCCTCGCCGGGCTTTCGAAGGATTGGGAAAGGGCGGCGCTCGCGGCGGCGGCAAAAGGGGCCCGGGTGGTTTTAACCCGCTTAGGGGTGGTGCTGGGAAAGGGCGGCGGCGCCATGGCGCAGATGATCCCGGCCTTCAAATCCTTCGTGGGCGGGCCGATCGGAAACGGCCGGCAGTGGTTCCCGTGGATCCACCTGGAGGACCTTTCGGCGGCGATGCTGTTTCTGCTCGAACGCCCGGAGATCAGCGGGCCGGTCAACCTCTGCGCGCCCGAGCCGGTCACCAACCGCGATCTCGCCGGCGCCCTCGGCCGCGCCTTGAACCGGCCGGCCGTGATGCCCGCACCCGCCTTCATGGTCCGCATGGCGCTGGGGGAGTTCGCCGATGTGCTGCTCGGCAGCCAGCGGGCGGTCCCGCAGAAACTCCTGCAGCATCATTTTGATTTCCGGCATCCGGATATCCGGTCCGCTGTGAATGCCGTTGTGAACGACTAAACCGCATGGGGGTCAGCAGGGTGAGGTCGCAGAAATGACATTGGACGACATGGATGAGACCGCCCGGCAATTCCTGAAACGCCTGTTCGAGCAGACGGAGGGTCAATCCTCCCGGCAGGTCTCGATGTATGAGGTCGGCGCGGCGCTCGGCTGGGACCGGGATGCGGCGGCGCGGGCGGCGCAGGATCTCATGGCCGCCGGCCTGGTTGAAATCCGGACCTTGTCGGGCGGGGTCGGGATCAGCACCGATGGGGCGGCCATGGTGCAGTCGGCGCTCGGCCCCGGGAACCGGGGTGCGGCCCGGGCCCGGCTGGGAAACAGCCGCATCATGGACCCCGCCGCCTGCCAGGCCGTCGAACGGGTCTGCGACGACATCAAATCCCAGGCCGGCAGCCTGGGGCTTGACTTCGACACCTTGGCGGAGGTGATGGCCGATCTCAAGACGATCGCCGGCCAGCTGAGCTCCTCCCGGCCGAAGACCGCAATTGTTCGAGAAGGCCTGCGCTCGCTCGAAGAGGTGTTGAAGCAATTTGCAGGAAACCGAAGCCTGGCCGGGGTCAGGGCCCTGATCGGTGATTGATGGTGGGCCGGCAATTATTAAACCGGCAATCAAATATGCCAACCCCAGTTCGGGTGAAGGCTCCGCCGGTGCGTGAGATGCTGAACTTGCTGTATTTGATTGCCGAAGTAATAGTGAATGCCCGCTGGAGGAGGCATGCCCAAGCAGAAAAAAACCTTCAAGCTCATATCCTGGAACGTAAACGGCCTGCGCGCGGTGATGCAGAAGGATTTCCTGGGGTCCTTCCGCAAGCTCGATGCCGACGTGGTGGCTATCCAGGAGACCAAGCTTCAACAGGCCCACCTGGACGACAAAATGACCCGCATCGCGGGTTACGAATCCATGTGGTCTCACTGCGAGGTCAAGAAGGGCTACAGTGGGGTAGGCGCCTACACGCGTGCGGCCCCGGTCAACGCCCGCTCCGGTTTCGGCGAAGCGCGTTTCGACGCCGAGGGCCGCGTCATCGAGATGGACTTCGGCGGTTTTCTCTTTTTCAACGTCTATTTCCCGAACGGCCAGATGAGCGAAGAGCGCCTGCAGTACAAGCTCGACTTCTACGAAAAATTCTTTGAGTACACCGATGCCTGCCGCCGGCGCGGCAAAAGCATCGTCATCTGCGGAGACTACAACACGGCGCACAACGAGATCGATCTTGCCAACCCCAAGGCCAACGAGAACAACTCCGGCTTCTTGCGGATCGAACGCGACTGGCTCGACCGCATCGTGAAGAGAGGCTATGTCGACACCTTCCGCCACTTCCACCCCGACGCGGTGAAGTACTCATGGTGGACCTACCGCTTCAAGGCGCGGGAGCGGAACATCGGCTGGCGCATCGACTATTTTTTCGTGAGCACGGATCTGATCGAAAACGGCGGCGTCAAGGACGCGTTTATCGACAACGACATTTTCGGGTCCGATCACTGCCCGATCGGACTGATCGTGGAAATATGAACCGGTCAAGGGCTGCCCGGTCACGCCAAGGGACTGACCGGCTGACGGGGTGACCGGCGACGCTAAGGATATTATGGACCCCCAACGGATTGTAGCCATCTACGGTAGCCCCCGCCGCCGCGGCAACACGGCAACGCTGCTGAAACAGGCGGTGGCCGGCGCGCGGGAGGCCGGCGCCCGGGTGGAGGAGATCGTGCTGCGGGACCTCAAGCTGTCCCCCTGTTTGGAGATCTACAGCTGCAAGCAGGACGGGGAGTGCCGCATCCATGACGATTTCCAGAAAGTCCGCGAGCTGGTCCTATCCTCCGGCGGCCTGATGCTCGCCTCGCCTATTTTCTATTACGCGGTGAGCGCCCACACCAAGATCTTGATGGACCGGTTCCATTCGCTCTGGGTCAAAAAGTACTGGGTCCACCGGAGCCGGGACCTCTCGCCGAGCGCCCGGCGCAAGGGGCTTTTCATCTCGGCGGGGGCCACCCGCGGCAAACGGCTGTTCGAAGGCACGCTGCTCAGTGTGCGCTATTTTTTCGACACGCTGGACATGGACCTCTGGAAGTCATTGCTCTACCGGGGGTTGGAACACGAGAGCGAGGTGCAGGAGCACCCCGACTATCTGAAAGAAGCATACCGGACGGGCCGGCAGCTCGCTGAAACCCTCAACGCCGGGACCCTGGTCACGGCCATCGATCCATGAACGGAAGGCAACATGCCACTCAGCTTTGAACCGATTTCACTCGACCGGCAAAAGGACTATCTCGACCTTCTGGCACGGTGCCCCCAGGTGGCCTCGGACTACAGCTTCCTGAACATCTGGGCCTGGGCCGAGGACTACGGCCTGCGGTGGGCCTGGGATGGAAAACTGGCCTGGATCAAGCAGACCCGGCCGCAAGAAGCCCTCTGGGCGCCGGTAGGCCCCTGGGGCGCAGTCGATTGGGAATCCCATCTGCCTTCGGTCCAAAGCGGCGGCGGGGCGTTCATCCGCGTGCCCGAACAACTGGCCGAGATCTGGCAGTCGCGCTTCGGCGAGCGCGTGGCCGTGGCGCCGGAGCGCGGCCATTGGGACTATCTCTACGCGGTGAGCGATCTGGTGGATTTGCCGGGAAACCGGTTCCACAACAAAAAAAACCTCCTCAACCAGTTCCTCAAAGGCTACGAGTTCAGCTATGTGGATTTCGGCCCCAAGCTGATCGAGCAGGCCATGGCCATGCAGGAGGACTGGTGCACCTGGCGCGACTGCGAAACCTCCGACCTTCTGGCCGCTGAGAATAGCGCCATCCTGAGGGTTCTCGACCATTGGGACGCCTTCGACCGCATCCTGGGCGGGGCGCTGTTCGTCGATAACATCATCGTGGCCTACACCCTCGCCGAGCCGCTGAGCGCCGAGAGCCTGGTCATTCATTTCGAGAAGGGCTGCCCGGCCTATAAGGGGGCCTACCAGGCCATCAACCAGATCTTTCTCGCGCGGTCGGCCTCCGCGTTCAAGTTCGTCAACCGCGAGCAGGACCTGGACAGCGAAGGGCTGCGCAAGGCCAAGCTGTCCTACAACCCGGTCGACTTTCTGCGAAAATCGAAAGTGACCTTCACCGGCTGAGCGCACCGCGCATAAAACGGCATTCACGCTCCTTCGATCCGGCGGCGCAATCTCCGGTTTCACACGGAAAAAAAAGAGAGGCACGCCATGGCCGTCGATTCAGTCAAACAGGAAACCTGCAAACTGGGGGCCGACGCCGTCTCGAACTACCGCACCCGGCTGCCGGCAGTCGCCGAAGCCATCATCTCAAGCTGCGCCGAGCACGAGTGCCACACCCACATCGATTATGAGCCGATCCCCTCCCGGCAGGTGGTCGTCGCGGTCATCGACCGGCTGCGGGAGCTGCTTTTCCCGGGGTATTTCAGCCGGGACAAGATCGACCCGGTCACCCTGCGCTACAGCCTGGGGCAATCCACCACCGAGACCTTCGACCTGCTCTCCGAGCAGATCTGCCGCAGCATCCGCCACGACTGCTTCCGTTACGAACAGCCCTGCTCAGACTGCGAAAACCGCGGCCACGACCTGGCCTTACAACTGCTGGAAGACATCCCCGCGCTGCGCCGGATTCTCGCCACCGACGTGCGCGCCACCTATGAAGGCGACCCCGCCGCCCGGAGCCACGACGAAATCATTTTCAGCTATCCCGGCATTTACGCCATGGCGGTCTACCGCGTTGCCCACCGCCTGTTTGAACTGGGCGTCCCGCTGCTGCCGCGGATCATGACCGAGCACGCCCACAGCATCACCGGCATCGACATCCACCCGGGGGCGGAGATCGACGAGCGTTTCGTCATCGACCACGGCACCGGTGTCGTCATCGGCGAGACCACCCGCATCGGGAAAAACGTGCGGATCTACCAGGGGGTGACCCTGGGGGCGCTGTCGCTTCCCAAGAACGCCGGCGACCAGTACCGGGGTAAGAAGCGCCACCCCACCATCGAGGACGAAGTGATCATTTATTCCGGGGCCACCATCCTGGGCGGGAACACCGTCATCGGCGCGCGTTCGGTGATCGGCGGCAATGTCTGGCTCACCGAGTCCGTCCCTTCGGACACCATGGTCGTGATGGAGGCTCCCCGGTTGATTTACAAGACGCGCAACGGCGAGACGCCGGGCAAGGAGGGTTTAAAGAAATGAAATATTACGCATCGATCGGCAGCACCATCGGCTCGACCCCCCTGGTCAAGCTGAACCGCCTGGCCGAGGGCCTGCCGGCGCAGATTTTCGGGAAGCTCGAATTCTTCAACCCGCTCGGCAGCGTGAAGGACCGCATCGCCGCCTCCATGATTGCGGCGGCGGAGCTCGAGGGCAAGCTCACGCCCGACACACTCATCGTCGAGCCGACGAGCGGCAACACCGGCATCGCGCTGGCCTTCATCTGCGCCGCCAAGGGCTACCGCCTGTGCCTGACCATGCCCGAGACCATGAGCGTCGAGCGCCGCAAGCTGCTGACCCACCTGGGCGCGGAGCTCGTCCTGACGCCCGGCCCCCAGGGCATGCAGGGCGCCATCGACAAGGCGCGCGAGATCCTGGCCTCCGCCAAGAACGGTTACATGCCCGACCAGTTCGCCAACCCCGCCAACCCGCAAGCGCACCGCGAAACCACGGCCGAGGAGATCTGGCACGATACCGAGGGCAGGGCCGACATCCTGGTCTCGGGGGTGGGGACGGGCGGCACCATCACGGGCGTTTCCCAGGTGATCAAGGCGCGCAAACCGTCGTTCCGCAGCGTGGCCGTGGAGCCGGCCGACTCACCCGTGCTCTCCGGCGGCAAGAAGGGGCCGCACAAGATCCAGGGCATCGGCGCCGGCTTCGTGCCCGAGGTGCTGGACCGCTCCGTCATCGACGAGATCGTCACGGTGACGAACGAGGATGCCTTCGAGACCGCCCGCCAGCTCGCAAAAGTGGAAGGGCTCCTCTGCGGCATCTCCTCCGGCGCGGCAGCCTGGGCCGCCCTGCAGATCGCCCGCCGGCCGGAGTCCGCCGGCAAGATGATCGTGGCCATCCTCGCCAGCACCGGCGAGCGCTACATCTCAACGGAGCTGTTCAAATCATGACCCGCTGGAAGCGATCGAAGGTGTGGGAGAGGCGTCCTGCCTCGATCATGTTCGCGGCAAGATGCCGCTCCCACATCAAAATCCCGACCGCAATTGGAATCCAGTTCTGGTGATTGCTTTAAAGCGCCAGCTTCAGCTTACTAAGGTTTGCATAATAGAATTGACTGTAACTTAGAATCCGCTTGAAACAACGGCCTCGTTCTATTTGGATGTGTCAATACAATTATAGAAACATTAATATCTCGAAGCGGGGCCGATCTGCTTGAGTTCATCCTCCACCGTCCATGACCACCACTGCTGACGCCGCGGGTTGAAGAACAAGGACGTGTCATTGTCGAATTCCGCCTGCCGCTTCAGGTTGGCCTCCATGGCGGCGTTGATCCGGTCCTTGATCTGCCGGGCCAATTCGGCCCGCACCTCCTGCGGCGTCGGCTGTATCACCAGAACATCCGCGGCCCATTTTTGACTGTCGCCGGTCAGCTGCCGCGCCGCAAGCTCCGTGAGCGTAAAGTGGATTTGCTCGTGCTGGAGCACATAGCCCCGCATGTTGGCCGGCATCTTGGGGTTCCACCATGACCGGTCGGGCAGCATGACCGCTTCAAACCCGATACGCTCGATTCTCCCGAAGAAATAGCTCTGGCCGTACAAATCCCCGCTCGTGATTCTGAAGCCGGAATCGGCGGTCAACCGAATCTGGGTGGCCGCGTGCGCATTGATCCGCTCGGCATGCTCCGCCATGTGCTCCGACAAGGAGGCCGCGCGGAAATCCTCCGGGGTCAATGGCCGATAGGGAAAACCCGCCGCGCGCGTCTGCTGCTGGTCATCCGCCTGCACCATGCGCGGTCGGGCGTATTCCGGCAACCGGGCGCAGGCGGGGATGAGGGCCAGGGCCAGAGATAAAACCGCGTATCTGAGGAGACGTTTCATATGAGAGGCCAATTAAGATTTCGGGAAACTGTTGCTGGAAGGGTAGCGAAGGTGTGCTCGGCTTGTCAATTGGTTTAGGACATGGAAACGTTTGAAACGCAATATTTACATCTGATGCTTTTCGAGAAAAATATGGGTATGGTTTACTTTTTACTGCTCTTTAAGAAAAGCGGGAGGTGTCATATTTTGATTTTTGATTTAAATAGTTCAAATTTGCACAGTATCACTCAATTTGTTGAAGCTTGGCTTAAAGACCTCTGCTCTTTTGCTCACCGCCGATTAGTTCAATCCAAACAATTAAGCAATCACCTTCATCGCAAAAAGCTTTGCTCATTAACCATGGGTAGCGAATGTTACTGCGCGCCATGGAACTCGACTTACCAAAGCGCCTGGAATGCCGACTCGAAATCGACTGTTCAGGGATAGATCAATATAAAATCAAAGAGCTCGACACCCCTCTGCTCGCGGTTTCTTACTTGATGGAGATGCGTTGGAATGCTATTCATACACAGCGCTATGTTTAAAGGCTTCGACCGATCGAAAACCAGAATCATAATACTGACTGTTCTCGCTCGAAAAATAATATGGCCGGAGAAAGGGGGGTGAATTTTATGGGCACACTCGTTGTCATGCGTTATCCGACAAAGCTGGTTGCTAACCTTGCTGACCACACCTACGTCAAGTGCGGCACGGGCGGGAAGGCCTGGGGCTGCTGGGGCGGTGAAACCGGGGGTACCGAATTGCGGCGGGGAACGGGCAGCACCAAGCGGGCCGATGCCATAGCCGAACCGGACGAACGCGCCGGGATCAAGTGCTACCTCATCAACGGCATTTGCCACCAGGCGGCCAACCGCATTCTTCTTCCTGCCGGCATTACGGTCAGAGGCGCTCGCGGGTATGACGTCTCGGAGGCTTTGTTCGGAACCTACGGAAGGCCCAGAGGCCCCTTCGGCACATGCCTCTCACCTTTCAACCAACACGCCGACGTGACCGGCGATCTGCCGGAGTGCGTTGAAACCCGTGCGACACGGAAGCAGGTTACTCGAAAAGGCCGGACTCTATCGCCTGAAGAACGCAGTCGGGAGCGAAAATATATTAAAGGCGTACTGGCTATCTATGGCAAAGACGAACGGGCACTTGGGTCCGCCAAGGGGTTGAGCGGCCCTGACCTGGCGGGCTTTCATCTCAAGCTCTTCATGTACAAAGCGCAATACAGCCTGGGATCCAAGCTGGATAAAACCCTGTCTGCCAAGCTGAAGGATATCCGCATGTCGGCCGAGTGGTCGCGCATGAAGATCGAGGACTTGTTTACCAATGAAGAGATGGAAACCAGTGAGTTCGTGAAAGCTCTTAACAAGGAGACTATCCTGTTCCAGGAGGCAGCGGCCAACGCCCTCAAGCCTGCTCAGTACAAGCTGCTCTTTGGGCTGAAACCCGGCGACACAGTGGTGCTGGCCGACCCAAGGATCGTGAAGAAAGTTTACGGTGACAAATAGTTGAGCCCGCAGTATTTCTAAGAAAAACGAAGGGACATCTATGCACGATGCCGGAAGAGCTTGACCACGGCCCTCGTCTCACCGACGAGGAGTACGAAAAAGGGATAATCGAGCTTCACCGGGGCCTGCCGCCAATGCCCACTGAGGAACAGGACCGGCAGGTGCGCCGCAAGGCGCTGGACCTTGCCATTGACCACCGCCTGGGGCGCGACTTCCCTCCGGAGCGCCGCGAGTTGTTGTGGGCCATCCAGCAGCGGGTGGAAAAGAGACGGCTGTGGCTTGCCCTTGCGTATCCGTTTCGAAGGTTTTTCGCAAAAAGCCTTGCCCGGGGTGCCCAGGGCTTGGCGGGCTATCTTGTGGACGAGTACGCGAAAGTCCTGACCCCCACCGAGCTCGAAAATTTTTTCAGCCTCGAGGAAGGGCAGCGCCCGGGGCTGCCCATCGACCTGGACCAGTTGAAGGGGCCTCGAAGCGGCCGGTAGCCCTGCTGACGCTATTTCCCGATAATCGCCCGTCATCGCAAAACACTCCGCTTATTTCTCCGGGAGCCCCCTTGCTCCCGAGCGCTCCCATGTTTGTGTCATGGCTGATTTCCACCCTCCTTTAAAGAATCTGGCCGGTCTAAAAGCAATAAACACGACATGCCCTCACCCGGTGCGTCCAAAACACCTCCGGCCCGACTGTAATTTTTCCTGGGTTGTGATAAGTTCACCGCATGGTTGACTTTCGTTGCACCGCGCCGGCTCCGTGGAACTGCAGAAGGGTAGAAGGCAGGGCAGGCCGCTTGCAGTATTTCAACTCGGTTCGGTCGGCTTGCCATGACCGCAAGCTGCGGGAAAAAGGAGTGACCCTGTATGAAAAACACAGGTTGGGCCTTGCTTCTGGGGGTTTTTCTGTTTTTGTCACCACCGGCCGCCGCCAGGCCATCCCTTGATAGCCTCGTTGAAAAAGAGCTGCCGGCGCTGGTCGCGGCTTACCAACTCCTGCACGCGGCACCGGAGCTCTCCGGCCAGGAAGAGAAAACCTCCGCCTACCTGGCAGCGCAGTTGAAAGCCCTCGGCTATGACGTCACCGAGGGCATCGGGAAATACAAGACGAGGCCGTGGAAAGGCTACGGGGTGGTCGCGGTCATTAAGAACGATGCTGGTCCGACCGTGTTGGATCTCTTGAAAAAGCCGCCGGCGGCAGGCGAAAAGAAGGCCGAATGAGGCGACAGGTGCCTCATATGGGCTCCGGAACAAAAAGGTGATATCCAGCAGGAACTTTTGATGCTGAACTAAGCGAAACCAGCTACATTATGAATCAGCCGGAGTCTTCTCAACGACAGGAATTCCTTACAGGGGCGCGGGATACGTTCCCGCTGCTTCTCGGAGCCCTGCCGTTCGGGCTGATCTACGGGGCGGTCGCCGCGACCTCGGGCTTGTCCATGCCGGCGGCCGTTGCCATGTCGGCGTTCGTCTTCGCGGGCGCTTCGCAGTTCATCGCCGTGGGGCTGGTCGCCGCCCAGACCCCGGTTGCGATCATCGTTCTGACGACCTTCATCGTCAACCTTCGGCACATGCTCTACAGTGCCACGCTGCTGCCGTACCTGAAAAACCTGCCTCAAAAATGGCGCATTCCCCTGGCGTTCTGGCTGACGGATGAAACCTTCGCCGTGACGGTCCATCGCTTTCAGAAGAACGACTCCTCGACCTGCAAGCATTGGTACCAGCTGGGCTCCTCCATCGCCATGTATCTGAACTGGCAATTCTGGTGCTTTCTCGGTTTGGTCCTGGGAAACCGGATTCCCGATGCGCAAAGCTGGGGACTGGATGTGGCCATGCCGGTCACCTTCATCGGCATGATCATCCCATTTGTCAAAACCATCCCGGTAGCGGTATGTGTTCTGACGGCGGGGGCGGCTTCGCTGCTCACCCTGGCCATGCCCTACAAGCTGGGGATCGTCGTATCCGCGTTCGCTGGGATCGCCGCGGGCCTCATGGCGCAGCGCATCACGGAAGCAGGAAAAGGGGCACCTCAGCAATGACGGCAAACGAAGGGTGGATGATTGCGGGGATGATGGCCGTCACGTTCGGCATCCGTTATTTTCTTTTCGCCCTGGCGGACCGCATCCGGATGGCCCCCTGGATCGAAGGCTCTCTCAAGTTCATCCCGCCGGCGGTTCTAACCGCCATAACCCTTCCCGCCGTGTTGCTGCCGCAAGGCGACTGGCAGGTTTCGCTCACCAACCCCTACCTTGTTTCCGCGATCGCTGCCACGGCCGCCGGGATCCTGACCCGGAACCTGCTGGCAACCATTGCCATAGGCCTATCCGCTTTTTTTGTGTACCGGTTTTTTCTATAAAATCTGAAATTATTGTTCTTGGTAGTACTTGGCAAGATTTAACAAATGTAAACCCTCTTGTCCGGTGCCTCGTCTAATCGCTCAAAACTCAACGGTCACAGGAGGTCGCCATGAAAATTAACACGTTGAAAATATTATCCATTATCGCCATCATAGTGTTCCTCGGTGCCGGTGTGTCCCTGGCGGATGACAACGGCAGATATCCCCGCGGCCATGCCTATGGGCATTATAAACAAAAGGTGTACCATCAGTATGCGCCGCCCAGGCCGGTCTATGTCGAACATCGCTACTACCCGGTTGTCGTCGAGCGCCACGTGTATCACCAGCCGGTCAGATATGCGGCACCGGCCCCCGAAGGCTTCTTTTGGGGACTGTCGGTGTTTGATGCCGGGACGGCATTCAGTTTCGGTATGAGCGGACGGTAGGGAGATTAGGGGATCTGAACCCCGCAATAATTTGAATTGAAAATGAATTACCCCGCAGCTCGCTGCGGGGTAATTCATGCTTTATTGGGATACCACGTTCTTGTTTGTCTTCTGACTTCACCAACCCTTCACAAATTCAAATCGAAAAAATGGGAAGCACTTTTTTTCAGTATCCATTCAAGGTCGTCATAGGATAGGCCGGATTCAGACAACCACTTGAGTTCCCGGTCCCATGCATATGGGATATTGGGAAAATCCGATCCGTACATGATTCGATCCAATCTGTAGCCCTTAAGGTCGACAATTTCCTTGATCGGGAAATAATCGGTCAGCACCATGGTCGTGTCCAGCCAGAGGGTGTCGTATTTCTCGGTCAGTTTCCGGTATTCGGATATCTCGTCAAACCCCAGATGGGGAACGCAGACCCTGAGTTTGGGGTAATCCCTTAGCACACGCTCCAGTTTATCGGCGCTGCAGATCTCATATGGATCGCAGCGGTAGGCTGAGCTTTTGGGTTCTCGGCCGACATGCATCACAATAGGCTTTGCATTGGATTGACAAAGCTCATACAGGGGATTCATCTCGTCCGAGTTCATGTCAAAGCACTGCACGTGCGCATGCAATTTCAGCCCTGACAGACCTGCGTCAAAAGCTTTTTGGAGGATGCGGTCGGCACCGTCTTCACCAGGAAATACGGTAGCCATGCCTGTAATTCGACCAGGGTATTCCCGGCATTTCTTGACCATGTGCCGATTCAGTTTTTCCGACAGTCCCGGCTTGTGTGCATATTGAAGGGCAATGACATGGGCGATGCCGTGAGAAAGCATGAAATCAAAAATCTTGGATGTCGTCAGCTGATATCGAATACGCCAGGCGTTTTTATCAAACCATTGCCAAATGGCCGAAAAAATGTCGTAAGGAAAGATGTGGACATGAGCATCAACCACCATCGGGAGACCCTCTGGAACGCTTGCCCCTTCCTTATCGTTGATCGACGGCAAATTGGGTTTAAGCATTGATCTCTTTCGCACGGATTAATTTTTCAGCGTGGGCTGTTCGATCGAATTTGAAGTCCCCGAGCGGCCTCTTACCCAATTAGGCGTATGCCACATCCCGGGGGCTTCCTTTTGCACTAAAGTTTGGGAACGTGAGAATCGGGGTTGGACGGCAGAGCGGGTAATCTGCGCGAATCCTTTTCGATTAACGTGATCCCTTGGTTTCTCTTGAGCGCGATGGCCTTCTCGAGCGCCATCGACGCCTCCTCGTGACGCTCCTGGCTTTGCAGGACGTGGCCCTTGCCGCTCCACGGGTCGGCGTAATCGGGTTCACGTTCGATCGCCTGCTCGTACGCCACGAGCGCCTCCGCATAGCGCTTCTGTCTTTTCAGAACGTTGCCCTTGTTGATCCACGGATGGGCGTATCCGGGATCGAGCGCGATGGCCTTATCGTAGGCCGCCAGCGCCTCCGCGTAGCGCTTTTGACTTTGCAGGACGTTGCCCTTGCCGTTCCACGAATAGGCGCATTCGGGGTCGAGTGCCATCGCCTTTTCAGCAAGTGCGAGTGCGGTTCCCAGGTCCTTTCTAAGCCAGGCAGACATGGCGTCTGCGAAGGTTTCCCAAAACAGGACGTCTGCAGCTGCGGCCGTTTCTCTGATTTCCTCGAAGAACGCAATGCGATCGTTTTTTCTGTAAATGCGCCTGTATTCAACCAAATACCTCTTGCGCATTGTTTCGATGGCCTTTGAACGATCCCCTGTCATGGTCGAATCTCCCATTTGCCTAATCGGGAAAAAAGAGCCCTCCCGATTGGTTCCGAGAGGGCTCGCTTGAGAAAAACCGAAGTGGGAAAATTACGTGTGGGCGGCTTTGAGGGCCTGGTCCAGATCGGCGATGATGTCGTCGGCGTGCTCGATGCCGACCGAGATCCTGACCATCTCCGGCTCCACCCCGGCCTTGAGCTGCTCGGCGGGCGGGAGCTGGGAGTGGGTCGTAGTGGCCGGGTGGATGACGAGAGAGCGGGCATCCAGGATGTTGGCGAGATGCGAGCACAGCTTGACGGACTCGATGAACTTCTTGCCGGCCTCGAGCCCCCCCTTGAGACCGAAGCCGAAGACCGCGCTGGGGCCCATGGGAAAGTACTTCTGCGAACGGGCGTAATCCGGGTGGCTTTTCAAGCCGGCGAAGTTCACCCACTTCACGAACGGGTGTTTTTCCAGAAAGGCGGCGACCTTCCGGGCGTTTTCGCAGTGGGCCGCGGCCCGCAGCGGCAGGGTCTCCAGCCCCTGCAGAATCAGGAAGCTGTTCATGGGCCCGAGGGCGGCGCCGATGTCGCGCATCAGGCCGGTGCGCAGTTTCACGCAGAAGGCCGTGCAGGGCGTTCCCTCCAGCGAGCACAGCGCCTCCCAGAAATTGAGGCCGTGGTAGCTCGGGTCGGGCGCCGTGATCTCGGGGAACTTGGCGGCCTTGGCCCAGTCGAAGCCGCCGGCCTCGACCACGGCCCCGCCGATGCTGTTGCCGTGGCCGCCGATGATCTTGGTGAGCGAGTAGACGGCGATGTCGCAGCCGTGATCGAAGGGGTTGAATATCGGCGGCGGTGAGACGGTGTTGTCGACGACGAAGGGGATCTGGTGCCGGTGGGCGACATCGGCCAGAGCCTGCATGTCGTCCACGTTGCACTTGGGGTTGCCGATGCTCTCCGTGAACACCATGCGGGTCTTGGCGTCGATGGCGGCCTCGACCTTGGCCGGCTTGGAGGAGTCGACGAAGCGCACCTCGATTCCGAAGCGTTTGAGGGTGTTCTCGAAAAGCACGTGGGTGCCGCCGTAGAGGTTCGAGCCGGAGACGATGTTCTGGCCTGCGCCGGTGACGGCGGCCACCGTGTAGAAGATCGCCGACATGCCCGAGGCCGTGCAGATGGCGGCCGTGCCGCCGTGGATCGCCGTCAGACGCCGCTCCAGCACGTCGGTGGTGGGGTTGCCGATGCGGGTGTAGATGAAGCCGCTGGTGTCGCGCAGGGCGAAAAGGTCGGCCGCGTGCTGGGTGTCTTTGAAGACGTAGCTCGATGTCTGATAGATGGGGACCGCGCGGGAGAGGGTTTGCGAATCGGGCGTGTGCCCGGAGTGAAGCACCATGGACTCGATGTGCAGTTTGGGCTTTGACATGCGCATTCCTCCTTTTAGGGACTGCTGAGCATTTCCGTGAAAATAAGACGCTGCACCGCCCTTGACAAGTCAACGAAAAATTCTCGCATTTATTCAAGGCTTCTAGTATGGTAGATAGTCGGGGAGCAGGCAGGCGCTGCGCGACGGATATCGGACATCACCGGTCTACCGTGTAGGATCGGACGTCCAGCAGGGTGTTCAAAACAAGCATCGGGCCGTCAGCCAAGGCGCGCGGCGAATTGGGAAATGCAGCATATCCCTTGATATGTGAGCATTTACAATAGCCGCGCAACGCCGGATCACGGCTTGAGGCGCTGTTTTTCAACAACCTGCTACAGGTGTGGAATGAAATTAAGCGATCTGCCGATATTCAACATCTTCAGATCCCGCAAGGGCCTGTCGCGCCAGGAGCTGATGGCCGGCTTCACGGTCAAGTACGACAATTTCAAGCTGCTTCTGGAATCCAACACCGAACTGCTCAAGATCATCTCCGACATCGAGCAGAAGCTGCGCGGCCAGTCCGCTTTCGGCCTGCCCTACATCGAGGCCCAGACCATGCGGGCCTTCTTCCACTGCGGCCGGATGATCCACTGCATCGAGCAGATGGCCGGCCGGCCGTATCACCTGTTGAAAAAGGTCCTGGAAGACATCCAGCATGTCATCAAGGGCGAGGGCGGCTCCGCCGAGCGCACCTCCTGCCGGGACTTCATCCTCAAATACCCGCAGATCAGCACCCGCGACCTGGCGGATGCCGTCGGCGAAAAGAACGCCAACGTGGCCGAGGTGCGCAACCAGGTCCACCTCGCGGTGCCGCGGGGCTTCGCCATCACCACGGCCGCCTTCGACCACTTCATGGCCGCCAACCGGCTGGTGGAGGTCGTGCAGCGGTTGAAAGCCAAGGCCGACATCATCGAGACCGAGACCATCCTGCAGGTGAGCGAGCAGATCCAGATGCTCATGGCCGAGTCCGAGGTGCCGGAGGATCTCGGCCGGATGATCGTCGAAAGCTATGACGAGTTGGCCGCTGAGACGCCGGCCTCCCGCAAGCCCCTCAAGATCTCCATGCGCAGCAGCGCCATCGGCGAGGACAGCACGCTCTCCTTTGCCGGTCAGTACCTGACGGTCCTGAACGTTCCGCGGGAGAAGATCCTGGAGGAATACAAGAACATCCTGGCCAGCCTGTTCACCCCGCGGGCCATTGCCTACCGCCTGCACATGGGCATCCCGTTCACCGAGGCCTCCATGGCCGTCGCCTGCATGGAGATGATCCCGGCCCGGGCGAGCGGGGTCATGTACACGCGCAACCCGGTCAACGCCGTCGACAACCGGGTGCTCATCAACGCCGTGTGGGGGCTGGGCCCCTACGCCGTCGACGGCATCGTTCCGCCGGACAGCTATTTCCTGAGCAAGGACGACCCGCCGGTGCTGCTGAAGTCACGCATCCAGGAGAAGACGGCCCGCCTGGTGGGGCGCGCCGACGGCTATGTCGTCGAGGAGCCGGTTGCGGAGGAGCTGCGGCTGCAGGCCTGCCTTTCCGAAGAGCAGACCCGCGAGCTTGCCGCCGCCGGCCTCAAGCTGGAAGCGCATTTCGGCGTCCCCCAGGACGTGGAATGGGCCTTGGACGACGAGGACCGGTTCATCATCCTCCAGACCCGGCCGCTGCGGCTCGAAGGCCGGGAGTCGGACGGCAAATCGCTCGACGCCGGGATACCGGAAGGCGCAACGGTGCTGCTGGAGGACGCGGACGTGGCCTGCCCGGGGATCGGGTTCGGCCCGGCGGTGCTCGTCCGGACCGAGGCCGACCTGGCCGCATTCCCCGACGGCGGGGTGCTCATCGCCGTGCACGCCTCGCCGCAGTTCGTGATGGCCATGAACAAGGCCCAGGCCATCATCACCGACTTCGGCAGCATCGTGAGCCACATGGCCTCGCTCGCCCGCGAGTACATGGTGCCGACCCTCATGAACACCCGGCAGGCCACTCACCTGATTGCACCGGGGACCGAAATGACCGTCGACGCCTACAACGGCCGGGTGTACCTGGGCCGGGTGCCGGAGGTCCTGAACTCCGGTTTGCGGCATGGCGGTTTCGTCCTGAAGGGCCCGGCCTACCAGGCCCTGCGCCGGCGTGCGGACCTGATTGTCCCGCTCAACCTCACCGACCCCAGATCCCCTCAGTTCGCCGAGCAGGGCTGCCGCACCATCCACGACATCATGCGCTTCATCCACGAGAAGTCCTATGCCGTGGTCTTCCAGCTCGGCGACCTGGTCACGGACCGGGCCAGCATCTCCGCGCGGTTGAAGGCGGCCATACCCCTCGACCTCTACGTGATCGACCTGTTCGGCGGGCTGAGCGTGGACGTTACCCGGGTGGCAGCCGTCGCCCCGGGGGATGTAACCTCCGTACCCTTCCGGGCGCTTCTCAAGGGGTTGCTGCACAAGGACCTCGCCGCCTCGCAGACCCGGCCGGTGAACCTGAGCGGGTTTCTCTCGGTCATGAGCGAGCAGATGGTCTCCCAGCCGGGAGCGAACGAGCGTTTCGGGGACCGCAGCTACGCCATCATCTCGGACAAGTACCTCAACTTCAGCTCCCGCGTCGGCTACCATTACAGCGTGCTCGACTGCTACTGCGGCAAAACCCCGGCCAAGAACTACATCAACTTCCAGTTCAAGGGCGGCGCGGCCGACGACGTCCGGCGCTCCCGGAGGGCGCGGATGATCGAAAAAGTCCTGGGCAGCCTGGGATTCCTGGTGGAAACGACCGGAGACCGGGTACGGGCGCGCATGGCCAAGCAGGATCAGGCTTATCTCGAGGAGAAGCTCGACCTTTTGGGCAGGCTTTTGATCTACACGCGGCAGATGGACATGATGATGCACTCCGAGGCGCACGTCACCCAGCTCACCGAGTGCTTTCTGCAGGGCAATTACAGCCTCGATCCGGCTGCCTCCGGTCATCGCGAAGGCGGCTGTCCTCTGCCGGAAGGTGAACGGCAGCAATCGCCGCCGTGAGTCGAATACATATGATCTGCGTCGGTGGAATCGACTTCCTTGAAAGCTGGTTATCCCGCGGGAACGCTGACCAGGCAGCCCAGCTTGATCCCGCTCTCGCCTGAAACCAGCGCTTCACTTTCGGTTTCGGTGCTCGCCAGCACTTCCACGATTCCCACCCCGAACCCGTCCTCGTTGAGGACCGCCAATTGCATCCCCGGCCGAACACCGTGGTCGGTCCCGCGCCGGAAGGAAACAATGAACCCCTCGGCGGATTTCTTGATCATATAGATCTCGGTGGTGTCAAGCCGGGGCATGAACCGCTCCATCATAAGGGGACCGCAACCCGCTGACGTTCGTGACGGCTCAGGAAAACGCGGGTGAAGGTGCACCCGCCGGAGGAGGCCGGAAAAAAACCGCTCACGCCTTGGCGGCGGCCGGGCGCAGACGACGCTTGGCCAGCGCGCCGACCACAAGGGTCGGGATGAGCATGCCGAAAAAGGCCTTGATGAAGGTCGCCGTGAAATCCCCGCTGCCGGTGACGGCCAGGTACATGGCCAGGCAAAGCTCCGCCAGCACCACCACATCCATAACGATCACCAGCAGCCACTGCCGGGGGCTTTCCTCTATTCCCGCCTCTGCTACGGGGTCCATGTTTCTTCTCCTGTCTTCTGGTTCAAATTATTTTTAATTGCGGCCGGTTGGCAACCGGCCGCAATTAAAAATTACTTCTTGAAGATGTCGGTCTGTGAGATGTTCATGAAACGCAGGGATTTGCCCTCTTCCTTGTAATAGATGCGCACTTCATCGCCGGCATCCCAGGTGGAATCCGGCAGCTCGAAGTACTCCTCGGGAAGGCCGATGGTCTCAAGGATCTTCTGCCGGCCCGAGTAAATGGTCACGGTCTTCTTGGCCTTGTCGACCACCGGGAATTTCTTGCCCTTGACGAGCGGGTCGTCACGTTCCACTCCAGTTTTCTTTTCGACCGGTTTGAAATCAATCGTCTTGAAATTCTGGGCTTTGGGGTCGAAGATGACGATCTGGTTCTTCTCCGCGTCCAGTTTAATGCGTCCGCCGGCTTTGGGCAGCGGTCCGATTTCTATCGGGTCGACCGGCAGCGCATAGGTCAGGGGCGGCAGGTACGAGTAGTCCGGGTTGAGCGTGTCGATTTTCTTGTCCCGGATGAGGGTCACCAGCTTTTTATCTTTGTCGAATGCCACCACCCTGCCCTGGTCCACTTTGCCGGATTCCGCACAGCCGAACAGGAAAACGAGCGGCAAAGCGACGAGCAGGTTCAACCAAAAACCTTTTTTCAACATGTTATCCTCCTTGACGCGTGGATTTCCCATTCGGTGGTTAGACCTTGCCCTTCTTCATGGCCACTTCCTTGGCCGCCCCCTGGACCATTTTAACCGTGATGTAGATCGACATCGCGGCCACCAGGCCGAGTATCAGGACCGTGGCGATCGCGTCGCAGATCGCGTAGAGTTCCGGAATGTAGTTGGGGATCAGCTTCAGGAGCACCGAGATAAAGCAGCCGACCACGGCCAGCCCGAAGGCGATGCGGATGCCGTAGCCCTTGATGTACTTGGTCGCGACCGAACCGACCTGAGCTCCCATGGCAGCACCTATCAGCATGATGATGGCGGCCACGAGTTCGGTGCGGCCTTTGAATGTGTAGGAGGCAGCGCCATAAAGTCCGGAGATCATGACCTCGAAGAGATCGGTGCCGACCGCCACGTGAGTCGGGCATCCGATGAGATAGATCAGAGCCGGCATGCGGATCAATCCGCCGCCGATGCCAAGGATACCGGCCAGCCAGCCGGTAAAAAACGATACCGCAATCGGCAGCCAGGCCGTACAGGTAATCTGCGCCGTTTGGAAGTGAATCATGGGCGGGATCTTGATCTTGTGAAACGTTTTGTGCCACTCGATACCGGTTGAAAGTTTGTCCACTTCCCTGCCCGCGGCAATGGCCTCACGCTCCTTGCTGCGCTTTTTGGCGACATCGGCAAACACCATCCAGGCGATCAATGCCAGCAGCACGAGGTACATCCAACGCACCACCGGTCCGACCTGGCCGATGCGTTCCAGCCACATGATCATCTGGGCGCCGATTTCGAATCCCACAACGGTTCCGATGAGCATGATCATGCCGAGTTTGTAGTCCACGTTGCCGAACTTCCCGTGGCGCATCGTGGAGATCAGTGATTTGCCAGCCATGTGGGCGATGTCGGTGCCGATGGCGAAGGCCATGGGGAAGCCCAGGATGTTCAACCCCGGGGTCACCATCCAAGCGCCGCCCATGCCGAAAAATCCGCCGATGACGCCCACGCCGATGCCCAGGATGATGAGTCCCGGCCAGAAGATTTTCACGCCCGCGATGGGCATGAGAACAAACAACCAATCCATGCCGACTCTCCTTTCTTAAATGAAAAGTAGCCTGATGAGGGGTGATTTTGCGGGACTCCGCATCAATGCTCCGCCAGGTCGCGCGACGAGAGGTCGATGCCGATGAAGTGCATGATGTAGTCGGCCAGAACCCCGAAAATGACCCCGATGACCGGGATCAGGACGACGGTCAGGAGCGTGAAGTACAGATGGCTTTCGTTGTAGAGATTCGCCCACCAGGCCATGAGCCCCGTGAGTTTTCGGGTGTCGGCCACGATGACGATGTACTCCCCGCCTCCGCCGGCCGCCAGGGCCGTCTGAGCGGTCAGCCAGAGAGTGGTCAGGGTAAGTGCAAGTCTCTTTACCACCGGCATTTGTTGATTCCTCCTTTCCCAGTTGATGTTTGTTAAATGCGAACAGCGCTCATTTTGGTCAATGCCTTCTCAGCAAGGCGCATGCCATATTATCTGGCAAATCGTTTTAATCGTTTTTTCATATGATTTCATTTGATTTATAGTCTCAGGTGTGACAAAAAAAGAAATCTGGCAAACAAAGATTTTAGTTTTTGCACAATAAGGGATCTTGCCATGCGCTGGTTGCGCGGTGAAACACCTGATTCAAGTTTCGAAAGACTGCGGACGGCCATTCAGACCAGCAGCCTGAAAACCCGCCTGATGCTCGGTCTGATACCGCCGGTAGTTCTCATCATGATGATCACCGGCTATGTAACCTACCTGATATCAAAGCAATCCATCAGCAACGCCATCGAGCGCACCAGCCGGCTGCAGACGGTGGCGGTCCGCAATGAGATCGAGGGGTACCTGGAACGCTGCCGGCAGGACATCACCCATTTGGCGCAGGAAAACATGACGCCACAGGTATTGCACCGATTTATTGCAAAACAAAAGATTTCAGGCGGAATCGAGTACCTTGAGGTTGCCTATATTGCGCAAAAAAGTGCGGACCACATAGTATATATGGCAAAAGAAGACCGGATCGTGCAGGTACCGGCTGATTCCATCAAGCCCAGTCCTCTATCTTACTATGAACAACTTAAACAGGTCGCTCCAGGGCAGGTCTGGCTTTCACCGATCATGGAAATGGAGTTCCCCTTCCCGGAGCCGGACAACCCAAACCAGAGGCTGATTCGCAAAGTGATCCAGATGGCGACCCCTTGCTGCATCGAGGGGGATGCGTCCGGATACCTGATGGTTTCGGTGGACATCCGCAACCTGAGAAACGTCCTATCACTCTACAACTCGAGCCGATCGCCGATCTGGGCTTACCAGCGCACGGCGGAGGAGCGCTACTTCTACCTTTTCGACCCGGACGGATGGATCCTCTTTCAATCCGACTCCGTGGAGCGACCCCTGTCCGAACTCTCCACTCACCTGGCGCGCTCAGGCTACACAGGGACCTTGGGTCGGCAAGGGCTGGAGTTCGCCTTCCGGCCGGACACCATTTTCGATGATTATTGGAAAATGGTCGGAAACGTGCGCGAAGGGCGCCAGGACGTAGTGTCGCTGACGGCCTACCAGCCCAACGCCTATGGCCGGAGCTACTACCTCGCCTATGCTCCCGTCCGCTTTAAAACGTCCCTGGAAGCCGGCCCCCAGGTCGTGGCGGGGGTTGCCTATCTGGACATCAGCCGCCTGACCCTGGCAGCCGGCTACAAGCACATCGACACCATGTTCTACATCACCGTGGCCACGGCCTTCGTGGTGGGCGCCCTGATCTACCTCCTGGGCGGGATCCTAACACGGCCGATCCTGAAACTCGCCGAAGCGGTGACCAATCTGCCTAAGCATCCGGGCCTCACCCCCATCGAGCTGCCCTACTACGGCAGGGAAATCACCGTGCTCCAGAAGGCCATCAACGCCCTGATCGCCACCCTGACGAGCCAGCTGGAAGAAATCCGGCGGAAGGACAAAACCATCCGCAGCGCGAGCCTGAAAGAACTCGCTTTTCTGGACCAGGTCATCAGCGAACCCGCACCCGACGCCGCGGTCGACCCCGTGCCGTCCATCGTCGGGCACGGCCCCAGGATCGAAAAGCTCAAAAGTGAGATCCTCAAGGCGGCCCAGGTGGGTGTGGATGTATTGATCATCGGTGAAACCGGCACCGGCAAGCAGCTGGCGGCCGAGGCCGTCCACCGGCTGAGCGCCCGCTCTGAAAAGCCGTTCATCTCCATCAACTGCGGGGCCCTTGACGAAAACCTGCTGCTCGACACCCTCTTCGGGCATGTGCGGGGGGCTTTCACCGAGGCCAAGACCGACCGCAAGGGTGCGTTTCTCGAAGCCGACCAGGGGACCCTGTTTCTGGACGAAATCCAGGTGGCGTCCCCGCGTGTGCAGCAGGCCATGCTCCGGGCGATCGCCGTGCGCAAGATCAAGCCCCTGGGAAGCGACCGCGAGACGGATGTGGACGTGCGCCTGATCGTCGCCAGCAACGTCGACCTGCGGGAAGCGATTCAGAGAGGGCAGTTCCGTGAAGACCTTTACTTTCGCCTGAAGGTCATCACCATCCACACCCTGCCGCTGCGCGAGCAAAAGGAGAACATTCCGCTGCTGGCCCGGCACTTCCTCAAGCTCCAGGAGCGCCTGGCCGGCCGGGCAGGGATGGGGTTGAGCAAGGGGACGCTTTCCAAGCTGATGCGGTATGACTGGCCGGGCAACGTGCGCGAACTCCAGAATTGCATCACCCGCGCGGTGGTCATGGCCGAGCACCCGGTCATCCAGGCGGAGGACATCCCGCTGGATGTGGGGGATTGGGAGCCTGACTCCGGCGGCGACAACCTGCCAGCAGCCGGCCACCCCGCCGAAGCCGACCGTCCGGTCATCGACCTCAGCCAGCGCCAGCGCAAGGCCTGGGCGGCCATCATGGCTCAGGGCCGGATCACTCGCAGCCGTTACCAGGAGATCGTCGGAGGCAACCTGCCCACCCGCACGGCCATCTACGATCTCCAGGACCTGGTGAGCAAGGGGGTCCTGAAAAAAACCGGCAGCGGCCCGGCCACGCATTATGTATGGGTCGGCGAAAAAAAGACGTGAAAGCCAAGTTGGAAAAAATCGAAAATGCGCAGGCCTGCGAAATGCAAAACTAACACGGGGTAGTCAAAAAAAGGGCCGACCCCTCTGCCCTGTGGGAGCGGCTTTCCAGCCGCGACAGGCCTGCAGCGTGGAAATCGTGGCTGAAAGCCACTCCCACATGAAGTGGCATAAACTGGCCTTGGTAAATTTTTTTTAACAAGGCGTAACATCGGGCCGTCTCTCTAAGCTGCCTCGAAAAACAGTCCAGGTCCTATGTCCCTTAAAGCATCCGCGCATACCAGCCGGCATACCGCCGGTGGCGCGCGAGCAGCTCCGCGTGCGTGCCCCGGTCCGCCACCCGGCCGTTTTCCATCACCACCACACCGTCCATGCGGTCCATGCCCGCCAGCCGGTGGGTGATCCAGAGAACCGTCCGGTCCGCCGTGACCTCCAGCAGGGACTCCACGAGTGCCGCCTCCGTTATGCGGTCAAGCCCCTCCGTGGGCTCGTCCAGCACCCACACCGGCGCACCCCTCAGAATGGCTTGGGCGACGGTGAGACGCCGGGCCTGGCCGGCCGATATGAGCTTCCCGGCTTCCCCGACCCACGTGTTTAGCCCGTCCGGCAGGCGATCCACGAAATCGGCCAGGCGGGCGGCGGCAAGCGCGCTTCGCAGTTCGGTATCGTCCGCGTCCGGCTTGGCCAGGAGCAGGTTCTCTCGGACGGTGGCTGAAAACAGGTGGGACTGCTGGGAGACGACCACGACCGCCCGGCGCAGGTCCGGCTCGCTCAGAGCCCGGATGTCCCTGCCGCCGATGCGGACCGCGCCGGCTTCCGGGTCAAAAAAGCGCACCAGCAAGTGGGCCAGGGTCGACTTGCCGGCGCCGCTCTCACCGACGACGGCGATGCGCCGACCCTGGGGGATAATGATGCTCACCTGATCGAGCGCCGGCGGAAGCTCCGGCCGGTAGCGAAAGCTCACGCCGGCGAAGGCAACCTCGACACGCTCCGTCATCGCCCGTGTCGATCCCGTGAAGCTGACAGGAGGTGCGGTTTCAACTATCTCCAGAAGCCGCCGCCCGGCCGCGCGGGTGCGTCCCAGGAACTGGAAGGCGGCCGGCAGGGCGAAGACGGTCTCGAAGGCGGCTGTCACCGCCAGCGCGATCAGCGCGAGCGCGGCGCCGTCCAGCCGCCCGGCCGAGACCAGGCCGCAGCCGAGGTAAAGGGCCGCCAGCACGGTCGCCCCGGACAGGACGTGCATCGCCGCTGCCGACAGCCCGCGGATGTGCGCCATGCGCCGCTGGCCTGCGATCAGCGCCGACTGACTGCGCCGGATAGCCTCCTGATAATTTGCGGCCGCTCCGAACACGATGATCTCCGCCAGCCCCTGAAGCCCCTCCACCGCGCGGGTGCGCAGCTCGGCCGAGCGCAAGGCGATCCGGCGGCCGGCCGGTTCGGCGGCCCGGGCCGCGCCGGTGGAAACGCCGCTCCCGGCAAGCACGAGCAGAAACCAAACCGCCCCGGCGATCCATGCGTCGAAAGCGGCCAGCAAAAAAAAGATGAGAATTGAACCCAGCAGGGCGACGACGGCGGGCGCCAGCGCCCGCAGGTACAGGTTGTCGAGCGCCTCGATGTCGGCGACGATGCGGTTGAGGAGATCGCCGCTGCGGAAGCGCCACAGGCCTGACGGCGCCAGTGGTTCGAGGCGTTGGTAGAACCACACCCGCAGGCTTTCCAGGATCCTGAACGTGGCATCGTGGGTGACGATCCGCTCCGCGTAACGGGCCGCCGTCCGCAGGATGGCGAAGATGCGCACGCCGATGCTCGGCATGAAGAAATTGAACAGGTAAGCCGTGGCCGGCGCCAGGCCCGCGGCCGCCGCGGCCGAGATGAACCAGCCCGACAGGGACAGGAGGCCCACAGCCGCCGCGGCCGCCGCCAGGCCGGCCAAGACCCCTAAAGCCAGGCGGGCGCGGTGCCGGGAAATGACGGCCAGAAAAGGGCCGAGGTCCCTGAGGATGGAGGCCTTCACGGGATGCCCCCTGCCGGGAAAGCGCTGCCGAACCTCTGGAACGGCCCGCCGGCCTCCATGAGGTCGGCGGGGTTGCCGCCCTCGATGATCCGACCCTCTTCCAACACGAGAACGTGATCCGCCCGGTGGATGTCGGCCATCCGGTGGGTCACCGTCAAAACCGTTCGGCCGGCCCGCAGGGATTCGATCGCGCCCGTCACCAGCCGCTCGGTCTCCGCGTCCAGCCCGGCGCAGGGTTCATCGAGCAGGAGCACGGGCGCATTCTTGAGAAATGCCCGCCCCAGGGCCACGCGCTGGGCCTCGCCGCGGGAAAGCCCCACCCCCTGCTCGCCCACCGGGGTGTCCAGCCCCCGGGGCAGCCGGTCTGCGAAATCCAGCACGCCGGCCGCCCGGGCCGCCGCGAGGATTTCCCCGTCGGAGGCCTCCGGCCGCCCCATGCGCAGGTTGTCGCGGATGGTGCCGTGAAAAAGGACCGGATTCTGCCCGATCCAGCCGACCTGCCGCTGCCACCACTCGGGGTCGACGTCGCCGAGAGGAACGCCGTTTACGACGATCTCGCCCCCATCCGACCGGACAAACCCCAGCAGGAGGAAGACCAGCGTGGATTTACCCGCGCCGCTGCCGCCGACCAGGGCGGTGTGGCGGCCGGGTGCGAGATCCAGGCTGACGCCCTTGAGCGCGGGCCGCCGGCCGTCCTCGTAGGCCACCTGCAGGCCCCGGCACCGGATGTGGACCCCGTCGGCCATCCCCGGCCGCAGCGTGCCTCCGGACATGCCTGGAACCGGCCCTTCCAGCAGCCCCCGGATGCGGTCGGCCGCCGCCAGCGCCTGGGCCCGGGCGTGGTAGTGGGCGCCCAGCTCGCGCAGCGGCTGGAAAAACTCGGGGGCCAGCAGCAGGATGAACAGGCCGTCGGTCAGGGTCAACGGCCGGCCGTACATCCCGAAACTGAAATACCCGAGATAGCTCATCCCCAGGTAAACCGCGACCAGGGCAATCGACAGGGAGGTAAAGAATTCCAGCACCGCGGAGGAAAGAAACGCAACCCGCAGCACGCTCATGGTGCGCCGGCGATAGTCGGCGGAGACCCGGGCGATGCGCTCGGCCTCGTCGCGGCTGCGGCCGAAGAGCTTGAGCGTCCCCAGCCCCTGCAGCACGTCCAGGAAGTGGGCGCTCATGCGGGCCAGGGCCTGGAAGTGGCGTTGGCTGATGTTTTCGGCGCCCATGCCCACCAGGATCGTGAAGAGCGGGATCAGGGGTGCGGTGGCGACCAGCAGCCCGCCGGCCGCCCAGCTCAGGGGCATGACCGCGGCTGCAACCGTGAGCGGCAGCAGCACCACCAGCGCGAGCTGGGGCAGATACAGGGCGTAGAAATCCTGCAGCCCCTCGACCTGCTCCACCAGGACGCTCGTCAGGGCGCCGGTGTGCTCCCCGCGGGTGAAGGCCGGTCCGCGAGCCGTGATGTGCTCCATCAGCCGCAGGCGGACCTGCGACCGAACCTTCTCCCCGGCGGCAAAGGCGCTCGCCTCCCGCAGCCAGGCCAAGGCCGCCCGCAGCAGCACGGCGGCTGCGAGCGCTGTAAACGCGGTCGCCAGGGACTCGCGCGGCCGGGCCTCGATGAACACCCCGTGGATGATCCGCGACAGGCAAAAGGCCTGGGCGATGACGGCAAGCCCCGCCAGCCAACCCAGGGCCGCGGTGCGGGCGATGGCCCCGCGGGCAGGGCGGCTTTGCTCATAAAGCCAGCGCATGGATTGCCGGGTGTCGACCGCCATCGCAAAACCGTTGACAATTCCGATAGCCATAGGCTATCGGAATATGTAGAAAATCATCATGAAACGATGGGATCCAAGAGTCGATCGGGCCGATTCTGATAAACGCTGTTTTTGGCGTATTTGCAAGCAAAAAGCCCATTGCCTGAGGGCCCCCTTTAAATCCTTTTATTTTTATGGGTGCGGCATCTTGCCGCGATGAGCCGGCCCCGCGTGTCATGACGGGGATTGTTTGAAGAAAGCAGCCACCAAGGAGCCTGTCCATGTTCGCCCTGCCCACCGAAACACTCGTCGATTTGTCGCGCTGGCAGTTCGCCCTGACCGCCATGTACCATTTCATCATGGTGCCGCTCACCCTGGGCCTGTCCTGGATCCTGTTCATCATGGAGTCGGTCTACGTGATGACCGGCAAGGAGATCTACAAGGACATGACCCGGTTCTGGGGCAAGCTCTTCGGCATCAACTTCGCCCTGGGGGTGACCACCGGCATCACCATGGAGTTCCAGTTCGGCACCAACTGGGCCTATTACTCGCATTACGTCGGCGACATCTTCGGTGCGCCGCTCGCCATCGAGGGGCTCATGGCCTTCTTCCTCGAATCCACCTTCGTGGGGCTGTTCTTCTTCGGGTGGAACCGGCTGAGCAAACAGGCCCACCTGCTGTCGACCTTCCTGGTGGCGCTGGGCTCCAACCTCTCGGCCCTGTGGATCCTGGTGGCCAACGCCTGGATGCAGAACCCGGTGGGGGCGGAGTTCAACCCCGCCACGATGCGCATGGAGCTCGCGAGCTTCGCGGACTTGTTCTTCAACCCGGTCGCCCAGGTCAAGTTCGTGCACACCGTCGCCGCCGGGTATGTGACCGCCTCGATGTTCGTCCTGGGCGTGAGCGCCCTCTACCTGCTCAAGGGCCGCGACGTGGCCTTCGCACGGCGCTCATTTGCGGTGGCCGTGGGGTTCGGGCTGGCCTCGGTCTGCTCGGTGATCGTGCTGGGGGATGAGAGCGGCTACGAGGTCGGGCAGATTCAGAAGGTGAAGCTTGCCACCATGGAGGCCGCGTGGGACACCGAGCCGCCGCCGGCCTGCTTCACCATCTTCGCTTCCCACCAGGAGGCTCAGACCACCCGCAATCAAGTCCCGTGGCTCCGCCTATCGTGACGCGCTCCCTCGACAAGCCCATCAAGGGGGTCAGGCAGCTGGTGGAGGAAAGCGAGGTGCGCATCGAAAAAGGCGTGAAGGCCTACGGCCTGCTCCAGACGCTGCGCGCCGGAGACACCTCTCCGGCGCTGCTCCAGGAGTTCAACCGCCTCAAGCAGCACCTGGGCTACGGCCTGCTCTTGAAGCGCTACACGCCCAGGGTCACCGACGCCACCCCCGAGCAGATCCGCCGCGCGGCCCTGGACACCATTCCCAATGTGGGGGTCATGTTCTGGAGCTTCCGCATCATGGTCGGCCTGGGGTTCTACATGCTGGCCCTGATCGCGGTATCCTTCTATTTCTGTGCCAAACGGGAGTTCGACCGCAAACGCTGGCTGCTGAAGCTGATCGTCTTCAGCATGCCGGCGCCCTGGATCGCGGTGGAGCTCGGCTGGATCGTGGCCGAGTACGGCCGCCAGCCCTGGAGCATCGGCGAGGTGCTGCCCACGCTGCTGGCGTCATCCACTCTGTCCACGTGGGACCTGATCGGCAGCATCTCCGCGATCGTGCTGCTCTACACGGTGTTCATGATCGCCGCCGCCTATCTCATGGTGAAGTACGTACGCCTGGGCCCGAGCAGCCTCCACACCGGGCGCTACTTCTTTGAACAACCCAACCCGGACAAGCCGGAACCAAACAGGAAAAATAGTTTAAGCCGCTAGCGCTCTTTGATATACCGAGGCCAACCCCTTAACGGGAGGCCGATTATGGAACTTTTCACCGAACGGCATGCGGATAAGATCACAGGTGAGTTGTCCTGCCTGGACCGGGTAGTGATCACCGGCACCATCCCGGGCATCTGTCACGCCGAGGGGATGAGCGGCTATCTGCGGTTCAAGGGCATCCGCATCTTTGACTACCCCCGCTGGGCGGAGCCGTTGCGGGATCAGGTTCGCCAAAACGCCCAGCGTTTGGCCGAAGAGGCCGGGCTGAGCATCGAGCACCTGCGCAACAGCCAGCTGCGCAAGGAGTCGCTGGTGCGCGAGATTCTCAAGAAACGCGGCGAACAGGAAGGGCTGGTATGCATCTTCTCGGCCATGGAGGCCTGTCCCAGCTACAAGCCCTGGCACGACAAGCCCAGCGGCCGCACGTTTCTGAAGGCCGATACGGGCAAGTGCCTGCATTACTATTTTTACTTTATCGACAAGGATCTGGGGCTTTGCTACCTGCGGGTGCCGAGCTGGGCTCCGTTTCGGTTGCAGTTTTACTTTAACGGCCACGGGGCACTTGAGGCCGCGCTGCGCAAACGGCAGATCGAGGCCCGGATGCTGGATAACGGCTTTGTCCATGTGGCGGACTGGCTTCAGGCCCAACGGCTGGCCGAGCAACTGCGGCCGGAGCTGTTGCACCGCAAGCTGGACCGGTACGCGCGGGTGTTTTGCCCGCCGATTGCTCTTTTTGACAGCGGCTACCACTGGTCTCTGATGCAGGTCGAATATGCCACCGACATTGTCTTCCGGCGCCAGCAGGAGCTGGCTCCGATTTACGAGGCGCTGGTGCGCACCGCCGTGCATGCGGTGAAGGCTGAGAATGTGGCCACCTTCCTGGGCCGCAAACTCTACGGCCAGTATCGCGACGAACTGGGCAATGACTTCCAAACCCGGATCCAGGGCACACGCATCAAACACCACATGGGCAAGGCCGCGATCAAGATGTACGACAAGCATGGATTGATCCTGCGCATCGAGACCACGGTCAACGACGTGAGCTTTTTTAAACACCACCGTCGGGTGGAACATCGCGACGGCAGCTGGGAGATGAAAACCGCCGCGCTGAAGAAGTCGATCTATAGCTTGCCGGCGCTCGTGGAGTTGATGTGCGCAGCTAATCGGCGCTATCTGGAATTTATCTCGACCTTGGATGATCCCAGCTCCGCGCTCAAGGATCTGGAGAAGATCGCCGCCGCGGTTCGTGAAGGCGAGCGTTCGCAGCGAGGCTTTAACCTGTTCGCAGGCGATGATCTGGATGTATTCCAGGCGCTGTTGCGCGGGGAGTTTAACATCTCCGGCTTTCAGAACAAAGACCTGGCGCAACGGCTGCAGAAAGCCGGCCGACAGATCTCGGGCCTGCTCAAGCGCTTGCGGTGTCACGGGTTGATTAAGAAAATCGGCCATTGCTACAAGTATTACCTGACGGCGTTGGGACGACGGGTTGCGGCCACAGCCGTCCGCTTGCGCGAGATGACCATCATCCCTTCGCTGAGTGCGGCCCATGCTTGAGTGTAATATTTTGTCACCGTTTTGCATTCAAATTCACTGATAAGAGACTAATGATTAAAATATGATTTAGCTCTCTGTGCAAAACTTAAAACGTGAAAGCTGAAACTGTTTTTACAACTTCTC
>CAVQTH010000035.1:0-89487 GCA_963716325.1 uncultured delta proteobacterium | reverse complement strand
ATCTTAGAACGGATGGGGGCTTGGTTATTGTCGCCCCAAGTACCCACACCTCTGGGAGTTGCTACCGGTGGGAAAGGATAAATCCCATCGATGACGGCCTCAATGATTTAGCGGAGATGCCTGCTGTGCTGGTCGAACATTTCAGGAAAATTTCAATGCCGGCTGGAAGTTTAACTCTTAAAAAAAGGCCGGCTACGACTGAGCCGGCACTTCCCGGGCAACGCCACGAAAAACTAACTCGGCTTGTGGGCAAGTGGATCCATCAAGGACTTGATATGCAGACCATAAAGCATAGCGCACGCGTGTGGTACGAGGAATTACAGGACAAGACGGATTTCCATGTTGGTGAGCTTGAGAAACAAGTAACTGATCTTCTTGAAAGATATGGAAATGGAGAGGCCGGCGCACCCCTTGGAGAGATAGCAGATCAAATGTCATTAGAGGAGGAGAGAAAAAGCAATGATGAGTGCGGGAACCAGAATAAAGCTGATCAGGACGAATTCCCCCAATCCGTTATGACCGGAGCGGCCGGCAAGTTTTCAGCAATCATCGGGGAGTTGATTGAAGCTCCCAAACAGTTTCTTTACTTTTCTTACTTGACGGCACTCGGTCTTCTGATATCCCCGCGACTGAAAATGAGCGGGATCCTCCCAACTCAACCTCGTCTTTACGTAATTTTGATCGGCAAATCAGGGACAAGCAGAAAGAGCTCCGCGATATCTATTATACTGGACCACTTTCAAGAAACCGTGCCCGAATTCAAAGCGGTTCTGGGGGTCGGGTCCGCTGAAGGACTTGAAAAACTCTTAAAACAACAGGGGCATGGTTCTCCCGCCACATGTCTACTGACATTCGACGAAATGAGATCGTTTGTGGGTAAATGTTCGATCGAGTCATCCATCCTGCTTCCCGTGGTCAATACCCTTTTTGAGAGCAACAGGTTCGAGGGTCACACCAAAAAATACGACTTTTTCATCAACAATGCGCATATAGCGTTTCTCGCGGCCACAACTGTTGCTACCTACGAGCGAATCTACACGCCGGCGTTTCTGAATATAGGATTCGTCAATCGGGTCTGGATTGTACCCGGAAGCGGCAAACGCAAAAACCCCCTACCAGGTGAACTCAAAAATGATGCAAAATCCGAACTCCAAGAGGACTTGCGGAGAGTTCTTGGTTTCGATAGCGCCTCCCCTTTTACAATTACAAACGAAGCCCAAAAGCGCTACGAGCATTGGTACCTTCACGAACTTGGAGATTCGGTGCACGCCACCAGGCTGGATACTTATTCCCGCAGGTTGATGCCGCTCTTAGCTGTAAATGATTTGAAATCTGAGATCGACATGGAAACCGTGGAGCACGTTATCACTCTTTGCAACTGGCAGCTGCAAGTTAGGCGGCGCTATGATCCAATCCATGCGGAAAATAAAGTTGCCTTGCTCGAGGAGTCAATTCGGCGGGTATTATCTAAGGGACCGCATACCGAACGGAACCTGAAACAAATGGTGCACTATAGCCGTTATGGAATTTGGCTGTTCAATAAAGCCATGGAAAACCTCCAAAGTGAGAGGGAGATCTCATTTGATGCAACATCGAAACGCTGGAGGCTTTTGTGCTTTTAAGGTGTAGCCAATGCTGTAGCCAGCGAAGGCAAATACTTCATCTTTCTGAAATTTATATCAAATACGTAAACCGTAGCCATTACTATCAATACATAGGGGGAAGGTTAAGAACTCTATCATCCCCTATATTCAGATATTAGTGGCCACATTCAATGAATTCGATAAGTTAAAATGCATCCCTAAGTGGCTACAAAAATGGCTACAGCAAACAGACTCTGGAGGTTGCCCATGGGAATTTGCGGCGTCGATCAGCATACCAAGAAACACCAGCGACCTGAAAAAAGTTTAGATGCACTCAGGTTACGCCACAAGGCTAATCGGGAAATGCGTAAAGCAAAAAAGGCCGCAGAATTCATGCCTGGCATCGCAAAATTCCAAGAGGATTATGGCAGGGATCTAATGAACGAGGCCAATAGCCTCATGGTGTCCGACCGCCAGTTTGAGAGAGCTGCCGGCCGCGAAGCCCTTCCAGCGCTTGAAAACCGATCGCTGGCCGGCGTTCGCGAAACCTTGGAACGACCGGATACCATCGGGTTGGAAGCCTCGTCTCGAAGGCTTGATTTGCTGGCCGACGCGGATGTCGTTTCTCTCGGAGTGGATGCCGCGGAGTCCATCAACGCAAATGATTCCCTCGAAAAGATGCTGGGTCACCAACTAGCTGGCGCACATAAATACGCTTTAAAACTATTAGCTCTAATCGACCGCACCAACGATACCCTTGAAAAACTTCGACTTACTAATGCTTCTGCCAGAATGATGCAAGCGTATCAAGAGGGCATGAAGCTGTTACATAAGATACGCTCTGGTGGCCGTCAGACTGTGGTTGTCCAACATGTCACGGTATCAGACGGGGGAAAAGCTGTAATTGCGGGGGGCGTCTAGAACCAGGGGGTAATTAGGCGAGGGGTCTATGGGAAAAAAACTGAAACAACCTCATGGAAAGCGATACCCAAACGGATGGCTGACCAACAATAACCAGCCTTGCGCTATACGAACATTGCCCAAGTGCAAGGCTCGGTCAAAGTGCACCGGTGTGCGCTGTGGCAACATTGCGATGCGGGGAAAACGTGTATGTCATCTTCACGGCGGCCGATCCCCTGGCGCCCCGCGCGGAAATAAAAACGCGCTCAAACATGGGCGTTATGCATCAGCGGCAATCGTTGAACGAAAATCCGTACGATCTGTAACTAAGCGACTGTTGGCCACGATCTCCGCCATCAGCAAAGTGGCTGAGAAACACAGAAAAAAATAGACAGCTCGAAAATTGATTGAGCTAACACCAGGGACCCACAAATAGTCGATGTAAAGTCGGGCACAATTCGGGCACATTATTGATTAACGGTCTTGAATAATGAGTGAAAAAAAGACCCAGAGGATTTCAAATCCGACGTCCCCTCGCCTGCTTACTATCCCTAAGGCGGCTGAGTACATCGGCCTGACCAAGTGGGCGCTGCGGGAACGGATCTGGGCGGGCCAGATCCCGTATATCCAGTTTCGTGGCGGCCGCAAAATCTACGTCGATGTCAACGACCTGGACGGTTTCATTCAGAAGAACAAGCGGACTTTTGAATGAATCCTAAGCGGAACTGAATGGTTGGGGCGAAATTTAAAATTTTTCCTGAATTATCACGGCTGAGCAATCTGGTCTTTGAAATTCGATATCGCAAGGCCAGCAAGGGAAAACGCGGCTGGAACAGGTGGTTAATATGCGGGCATGCGGCGCAAGGGGCGCTTGTGAGACGCACCTGCTACGGCAGGTAGATCTTGCTATTTCGGAAAAATGGCAGGTGTTGATCAGATGTCAGTAACGCAAACTTTTTAAGCAAAAATGTTTATGAAAAGGAGAAAAAGCTATGTCAGAAAAAATCATTCAAGTAAATGGAATCACCCTCGCGAGAAGCGTGGATTGCCAAGAGGATTTGAAACTATTTCAAGGACTCCTTAACCCGCCCCCATTGGACGGCAAATGCCATTGCTGTGGGCGCCATATTAGTGAGCTGAAACCATTTGGCGGTCCGGACGATCCCCTTGTGGGTAATTTCAGCGGTGCTTTTTTAGTCAAGATATTTAGACCATTTGCGCCTTATGATGAAGAGGCTGGTAGAGCTTTGCAGGAGGCGAAAAGTCGTTACAAAGAAGAAGGCTTTAAAGATGAATTTGATTATCTGATCCATAAGCATGGTCCCGAAGAGGGAAAAAGACTTTCTCATATAATCGAGTGTTATTCTCAGAGTGAAAGCAGTTGGGAGTGCAGGGATTGTGTTGTCCTGGATGAAGATGAATGGTTCGAAAAGCACGATCAGCGATATGGCTATGGGCGGTGGTCCCCAAAATTTGGACAGTGTGCTAAGCTCTGATTCAGACCCTGAAGGGAGGATCAGAGATGAGCAAGTGATTCGTAAGTACATATGCGAACAAGAAACCGTCGATAAGTAGTCGTCAGTAAATAATAATTACAATTATGATGAATGAAACTACCTTATTTCCAGCGCGCGAACTGGCTGATATGTAAAGTTCATTTTTTGACGGATACTAAGCGTCAAATGCAATTAGAGTTGGAATAATCTAAGCTCAAAGGGGGCTTTCTCAACGCCAGGGTTTCACCCGCCTCCCCAAATGGGGCCACCGGAGGCCACCCGCTATGCGGGTGTAGACTTCCCTCGACAATTAGCGGGGGGGGCCTGGCGGCTGATACGGGCGGGCACAAGGGCCGTTCCTTCCTTTGGTCGATGACCACCCACCTACGTCGTGGACTGGCCCATGCCGTCCTCCGCGGGCCCGACCCGGATGGTGACCGACTCGCTGCCCTGGCGCGGGGGGTGTCCGGCGGTCAGGGTGATGCGATGTTCGCCGGGCGAGAGCCGATCAACCGTCAGCGCCCGGCCCCGGCCCAGTTCGCCGTCCTGCGAGGAGGTCCACACCAGCGCCTCCAGTTCCGGTTGGCAGGCTTCAATATCATAGCCCTGGCCGATCAAAATCACCGGCTGGCCTTCCGCAACCACTGACCTATCCACCGGCGCAACCACCAGCGCCCGGCAGGCTTTGACGGCTACCGCGAACAGCTCGCTGACCCGGGTGACGGTGTTGATCCCATCCGTCGCCACCACCTCGAGCAGGCAGCGCTCGCCGCCCGGCAGCTGGTCGAAATCCACCACCGCCTCGGGCTGATCGGTGCGCCAGCCAACCCGCTGCCAGGTTTGCCCGCCGGTGTGGCTGTAGCGCAGGAAAAACTGCAGCGGCAAGCCGACCGGCTGAGTCGATTCCCAGCTCACCCGTGCGCGACCCTCTACCCGACCCTCGGGCTGCCAATCCAGGCGCAGCTCGGGCTCATCCCGCGTGCGGCGGATCTCGTGGATGGGCCGCCCATGCAGAGCGAAGCGCACCTCCGACGTGCGTGGATGGAAGGGGATGAACCCCCGCACCGCCCGGGTGGTGTGCAGGCTGCCGTAGCCGCACACCTCATACACCCGCAGCGGATACCGCCCCAACAGTCCATCCTTCTCATCATACAGCTCAGCCACCAGGCCCGCTTCGCCCTGCTCGAGCCCGGTCTCGCGGTCCACCCACTGAGGGTGACTGGTCAGGTAACCCCGGCGCAGCTTCAAACGCTGGTCCGGGTACAAACGTCCAATCACCCGCAGGTATTGGACCGGTCCATGATTGTCCACCTGCTCACCCATTGGCCCACCTCACTTGAGTCGATCCATAAACCGGTGCCACAACACAATCGACGGCCACAGGCCGAAATCATCACAGTAGCCCATCAAGTCCCCGCTCACGCCTCCCTGGAAAGTCTGCAGGGTAAACAGATCCACCCCGTAATCTTCGATCTTAGCGGGCAAGCTGGCGTCCACATCTTCAGGCCAGCTGTTGCCCGCGTCAGCGCAGCCCGCGTGGTTGATGTTGAAGGTGTGGCCCAGCTCGTGGGCGAACACATCTGGGCGGCCCGCCAGCGCAGCAAACACCAAGTAATCGTTGCTGAGCGGCCAGGGCCGGTCCACGGTTTCGTTGCGGGCCATGCCCAGGTTGGCCAGCGAGTCACCCGCTTGTTTGGCAGGCAGCAGCCCGGCCCAGCGGTGATTCCAGCTCTCGCTCGAGTCGCCTGCTACATCGTCCAGGTCTTCCAGCACGTCGTCCCAGCCGTCATCATCGCCCAGGTCGTTATCCATGCTGATCTGCTCAAAACCAGGTAGCACGCGGATATCCCAGCCATCCTCCGGCACTGGGAAACGGGCCCGCGCCCCGTTCAGGGCGGCCTGCCACTCGCCCAGACTGGGAGCCGGACGCCCACGAGAGTCGTCCTTGATCAGGATCCGAACCAGGCTCAGCCCGCGGGTCGGCTCAAAGTTGAGGCTCAGAGACTGCGAGGCCGTACAGCCCGAATGGCAGGCCAGCCCCTTGGGCTTGGGATCCGCCACCCATACCCGCACCTCCAGGCGCAGCGGGCCGGTCAGCAGCTCCCAGGGCAGGTTGAAGTTGAGCGTGGACCCCAGAGCGGTGCGGGCGGTGGGCATCATCCAGGCGATGGCAGTGAAGGGCGCATTCATGGGCGGCACCACCGCAATCTGTTCGCTATCCCGCCAGATAGTAACCGACCCGGTCAGGTTGGTCAGGGCCGCGTAGGACAGCGAGCCGTCATACGCAAATTTATTCAGGTTGGTGATAATGTACACTCGCAGCATCGTCCGCCGCCGGGCCGCCAACCGCACGGTGTTATCAAGCCGCTGGATAGCCTGAGTCACTTCCACATACCGGATCTCCAGGCGGGGCTGCTGGGCTACCGTGATGGTCACCTCCCGTTCCGACTGCCCACAGTGGTTCTGCACCCGCAGCACCACCCGCAGATCGGTCGGCTGGCGTACGTCGCTCGGCGCGCGGAAGCTGACCAGGCCTACTCCGCCCGGCAGCCCGGTAGCAGTGAAAATGCTCGTGCTGCCGTTGAAAACCGTCACCGTGGCGATCACCCCCGTCCCCACGCTGGTCTCAAACTGGACCGGCAGCTCTTCGCCCGGCTCGGCGATCAGGTCGGAATACTCGCCATCCACCCAAAGGTAATGCACCTGCGGGATGCCGCCGTTGAAGTAGGGCACGGTAGTGCCCAGGCGGTAGATTCCGAAACGCTTACCGCACATCTCCACGTTCTGGATCAGAATCTGCAGGCGGATCATCCCCGGAGCGGCCCGCTGGGGAACCAGCACGCGGATCTCGGTGTCGGTCCACTGCAGCACCTCGCCGGTGACAGTCCGCTTGAACAGCCCCCGCCCGGGGAAAATGACTCGTCCGGTGGCGCCAAAGTTGACTCCCGTAAGGGTGATCACCTCCCCGGGGCAGGCCATTGGGTTGGAGATGGCGCGGACCTCATACTTTGGATTGCTCTGCTGCAAGCGGTTGATGGTCACCGGGATCATCAACAGGCACAGCTCGTGCTGGGTGGGCTTGTCATTAATCGGGAAGATCAGGTCGGGGACCAGCTGGCCCAGCTTAGAGCCGACCGGCGGCCGGTCCTTCTTCTTGCCCCCCGGGATCCCACCAGGCAGGCCCCCGGGCCAGCCGGGAATGCCCGGCCCAATCGACAGCCCTGGCCCCACCCCGCCGGGGATGCCAAACCCTGGCCCGGGTCCGCCCATCAGCGGGCGCATGGTCCCCGGCAGGCTTCCCGGCACCCCTTGCAGGCTGGCCTGCAGGATCAGGTTCAGGGCATAGCGCGGCGAGAGCGCCACCGCCAGCGCATCCAGCATGGCCTGGGCCTCCGCCGAGTCTGCCGCCGCCCAAGTCGCCGCGGCAACCAGCGTCACCAGCGCCTCACGGTGCACCAGCTGCCAGTCTTCGGGCAGGTCACCCGGCCCGCCGCCATCCACGGGTGCGGCGCTGCCGTTGGTTGGTGCGCCCACCACAACCGCGCCTCCTTTCCGGGCGTTGCCCGGGCCAGCCCCATCCGTCCCATCCATCTCCTCCGGCGCGGATGCGACCGGCAGCAGGCTCAGCAGCACAGCCCGCAAGCGTTCCGCTGACTCTGCGCAGCCCTCCAGCACCTGGCGCGCATCGGGTAGCAGGGCCTCTGCCCACTCCAGGGGCTCTAAATGCCTGTCCAGCACCGCCTGGGCCTCCGCGGGCAGCTGGCCCTGGTCGATCTGCGCCCGCACGGTCTCGCGCAGATAGCGCACCCGTTCCTGGGCCAGCAGCACCGACTCGTCCGCTGCACCCGGCACAGGCTGAGCCCCACCCAACGCTTCCGCCGGCACTGGCAGATCCAGCGCCAGCGTCTTGCCAAGCTCCGCCTTCATCTCACAGCAGTAGAGCAGCGCCTCGCGTCCATCCAACACCTGCAGCGTCAGCGGCAGGTGCAGGCTGTCGCGGGCGGCAAAAGCCTCCGCCCCAACTTCCAGAACAAAGTCACCGGCTGGCGTGCTGATCGTTTCGCCCAGCAGCAAACTGTCCGCCGCCGGCGTTCCACTCTCTACTGCCCGGATCTTAAACACCAGCGCAGCCCGCACTGACTCCACGGGCTGCGCTTCAGAGCTTTCCGTTTTCTTCGCCGCAAATCCTTGCGCCGGGACATCTTGCGCTACAATCCGACCGGCAATCCTGGTTGGGCAGCACCCTGTGATCATATGCACCTCTAAGGATAAAGATAAGAACCCGCTTGGAGGGTAGTGGTTGGCCGTGGGTGAAGGATAAGAACCCGCTATTGGGGGATAGCTGTTACCCGTGGGTGTGTTTGTGCTCCGGCCGCATGCCTGCCCAAAAATATGGGAATGAAGGCAGTAGCCCCACCCATAATTCAAATGATAAGACTTTCAGTTTAGCACACATATACTGTCAATAATGTATTTTTGATGGAAATTTAAGGCTCTGCACCGTGCTGACCGAAGTTGGGTCCACAGAAGAATGTTTTATGGAAAATCCCTCCAAATACATAGGCACAACCTGGGCACACGATCACGTCAAGGGTTTAAAATCAAGGTGTTAAGCCGGCTCAGAGGATAGTCTATCCTCTGAGCTCGTACCGCTGCTGGCATGATGTGAGCAAGCAACTGGCATGCATCGATGATGAAAGGTCCAGTGCATGCACGCTCAGATAGGTTGGGCCCTTTCAAAAAATAGCCTTATATCCACCTTCTGAAACTGGGCCTTTCTAGTTTTTGACCTCTCGGGGCTCCATGGCCATCACTTTGTAAATTGCTGGCAGGGTTGCAGTTTTACGGTCGCAGTCTGGGATATATTTCAGAGACACAATCTGTCTGACTGCCATCCTGCCAAAATCAAATCCAAACTTTTTACGGGAACAGGTGCTTTACGATTACCTGACCAACACCATCAAAATCCCCAAAAGTTGAGAGGATTGGTTTAATCGCCGAATGTTATCCTTGCGTTTTTTTCGACTTTTGCCAGGCAATCCAACAGGTATATTGCGAGAAAATGTAAAATCATTTATCTTCGAGCCGTCACAGCATTTTTTTGCCCGCTTTGTAACATAGCGTCGAAACAACATATTCGGGATAAATGCACCATGAGGCTCATCTTTAGGCTCATCTCTGCCGGGTTGCTTCTCTCACTCCTGCTCCTGCAGCCTGTATGGGCCGAACAGCTAAAAGAGACGAAACGGGTCCTGGTCTTGCACAGCGAAGACAAGGCGAACCCAGCTCACGAATTGACCGACGTAGGGATCAGCTCGGCCTTCCGTTCCAACACACTGTTCGACGTCCAGTTGTACATTGAGTACTTGGATGGGTCTCGATTCAGCGGTCCTGCCCATACTAGTGCTATGGTGGATTATCTTAATCGCAAGTATACCGACACAAAGATAGACTCCATCATCGCTGTCTACCCGAGGGCGGTAAATTTCCTGATGCAAGAGGCGGGTAAGGTTTTTCCCGGGGTACCCATCGTTGCCAGTGAGATAGATAGGGGCACAGCCGAGAACCTGGAACGCTCCCAGTGGCGCAGCCTAGTGACCGGCGTCATCCTGGGAGACAACGTCGCAGACCTTCTGAAGATTGCCTTTCGGTTGAGGCCCGGAACGAAGCACGTAGCCCTAGTGGCGGGAGCAGCGCCCACCGATGCCTATGGCGAGACCATCCTCCGTAATGGCCTCAAACCCTACGAGGAAAAGATCGGCCTGATCGACCTGACAAAGTTGCCTATGCAGGAGATCCTGGACCGGGTCCACTCTCTTCCCCCGGACACCATTGTCCTTTACAGTAGTATCTTCAAGGATGGAGCAGGCAAAATTTTCGTGCCACGGGACGCGCTCTCACTTATTTCCACGGCTGCGAATGGACCCTTATTCAATCCCTACGATGGCACCATTGGCTACGGCAATGTAGGTGGTAGGTTGATCAGCTTTGACCTGCAGGGGAGAGAGGCCGCCGCACTTGCGCTCCGCATCATGAATGGGGAATCTCCGTCATCCATCCCCTTCGGCGGAGAACGGGCATACGTCGATCTCTATGACGGGCGGGAGCTCAGGCGCTGGAACATACCCGAATCTGCTGTTCCCCCTAACAGTGAAATCCGCAACCGAGTGCCTTCAATGTGGGAGGAGCACAGGGAATTCATTATCGGCGCGATCGCATTGATACTGATCGAATCATTTCTCATCTTTGGACTTGTGTTGAATATTCGCCAGCGCCGGCTCGCCGAACGATCTCTGAGCGAGAGCGAAGCGCGCCTGAGCCTGGCAGCGGCATCCGCAAGCGCAGGCCTGTGGAGTATGTCCGTAGATACCGGGAAGGTATGGGCCACCGACAAAATTCGCACGTTGTTTGATTTTCCCCCGCAGGGGGAATTGCATTTCGAGAGTTTCTTCGAGCATATTCATCTCGAGGATCGCGAACGGGTTCACCGGACCGTGCAGCAGGCCATGCAATCAGGAGAGGAGTTTGCCATCGACTACCGTGTCCTGCTTGCCGACGGGAGTATCCGTTGGATCGCCTCCCGTGGCCGCCTGCAGCCAAGCACCGCGGGGGAACCACGCAGCATGATGGGCGTGTCCGTAGACATCAGCGAACGTAAACACTCTGAAGATGAGCTGAAGGACGCCTACCTGGAAATCCGAAAGCTTAAGGATAGGTTGGAGGCTGAAAGCGCCTATCTGCAAGAAGAAATCAAGACGGAGCACAACTTCGAGAACATCGTGGGCAGGAGCGATGCTCTGAAGTACGTTTTGTATCGGGTGGAGCAGGTGGCGGCCACCGATTCCACAGTGCTTATTCTGGGGGAAACGGGCACCGGCAAGGAACTTATGGCACGTGCCATCCACAGCGCCGGAAAGCGCCGCGGTCGGGCTCTCATCAAGGTCAACTGCGCCACATTGCCAGCCAATTTGATCGAAAGTGAGCTTTTCGGCCACGAAAAGGGGGCCTTTACAGGGGCTACCACCAAGAAACTCGGCCGCTTCGAGTTGGCGCACCAGGCCACGCTTTTCCTGGACGAGATCGGAGAGCTTTCGCTGGACCTTCAGAGCAAGCTGCTGCGCGTTATCGAGGAGGGCGAATTCGAGCGCCTGGGCAGTTCGAAGACAATCACAGTCAATGTGCGCGTTATTGCCGCCACCAACCGCAACCTGGAAAAAGAGATGCACGCCGGGCGCTTCCGCGAGGACCTTTGGTATCGCCTTAACGTTTTTACCATAACGGTCCCACCGCTGAGAGAGCGACCCGAGGACATCCCCTTGTTGGTCGACCACTTTATGGACTTTTTCAACAAAGCCTTCGGCAAAGCGCTGAACAAGATACCGAGGAGAGTTATTGAAAGCCTGCAACGCTACCAATGGCCCGGAAACGTGCGTGAGCTGAAGCATGTGATCGAGAGGGCGACCATCAGCTCCACAGGTGATACCCTGCAATTGGCAGAAGCCTTGGCTGCACCGGCAATCTCCCCGTCATTGACAGCAGACAACAGCGGAACTGTTTCTTTTTTAAGCCTCAAAAAAATGGAAAGGGAATATATTTTGAGAGCACTTGCCCAAGTAGGATGGAAGATCGAGGGTAAGGGAGGTGCTGCGGAAGTCCTTGACGTTAACCCTGGCACTCTGCGTTCCCGCATGAAGAAATTCGGCATCCGCAAACCCTAATAGCCAAAATCGGCCATAATATCGACTCGTCATTGTTTCCGAACTGGTATCTCCTTCCGATTTCAATACTCCGCAGAAAATTTAGCGCCAAATTGTAAGCCCAAACGTGCTCGTATGCAATTTTGAATCCGAGAAATATCATGGATCCGAGGAATATCACGGTATTTTTACTCGCCAAAACCGTACTGCTCAATTTTTGAGAAACAATAAATTAATTTTATAACGGATAGTTATATAATTTTTAAGTGTCTTGGCAAGAATCGGTATGAAATGTGTAATTCAAATTATAGATTTTCGATATTGCCCGCTTGATTCCCAATTAGTTAGCTTTGAACTGTACAATGTTTCATACCTTTCAAATGTTGGGGTCTGGGTTGAAGAGGTCTTCTATGATCATTTTCAATATCACAATGCAGGCGTTAGCTGACAAACGCAGGGAGTTGGAGCAGGTGATCCGTTCGATGATTCCGAGGATCCGTCAAAGAGCAGGATGCAACGAACTCAGATGGATTCAGGACCTGGAACAAGACAGATACAGTCTATTTTCAGTCTGGCAGAACCGGGAAAGTCTGGAAGATTACTTGAAGTCCGATCAGTTCGGGGCCCTATTGGGAACTAAGATTCTGCTGAATGCACCGCACTCGATCCAAATTTACAACGTGAGCAGCCGAGAGGGAAGCGAGGCCGTCGAAGCAATGCGTTGCCAGGATAAACACATCGAAAATAAGTGACGATGGTCTAATCTTTCTGAATTGATAGGGTTTGCTAACAGGAAGGAGAGACAAATGTTAAAAAGCAGGAATTGGCGCATTTAATCTGTAGGGTCATCGCCGCATTATTTTTTTGTTCGGCGTGTTGCCGGATGATCATCCAACCCAGAAGGATGCAAGGTATGATTACACGTTCGATGATGCTCGTTGTTGTACTGTTTCTTTTCGCGGGGGCTGCGGCCGCCCAAGACTACCCCATTCTGAACATGGTCGCCGATCGGGTCATCGATAAATACCGGAATGCGACCTGCGAGCAGGTATGGCAGGACAAAGAGAAGCCCAAGGGAGAAATGGAGAAGACCCTTATCCAGATGCTCCGCGAGAACCCGCAGATGCGGCAGGTCTTCATCGACAAAGTTGCTGCAACTGTTGCCAACAAGATGTTCGAATGCGGGTTGGTGCCGTGATGATGTACGAAAGAGTGCGACAACTTAGGTTCGCGTCGATAGGAAGTCGCATGGGGCGGGCGCTCGCCCTCGCCCTCGCTCTGGCTGCTTTTATCGGCCAGGATGCGTATGCCCAGCAATCGACGCAACAACCCAAAACCCCCAAACGTCCCCAGGTGGCAAAAAAGGAAACCCCAGCCCCGCCGCCGGTGCAGATGACCATTGAACCGAAGGCGATCGAAATACTCAAGGCTGCCTGCGATCGCCTGGCCGCCGCCCGCTCGATGAGGTTCACGGCGGTGGTTACCTACGAGAACCCCAGTCGGCTGGGAACTCCCTTAGTGTACACGACCGAGTCGGACGTGACACTGCAACGTCCGGACAAACTGCGGGTAATTACCCCCGCAGATGGCCCTGCAACGGAATTTTATTACGATGGCAAGCTGATGATGGCGTTCGCTCCGGCCGAGAACCTGGTCGCTGTTGCCGATGCGCCGCCAGCCATCGATGGCGCACTGAAGGCAGCTTTTGAGACAGCCGACATTTATTACCCGTTCACCGACCTGATCGTGGCGGATCCGTATAAAGCCGTGTCCGATGGGATGATCATGGCGTTCTACATCGGGCAGTCCAAGGTGGTCGGCGGAACGACAACCGATATGGTCGCCTACGCGGACAACGACGTGTTCGTTCAGGTCTGGGTCGGCACCGAAGACAAGCTGCCCCGGATGGTGCGTGCGGTTTACCGCGCTGACCGGGCGCGATTACGCCACCAACTGGAATTCTCGGACTGGAAACTGGACCTCGATGTGTCTGGGGTAGCCTTTGCGCCGGTAAACGCAAGCGGTGCAATGCCCATCGAATTTTCCAGACCGGTAACAGGACCCCCTCCGGCGGCTGCACAACCGGCCAAGGCGAAACCGCCAAAAACGAAGTGATAGGTTGCACATGAAAAAACTTGTAACGGAGTTGGCATTAATCCTTTCGGCCGTGCTTCTTCCCGGTCATGCGTTCGCATGGTCCCATGCGAACAGCTGGGGCGGCAGCACTTCGCATGAAGAGGGGTCGGGGTCCACCACCCGAACCAGCGCGTGGGGCGGGAGCGAAACCCACACCTATGGGCAGGGCACGACCGCCACCAACCGCTACAGCGGCAGCGCCTCGCACACAGAAGGTTCCGGACAGACGTCATTTACCAGCGCGTACGGCGGCAGCGCCACCCACACCTACGGCCAGGGAACGACCGCTACCAGTCAGTACGGCGGCACCGCGACGCACTCCTACGGATCGGGGTACACGACCTACACCAATTCGTATGGCGCGACCGCCTACCATTCGCCCTATTACCATCCGGCTTATCCCGGCTATCATCCTCCTTACCCGGCATATCCCTATCCGGCTTACCACCCGCCCACAAACGTGAACTATTATGGTTCGAGCTGCAGCAACTGCGGGGGCTGGTCCACAGCCGGGGCGGCCGCAGCCGGGGCAGCAGTGGGCATGATAACCGGGGCTGCCATAGCCTCGGCCGGTAGCGCCGCTGCAAGCTCCAATGCATACAGTTCTGGCTATATTGCGGGAAGCGCTAACACGACGGCCTCAACAAACGCCTATAATCCCGGGGTTGCGGCGGGCAGCGCCAATACAGCCTCAGCTTATAACGCGGGGCTCGCCACAGGCAGTGCTATTTCATCGTCAGCCGCTCCCGCAGTTTCGCCGCCACCTGCCGGAGGGTATTTTGCGATGGGTGCGGTTTACGCAACACTGCCTGCCGGGTGCATAACGCCCAATGTCCAAGGCAAAACCTATTACCTTTGCGGCAACACCTGGTTCAAGCCTCAATACGGAGCCAATGGGGTGTTCTATAAAGTTGTGCCGACGCCATAATGACGCTCAATGGCGTTTTGCACCATCTGTCGGCGGCGCTGGCTCATTTCACAAACCAAGAAGAGGCACAACCAGAGAACATGACAAATTCGGAGGTGCGGTGAGCGGATTGAGGAAATAACCTCACAGCGCCGCAAAGTTGACCACAACGAAGGGAGAATAGCAATGAGGCCTGGAATTAAAAATTCAATGTTGGTTATTTTTGTACTGACGATCGCGGCCGGCTGCGCACCGACCAACGTGCAGCAGCAAACCACGACCCTCACCCAGTTGCCGCGGCCAGATCTCATCATGGTCTATGACTTCGCCGTGTCGCCCGACGAGGTCAAGCTCGACACCGGGCTCAGCGCGGAGTTGATGCAGAAATATGCACAGCACAAGGGTGCGTCCCCCACGGCCCAGGAGATCAAGTTGGGTCACAAGGTGGCGGAGGCTGTGGCGGATGAGCTGGTGAAAAAGATCCGCAGCTACGGGCTCTGGGCGGAACGGGGTTTCGGATATCCGTATGGCAAAGGCAAGGTCCTGATGGCCAAGGGCCAGTTTGTGTCGATCGACCAAGGCAACCGCACTGAGCGCGTGGCCGTCGGGCTGGGCGCCGGCCGATCTGACGTGCAGGCCAATGTCCAGGTGTACGAACTGACCCCCCAGGGCCTGAAAGAGGTGGATACCCTGCGGGGCACGGCCAAGAGCGGCTACAAGCCGGGCATGGCTGAGATGATGGGAGCCGGGGCCATCGCCGGCCATCTGCTGATGTCGACCGTGGTGAGCGGCGCCGTGGCCGGGGTCAGCGAGATGACCAGCGCCACGGTGGAGGCGGACGGCAAGCGCCTGGCGGACAAGATTGCCGTGGACCTCGGCAATTTCTTCGTCAACCAGGCCTGGATCCCGCCGGATGCCGTGAAGAAGTCGTTTTTTTGAGAGGTTCACAATATAGATGTTCAACGGTTCACGGTTCAGCGGTTTGACGGCTCAACTGATGTTCGTGCTTTTTGACCTTGAACCGTAAACCGTGAACCCGGAACCTTTTTTTAATCTAGAGGTGCCTTCACATGAAGAAGAATATCTTGCTCAAAACTATTTTTTTCCTGGCTGCCAGCCTTGCTATGTGCGGCTGCGCCGCCATGCAAGGCATTCCCCAAGGATCGGTATTGACGGGCGACTATGATGGCTCTTTCAGCGGCAAATTTGCCTGGGGAACCTTCGAGGCCAAGGTTTACGACGCTCCCGGAGGATCCCGGCCGGTATTAGGACAGCTCTGGCAGGAGGCCGAAGAAGCGTTTGTAAACTTCCGCGGCGAAATGAAAGGCTCGCAGCTGGAGGCGCAGTTTGAATTCGTCGACGGCTCTCTCTCCGGAGAGATGTCCGCGGACGGAAGGTCCATGACCGGAATCTACCGGTTCACCGATTATCCTTTCGACCACGGGACTTGGAGCGCCCAGAAACAGTAGCGCTATAACCCGCAAACAACTTGGAGGTGCAAACATGATTCGCTATATTGGGTTGGCATTGATCGGCATTCTCATCCTCGCCCCGGCGGGCGCAAAGGCGCAGGACACACTCGGCTCCTTGATCTTCGAGCTGAACCTCAACCAGGGCCAGATCGACCAGATCCGGTGGTTCTTCAATCAGTTCGCTCAAAAACAGGGGACCCTTCCGACGGCCGTGGACGTGGCTCTGCAAAACCGGTGGTCCATACGCCAGGTGATCACCACCGCACCTTTCAATCCGGCCCAGGCGCAGCAGGTGGCCCAGCAGATCTCCTCGATCGCGGCCCAGCGCATGGTGAACCGGCTCGAGCTGCGCAACCAAATCTTCCAGGTGCTGACCCCGCAGCAGCAACAGCAGTATATGCAGATCGTCCAGCAGAGTTTAGAAGGGTTGGAGTAAGTGGCTTTCAATAAAGGTTAAATGAAAGGAGCATCACATGGAAACCAGAACCTGCTCCATCTTTAAATACCTGCTCGTACTGGCCTATGTCGTGGTCATAGTACTGCCGGCCATGGCGCAGGAAATTACCGGTGTGCCTGGTTCGCCTAGCGCCACCACTACCATCAGCGGCAAACAGCTTCCGCCGCCCGATCCGAAGTTTGACGGGGTGATCAAAGAAAAGGCCTCGGAGTCGAAAGCCTGGTGGGCGCCGCGCGTCGTGCCGCCCAAGGGCGCGCCCAACGTGCTGCTCATCATGACCGACGATAGCGGGTTCGGCGCGCCGGGCACCTTCGGCGGCGTCGTCCCGACCCCCGCATTGGACCGCATCGCGAAGGGGGGACTGCGCTACACGAATTTCCACTCCACGTCGCTCTGCTCGCCCTCGCGCGCGGCATTGATCACCGGGCGCAACCACCACGTGGCGGGCTTCGGAGTGGTGGGCGAAATCGCGACGGGATTCCCGGGCTACGACTCGGTCATCAGGAAGGAGAACGGCACCATCGGCGCCATCCTGAAGGAGAACGGGTACGCAACCTCGTGGTTCGGCAAGGATCACAACACGCCCTTCTATCAGTCGACCCAGGCCGGGCCCTTCGACCAGTGGCCGAACGGCATGGGCTTCGAGTACTTCTATGGCTTCGTCGGCGGCGACGCCAGCCAGTGGCAGCCGAACCTGTACCGCAATACGACGGCCATCTACCCCTTCCAGGGCAAACCGGGCTGGAACCTGACCACGGCCATGGCCGATGAGGCGATCCAGTACATGAAGGAGCTCAAGGAGATCGCTCCCGACAAGCCGTTCCTTGTCTATTACGTGCCGGGTGGCACGCACGCCCCGCATCATCCGACGCCGGAGTGGATCAAGAAGATTGGCGACATGCACCTGTTCGACCAGGGCTGGAACAAGATTCGCGAAACCATCTTTGCCAACCAGAAGCGGATGGGCATCATGCCTGCGAACGCCCAACTGACCCCCTGGCCGAAGGATCTGCCGGAGTGGGATTCTCTCGGTTGGGAAGAGAAAAAACTCTTCATCAAGCAAGCCGACGTCTTCGGGGCCTACCTTGCCTATACGGACCACGAGATCGGCCGCGTCATCCAGGCGGTCGAAGACCTGGGCGAACTAAATAACACCCTGATCATCTACATCGCCGGCGACAACGGCGCGAGCGCGGAAGGCATGCTCAACGGCACGCCGAACGAGTTCACCACCTTCAACGGCGTTCCCGTGCCGGTCAGGGACCAGTTCCTCTGGTACCCATTCTGGGGGTCCGACCGCACCTTCCCGCACTTCGCCGCACCGTGGTCTTTGGCGATGGACACGCCGTTCAAGTGGATGAAGCAGGTGGCGTCGCACTTCGGCGGCACGGCCCAGGGCATGGCCATGTCGTGGCCCGGCCACATCAACGACGCGGGCGGCACCCGCCGTCAGTTTCACCACCTCATCGACATCGTTCCGACCATCCTCGAAGCGGCCGGCATCTCGATGCCGGATACGCTCAACGGCATCAAGCAGCGCCCCATGGACGGTGTCAGCATGGCCTACACATGGGACAAGGCGAGCGCCGACGCCGCGTCCAGGCGTACCACGCAATATTTCGAGATGCTCGGCAACCGCGCCATCTACCACGACGGGTGGGTGGCGTGCACGACTCCGGCGACACTCCCGTGGGAACTGAGCAACGCCCCACCGCCCGATGTGATCACCGGGTACAAGTGGGAGCTCTACAACGTCGCCGAGGATCCCACCGAGTCCAACGATCTGGCTGCCCAAATGCCGGACAAGCTCAAGCAGATGCAGGACATCTTCTACGCCGAGGCGAAGAAGCATGACGTGCTGCCGCTCGACAACACGACGCTGCAGCGCTGGAACGCGCCGAAGCCGAACCTCACCGCAGGGCGAACGGTCTTCACCTATAAGGGAGGACTGACCGGCGTGCCCAACAGCGGCGCTCCGAGCATCCTGAACAGGTCGTACACCATTACCGCCGAGGTCACGATCCCCAAAGGTGGCGCGGAAGGCATGATCGTCACCGACGGCGGGCGCTTCGGCGGCTATGCACTCTTCCTGAGCAAGGGGGTGGCGGACATTCGCCGGGGCAAGCCGGTGTTTCTCTACAACCTGCTCGACCTCAAGCGCACGGTGTGGGCAGGGCCCGAGCTTAACGCCGGCAAGCACACCATCGTCTTCGACTTCAAGTCCGATGGCCCGGGCTTGGGCAAGGGCGGGACGGGCGTGCTCTATGTGGACGGCAAGGAAGTGGCCAGAAATTCCATGGAACATAGCACCCCGATCACGTTCCCGGAGGACGAAACCTTCGACATCGGCCAGGACACGCGCACCGGCGTCGCGATGCTGGAGTATCGCTACGATGTTCCGTTCAAGTTCACCGGCAAGATCAACAAGCTCACCTTCAACCTCAGACCGCAGCAGCTGACGGCACAGGAACGCGAGCAGATGCAGAAGACCGTCGCCCGAGCACGCGATTAGAGACGGATGCGCAACACCGCATCCAGGGGGCGAAAGGACTGGAGATATTCGCAATGAGAAGGGTGCTTGTTCTCGCTGCTGTCGGTGAAGCCGCGACCGGGGTGGCGTTGCTGATTGTGCCGTCGCTCGTTGGGCGGTTGTTGTTGGGAGAGGAACTGACCGGCATCGCCATACCCGTCGCTCGCGTGGCCGGCATCGCCCTGATCGCCCTTGGGGTCGCCTGCTGGCCAGGCCCGCCACGGGTCGGCATGTTGATTTACAGCGCGGCCGTCACGCTGTATCTCGCCTATGTCGGCTTCGCGGGCGGTTTGACCGGCATACTGCTGTGGCCAGCGGTCGTCCTGCACGTGATCCTGACGGCACTGTTGGCTCGGGCATCAGTAAGCGGCAGGGAGACGAAAACTTAAGGGATCCCCATTCGCCGTTCCGCTTTACACCGACGATCGACTGGCCGAAGCTTACGCCGGAGGACATCCAGAAACTCGAAACCGTGCATCGGAACAACAAGGCGAGTGAGCGATAAAGGCCGTGCCGCCGAATAACCAACAACCCGAACCATCAGGCAAGGAAAGGAAAAGATAATGAAAAAGAAGACCCTGTACTTAGTAATCGCATCGGCAATGGTATTGCTGAGCCTGGCTTTGATCTCTTGTGCTTCGGCCCCGCTGTCGAAGTCTGAAAAAGAGCAGCAGCAGGACTCGGTGCGCGACATGGCGAACACGACACTGTCTCAGCTCTACACAAAGCACCCAGCCGCAAAAGATGTCATTGCGAAAGCGGCCGGCTACGCGGTCTTCAGCGACTTCGGCTTCAAGGTCTGGACTCTGGGCGGGGCCCGGGGCAAGGGTGTAGCGGTGAACAACTCAAGCATGCGGGACATCTTCATGGAGATGCTGGAATTCCAGCCCGGCATGGGGTTGGGGGCCTATAAGTTCAGGGTTGTGTTCATCTTCGATACATTGGATGCATTCGACAGTTTCGTGAATTCCGGCTGGGAGGTCGGAGCCAACGCGATGGCCGCGGCAAAGACCAAAACCGAAGGCGGGGCGCTCGCGGGCGCGGTCACGGTATCCAAGGGTGTGAAGATGTATCAGCTCGATGAAGAGGGCCTCATCGTCGGCGTCAGCCTCACCGCGGCCAAATACTACAAGGATAAAGAGCTCAACTGAGACGCGCTGGTTAAGTCCCATGCACATTGCGGGAATAGATGAGGCCAAACAAGAGCCGCAAGGAGTTGAGACACGAGGGCAACTGGGAATGCAGGTGGACGATGCATCTGCGCGCATCATCCACCAAACCACAAAGAGAGGGCAAGTGATGAAACGGAACCGACGGCTTTTTGCTCTTGTCTTCCTGGCGCTGCTCCTGCCGGTGGCGGTAAGCGCTCAGACCTCCGGCTCTCCCGGCGCTGCCGAACCCGCCATGTATGTCGGGAAGTCCATAGATGACGTGGCCAAACAGCTCAACAACCCAGTCGCGGATCTCTGGGCGTTGAACTTCCAGTTCAACCGCTACTACCTGCAAGGGGAAGCGACGGACAGAACGCGCGAGCAGGACGTGCTGAACTTCCAGCCTGTGCTGCCCATTCATCTTACCCAGGACTGGAACCTCATCACCCGTCCGGTGATCCCGTTCGTTTTCAACCAGCCAGAATTCGAACCGGGGAAGGGGTGGGACGAAACTTCCGGGCTGGGTGACGTGGGCGTGGTATCCCTGCTTTCGCCGGCAAAGCTGACGGACGGTCTTATCTGGGGGGCAGGGCCGACCTTCATCTTCCCAACGGCCACCAATGACGCGCTCGGACAGGGCAAATACCAGGCTGGCCCTGCCGCCGTGGGCCTTTACATGGGCAAGGATTGGATATTCGGGACCCTGGCCCAGCAGTGGTGGTCGTTTGCCGGGGACGGGGACCGCGAATCGACCAGCCAGGCCAATATCCAGTACTTCATCCAGTACCTATTCGGCGACCACTGGCAGATCGGCATGACGCCGAACATTCTCATCGACTGGAAAGAGGACCAGAAAAACCGGTTCACCGTGCCCGTTGGCCTGGGGATTGGCAAGCTGGTCATGATCGGCCCGCTGCCGGTGAAGTTCACGGCGGAGGTGGATTACATGGTGGTGCACCCGGATGATTTCGGTCAGCACTGGGGGATTCGTTTTCAGATAACACCGGTCCTTCCGGCCTTGTTCAAAGACACCCTGCTCTAACAGGCTGCTGAAAAACGGTGCCTCACGCCCGTGGCCAGAGCGTTTGCCAACATTGAGGCCGTTGTCGGTCAACTCTCCCTGGTAATCCTTGTCTCGTGGCTGGTGGGGATGCATGTCTCGGCGAGATCGAGGCGATGATTGCGCACAGTTGCCGAACACGGAAAAGGCCAAAACGGCGCCGGCCTTAGGCTTTTCATGACCATTGGTAAGGAGAAATAAGATGCGCATGTTTTGCTTAGCACTGTTCCTGATGATCGTGAGCTCGCTTGGATGCGCAGGTTCCCAACCGGTCCGGCTGCAGCTGCGGCCGGACGCCCGCATCGGGATTCTAAACGTACTGGAGCCGCAGATGACCCATGTTGACGTAGGGACGCTGCGGTTTGACGGTTTCACCAACGTCTACAAGGTTGATTGGGACATCCCGGGGTACCTCAACCGGACGATTGAAAACGACCTCAAGACCCGCGGAAACTATACGTTCATCCCCTTGGCGGTTGATGCCGATGCAGGATGGAAGCAAACGATGTCGAGCGGCATCCTCAGCGCCGTCAATTCGTGGATGCCGGGTGACCTGAAGGCCTTCCTGGAAAATGCCGCCGCCGAAAACCGCCTGGATGTTATCGTCTCGGTGATCAGCTACGACTCGGGCACCTGGCAGCAGGATGCTTGTTTTGAGATAGGCAAAAGCGCGGTGGTCACGAAAGGCTATGGGCTCTTCACCCGGACAAGAGCGTTGTCCGCATTCTCCAACCTGCTACCGGTCGGTCAAAACTCGGCGACTCCCTATGCCAACATCATCGTGGCCGTTTTCCAACCCCAGCCGGCGACGCTCGCCGCCTATGGATGGGCGCCCTGCAGCAAATCATCCTTGCCGGATTTCCCCTGGAAGGGCGACCTTCAGTTTCTCAGCCCGGAGGTGATCCGGCAGATCAGGCCCCACGTCGAGCGCCTGTCCGCGGAAGCCTCCAAGACCGGCCTCGGGAACGCGGGTCTGCTGCCCTGAGGGGAAGCCGAATCTACTGCCGTTCAACCATGCTTTAGAAAGTTTCAGAGGTGAAGAAAAAGAAAACCGATCTGAAAGCTTACTGCTGGCTGGCGCTCCAGGTCGCAGGAAACTGGGCGAGTTTTAATGAGCCGGACATCTGGGTCCCGTCCCCTGACAGCTGGCCATTGATCGTCCCCAGGATCAAGCCGATCTTGCCTTCCATGAGGTTGCCCATCACCGTGCCGTGGAATTCACTGACGGCGCCGTTGGCCGTATTCACCAATTTGCCTGAAAAAACGGTGTCCCCGTTGGGCGCTTGAAAGAGATTTACCTGGATAGGCCCATCCACCCCTCCCCACACCAAGCCTTGATACGTCCCCACCAGTTGGGAGCCCTCGGGCACGGGGGTCAAAGCGGCACATCCCGCCAGCGTCAATCCCAGCCACATCATCAGCAAACTCCCCAATGCATTTTTCATGGTCAAGCCCTCATTATCGCGTGAAATGTAAGAAAAACAGGCTCACCATACCTCCCGGGCGTCCATCACGTCAACCTGAGCCATGTATAAAGCGCTCCATCGTGCATGCGGTAAGCTTCAATGGTCTCCACAATCAAGGGAATTGCTCGGAGCTGTGCAGGGGGCTATTTTCAAGGGAACGACTGCTGACAAAGGGCAGTTGTGCGTTGACCTTTCATCGCCGGGTTGCTATTCAAGGAAGACCGATGAAGCCGGAAAAATCAAGGTGGTTAGGTGCACGGGCATCGAATCGGAGCTTCCAAAGGAGAAAATAAATGGGTTGCTACAACCGCGTTCGAAAAGCGGCAATGCTTTCAATAGCCGCAGTCGTGATTCTTGCAGGCTGTGCAGGCGAACCCGTCGACAAAACCCTGCAGGCGGAAGAGTTGCTCGGAACCGCCGGTTTCCAGATGAAGATGGCGGACACGCCGGCAAAGTTCGAGCGCATCAGCCGCATCCCTCAGAAACAGGTCGTCCGGGGCATGGTCAAGGGCCGGGAGGTTTATGTCTGGGCGGATGCGGCGGGCTGCCGATGCTATTATGCGGGGACCCGCCAGAATTACGAACAAATGGTGCAGATCCAGCAGGAGAACCGATCTCAACGCTACATCAACCTTTACGACGCTCAGAATAACGACCCTCTGTGGGGTGATGGTGCCGACTGGGAAGATGCGCTTTTGGGCGGCTCCTGACGACTAGTTCGGTCAGGCAGGGAAACAGGCTGAATGATAACCCTCACTCTGCCAGATACAATCTCATTGTATACCGATTCCGAAGCTCAGTCCAATTTTTCGTTTTCATCAACTGCTGCAATGCGTTGTTTATCGGTTTACGAAACGGACTGTTTTGCGGTAAGGCCATGCTTACAAAATATTCGTCGTAAATTTCAGACAGAACCTGCACTCGACCGGGGAACTCCCTCTTTGCCAGATACTTGAGCACCTGTTCATTTAGAACGAACGCAACGATCGTCCTGCTGGCAACCGCTGCTACTTTTTCCTGCATACCCTCAAAGGGGATTACTGTTATGCAGCTCAAATGGCTGTCTGTCAGCGGTGATCTTTGCGGCGTTGCGTTCGTCGTTCTTATCACGGTTGCCATCCTGGTTTACATTTTCCACCAAGAGGTTATTAACGCTGACACCACCGCGGGAGCCATCGTGGCCTACCTTCTCATGGCCTTGATGTGGTCCCTGATCTATGGAGTGCTGGAAGCCCTACATCCCGGCTCATTCCAGTTTCCTCCTGGAACGACCCATTCGGGACAGGAGGTGTTCACCTACTTCAACTTCGCGACCATCACCACGGTAGGCTATGGCGACATCGTCCCCCTCACGATAGTTGCCAGGGCGTTTTCCAACCTTGAGGCCGTATCGAAGTGAATAGGCTCTCAGTATTGCAGACCTTGATCGGGTAGTCCGCCGGGACCCACCTCATAACATCTTATATCCCCATCCGGGCAGAACATACGATAGGTGTGACTTTTTCCGCAGCCTTCCACGCTGATGGTATACTCGGCCCTATAGGTTCCCTGCACCCAAGTACCTTGCTGGGAGGGCAAGCCGACTTCACGGGAGATGAGGGTCGGTGACAGCTCCTGACAGCTCAAATCGGTCTGCCCCCGGGTCAAAGCGGTTTGCATCGCCATGCCTTGTTTGTCATTTAGGAACTGGGCCTGGCTGGCACATGTCATGGTTAGAGCAGCTATAACGGCTACGAGTGTGAATAACTTCATTCGGCGGATGATATTGTTTTGGGACATAAGCTTGTCCTTTGGCTGGCTTTAGCAAAGAACCCGAGTCGTAAAAGGATTCCTTACTTCAAATCACAATCCAACCAAGTTCGTGATTTGTAGGATGATACCCCAGCGCTCGCCAACCTTGCAATATGCAATTGAAATCAAACGAATCCCGGGGTTGTTTGACCGTTAGGTTTCGTGCCTGGGCGGTGGACCCCGATGTTTGGACAGCCTGATGGGTGGGATAAGCTCTGAATCGGTTTTTGGTTTTTGTAATTTTATTGAGAAGCATCAGGCTGCCTCAGCGAAGGGATGAGGCCGTCCGTAATAAACCTCATCCGGGGTGCGGTCGTCAAGAGCGGAGTGGCCGCGTTCGTGGTTGTAAAAGCCGATCCATTCGGTTAGCCCCTGCCGCAGTTCGGAACCGCAGCGGAACGAATGCAGGTACAAGTAGTGATGTTTGATGGTCCACCATAGCCGCTCGACGAAGATATTATCCTGGCACCGGCCGCGGCCGTCCATGCTGATGCCGATGCCGTGGTCTTTGAGAACTTGGGTGAAACGGGTGCTGGTAAACTGGGAGCCTTGATCGGTGTTGAAGATGTCAGGCTTGCCATAGCGGCTGAGGGCTTCCTGGAGGGCCTCCACACAGAAATCCGATTCCAGGGTATTGGAAAGACGCCAGGAGAGGATCTTGCGGCTGTGCCAGTCCATGACCGCCACCAGGTACATAAACCCGCGGGCCATGGGAACGTAGGTGATGTCGGCCGCCCACACATGGTTGGCATGGTCGATGCTCAGATCCCTGAGCAGGTAGGGGTAGATTTTATGCTCCGGATGCGGCCGGCCGATCTGCCGATACAGCTCATCGACCTGGCCTTCCATCTGCTTACGCGACTTTTGATTCTTGTCGAAAAGCTCGGCGGCGCTGTCGAGCAGCTGCCGCTTCCAGGCGGAGATCATCGTAGGATGCACATCGAAGCGACTGGCCAGTTGAGCGGTGGTCTCCTCGTTCTGCAAGGCGGCCAAGGCGACCTTGGCCTTGAACTGAGCGCTGTGTTGCTTTCGTTTCTTGCTCATCTCAGATCCTCCTTCAAGGGTCTGATTCAGAGCTTACCACACTGTCCAAATTTTGGGGACCACCGCCCTGCATCGAATCTTGATCGAGACGAAATGGAGTGTAAGATTAACAGATCAAAGGTGCCGGTTTAAAAAATTGCAGGTTAGTTCAGATCGGTGAGATTTTGGGACCAATCAAGTTTTGGGATAGTTCGCTATCTCAGGAAAGGCCACACGTCCAAAGTGAACTTGCCATACCCTGCCCGGTAACATCCCATCTGCTCCTACCTCACCTCCCCAAAAGATATTTTTTAGGTGCGCGTCCCCTTTAACCCACCAATCTGTCTTGACAACGTTGTTCGTGTACTATATAATACACACTATGGAATCCTTCGGCAGCTATGTCCGCGAAAAAAGGGAGGCTCTAAAGGCCTCAGACCGCCGCTACACACTGCGAAAAGTGGCTGGTCATATCGGTGTTGAACCGTCCTACCTGAGCAAGATCGAGCGTGGGGAAACCAGCGCCTATTTGACCGAAGAAAAAATTCGCTTGCTTGCCGATTATCTGGGTGAAGACCCTGACGTGCTGCTGGCTCTCAGCGGCAAGATTTCTCGGGACATCCAGGAAATCATCCGTAAGCGGCCGGAGCTTTTCGCCCAACTGATCCGCGAGCTAAAAAAAGTGCCCAATCACGCCGTCCTTAGAATCGTTCGCGAGGTCAGGGACGGCAACTGGTGATGGAGGAATCGACATGATCGAAATTAAAGACGATGCGTTGGTTTTTGCATTCCCAAAAGTTCATCCGGAAGCGAAACTTAGGATTGATTTCCAACGCACGCTCAGAATTCCTGATGACGGGAAGGATTATCCCCTCCCCCCAGGTTTGGGCCGTTTCCCGATCAAGGACGTAGACGATCACGCCAAGACAGTTCCCAAAGATTGGCTTGAACACGGCGGAGTCATGCTGCCGATGTACCAGTCCGAAGCGCTGTGGCTGAATTTCAATTCCAAGCCAATACAAGGCCGCCGCACTTCCTACCCGTTCGCTATCAAGGTGGCAGCCGGTAAGATCAACGCAGTCTCAGGAGGTTCTTGGACCGACAGGCTTCACCGCAACCCACAAGACTACATGGTTTCAGGGGAACAGCCCTGGTTAGACGGATACTGCGTAGAAAAAGGAATTATCCGGCAGTTTGTGGCCATGTCCCTCGGTTCAGGATATTCGGCCGAGGAGCAGATTACGGGTAAAGGAGATTGGGGCGGATTGCAGATTATCGTTTATCCCATGAAGAATGAAACCTTTGAAAAACGTTTCCCCATTGTCGAATATGTTTATGAACCTCGGTTCTCTCTGAAGCGTTACAGCGTCGCGGAACCCCAAATGGGCCTTGCCCCCGGGGGCAGGATGCGACAGGAAATTCACAAGGATCCATTTGACCTTGGCGATTGGGAAATGAACGAAAAAAGCAGGTGTTTCGTTCATATCGCCAATTCGCTGGTATGGAAAGCCATAACAGGAGAAGCTCCGCCAATGGTGCCTTTCACCGCGAAGGAATACACCCAACACGGTCTGCCTTGGTTCAAGTCTTACAGCGACGACTCTGCCGCACTGAAAGGCTCTTCGAAGCTGAGCAAGCTAAAAAGCGTCTTCGCCTTGGGCAAGCGCAAGGGTGATGTGCCCCTTCCGGAAAACGAAAGCGTTCATGTTGAAAACATCATCAAGCTCAGAAAGGGGCTAAGAGAAGGGCAAGTTCGTGAAGGGTAGTTTCTGATAACAGGATCGGATCAATACGTACAGGGACCACTTCCGATGGGAAGCATCTTCAAACGGGGCAGCGTTTACTGGATCAAGTATTATCGGAACGGTAAACCCTACCGGGAATCCACCAGGAGCTCGAAAGAGGTCGATGCAAAGCGGCTTCTGAAACTGCGTGAGGGGGAGATCTCCCTGGGAAAGTTGCCCGGGGTTCGCTTCGAGCGGATATTGTTTGACGATCTATCTAAAGATCTCGTCGCGGATTACCGCATAAACAATAAACGCAGCCTTAGTCGGGCGGAAGGGAGTGTTAAGCATCTTGCTGGATTTTTTGAAGGCAGTAGAGTTATTGACATCACCACCCCAAGAATCAGAGAATACATAGAGGGCCGCCAGGAGGAAGGCGCTGCAAATGCCACCATCAACCGTGAACTGGCGGCACTCAAGCGCATGTTGAACATAGGCGCCGAACAGACCCCGCCAAAGGTAGACCGCCTGCCACACATCCCCATGCTTCAAGAGGACAACGTCAGAAAAGGGTTTTTTGAGTACCCCAGTTTCATTGCACTTAAAGATGCTCTGCCCGAATTCCTGAAAGGGTTTGTGACTTTCGGGTATAGGACGGGATGGAGACTGTCCGAGGTTGCCGGGCTTACTTGGTCCCAGGTTGACCTTGAAAACAGGATCATCCGACTTGAAGTGGGCAGCACCAAGAACAAGGATGGTCGAACCGTGTACCTGGACGATGAACTCATGACCCTTTTCAAAAAACAGTGGGAGAACAGGAAGCAGCAGGCCAAACTAACCCCGTATGTTTTCCCGAACCGTTCCGGCGACGGACGGATCACCGACATTCGCAAACCCTGGAATGAAGCATGTCGCACTTTGCAGCTGGGGTACGGCTATGAGATAAGCGAGGGCTACGTCGAAAAATGGCGGGGGAAATTGCCGGCTGGCCCGATCTTTCATGATTTCCGCAGGACCGCAGTCCGGAACATGGTGCGAGCGGGGGTACCCGAACGGGTTGCTATGATGATCTCTGGCCACAAAACACGATCCGTTTTTGACCGCTACGACATTGTCAACGAAGCCGACCTCCAGGTGGCCGCCCTGAAACAGCAAGTTTACCTTGAATCTCAAAACACGGGCACAATTTCGGGCACAGTCGACAAAAAAGGGGTTACGCAGTTTGCGTAACCCCTTGATTTTATGGTGCGCCCGGCAAGATTCGAACTTGCGACCTACGGATTCGTAGTCCGGCGCTCTATCCGGGCTGAGCTACGGGCGCGTTAAAAGGCACCAAGTCTTCTAAATGAAACGAAGGTTAATGTCAATCAGTTCTTTGGGCAGGAAAAGCCCAAACCACCTGTTTGGGACGACCCTAAACACCGAGCTGTTGTTTAACGGTTACACCCTTTTGCGTCATCTCCTCGAGGGCCTTGAGGGTGGTGTCCGGTGCGACCCCCTTGCTCAGCCCCTCGATCACCGTCACCTTGTATCCGGCCTTTACGGCGTCCAGGGCGGTGGCTTTCACGCAATAGTCCGTGGCCAGACCGTAAATGACGACTTCAGTTATCCCCGCTTTCTTCAATAGCTGGTTCAACTCCGTTCTGGCGCCGCCGTCGTCCTGAAAGCCGGAGTAGCTGTCATACTTCTTGTCCTTGCCCTTTTTCACGATGGCGGCAAACATCTTGCCGTCCAGGAGCACCTTGGCATTTTCCGTTTTCTGCACGCAGTGGGGCGGCCAGAGGACCTGTTTTTTCCCGGCGAGGTCGATCAGGTCGAAGGCCTTTTTCCCGGGGTGATTGGTGTAGAAAGAGACGTGATCCGCCGGATGCCAGTCCTGGGTCGCGTAGACGGGATAGCCCTTCTTGCGCAGGGATTCCGTGGCCTGGCGGACCTGGTCGACATAGGCCTGATCGGTGCCTTCAACGGCCAGCGACCCCTTTTTCAACGTGGTGAAATCCCCCTGCAGGTCGACGACGATGACTCCCACCTTTTGCTGGGCCGATACCGTTTGCGGAAATACGGCCGAATGGCCGAACACCATGGCAACCACGATGGTGAAAATAAACACGCTTTTCATGCCACTACCTCCTGTATCGGGTTAGCGGTTCCATATCTCCCGTTGCTGTGTGTCCCGTACTATACCCATACAAAACCCGTCAACAAAATAGATTCCGAGCCATTTCTCCGCCTGCGCCGGAAAACTTCAAGAAACCGTTTCACCGATCCGGATCGGCTTGAGGAACAGGTCAATATCGGTTAAGTAAGCTGATAACCACTTTTCCCAATTTCCAGGAAATGTCATGATGCCGGACCACGCGACTTACATGACGGAGGCCTTGAAAGAGGCGCGCAGGGCCGGTGCACGGGATGAGGTCCCGGTGGGCGCCGTGCTCGTGTCGGATGCCGGGGATATCCTCGCGCAGGCCCACAATCTGACGATTCACGACTGCGACCCCTCGGCCCATGCCGAGATCCTGGCATTGCGCGCGGCTTCACGAAAACTAAAAAATTACCGTTTGTTAAATACAACGCTGTATGTTACGGTCGAGCCTTGCGTCATGTGCATGGGGGCGATCATCCACGCCCGGGTGGCGCGCCTGGTGTTCGGCGCCGCCGACCCCAAGTGGGGTGCCGCCGGCTCGCTGTACAATCTGGCCGCCGACCGCCGGATGAACCATCGACTGGACATCGTCACAGGCGTTCTCGAGGGGGATTGCCGGGCGATCATGCAGGACTTTTTTAAATCCAAGCGTGAGTGATATCTCACACGGGTGGAGGAATTTACGTGGCGAACGTCGTGATCATCGGGACTCAGTGGGGGGATGAGGGCAAGGGTAAAATCGTCGATCTGCTGGCTGAATTTGCCGACGTGGTGGTGCGCTTCCAGGGCGGGAACAACGCCGGCCACACCATGGTGATCAAGGGTGAAAAAACCATCAACCACCTCGTGCCCTCGGGAATCCTGCAGAACAAGGTCTGCGTGCTCGGAAACGGCATGGTGGTGGACCCTGCCGTGCTGCTGAAAGAGATGGACTTCCTGGCCGGCAAGGGCGTCGCCACCGGACCGGACCGGATCAAGATCAGCGAGATCGCGCAGCTGATCATGCCCTACCACCAGAAAATCGACGTGGCGCGCGAGGAAAAACAGGGCGCCCAGCAGATCGGAACCACCGGCCGGGGTATCGGCCCGGCCTATGAAGACAAGGTCGCCCGCCGGGGCATCCGCTTCGTGGAGCTGCTGGAGCCCGAGACGTTCGCCGAAAAAGTGCGTTCGTTCCTCGAGGAGAAAAACTTTTACCTCCAGGGGTATTTCAATGCGCAGCCGCTGGATGCGGAAAGCATCATTGCCCAGTACCGGGCTTACGCCGCGCGTCTGGCGCCGCATGTCACCAACGTATCGGTCGTCGTCGATGAAGCGGTTCGAAAGAAAAAACAGCTTTTGTTTGAAGGGTCCCAGGGGACCCACCTCGACATCGATCACGGAACCTACCCCTTTGTCACCTCCTCCAACACGCTGGCGGCCAACGCCTGCTGCGGCACCGGTTTGGGCCCCCGCAGAATCACCGATGTCATCGGCATCGTGAAGGCCTACACCACCCGCGTCGGCAAGGGCCCCTTCCCCACCGAACTGCTGGACGAGATCGGAAGCCGGCTGCAGGAGAAGGGCGCGGAGTTTGGTTCCACCACCGGCCGCCGGCGCCGCTGCGGCTGGTTGGACGCGGTGATTCTCAAAAACGCCGTCCGTTTAAACGGGACCACCGGCCTTGCCATCACCAAGCTGGATGTGCTCGACGGGCTCGAGACGCTCAACATCTGCACGCATTACGAATACCGGGGCAAACCCCTCGATGTGGTTCCGGCAAGCCTCAAGGTGCTGGCGGAATGCCGGCCGGTCTACGAAACGCTGCCGGGCTGGACGGAGACCATCTCCGGCATCAAGAGCTTCACCCGGCTGCCGCGCAACGTGAAAAGCTATCTGCGGCGCATCGAGGAGCTGACCGGCACGCCGATCGACATCATTTCCGTGGGGCCGGATCGCGACCAGACCATCGTTCTCCGAAACCCTTACGTTCGCAAGCGCAGGGCCTTGAAAACAAAGACCACGCCGGCCCGCTCCAAGCGGCGCTGAGCGCTATTCGTCATTTTTCGCCGGCGATGGGGTTGACATCAGCGCCGGTTTAGAATAGATACCCTCGGTCAGTCGGGACGTGGCTCAGCCTGGTAGAGCACAGCGTTCGGGACGCTGGGGTCGGTGGTTCAAATCCACTCGTCCCGACCACTTTGGATTCAGCGCTCCAGTCGGAATGACTGGAGCTTTTTTTTCGCCATGACGACGATTCGCGAAACCTGCACCGCAGCGGACCCCTCCAAAGCCAACGTCAGGGTGATGTTTGCGCTTTGGCTGGTCCATTTCACGGGCGACCTGTATGCCTCTTTCGTCAGCCCGTTGCTGCCGGTCTTCGCGGAGGTATTTGCGCTGTCCATGACCCAGGTGGGGCTGCTGGCCGGCGTCAACCGCTTTCTGATGTTCATCGTCCAGCCGATCGCCGGCTATCTGGCCGACCACTACCGCACCCGTCTTTTTATCCTCGGCGGCCCCATCCTGTCGCTCGTCTTCATCCCGCTGGTGGGGATTGCGCCGAGCTTCCTGGTCCTGATTCTGTTTGTCTCGCTCGGCTCCATCGGCCAGTCCCTGTTTCATCCACCGGTCGCCGGGATGATTTCCACCTACGCGGGCAGGCATTTCAGCTTCTGCATGTCCATCTTCAACGCGGGCGGCACGCTGGCCTTCGGGGTCGGCCCCATCATCATCACGGCCCTGGTCCACGCCTACGGTCTCCGCGGCACGCTGCTGTCCATGATCATCGGCCTGCCACTGATGGTGGTGCTGTTCAAACTGGTGCCGTGTCCGGAGGGTGAAGGGTTGGCCGGCTATGGATTCATAGGCTCGCTCAAGGAAGCGTTGGGCGGGGCCTGGAAATCCGTTGCCATGCTGTGGGTGGTGATGGTGCTGCGCGCGTTCGTCAGCCAGGCGTTCATCACCTTTTTCCCCATCCTTTACTCCCGGGAGGGGTACTCGCTGATATCCATCGGCGTCATTACCGCCCTTTTTACACTGGCGGGGGCTTTCAGCGGCCTGATCGCCGGCAGCCTGGCGGACCGCACCCGCTACCGGCCGATCTTCATTCTGAGCCACTTCCTGACCGCACCCGCACTGCTGCTGTCACTTTATTTGCGCGGTGCCTGGGTCTACCCGTGTTCCTTTTTATCCGGCTTCTTCTCGATGGCCACCCTGCCCCTCGGGGTGGTGCTGGGGCAGCAGCTGGCCCCCAAGGGGCGTTCCATGGTGTCGAGCCTCATGATGGGGTTGGCCCTGGGCATCGGCGGAGTGATGAGCCCCATCATCGGCAAACTGGCCGACATTTACTCCATCCAAACCGTTCTTGCGTGGCTGCCGGCCGTCCCGCTGCTGACCATGGTGCTCTGCCTGCGCCTTCCTGAAAAAAAACAGACGGCATGAACCGGAGGTCTCATGGATCGTGAAAAAATGGGGGACATCAACGGCGCGCAGGCGATCGTCCGGATCCTCGAAGCCTACGACGTGAACTACGTGTTCGGCGTGCCGGGCGACACCTCCGTGCCGCTTTACCAGGCGCTTTACGAAAGACGCGACACCGTCCGCCACATCCTGGCGCGGGACGAGCGCTCGGCCGGCTTCATGGCCGACGTCTACGCCAGGCTTTCGCACAAACCGGGCGTGTGCGAATGCCCCTCCGGTGCCGGCGCGCTCTATTCCGCGCCCGGAATTGCCGAGGCCAATGCCTCCTCCATCCCGGTCCTCTTGTTCACGAGCGGCGTCAGCCTGGCCGGCGAAGGCAAGGGCACCATCACGGAGATGGACCATCACGTGTTCTTCGAGTCCATTTCGAAGTGGTCGAACTTCCTCAAGCTGGCCGTCAAGATCCCCGAAACCCTGCGCCGAGCCTTTCGCGTGGCGACTTCGGGCTGCCCGGGTGCCGTCCACCTTGCTTTCCCCACCGAGACCGTGGTCGGCCGGATCCCCCTCGAGCAGGTCTCGCTTCACGCTGAACCGGAGTGCAAAACCTACCCCTCGATGCGGTTCCGCGGCAGTCCGGATGCCATCACCCGGGTCGCCAGGCAGCTCACAAAAGCCAAGTGCCCGGTCCTGATCGTCGGCGGCGGGGCCAATCATTCCCAGGCCCGCGCGGAAGTCCTCGCGCTGGCCGAACGCATGCAGGCGCCGGTCGTGACCACCATATCCGGCCAGGGCATCATGCCGGATCAGCACCCCCTGGCGCTGGGGGTGATCGGCGACAACGGCTTCCACCCGCATGCAGTCCGGGCCGTGGAGGGGGGCGATGTGCTGCTCTACATCGGCTGCAAGATGGGGTCCGTATCGACCGTCAAATGGACCCTGCCGTCCCCGCGCATGGACCGGAAAATCCTGCAGGTGGACATCAACCCGCGCATCATCGGCAACACGTTCCAGGTGGATGAGGCGGTGGTGGGCGATGCGCGGCTCGTTTTGGAGGATGTTCTGGCCGAACTGGGAAAGGGTCGGCGCCGCGGCGATGAAAGCTGGGTCGAGGGATTGAATCTGGACCGCAAGCACTTCTGGGACCAGGCCGCTGCCGTGCTGGCGAGCGAAGAGATTCCCTTGTCGCCCCAGCGGGTGATCGGGTCTTTGAACCGGGTCCTTCCGGAGCCGGCCGTCGTTGTCGCCGATGCCGGGACGGCCACCCCGTATGTCACGCGCTACCTCCGGCTCAACCACAGCCGGTCGCGCTTCATCATCCCCAGGGCCTACGGTGGCCTCGGGTACGCCATCCCCGGGGTGCTGGGTGCATGGCTGGCGCGCCCGGACGCCAGGCCCATCGGCCTTTTCGGGGACGGCAGCATGGGCATGTCCTGCGGCGAGCTGGAAACGCTGCTGCGCTACGATGTGCCGGCGGTCCTGATTCATTTCAACAACGGCTCGTTCGGCTGGATCAAGACGCTCCAGAAGATCCATTCCGAAAGCCGTTATCTGTCCGTCGATTTCAAGCCGCTCGACATGTCCAAGGTGGCTTCCGCTTTCGGCTTGCGCGCGTTCCGGGTGGAAACCCCGGCCCAGCTTGAAAAAAGCCTCGCTGAAGCCTTTGCGTCCAAGGGCCCGTGCTTCATCGACATTCTGAGCCGCCCGATCGAGGAAAAAATCCCGCCGGTCTACTCCTGGCTCAAAGAGTGCGGCATCGATCCCCTGAGCAAGGAGCCCTATTGAACCTGGGACCATCGCCCCGTTCAGGACTCAGTCTCCCCGCGACCGGATGATCAGCAGCGGCCGGTCGACCCGGTGCAGGACGCCCGCGGCGACGCTGCCGTAGAACACGCGCGCAGTGCCGGTACGACCGTGACTGGCCATGGCGATCAGGTCCACTTTTTCAGCTTCGGCTGTTTCACAAATGGCATCGACGACCCCGCTGCTGACCACGCGCGACTCCACCTCGATTCGCCTTTCCTGGAATCTCTTTTTGACGCCGTTGAGATACACATGCGCCTGCTCCAGCTTGGCGGAGAACGAATCGTAGGCGGGAATGCAGACGTCCGTGCTGCTCACCGTCACGATCGGCTCGACCACCTGCAGCAGGATGACCCTTGCGCCGTGTTTCAGTGCGATTTCCTCCACATGGAGCAAAATTTTTTCGGCCCTGACGGATCCATCCAGTGGAACAAGAATGTGCTTGTACATGATCTCACCTTCCTTCCCGGCGCACGCCTGCGCCGTGGATATGAACGGCTGGTCCCGCATCGCAAACAAAAAGCCTCTGAAGGTTAAAACTTACCTTCAGAGGCCGTCTTCAAGCACCTTCTGGTATCCGGCTTTCATCGGTCACCCCCGGAACGCGTGAGGTCTGACCATTCCACCGTCACCTGGATGCGCTAAAAATAAAGAAAAAAAGGTTGCGTGTCAAACCACCACCGGTCTTTTTTCAAACCAGGGGCGCGCAGCTTCCAACTGAGCCGCAACCCGGAACAGCGTGGCCTCGTCTCCGATGCGGGCCATGAAGTGGACGCCGCAGGGCAGGCCCTCGCGCGTCCAGTGCAGCGGCACGGACATGGCCGGCTGCCCGGTGAAGTTGGCCAGCTGGGTGAACGGGGTCCGCGCCATGTTCTGGACGGCGATCCGGTCGATGATGCCGCTGCGCCGCAGCAGGCGGCCGAGTCCGAGCCGGCTGACGGCTTTGAGCGCGGCGATCTCATAGGGTTTAGGCTTGAGCTCGCCGATAAAGGCGGGCGGCTGGGCCGTGGTCGGGGTCATGTACAGATCGTAGGTTTCGTGAAACCGGCCCATCGTGCGCGCGGCCCGGCCCCACAGGCGACGCGCCCCGGCCAGGGCGGCCGCCGGCTCGCAGCGCCCGAGCAGGCCGAGCGTCCAGGTCGCTGTTTCCACGTCATCCGGCCGCACAGGCCTGCCCAGCACCTGGCCGAGATCCTTGAGGTCCGCCGCCACCTCGGCGTAAAGCATGGCCAGGTAGGTTCGAGCCAGCGCCATTCCATCGACTCCGGGAGAGGCCTCTTCGACATCGTGACCCAGGCGCTGCAACAGCAGCGCCGTTTGGAGAACCGCCTTCTCGTTTTCCGGGTGAACCGGCGTTCCGGTGGGTGAGCGCGAGCTGAACGCAATCCGCAGACGCCCCGGCTCGCGCCGGGTTTCCTCGTGGAAGGGCCGATCGGGCGGAGCGACGATGAACGGGGCCCCGACATCCGCGCCGGCAGTGCAATCCAGCATGGCCGCGCTGTCCCGCACCGTGCGGGTGACGACATGTTCGACCACGGCCCCCTGCCACAACTCGCCGAAGTCGGGGCCCGTGGGAATCCGCCCGCGTGATGGCTTCAGCCCGAAAAGCCCGCAGTAGGCGGCCGGGATCCGGATCGACCCCCCGCCGTCGCCTGCCCCCGCCAGCGGCACCATGCCGGCGGCCACGGCGGCTGCCGACCCGCCGCTGGAACCCCCGGGTGTGCGTGCGAGACACCAGGGGTTGCGCGTCGGCCCGAAAAGCTCCGGTTCCGTGTAGGCCACGAGCCCGAATTCCGGGGTGTTGGTCTTGCCAAGGATCACCAGGCCGGCCTGCTTGTACCGGCGCACCAGTTCGCTGTCGTGGTCCGGGACGAAGTTTTTCAAGGCCTTGCAGCCGAAGGTGAGCGGGACGCCGGCGCAAAGAGACAGGAGATCCTTGAGCATGAACGGAACGCCGCAAAACCGGCCGGCAGGCAGATGCCCCAGGGAGCGGCGGGCGAGATCGAACATCGGGGTCACGACGGCGTTGACCGTGGGGTTCAGGCGTTGAATGCGGCCGATGGCTTCCGTGCAGACCTCGGCCGGCGACACCTGCCGCGTGCGGATCAGCTCCGCCAGCCCAAGGCCGTCGTAGTGCTCGTATTCCTTGAAACCGGACATGTGGTATATTACGGCAGCGGCGTCATGGATTCAAGGAAGGCATCCAGGCGCGTTTCCACCTGGGCCTCCGAAAACACCCGCGGGTCGTTCTGGTCGGCCTCGATCACCACTCCCGGTTTGCCGGTCCGTTTGGACACCTCCCCGCGCAGGCCGTACATCCCCACCGAATACGGTTTGCAGGAACGGTTGGAATGCATGATGAACCCCGTGAGCGCGAATTCGTCGATGAGCCGTGCCAGGTAGCGGATGCGCTCTTCGAACCCGAAGTTGATGTAGATGTTGAGGTAGGAGACGGCCAGCGCTTCGATGGGCTCGCTGGTCTGGATGTCCTGCGAAGCAGTGATGCCTCCCCAGCTGTTGGCATACGTGGCGGTCACCAGCGCGCACTTGCGCGCTTCGAAGAACTTTTCGAAGTACCGCATCTTGAACCAGATGGGCAGGTTGTCCCACAGCACGCGGTAGCGCTCCTCGGGGATGGCGCCGATGTTCCGGGCGGCACGTTCGGCCACTTCCTCGTACAGCAGCTGATAGTAGTCCACGCACGGCCGGGTGCCGCGCAGCGTCACGATCGGGGCCACGTGGATGAAGGCGTCCAGGCTGGTCAAGGGGGTCGGCATGGTCTTGGCGAGATCGAGAATTTTCCGCCACAGGCCGGTGGCGTCCCGGCTCATGCGGATCACCTCCAGCAACCGGTCCCGGTCGAAGGGCCGCTTGATCTGCTCGGCGAGAAACCGCTCCAGGTCGCGGAACTGCGCCACCGTGTAGTCCACCACGTCGCGGCTCAAACCGTCATGCAGAAACGGGGTGTCCACAAGGAAAAGAGGCACGCGGTACTTGCGGGCGACCGCCTCGAACCACTTGATGACGGTCTTGCAGATGTTGGTCGAGCAGACCAGGAAGCGCGGCGGCGGAAGCCCGCCGGCCGGACCGCCCCGCAGCAGGTCCTGGCCGAAATCGGTGCGCGCATAGGCGCAGATGTCCTGGGAGAAGCCGGCAGCTTCGGCGGCTTCCATGAGCGCAACGGACTGGTGGCTTGCGGCGCACATGGCGGCGTAGTTTTCAGGGTAGACGGGGATGACATCCATGGCATAGACGAACTCCACCGGCGCACCGCTGGTGAGCCACGCGACCGGTTTCTCGGTGGAGGTCTTGGCCTCGATGTAATAGAGCGTCATCAGCTCTTTCATCTTCTTGAAGGCCGCCAGCTGGGTCATACCTCCAGGCCTCCGATCATTTCACAGAAGGCTTCCACCCGGGTCTTGACCGACTCGAAATTGCTCATTGCCAGATCCATTTCCAGCGTGAACGCCGGGATCCCCTCCTGCTTGAGCCGCTCGGCCAGTTGCGGCCGGTCGAAGGCGTCCGGTTCGCAGAACCGGATCGACCAGAAGAGCACACCGTCGGCATCGGCCGCCTTTGCTTTTTCCACCAGGTAGGCATGGCGGTCGCTTTCCGGATGGTAGATGCAGCAGCAGGGGGCGCCGCTGTAGACGTAGTCTGTTATGCCTGCGACCAGGTCGTCCACCTGAAGGGCGCCCTTCGCCGCCGACCGCCAGCCGTTGGCAAAATCGTCGTCAACCACATCCGCCTGCAGGTCGTCGAAAACCGCATACGCACCGACAGGCTCGAACACCATTCCGCTCAGCACCAGGCGGGGGCGACGGCCTGCTTTCGGCGGGGCTGCTTCCAGCTCAGCGACCAGGCGCTCCAGCAGCGGCCTGTAGTCTTCCGGCGGCAAGAAAAAACCGGCCTTGATCACGGCATAGAAATCTCCGTTTTTGGCAACGCCCGGCTTCTGCCGGCGAATCCGGTAGATCTCACGCTGCTGGGACCGGATCCGGCCGTAAAGCGCTGCGGACGCCCGCAAGGCCTCGCGCGATACGGCGCGGCCGGTAACCGCTTCCAGCTCTCTCAAAACGTTTTCTATGACGGTGGACAGATAGGCCTTGCGCGTCTCGCGGGTCTGGGTGGCCGGGATGGAGAATTCCACGGTCGGCTTGGCGAACAGGCGGCGGTAGACCTCCCTCAGGTTGACCAGCGTGTCGCACAGGGAGGTGAATGCATATGCCGCAACCATCCCGGTGATGCCGCGCATTTCAAGCGCCAGCAGCGAACGGGCGACCGAGCAGCAATACGACTGGAGATAGGCATCCGCGTGTTCGATGGAACCCCCTGCCCCCCAGAGCTGGACCGGGTAGCCCCCCGCGGCATGTATCAGCTCCAGGGGGAAGTAGGCCGGCATCACGCCGATGACCGGCCGCTCCAGCCGGTCCCGGTGTGTTCGAACGGTCACGAATGGATCTGAAATCGCCTCGTGAAACGCCGCAAACATGTGGGGCCCTCTAAGTAGAAAAGCCCGCCAGGGCTTTTCTTACCAGTCGTATTTCTCTTTTTCGATGATCGTCGCCACCCCCTGCCCCCCGCCGACGCAGGCGTTGGCGCAGCCGTAGCGGCCGCCCTTGGCGTTGAGAATCCGCGCCAGGGTCCCGATCAGGCGGATGCCGGTCGCCCCCAGGGCGTGCCCGATGGCGATGCCGCCGCCCATGACGTTGACCTTGTCAGGGTCGATGGCCAGTTCCTTGATGCAGTTCAGGGCCACCACGCTGAAGGCCTCGTTGATTTCCCAGAAGTCGATGTCGGCGGCCTTGAGGCCGGCTCTTTCGAGCGCTTTGCGGCTGGCCGGCACGGGTCCGGCGCCCATGACCGCGGGGTCCACACCGGCAAACCCGATGGAGCGGATGGTGGCGAGCGGCCGGATGCCTTTCTTCTTCGCGGTTTCCTTGGACATCAGGATCATGGCCGTCGCCCCGGCGTTCAGCGGCGAGGAGTTGCCGGGGGTGATGACGCCGTCTTTTTTAAAGGCGGGCTTGAGCTCCCGCAGGCCTTCGTAGGTGGCGTCGTCCCGGACGGACTGGTCCGTGTCCACCTTCAACATCGAGCCATCGGCCTGCTCCGCCTCGATCGGCAGAATTTCGTCTTTAAAGAAGCCAGCGCCCCGGGCCTTTGCGGCCAACTGGTGCGAGCGAACGCCCCACTTATCCATTTCCTCGCGGGGGATTTTGGACAGAGCGGTGAGTTTCTCGGCGGTGAGCCCCATGTTCATGGAGGTCATCATGTCCCAGTGCTGGTATTCGGGGTTGAGAAAAAGAGTCATGTTGGGGGCGAGCAACCCCTTGTCCACGTTGCTCATGCCCATCGCCACCCGGGTCATGTGCTCGTAGCCGGAGCACAGCACAACGTCGGCGAACTCCTGCGCGATTTCCATGAAGCCGATCTGGACCCCGGCCATGGAGGAGCCGCACTGCTGATCGACAAACTTGGCCGCAATGCTCTTCGGCAGGTTGGCCATGAAAATGGGGATCCGTCCGCCATACGCCCACTGTTCGCCCACGGCCGTAGCACAGCCGACCAGGAAATCGTCGATCTCCTCGGCCCGAATGCCGGTGCGCTGGATCACTTCGGGCAGCAACTTGGCGAGCAGCTCGTCCGCCCGCATGCGACAGAACCAGTCCCTAGCCGGCTCGTTGGGGCGCGAACGCGACAACGCCGTCCTCAGATACCCTGCAATCACGACTTCTCTCATGGGTTCCTCCTTGGGGTGGATATGGTTGTAAAGGGTGAACAGTGAAACCGTCAAACCGAAAAACCGTTCCCCGTTTTCCCGGTTTAACTATTCTACTGTTCTTTATAGAACTTCTTGCCCGCCTGCGCCATGTCGGCGATCAGCGCGGCGGGTGTGAAGTGCGCGCCGTACTGCCGCTCGAGCTCGGAGAGCTTGCGGTGGACGTTTTTCGCCCCCCAGCGGTCGGCGTAGCGCAGGATGCCGCCGCGATAGGGCGGGAATCCGGTGCCGTAGATCATGGCCAGATCCATGTCCTGGGGACGATCGCAGATCCCCTCCTCGATCATGTAGGCGGCCTCGTTGATGGCGGCGGCCAGCATGAGGTCGACGATCTCCTGCGGGGAGACTTTTTTCGGCTGGATGCCGTGCGCTTGCAGATACGCCCCGACGATCTCGGCGACCTTGGGGTTGGGCACGGGCGTGGGGCCGCTGTAGTCCATATAGCCGGAGCCGGTCTTGCGGCCGTAGCAGCCGGTCTTGAAGATCGCCTCGGTGAGGGGGTGCACCTTCCAGCGTTCCCCCAACCGTTTCTCGAAGGTCCGGTTGACATGGTAGTTGATGTCGATCCCGGTGAGATCCGACAAGGCGGCCGGCCCCATGGGCATGCCGAAGTCCACCATGGCGGCTTCGATGACGGCGCCGTCGACGCCGTCCGCCATCAGGAAGACCGAGCCGCTCATGAGCGCGATCAGCTGGCGCGACACGTAAAACCCGGGGCCGTCATGGACGATGATGGGGATTTTCTTGATGCGGCGCGCGAAGGCGACGCTGGCGGCCAGGGTCGGGTCGGATGTTTTTTCAGCGCAGATGATTTCAAGCAGCTGCATGCGCTGGGCCGGGTTGAAAAAATGCAGGCCGATCATCCGGCCGGGGTTTTTGAGCACCGATGCCATCTCGGTGATAGGCAGGGCCGAGGTGTTGGTGGCGAAAAACACGTCCGGGCGGCAGATGCCCTCGAGTTTTTTCCAGATGTCCTGTTTCACCTGCATGTCTTCGAGGACCGCTTCGATGACCAGGTCGACCTCCTTCAGATCTTCGAGGGTCGAGGTGCAGACCAGCCTGTCTTTCAGCATCCCTTCCAGCTCTTCGGCCGACATCTTCTTGTTCTTGATGTGATAATCGAATGTCCCGCGCAGAGAGGCCATGCCCTTCTCAAGCGCACCCGCATGGATATCCCAGAGCACGGCCTGAAAACCGCTGGTCAGCAGCAGGTGGACGATGCCGGAGCCCATGACCCCGCCCCCCAGCATGGCCACTTTGGTGATCGCAGCCGGTTTCAGGCCTTCGATGCGCGGCACCCGGCCGGCGGCCCGCGTGTTGAGGAAAATGCCGATGAGGTTCTGCGCCACGTCGGAAAGCAGGCAGTCCGCAAACAGCTCCGCTTCCCGGTCCAGGTCGGCGTCGATGTCGTAGCCGAGCCCTTTTTCAAAAGCCTCGATGGCCTTGAGCGGCGCGATGTACCCCTTGGCCTTGGCGGCCGTCATGAGCGTGGCGAAACCCAGCAATGCTTTTTTCTCGGCGGCGCTCGGCAGCCGTTCGTACCGAAAGCGGGTGCTGCGCAGCTTCAGGTTGAGCTGACCGGACATGAAGCGCCGGGCGGCTTTGACGGCGGTTTCGACGAGCTGCGCCGGGTCCGCCAACTCATCCACCAGGGTCCGCTCGAAGGCCTTTTCGGATTTGACGGACTTGCCGGTCGTGATCATGTCGAGCGCGTTGGGGAGGCCGATCAGCCGCGGCAGCCGCTGGGTCCCGCCCGCGCCGGGGATGAGACCGATCTGAACCTCGGCTTGCCCGAGATCCACCCCTCTCGCCGCCACGCGGTAGTGACAGGCCATGGCAAGCTCCAGGCCGCCGCCCAGGCAATTGCCGTTGATGGCGGCAATCACCGGTTTGGGGCCGGTCTCGATGGAATTGAGGAAGCGGTTGTTGTCTTTGAGCAGCTCCAGGATCTGCTCGCGCGTGCGGATGTCCTTGATTTGGGTGATGTCGGCGCCGGCGATGAAATTCTTGCCGGCCCCGGTCAGCACGATCGCCTGGACCGCCGCATCCCGGTAGGCCTCTGCGATGGCGCCGGCCAGCTCCCGGACAAAATGCTCCGAAAGCTGGTTCACCGGCGGGTTGTCCATGACGAACAGAGCAACCCCTTCTCGCATCTCGACTTTGATCGTTTTGTAATCCGTTTTCATCGTTCTCCCCCCTGCAGGTTGGGACGCCCACGAAGTGATGTATCGTGCAACACGCTACACGCTTAATCTATTTATAATAACAAATAAATTTGTCAATATTTTTATTGACTTTGAATGTCACGAAAGGCAACATGGACCGGAAACCGTCACCCGCCGGCAGGCTTCCGGCAACGCCCATTGCCCGCGCGGCCGGGGGCTGCAGCACGGCGCCGCTTTCGGCCGGCTGCAACAAGACACTGCGACATGGCCTATGCGGATCAGCGAACTGGTTCAGAAAACCGGGGTACCCAAGGAAACCATACACTTCTATCTCCGCGAAGGTCTTCTGCGCAAACCGCGCAAGTCCGGGGCGAACGCCGCCGAGTACACCAACGGGCACCTGGAGCGCATCCTCTTGATCAAGGAACTGCGGGACAGCTTCTTTTTGCCCATTCCCGAAATCAAGAAGATTCTCAAGCAGGCGCGCAAACAATCCCCCTCCGATCAGGCCGTCTCCGATTTCCACAACAAGTATTTCCGCCCGCTGGACCGTCTGCTGTCTACCGAGATCGTCGGCCGCGACGCATTCCGCAAAACCACCGGCCTGGGCCGCAAATGGCTGGCGACCATGGAGACCTGGGGCGTCATCACCGGCCGGGAAAAAGACGGTGAGCCGGTTTATTCCCGCGACGATCTCATCATCGGCCGCCTGATGGTGGACATGGATCAGCTTGGCTTCGGTCCCAAAGACGGGTATGATCCGGAGGAATTGAAACGCATCGCGGATTTTATCCGGCACTTTGTGCGCAGCGCCCATCGCGAATACTACCGGCGCAACCTGGCGCGGCTTTCTTCGGCCGAAATGGATGCAAAAGGCAGCCGGTTCGCTGAAATCATGAGCCTCTTTTTCTATCACAGCTACCGCAAGCTCGCGCGGGAAGAGTATCGCCGGCTGAGGAGCGCGATGCGGGCGGCGAAATCGCGCCGGCAGTAAATTATACAGAAAGCATCTTCACGCACCGAATTGCAAAGGAGTGACGCCCATGACCGACCCACGCTCAACGGAAAATTGCGATTGCGCCGCCTGCCCGTTTCAAAATAAGGATCGGCTCTGCATGAATCTGGAGGGGAAACATCCCGACAATTGCCCCACGCGGTATGGACAGGATATCGTCGCCCAGGCGCTCGGCGAGTACGAGAAACAGGAGATCCGCGCGTTTGCCTACCAGGCCTCCGTCCAGGAGGGCGAAGGCTACGCCTGCCGCGAGCGGGGGTATGCCGAGGTCAAGCCGCTCAAACCTCGCATCCTGGAGATCGCCGAGTTCGCCCGCCGGATGAAATACACCCGCCTGGGGCTGATATTCTGCGCCGGGCTGGCCCGGGAGGGAAAGCTCGTCGCTGAATTTTACCGCGCCAAGGGCTTCGAGGTGGTCTCGACCATCTGCAAGGTCGGCCAGGTGCCGAAGGAAAAGCTGGGGGTCGCGGACGAGCAGAAAATCGCTATCGGCCGCCACGAGAGCATGTGCAACCCCATTTGCCAGGCCATGACGATGAACGCCGCCAAAACCGACTTCAACGTGCTGCTCGGTCTGTGCGTGGGACACGACTCGCTGGTCTTCAAATACAGCGCGGCGCCCTGCACGGTGCTGGCGGCCAAGGACCGCGTCTTCGGCCACAACCCGCTCGCCGCCGTCTACACGCTGGACAGCTACTATCGCTATCTCAAGCAGCCGCTGGAGTAGCTCCTCATTGCCATTCGGATTTCCGGTTCCGTTTTTCTGAAGCGCTGTGGAGCAACCTTTCATACCATTGATCTGAGGAAGCGAGTCTGATTATTTCGACATCAGATGAATGGTGTTCATTTATTTTTTTCTATTTTGGCTGTTGACATAAACTTAATGTTTAAATTATTGTAACCAAAATTTTTTTAGAACAACAAGTGTATCGGGTTTACTTAGCAGGATCTGTCGAGATTTCTCTATCGCCAACTTCGTATTTACACGGAAAAATGGAGAGGTGCAGAATGAAAATGAAACGTTTTTTCGCTGCAGTATCCCTGTTTCTGATGGTATGCGTGCTTCTAATCACATCTCCGGCAAGGGCCGCCCAGCCCATCGTTCTCGGGTGCCCGCTTTCAATGGCCTTTCTTTATGGGTGGGGTGCCGAGCGCGGATTCACCCTGGCGGTAGAGCAGATCAACGCCGCGGGCGGCGTGGCCGTCGGGAGCGAAAAACGGCCGCTGAAAATGGAAGTCATCGACACCCGGGACCTGGAGCCCGGCGTGCCGGTCAGCGAAGCCCTCCTGGCGGTGGAAAAACTCATCCTGGATAAAAAGGCCGACTTCATCCTCGGAGGGCCGGTCCGCTCGGAAGCGGCCCTGGCGGCCATGTCGCTTCTTTCCAAGTACAAAAAGGTGTCCATCCTCACCTCCGGCGTTCTGACCCCGAAGTATCACGAGACCGTGGCCGAGCAATACGACAAGTTCAAATACTGCTTCCGCATCCACGGCGAGGCCAAAAACCTGGTGGGCGAAATTTTCGCCAATTTTGCCGAACTCAAGCAGAAGTACGGGTTCAACAATCTTTTCATCATGGCTCAGGACGTGAGCCACGCTCGCGGTGCGGCCGAGCTCGTCAAGAAGCTCGCCACGGACAAGGGGTGGAATGTCACGGGGCTGGAGGTGTACCCCACCGGCGCCACGGACTTCTCCATGGGGCTGCTGAAGGCCAAGAATACGAAAACGGACATCATCAACATCTGGATGGACATGCCCGAGAGCTCGATCCTGCTCAAGCAGTGGTTCGACATGAAAGTCCCGGCCCTGCCCTTCGGCTCGACGCTCGCCGCAGCCGAACAGCCCGGCTTCTGGAAGGCCACGGAGGGCAAAGGCGAATTCACGCTCTGCAACGTGGTCAACGCCGGCAACGCCCCCTCCAACGCCACGCCCTGGACGATGAAATTTTATGACGCCTACGCCAAACGCTGGGGAGTGGAGCCCGAGGGGCTGGGAAGCGCCAGCAGCTACATGGCGGTGTACGTGTTGAAAGACGCCATCGAACGCGCCGGGTCGCTCGACTCCGACAAGGTGGTCGCCGAATTGGAGAAAACGGACCTGATGGGGGTCTATGGACGCCTGCGCTTCGATCCCAAGAGCCATCAGGTCATCCCCGCGTCCGACCCGAAGGAAGGCGCCGTCGGCAGCATCCTGCAATGGCAGGCCGGCAAACGCGTGGTCGTGTACCCGAAAAGCATTGCGATGGGGGAAATCAAGCTGCCCCCCTGGATGCAGAAGTAAGGCGCAGAAGTAAATGGAAATCCTTATTTACGGCACCATCAACAGCGTGGCGCTGGCGTTGTACGCCCTGGGCTTCGCCCTGGTCTACGGCATCAGCCGGCTGCCCAACTTCGCCCACGGCGCGCTCTACGTGCTGAGCGGGTTCATCACCTGGAGCGCCCTCAACACCCTGAAGCTCAACTACTTCCTCAGCATCGTTCTGGCCATGGTGGTCACGGCGCTGATCGGGGCGGTCATCTACCGGCTGTTCCTGATCCGGGTCCGGGGCATGGAGATTTCAGAGATAATTGCCTCCTATGCCATCGGCCTGGCCATCCTCGAGGGACTGCGATGGGGCGGCTTCAAGGGCATGACCTACACCCTGCCGCCCTTCATCGAGGGCAGCGCCTCTATTGCCGGCATTGCGGTGGATTATCAACGGCTCATGGTGATCGGCATCGGCGCCGCCCTGGTGGCCGTCTTGTGGCTGTTTACCCACCACACCCGCATCGGTCTGGCGCTGCGGGGCATGGCCCAGGATGAAAGAGCCGCGCTGATGCTGGGGATCGATTCGGATATCATGGCGGTGGTGGCCATGGGCCTGGGCTCCATGCTGGCTGCGTGCGCCGCCATCTTGCTGCTTCCCCTGGGCAACATCGTGGTGGAGTCCGGGTACAATGTGCTCATCCTGGCCATTGCCGTCTGCATCGTCGGCGGGCTCGGCAGCTGGGTCGGCGCGGTCCTGGCGGCTTTCCTGATCGGGTTTGCCCAAATCCTGACCGTCGTTTACCTGGGCGCCCACTTCCAGATGGTGGTGGCGCTGCTGGCCATCATTTTGACGTTGATCCTCAAGCCGTCGGGGCTTTTCGGCCAGCAGAAGGAATTGGAGGAGCGGGTATGAGCGCGGAGAAACAGCAGCGGCGCAGGGAACGGATCGATCGCGGGATCAAAGTCCGCACAGGGGGAATTTACGCCCTGATGTCCTGGCGGGAACTGGCGTACCTGATCTCCCCGCGGGTGCTGCTGATCGCCGGGCTGCTCCTGCTGCCGCTGGTGATGCCCGGCATGTACTGGAAACGGGTGATCTCCATCGTCTGCATTTATGCCTTGCTGGCCCTGGCGTTTGATTTTCTGGCCCATTTCGTCGGGCTGGTTTCGCTGGGGGGCGCGTTCTTCGTCGGGGTCGGCGGCTACCTCTCCGCCCTTCTCAACACCAAGTTGGGCCTGTCTCCCCTGATCTGCGTGCCGGGAGCGGCGCTGATGGGCGGGGTGGTCTGCACGCTGATGCTTTTGCCGTGCCTTCCTCTCAGGGGGGTTTACTTCGCCATCGTGACACTGATGTATCCCCTTTTCTTGGCCCGCGTGATCGAAGCCCTGGACATTCTCGGCGGCACCGACGGCATCATGGGCATCGACAGCTTCCCGAGCCCCTGGCTCGAACAGTATTTCGTGATTGCCGTTGTGCTGGTGTTTCTCTTCGGGCTTCGCCGGCTGGTCAACACGGACCTCGGGCTGGTCCTGCGCGCGGTCAAGGACAACGACCAGGCGGTGAAGGCCTCCGCCATGAACATCACCCACTACAAGGCCATGGCCGTCTTCATCGCCTCCTCCATCGGCTGCCTGGCCGGCGCCTGCATCGTCCACATCTACATGTGGGCCGGGATTTCGACCTTCGCGCTTGATTTTTCAGTGCTGCCGATCGCGGCCACGGTCATCGGCGGCAGCGGCACGCTGGTCGGGCCGTTGATCGGATGCCTCATTCTGGTTCCCGTATCGGAACTCTTGCGGGACTTCGGCACCCTGCGCATCGTTTTCTATTCCCTGATCCTGTTGGCCTTCATCGTCTTTCGCAGCGAGGGGTTGATGATCTACGGCCAGCGCAAATACCATCAGTTGGAGAGGTGGAAGGCCATATGAAGGCCGAACCGATTCTTCAGGTCCGCGAGGTGACCAAGACCTTCGGGGGAATCATCGCGCTGAACCGATTGAGCTTCGATGTCTTCGAGGGCGAAATCCTGGGAATCATCGGTCCCAATGGCTCCGGGAAAACCACGGTGGTCAACTGCATTACCGGTTTCATAAAGCCGACCGCCGGCCGGGTCTTGTTTCGCGGAAACGACATCACCGCCAGGCCGCCGCACAAGATCGCCGACCTGGGCGTCACGCGGACCTTCCAGATCATGCGCCCCTATTACAGCCTGCCCGCCTATAAAAACCTGGTGATCCCGCTTTTTTCCCCCGGGCGCGCAGGACCGGCGGGTGGCGGGGTGGAGGTCGGATGGGCGACCGCAACACCGTGGGCATAGACATCCTGGAGGAAATCGGCTTCGAGCGGGACTCCTACGTGCCCTACAAAACGACCTCGACGCTGCCCACGGGCTATCTCAAACGCCTGGAACTGGCGCGCTGCCTGGCCCTGAAACCGGAGATGATCATCTGCGATGAGGTCTTCTCAGGGCTGAGCATGAGTGAAATCGCCAGCATGGTGCCGTTGATCGAACGACTCCAGATGGACGGCATCACGCTCATCATGATCGAGCACCGGCTCAGGGAACTCTTTCAGGTCGCCAACCGGGTCATGGTGCTGAATTTCGGAGAAAAGCTCGTCGAAGGCAGCGCGGAGGAGGTCATGGCCGACCCGCGCGTCCGGGAAGCCTATTTCGGGTCCGAGAAGGTCGAGGAGGTGATGGTCCATGCTTGAGGCCAGCGGCCTGATGGTTTTCTACGAAAACATGCTGGCCTTGAACAACGTCGGCATCCGCTGCGAAGAAAACCAGATCGTCGGGGTGTTCGGCGCCAACAGCGCCGGAAAATCCACCCTGATGTACGCGCTCTCCGGGATCATCCTCGACATCCGCAAGAAAGAGGAAATGGCCGGCGGGGAGCGCGTCACCCTGGCAGGCAGCATCCGCTGGGAGGGGCGGGAAATAGCCTCCGTAAAACCCAGCCACAGGGCTCGAATGGGCATTGTGCTGTGCCCCGAACGGCGCCGAATTTTCGGCGAGAGCACCGTGCTCGAAAACCTGAAGATCGGTGCCTACCTGGCCGGGGCTGCCCAGGCCGGTGAAACCCTGGACTTCGTTTTTCGAGTGTTCCCGGCCCTGAAAAAGCTGAAAAACAGGGTCGGCGGGTTCCTCAGCGGCGGAGAGCAGCAGATGCTGGCCATCGGGCGCGCGCTGATGGCGCAGCCGAAGATCCTCCTGCTGGACGAGCCGCTGCTGGGTCTCAGCCCGCTCATGCAAGCCATGCTCATGCGCGCTACGCGGGAGATCCGGGAGGAGAGAAAGATCGCCATCATCATCACCGAGCAATACGCGCGCCCCGTCATCCCGATCGTCGATTACGCATTCATCCTGGAAAACGGTTCGGCCGTCATGTCGGGCAGTCGGCAGGAATTGATGGACAACCCGGATGTCCGCTCGGCCTACTTCGGGATTTGAAATGAACCGATGCCGACAACAACTCACCCACTGATTTCTAAACCTTAATATACTAGTTCCCGATAACGACGAGGGTCTCAAGGACGTATGCCGACGACTGACGATGCTCTGAAGAGCGAGGCGACCTTCACCCGCTTTGACCGCATGAGCGAAACGTATCCGAAGCGCACCGCCATCATCTATCTGGGCGAATCCTTTTCCTACCGACGGCTGCGAGACTTGAGCGAGCGGTTCGCCGGTGCGCTGGTCGACCTCGGGGTTCGCAAGGGCGACCGGGTGATGGTCTACATCGCCAACTCGGTGCAATGGGTGGTTGCCTTCCTGGGGATTCAGAAAATCGGCGCCGTCATCGTCCCGGTGTCCCCCATCTACACCTCGCACGAAATCGCCTACATGATTCAGGACTCCGGCGCCGGGGCCATCGTCTGCATGGACACCAACTACGGCTACGTCAACGACGCCCTGGCGAAAACCGGCCCCAAGCAGGTGATCGTCACGAACCTGACCGATCTCCTGCCGGGCTGGAAAAGGATGCTCGGCACGCTCTTCGACAAAATACCCACCGGCAAGGTGGGGCGGGACGGCGGCGTGCACCGCTTCCGGACACTTCTAAAACATGCCCCCATCGCGGCGACGGCCCCGATCGATCCCGAAACCGATCTGTCCTACATCCTTTACACCGGCGGCACCACCGGTTTCCCGAAAGGGGTCCCGGGCACCCACATCGGAATGACTTCCTACGTGAACGACGTCACCGAGGACGTGGCGGCGGGGCACCTTGTCGAGGGCGGCGACACCTACATCGCCGTCAACCCTCTTTTCCACATCATGGCGCTGGGGCTGTTCATGGCCATCGGACTGAACAAGGCCAATACCGTATCCCTGATGCCGGTCCCGGAAGTGGATGCCATCCTGGAATCCATCCAGCGCTACCGGATCCGGTGGCTGCTCGGCGTGCCGGCGCTGTACCGGATGATCCTCGAAAACGACCGCTTCGACCGCTACCGGTTGGACTCCCTGAAGTACTGCTTCTGCGGCGGGGACGTCCTGCCGGAGGAAGTCAAGGACCGCTGGCGGGAGCGCTGCGGCATCCCCATCTATCAGGTTTACGGTTCCACCGAGGTGGGACATGTGGCCTACAGCCGCATCGGGGAGGAGCCCAGCCCGCGGGCCATCGGTTATCCCTTGAGGAGCCGGGCGTGCAGGATCGTCGAGCCCGAAACCTTGACGCCCGTCGCCGAAGGTGAAAGCGGGGAGCTGCTGGTCACCTCCGCGTACACCTTGAAGCAGTACTACAACAAACCCGAGGAGACCCGCCGGACCTTCGTCGAATTCGACGGCCGGACGTGGTGCCGCATGGGGGACTTCGTCAGCGCGAAGCCCTCCGGGGAATTGATCTATATGGAGCGCTCCGCGGACATCATCAAGCACAAGGGCTACCGGGTCTCGGCTTCCGAGGTGGAGGCGGCCCTGCAGGACCACCCGACGGTCATCGGCGCCTGCGTGGTGGGCGTCCCCGACCCCAAGGTCGGGGAGCGCATCAAGGCCATCGTGGTGCTGAAGGAGGACGCTCGCGGCGTCGGCGGGACCGAGCTGTTGCAATGGTGCCGGGAACGCCTGGCCCCCTACAAGGTGCCCTCCTATGTCGAGTTCCGGGACATGCTGCCCAAATCCAAGGTCGGGAAACTGCTTCGCCGTGAAGTGCGGGAAGAAGAGCGGCGCAAGATTTCAAAGGATCAAAAACCTCAACGCCGGATCGGGAGCGGAGGATAATGGCGTCTGACATTCTAAAGGACAAACGCATATTGGCCGTGGATGATGAGCCGGACGTGCTCGACACGCTGCAGGAGATTCTCGAGGATAACGAAGGCCTGGTGCTCGACCGCGCCCCGGATTATGAGACCGGCTTCCACCTGCTGCGCTCCTGGAGCTACGACGCGGTCATCCTGGACATCATGGGCGTGCGGGGGTTCGACCTCCTCAATGCCTCCGTGCACCTTGGATTCCCTACGGTCATGCTCACCGCGCACGCCTTTTCCGCGGCGGACCTCAGGAAGGCCATCGAGATGGGCGCCCGCGCCTATATCCCGAAAGAAAAAATGTTCGACATCGCCGCCTTCCTGGAGGATGTGTTGACCCTGGAGCACCGCTCGAATCTGAAGCGCATGTTCCAGCGACTGGGGGGCATCTTCAATAAAAAATTCGGCTCCAGATGGATGGAAGATGAGAAGGCCTTCTGGGAGCAGGTGGTGTCCGGGAAATACGAGCCGCGTCCGGTTATTTTAAAAAAATAGGCCGATTGAGATCTGCAGCACAGACTCAGCCGGCGGCCTTCTTCTTGGCCACCGCGGCGTTGAACTTCTCCGCGTCGATGATGAAGCGCTCGTGGGCTGCCTTGCAGATACTGTCGGCGCCGTCATGGGCCTCCAGGGTAAAAGCCAGTTTGCGGCCCTCCACTTTTTCCAGCCGACCCTTGACGGTCACGGTGAACCCCGGCGGTGTTGCGGCCGTGTGGGTCAGATGGATGCCGATGCCCACGGTCTGCTGCTGCGGCCAGTCGATATGTGAGTTGATGAACTTGATGCAGGTGAACTCGAGCAGCCCCACCAGGAAGCCTGTGGCAAGCACCTCCGGCATCTGCCCGCCCTCGGTAAACTCGGGAAACAGGTGGGGCACGGTCTTCTCCACCGGAACCGTGTAGGCAAACTCAAAGGCCATGCCCTCTTTAAGTGTCTGACGCATCGTCGTCCCTCCCGGATAGGTTATTCGGCCATGATGCTCATTTCGATGTCTTCTGCGCCAAGTCCGAAACAATCGCTCCCAACGTCCCCAACGCTGCGTTGATCTTCTTGCTGAACGGCACGGCACAGCTGATCTGGATGTAGTTGCTGAAGTGTTTCGAGTTCGAACACACCGCGCCCGGTATGATCGCGATATTCCGGTCGAACGCCTCTTGATACACATCCAGCCCATCGACCGCCGCAGGCAGCTGAACCCACAGCAGCGAGCCGCCTTGCGGTACGGCCAATCGCGTCTGCTCCGGGAAATGGCTCTGGATCGCGAGCGCGGTCCGGAACGTCTGTTTTTTCAAAACGCCCCGCAGGACCCGCAAATGCCGCTCGTATGCGCCTCCGGCCAAAAACCCGGACACGAGGTATTGGTCCAGGGTGGATGTGCAGATCGTGATGCCCGCCTTCAACCGCTGGATCTTCTGGCCGAAACGTTCTCCCGGGATGACATAGCCCAGCCGCAGGCCGGGCGCCAGCGTTTTCGAGAAGGAGGAGCAGGTCAGCACGAGGCCTTCACGGTCAAAGGCCTTCAGCGGAACCGGCCGATGGTCGCCGAAGTAGAGCTGGCTGCTGATATCGTCTTCAATGGCGGGAATCTCATGGCGGCTCAGCAGATCGACGAGGGCTTTCTTTTTCCAATCGGGCATCAGCGCGCCGAGGGGGTTCTGAAAATTGGGCATGAACAGGCAGGCCCCGATTTTGTTCCCACGGATGCATTTCTCGAGCTCGTCGAGGTCCACCCCTTCCTTCGGGTCCGTGGCGACTTCGGCCACGAGCAAGCCGAGCTCCTTGAGCAGCTGCAAAAAGGTCAGATTCGTCGGGGCTTCGATGGCAACCGTGTCGCCCGGCCGCGTCACGGCCAGAAGCGACAGGGCGACCGCCTCGGTGCAGCCGTTGGTGATGACAATGTCCTCCGGCTCGATGCTCTCCAGCACGCCCAGTGTCTGCAGCGCGATCTGTCGCCGGAGATCCGGGTAACCCTCGGAGGGCGAATAGGACAGCAGCGCCCGCAGGTCGGCGTGGTTTAAAGACTTCAGCATGCGGGCCAGCGGCTTCACCGGCAGGAGGGCCGGATCCATGCCGGTGTTGCCGAAAGGCACAAAGCGCGGGTTGCTGATGGCCGCAACGACCGAGTTGACGACCGGCGCCAGATGGATCTGCTGCGGAACCGACGCTTTTTTTCGAACCACCGGCGCTTCGAGCTTTTTCAGGGAAACCGGGAGCACGAAATAGCCGGATTTGGGGCGCGACTCCACAAAGCCCGAACTTTCGAGCTCCTGATAGGCCTGATGCACCGTCGAGATGCTCAAGCCGCTCTGGCGATGAAGCCGGCGAAGGGACGGCAGCTTCTCGCCCGGCTGGTAGGTCCCCTCGAAGATCCGTTTCTCGACCTCGGCGGCCAGCTGGCGGTAGCGGAACACATGCGAGCGGGAGTGATTTCCCGCGAGATTTGCCGAACGATGTGACATTCGACTGAATGAACTCCTGCGTGAGCCGGGCGCAACCCGGCTCATCTGTTATGGCTTTTTTTTAAAAATTCTGTATCTGTTTTTTATTACCACAACCGGTATGCTGCACGCAAGGAACTGTATCCCGCACGATCACACACACATGGAGAGCAAGCGATGAAACCGTCACGCATTCGAAAACCCGAACGATCCGAGAGCTTCACCGTAAAGAGCGGCCTGGCGCAGATGTTGAAGGGCGGCGTCATCATGGACGTGGTGTCGCGCGAACACGCCCTCATCGCGGAGGAGGCCGGCGCCGTGGCCGTGATGGCGCTGGAACGGGTCCCGGCCGATATCCGCGTCCAGGGCGGGGTTGCGCGCATGTCCGATCCCGGGCTCATCCGGGACATCATGGCAGCCGTCAGCATCCCGGTGATGGCCAAATGCCGCATCGGCCACTTTGTCGAAGCTCAAATCCTGGAGGCCATCGGTGTCGACTACGTGGATGAAAGCGAAGTCCTCACCCCGGCGGACGAGCACCACCACATCAACAAGCAAGCCTTCGGGGTCCCGTTTGTCTGCGGCTGCCGGAATCTGGGCGAAGCCCTGCGCCGCATCGGGGAGGGCGCGGCCATGATTCGCACCAAAGGCGAAGCCGGAACCGGCGACGTGGTTGAGGCCGTGCGGCACGCTCGAACCGTCCTGGGCGAAATCCGCATGCTGCAGGCCATGCCGGATGACGAGCTCATGGCCTACGCCAAGGGGATTGCGGCGCCCTTTGAGCTGGTGCGGCAGATCAAGCAGCTGGGGCGCCTGCCGGTGGTGAATTTCGCGGCCGGGGGTATTGCAACCCCGGCGGATGCGGCCCTGATGATGCAGCTGGGCGTGGACGGCGTCTTCGTGGGCTCGGGGATCTTCAAGAGCGGCGAGCCGGCCAAACGCGCCAAGGCGATCGTGATGGCCACGGCCCAATACAACAACCCCGCCATTCTGGCAGACCTCAGCGCCGGTTTGGGGGAGCCCATGGTCGGCATCAACGTTTCCGCATTGACTGAAAAAGAAAGGCTGGCGGGCCGCGGCTGGTGACGCATGAGAATCGGAGTCCTCGCGCTGCAGGGCGCCTTCATCGAGCACATTCGCAAGCTGGGCGACCTCGGTCTCACCGCCACCGAGGTGCGCCTGCCCCGGGACCTTCAGCGTCTGGACGGCCTGATCATCCCGGGCGGCGAGAGCACCGCCATCGGCAAACTCATGGCCGGCTATGGGTTGATGGACCCCATCCGGGAATTCGCCGGGCAGCACGCGGTGTGGGGAACCTGCGCCGGGATGATCGTGATGGCCAGGGAGATCGGGCCGGAACAACCGCTGCTGGGACTGATGGACATCGCCGTGGAACGCAATGCCTTCGGGCGGCAGATCGACAGCTTTGAAGAACCGCTAACGGTGGTGGGGCTGCCGGAGGGCGCCACCCGCCCGTTTCCAGGGATTTTCATAAGGGCACCGCGTCTGGTCCACGCCCGGGGGGCGGCACGGGTCATTGCCCGCCTGGCAAGCGGTACGGCCGTCGCGGCCGTCGAGGGCAAGTGGCTCGCCACCTCTTTCCACCCGGAACTCTCCAACGACCTGCGATTCCACGAGTATTTCGTCGATCTCGCCCGAGTTTGAACCGTTATTGCTCCGGCCATGCAGCACCTCGGGTAGCGAGGGTTCAGGAGAAAAGCAGTTGCCGGGAACCGGCCGTCTCCGGCCCCAATCGTTCGCCCGCGAGAAGGCCGAGGATTACGGCGCCTGGCCTCTTGTATTGCCTGAACCCTGAACTCTGAGCCCTGAGCCCTCAGCAGTCACCAGCTTCTTTTCAATCTCTTCCATGGCCCTCATGAACGCATGCCGAGCTGTTTCGGCATGCGGATTGAAACGATTCATGTCTTCGAACAGCTGCCAGGTGTCGTTTTCGACCACCTCGAGGATGCGCAGCAGACGCCGGTAGCCCTCGGTGTCGATGTCTTGTTGCTTCGCCCCCATCCCGGCCAGGGCCCTGCCGATGAAGTGCGTGAGGGCGAGGCTCACCGCGATCTGCCGGTCGTGCGCGGCCGGGCTCGTCTCGATCACCGCCAGCCCCTTGGAGTCAAGGTAGTTTTTTATCTTCGCGTAACGCTCAGCGCTCAAGCGCACCCGGCAAAGCACTATTTTGCGGCCTTTCAGCGAATCGGCGGCGCTGTCCGGCCCGAACATGGGGTGGGTGCCGAGGATGTCGACCCCCGCCGGAAGCATCGCCTGCATCCAGCGGACCGGCTGTTCTTTAACCGAGCAGACATCGACCACCAGGCTTCCGGTTTTGAGATGGGGTTTGACCTCGGTCAGCACCTCCTGAAACCGCGACATCGGCACCGCCGGGATGACGATGTCGCTCTGCGCGGCCGTGGCAAGATCTGCCGGTTCGGCGCCGGTCGAAAGGACCTCCTGCGCAGCGGCCGCCGGGTCCCACACCCGGACCTTGCCATCCAAGGCCAGGTATCGTGCCATCAGCCTGCCGAAGCGCCCGAAGCCGATAACCCCGATGGTGCGATTCATCCCGGCCCCGCTATTCATAGGTAAAGCCCTTCGAGCGTTTCCCAGAAACCCGGAAACGATTTCCGGACACACGTCTCATCCAGGATCCGAACCCCGGGCGCTTTCAGGCCGGCGACGGCAAAACTCATGGCGATGCGGTGGTCGTTGCAGCAGTCGATGGCCGCCGGGTGCGGCGTGCCGCCTTCGATCCAGAGGCTGTCCTCGTCGCAGCCCGCCGGGATCCCCATTTGATTCAGGCCGGCGCTCACGGCCGATAGCCGGTCGCTCTCCTTCTCCCTCAAGTGCGCCACGTTGCGAATGACGGTTCGCCCGCGGGCAAAGGCCGCCACGACGGCCACCGTAGGCACCACGTCCGGGATGTCGCCCATGTCGACATCGACCGCGGATAGCGCTCCGCCTGAAACCGCGACCCCATCCGCCTGCGATGCCACGCGGCAGCCCATCTGCTCCAGAATGTCCAGGATCCGGATGTCCCCCTGGCGTGAACCGCGGCGTGTCCCCCGCACCTTGACCGTGGACGCCGTGACGGCCGCGGCCGCCCAGAAATACCCGGCCTGAGAGCAGTCGGGCTCAACCCGGTGCCTCCCGGCGCGGTAGCATTGGCCGCCCGGCACCTTGTACCACGCGTAGCCGTCGCGCTCAGCCTGCACGCCGAAGTTCTCCATGGTGTCGAGGGTGATGTCGATGTAGGGCCGCGACACCGGCCCGTGGGTCACGCGCACCTCCAGTCCTTTGCGCGTGAGCGGCCCGACGAGCAGCAGCGCGGAAAGGAACTGGCTGCTGAGGGCGCAGTTCAGGTCGACGCGGCCTCCGCTGACCCCTCCCCCCTCGATCACCACCGGAGGGCATCCGTTTCCGTCAAGCGACCGCGCGGCGACGCCCACCTGGGCGAGGCCGTCGAGCAGATCCCGGATGGGCCTGGCCCTGAGCCTGTCGCTGCCGGTCAGAATGGTTGTCTCGGGCACCAAGGCCGCGACGGCCGTGAGCAGGCGCATGGATGTTCCCGAGTTGCCTAAAAAAATGGGGCTTCGGCAGGTTTTCAATTCCCCTTTACATCCCGAAACGACCAGCGCCTCACCTTCCAGCGCGAACGCTACGCCCCAAATTTTTAATGTGTCGCGCGTCAGGTTGGTGTCTTCGCTGTCCAGGGCGTTCTCGATCAGGCAACGCCCGTCGGAGAGCGCCGCCGCAATGAGCACCCGGTGGGTGTAGCTTTTCGATCCCGGCACCGCCACCACGGCCTGGGTGGGATGAAGCGTTTTTATTTCACGCATGGAAATATCCTACTTCGTCAACAGTTCGGCTTCGACGGCCATTCGCATGATGTCCACCGGCGCCGCCAGCCCCGTCCAGAGCTCGAACTGCCGCGCCCCCTGGTGGACGAACATGGACAGACCGTCGATCGTCTCGCAGCCGGCTGCCTCCGCCTCCCTCAGCAGCCGGGTCTTCAGCGGGTTGTAGACGATGTCCATGACCACCAACCCCGGTTGCAATTTCTCGCCGAGCAGGGGGGTGTCCTGCCCTTGCGGGGACATTCCCACCGGGGTCGTGTTGACCAGAATGTCGCACCGCTCCGCAGCGAATTCGGACAGGGGCTTGAAATCCGCACCGAGCTCGGCCGCCAGCGCCTCCCCTTTTTCCCTGGATCGGTTGAAGATCGTTGCCGTGGCGCCCTGGCCGATGACGCCGAAGGCCACGGCCCGGGCGGCGCCGCCGGCGCCGAGGATGCCCACGTGCCGGCCCTTGATGGAAATTTTCTCTGCCAGCGCCTGGAGGACGCCGTCGCAGTCCGTGTTGAAGCCCTTCAACGACCCGTCGTCGTTCACGATGGTGTTCACGGCCTTGATGCGTCGAGCGGTCGGGTCGATGTCGTCCAGGCAGGTTAGGACGGATTCCTTGTGCGGGATGGTGATGCTGGCGCCTTTGAGCCCCAGGGCCCGCATCCCGGAGACGGCCGGCCGGATGTCCTTCACCCGGATGGCCGCGTAGATGCCGTTGTAGCCGGTGGCCGCAAAGGCGGCATTGTGCATCACCGGGCTCAGGCTGTGCACCACGGGGTTGCCGAACACCGCGAAGATGGCAGGCGTCCCGAAACCGTCGGCCGGATGCGAAACCGGGCCCTGGACATCGCGGGCGGCCGCCATGAGCGCGGCAAACACTCTGACCACGTAGCGGTTTGCGAGCAGGCTGCCCTGGTTCAAGCTCATCAGACGCTGGAACACCTGGGCCTCCCGCCGGGTGTCGCGGACGCTGAGCCTGAGCCGCGCTTTGATGGCGCCGATCCTGGCGGCGACTTCAAGCCGTGCATTGAACAGTCGCAGGATCTCACCGTCCAGCCGGTCGATGATGCGCCGCTGCTCATCGAGCTGATTCGCAAAGTCGTCCGCGCCGGGCCCTGTTTCGTTGCTGGATTTGCGTGTCGTATTCATGGAACTGCGTGTCGCCCCGTGGGTTGCAGTATGCATTCAAAGGCCGCTGCCGCCGCTTTCAACTCCGCGATGGAGATATCCTCGACAACGGCCCGGCCGATGTCCTCGAGCATGACAAAGTGAATCCGGTCCGCTTCGCGCTTCTTGTCCTTGAGGACCGCATCCACCACCCGGCCGACAGCGGCGGGTGCCGTGCAGGGCAGCCGCAACGACCGCAGCAGGCGGATGACCCGGTCATGCGCGGCCGCCGCCAGCCGCCCCCGCCGGACCGAAAGAGAGGCGGCGAGCACCATGCCCACGCTGACGGCCTCGCCGTGGGAAAGGCCGCTCACTTTTTCCAGGGCGTGGCCGAAGGTGTGGCCGAAATTGAGTTTCCGCCGCTCCCCGGTTTCGCGCTCGTCGCGGCTGACCACGCCGGACTTGATGACCACCGAATCCCTGACCAGCCGCTCGATCACGCGCGGATCCAGGCTCAGGGCGTCGGCGGCATGGCCCTCCAGGAACGCAAACAGACCGGCGTCGGCGATCAGGGCGTGCTTGACGATTTCCGCCATGCCGTTGACCACTTCGGCCTCCGGCAGCGTCTGCAGCAGGTGCATGTCGCAGAGCACGAATTCCGGTTGATTGAACGTTCCGACGAGGTTCTTGTACCCTTCCAGGTTGACCCCGTTCTTGCCGCCGACACTTGCATCGACCTGGGCCAGCAGAGTCGTGGCGACGAAGCCGAACCGCAGCCCCCGCATGAACGTCGAGGCGACGAACCCGGTCACGTCACAGACAATGCCGCCGCCGATCCCCAGGATGAAGGTGCTCCGGTCAGCCTCCAGACTGAGCAGGGTTTCGAAGAGGTCCTTCGCCGTTTCCAGGGTCTTAAAGGCCTCTCCGCTGCCGATGCTCAGCACCGGAGCCGAAGGGAAGCGGTCCTGGTAAAGTTGCCGGACGTTGCCGTCGGTGATCACGATCGTTCGCGCGGCCGGAAGGTAGCAGTGGAGGTTTTGAATGGTCTCCCCGACCAGGATGGCGGACGGCCGCGCGGCGCCTTTAATCTCAATGGCATGCATGTTGGTCACATATTTGAAAATTTGGATTTCCGGTTTGTTTCGGATTTCGAATTTCGTGCTTCGAATTTTTTTCACTTGGGGCCAGCGCCGGAAACCTTCCGGACCCGACTGTTAATGTCACGTATCTATTCGGCCGCAAAACTATAAAGCGCCGGCGATCTTCTCCGCCGCCCACCGCACCAGTTTTTCGGTCGTTTCCCAGGAAATGCACTCATCGGTTATGGAGACGCCGTACTTCAGCTGCGATGGGTCACCGCCGAATTTCTGGCAGCCTTCGAAAAGATGGCTCTCGAGCATGAGGCCGACCAGACCGCCGTTTCCGCCGACCCGCTGCTCGACGACGCTGCGCCAGACCATCTCCTGCCCCTGGAATTTTTTCCACGAGTTGGCGTGAGAGCAATCGACCATGATGGCCTCCGGAAGCTTGTGCCCGATCAACCCCAGCCGCGCCTCGGCGATGCTGATGGCGTCGTAGTTCGGCCGTTTGCCGCCGCGCAAAACGACGTGGCCGAGGGGGTTGCCCTTGGTCTGAACGATGCACGCGTAGCCTTCCTGGTCGACCCCGATGAAGGTCTGGGGGACGCGCGCCGCCACCATGGCGTGGATGGCGGACTGCAGGTTCCCGTCGGTACCGTTCTTGTACCCCATGGGCATCGAAAGCCCGCTCGCCAATTCCCGGTGGGCCTGGCTTTCCGTCGTGCGGGCGCCGATGGCGCCCCAGCTGACCAGGTCGGCGAGGTACTGGGGCGTCACCATCTCCACCATTTCGGTGCCGGCGGGCAGGCCCATCTCGTTGATCTTCTGCAGCAGCTTGCGGGCCCTGCGCAGGCCCTGGTTGAGATCACAGCTGCCGTCCAGGCCGGGGTCGTTGATGAACCCCTTCCACCCGACCGTTGTGCGGGGTTTTTCAAAGTAGACCCGCATGACCATGAAAAGGACATCGCCGACCTTTTGCTGCAGCGCCAGCAGGCGCTCGGCGTATTCCAGGGCGCCTTTTTCCTCGTGAATGGAGCAAGGGCCTGCCACCAGCAGCAGCCGGCGGTCCTCTTTGAGCAGAATTCGGCCGATGGTCTCGCGGGCCGACAGCACGGTCCGGCCGGCCGCCTCGCTCACGGGGATCGCCTGCTTCATCTCTCGCGGTGAAATCAGGCGGGTGTACCCTTTGACTCTCAGGTCGTCGGTCTGGGTCTGCACGCATGTCCTCCCACGGGTTTTTTAAACGCAACGGCCGCGGGTCTTTCCGATCCCGCGGCCGTTGCGTTTAAAACATAAAGCCGCGGGCTCATTCGATCCGCCCCCGGCTTTGTCGCGCTTTTGGCTGTTATGTCCTCTCAGCGCACCGCAGGCAGATCGGCGCTATAATAGTAGTACCAAAAGTAAAAGTAAAATCTGCCTGCAACTGCTAATGCCATCGATGGCTCTCTTTCTAAGGTACCATCACCACTAAGCGAAAGTTCAACACCGTGTCAAGCCTTTTCTGAACCGTTCCCGTTCACCAGGCATGCGAGGAGAGCACCCAGATCCGGGCCGACCCAGTCGGCACCGGCATCACGAAGCTCCTTTGAACTGCATGCCCCGGTGGGCAACGCAAACGAGCGCACGCCGGCGGCCCTGGCCATCTGCACGTCTTCGATCGCATCACCCACGTAGCCGCACTCGCAGGCGTCCACTCCCAGCGTGCGCAGCATGGCCCGCATGGGTGCGGGCGATGGTTTCGGGTCGGGCACCTCGCCGAAAAAAAGGCTTGCCTGAAAAAGAGCGGCCAGGTGCGCGGGAAAAAGCCTCTCGAAGAGGTCCCGGAACGTGTTGGACAAAACCCCCAAGCGATACCGACTTGCCAGGGCGATCAGGACGGATTCCGTCTGCGGGAACAGTTTGAAGACGGAACGAGCCAGGTCCGCGTAAACGGCCTTCCGGCGCTCGATGATCGCCGCCCACTCCGCGTCGGAAACATCCCCGAAGTAGAGCCCCCTTTTGGCCGAAGGCGGCTGGGAGATGTGCTGCAGAACCGTCTCACGGGAAAGCCGGTACCCCCGTTCGGTCCCGGCGCGATAGTAGGATTCCACCGCCAGGTCCAGATCGTCCACCAGGGTGCCGTTGTAGTCGAAAACGATGGCTTTGAGCATGCGTAAAATTAGGCAATCCGGGTGTTCAGGTGTTGGGTGGTTTGGCAGAAACAAAATACCCAAAGACCAAAACACCCAGACACCTGTTCTCATTTGTCGGTCAAGGCTGCAACTCCGGGCAGCGTCTTGCCTTCGATGAATTCCAGCGACGCGCCGCCGCCCGTCGACACGTGGGAGACCTTCTCGGCCATGCCGGCCTTTTCAATGGCGGCGGCCGAATCCCCGCCGCCGATGACCGTAGTGGCGCCGGTCGCGGTGATCTCGGCCATGATGCCGGCAATGGCGAAGGTCCCCTGAGCGGTCTTGTCGATCTCGAAAACCCCCATCGGTCCGTTCCAAACGACGGTTTTGGCACCCTTCAGCACATCGCGGAACCTTTCGACGCTCTTCGGCCCGATGTCGACCCCCTTCCATCCCGCCGGGATCTTTTCCGCCGCCACCTCTTTGAGGCCCCCCACCTGGCGCGCCTTGATGTCGAGGGTGTCGGTTACAAGGAAATCGACCGGCAAAACGATTTTGTCCCGGCCCTCGGCGAGAAGCTTGCCGGCGAAATCCACCTTGTCCTGCTCGACCAGGGACCTCCCGACCTCCAACCCCTGGGCCTTGAGGAAAGTGAAGGCCATGCCGCCGCCGATGATGATTTTGTCCACCTTGGGCAAAAGGTTGGTGATCACGTCGATTTTCCCGGAGATCTTGGCCCCCCCCAGAATCGCCATGTAGGGTTTGGCCGCCGTGCCGACGACTTTGCCGAGATAATCCAGCTCCTTCATCATTAAATAGCCGGCCGCGGATCGCTTGAAAAACCGCGTGACGCCCTCGGTCGAGGCATGCGCACGGTGGGCCGTCCCGAAAGCGTCGTTGACGTAGCACTCGCCGAGCCGGGCCAGTTTCCGGGCGAAACCCGGGTCGTTCTTTTCTTCCTCCGGGTGAAAGCGCAGGTTTTCGAGCAGCAACACCTCGCCGTCCTTCAGCCTCTCCGCGGCCGCCTCGGCTTTTTCCCCCACGCACTCGTCGCTGAAAAAAACCTTGCGGCCGAGCTGCTTCTCAAGAACCTCCAGGCAGGGCCGCATGGACATGTCGTCCACCCGCTTTCCGTCCGGCCGGCCCAGGTGCGACATCAGGACCAGGCGGCCGCCCTTGCCCAATATGTATTGAATGGTGGGCAGCGCGGCGCGGATGCGCGTGTCGTCGGCGACCTTGCCGCCTTTGAGCGGCACGTTGAAGTCCACCCGCATCAACACCTTCTTGCCTTTGACCTCGAGGTCTTCGATCGTCAGTTTTCGCATGGTTGTCTCCCCGGCAGCTGGTTGGGTTTAATATGAAATGATCAGGATGTAGCGTTGATGGGTTAAAATTTCAAGGCAAATCCAGTCTTTGTTTGACTTCGGCGGCACGCTGTGAAATGAGAGTCGGCCATGCAAACCGCTCATCGCGTGCACTTCCAAAATTCCAGGGAGATGAAAGAGGTAGGCTCCGCCAGTGTCGAGCTCGTAGTCACATCGCCGCCCTATCCCATGATCGAAATGTGGGACGACGGGTTCAGCGCCCGCAACCCGGCCATCCGCAAAGCCTTGAAGCGAGAGGACGGCCTGACCGCCTTCAGGCTCATGCACACCGATCTCGACGCGGTGTGGCAGGAGACCCACCGGGTTTTGAAGCCCGGCGGCTTTGCCTGCATCAACATCGGCGATGCCGCCCGCACCGTCGGCGATGGGTTCATGCTCTACCCCAACCATGCCCGCGTCCTGACCGGCCTGCTGGACCTGGGCTTCACGCCTCTTCCGGCCGTCCTGTGGCGCAAGCAGACCAATGCGCCGAACAAGTTCATGGGCTCCGGCATGTACCCCGCCGGCGCTTACGTGACCCTTGAACACGAGGTCATCCTGATCGCCCGCAAAGGCGGCAAGCGCGCATTCCAGGGCGAGGAGGAAAAAAGACGCCGCCGCGAAAGCGCCATCTTCTGGGAGGAGCGCAACGCCTGGTACTCCGATGTGTGGATGGAACTGAAAGGCACCCGCCAACGCTTGGGGGGAAAGGCCACACGAAACCGCAGCGGCGCCTATCCCTTCGAACTCGCCTACCGGTTGATCAGCATGTTTTCGGTCAAGGGCGACACGGTGGTCGACCCCTTTCTGGGCACCGGCACCACTCTCCGGGCGGCGGCCGCCGCCGGTAGAAACAGCATCGGGTATGAGATCGATCCCGGTCTGCGAGGTGATATTTTCTCAGACCTCCCTGCCCTGATCCGCACCTCCAACGAGAGAATTCAGGCACGAATCGACGACCACCTGTCCTTCGTGAACCAGTGCCGGGAAACCGGACGGGAGACGAAACACTGCAACCGGAACTATAATTTCCCGGTCGTCACGCGCCAGGAAACCGAGCTCCTGCTGGACATCCTCGAGGACGTCGCTTCGCAGGAGCCGGATGGGCTCCGCGTCACCTACGCGGAAGACCCGTGCCGAATCTTCGATTCAAAGGGTTCTTTTGCAACAAACCGTCACCCGGGGGCCAACGGGCAGCTCTCGTTGTTTTAGTATCCTCACTTGCCGGTGACCCGGATGTCGATCCGCCGGTTTTGGGCGCGCCCCTCTTCGGTGTCGTTGCCGGCGACCGGATATTGCTCGCCATACCCCTCCGCCTTCAGGCGGCCGGCATCGATGCCCAGCTTGACCAGCTCGGCCATGACATTGTCCGCGCGGCCCTGGGAGAGTTTCATGTTGAAGTCGGCAGGGCCCTTGTTGTCGGTGTAGCCGCCGAGCTTGATGGCCACCTTCGGGTAGGCTTTCAGAATCTCGGCAATGTTCTTGAGCTGCTCGGCTGATTCGGGCTTGAGCGTCGCCTTGGCGAAGTCGAAGGTAATCCGGTCAAAGGAGAACCAGGTTTTGTCATCCACCGGCTTGGTTGCATCCTCGATGAAGGCGATCAGCTTTCTTTCCACGCCAAATTCAGGAATGTTTATCAAAACACCGTTCGGCAGCTTCCAGCCTGAGAATTTTCCCAATGCGGCCCAGTCGGCGCGCGCCGGTTCGGCGGCCTTCCCCGCGGGCTCTTGAACGGCGGTCGCCGCCGGATGGACCGCCTCGTGGGGTCTGCAGCTGCGCCACATTAAAATCACCCCCAGGCAGGCCGCGACCACGGTGGCCCATAAAAGAGCGTTGTTCCCGGAGGCCTCTGCGGGAGGCGCCGCCGGAACCTTGAAGTCCTCGATCTGCTTCACGCCCAGCCACTCCAGGAGGCCGCCCGGCAGATTGGACTTGATGAAATCCCTTTGACCGTTCAACAAAAATGCCAGCGACGCGGGGTTCATGGCGCTCTGGGTTTGGAGCGTTTTCCCCAGGGCTCCCATGACGATGGGCGCCAGGATGGCCAACAGCGAGAAACCCGCCGTTTTGGCGATCCCGCCGGCGGAAGCGACCAGGTCGGCGACGCCGGTTGCCTTGCCGCCGAACAGCGAATCCAGAATGGCTTTCCCGGATGACGCCAGGCCCGTCGTGGCGGGTCCGCCGGCCATCAGCCCTCCGAGGTCGTTCAGGATGCTGCCGTCATGGTTGCCGTCCTTGAGCGCATGTAAAAGCTGTTCGGAGCCACCGGGTTCGGTCGACTTGCGCATGAGTCCGAGAAGCAGCGCAGACAGTGCGCCTCCGACCGCGGTGGTGACGCCGGCCTTGTTTTCTCCCAAAAAGCCGGACAACCGCCCCATCGTGTCATCGTCGGTGAGCTGATGTTTGAGTAAATCGATGAAATAGTGTGCCACGTGGAACCTCCTTTTAGTATGGGGCCATTTAGGCTATAGTCGTCTTCCAAAACGCAGTTTAATTTCACTATCTTTCAAAAAAACTTTAAAAAATCAAGACGCGATGGAAATTAAAATATTTACTGTCGCCGATTTACAACTCGCTCTGCTATCCGAAGATTTTTGGCTCGCGAAAACCCTTCCGATAACCAAACAAAGAGCCTTGTCCTTCTGTCAAAATCCCCGGGCGGAGAAGGATGATCCGGTATTATTGGTTGCTTATCAGGAAAACCACATAATCGGTTACCTTGGCATTCTTCCCGACAAGATCTTTTTTAACAACGCAGATCACAAATTGGGCTGGTTGACCGGTTGGTGGGTGGATCCATCCAGTGCAACCAAGGGAGTGGGCGTCATTCTGCTTTACAAAGCATTAAACACATATCGTGAGCGTATCGGAGTTTCGGGAGGGTCCAAGGAAGCCAGGAAAGTTCTTCATGCGTCGCAAAAGTTTATCGCCTTGAACCCGTTGAAAGGAATTGACATCCGTTTTCGGTTCAATGCGAGCAGGGCTATCATTCGGAAGTTCCCTTGGATGAAGATATTCGGGGTTTTGTTTAAAATCGCTGAGGTGCTGCTGAATGAAATCGTAAATTTCAGACGTTTCTTCTGGGAACGGCGCAACACGATCCGTCAGCGGCTGAGCTTTGAATATTTATCCTCCGTCGATGAAGAAACCGGCCGTTTTATCGAACGACACCACCACCGTGACCTGACTCGAAAAGGCAAGGCAGAACTCAATTGGATCATGACCTGCCCCTGGATCGTATCGGCGCCGCAGAAAGATGCCGCAGCCAGGAGGTATTTTTTTTCGTCAATCTCCGCCCGATTTTTTTATCTCGGCGTCAAGGTGTATGAGCAGAACAACGAGATGGTTGGGTTTTTGATGCTAAACGTGCGCAATGACCGGATGAGCGTCGTGTATGCCCACTTTGAGAACCGACACGCCCCCTCCATCGCCGCCGCGGCCGTCTATCACGCCCTTGCCATGGACGTGAGTACCCTCCGTCTGTATGACGAGCAGCTGGTTAAAAGCGTTGCAGGGCTTCACTGCCCCTGTTGGTCCACCCAATCGATTTCCAGGGGGTTTTTTCTATCAAAGGCGTTTGCGGATATTCCCCTGGCGGACTGCCGGTTGCATGGCGGAGACGGGGATTTCGCATTTTATTGAATGGGTTCGGTGGCGGAGAATACATGTGGCAATGAATGATGATATTACACAAATGCTTTTCAACGTTATAGATGAACTCAACCAGCTGCGGCCGAGGGAAGAACATCTTAAGAAAGATTTGGCGACACCTTTGGCAGGCGACTTCGGAAGACTCGATTCGGCGGGGTTGATAAATCTGATTGTCATGACGGAGCAAAGGACAGCCCAGGAACTCGGCAGGCCCATACTGCTGACCGATGAGCGCACCATGTCTCGGATCAATGAGGTATTCCGCACGCTTGGGTCGCTTGCAGATTACATCCACCTGCTGCTGAATGAAAAACATGATGGATAACCAACTCTATACCTGCGTTCTTGTCTCGGATTTCAATCTGCAGAATTTCGCCGGTTATGCCGCCAATGACCCTGAATTCCCCAACCTGAAGCCCATTGCCGCCCCACTGGGACAGCCCGTCCCGACTCTATTGGACAAAGCCGCACCGCATTGGCAAAACACGCCCGATCTCGCCGTAATTTGGAGCCAACCCCAGTCCGTTATCTCCGCTTTTCACGCGCTTCTAAAGTACGAACAGGTTCCGGTGCGGAAAGTGCTTCAAGAGGTGGATGAGTATTGCTCCCTGCTGGCAAATCTGAGTGGACGCGTGCGGTACGCGTTTGTCCCCTCCTGGGTGCTCCCGTCGTACCGGAGCGTCTTCGGGGTGCTGGACATGAAGACCGAAATCGGGCTGACGAACACCCTCATGCGCATGAATTTGCGGCTGGCGGAGAATCTGGAAAAAATCTCCAACGTCCATGTTCTGAACACCCACAAATGGATCGAGCGGGCAGGGATAAACGCCTTCAATCCCAAACTTTGGTATCTGGGTAAAATCCCATTCGGCAATGACGTCTTCAAGGAGGCCGCCCAGGACATCAAAGCGGCCCTGCGCGGAATGCTCGGGTACGCCCGAAAACTCATCATTATCGATTTGGATGACACGATATGGGGGGGCGTCGTCGGGGATGTCGGATGGGAGAATCTGGTGTTGGGAGGGCATCATCACCTCGGGGAAGCCTTTGTCGATTTCCAGCACGCCTTGAAATCCATGAAGAATCGGGGGATTCTTCTCGCCATCGTGAGCAAGAACGAGGAGCAGGCCGCGTTGGAAGCGATCAACCAACACCCTGAAATGGTCCTCGCATTGGAAGATTTTGCCGGATGGCGCATTAATTGGCAGGATAAAGCCCAAAATATCATAGAGGTGTTGACCGAGTTGAATCTTGGCCCCCGGTCGGCCGTGTTCATTGACGACAATCCCGCTGAACGCGCTCGGGTCAAAGAGAGCCTGCCCGAGGTGCTTGTGCCGGATTGGCCGGAAGACCCCCTGTTTTACCCGGCAACCCTGCTGAGTCTGCGGTGTTTCGAGATGCCTTCTCTCAGCCGGGAAGATCTGTCCAGGACGGCGATGTATCTTTCAGAAAACCAACGCCGGGATTTGAAAAAATCCGTGAGGTCGCTGGAGGAGTGGTTGAGACATTTGGCTATTCGCGTCCAGGTTGAAGCACTTCATCCTGCCAATCTGCAGAGAGCGGCGCAGCTGCTGAACAAAACCAATCAGATGAACCTCTCCACCCGGCGCATGTCCGAAGCAGAGCTCATGGCCTGGGCCGAGCCGCAACATCGCAGGCTTTGGACGCTGCGGGTCTCTGATAGATTCGGCGATGCCGGCCTGACCGGTATCGTGAGCCTGGAAATTAAAGATCGAAAAGCTCAAATTGTGGATTTCATCCTGAGCTGCCGGGTGCTGGGGCGAAAGATAGAAGAGACCATGCTCTCCATGGCCATTCACCATGCGCACGCATTGGGGGTGGAAGCGGTCTACGCCCGATATATCCCCACATCCAAAAACAAACCGTGCCTGGATTTTTTTAAAGGCGTGGCGCCGCGATTTCATCAGCAGGGGGAGTTTTTTATTCGAAATGTCGAGCATCCCTTTCCGCTCCCGGATCACATTGAACTTGTCCAATAGCCCACGACGACCCATGGCAGAACGCGCCTTCACATCCGACGATCAGCTCGCTTTTGCAAAACTCTCCGGCGACCATAATCCCCTGCACATGGATCCCGTAATGGCGCGGCGGCTGTTGTTTGGGCAGCCAATCGTCCATGGCCTGCATGCCTTGTTGTGGAGCGCGGATGAGGTCCTGAGAACCCGGGCGCACGGGTTGGAGCTTCGGACCGTCAAGGCCAGCTTTCTGGCAGGAATGGGACTCGGGCAGACCGTCGATTGCATCTGTATCGATCAAAATGTGGACCAGGTCGAAATACGGCTGGAGATCGACCAGGCGCCGGTCATGTGGATCCAGATGGCCTGGGTCCCTTCAAGACAACCCCGGACGGACACACTCCCGACGGCGTTTCACGCTCCCGGGAAATGCCGGGAACGCTCTTTCAAGGAGGCGGCAGGCGCATCGGGCAGTGTCCCCCTGTGTTTGGACAGAGAACTGGCCGCCACGCTTTTTCCCAACCTGATGCGGCGGGTGCCTCCCATGCAGCTGGCCGCACTGTTAGCCACCACCCGGCTGGTCGGCATGGAATGCCCGGGGCTGAACTCGATTTACTCGGGACTCAATCTGGTCTTCTTTTCGGATCGCACCGGAGCCCCGGAATTGAGCTATCATGTCGCGGACGCCAACCCCCGATTGGCCCTGCTTTCAATGGATGTTGGAGCTCCGGGAATGAGTGGACAGATTAAGACATTCTTTCGGCCGACGCCTCAAGGACAGGCCGCATTCACAGATGCTTGCCGTGAAGTTGGATCAGATGAATTTTCAGAACAACGGGCATTGATCATCGGAGGATCTCGCGGGTTAGGGGAAGTCGCTGCCAAGCTCCTGGCCGCGGGAGGGGCGGAGGTCGTCATCACTTATTTCCGCGGCGAACAGGATGCAAAACGTATTGTCGAAGAAATGGTTGCTCACGGGGCGACGGCGGATGGTCTCCCGTTGAATGTGCTGGAGCCGTCACCGGCGCTCCTGAGCATGGGCGCGAATGGCTCGAGGCCCTTGTATTTGTATTATTTCGCCACGCCATTTATTTTTGGAGCGGAAAAAGGAAGATTTTCGCCAAAACGCTTTACCGCTTTCAGCGAGTATTATGTCACGGGGTTTCTGCGGACGGTTCAATCCCTGGCGGCTTCATCCGCCGGGTTAAAAAAGATATTCTATCCATCATCGGCAGCGGTTGAAGAGCTGCCTTTGGACATGGGCGAGTATGCCGCCGCAAAAATGGCCGGTGAAATTCTTTGCGACTTTCTGCAGAAGACGAACCCCGGGATTGCCATCCACAAACCGCGATTGCCGCGAGTTGCGACCGACCAGACGGTCAGCTTGTTGCCGGTGAGCAACCAGGACCCCGTGGCGGTTCTTTTGCCCCATCTCCGTTATCTCAAACAGCTCACACCGCGTGACGGTCAGCCCGGCCGTGCTAACCGTCTATAGATAGTTCGGGATGCCGGCTATTGCAGGTAATTCATGTTCGGGGCGGAGGTCAGCTCCGGTGAAGCGGCGAAAAACGCATCCAGCACCGCTTGGATCTCCGTCAAGCTGCCGGCGTTCTGAACCCGAGTGTACAGCGTGTGGCCGAAGCGGAAGTTCGCGGCAAAATAAAGCGTGAACTTGCGAAAGCGCAGCACGGCGGGTTTTTCTTCGAAGTGCCTGCCCATCAGGCGCAGTAACTCATGCGCCGTGGTTTCGAATATCTCCGGCCCGGGGACATACCCTCCCGTCCACTCGGCAAACACCCATGGCCGGACCACGGCGATCCGGCCCAGGGCGACGCCGTCGCAGCCGGTCTGCTTCAGCATCCGCAGACAGGCGCCCGCATCGAAGACATCCCCGTTTCCGAAAACCGGTATCTTCAGCGCCTGTTTGACCCGGCCGATGTAGTCCCACTTGGCGGGCCGCGCCCGGCGGTCCGGTGCGACTCGCGGGTGAAACGTCACCGCATCGGCCCCGGCCTCCTCGAAGCGGCGCGCCATGCAGACGGCAGCCTCGGGATCGTCCTCCCAGCCCGTACGGAATTTCACCGACACGGGAATGCGCACCGCACGGCGCACATGCTCGACGATCCGCCAGGCGGCTTCGGGCGTCTTGAGCACCTCCGCCCCGCAACTTTGGCGGCAAATCGTGGTGCTGGCGCAGCCGAAATTGATGTCCACCCCAAAAAAGCCCTCCGCTTCCACCCGGGCGGCCGCCGCGGCCATGCGCTCAGGGTCCGCCCCCATGATCTGGCAAACGAGATACGGCAGCTCTTCGGCACGCCACCGGAAATGCCTTGAGACCAGCGGGTTCTCCGTTGGGATGGTTTTTGAACTGCACATCTCTGAAAACAACAGGCCGAAGCCTCCGAGACCGGCCAGCAGTTCCCTGAACGCAATGTGGCCCAGGAAACTCATGGGGGCAAGGACCAGCCGTTGGGGGATGGTCCTGCTCCCGATGCGCAACGGTCGGTTCAACAGGGTGCTGAGCTCCGCGATCGTTGAATGGAGGGCTGTTGTCATGGTAGCTGGGGAGTTGGGTGTGTAAATGTCAGGGTGTATGGGTGTTTCGTTCCGGGTCGATTCGGCGTTGGGTTGCTCGTGGATTTCGGCAGTATTAAATGGTATAAGCCGAGTTGGGCTGGAACTGTCGTATTTTACATTGGTTGTTTGGACGTTCGTCTCATTTTTCCTCAAAACCGAGAACCTAAAGACCAATACCTCTAAATACCCAAATACCTGAATAACAATTAGAAGGCAACCATGTCCATTCGCATGCTCGCCAAAGAGCTCTACCGGCTGCAACAGGCGGTCGAAAAACTTGAGAAAGAGCTGGCTTCGGCCGCTGCCGGGCAGCAGGAGAAGGTCGAGGCGAAACTGCGGGAGGCCAGAGCCGAACGGAACCGTTTGCGCGCCATTCTCGACGGCCAGAAAGACGCTCCGGGCAACCCCCGCTGATGGTTGCGCAATAGCGCTCGCATAGGGGGAAGCCTACGTCTCCGGATTTAATTGCGTTGACAATGTTTAGAATGAAGGATAATTATTTCAGGGTTAAGCGTGTGCCCAAGCGGATAAATCCATGACCCATTCTTCGCGCAGACTCATCCCCGACAGCTTCCAACGCGGCTTCATGCGCGCCTTGGGCCCTCTCGTGCGTTTGTTCACGAAATGGGGGGTGAACCCCAATTCGCTCACCCTGGCCGGGGTCGTCATCACCTCTTTTGCGACGATCGCCTTTTTCCTCAAGAGCCCGCGGCTGGGCGGGTGTCTCGTGCTGCTCGGCGGCCTGTGCGATGCGATCGACGGCTCGCTCGCCCGAAACTCCGGCAAGGCCTCGCGCTTTGGGGCGCTGCTCGACTCTTCGGTGGACCGCTATGCCGAGTTTGTCATGCTGTTCGGCATCGGCGGCTATTTCCTGATGACTCAGGATTACGTGAATTCAGCCGGGACCTTCCTGGCCCTGTGCGGCTCTTTCATGGTCAGCTACACGCGCGCCCGGGCGGAGAGCCTGGGGCTGTCCGCCAAGGTGGGCATGATGCAGCGGCCCGAGCGCATTGTTTTTCTGGGTGCCGGCGCCCTGATCCATCCCATCGCCCTTGCGATCGCCATCTGGATGGTGGCCATCTTCGCCAATGTCACCGCGTTGCAGCGCCTGCGCTTTGCCTTCAAACAGGATTCGGGCCCGCCCGCGCAAAAGGATGAAAAACCCGAGCTCGAATCCGTCCCGTTCACCAAGGGCAGCACCTGACGAACTGCAGAACGCCCTGTGTCGCCTCCAGAACTTTCCCCCGACCGGCTTTATGGCCCTCGATGCGAGGTGTCTTGAGGAGGACGAATGCCCGCAACGCGCAAAACCGATTTTGATGTCGTCATCGTGGGCGCCGGCCCGGCCGGGCTGTTTGCCGCCCATCACTTCTGCGAGCATTCCGCCCTCCGGGTGCTGGTCATTGATAAAGGCAAGGGGCCCCTCAAGCGCCGCTGCCGGATCAACGACTACCGTGAATGCTTCAAATGCAAGCCGTGCGATATTTTGAGCGGCATCGGCGGGGCCGGTCTTTTTTCCGACGGCAAGCTGAACTTCATCTACAAGCTGGGGAAAACCGACCTCTCCCAGTTCATGCCGGTGCCGGAGGCTGAACGCCTGATCGCCGAGACCGAAACGGTCTTCAACCGTTTCGGCATGGACGGCCCCGTATTTCCCACCGACATGGACCGGGCTCTCGAAATCCGCAAACACGCCAAGCGCTTCGGCATCAATCTGCTCATCATCCGCCAGAAACACATCGGCAGCGACCGTCTGCCCGAAACCATCGCCGCCATGGCCGATCATCTCCGGACGCGGGGTGTGACCATCCGCACCTCGGAAGAGGTGAAGGACATCGTTTTGTCAAATGGCCGGGTGGCCGGCGTCACCACCGGTCGCAGCCGCTATTCGAGCCGGCACGTGATCCTGGCGCCGGGACGCGTCGGCGCCGACTGGATGGGGGCGATCGCCCAGAAATTCAAGCTGGGGCTGAAGCAGCGCGGCATCGAGGTCGGCGTGCGGGTGGAAGTCCACAACGACATCATGCAGGACCTCTGCGAGATCATTTACGACCCGACTTTTTTCATCCAGACGGCCAAATACGACGACCTCACCCGCACCTTCTGCACCAACCGGGGCGGGTTTGTCTCACTCGAGAGCTACAGCGATTTCGTCTGCGTGAACGGCCACGCCTACCGCGAGCACAAGTCCGAGAACACCAATTTCGCCTTCTTGTCCAAGGTGGTGCTCACCGAGCCGGTGACCGACAACCAGTCCTACGGCCAGGCCATCGGCAGCCTGGCAACGCTCATCGGCGGCGGCAAGCCCATCCTGCAGCGCTTCGGCGACCTCAAGCGCGGCCGGCGCAGCACTTGGAACCGCATCCGCAAGGGCTACATCCGACCCACGCTCACCAACGTAGTCTGCGGGGACATCGCGATGGCCCTGCCGGAGCGCATCCTCACCAATATCATCGAGGGGCTGGACAAACTGAACTGCGTCGTCCCCGGCGTATCCAACGACGAAACCCTCCTGTATGCCCCGGAGATCAAGTTCTTCGCCACGCAGATCGAAACCGGCAGCGACCTCGAGACCCGTGTCCCCGGCCTGTATGTCGCCGGTGATGGCCCGGGGGTGGCCGGCAACATTGTTTCGGCCGCCGCCACGGGTCTCATCCCGGCCAAGGCGATTGTCGAAAAGGCATCCAAGGGCCGCGTGTGAGGCGGGGATCCGAAAAATTCACCTTGAATGGGCAGCATGACGGGCCCGCTTGAGTCGTTGACACACCGCACGGTTTTCATTATCTAATAAACCATCCCCGCCCCCAGGGGCGGGGATGGTTTATTTTCGGAGTAGTTTCATGGAGCAACGTATGTTCCGACAACGCGCATTCAAAGGGCCCCACGAGGCCTCCTGTTCGATATGCATCCGAGGTTGGAGGGACGGAGCGGAGATATTCCAGGCCCATAGACGGACGGACTTCGAGAGGATTCCGGGCTGATCATGAGCTTCGACACGCCGATCGCCGTCGTCGGGATGTCCGGTTTGTTCCCCGGCGCTCTCGACGTTCCCACGCTTTGGACCCACATCCTGGAGAAACGGGACACCACCGCGGACGTTCGCCCGGACCGCTGGATCGCAGCGCCCGAATCCATGGTGAGCACGGGGCTGCAACCCGACAAGGCCTATTCCCGGCGCTGCTGCCTGCTGCCCGATTTTCGTTTCGATCCGCGTGGGCTGGATGTCGACCCCACCTTGATCGCCGCCCTCGACCCCCTGTACCATGTGGTGTTGCAAGCCGGCCGCGATGCATTGACCGGGGATGGCGCACCCCTGGTTAAGCGCGCCCGCACCGGCGTTATTCTGGCTGCCATCGTGCTTCCCACGGAAGCCTCATCCGCCCTCACCCGCGACATCCTCGGCCGCATGATAGAGACGGCGGTCGCCGGCGGGGACCCCGGCTGGAACCCGAACCCGGCCGGCGGTCGCGCACGCTATTTCGCAACCCGCGTGGCCGCTTTCCCGGGAGCCCTCTTAGCCGGAGCCTTCGGCCTCGGCGGCGGCAGCTACACCTTGGACGCGGCCTGCGCGTCCTCCCTTTATGCGGTCAAACTCGCCTGCGATGAGCTCCGCTCCGGCCGTGCCGACGCCATGCTCACCGGCGGCGTTTCCCGGCCGGACAGTCTCTTCACCCAGGTCGGCTTCAGCCAGCTGAAAGCGCTTTCACCCAGCGGCCGATGCTCGCCGTTCGACCGCCGCGCCGACGGTCTCGTGGTCGGCGAGGGCGCGGGACTCATGGTGCTCAAACGGCTGGCGGATGCGCAGCGGGACAAGGACCGGATCCTCGGGTTGATCCGAGGCATCGGCCTTTCCAACGACCTCCGCGGCAATCTTCTCGCGCCCGACGGCGAAGGCCAGCTGCGGGCCATGCATGCGTCCTATGCGGCGGCCGGCTGGTCGCCGACCGATGTGGATTACATCGAATGCCACGGCGCAGGCACCCCGGTCGGTGACGCCACCGAACTGGCCAGCCTTCGCAGGCTCTGGGAAGCATCGGATGGGAGCCCCGGCCGGTGCGCCATCGGTTCGGTCAAATCCATGATCGGCCACCTTTTGACGGCCGCCGGCGCGGCCGCCATGATCAAAACCCTGCTGGCGCTGCACCACGGCCTCCTGCCGCCGACGATCCACTTCTCCGAAGCCCCGGCCGGCAGCCCGCTCGAGGGCGGGCCCTTCCGGGTGCAGACCGAACCGGAACCCTGGACCCGGCGCAGCAATGACACTCCCCGCCGGGCGGCGATCAGTGCCTTCGGCTTCGGGGGCATCAACGCCCACCTTCTGCTGGAAGAATGGGTTCCGGAATTGGGAAGCAGACAGGCGGCCGGCGGAACCAGCAAGGCACGGCAGCTTCCACTGGCCGGCCTTGATGCGGGGGAACCCCGGGGGCGGCGGCCATCGGCTTCGCGCATCGCAGGCTCCGAGGCCCCCCTTCCGAATGAGGCGGTGGCCATCGTGGGCATGGCGGTCCGCATCGGTCCGGCGGCGTCCCTCGACCGCTTTGCCGACGCGTGGCGGCAGGGGACATCGCTGGTCGGGCCGCGGCCGAAGGACCGCTGGAAAGGCTGCGATGAGGCACTGCCCGGCTTCCGGGAGCTGAAAGGTGCTTTTATGGATGAGATCACGGTTGAAACCGGAGCATTCCGCATTCCGCCCCGGGAGATCCCCGACATCCTGCCCCAGCACCTTCTCATGCTCAAGACCGCCGCCGATGCGATCCTCCACTCCGGCCTGCCTCTGCGGGAGGAACGGCCGGCCATGGGTGCGGTGATCGGCATCGACTTCGATTTCGGGGCCACTGATTTTCATTTGCGCTGGAACCTGGAACGCGTCTTTCCGGAATGGATCCGATTGCGCTTCCCGCATCTTCCCGCGCACGAAGCCTCTCAGTGGAGCTCCGAACTGAAGGACGCCTGCAGCCCGCCGCTCACGGCCAACCGGGTGCTGGGCGCGCTGGGCAGCATGGTGGCCAGCCGCATCGCCCGCGAGTTTCATCTCGGCGGGCCCAGCTTTGTGGTGTCGGCGGACGCCGCCTCGGGCCTGCGCGCGCTTGAGATCGGCGTGCGCGCGCTGCAGTCGGGCGAGCTCGACACCGTGCTGGTGGGGGCGGTGGACCTGCGCGGGGATTTGAGAAACGCCGCCCTGCACATCGGCGACGCCCCCCCCTGCCCGGCCGACGGCGCCGTGGCCTTGATTCTGAAGCGCCTCGACCAGGCCCGGTCCGACGGGCACCGAATTTTCGGGGTCGTGCGGGGCTTCGGCGCCGCAACCGGCGGCGGCATCGAAACGAACGGCCCGAGTCGCGAGGCCTGGGCCCGCTCCCTTGACCGGGCTCTTGCGGAAGCGGGAATCCCTGAACATGCCATCGGCTGCTTCGAAGGTTACGGAACCCATGCTCCGGGCGGTGACCGACTCCACGCCGATGCCGTCGCGGCTGTGTCGCCGCCGAAAAACCCTGCCGCAAGACCGGTTTCACGCGAGACGCTCATCGGCGATTGCGGCGCGGCCGCCGGGCTGATATCCCTCGTCCAGGCAACCCTCGCCATGCAGTCTTCACCCGCGCCGATTTCTTGCGCGGTGGCGGCCGCCATGGCCCCCGACGGCAACTGCCTGCACGTGGTCCTCGAGGGCTGCACGGAGACGTCGCCGGTGCTCCGCAGCTCGGACACCTCAACGCCCGGCCCCGCCCCCGAAAAAACCTTGATCCGGATACCGGTGGCCGGAAGGCCGCTGCGCGTCCCGCCGCCGCCCCCGCCCGCAACGCCGCCGCCGGAGGATGCCCGCCGCGCTCCGATGCCGGCCCCCGGCTTCGACGCGCTGCCCGCCGGGGTCATCGAAAACCTGGGGGCCGTTTCCGAGGCGACGGCCAGAGCCCACACCGCTTACCTGGATCTTTCCCTCGAGATCACCCGCACCTATGCCGAGGCGGTGCAGATCCAGAGCCGTTTGGCCGATCTTGCAGCCGGGACTCCCGAGTCCGCACCGCCGGTCTCCGGCCGATCACCGCTGCCGGCCTACGACCGGGGGCAATGCCTTGAATTCGCGCGCGGCTCAGCCGCCCGCGTCCTGGGTGCGGAGTTCGCCGAAGTGGACGGTTTCGCAGCCCGCGTGCGGCTTCCGGATGAGCCGCTGATGCTGGTGGACCGGATCCTGGAGGTCCACGGCGCCAAGGCCTCCCTTGGGCCCGGCCGGATCGTCACCGAGCACGACGTTTTGCCGGGGGCCTGGTACCTGGACGGGGGCCGCGCCCCGGTGTGCATCGCGGTCGAGGCCGGCCAGGCCGACCTTTTCCTGTGTGCCTACCTGGGCATCGATCTGGCGGTCCGCGGCCGGCGCACCTACCGACTGCTGGATGCGACTGTGCAGTTTCACCGCGAGCTGCCGCGGCCGGGTGAAACCATCCGCTATGCGATCGAGATCCAGAAGTTCCTGCGCCAGGGCGACACCTACCTCTTTCTCTTTCATTTCGAGGGGACCGTCGACGGAGCGCCCCTCATCACCATGACCAACGGCTGCGCCGGGTTTTTCACGCCGGCGGAGGTCGCCAACTCCGGCGGCATCCTCCTGACCGACGAGGAAAAACAGCCGCGCCCCGCCCAAAAACCGCTCGACTGGACAAACCCCGTGCCCATGATAGCGGAAGCCTACGACGCGGAGGCGCTCGATGCCCTGCGGGCCGGCAACCCGAGGGCCTGCTTCGGCGAGCGGTTTGCGGGCATCGCCCTGCCGGCATCTCTGCGCCTTCCGGGCGGCCCAATGCGGCTGATCGACCGCGTGATCGGCCTTGAGCCGGATGGGGGCCGCTGCGGCATGGGCCGCATCCGGGCCCAGGCCGACATTCACCCGGATGACTGGTTTTTGACCTGCCATTTCGTGGACGACATGGTCATGCCGGGCACCCTGATGTACGAGTGCTGCGCCCACACCCTGCGGGTGATGATGCAACGCATGGGGTGGATCCTCGACCGGCCGGGCGTGCGCTACGAACCGGTGCAAGGCGTCAAGGCCACCCTCAAGTGCCGGGGCCCGGTGACGCCCGCTACCCGCCAGGTAATCTATGAGGTGGATCTGAAGGAGTTGGGCTATCGGCCCGAGCCGTATGTCATCGCCGACGCCACCATGTACGCCGACGGCCACCCCATCGTGCGCTTCACCGACATGTCGCTGCAGTTAACCGGGGCCGCGCGCGCGGACATCGATGCGTTCTGGCAAAGCCGCCCGGCCGCGCCTCAGGCCGCTGCCCCGGCATCCGTTCATCCGGGCGTTTTTACCCGCGGGCACCTCGAGGAATTCGCGATCGGCAAACCTTCGGCGGTTTTCGGCGACCGATACGCGCCGTTCGATGCGGGCCGCTTCATCGCGCGCCTGCCCGCCCCCCCGTACCTCTGCGTGGACCGCATCCGCCGGGTCGAGCCCCCGCCGTGGGTGGTCAAACCCGACGGGTGGGTCGAAGCGGAGTTCGATGTGCGGCCGGACGCCTGGCACATCGCCGCCGAGCGCACCGGCGATGTGCCCTACTGCATCCTGCTGGAGGCGGCCTTGCAGCCGTGCGGCTTCCTGGCGGCTTACATGGGCTCCGCGCTGAAAAGCGAGAACCCGCTGCATTTCCGGAACCTCGGCGGACACGGCATCCTCCACCGCAGAGTGGGCGCCGATGCCGGCACCCTGCGGGTCAGGACCCGCATGTCCCACGCCTCCGAGGTCACCGACATGATCATCGAGCATTTCGATTTCGAAATCCGTGGGCCGGAAGGGGTGGTCTACGACGGTTCCACCTATTTCGGGTTCTTCACCCAGGCCGCCCTGGAACGCCAGGAGGGCATCCGCGACGCACCGTCCAAGGCCTTCACGCCCCCCGCCCACGAATCCGGCGGCAGCGCGGCGTTCGTTTTCCCAACGGATGCGCCGCTGCACCCGCACGATCCCGACCGCCCCGTGTTCTCCGGGCTGACGTATCCGGCCAGGGCGCTGAGCATGATCGACCGCATCGAGCTGTATCTTCCCGAGGGAGGGCCCAGGGGACTCGGCTTCGTGCGGGGTATCAAGGCGGTCGACCCGGCGGAGTGGTTCTTCACGGCTCATTTTCATCAGGACCCGGTGTGCCCGGGGTCGCTGGGGATCGAATCCTTCCTGCAGCTCCTGAAGTTCGCCGCCCGCGAACGCTGGCCGCACCTGACGGGATCACACCGCTTTGCAACGCAAACCGGCCGCAGCCACCGCTGGACCTACCGCGGCCAGATCCTGCCCGGCAACCAGCGGGTGACGGTGGAAGCGGCCGTCACGGAGGTGCTCGAATCCCCGCACCCCGCGCTCGTTGCGGAAGGCTACCTCCTGGTGGACGGGCTTTTCATCTATCGCATGGAGGAGTTCGGCATTCAGCTGATCCCCGGTTGAAGCGTCTCGGGAGGCGTCGAAGAATACATGGGCCCTTCTCATCCGTTTGCTCGAGCCCTTGAACCCTGGACCCCTTGACTCTAAACACGGTTGCTTGAACCCTATAGGTTGTAAGATGAAATATTCCCGTGTCTGCATCGAATCCTTCGGCTACGAATTGCCGTCCCACGTCGTCACGTCGGAGGACCTTGAACGCCGACTGGAGCCGATGTACGAAGCCCTGAGAATCCAGCGCGGGCAGCTCGAGGCCATCACCGGCATCCGCGAGCGCCGGTACTGGGACCCCGGCTTTCCACTGCACCAGGGGGCCGCCCACGCCGGCCGCAAGGCCATCGAAGCAGCGGGCATCGACCGGGAGCGCATCGGCATGCTGATCTACGGCGCCGTGTGTCGGGAAAACCTGGAGCCCGCCTCGGCCTGCGCCGTTGCTCATGCCCTGGGTCTTCCGCCCGCGTGTCAGATCTACGACGTGTCCAACGCCTGCCTCGGCGTGCTGAACGCCATGGTGAACGTGGCCAACGCCATCGAACTCGGACAGATCCAGGCCGGGCTCGTGGTGGCATGTGAATCGGCGCGGGAAATCGTCGATCTCACCATCGAACGGCTCAACCGCGAAAAGAGCATGGACGTCCTGCGCAAGACCGTGGCCACCCTGACCGGAGGGTCCGGCGCGGTCGCGGTGCTTCTGACAGACTCCGCTTCGTCGGACCGGGGGCACCGGATCTTGGGCGGGGTGGCCCGCAGCGCGCCCGAGCACCACCGGCTGTGCGTGTGGGGGCCCGACACCGGGATCCCCGGCGGCACCGGGCACATGGCGGAAACCGACGCGCCTCAGGTGCTGCAGAACGGTGTGGCGCTCGGCATCGACACCTTCCGGGATTTCCGCAAAGCCCTCGCACTGCCGGACAATCTGCCCGACAAGATCATCTGCCACCAGGTCGGCGCGACCCACCAGCGTACGATCCTGGATGCCATCGGTATCCCGGCCGACCGGGATTTCACGACGTTCCGTTTCCTGGGGAACGTGGGTACGGTGTCGCTGCCGGTCACGGCCGCCATCGCCCACGAACGCGGGTTTCTGGTTCCCGGAGACACGGTCGGGTTCCTCGGCATCGGCAGCGGGCTGAACTGCCTGATGCTGGGAATAGAGTGGTGAAGGAAATATAGAGTAACGAGCAATGAGGAACGAGTTGACCAAAGACTGGATTTCGGTATTTTTCGCTGTGAAGACCCGTCTTTTCTCTGTGCATTTTTTTACTCGTTACTCGTTGCTCATTCCTCGTTACTTATTACTCAGTGCTGATCTATGAACCCGAAGCCGATCGACCTATCCCGCTTCCGCCACCTCTACCCCTTCCCCTCGCGCTTTGTTGAGGTGAACGGCCTTGCCATGCATTATGTGGACGAGGGCCAAGGCGAACCGCTGGTCATGCTGCACGGGAACCCCACCTGGTCCTTCTTCTTCCGTGAGCTGATCAAAGGGCTTTCGGCCGACTACCGCTGCATTGCGCCGGACCACATCGGCTGCGGGCTCTCCGCCCAGCCCCGCGCCTCCGAGTACGGCTTTCACCTCCGAAACCGGGTGGATGACATCGACGCCTTCATCGGAACCTTCGGCCTCCACAAAAAGATAACGCTGATCGTGCATGACTGGGGCGGGATGATCGGGGCGGCTTTTGCCGTGCGCCACCCCGAGCGCATCGGCCGGCTCGTGATCCTGAACACGGCGGCCTTTTTAAAGCCCAAGGACAAGCCGCTGCCATGGACCCTGAAAATGATCCGCAGCCTCCCCGTCCTGGCGGTTCCGGCCGTTCTGGGGTTGAACCTGTTTGCCCGCGGCGCCGCCTGGACGGCCTCCGCAAAGGGGCTCCACCCCGATGTGCGCGCGGGTCTGCTGGCCCCCTACAACAGCTGGCACAACCGCCGGGCGACCCTCAGGTTCGTGCAGGACATTCCGCTTTCGCCCGCAGACCCCGGCTATGACATCGTGGAGCAGGTGGACCGCGGCCTCCATCGGCTCGCCGCAAAACCCATGCTGGTCTGCTGGGGGGAACGCGATTTCGTTTTCGATCGCGATTACCTCGCCGAATGGCGCCGCCGATTCCCGCTCGCCGAGGTTCACTGTTTCCCCGATGCCGGGCACTATGTGCTGGAAGACGTCCCGGACCGGTTGCTGCCTTTGCTGAAAGCGTTTTTAAAACGCAACCCCTGCTCCGATTGAAAAACGCCCCCGATTCGTGTAGGTTTCTTTTGAGCCAGCAATTCCATGCGCCAAATCACGTTATGTCGCGAAAAGACCGATAAAGGGTCGACACATTGCCGGTCTAAAAATCGAATGGACGCGGCACGGCGTCAACCACCAACCTCCCGGAAAGCGATGGCATGCCCGAGCCGGTCGCAAATAATCGTGTTTATGTGAACATCGCTTCGTACGTGAGCCGCGCCGCTCAGGAAAGGCCGTACAAGCGCGCCGTGGTTTGCCCCTCCGGCCGCGACCCCAACGGGCGCGTCGCCTATGCCCACCTCACGTTCCAACAGCTCGACCGTGAATCCGACCGCCTGGCCCACGGCCTGCAGTGCGCCGGCATCGGCCGGGGCACCCGCACGATTTTGATGGTCCGGCCCAGCCTCGATTTTTTCGAACTCATCTTTGCCATATTCAAGATCGGCGCGGTGCCGGTAGTGGTCGATCCCGGCATGGGGATTCGGCGGATGATGGCCTGCTACCGCTCGACGCGGCCGCTGGCCTTTATCGGCGTCCCCCTCGCCCATGCCGTGCGCACCCTCTTTCCCCAGTATTTCAACACGGTGCGGATCTGGGTCACGGCCGGCCGACGCTGGTTCTGGGGGGGGCTCACCCTGAAAAAGATCCGGGCCGCCGACTGGAAGCCGTTTGAACCGGCGCCAACCAGCCCGGACGACCCGGCGGCCATCCTTTTTACCACCGGCAGCACGGGCCCGGCCAAGGGGGCCGTCTACACCCACGGCAATTTCGCCGCGCAGCTGCAGCAGATCGCGAGTCATCTCGACTTCGAACCGGACGAGGTGGACCTGTCGACCTTCCCGCTTTTCGCGCTGTTCTACCCTGCCCTCGGCGTGACGGCGGTGGTGCCGGACATGGACCCGACCCGGCCGGCCCGCGCCAACCCCGAACGCCTCATCGAGGCCATCGTCGACCAGGGCGTCACCAACATGTTCGCTTCGCCGGCCCTCTTGGACCGGCTGGGGGCCTACGGCCGCGCGCACGGCGTCAGGCTCCCCTCTCTCAAGCGGGTGATCTCGGCCGGAGCGCCGGTGCAGGCGCGAACCATCGAACTTTTCCAACCCCTGCTCGCCGACGGCGCCGACATCCATACCCCCTACGGCGCGACCGAGGCCGTACCGATTGCGTCCATCCTCGGCGCCGAAATCCTCTCCGAAACCCGGCCTCTCACCGACAAGGGCTACGGGATTTGCGTCGGCCGGCCGATCAACGACACCCCCATCCGCATCATCGCCGTCAGCGACGATCCGATCCGCCGTTGGACGGAGGGCTTGCTCGTACCCCAGGGGGACATCGGCGAAATCGTCGTCAAGGGCGCCCTCGTCAGCCGGAGCTACTTCGAAAACCCGCTGGCCGACTCCCTGGCCAAGATCCCTGAAAGCGGCGGCTTCTGGCACCGCATGGGCGATCTGGGCTGGCTGGACAGGAAGGGGCGCATCTGGTTCTGCGGCCGCAAAAGTCACCGCGTGACCACCGCCGGCGGGCCGCTGTACACGATCCCCTGTGAATCCATTTTCAACACCCACCCCCTGGTCTATCGCAGTGCGCTGGTGGGCGTCGGCCCCCGGAACCACCAGGCTCCGGCGATCTGCATCGAACTCAGGAAAACAAAGAAGCGGATCAATCGCAAAACCGTCCGGACGGAGCTGCTCCACCTGGCCTCGCAGCACGATATCACCCGGGAGATTAAAATCATTCTCTTCCGCGATTCATTCCCGGTCGACATCCGCCACAACGCCAAGATCTTTCGCGAACAGCTGGCGGCCTGGGCGGCCCGGCAGGTCAAGCCGGCTGTAATGGCTCGTGACCGCGGCGCGGAGGGTCGCCGATGACTGCCTCGGGACACATGCCCGAAACGGTTTTGGTTACGGGCGGCGGCGGTTTTCTCGGCCTCGCCGTCGTGCGCGCGCTGACCGCCCGTGGGGATCGCGTGCGCACCTTCTCCCGCAAGCCCCACTCGGCGCTGAAGGCCGTGCCGGTCGAGCACATCCTGGGTGACATCGCCGACCTGCCGGCGCTGGAGAGCGCCTGCAAAGGGGTCGACGCGGTCTACCACACGGCGGCCAAGCCGCCGCCCTGGGGCGCATACCGCGACTATCACGCAACCAACGTCACGGGCACGCTGAACGTGATCGCCGCATGCCGCCGGAACAAGGTTCCCCGACTCATCCACACCAGCACCCCCAGCGTGATCTTCAACGGTCACGACCTTGAAGGGGTGGATGAATCCGCGCCCTACCCCCCGCACTACACGGCACACTACCCCAAGACTAAAGCCACTGCCGAAAAGGCCGTGATCCGGGCCGGCAGCGAGGATCTCAACACCATCGTTCTCAGGCCCCATGAAATCTGGGGCCCCGAGGACCCGCACTTCGTCCCGCGCATCCTCGCACGCGCCGGCAGGCTCAGGCGCATCGGGTCCGGCCGGAACCGGGTCGACACGACCTACATCGACAATGCCGCTGACGCCCATCTGCTGGCAGGCGATGCGCTCAAAACGAATCCCGCACTGTCCGGCCGGGTTTATTTCATCAGCCAGGGAGAACCGATCCCGGCCTGGGACATGATCGACGCCATCCTGAAGGCCGCCGGTCGGGGGCCCGTGGAAGGGCACGTCTCCCACCGGCTGGCCCGGACCATGGGGTTGATCTTCGAAAAAGCCTACGGGTGGCTGCACCTTTCGGGCGAGCCGCCGATGACCCGATTCGTTGCCGACGCCCTGGCCAAAGCCCACTGGTTCAATATTGAAGCGGCCCGACGGGACTTGAGCTATGCGCCGGCTGTGTCAACCGCGGAAGGACTGCGACGGCTTGAAGCGTGGCTGCGGGCTCTGCGCCTTGAGTGAAGCGGGCGGTGAAAAGGCTTTTTTGAAAGGGAGACCCATGAAGCTGACGGACATCGCGCCCTTGGAGCGCTGGATGGAACTGGAGAACGACATCAACACCCGCTCGGGCATGGACGCCAACGTCTTCGACACCAGAGGCTACCGTATTTCCGACCAGAAGCACTGGGCGAACAAACTCTGCCCGGCGATTAAGGACACCGACAAGGGCCAGAGCTTCATCTGCGCCCCGGCCCACATGAACATCGCCGCCCAGGCCATGCGCTCCCGCGAACCGGTGATCGAGGAGTGCGACGCCGGCATGATCAAACTCGTCGTCCCCATTTTTATGAACGAGGAGTTCGTCGGTGCCGTCGGCGCCTGCGGCATGAAGTTCGAGGACGGCGAGATCGACTCGTTTCTGGTCAACAAGATGACCGAGATGGACGAAGAGAAAGTCGAAACCCTTTCGGCCACCGTGCTTTCCATCGCAAGGGAAAAGGCCGAGGAACTAAAACAGTTTATTCAAGAAAAGATCGACGCGATCCTGACTGAATTCTTGCAAAAGTGAAAAGGCTTTATAGGGTTGTTTTATTATGCTAATATTCGGCAATGCCCTTGAGCAAACCGGGGGCGATGCGCTCATCAACGTCTCGGTGACCAGCAGCCTCTACACGTTTGTTCCGATCTACAACGTCTTCTGCTTCACCTGCACGTCGGTCGAGGGGATCGCCGTAAAGCTTGAAACCCCGGCGAAAGTGGCGCAATGAAGCCAAGGGAGCGGCAATGAGGTATTTCCTATTCCTTTTTCTGTTCCTGCTGAATGCCTGCGGGGACCACGACCCGGTGAGCAAGGACCCCGTTCGTGAGCGCCAAGAACTGGAACAAAAAGTGGCAAACCTCAATCAGGTCATCAAAGAAATGGCGGATGAGATCAGCAATCTGCAGGCGGAAATCGATGCGCTGAACGGAAAGCTTGCCGACTGCGAACAAGCTGAATCGGTCCAGTCCCCGCTCATCAAAATGGAACCCGAACCAAGCATTGAACCAGCAGAGCCGGACAAGCAAAAGAAACTTCTGGATTTTTTAGAAAACCTCGAAAAGCGAAAGAAATGAATAGAAGTCTTTTCGGCATCGCGGTAATTTCCATAATTGCAAATTTCCCCACTCCACCGGACCTGAAGCGGACTCGGGTTTTTCCAAGCGGTTCGGACCACACTTTTCCAGTTAACGTTCTTGTTTGTCGTCCACCCTTCATTTTTAGTTTCAAAACCTTGCGGGTAACGGCCAGACCATCGCGCATGCCTGCTTTTCCTGTGGTGGTGGCCGGATAAGCGATACATCAAGGCAAGCATGGAGGAGGCTGACATGACAAAGGTCAAGAGTTGGTCTTATCTCGCATTAGCCAGCATCCTTTTCCTATGGGCCGCTGAGCCCGCTTTGGCCCAGACCACAGAGCCCATGCTGCGGTTGGAGGTGGGCGCGCACAACGCGGGTATTTGGGGCATCGCCATTGACACCTCCAACCGCATTCTCGTGACCGGCTCCGAGGACAAGACGGCTCGGGTGTGGGACATCTCGGGCCGCGGGGAGCTGCTGCGCATCCTCCGTCCACCTGTGGGCGCGGGCGAAGAAGGGCAAATTTTCGCCGTGGCCCTATCGCCGGACGCGGGGACCGTAGCCCTTGGGGGCCGAACCGGTTATCTGCAAAAAGCTGATGCCTGCGTTTACCTGTTCGACCGCGCCACGGGCTCTCTTGCCCATCGTCTCGGAGGATTGCCCGGACACGTCCAGCACCTCGCATACACATCGGATGGTCGATTTCTCGTAGTCACGATGGGAAAGGGCGGCATGCGGCTGTACCGCATCCCGGACTACGCGTTTGTCGCGGAGGACTCGGACTACGGGGAGCTGTGTCGCTGGGTAGTGAGCGATCCCCGTGGTTCTCGGTTGGCCACCGCCTGCTTTGACGGGTTCATCCGCCTCTACGATCTATCCGGCCTGACACCTGGGGACGCCTCTTCCCCAAGGCCGATCGCTCCTGTGTCCAAGCTTCAGTCTCCCGGAGGGCTGCGCCCGAACGGGCTGGCCTTCTCGCCCGATGGCGCCCGCCTGGCGGTAGGGCAACACTTCAGCGCCAAGGTGGACGTGTTGGAGGTCAAGGGCAATGCCCTGCAGCATGCATACTCGCCGGATACGACGGGGGTTCGAGGCATAACCGGCACTGACCTGAGATCGGTCGCATGGTCCTCAGATGGCCGATCCCTCTATGCCGGGGGGTTCTATCTGGTCAAAGGCGTTTACCAGATCCGCAAGTGGGCCGACGGGGGACGGGGTGAGTACAGGGACCTGCCAATAGGTGTTCACCTGCCCTTCATGCAGTTGCTGACACTCAGGGCGGGCGGAATTGCCTACTGTTCACGCGACGGATCCTTCGGCGTGCTCAACGATCGGGACGAGGCCGCAGTCTTGGGCCCCCGGGCTATCCCCATCCACGCTGGCAATTATGAGGGGTTCCTGCTCTCCCCGGACGGATCGGGTGTCCAGTTCGGGTATGAACGGCATGGCAAGTCACCCGCGATCTTTTTGGTGAACGAGCGGCGGCTCACGGAGGGCTCCTCCAACCTCTGGGCCGGCGTAAAGGCGAGCCTCACCTGGAAGGCGCCCATCACCGACGGCCTGGGAGTGAGCGATTGGAGACACTCTCTATTTCCCAAGCTGAAGGGAAACCCCCTCCCCTTGAAGGACGATCCGGCCGAAAGCTTGGCCATCAAACCGGACAGCTCGGGATTCCTGCTGGGCACAAGCTTAACCCTTCGCCTTTTCGATCCCGCGGGAAAGGAGTCCTGGAGGGTCAGAACGCCCGGCGCGGCCATGAGCGTGAACACAAACGGCCGGCTCGCCGTGGCCGCTCTCGGCGACGGGACGATCCGATGGTATCGCGTCTCCGACGGCAAGGAGGTTCTGGCCTTTTTCCCCCATCCCGATCGCACGCGCTGGGTCCTCTGGACCCCTTCCGGCTACTACGACGCCTCCCCCGGGGCCGAGGACTTCATCGGCTGGCACGTGAACAACGGCAAGGAGCAGGCTGCAGACTTCTTCCCCGCCTCCCGTTTTCGTTCCACCTACTATCGACCGGATGTGATCGACCAGGTGCTTGCCACCATGGACGAGGCCGTCGCGCTTCAGCAGGCCAACGAGGCGGCGGGCCGCAAGCAGGCGGCGACGGTCTCCGTGCGGGAGAAGCTCCCTCCGGTAGCGGCCATACTTTCTCCTGCGGACGGATCGGAGGTGTCCGGGGCTCCCCTAAAGATGCGCTATTCCGTGCGCAGTCCAGAGCCGCTCACCGGGCTGAAAATCCTCGTGGACGGCCGGCCGGTTTCCATGGAGGGTATTGGTAAGACGCCCAAGGAGAGTGGGGAGCTGTCCATCCCCATCCCGTCCAGGGACTGCGAGGTGTCTGTCATCGCCGAGAACCGCCATGCGGCGAGCGAGCCCGCCACGATCCGGCTGCGCTGGAAGGGGGCCGCTGCCAAAACGGAGTTCGAGATCAAACCCAAACTCTACGTCCTGGCCGTGGGGGTGAGCAAGTACCAGGATCCGGACATGCGTTTAGACCTGGCGGCCAAGGACGCGTTGGATTTCGGTGCGGCCTGGAATGAACAGAAGGGACGGCTATACAGCGGCGTGGAGGTGAGGGCACTGACGGATGCACAGGCCACCAAGGGCAACATCTTAGACGGTCTGGAGTGGCTTCAACGACAGGTGACGGACAAGGACATCGCCGTGTTGTTCTTCGCCGGGCACGGGATCAACGACTCCACGGGCGTGTTCTATTTCCTGCCGGTTGACGCGGATATGGAGAAACTTAAGCGGACAGCTATTTCCCAGTCCGACATCACCTCCACGGTAGCTGCCATCGCGGGCAAGGTACTTGTCTTCATGGATGCTTGCCACTCGGGGAACCTGATGGGCAAGTTGAAGCGTCGCGGTGTGGTGGTCGTCAGCTCTGTGATCAACGAACTGGCCAGCGCGGAAAACGGGGCCGTGGTCTTCTCCTCGGCCACGGGGAGGCAGTACGCTCTGGAAAACATGGAATGGGGGAATGGGGCCTTCACCAAGGGGGTGGTGGAAGGCATCCGAGGGAAGGCCGACTACAAGTCCACAGGGCGCATCACCGTGAACATGTTGGATCTCTACGTGTCCGAGCGGGTCAAGGAGTTGACCAAAGGGCAGCAGACCCCGACCACGGTCAAGCCGCCTAACGTGCCGGACTTCCCGGTGGCCTTGCTGCGATGAGCCCCGACGCACTTTAAGTGTCGTTGCTATGAAAAAGGCCGGGAAAAACCATCGGTATCGACCGGTCCCATGACCCATCCACAGATGATTAGCGCTCCGGTGATTTCATCCAACGTATCACCGAAAGACCGATTCTGTGATTATGTCATTCCGCCAAAGGGTTACCCCGCCCCGGACCAATGGAAAACACCGCTTGCTCCGCGCTGGCCGCCTGAGCTACAGGGCAAGGCATTTACCTGGCTTTACTGTCTCGAATTCATTGGTGAAAGGCAGCCCACCTGATATCCGCAGATTCATTTTAGCAGGCGCATCAGCAGAGAATCT
>CAVQTH010000034.1:0-136049 GCA_963716325.1 uncultured delta proteobacterium | reverse complement strand
CATTGCGGCTTGCTGCGCTTGATGGCCTCCAGCCTTTCCTGCAGCGCCCGGGCCTTTTGAAGGTTTTTGCTCACGTCCTTGTAAGCCGGGTCCATGGCCTGCACGAGTTCCCACTCCTGGATGGCCTCGGTCAGCTTTTCGTTCTGGAAGTGCGTCAGGCCCTGGTTGTAATGCACATCTTTGTAGAATTCCTCGCTCTTGCGGATGTACTCATCGCATTTGGCGCAGTTTCTGTTGTAGGCCAGTGACGCCCTGAAGTTCTCAACGGCCTGCAGGTAGGACTTCTGCTCGAACGAGTTCACGCCGAGGTCGAAATGAGCCTGGGAGATGTGTTGAAGGGTCGTCGGATCCCTGGGCTGGACGTTCAGCACCTTTTTGAACTCGGTGATCGCGGCCGGGTAATTTTTTGCCTTGTAAAACTCGATGCCCTGCTGGCGGTATTCCACCGTCTGGTCCGTCGGCGCCGCCGTAACGGCCGGTGGCGTTTCTTTCGGCGGCTCTCTCGGGGGTTCGGTTTTCACCTCGGGTGCGGGCTCTTTCGCCTCGGGCGGAAGCTTGGGCAAGGCGTCGACCTTCGGCGCCTCCACACTGGCAGTGCCGAGAAAGAGAACCCCCACCACCTGAGGAATCAGCAGCCGACGGCCGGGTTTAAAGCCGGAGGCCTCTTTGAGGTTGTTGTATTTGGCGATCAGATCTCCCCTGTCCTTGACGCCGTAGTATTGCTGCGACAGCTGCGCCAGGGTATCCCCGGCACGGGCCGTGTGGGTGGCCACCCCTTTGACGACAATCACCTCGGGCGGCAGTGCGCCCGGGCGTTGTTTGGAAAGCGCCGCTGCCTCATCGGGCGGCATGAAACACGCGATGCCTTCTACCACGGGAACTTTCACCGTCTGGCCGGCAGTAATCTTCGCGGCGTCGTCCACTTCATTGTAGGCGCCGATGATGTAGTGCTTCAGGTAGTCCCTGTAGTACCGCTCGGCCACGTGCGCCAAGAGCTCACCCGGTTTCATCACGTGAAGAAAAAAAGCCCTGACTTTCTGTGAGTCGAGGCGCTCCGCCTTGAGCATTTCAACGGCTTCCTGGTAATCTGGCTTGTACCTCACGGCGGTCAACAGCTTTTGCCTCGCCAGGGCGTATTTTCCCATGCGCTGCAGCTCGGCGCCCGCCTTGTAGTTTTCCGCGGCCAGGGCATCCAGCTTTTTCTCAATTTCAGCCTGCTTGCCCTGAGCCGTCGGATGGGTCGGATCCACCGTCAGCGCCAGCCGGTAGCTCTCCAGCGCCTCCACGATGTCGCCTTTCGATTCCTGCTGCTGGGCCCGGGCCAGATACTCTTCGACCCGCCTGGCTTTATCTTCGGCGTTTGTGTCTTTCTTGACGTCGAGAGCCGCACAGCCCGCGACAAGGGCCGCCGCCAACAGAAGCATCGATACGAAGGCTTTCGTTTTCATGGCATGCTCAATTCAGCGGGGTTGGGGTGAATGTTTTGAGGCGCTTGACAAACGTCGGCATGTCCCGCTCAAGAATCTGGTCCCGGCGCAGCGTCAAGGCGTTGGCGAAAAAAGGGTTCCCTCCTCTTTTCACCGACATGGCCAACTTATACCCGGCCTGCTGCGCGGAGGCAACCACTTTCTGGTCGTGGTTGCCGTAGGGATAGGCTAAAATCCAGGTGTCCTGGCCCATTTTGCGATCGAGGATCAGTTTGGAACCGGACAGCTCTTTGTCGATCCGGGCGGCATGCTCCGCCCTGGACTCGCCCTCCTTGGGCTGGGTGAGGTCGCTGTGGAAAATCGTGTGCGACCCTATGCTGAAGCCGTTGCGTTTCATTTCCACCAGCTGATTCCAGGTTAAGGCGACCGGGGTCACATCGACCAGTTCGGTGTAGATGAACAACGTGGCCGTGAACCCGACCTGACGCAGGATCGGATAGGCGATCTCGTAGGTGGAGCGGTAACCGTCATCGATGGTGATCAGCACCGATTTTTTCGGCAGCGGCTGACGGTATTCCAAGAACGCCAGGAAATCTTCGGGAGTAATTGCGTGATAGCCGTTTTCCTTGAGATACCGCATTTGCTCCTTGAACACCGCGGTGGGCATGCACAGCGGTGACTGGCAGTCATCCGCAAACCGATGATACGTCAGAATCGGCACGGTCTGGTATCCGGTCGCATAAACTCCTCCCAGGTTGCGTCGGCGCAGCGGGAGCACGACTGTTTGGCCGCTTTCGTAACCAACGCCAGGATTGGCTTCTTCGACCCACCAGGCCTTGCGCGGATCTCCCAGGAACCTCTGCGCCAGCTGGGCAGGGGTCTCGGCGGATTCAAGTCTATAGACGACATAGTCCTGCGACATGTAGAATGGAGGCTCTGGCGACTGGACGACGGCGGCCGGTTTGATGCAGCCGGCAGTCAGTGCCGCCAGGCAGGCGGCGGCCAGAAACCACCGGTGGATCTTAGGGGAGCTGCCATTCGGCACCGTGCGGAGTTTGCGACGCGTCAGGGCGGTCATGGTGACCTCAGTCCGATCATCAGGATTCGCGAATGCGTGGCGTAAGTGTTCTTCGGCAAAAGGTGTTGCGGAACAAGCATCAGGCCGTCAGCCAAGGCGCGTGGTAATTTGGAAAGCGCCGCATATGCGTTCATAGCTGAGCATCTGCAAGAGCCACCCAACGCCGGGTCACGGCCTGAGACACCCTTTTTCAACCGCTACAGACTCAACAACATAATTCGCTTTGCAGCGGAAACAACCCTGAACGGACCGAATCCTTGCTCGCAGGTTCGGCTGCCGGATGCGACCCGAAAAAGTTTTAATACTTGACAAGGATTCACCCCAACCATAGGCTTAACGTCACGCCGATTATAGTCAAACCCTCTCAGCGGATGGAACCCGCGACCAGATGGTTCATGGAGTGGTTGGATTATGAGCAGCCTGCAGAGAATCAAGGCGACGTTTGCATCGTACCCGTTCGTTGCCGTTTTTTGCACCTGGGTGCTGATCACGGCCTTTGCCTATCTCTTTACATCCATCCAGGTCGCCCTGCAAACCGATCAGGCCAAGAAAACCTGCATCGAGATGATTCGGCACTTGTCCAAAACGACAAGCTTGCCGTTGCTCGAAAAAAACATGGACCAGCTGCAAGCGGTCCTCACGGAGGCCGGTCAAAAACCCGGGGTCGTTATGGCTTGGGTGGTCGACCACCGGAACAACGTCGTCGCGTTCACAGGCAGCGACCAGCTCCTGCCTCCGCTCAGGGCATCCGACACTCGCGTCGGGGATGTGGACGTGTGGCAGGCCGAAGCACCCATGCCGTCCACCCGCTTCAACCTGGTGTCCGCAATCAGCTACGCCGGCACCCGGATCGGCAGGGTTCATCTCACGCTGGCGCCGGATGTCGGAGACGGTTTCAAAGACCGGTTCCTTCGCATCCTCGTGTTGAGCGGGTTATTCGTGCTGGTGCTGACCGCAGCGCTGTATCGCCGGCAAGTCACCGCTTTAGTCTCCCGAACAGTGGGCCGCCGTCGGATGGAAAGCGCCGAAACGGCTGATTTTGCAAACGCAAGCGTGGCCTGCCCGCTGTGCGGAAACCTCCGGCCTTTTTCCAAGGACGTTTTTGAGCCAAAGGACCCCGATGCCATCCCCGCTGTGTCCCTTGCCGGAGAGGACCCGGGGAAAGGCGCACGCACGGGTACGGCGGCTGTCCTTTTGAACGAAGTGGGAACCCGTGAGGGCCTGGCCTGGTATAAGCGGCGCGTCATCCTGCGCTGCGCAGACATAATCCGTATCCTTTCCACCTGAGGCGCCGAAAGCTCCGGAAAGAGAGATGTCTTCATGCCCGTCGCCGACATGGCCACACTGACCCTGATGAAAGTCAAGGAATACACCAGCACGACCCTGGTGAAGCTGACCCGGGGCATCACCGGAACCGAATTCATGAAACGAAGCCGCAGAGCGTTCTGGGGATGCTTTTGCTTGTGGCTGGCCGCCAATGCCGCCGGTTTCATCGTCTACCGGTCGGTGGTTTCCCGCGTCAGCAATGAGTTCTACCAGGCGGGGGTGTACGCCACGCATGAGTTGGCGCAGGAATCGCGAGCGGCGGTGCTGGACAAGGACGTTTTGATGCTCAACCTGGCGGTTCGAGCTCACGAGAAAACCCAAGGCTTGGTCCACGCCGCGGTCCTCGACCACCAGGGTCAGGTCCTGACGCGAATCGGCTCAGAGGAAACCACCCGGCAATTACAGCCGTTCCAGAACCAAGCACTCCAAAATGCGCTGGAAGGGGTAGGGTTTTCAGACCTCATCACCGAGGGTGCGAACGAATTCATACTTTTTTCGCAACCCATCACCTATTCCAATGTCGACATCGGCAAGGCCATCGTAGCGTTGTCGGCCGCCGGCCTTCGCCAGGATCTTGGGCGCGCCCAATGGATCTATGGCACCGTCATCCTGGCGCTTGGGGTGATGCTGGTGGGGTTCGTGCTGTGGTTTGACCGGCGCAAAATAAAGAAATCCGAAGACCTGGCCAAACGCATCCAGGACGTCGAGACCCTGGGGCCGTATCACCTGATCTCCAAAATCGCCCAGGGAGGCATGGCGGAGCTCTACCTGGCCGATTATCTGCGGGAGGACAGCTTCCGCAGGCGGGTCGCACTCAAACGGATCCTGCCGCACTTTGCCGCCAATGAAGAATTCATCCACATGTTCATCCGGGAAGCCCGCCTCGCGGCCCTGCTGCAGCACCCGAACATCGTCCAGGTCTTCGACTACGGCAAAATCTCGGATGTATCGTTCATCGCCATGGAATACATCGACGGCAGGAACCTGGGGCAGATCATTTCACGAATGGAGCAGGGCCTGCCCATCGAACCGGCCGTTTTTATCTTTTCCGAAATATGCAAGGGCCTGGAGTATTCGCATTCCAAGGTAGACGACCAGACCGGAGAGGCTTTTAACATCGTTCACCGCGACATCAGCCCCCAGAACATCCTCGTTTCCTTCCAGGGGGAGGTGAAGATCAGCGACTTCGGGATTTCAAAGGCGAGAACCGAACCCAATTTCACGCAGGTCGGAATGATCAAGGGCAAGCTGATGTATCTGGCACCGGAGCAATTGACCGGGGAGGCCGTCGACCACCGGTTGGATCTTTATGCGTTGGGGCTTGTGTTCTACCACGCTCTCACAGGGCATTTCGCCTACCAGTTCGACAGCGAAGTCGAGGCCATCAAGAACATCCCGACCGTCACCATCGAGCCGCTGAGGCATCGCAAGCCCGCCCTCCCGGAAGAACTGGACCGCATCGTGATGAAATGCCTCGACAAGAACGTCGCCACCCGCTACCAGAGCGCAGCGGCCGTCCACGCCGACCTGGCCGCCTTCAAAAAGAAGCAGTTGATCACATTCGATTCGACCGACCTGGCCGCTCTATTGAAGGATGCGTTCAAGGCCACCGGCAGGGCCTAACGTCCATCCGGAGATGGGGCACCCGGTGCATCCACAGACAGGCAGACCATCGCCAGGTCGTCGCTGGGAGGAAAGCCCGCGGCGTGTTCGGCGGCCGCACGATTGATGGCGGACAGGATCTCGCCGGGGTGTGTTCCGCCCGCGGCGATGACGTGCTTCAACCGTTCCACGCCGAACATGGCCCCATCCTTGTTCATCGCCTCCGTGACCCCGTCGGTGTAAAGGAGGACACAGTCGCCGGGTTTCAGCAAAAGCGCGCTTTCGGTGTACTGGTGATTGTCGAATACCCCCAGAGGGATGCCCCCCTGATTTTTCAGCTCAGAGACGGAGCCGTCGCCCGCGCGCAGCAGCGGAGGCAAATGCCCCGCCGACGCAAGGGTGAGCTTGCGTTTTTCCGGCTCGAGAACCAACAGCGCGAGCGTCACGAACATCCCGCTTTCCATCTCTTCCGCCAGCGAGCGGTTCAGCGCCGTCAGGATATCCCCGGCGGACAGGCAGCTGCGTGCGTGAAAGCGCATTTCACTGCTGAGTTTCGCCATGATGAGCGCCGCGGCCACGCCTTTGCCGGACACATCCCCCACGGTAACCCCGAGGGCGCTGTCTGAAATGTAAACGAAATCGTAGTAATCCCCTCCGATGTGACGCGCCGCCGAATAGCTTGCGGCAAAGCGGTATCCCGGCCTTTGGGGCGAGGCTTTCGGCAGGAAGCTGTGCTGAATCCGCTCGGCCATCTGCAGGTCATTCTGAAAAAGCATCTGGGCGATCAATTGTTGGTGGAGCTTGGCTTTTCCGAACGCCAGCGCCGCTTGGCCTGCCATCCCCAAAAACAAGGCCATGTCGGCCTTTGAGAACCGGGTGTCCGGGTTGGAGCTGTCCAGCTGGATGAGCCCCAGCACGGTGTTTTCACAGATCATGGGCGCACACATCACGGTGCGCAAACCGAAGCGCACGACCGTGTGCTGGGGGTCGAAACGCTGGTCTCCGCTGACATCGGCGCTCAAGACGGCACTGCGCGTGGCGGCCACCTCTCTGGCCAGCGAGCGGCTGACCGACATCTGGCTCTGGATCCCCGGGCGGGCCAGCGCGGCCATGGGATGCAGGTTCGAGCCGTCCGGTTCGCACACCATGATGCAGCCCCGCTCGGCTTCGGGAAACACGTCCAGAAGCTTCTCCAGCACCTTGGGAAAAAGCTGGTCGGCCTCGATCACATTGCCGAGGATTTCCGCAACCTCGGACAGCTGCCGCAGCCGCTTGATCATCAATTGGCTGGCGTCTTCTTCCAGCCCTTTGGGAAGCAGCTGCTCGATGTGATCGTCCACCGAAACGTTTTCAAAGATGGGCGCACGTTTCGCTCCCGGGTCCAACGTGACGTCCACCCTCGAATACACGGCGTCTGGCAGCGCCGACATGAACGTCATTGAAAGCTCGCCCAGCCGGATCTCATCCCCGTGCGTGAGCGCCATTTCGGTGTGAACGGCAACGCCGTTGACGAACGTGCCGTTGGAACTCCCGAGGTCGACCAGCGTCCATTTCCCGCCACTGAATACGATTTTGGCGTGTTGACGGGACAATGTTTTTTCCTCGAACTGCAGGTCCGCACTGCGACTGCGGCCGATGACCGCGCCGTCTTTCACGTCGTAGCTGGACCCGGGCTGGGGGCCGGAAATGACATTGAGCGTGGGCATGATAACGTCCGTACCTCTGAGGGCCGCACCCGGGGCCGCCCTTGCCGGAATACCTTTCGGGCTGCCGTTGCGATGAGTGGTACCGGTCCCTGGTTCAACCAAACCCGAAACATCGTGGGACCGCCAGCCAGGAACAAGGTCTTATGAATAAGCTAACATCATTTGGGGCGATTTTAAAGGTACCCTGCCCCGTGAAATTAAGATCCGATGGATGCGTGAGGTCCCGCGCTGCGAAGAAACCTCGATGCAAGGCCATCGTCACAAACTCAAAAGGGCTGCCGGATTCGGCAGCCCTTTTGACCAAAGACATCGGCAGGCGACTCAATCGCCGTGTGTTCAAAAGTCCTTAAAGTCCTCGTTTTCAAGCGGGATGATCTGTTCAGGGGAAGGCTGCTGGGTCTTCACCGCCGGCTGCGGGCGCGTTTTGGAACGCGGTGCCGATGCTGCCGCGGTCGCCGGCGCCGTCTGCGGTTTTTCTTTTCCCCTGGCCGTGGGGGTTGCCGGTTTGGACTCCTTCGGTTGCCCGCCGATCAGGGCGAGCAGTTCTTCGACCATGGACTTCATATGTCCGGCCTGGGAGGAGAGCTCCACGGAAGCCGACGACGACTCCTCGGCATTGGCGGCGTTCTGCTGAGTCACCTTGTCCACGTCGACCACGGCCTTGTTCACCTGGTCGATGCCCTGGGACTGTTCCTTGGAGGCAGCGGCGATCTCGGCCAGCAGTTCAGCCACTTTCCCGGCACTCTCGGCCACCTTGCCGAAGGCCTCCCGCGTGCCCGACATCAGGCCGGAGCCTTCCTTGACTTTTTTGACCGTGCCTTCGATGAGGCCCGCGGTGTTGCGCGCCGAGTCCGCTGCCCGCATGGCCAGGTTGCGCACCTCGTCGGCCACCACGGCAAAACCGGCGCCGGCCTCGCCGGCCCGCGCCGCCTCCACCGCCGCATTCAGGGCGAGCAGGTTGGTCTGGAAGGCGATCTCGTCGATGGTCTTGACGATCTTCTGGGTCTCCTCGCTGGCTTTCTTGATCTCCTCCATGGACGCGCTGAGCTTGCCCATGGATTCGTTGGCCTGACCGACGAACTGCCCCACCTGCTTCATGAGGACGTCGGCCTGGTCGGCGTTGTCCGCGTTGTGCTTGGTCATGGAGGCCATCTCCTCGAGCGAGGAGGAGGTTTCCTCGATGGCCGCCGCTTGCTCCGAGGCTCCGTCCGATAGCACCTGGCTCGAACCGGACACCTGGGACGACACGCTCGCCACCCGGCCGGTGCTCTCCACCAGGCCGCGGCTGACCCGTTGGATAGGCCCGGCAATGGACCGCGCAATGAAGAAGGCGGCCACCGCCATGAGCGCGACGATCCCGATGACCACCGTCCCGACGATGACGTACATTTCATTCTCGGCCTTCAGGACCGCCTCGCGGTCCTTGCCGATGAAGAGCATCCCGGCGATCTTGCCCTCCAGATCGCGCAGCGGCCAGTAAACGGAGTTGTATTCCCGGCCCAGGATCCGATTGATGTTGTGAAACGTTTTCCCCTGCTGCAGCACGGTTTCGATGACCTGGGGGTTGTCCATCTTGGTGCCGACGGCGCGTTTGCCCTCCTTGACGATCGTGGTGGATGCGCGGGTGTCGCCGTGGAAAATGGTGGCCTCGAGGCCCATGGTAGCCTTGACGCGGTCGACGAACTTGGTGTCGGAGGAAAGGTCGACACCCGACGTCACGGAGCCGATGATCTGCCCATCCATCTTGAGAGTCTGGCCGGCGCGCATGGAAAACTTCACGACCGTACCCTCTTCCACTCCGGAGGAGGCTTCCCCGGCCAAGGCCTTTTTCACATTCGCCTGGTTCAGAACGCTGTCACCGGCCTTGTCCGAGTGCCCGCGACCGATCACTTTACCGTCCTTGCCGGCGATGGTAAGAACGTTAACCGTCCCGGAGGCGAGGAATTCCCGGGCGACTTTCTGAACGTAGGCCGTGTCGCCCTTCTTGACCGCTTCGGCCACGTCCGGCCGGCTGGCGAACTGAAAGGCCGCCTCCGCGCATTTTTCCTTGATGGCGTCCAGCTGTCCCTGAACTGCCGTCGAAAACTGCTCGACGTCTTTCTGAACCTGCGCGTCGAAGCCGCGCATGAGTACGACCGAGGAGATGAGCGCAGCGGTGCTGCCGATGATCACCGAGATGATCACGGCGCCGATGATGCGTTTGGACAAGGATAGTTTCATTGGGCAAGTTCCTTTCCTGATAACTGCGATTTCAACAATTATAAAAAACCTTGACCTTTCGAGCCGGTCAGTGTCGCAATTCCGAGATAGCTGACTCGGTTATCGGCCGGATTCGGCATTTTCTTAAGCAGGTTTTTTCTCACGCGGATTTTCTTAACCCTTGCACCCCCGAACCCTTGACCTGAGCAGTTACCTCCCCGGCTTCGTGATTGCCTGCGGGCCGGATACGTTTTATGTTTACTGCCAATGAGCCGATACTAGTTGTGAACAGCCGGCCGGCAGCCCCGGCGGCCACGGGAGGAGCCTGATGACATTTCTTGCGTCGATAGCGGCAGCGGCGGCGGCCATCGTCATTTATGCGATCTCCGTCTACAACCGACTCGTGCGCCTGCGGAACACCTCGCAGTCGGCCTGGTCCGACATCGACGTGCAGCTCAAGAAGCGCTACGACCTCGTGCCGAACCTGGTCGAGACCGTGAAGGGCTACGCGGCCCACGAGCAGTCGCTTTTCCAGAAGGTGACGGAAGCGCGCACATCCGCCATGAAGGCCGCCGGCCCGGCGGAGACGGCCCAAGCGGAGAACCTGTTCCGGGAGACCCTCAAGAGCCTTTTTGCCGTGGCCGAGGCCTACCCCGATTTAAAGGCCAACCGGAACTTCATGCAGCTCCAGGCCCAGCTCAAGGAGCTCGAAGACGGCATCGAGTCGGCCCGCCGCTACTACAACGCCGTGGTGCGCGACCTCAACACGGCCGTCGAGCAGTTCCCGTCGAACCTGGTCGCTTCGCGTTTCAAGTTCGGGCAAAGGGATTTCTTTGAACTAGAAACACCGGCGGCCGAACGTAAACCGGTGAAGGTGAGTTTCTGAAAGGACGTAATTGGTGCTCATGAACAGCAGCCCGGGGCATCCCAGGGTTCTCTTCCAGGCACTTCACAGGTGCCGATTAGCTGCTGCAGCCATTGCGCTGCTGCTTGGGGTTTTTCAGGTCGAAAGCGCGGCCGCCTCTCCTTCAGAACGGATTCTCTCCTTTGACAGCCGCATCATGGTGAATCCCGACGCCGGCATGCTCGTGACCGAGACCATCAAGGTGCTGAGCACCGGCGAGCAGATCCGCCGGGGAATCTTCCGCGACTTCCCCACGACCTACAAGGACCGCGCCGGCAACCCCTACGTGGTGGGCTTGACGGTGCAGGGGGTCACGCGGGACGACAAGCCCGAGGCGTGGCACACCGAGAACCTGGCCAACGGCGTGCGGGTCTACATGGGCCGCAAAGAAAATCTCCTCCCCCCCGGGGAACACACCTACACGCTGACCTACCGGACCGACCGCCAGCTGGGCTTTTTCAGGGACCACGACGAGCTCTATTGGAATGTCACCGGCAACGGCTGGACTTTCAGCATCGACCGGGCGTCGGCCTCGGTCGAGCTGCCGCCGGGGGTCCCTGGTCTCAACCTGCTGGAAGCCTACACCGGCCCGGCGGGCGCCAAGGGCCAGGCGTACAAGGCGGAGACGACCCCGGAGGGAAGGGCCGTCTTCAGGACCACCCAAAAGCTCGCACCCCACGAAGGCCTGACCATCGTCGTCGGCTGGCCCAAGGGCTTTGTGCGCGAACCTTCATCGCAGGAAAAGGCCCTGTCTTTTTTTAAAGACAACCTCACCCCGATAGCCGCCGCCATCGGCCTCATCGTGCTGCTGGCCTACTACGTGCTGGTGTGGTTTGCTGTGGGCAAGGACCCCGAAAAGGGGGCCATCATGCCGCTCTACACCCCGCCCGACAACTTGTCGCCCGCCGCCATGCGCTTCATCGCGGAGATGGGTTATGATGACAAGATATTTGCAGCCGCCCTAATCAGCATGGCGGCCAAAGGGCATCTCACTATTTCAGATGCGAAGGACAAGTATGCGCTGGAAAAAAAAGACGGCGCCACGGAGAAGCTCAGCCCGGATGAGCAGAAGATCGCATCCCAGCTCTTCCGCTCCGGGAAATCGATTGTGCTGGAACGCAGGAACCATTCGAGCATCGCCGCCGCGAAAAACGCACTCAAGACCGCGCTGACCTTCGCGTTTGAAAAGACTCATTTCGTCAACAACCGCAAGGCGTTCGTGACCGGCGTGGTCATTTCGGCGCTCGCGGTGGCATCGTGTTTTCTCTCTTCGCTCCATCGGGGTGAGGTGGTGTTCCTGGGGGTCTGGCTCAGCATTTGGAGCATCGGGGTGGTCTTTCTGGCCACCATGGTCGTCAAGCTCTGGGGGCAGGTGTTTTCCGGGGCCCGCAACCTCGGCACCAAGGTGGGAAGCATCGGCGCGGCCATTTTCATGACCCTCTTCGCCCTGCCCTTTTTCGGGGCGGAGGTTTTTGCCCTTTACACCCTCTCCCAGAGCTCCCCGGCCATGGCGGTGTTTCCGATCATCGTGGCGGTGGTCAACATCCTGTTCTATCACCTGCTGAAAGCCCCTACCCTGCTCGGCCGCCGGATCCTGGACAAGATCGAGGGGTTTAAGATGTTCCTGGCCGCCACCGAGGCCGACCGCCTCCAACGCATCTATCCCGCCGGCCGCACGCCCGAGCTTTATGAAAAGTTCCTGCCCTACGCGCTCGCGCTCGGCGTTGAACAGCAGTGGACGGAACAGTTCAACGACGTGCTTTCCGCTGCGGCGCGGTCCGACGGCAGCGGGGGCTATCACCCTCGATGGTACTCGGGCTCAAGCTGGGACAGCTCGCGCATGGGCAGCTTCGCCGGATCCATGGGAAACTCGCTGAGCGGCGCCATCTCCTCGTCATCCACCTCTCCGGGGTCAAGCTCCGGTGGAGGCGGGGGCGGCTCCTCGGGCGGAGGCGGGGGCGGGGGGGGTGGCGGCGCCTGGTAGCAATCAAATATGCCAGCTCTTGTGCGTGTGAAGGCGGAGCGGGGTGCCCGCCTTTTCGTGAGATGGTGGAATTTGGCATATTTGATTGCCGGAGTAATAAAGGGTCATCCGGTACCCGCTTGCGCTTTGCCTCTTTTTCTGCTCAGATGTCCTGCGTTCGGATCAGGGCTTGCTTTCCAACCTGTCGTTTCACCTCTCACCGCCCTGCCCAAGATTGACGGTTTTTTGAGGAGCCTGAAAATATGACGCCGGACAAGGGCAAGCCGCCGAGACACAGAAAGCGCGCGGATGCAGGCAAGCGCAGCGGAAAGAAGAGCTGGAAACCGGGCAACATGCTCGCGCCGGTGCCGGTGGTGCTGGTGAGCTGCGGGGGAACCAAGGGCTGGAAGCCGAACCTCATCACGATTGCCTGGATCGGCAGCGTGTGCTCCGACCCGCCCATGCTCTCAATCTCGGTCCGGCCGGAGCGCTATTCCCACGACATCATCAAGGCCACGGGCGAGTTCGTGGTGAATGTCCCTTCCGCCGATCAGGCCAAGGCGACCGACTGGTGCGGAGTGGTTTCAGGACGCGATGCGGACAAGTTCAGCGCCACCGGCCTCACACCCGCCCCGGCGCTGAAAGTGGGCTGCCCGATCGTCGTGGAGTGCCCGCTCAACATCGAGTGCCGGGTGAAGAAATCCTTGCAGCTGGGCTCCCACACCCTGTTTCTGGCGCAGGTGGTCTCGGTTCAAGTCAGCTCCGGCCTGGTGGACTACAGAGGCCGCCTCAACCTGCAGAAAGCCGGCTTGATTGCGTTCGCGCACGGCCACTATTTCGCCTTGGGTCGACACCTCGGGCATTTCGGGTTCTCGGTTCGGAAAGACAAGAAAAACAGGCGCGGGTGATCCCCGGCGTATGCCTCAGGCCCGCCGGCCTTCAACGAGCACGTTCTTGATCTCGTCCGCGTCCCTCGCCCTTGCCGGTAGCTTCTCCGCCAGCACATCCACGACCCGGGCAACGGCCTGGCAGAGGCTTTCCGCCGGCCGCCCTTCCCGGGTCCCCTGCACGATCGTCTCGACAACGCCCTTCCAATACCCTTCGGGGACTCCGGCGTTGATGCCGCGATCGCCCAATACCTTTCTAGAACTTCACCTTGGGAGCCGCCTGGGCGCCTTCATCGGCCTTGATGTATTCCTTGCGCTTGAGATGCAGCAAAAGACTGTTGGTCAGACTATTCGGGAAGGTGCGGATCGATGCGTTGAATTCTTCCGCCGTCTGGTTGTAGCGCTGCCGGGCCACGTTGATCCGGTTCTCCGTTCCTTCGAGCTGGTTCTGCAGATCCCTGAAGTTTTCGTTGGCCTTCAGGTCCGGGTACTGCTCAACCACCACCAGCAGCCGCGAGAGGGCAGAGGAGAGTTCCCCCTGGGATTGCTGCAGTTTTTGCAGCGCCGCCGGGTCGCTCAAATCATCAACGGACAGCTTGACGGCGGTGGCTTTGGCGCGGGCATTGATCACCGCCTCGAGCGTTCCGCGCTCGTGAGAGGCATAGCCTTTGACGGTTTCCACCAGATTGGGGATCAGGTCCGCGCGCCGCTGAAGCGTGGCCTCCACGTCCCCCCAGGCCTTGAAGACTTTTTCCTCCTGCTGCTGCATGGTGTTGTAGCCGCAGCTGGTGAGCGTCATCACCGCCGCCACTATCATTGCCAAAACGAGCGCCCCTTTTTTCATTTCCCCCCTCCATCTCCGGACAAAGCGCCGGACATTCAAATAGCTGTTTTTGATGACCCCATCGACACCCCGATCCGTCGGCTTGCCGAAATGAGTTGATAATAGGCAGCCTTCCGCTTGCACGCAACCGGCAGCACAGCATTCATATTAAAAAATGTGGCCTCTCCAGGGGGAAAATGAAGCAATACATGGCGGCAGGCGTGCAGCAGAAGATAATCAGGCGAGGGGTTTTTTCAGCTCACGCCGCAGGTCGGCGATGTGGCGGGCCGGGTGCACCCCGGTCGGGCAGACGCGGCTGCAGGCCAGCGCACGCTCGCACCAGCGCTCGCCCCGCTCGTTTCCCGCTGTCCGCAGAAGGTCATCGGCGGCAGGCGTGTTCTTTGAAATTTCGTTGTGAGTGGCGGCAAGGGCCGCCGGCCCCATGAAGTCGGGGTGGGACCGGGTTGCCGGGCACGCCGAAACGCAGCACCCGCATTCGATGCATGCTTCAAACCGCAGAAGTTCCGTTCCCGAATCCGCCTGAACGTGCGCGAACGACTCCGATGGTTTCAGGTAGGACCATCCCGGTTCGATATCTCGGAAAAAAACCTCCATTCGCACCGCGAGATCGCCGGTCCGTTCGAAACCCCTGAGCGGCTCCAGCCTCACCGTGTCTGTCCCCAGTTCCAGCACGCGCGTGGTGCAGGCCAGGCGCTCGACTCCGTTGACCAGGCAGGCGCAGGTTCCGCAGGAGCTGTGGTGGCAGCTGTGGCGATAAATGAGCGAACCGTCCAGGGTCAGGCGGATCCGCTCGAGCGCCTCCAGCACCGTCATCCCCTCTTCCGCTTCGATCCGAAAGCTCTCAAACCGCGGCGGGTCGATATGGCCCGGCTTGTAACGGAATATGCTGAACTCAACCGCGCGCGTCGTCATTGGATGTCAGCCTTTCGGATGCAGGGGGTCACTCTGCTGCGGATATGCTCCGCCAGAAACAGCGGTAGGGCAGCAGGACGGTGTCGCGCGTACGGCCGGGGAGCTTCCGGCCGGTCTTTTGGCAGATCAGGTCCGCCGTCTTTTCCGCCATGGCCCGCATGGTGGTCGCCTTCCCGCCGATAACCGTGACCAACCCCTCGACCCCGTCACGCCGGCCGTGGTCGAAGCAGTCAAAGGATCGGCTCATGCGGTAGGGATCGGCCGCCCCTCCGCTCTGCAGCAACGGCCGGCTGGCGCTCCAGACGGCATGGGGCTTACGATCGCCGACGGCCGGAACCAGGGCCCGGCACAGATCGAACAGCCGGGGCACATGGCCCGGCGGTACGGTCACCGTGTCGGGATCGTCGGTCACCCACGCGGTGGTGCCCAGGATGCTGAGCCCGCGTTGGGGGACGATGATGTCCCCTTCGCCGGCCGGCTGCAGCCGGTTGATCACACGCTGGGTCAGCCGGCCCTGCACGGCCACCATGACGCCGGGGCCCGGCTGAAGCGGCAGGCGGATCCCGGCCATGGCGCCGATGCGCCCGGCCCAGGGCCCGGCGGCGTTTACGACCAGATCGGCGGCGATGGTGGCGGTGGTCTTCGTACGGTGATCCATGACGCCCACGCCGGCCACCGTGCGGCCGGTCACGCGCAGGGCCGTCACTTCGGTAAAATTCCGGATGGCAGCGCCGTGGGCCTGGGCGGTGGCGAAGAAATGCATGGGCAGCCGCCAGGCATCCATGACGGCATCGGGGACCTTCACGGCCGCCCGCAAGGCCGGGTTCAGCGCCGGCTCCATAGCGAGCGCCTGTGAAACGGGGATGGGCTCAGCCGGTATTCCGGCGGACCGGCACCGGTCGAGAAACGCCTCGCGAAAGGAAAGGTCCCGGTCGTCCAAGGCAACGAAGAGACCGCCGTTCGATTCGACGGCCTGGGGGGCGATCCGGCGCAGGATCTGGCTCTCCTGCCTGCACTCGCGCGCGGCGTCCGGATCATGCAGCACGTAGCGGGCGCCGCTGTGCAGCAGCCCGTGGTGCCGGCCGCTCGTCCCGGAAAGCAGCTCGCCCTTCTCGACCAGCGTCACCCGGAACCCGCGCAGGGCCAGATCGTGAGCGAGCGCGCCGCCGACCCCGCCGCCGCCGATGATCACGATGTGTTCAAGTTCAGGCATACCGTCCCGGGTCCCAATGGAAGTTGTTCAAAGGTTTTCTGAAACCGCGTCTCGGGCACGGCGCGGTAGTCGCCCACCTCCAGGCGCCACGCCGCTGAAGCCGGCGATAAAGACGAACTTGGTCCACATCACCTTGCGGATGGTGTCCGTCGGCTCGACGGTGATGCCCATGCGGCGCAGCGCCTCGACCGTGCGCTGCCGCCGCGGGGTGTCGCGGCCGTCCAGTTCGCCCCGCACGATCCGCATCGTTTCTGCCCTCCTCCTGCCCCGCAAATGCGAAAGGCCCGCGTCTTAACCCGCGAGCCTTTGGATACAATAATGTGGAGGCGGCACCCGGATTCGAACCGGGGAATAGTGGTTTTGCAGACCACTGCCTTCCCACTTGGCTATGCCGCCATAAAAAAATGGAGCGGGAAACGGGATTTGAACCCGCGACTTCGACCTTGGCAAGGTCGCACTCTACCACTGAGTTATTCCCGCTCAACTCAAACGATATTTCTAACGGCTCATATCCGGTTTGTCAATAGAAAAGCCGGTTACACCAATTTTTTAAATTTGGCGAAATAATCCGCACCCGACCACATCGTGAACCCCAGCGCCAGCCACAAGAGAAACTGCCCGACGCCCTGGGTATCAAGGCCCAACAACGGGTAGTGGATCATGAGGGGGATGATGGCGGCAATCTGAAAACCGGTCTTGAGCTTTCCGAGACGCGAGGCGGAGATGTCCATCCCTTTGCCGGCGATCACACTGCGCAAGCCGGTGACCGCCAGTTCGCGTCCGATGATCACGCATACCATCCACGCCGGCACCCAGCCGTGCGCCGCGAGCATGATGAAGGCCGAGGAGGTGAGCAGCTTGTCGGCCACCGGGTCCAAGGCCTTGCCCATAAAGGTCACTTTCCCCTGGCGGCGCGCCAGAAACCCGTCCAGGTAGTCGGTGAAAGCCGCGACGCTGAAAGTCAGGGCGGCCAGAAAGCTCATGAACGGGCTCTCCGGGAAGGAGAAAAGAACGATGATAAAGGGAATGATGGCAATCCGAATCAGCGTCAGGCCGTTCGGGTGATGGGCGGTTCTCCGCAGGCGGCTCCACACGTCCGGCCGCTCCGTCTCGTCGGCGGCGGTCTCGCTCCGATCCCACCCGGTCTGAGGGTCGGCCGTCTTGTCGGCGCTCGAAGCCATTCGGGTTTGCTGTGAAGCGTCCATAGGTTCCATGGTGACCGGTTAGTCTCCAGATTCGGAGTGGGCGGCGAGGTATTTATCCCGGCACTCCCGGCTGCAAAACAACAGACCGCCTCCGGCGGACTTCAGGGCGACCCCGTCCCGCCGCGGAAAATAGACCCCGCACTGAGGGTCCTTGATCATCACGTCGTCAATACGACCGGTCTCCCGGTGATTCACCCGTCCGGATATCATTTTGCCCCGCAGCCATCGTTTCGCAAGCCGATAGGCGAGATACCCAAGAACCAGGAGGACTAAAATTCGAATCATCTGAGCTCCAGCACCTGCTGGCCGTCCTCATCCAATGCAGCCAGCAACGTTTTCGCCGTCTGGCCCGAAACCGGGTGAACCGCGTCAGGATCTATATCACACAACGGCTTTAAAACAAAACGCCGGCGGTGCATGCGCGGGTGCGGCAGGGTCAACCGCGGGTCATTCATGACCCGCCCTTCGTACAACAGGATGTCCAAGTCGAGCACCCGCGGCCCGAACCGAACGCCCCTGGCCGTCCGGCCGGCCTGCCGCTGCACGGACTGCAGCCGATCGAGCAACTCGAGGGGGCCCAAGTCGGTCTCGATCCGGATGACGCAGTTGACGAACCAGTCCTGGTCGATGAAATCCACCGGCTCGGTCCGGTACATGCGCGACCGCCCGGTGATTCGAATGTCTCCACCCGCGACGAGCGCATCCACTCCCCTGCGGCACTGCTCGAGTTTGTCCCCCAGGTTCGACCCGACGGAGATGAAGGCGCTGTGCGGGGTTGTCACGCCGCCGAATCCTATTGCCAGGCCTCGGGGTGCAACACCCCGGTGTAGATCAACCGCGCGTCGCCCTCTTGGTAGACGTCGCGATAAAAACCCGACCTGTTTTCGAAGTGGACCGTCAGGTGCTCGCCGCCGGCCGTGCGCACGCTCACCGGCGAGGTCAGCCCGAGCTTGCCGGCCGCCACCAGCGCGCCGGCCACGGCTCCCGTGCCGCAGGCAAGGGTCTCGCCCTCCACGCCGCGTTCGTAGGTGCGAATCGCGATCCCCCCCGGGGATTCCTTGGAGATGAAATTGGCGTTCGTCCCCGCCGGTGCAAACTGCGGGTGAAAGCGGATCTCGCGCCCCACGCCGGCCACATCCACCCCCTCGACGCCATCCGTCAGAACCACCGCGTGAGGAACGCCCGTGTGGATGCTGCTGACCGTGAGCGGCCCGGATGCCAGATCGATCCGGATGTCGAGCCTCAGATCCTGCGGGTCGGTCATCTTCACCCGGACCCTCATCCCTTCGACCTGAGCCTCCACCAGGCCGGCGCCGGTCTCAAAGCGCAGCCGCGCGCCGCAGATCCCCTGTAAAAAAGCGAAGCGCGCCGCACAGCGCGCCCCGTTGCCGCACATCTCCGCCAGGCTGGCGTCCGAGTTGAAGAACCGCCAGCGGAAGTCCGCGGTTTCCGATGCCTCGATCAGGATGACCCCGTCGGCGCCCGCCGACAGCCGCCGCCGGCAGACCCCGGTGATGAAGGCGGCGATCGTCGATTCCGGCAACACACGGGGGCGGTTGTCGATGATGATGAAATCGTTTCCACTCCCGCTCATTTTTGCAAACGGCACCTGGTCCATAGATGTCCCTGCCATCGATCTCGCCCGCAATCTCAAGGATTCGGATGCACGATGTTGGAGTCCTTCGACGCCACTCCCGCGGCGGAGGTGCCGATGACCTTGTAGCGGTATTTGTAGCCCGGCTCAAGCCGGTCCTGGAACTGCAGCCGCTCCGAAGGATCCCTGCCGGCGAGCCGCACATCCCCGACCGACTGGAACCGCACGCTGCAGGTCTGACAGTCCGACTCGCTCGCCGTCTGGCGAGCGCGCAAGACCTTGAAGCTGACGGCAGCGTTCTCTTTGTCTTTTTCCTTCTCCGCCGGCGCGCTCCAGAAGAGGGTCAGGAGGCCGGCCTGCACTTCAAAAGCGAGATCTTTCACCGCCTGCGGCGGGTACGTCCCGGGCTGGATCGGCGGCATTTTTCGTCCGCATCCGCCCCAGGCGCCGATCAACAGGACGGCGGCCGCGATGGCCGCCAACCGTCTGCAGAAAGGTATGGGCGTCCGCGGGCGCATGCCGTTCACCCCAGCCGTTTTTCCGCCGCCTCGATGGCGGCCCGCACCGCGGCCGCCGCCGTACCCCCCGGGCAGGAGCGGCGGTTGATGGTCTCTCTCGCTTCGAGACATTCGAAGATGTCCGGCCGGATCAGCGCGCTGAAACCCTGCAGCTCCGCCAGCGGCAGCTCGTGCAGCTCCCGGCCCTGGTCGATGGCGTGGCGCACGGCCTGCCCGACGCAGTGGTGGGCTTCCCGGAAGGGCATCCCCTGGCGCACCAGGTAGTCGGCCAGGTCGGTGGCGTTGATGTACCCGCTGGAGGCGGCCTGCTCCATCCGGGAGCGCACGATGCGGATCCCGGGCAGCATCTGGGTGTACACGTCGAGGCAGGCGCTGAGCGTGTCGACGGCATCGAACAGCGCCACCTTGTCTTCCTGCAGGTCGCGGTTGTAGGAAAGCGGCAGGCCTTTCATCAACGTCAGCATCGCCATGAGGTGCCCATATACCCGGCCGGTCTTGCCCCGCACCAGCTCAGGCACATCCGGGTTTTTCTTCTGCGGCATGATGCTGCTGCCCGTGGCGAAGGCATCCGGCAGCTCGATGAACCCGAACTCGGCGGTGGACCACAGGACCATCTCCTCGGACAGCCGGCTCAGATGCAGCATGCTCAAGGACGCCGCCGCCAGGAACTCGATGATGAAATCCCGGTCCGAGACGGCATCCAGGCTGTTCGCGGACAGCGCCGGAAACCCCAGCAGGTCGGCCGCGTAGGCGCGGTCGATCGGAAAGGTCGTACCGGCCAGGGCGGCGCTGCCCAGCGGCATGACGTTCGTGCGCACCCGGCAGGCTTCCATGCGCTCGGCATCCCGCGCGAACATCTCGACATAGGCCATGAAATGGTGGGCCAGCAGGACGGGCTGGGCTCTCTGCAGATGGGTGTAGCCCGGAACCATCACGTCGATGTGGGTCTTGGCCAGGCCGATGAGGACCCGCTGCAGGCCGGCCAGCAGGCGGAGGATGTCTCCCAGCGCATCGCGCAGGTACATGCGCACGTCGAGAGCCACCTGGTCGTTGCGGCTGCGGCCGGTGTGGACCTTCTGGGCCGCCTTTCCCACGATTTCGAACAGCCGCGATTCGATGTGCATGTGAATGTCCTCGAGCTGGTCGTCGAACCGGAAACTGGCAGCCTCGATTTCCCGCCGAATCTGGTTCAACCCCTGCACGAGGACTTCAGCGTCCGCTTCGGTGATGATGCCGGTCTTGGCCAGCATTCGGCAGTGGGCGATGCTGCCTTCGATGTCATAGCGGAAGAGCCGCTGGTCGATCTCAATCGAGGCGGTGAATCGTTCGACGACCTTGGCCGTCTTCTCGCTGAATCGGCCCTTCCATAGTTTTTCGGACATACTGCCTCGCCGACCCGTTAACCCACTTCGTTGAAAAGCGCATCCAGGCACACGATCAGCGCGTCGATCTCCTCCGGGGTGATGATCAACGGAGGCACGAAGCGCAGGATGTTGCCCTGCACGCAGTTGATCAGGAAACCTTGGTCCATGGCCTTCAAGACAAAGCCGTCGCCCTCGGTGGCAAGCTTGATGCCGAGCAGCAGGCCGAGCCCCCGGATATCCTCGATGACCGCATGACGGTTCTTGAGCCACTCGAGCCGGGAACGGAAGTAGTCCGATGTGCGGCGGCAGCGATCGGGGATGCCCTCGGATTCCATCAGCCGGCAGACCTCCCGGGCCGCCGCCGAAACGATCGGCGTACCCCCGAACGTCGACGCATGCGCCCCCGGCCCGAAAGCGGCGGCCGCCTTTTCCGTGGCGAGCATGGCGCCCATGGGCAAACCGTTGGCCAGCGCCTTGGCGAGGGTCATGATGTCGGGCGTGATCCCGAAATGCTCGTAGGCGAAAAGCGTTCCCGTGCGACCCATGCCGGTCTGGATCTCGTCGAAAATCAACAGCAGGCCGGCCTCGTCGCAGATCGACCGCACCTGCTTGAGGAAATCCGGGGCCGGGCAGCGCACGCCGCCCTCCCCCTGGATCGGCTCGAGCATCACCGCGCAGGTGGACGGCCCGATCGCTTTCCGGATGGCGTCGACATCGTTGAACGGCACGAAATCGAAACCGTCCAGCAGCGGGGCGAACCCATGCTTGACTTTTTCCTGGCCGGTGGCGGAGAGGGTCGCCATGGTCCGGCCGTGGAAGGATTGATCCATGCTGATGATGCGGAAGCGATCCCCCTCGCCGGCCTCCTTGAAATACTTGCGCGCGAGCTTGATGGCCGCCTCGTTGGCCTCGGCACCGCTGTTGCAGAAAAACACCCGGTCGGCGAAGCTGTGGCCGATGAGCCACTCGGCGAGCTCCAGCTGCGGCACGGTGTAGAACAGGTTGGACACGTGCCACAGCGTCCGGGCTTGGGCGGCCAGGGCCTCGGCGATCTTCGGGTGCGCATGGCCGAGGTTGCACACGGCGATCCCGGCCACGAAATCGGTGTAGCGCTTGCCGTTTTCATCCCAGAGCGTGGACCCGCTGCCCCGGGTCAACACGACCGGAAACCGCTTGTAGGTCTTGGCGATCACATCGTTCGCCCGCACCATCAATGGACTGTCCATTCCAATTTCTCCGTTTGCGAAAGGTCCGAATGTACATTACGCAATGCAACTGTTATTCCCACCGGCGGGTCACAGGATGTAGCGGCTGAGGTCCTCGTCGCCGGCGATGTCCTTCAGACGCCGCTCCACGGTGACCGTGTCGATGACCACTCGCCGGTCGGACACGTCGGGCGCATCGAAGAGGACCTCCTCGAGCAGTCGCTCCATCAACGTGTGCAGCCGCCGGGCGCCGATGTTCTCGGTGCGGGCGTTGACCTCCTCCGCCAGCCGCGCCACCTCGCGCACGGCCTCCGGCTGGAAAACGAGCTCGACCCCCTCGGTCTTGAGAAGCTCCGTGTATTGCAGCAGCAGAGCGTTCTTCGGCTCGGTCAGGATGCGCAGAAATTCGTCCCGCCCCAAGGCATTGAGCTCGACCCGAATCGGGAAACGCCCCTGCAACTCGGGTATCAGGTCCGAGGGCTTCACGGTATGGAAGGCCCCCGAGGCGATGAACAGCACGTGGTCGGTCTTGACGGGCCCGTACTTGGTCGTCACCGTGCAGCCCTCGACCACCGGAAGCAGATCCCGCTGCACGCCTTCGCGCGACACGTCCGGGCCGTGGGAGGCTCCCTTGGCCACGATCTTGTCGATTTCGTCGATGAAGATGATCCCGGCCTGCTCGACCTTCTCGATCGCCTGCTTGACGATCTTGTCGACATCCACGAGCTGCTGGGCCTCTTCCTGGGCCAGGACGCCCATGGCCTCCGGCACCTTCAGCCGCCGCCGCTTCACGCCCTTGGGGAAAAGCCCGCCGAGCATGTCTTTGAAGTTGATCCCCAGCTCCTCCAGACCCGCGTTTGAGAAGACCTCCACCATGGGAACATTCCGGTCGGCGGTCTCGACATCAACATACCGGTTGTCGAGTTTCCCCTGCCGCAGCAGTCCGCGCAGCTTTTCGCGGGTCGAGGGGGCTTCCGCCGGGCCGGAGGAGACGAGCTCGATCTGCGGGTCGCCGGGTTCAGTCGGGCGCGCGGGCGGCGCCGGGCCGGCCTTCGGCAGCAGGAGGTCCAGCATGCGCTCTTCGGCCAGCTGACGGGCCTTGTCCTGGACGGCCGCCTGCTCCTTTGCCTTGTCCAGCGTGATTGTTTGTTCGAGCAGCTCCCGCACCATGGATTCGACATCGCGGCCGACATAACCCACTTCGGTGAACTTGGAGGCCTCGACCTTGTGAAACGGTGAGTCGGTCAGAATCGACAGCCGTCGCGCGATCTCGGTCTTGCCCACGCCGGTCGGCCCGATGAGGATGATGTTCTTCGGCGCGATCTCGTCGCGCAGTTCGGCGGGGACCTGCTGCCGGCGCCAGCGGTTGCGCAGCGCCACCGCCACCGCGCGCTTGGCGTTGTGCTGGCCGACGACATAGGTGTCCAGTGCGGCCACGATTTCAAACGGTTTGAGGGCTTTCATGCGCGTATGACTCCGGCAATCCAATATGCCATATTCCGGCATCCCATGCACAGGCAGACCGGGTGGCCAGACATCGTGTCATCCCAGCTCTTCCACCGTAACGACATCGTTCGTGTACACACAGATGGATGCCGCGATCCGGAGCGCCTCCTCCGCAATGCGACGCGCGTCCAGCTGCGTGTGCCTCATCAGGGCGATGGCCGCCGCCTGGGCGACGGTCCCTCCGGAGCCGATCCCGATCACCCCTTCGTCCGGCTCGATCACGTCCCCGTTGCCCGAAATGAGATACAGGTGCTGTGCATCCACGGCCACCATCACCGCCTCCAGCCGCCGCAGGAGCTTGTCGGTCCGCCAGTCGCGCGCCAGCTCGGCCGCTGCGCGGGTGAGATTGCCGTTGTAGCGCTCGAGCTTTTCCTGGAGCCGCTCGGACAGGCTCAGCGCGTCTGCCGTCGCCCCGGCAAAGCCGACGATGATGGACTCGTTAAAAATTCGCCGCACCTTGCGGGCACGGTGCTTGATCACGCTGGCGTTCAGCGTGACCTGGCCGTCGCCGGCGACGGCGGTGCGGTCTTTGTGGCGAATGGCGAGAATGGTCGTGCCGTGGTAGGTCATACCCTGTCACCTTGCATGGCGGGGGTGCGCTGAGAGGTCACGCCGCCGTCATTTTCGCGGATGCGCCCGGTCATAGGTTTCCATCAGCCGGTCGATGCTGACGTGGGTGTATTTCTGGGTGGTGGAAAGGTTTTTGTGCCCCAGCAACTCCTGCACGCTGCGCAGGTCAGTCCCCGCGTCGAGCATGTGCGTGGCAAATGTGTGTCGCAGCGTGTGCGGCGAGACCGGGGTCAAAATCCCGCAGGCCGTCACCAGTTTCTTGAGGATGCGGGCGATGGACCGCGGGGTGAGCCGCTGCCCCTGATGATTGAGAAACAATGGCTTTTTCGCCCCGGCGCCGATCCCTTTTTCAGCCTCCAGCGACATCCGGTAATGGGCGATGGCGTCCAGCGCTTTCCGCCCGACCGGGACGATGCGCTCCTTGGCGCCCTTGCCGAGCACCTTCAACGTGCCGCCGTCGGGGTCGATGTCGTGCACGTTCAGCCCGGCCAGTTCTGAAACCCGGATGCCGCAGGAGTAAAGCGTTTCGAAGATGGCCCGGTTGCGAGCCGCCAGCACCGAATCGGTCTCGATCGAATCCAACAGGTGAAAAACAGCATCGATCGGCAGATAGCCCGGCAGGGGTTTTTCCCGTTTGGGGGTGAGAATGCCCTCCACCGGATTGTGGTCGACCACGCCTTTCTTGACCAAAAACTTAAAGAAGCTGCGCAGCGTGGACAGTTTCCGGGCGATGCTGGATTTCTGATTTTTCTGATGCAGCATCCCCAGGTACCCGCGAATCGCGACGGCGGTCACATCATGCGGGCCGAAGGCGTCCGCCGGGCCGGAGGCCACAGCGGAGCGGTGCCCGTTCTCGGACAAGTAGGCGACAAATTCCTCGAGGTCCCGGGTGTACGCCCGGCAGGTGTGGACGGAGTAGCCCTTTTCGGCGGGAAGCGATTCGATGAAGGCGCGCACGGCTTCAACCAAGGGGGACGACGTCATGACGGTCACTACCTTTCACCAGCGAATCAGTTCCTCGATCTCCCGCCAGGACGACACTTCGGTAAACGGGTGCGGCTCCCGGTTCCACGGCTGCGTAAAGAGCACCGGCGTGATGCCGGCGGCATTCAGGGTAAAACAGGTCTCCAGCCGGTCTTCGACGAAATGGGTGATGCCGCGGCGCTGCAACACTTCGGTCTTGCCGTCAAACGAGCCGGTCGCCACGATGTCGAACGACGCGGGGTCGTCCGGCAGTATGCTGCGAATGAAATCCCCGATCGGGCCGAGATGCGGCCGCGCAGTGACAAAGAGGACCCCGCCGGAGCGACGGGCCAGCCGTTGGAGCACTTCGGGTGCGCCGGGCACGGGCTTCAGCCGGCCGCGGTACCCGCCATCCAGCAGGCGGACGATGGCACCGTCGATCACCTCGGGCGCCATGTCGATGCAGTCCGCCAGGTTGTAGCACGTGATGTCCTCGTAGCGGATGCCGTGGACGTCGAACTCGTCGGCCGCAATCTCAAGAAACAGGGTCATGGTGTCCGCGATGACCCCGTCGATGTCAAAGGCGATGGACTCCGGCTGGATCGCGCCGGCCGTCACCGGAACCGTTTTCGGCAGACCGCAGGAGGGCATGGCGGCGATCACGCCGCGGCCCGGCGCGTCTTTTTCCTCAGCCGGGAGATCTTGCGCCGGCAAATGGTCGCCAGCTTACGGTCCTTGGCCTCGATCGCGGCGCTGCGCTTGGCCTGCATCAACCGGATCTGCTTCTTGAGGGAATGGATGGAAGCGTCGGCCTTTTTCACGGCCGCGACGACGATGCCCTTGGATGCGCGCAGGGCCCCGATCAACTCCTCCTTCTTCATGCCGTGAACGCCGGACACGCCCTCGAGCCCCTTGGCGATCTCCCGCAAGTCCGTGGTGGTCATTTTTTCCAGGGGTCGGCCCCAAATTTCGACTTCCTTCTCGCTCATGGGTCTATCCTTTCTGCTGGCCGTTCTGCCGGCCGGCGGCGGAAAGCAAGGACGGAGGCTGAAAAGCCCCCGCCCCTCGATGGTTGCCGTCGCTGCCCCACCGCATGCCGCAACGATAATGGTGCTGTCTCAAGCGCTCCGTTTCATAAACTATTTCATTTTGCAATGTCAAGGCTAACCCCTCTCCCGTCCCTCCTTCCCCTCAGGCTTCTGGAAGAAGGGTTTGAACAGCTCGATCGGGATGGGCAGGAAAGTGGTCGAGTTGCTCTCTACCGCCATTTCCCTCATGGTCTGCAGGTAGCGCAGCTGCAAGGCGACCGGGTGGTTTTCGATGATGCGGGAGGCTTCCGCGAGCTTGGCGGCCGCCTGGAACTCACCCTCGGCGTTGATGACCTTGGCGCGCCGCTCGCGCTCGGCTTCGGCCTGCCTCGCAATGGCCCGCTGCATCTCCTGGGGCAGATCGATTTGTTTGAGCTCGACCGTGGTGACCTTGATGCCCCAGGGGGCCGTGTGGGTGTCCAGGATCTCCTGGAGCTTGGCATTGATTTTATCGCGCTCGGCCAAAAGGTCGTCGAGTTCGGCCTGGCCGCAGACGCTGCGCAGAGTGGTCTGGGCCAGCTGGCTCATGGCGTAGGCGTAGTTCTCCACCTGCACGATCGCCTTCACCGGGTCGACGACGCGGAAGTAAAGCACCGCGTTGACCTTGACCGACACGTTGTCGCGCGTGATCACGTCCTGGGGGTCCACGTCCAGCGCCACCAGCCTCAGGCTCACTTTGACGATGCGGTCGATGATCGGGATCAGAATGATCAGGCCGGGGCCCTTCGCGGCGATGATCCGGCCGAGACGGAAGATCACCCCGCGTTCGTATTCGTTGAGAACTTTCAACGAGGCCGACAGAAAAAATATGATCAGTAAAACGACTGCCAGTCCGGCGTACATGGGAACCTCCTTGTCAGGTGGGTTGAGATGTAGATAGCCCTGCGGTTAGGGCTTGGGGGGCCCGTCGGCCGGCTCCACCTCCAGCAGCAGGCCGTTGACCGCGACCACCCGAACCGGCACGTTCTCGTCGATGGGCGTTCGGGCGACGGCATTCCAAAGCTCCCCGTGGACGAAGACCTTGCCGCGGGGGGTCAGGGCTTTCTTCACGACCCCGATTTCCCCCACCAGCCCGGCGGAGCCGGTCACCGGCCTGGACGTCTGGGAGCGGAACACCAGAAAGGCCACGGCGGTGAAAAAACCGGAAATCACGACCAGCGTCGGAGTGAGCACGCTCCAGGAAATCCGGCCCTCCGGGCTTTCGCCTTCGAAGAGCATGAGCGATCCCAGGAGCAGGGAGATGATCCCGGCCACGCTCAGCAGCCCGTAGCTCGCGATTTTCATCTCCATGATGAAAAAGATGATGGCCAGGACAATGAGGAGGATCCCCGCGTAGTTGACCGGCAGGGTCTGCAGGGCAAAGAAAGCGAGCACCAGGCAGATCCCGCCGACCACCCCCGGGAAGACGGCCCCGGGGTGCGAGAATTCGAAGTACAGCCCGGCGAGCCCGATCATCAGTAAGAGGTAGGCGATGTTGGGGTTGCTGATCGTCGTCAGAATTTTGGTCCGCAGGCTCTCCTCGATCACGGTTTTCTTGGGCGATTCAAGGTGCAGCGGCCCCTTGCCGGCAACGACCCGGCCGTTGAGCTGCCGGATGAGGTCGTCCGTGTCCCGGGCGATCAGGTCGATGACGTTCTCCTTCAGCGCCTCGGTTTCGGTGGCCGACACGCTTTGCCGGATCGCCCGCTCCACCCACTCCGGGTTGCGGCCCCGGCGCTCGGCGACACTCCGGGCCTGGGCGACCATGTCGTTCACCACCTTTTCGGACATCTTGCCGTCGATCTCCTGGCCGCCGGCGCCCACCGGGTGGGCGGCACCGATGTTGGTCCCCGGCGCCATGGCGGCGATGTCGGCGGCCATCGTGATCATCACCCCCGCCGACGCCGCCCGCCCGCCGCTGGGAGAGACGTAGACCGCCACGGGCACCGGGCTGGCGAGGATGTCCTGCACGATCTTGCGCATGGACTCGGCCAGCCCGCCCGGCGTGTCCAGCTCGATGATGAGGCAGGCGGCCTGCTGCTTTTCGGCGGTCTTGATGCCGTGGTGAATGAAATCGGCCGTCCCGGGGCTGATGGCGTCCGCCACGCGGATGATGAGCACCTCGTTCGCCTCGGCACCGGCATGGCCGGCAGCGCCGATCAGCAGCGCCGCCGCAAGCGTCCACCCGACGACGTTAGCCTTCATAGGGATACTCCTTCATCAGCCGCTTCATGTCCTCCCACACCTCGCGCTTCTTCTCCGGGTTGCGCAGCAGGTAGGCGGGATGAAAAGTGGGCAGCACCCGGATCCCCTCATAATCGAAAAAGCGACCGCGCAGCCGTGAAATGGCCTCCGTCGTGCCGAGCAGGTTCTGCGCGGCACAGCCGCCCAGCGTGCAGATGAACAGCGGCCGGATGGCGGCGATCTGCCGACGCAAAAACGGGGAGCAGGTGGCGATCTCCTCCGGCTCCGGGGTGCGGTTTCCGGGCGGGCGGCACTTGACGACGTTGGCGATGTAGACGTCCTCGCGCGTGAGCTTGATGGCCTCGATGATCCGCGTCAGCAGCTGGCCGGCCGCGCCCACGAAGGGCTCCCCGGCGAGGTCTTCCTCCTGGCCGGGCCCCTCGCCCACGAACATGAGCCTGGCGTTCGGGTGGCCCTGGCCGAAAACGATCCGCGTGCGGTTTTCGGAAAGCTTGCAGCGCACGCATTCACCGAGGTCCGCGCGGATGTCCTTCAGAGTTTCGGCAGGAGCGTCGGCGGGCCGCGGGGGGGGTCGGCCCCAGGACTTCAGCGCGTTCAGGCTCTTTTCCGAGCAGTCCAGCCCCCTGACCCCGCTCGCCGCCATGCGCTGCAGCGTGAGGGAGACCTCGCTGATCACACGGCTGAGGTTGTGGCGGTCGATCATCGCAAAACCTGCAGGGGGATCATCCCCGTCACTTCGGTGCGACATAATCGAGGGTTTCGTTGCGCGGCACCACCCAGACGTCGGCAAACGTCTGGAAGCTCGCATCCTCGAGGGCGATGACGCACACGCGGTTTTCCTTCTCGAAAATCATGAGCGACTGGGGCGCCTGGAACTGGCTCACCATCCGCCAACCGTCGTTGGCCATGTTGTTCTGGAAATACCGCAGCAGCGACTTGGTCTCCACGCGTCCGGATAGTCGCAGCAGGCCGGCGTTCTGGCCGCTGCGGGTGTAGATGAACGAAGCATCCTTGTCGATCTCCATCTCCCGCGGGATCATCACGTCGCCGAATTCCTTCTGATCGGGGAGTTTTTTGGGCTCGGGAAACGATTTTTTCCCGGTGGCCTGGTTGGCCGCGGCCGTGCCCGTAGCCGACATCAAACCCGATTCCAGCCCGGAACAGGCCGTCAGGATCAAAATCAGCCCCATGGCGCCGAACCGAATAATCGTCTGGTGGATTTTCATCGGGAACTGTGTCCTCCTTTCATCTTCTGTGGACTGATGTTCTGCGGATGGAAACCCGCGTTGACGGCAGACCCGCTCCTGCTGGAGCCGGCTATTAGTACCGTGGCCAGATTATTCGAAAAAGCGTTGTGGTACAACCTTTTTTTATGAATGTGAGAGCCCCTGCAGGAGCCGCGGAGCTTTGAGAAAATCCTTGAAAAAGTCTATCGTGCGCGGCAGGCCTTCCGCCAGTTCGATCGTCGGCTGCCAGCCCAGTTTTTGTTTCGCGAGGCTGATGTCCGGTCGGCGCTGGGTGGGGTCGTCGGCGGGCAGCGGCTTAAACACGATTTTGGAGCGTGAGCCGGTCAGGCGGATGACGCGTTCGGCGAGCTCAAGGATGGTGAACTCGTGAGGGTTGCCGAGGTTGACGGGGCCGGTGAATCCGTCGGAATTGTTCATCATGCGCAGGAAGCCCTCGATCATGTCGTCCACGAAACAGAAGGAGCGGGTCTGGCGGCCCTCGCCGAAGACGGTGATGTCGCGGCCGGTCAAGGCCTGTATGATGAAATTGCTGACCACCCGGCCGTCGTTGGGGTGCATGCGCGGTCCGTAGGTATTGAAGATGCGCACCACGCGGATGTTCAGCTTGTGCTGGCGGTGGTAGTCGAAGAACAAGGTTTCGGCGCAGCGCTTGCCTTCGTCGTAGCAGGAGCGCAGGCCGATGCAGTTGACGTTGCCCCAGTAGGCTTCGGTCTGGGGATGCACGGCCGGGTCGCCGTAGACTTCGGAGGTCGAGGCCTGGAGGATCTTGGCTCTCACCCGCTTCGCCAGCCCCAGCATGTTGATGGCGCCGTGCACGTTCACCTTGGTGGTCTGCACCGGGTCGTTCTGGTAGTGGACGGGCGAGGCCGGGCAGGCCAGGTTGTAGATCTCGTCGACCTCCAGGTAGAGCGGGAAGGTGATGTCGTGACGGATCACCTCGAAGTAGGGGTTGCTCAGCAGGGGGGCAATGTTGCGCTTGGAGCCGGTGTAAAAATTATCGCAGCAGATGACATCGCAGCCTTCCTGCAGCAGCCGCTCGCAGAGGAAAGACCCCAGGAAACCCGCCCCGCCTGTCACCAACACCCGTTTACGAAGATGCATGCTCCCTCCTTTCTATTAGAGTGGCTACATGCCACCGGTTGCCGGAGCCAGTCCGACCTGGTCGCCGTTACGGAGAGGTGTGTCCAGGGAGGCTTTTTTACCGTTTACAAAAATCAACTTCACGTCCTTATCTGGTATCCCTTCCCGCGCGAGCAGTTTCCGCACTGTCGCGCCTTCCGGAAGGGTTTTCTTGGTGCTGCTTTTATAATCGCATTTATCGGCCTCAACGAGTGTGGCGAACCATTTCAGGCTGACGTCCATCGAGTTTGTCTCCTTTCGATTATTCCAAAATCAGATCCGTACGGCCTGATTCTATTCATGCTTCACCAATAGTCAATTTGCGGACCATCTGAACTCATGGTATATGTGGTTCGGAAGCCTTCGGCCTCCGACACCTGCATCTGCCCTCCATCGACCCTTCCGGACCCTGGGAGCAAGAGCATGACGGTTGTGGAAATGCTGCCCGACCTGTTTTTTGTTCAGCGCGGCTACCTGAATGCCAACCATTTCGTTTGCCGTGCCGACCGACCGGTGCTCATCGACAGCGCCTACCTTCCCCATTTTGATCAGACCGAGAAGATCCTCTGCGGGTTAGGGGTCGACCTCGGCCGCGTCAGCCTGATCATCAACACCCACTGCCACTGCGACCACATCGGCGGCAACCGGCGCATTCAGGATCTTTCAGGCTGCGACATCGCGCTGCACCGGGTCGGCAAGCACTTCATCGATGCCCGCGACGACTGGTCCACCTGGTGGCGCTACTACGACCAGGCGGCTGAGTTCTTCGACTGCACCCGCGGTCTGGAGGACGGCCAGATCATTCCCATCGGCGCCCATGAATTCCGGGTGCTCTACACGCCGGGGCACTCCGCCGACGGCATCGTGCTCTACTGCGCCAAGGACAAGCTGCTCATCTCATCGGACGCCCTCTGGGAGAAGGACATTCCGGTGATGACCCTGCGTGTGGAGGGCAGCCGGACCCTGCTCGACGCCCTGGATTCCCTCGAGAAACTGCGCCGCCTGGACATCCGCGTGGTCTATCCCGGCCACGGAGGCCCTTTCGGAGACCCGGCATCGGCCATCGCACGCAGCGAGAAACGGCTTCGAACCTACCTGAGTCGTCCGGAGGAATTGGGCAACGACCAACTCAAACGCATCATGGTCTACACAGTCCTGATGCGGGCCGGCGCGGACTGCGACACTTTTTTCGACCGGCTGATGACGACCGTCTGGTTTCCGGAAACCTGCGACTTCTTCTTCAACCGGGAGTACCGCCGGAAGTACGAGGAGACCATCTCCGGCCTTCTTGGCCGCGGCATCCTCGCCTGCACCGGCGGCAAGCTGTTCACGCCGGTGGCTGCATAGTCCGCCCTCCGGCGTCATCCCGGCGTTCGCAGCATCTCCTCTTGATAAAATCATCGAGATTCATGTAAGCTGCTCCGCATGGCAGGTGTCCCAAATCTATGAACTCAGGCCGGCCTGCGCAAGTTGAAAAATTCGATAAGGATCTATTCGGAAGATGACTTCCATTCCAGGCGCTGTGTTTCACCGAGTGTTGGACAAGGAACTGCCCCTGGCCGAACGATCGCAGGGGGTTTGGATCGAAACGGCAGACGGCAGGCGTTTTTTAGACGCGAGCGGCGGGGCCGTTGTGGTCAACGTGGGCCATGGGCGTGAGGAGATTGCGCGGGCCGTGTTCGAACAGCTTCGCAGCCTTTCCTACGTTCACCCCACGATGTTCACGTCGTCGGCCCTTGAGGGTCTCGCAGCCGCCTTGACGGCCCATGCGCCGGGCGGCCTCGACCGCTTTTACTTCATGTCGTCCGGCTCCGAGGCGGTGGAAACCGCCATCAAGCTGGCCCGCCAGATCCAGGTCGCCCGCGGCAACCCCGATCGCCAGGTGCTGGTCTCGCGCTGGAAATCCTACCACGGGCTGACCATGGGGGCGCTGGCCGCCGCCGGCCGGACCTCCTTCCGCCTGCCGTTCTACTCCATGCTGCGCGACGCGGTTCACATCCCGCCGCCCTACTGTCTGCGCTGCTCCTACGGCCTCGCCTACCCCGCCTGCCGCCTGCGCTGCGCGCTGGCGTTGGATGAGACGATCCAGAACCTCGGGCCGGCGGTGGTCTCGGCCTTCATCGGCGAAACCGTCGGCGGCGCCAGCATCGCCGTCTGCCCTCCCCCCGAGGGGTACTGGCCGCTGGTCCGGGAGATCTGCGACCGCCACCAGGTGCTTTTGATTCTTGACGAAGTCATGTGCGGCATGGGTCGCACCGGCAAGTGGTTTGCAGCCGAGCATTACAACGTAGTGCCCGACATCATGGTGCTGGGCAAGGGCCTTTCGGGCGGGACGCTGGCGCTTTCGGCGGTGGCCACCTCCACCGATCACATGGAGACGGTGCGCCGCGATAGCGGCAACTTCGTTCACGGCGGGACCTTCAGCCACAACGGCATCGCCTGTGCGGCCGGTTTGGCTGCCGTGAAGATCCTTGAACAGGAACGGCTCGTCGAGCGCGCCGCGCAGGTGGGCCGCCGGATCGGGCAGCGGCTTCACGAGGCGCTGGCGGACTCTCCGCACGTGGGGGACATCCGCGGAATCGGCATGATGTGGGGGGTCGAGTTCGTCAGCGACAAACACACCCGCGCCCCCTTTCCCCGCTCCAGGAAAGTCACTGAAAAGCTTTGGCAGACTCTTTTCGACCAGGGGGTTATTCTCTACAAATCGGTCGCCATGGCCGGCATTGACGGCGACGGCCTCATCGTGGCGCCGCCGTTCATCATCACGGAAGACGAGATCGATCAGGTGATACAGACGCTGCGCAGGGCCATGCACACCGTTTTAGGCGCCTGAAGCCGCTTCCGAGGAGGATTCACATGAGTACCCCGTCAACCAGAATGAATGCGGCGGTTGCGGCCGCCCTGGCGACCCTGATTTCCGCATGTTCGATCGCCCATCTCGGATGGCTCCGGAACAGCCCGGACGTCAGCCGAGCTTTTGAGACGTTGCAGGTTTCCTCGGATGACCGATACTGGTATCTGTACCTGGAGAACAGCCCGTATGCAGTGCTCGGCTTGAATCGCGATTACCGATTCGAGGACATTCAGTGGACCGAGGTGACGCCGGGCTCGGAGGTGTTTCAGAAGGTGGTCGGGCTCGTCCAAAATTTCCCGGTTCCGGGTTCCAGAACCTCCGGCGCGTACATCCTGGATGCCAAAGGAGATCGGATCGGTGTCTGGTATTCAAGCATGAGCGCCGGCATCAGCGTCGACCCGAGCACCCGGGTGGTCTTCATCACGACGGGCACGCCGTGGATGAGCGGCGACGGCAACGATAACGGCAGAGATTGAGTCAGCGGCATCAAAAAGGCCCGGCTCAGCGCGCGTTTCTCACCACCCGCCGTTTGCCGATAAAAAGGATTGTCACAAGCCCGCGGTTCTCAACCGGCCGAAGACCCTGGTTTTTGAGATTGACAATTTCAAATTTTTACTCGATAGTGTGATGGTTCACGATTTAAGGAATCCCGGCATCGGATATTCCACGGATCCTCTGAGGGAATCGACGTCCACCGACAAATAACATTCCCTGAAAGAACGGCGTTCGCATCGGACCCTAAGGGCAGAGTCGGAGGTGGCTCTGCCTTTTTTTTGAGAAATTCCGAGGAACATCCGGTGTTTTCGAAAAGGAGCGATTGAAAATGAACGAAGGCGTCGTCAAATGGTTCAACGAAAAGAAAAACTACGGGTTCATCGAGTCCACCGGACTGGAAGATATCTTTTTTCACGGCACAAGCATTGCCGACCATGGATTTTTCGGACTTGCCAAAGATGATCGTGTCACCTTCGAGGTGAGGGAAACCCAACGCGGCCGTCAAGCCTTCAACGTCAAGGTCATGCGCTGACGCCCCGGCCTCCGTCCAGCCCGCCCGACCCATTGCCGCAGATCGCCCGTTCGTCGGAACGAAGCCTGACGATTCATCCTCCCAACAGGTTCAACAGACCGTGGTGATCGGTGATGCGCAGGCCGATCAAAAGACCCTGGATCAGGGCGACCGCTGCCACAATGGTCACGACCGGCCCCAGCCCCAGAAAGAGATCGATCGTCTTTTCGACCAGAAAGCTGACCCCGAACACGATCACCAGCAGAATCGCCATCGCCAGGGCGATGGTCTGAGTGGACACATCGCCGGCAAAGCTGACCTGTTTAAGCTGGGAGAGCAGCCAGAAATGGCGGCGGGGTTGCAGAAAACAAGTATCCGGCCGTAGCACCGGTGCCGGTTGTCATTCATCCGCATCCGGCGCCCGCCCCCGGACCGCCTTCAGCCGCGCGTGTCTGTTTTTGCTGTCGAGCCGACGCTTTTGGGACCCGCGCGTGGGCCGGGTGGGCCTGCGTTTGCGTCGCGTCACGGCGGCCGTTTCAACCACCTGTTGGAGGCGGCGCAGCGCTTCCTCCCGGTTCTGCTCCTGGCTCCGTTGCTGCTGGGCCTTGATGACGATCACGCCGTCCCGGGTGATGCGGCGGTCCTTGAGTTTCAGAAGGCGCTGTTTGAGATCGGCCGGCAGCGAAGACGCCCCAATGTCGAAACGCAGGTGGACGGCGGTCGCGACCTTGTTGACGTTCTGGCCGCCCGCCCCCTGGGAACGGACGGCGCGGATTTCGATCTCGCTCGAAGGGATCGACAGGATTTCGGTGAGCTGCACCTCGCCGCGTTCCGTCACTTCAGATTCTCCCGGGTTGCTCTGACACCAACGGCACTCTCGGCGAATTACAGAAAAGAGCCATACCGATGGAAGCCGATCCTGCGCTCCGCAAACCTTCGTGCCTCATTTCGTCAGCTGCTTCTGCCGAATCTGCTCGCCGTATTTCGCATCAAAGGCTTTTGCATAGGCGCTGAGCTTGCTGACGACCTCCGGGAACTCGGCCAGCGCCGGGAGCCCGAATTCCGCAGCGACCGCCGGGTTCAAGGCTGAAAGGTATGTCTTCGGCCCCAGGGTTGCGGCCACCAGGTCGAATTGGAAGGACGGCACGGAGATGACGCTGTAAGACGGCGTCTGGCTCGAACTCACGGCCTTCTCCTTTTGCAGGGCGGCTTTCGCCGCTTCGATGGCCGACGCACGGTCAGAGTCGCCATACGCAGTCATGCGCCAACCCTCGCCGCTTCTGGCCATCGTGATCAGGGATCGGGCGCTCTTGCCCACCATCACCGGAAACAACGCTTGGTCAGGACCGGCAAACACGCTCTGAGGCGGGTTGCCCGGTTGATAGGCCACCAGTTTGTCGTACCCGATTTCCTGAAGAGCGATCGGCGCCCCCAGCACCGCCTGCCGGGATTCGGCCTCCGACCGCAGTCCCATGGCGTCAAAAGTTTGGGTCTTCTGCGTAGTGCCCAATGCCAGCTGGAATGCTTGCTGGGCGGATTTCAGGGCGGCTTCAGGGACCCGCGGGACCTCCTGCGCGACAGCGGACACGACCATCACTGCCACGACACAAGCCGCCGCCGCCATGCGTTTCATTCGATGTGTTTTCATAGCCCGACCTCCTCATGGCGCCTTGGTGACATTGTACATAGTTGCCCAATGGTTGGTGGTCATCGAACTGGTGTAATCCTGGAAGGGCAGGACCCGGATGCGGCCGGTGCAAGGCGCCCACGGGTCGTCTATCAGCAGGCTCTGGTTACCGCCGTCCTCGATGAAGCCGTAAATGACAACGACGTGCCCCACCCCGCCGCTCTGCGGGCCGTAGGCGTAGGCCATGGGTTTCTTCGTCTGGCAGATCTGACTCGTGATCTGCTGCCAAGAGAGCGGTATTCCGGAATTGTCGAACGTGTAGCCGTATTCCGTGAACATGGTCCAACCCGGCGTATTGCAGACCGGGTTCTTGGGGCAGCCGCTGGTGCAGCAGTCGTTGCGGTTGAACCGCCGGTTGGCCATTTCACACTGGTCGATGAACTCCCCCAGCGTCTCGGTCACCATTTGAGTCGTGCCCGCCCAACACCAGTTGGCGGTCTCCTGCGGCCGAAGCTTGACGTATTTCGTGCCGACGCCGCCCAGCGGGCAGCACGCGGCCAGCACCAGAGCTGCCGCAATCAGAAGGCACATCCGCTTCACCATGGCGATCCTCCTTTCGGTTGTCAGAGTTGAGTGAGAGCCAACGACCGCCCGCATCGCAGGCGGATCGAATTTTCGGCCGACGGCCGAAAAGACACGAGCACGAAAGCGCTTCAATGGTGAACTTGCAGCCGAACGCAACGCAAACGGTCGGCAAGGCACGTGTAAAGAGCCTAAAAGCAGGGGTGCTCCGGAGAGAAAAGTCGCCAATCGCTACGAACTTTAATGAAAACCGGAGCGGCGAGTCAAGAGTATTCAACCAGCCTCCGTTATGAACGGCTGCTTGCGGCTGGGAAAAAGCATACTTATTCTTCACCGGTAAAGCGATCCGGGCGCAAAGTTGATTTGCCGCCTCGCCGTTTCACGGTCTGACTATTATGGAGAATTCATTCGCCATGAACGCCACTCACCCGGTCCCATCGCGGATTGTTGACGAGAACAGCGCCCTGCGCACCATCCTGGAAGGCACGGCCACCGCGACCGGCGGGTCCTTTTTCGACGCCCTGGTGGCCAATCTCGCGAAGGTGCTGAACACCCACAGCGCCTGGGTCACGGAATACCTCGACGACACCCGCCAGCTGCGCGCGCTGGCCTACTATGCCGACGGAACGCTGACCAGGGATTTCCTGATCGACATCGCCGGGACCCCCTGCGAAGCCGTCGTCTCGCAATCGGAAATCGTGCACTACCCCGACCACGTGATCCGCCTCTACCCTGAAAACGCCAGCCTTAGGGCCATCAACGCCGCCAGCTATCTGGGGGCCCCCCTGCTGGACCGCAACGGCCGGATCATCGGCAATCTCGCGGTCATGGACACGCGCCCGATGCCGGAGGAGCCGCGCGCCCGGACCATCTTTCAGATTTTTGCGGTCCGCGCTTCAGCCGAACTCCAGCGGATCCGAGCGGAAGCGGAACGCCGCGAAACGGAAGAAAAGTACCGGCGCATCATCCAGACCACAGACGAGGGCTTTCTCCTGATGAACCGGGAGTTTGTCGTGACCGATGTCAACCGGGCCTTCTGCCGCATGGTCGGCGCCGGCCGCGAGGAGATCCTCGGCCGGACCCCGCTGCGGTTCGTCGAGGAGGATTACCGCCAGTTCCTGATGATGAACCGGGAGGACCTGTTCACAGGTGATTTTACGGAACTTGAAGGAAAGGTCATCACGCGCGACGGCCGAACGGTCCCGGTGCTCATCCACGGCAACCGCCTGCGGGATGACCGCGGCGCCGTCATCGGCAGCATGCTTTTCGTGAGCGACCTGACCCAGCAGAAACGCTCGCTCTCGCTGGCCGCTGAAGTCCAGAAAAGCCTTCTCCCTGAGAAAGCGCCGACCATCGAGGGGCTGGACCTGGCGGGCAAAACCCTGAGCTGCGAGGAAATCGGCGGTGACTACTTCGATTTTCTCTGGGACCCTCAGTGCCCGCAGGACTCCGTCAGCATGGTGGTCGGGGACGTGGCCGGCCACGGCGTGGAGGCGGCCTTGCTCATGACCACGGCGCGCGCCTTTATGCGCATGCGGGCATCCCAATGCGGCGGCAGTGCCCAGATCGTCACCGAAATGAACCGTCACCTCGTCCGGGATGTGACCGACAGCGGCCGGTTCATGACCCTGTCGTTCATCCGTTTCGAACCGGCCAGCCGGACCCTGCGTTGGGTCAGGGCCGGCCACCCGCCCGCCCTGGTCTACGATCCCGCCACCGACCGGTTCAGGGAGCTCAAAGGCCAGGGGTTGCCCCTGGGGGTGGACGACAAATACCCCTACGAGGAGCACGCTGAAGACGGCATTGACGCCGGACAGGTCATCGCCATAGGCAGCGACGGGATCTGGGAAGCATCCGACCGTCAAAAAAACCACTACGGCATCGAGCGGTTCTGCAAAGTCATCCGCAGGCATGCCGCCCTGAACGCCAGGGACATCCTCGAGGCCGTCTTTGCCGACATCAAGACCTTCACCCTGGGAGCCCGGCAGGAGGACGACATCACGCTGGTGGTCGCGAAGGTGGGGGAAAGCCAAAAGCCGGGGCCGGACTTCGTGATTTAGCCCTGTTGACAACTATTGGTTTTTCATCGATCATACCCAACATGCCGACGTCTAAAAAAGATCTTGCCAGGCTGACGCTGCTCGGCCGCCGGGCACAGCCTTCGAAGCGGCTGGAGGTCTTCCCGAACCACACCCCCGGGCGGCGCTACACCGTCACCCTCAGCACGAATGAATTCACCTGTCTGTGCCCGGCCACCGGTCAGCCGGACTTTGCCGCGATCGACATCCGGTATGTCCCCGACCGATGGATCCTGGAGTCCAAGTCGCTCAAGCTGTATCTGTGGTCCTTCCGGGACGAGGGTGTCTTTCACGAGCACGTGATCAACACCATCTGCGACGACATCGTGAAGGTGCTCGACCCTCATTGGATCGAAGTGACCGGGTCCTTCGGGGCCCGCGGGGGGATCGACATCACCGTCGTGGCCTCCCACGAAAAAAAACCTCGGCGCACGCCCAAAACCTAACCACGCGGCGCCGGCGGCCCTCCGCCGGCCGCCCTATGCTTCCGGAGCCTTGCCTGTGCAATCCTATCGTTTTCTCCCTCTCGTCACGGCGATCTTCGTCACGTGCCTGATCGTCTCCAATATCATCGCGGTGAAACTCGCCTCTTTCGGTGCGTTGCCTTTCCTGGGGCCGCTGTTCCTGCCGGCCGCGGTGATCATCTTCCCCGTCTCCTACATCTTCGGCGACGTGCTGACCGAGGTGTATGGTTATGCCCGCGCGCGGCAGGTCATCTGGGTCGGCTTCGCCTGCAACCTGTTGGCGGTATTTGCGATCTCGGTCGGAGGCCGCCTGCCGGCCGCACCCTTCTGGAACGCCGGAACCTACGAAACGGCCGACGCCGCCCAGCGCGCCTACGAGGCCATCCTGGGCTTCACGCCCCGGCTGCTGCTGGCATCGTTCGCGGCTTACCTGGCCGGCGAGTTTCTCAACTCCTTCGTGCTGGCCAAGCTGAAGCTGGCCACCTCCGGCCGATGGCTCTGGATGCGCACGATCTCATCCACACTGGTCGGCCAACTGGCAGACTCCGCTCTTTTCATCACGGTCGCGTTTGTCGGCATCGTGCCGACGCCGGCCCTCGCCCGTCTGATCGTCACTCAATGGCTTTTCAAATCGGCCTTCGAGGCGGCGGCCACCCCCTTAACGTACGCCGTCGTCAACTTTCTCAAACGCACCGAACCGGTGGACCACTACGACCGGGGTACGGACTTCAATCCGTTCCGCTTGCGATAGGCGGGGAATCCAGCCGACTCGACCCGGAAGGGGGCGGGCAGACGAGCTTCTGCCGCACGGCCGAGATGTGCTCCTGGAGGAGAAAAATCTCATCGTAGAAGGCGACGGCCACCCGAATGCGGCTGACGGCATCCTCGATTCGATCGAGCCGTTGCCGATACGCATCGAATTGCTCCGGCCTCGGGTCCGCCTGCAGTTCCCCTTCGAGCTCCTTGAGCTCACGGTACCAGGGGTAGTACTTCGAACGGTTTCGCCAGGTGTAAATCCAAGGCATGATCCCGATCAGGGGAATCAACACGACCCCCAGCGGGATGAGGAGCAGTATCATCCGGTCCACGAACGTGGCCGCCCAGAACGGCAGATAGTCATACAGCACCGACCCGCCGGACTTGTAATAGCGCTCGGCTCGTTCGCTGACAGGGAAGTCCTGCGTCTTCAGCGCTGGGAACTCCCCCGCCCGGTGGACCCACCCGGCACCGCCATGAATTTCCACAGCGGCCTCGAGGAGCAGATAGACCAAGGCCGGATGGAGATTGCTGCGCACGATGAGATTGGTTGTCGGCGCCAACAAGTTTATATCCGCCGGGGGAAAGCGCCGGGACGGGTTGAGAACCCCTTTCGGCAAGACCACGTGGGACAGGTTCGGAAACAGCCGCGTGTACGCTTCGGCCTGGCTGAAACTCATCAATTTGATGTCGGGTGCGTTGATCAATTCCTGTACGATCGCGCTGTCGGCCGATCCGAACGCCATGACGGCATCCAGTCGGCTTTCTCGGATCGCCTTGCCGGCGTCGGCCATCGAAAATTCGTGCAATTCGGTGGCTGGGTCGGAAACATCGGCGGCCTTCAGCAGATCGACCGAAAACTTGCGCACGCCGCTGCCCTCCGGCCCGATGCTGATGCGCTTCCCTCTCAGCTGCGAGAGGTCATCCAGGATGGCATCGCTCCGGTAAAAAACCCACAGCGGCGAATAGAAAACACTGCCGAGGGACACCAACTTGGAAGCGGTCTCCGCTTTGCCGATGCCGCCCTGCACAAACCCCACGTCAACCGGCGTGGATTCGTCCCTCAAGCGCGTGAGGTTTTCAACCGACCCGGATGAGGGCAGCAACTGGAGGTGAATCCCATTGCGTGCCAGCACCTGGCGGTAGCGTTCCCCCAGCGCGGCATAGGAGCCGCCTCCCATTCCCGTGGTCATTGTCAGCGTGCGCGGCGGCATCGGTCTGACAAAATGAAAGCTCACCCAGAAAATGCCCAGGATGATCAGCAAAATCACGACCAGCATGTGTGAGAAAAACCGGGGAGGCAGCTCTCTGATTTTTTGCCTGCGCATTGCCAGTCAACCGTAGCGTGGTTAACAATCAGAGCCCGGCCGCGAATTCAGGAACAGCCGGTCAAACTATATGCGCTTTTAGTCTTTTTGACCGGGCAGGCGCAAGGAGAAAATAAGTCTCTTCTCGACGACCCGCGCAGGCGGGAAAGGGCTTGTCGCGATACGAAAATTGGTGTAAACCAACCCCACGATCAGCAGCGCGCCGCGATGAGGGCATCCGGCCGCAGATACGTGATCCGCACCCCGTCCATCGCCCCTGTAGCTCAGTGGATAGAGCAACGGATTCCTAATCCGTTGGCCGCAAGTTCGATTCTTGCCAGGGGCACCACCTCCCCTATTTGACCTTTTTCTGCTTTTGCTGCCCGACGCGAACCTTCTGCTCAGGGGCCTTGGCCTCAGGCTTGACGTGGGTCGCGGAGGCACAGACGCCGACCCTCCATTTGGCTGCCGGCGTCGCCCAGGTGCGGCAAAACTCGCCTTCGATGTTCTCGCAACCGATGCACTGCTTCACGATAGGGTTTTTTTGGAGCGGGGCTTGAGCCATGGACTACCTCCTTTTTCAAGGTGCCGGGAATTCGAAATGGCTTCTAAAATACTGCAAACGGCCGCACCACCGTTTTCATCTGCTCGCGGCGGCTGAACTCGTCCGCCTGGGTTTGGGCGGCCTGGCGGCTGGGGTGGTCGCCGATGCGCACGGTGTGCCAGGTGCGGCCCTTGGCATCCGTGATTTTGAAAATCCGGGCCGGGTAGCCCTTGGCGGTCAGCTGCGAGACCACCTGCTGCGCGTTCTCCGGGTAAAGATACGCGCCGACCTGGACCGAGTGGGTCATGCGGACGTGCCCCTCTCGGGCCGGTGCCGGGGTTTTGTGTATCGGCGGCGCTGCGGGTGCCGTGATGGCCGGCGGGGGCACGGGACCAGGGGCTGCAACGGCGGGCGCCTCGGCCGCTACCCGCTCGGGAGCAACTGCCGCCGGCGGCGCTGACACTTCCGTCTCCGCCGGGAGGGCCGGCCTCTCGCCGGCCGGGCGCAGAGCAACGAACGCCGCGGCTGCGGCCAAGAGCACCCCGCAGCCAGCGGCCGCCGCCCACACGCGCTTTCGGTGGCCGGCCATCGCAACCGGCGCCCCGGCACGGTCGTCCCGCTGTTCCACACGCAAGGCCGCCTGGGTGATGCCGGCATCGATCTCCTTCTGCCCGGCTTTGAAAGCAGCCGAGAGGACCGCGTTGCCGGCGATGTTGATCCGCCGCGGGTTGCCGCCGGAATGTTGAAAAATTCGATGCACCGCCGCCGGTTCGAACCGGACGGGCGGGCCTGCCGACGCGAGGCTTAACCGATGTTGGATGTAGGCCGCGGTTTCCGCCTCCGTGAGAGGGCCGATTTCGTAGCAGACCGACACGCGTTGGCCCATCTGCCGCAACTCGCGCGAGCCGAGCAGTTTCATCAGTTCAGGCTCTCCAATGAGCACCATCTGGATCAGCTTGTCCCGCGTCGTCTCGAGGTTCGAGATGAGCCGGACCTGCTCCAACACCTCCGGCGCCAGCGCCTGGGCGTCGTCGATGAATACCACCACTTTCCTGCCGGCCACCCGCTGCTGCATGAGGAACTCGTTGAGGGCGTCGATCAGATCCTTGGTGGTCTCACCCTCGTTCCGAACGCCGAACTCCCGGCTGATGCGCTGCAGGAGTTCCCTGGCCGTCGCCACCGGGCCGGAAATAAACGCCGCCTCGGCTTCGGCCGCGACCCTCCCGGCAAAGACCCGGCACAGGGTCGACTTGCCGACGCCCCGATCCCCGGTGATGACCGTGAACCCCTCCCCTTCGGCGACGGCGTACCGCAGATGCGCGGCCGCCTCCTCGTGATGCCGCCCCATGAAAAGACAGGCCGGGTCGAAGACAAGTTTGAACGGGCTGTCTTTCAATCCGAAGAACTTCAGAAACATGCTTCGTCCTCTCGACAGATCCCCCGGCGGGCGCCCGGAAAACGCCTTGGCCGGGGCTGCCTCGTGAGCTGAAGATGCCCGATCATGCGGGGCAAGTCAATGACCGCAGGATGGCGCACCCGTGTTTCTACGGATGGGGAATCGCACACGCCGGAGTAATAAAGTTCGGTGGAAGTCGGTTAACCGCGCTGCGCCATCCTATCCGCCTTGATGGGCCGATTTCGTCAAAGAAGCCTCGGCTGCTGCGGCTGAATCGCAGCTGGGGAGTCGCTCCCACACGGTTGTACACAAAAAAGACTTCATCGGTGACTAAAATTGCGCTAAGGTGCCTCGAAGCCGAAAGGGCGAAAGGAGGTTTCCCATCATGTTCATATCGCTGCTGCAGAAGCGCCGGAGCATCCGCCGGTTTCTCGACCAACCGGTCGAAAAAGAAAAAGTGGACCTGCTGGTGGAAGCGGCCCTGCGGGCGCCGTCGTCGCGCGGGTTCAATCCATGGCAGTTCGTGGTGGTCAGCGACCGGTCCATGCTGGAGAAACTTGCGATCGCCAAGGAACACGGCTCCTCCTTTCTGAAGGACGCCCCCCTCGGCATCGTGGTGTGTGCCGATTCCAAAAAGTCCGACGTCTGGGTGGAGGATGCCTCCATCGCCACCATCATCATCCAGCTGGCCGCCGAGTCGCTGGGGCTCGGCAGCTGCTGGATCCAGATCCGCCAACGGCCCCATTCCAAAGACCGCACCGCGCAGGAGTATGTCGCGGGGCTGCTGCGCCTGCCCCCGGGGGTCATGGTGGAGGCCCTGGTGGCCGTCGGCTACCCGGCCGAAACCAAGGCCCCGCACCCGAAGGAGAAACTCCTCTGGCTGCAGGCCCATGCCGGGGTTTTCGGCACCCCCTACTCGAAGCCGTAGATGTATTGCTCCGGGAAAGAAGCAGCGAGCGTGTTCCTCTATCAGCAAAACCAGCACTATTTCGCCCAGATTGCCGAAGGGCTCGAGGACCCCGGCTCGGACGAACTGCGCCGGCTCGGCGCCCGCGAGATCCGCCCCGCCTACCGGGGCCTGCACTTCGAGGCCGAGAAAGCGGCGCTTTACCGCATCAACTACCAGTCCCGCCTGGTCACGCGCGTGCTTGCACCGCTGGCGGCATTCCCCTGCCATGAGCCCGACTACCTCTACCGCAAGGCCAAGCTCATCCCCTGGAAGGAGATCATGGGCGTCGACCAGACGCTGGCGGTCTTCGCCAATCTGTCCAACAGCAAGATCCGCCACTCCCAGTACGCCGGCCTGTGCCTGAAGGACGCCATCGTCGACTACTTCCGGGAGGACTGCGGCCGCCGGCCGGACATCCGCCGCATCGATCCGGATGTGTGGGTCAACCTCTTCATCGAGAACAACCAGGCCGTCATCAGCCTGGACACCTCCGGAGGATCGCTGCATCGGCGGGGCTACCGCCGGGAAGGGGTGGAGGCGCCCATGCAGGAGACCGTCGCGGCGGCCGTCATCAGCTGGACCGAGTGGGACGGCGATCGGCCGCTGATCGACCCCATGTGCGGATCCGGCACCCTGCTGGCGGAGGCCCTGATGCACTATTGCCGCATCCCCGCCGGCTGCCTGCGCCGCCGGTTCGGCTTCGAGCGGCTCCCGGACTTCGACGGCAGCCTGTGGTCCTCGGTGAAAGCCGCTGCCGACCGCGGGATACGCCCCCTGCCCGCAGGGCTGATCAGCGGCAGCGACATGGACGGCGAGGCGGTCGACACGGCGCGCGAGAATCTCCGCCGGCTGCCTCAGGGAGAAAACATTACCCTGCAGCGGGCCGATGTCCGCCGCCTGCGCGATCTCTCCGAACGCGTCATCGTCTGCAACCCGCCCTACGGGATCCGGCTCAAAGACCCAAGCGGGATAGGCGAGTTCTACCGCGAGATCGGGGATTTTCTGAAACAGCGCTGCCGCGGAACCACCGCCTTTGTCTACTTCGGCAACCGCGAGATGCTCAAGTACATCGGGCTCAAACCCTCGTGGAAGCGGCCGCTCAAGACCGGTGGGCTGGACGGACGGCTGGTCAAGTTTGAAATGTATTAAATTGAGCGTCCAGAGCCCAATGCCGCTGAAAGGCCGCGACAATTGCCGAGCCGGGGGCCTGGCGCGACACGGCGAACGCTCAATTTAAAATTCTTGCCTTAGGGCGAAACCCGGCCGGGAGGCATCGCCAGACTTGGCATTAAAGCCCCTCAGCGGGTCATCGCGAAAAACGCCAGGCCCGCCACCGCCACTGCGGCGGCGATGTAGAGCAAGGGACGCCAGTTGCGCCCGGATCGAACCGGCGCCGGCGGGTTGGGGGCCCGGGTCGTCTCCTTGCCGGAGAAAACCAGGGCGTCTGGTTGCGGCACCACGTCGAGATCCAGGGCCACGGTGAGATCCCGGCTGCACTCTCTGACGACCCGGCCGTCGATCTCGTTCAGACCGGAACCGTACCCGTAAAGCAAGGCATGGTCGCAAACGATGTTGATCAGCCGGGGGTAGCCCTTGGACAAGGCGTGGACTTCCTTGACGGCATCCTCGGTGAACAGCGGCGCGTCCCTCCCGGCGACTTTCAAGCGATGGTCCACGTATTGCCCCGTTTCTTTTTGGGTGAGCGGGTTCAAGTCGCAACGGACCGCGATGTTCTTGAGAACGCCTCGATGTTCCTCCTGCTTCAGGAGTGCGTTGATCCCAAGCTGTCCCACGAAAAAGACCTTTAGCGGTTTTCGGCCCGCCAGCTGCATGTTCGACAGCTCCAGCGTCTCCTTGAAAATCTCCGGGTTGAGGCGTTGCGCCTCGTCGATGACGACGAGCACTTTATGGTAGGCGGAGAACTTGCCGAGCAGCACGTTCTTGAAGCTTGTGTAAAAATCCTCCCGGCGCTCGAAGCGCCGGTTCAAGCCGAATTCGACGGCCAGAGAGTTGCAAAAGTCCAAACGGGTCAGGCCGGTGTCATTGATCGCCACGAAGACCGCGGCCAGCCCGCCCGACTGGGCCAGGCGTTTGATGAGGGTCGTCTTGCCGGTGCCGATGTCGCCCGTCAGCAGCACGCAGCCGTCGCGGTTCAAAATGCCCTTCTTCAGGGTCTCGAAGGCGGCGGCGTACTTCTCGCTCAGCCAGAGAAACTCAGGGTCCGGGCTGATGCTGAAAGGTTCCTTGTTGAGCCGGTAATGTTCAATGTACACGTCTGGAATGCCTCTTGTCAGGGTTTGGGGAACGGCAGCTTCATGCCGGGCGGCAGCTCGGTTGGGAATCCAGAACCGCCTTCCTTGCCTTTGGAGGGCGACTTCGGCGGCCGACCGCTTTTGGGACGCTCGTCGCCCAGCAACTCCATCATGTCCGAGACCTTGCTGTAGCCCGCAGGGATCTCGAACAGAGCCGGGGCGGGTTTTTCCTCGCGGATGTTGCGCAACTCGGTGACCTGCCCCGAGTCCGATCGCGTCCGCAGGGGCAGGTCGAACTTCGGTGACTGCCAGACGACCGAACGCGAGGTGTTTTTAAACCCCATGACCTCGATCTCCGCCTCGATCTCCTTCTTGCTGCATGGGTAGCCGCCGACCGTCTCTTCGCCCAGCGCCTTTTCCTTTCGGTTCTTGACGCTGCCCATCGACATGATGGCGGCGGTCATCTCCTTTTCATCCAGTTCTCTTTCCGTGTAGGTCTTCTTGTCGGTATTGAGCATGAAATTCTTTTTCAGATCGCTCCGGTATATGATGACCAGCTTGGTCCCGGACTGAGGCATGGCATCGTCCAGCCGCATTTTACCGCCGGATAAATAGATCTTGCTCTGCGTGCCAGGTTTCCCGTCCGCAGCCATTGTCACCTGGTCCGCCGTGAAGTCGGTCACTTTCTGCGCGAAACCGGTTGCGGCAAAGCTCAGCAAAAAGACCGCCAGCACACCCACCCCCAACATTCTCAGGCCGAAGATGTTCATGAGTTCCCTCCTTGCGTAGGCATTTAGGCGCCGGCAGCCCGAAGCAGGCCCGGCTGCCGGCACGACCAATTTACTCATCCTATTCCCGATTCAGACCGGTTTCAAGCCGATTTTTCAGGCGGGATGGACAGGTCCGTCCCGCCTTTTTGACCTGCGGAGTATTTTATACTAAAGTTGAATCGTTCGTACAGCAGCATCAAACAACGGGGGCTGAGGAAACATGACATTCAAAAGGAGTTTCACCTCGGACAAGCAGAAGGAAGATGAACGCCGCTCCGGCCTGAACCGCCGCTGGATCAAGGCACCCTATGACGGAGTGGAGCGCCGCAGGGGCAGTGATCGGCGCAATGAACTCCCCCAGGGGCCGACCCCCGCGCCCGCGGGTTCCGACGCCGAGCGAACAGAGTCGCTTGAAAAACTGCTGCTCTCCACCACGGTGCGACTGGAGGCCCTGGCGCGGCTTCTCGTTGAAAAAGGCGTGCTGAGCCACGAGGAACTGGCCGACATGCTCAGCACGATGCAGGCCGAATATCAGCCCAGGAAATTGAGGGGGGATTGACCATGGCCGGAAACGCAGAGGCCATTGAAAACGTCATGGCCGGCGGGGACTCGGCCGGCCGCGGGTTGCCGGCCGGTATGGTGCTCGGCGCCTGGGGCGGGCGCTCCGCCATCCCCGGACGCTGGCTCTCCGGCCTTGCGGCGGCTCAGGAAATCAACCGCCGGCTGGCATCCATCCCATCGGGCGGCAACGCATGAGAATCCTGATCACCGGCGGGGAAGGCCAACTCGGCACGGAGCTGATTGCGCAGGCCAAAGCCCACGGCACCGAACTCCTGGCCCCGACCCTGGCGCAAATGGATCTGACGGACCCGGCCCAGGTCGAACCCTTCTGGGATGCCTTCCGGCCGGAGGCCTTGATCAACGCCGCCGCCTACACCGCGGTCGACCGGGCCGAGACCGAACCGGACCTTGCGTATGCCGTCAATGCCGCCGCACCGGCCTACCTGGCAGGGCGCTGCCGCCGCGCGGGCATCCCCCTCATCCACATCTCCACCGACTACGTTTTCGACGGGCTGAAAGGCTCGCCCTACCTTGAGGAAGACCCCCTATCGCCGCTCGGGGTCTACGGCCGCAGCAAGGCCGAGGGCGAGTCGGCCGTGCGCGGCGCGCTCGACCGGCATCTCATCATTCGCACCTCCTGGCTTTACAGCGCCCACGGGGCGAACTTCGTCAAAACCGTGATGCGGCTGGCGGCCGAGCGCGATGAGCTGCGCATCGTGGACGACCAGCTCGGCTCTCCCACCAGCGCCGCGGACCTGGCCGGCGCGCTCCTGTCCATCGCCGGCCGCCTGGGCGCCGGCACGGAATTGCCCTGGGGCACCTACCACTACTGCGGCAACGGAGTAACCTCGTGGTGCGGGCTGACGCGCCGCGTGCTCGAAGCCCTCGTGGCGCAGGGGCGCATGACCTCCTTCCGCCTCACGCCCATCACCACTGCGCAATATCCAACCCCGGCCCGCCGGCCGGCCTATTCGGCGCTGAGCTGCCGCCGGATTGAAACCGCCTTCGGCATCGTCCGCCCCCCGTGGCAGGCCAGCGTGGACAAGACCGTTTTCCAGCTGCTGGCGACTTTCCGCCCTTCTCGTTGACGCTTTGACCGTTGCCGCAGCCTTGCTCTCTCAAATTGCAAAATTCTTGTATCATGTTATAATAACACGCTTTTTAATCGTTTATTTGCGCTCTAGCGCTTGACTGGCGTGCGGTTTCCGTTTAAGATGAATCTATTCGAACACACGGGTACGGCTTGCATCTCTCGCACGGATAACGACTTTTTTTATTCTTATGGAATCGATTCCCCAGAAACACACGCCGGTCCTGGTAGTGGATGATGACGAGGGCCTGCTGCTCAGCATCAAGGCCACCCTGATCAGCGCCGGGCTTCCGGAGCCGGCCCTCGTCTCCGACAGCCGCCGGGTGACCGAGCTGCTGCGCCTGCAGCGCTTCCAACTCGTTCTCCTGGACCTTATGATGCCGCTGCTCGGCGGCATGGAGGTGCTGCAGCAGATCAAGGAAGAATGGCCGGAGACGGACTGCGTCATCGTCAGCGCCATGGACGACGTCACCACCGCCGTTCAGGCCATGAACAGCGGGGCGTGCGACTACCTCGTGAAGCCCCTCAACAGCGAAAAGCTGGTGGCGCTGGTTCAGAATCATCTCGAGCGCTACCGCCTCCGGGATGAGCTGGCCCGGCTCGGCCGCAAAAAGATTTTCGAGAACCTGAAAAACCCGGAGGCCTTCGGCCGCATGATCGCCGAAGACGAATCCATGGCTCTCGTCTTCCACCAGATCGAGGCCGTGGCCGGCACGGATTACAGCGTCGTGATTAACGGTGAATCCGGCACCGGCAAGGAAATGATGGCACGCGTCATCCATCAGTTGAGCCGCCGCTCCGCTGCGCCGTTTTACGCGGTGAACATGGCCTCTTTCAGCAAGACCCTCTTCGAAGACGAGTTCTTCGGGCACGCCAAAGGGGCTTACACCGACGCCGGGGGTGAGCGGCGCGGGTTTTTCGAGGCGGCCAACGGCGGCACCCTCTTCCTGGACGAGATCACCGAACTGGACCCTTCGCTGCAGGCCAAGCTGCTGCGCGTGATCGAAGAGCGCGAGTTCTACCGCCTGGGCAGCACGGAAGTCCGCAATGTGGACGTTCGCATCATCGCCGCCACCAACCGCGACATCGCCGACGAAATCCTCAAGGGCCGTTTCCGGGCCGACCTCTTCTACCGGATCAACACGTACAACATCAAAATCCCGCCGCTCCGCGAGCGCAAGAAGGACATCCTGCCGCTCGCCCGCTATTTCCTGAAACTGCACGCCGGCGCCAACAAAAAGAAGGTCGCCGACCTCGCGCCGGACCTCTGCGAGCGGCTGCTCGACTATGAGTTCCCGGGAAACGTCCGCGAACTGGAAAACATGATCGCCGCCGCCGTGCTGCTCGAGAAGGGCAAGCACCTCTCGCTCGACTCGGCGCGCACGCTGCTGCCGTATGAGGGCCCCGAGCGGCGCAAACATGTCGAGCTGGTCACCCTGGAGGAACTCGAACGGCGCCACATCGAACGCGTGCTGGAAGCCACGGGCGGCAACCGCCCCAGGGCCGCCCGGATTCTCGGGATCAACGTGTCGACCATTTATCGAAAACTGGAGAAATTAAACCTGGCGGAGAAAACGTTCGATACGAATTGATGGAGGAGGAAGGACGATGTCGGAAGGTCTGGATGTGATGGTTCTGGACGATGACCCGGGGATCAGCCAGGTGTTGAAGGAGTTGATCGAAAGCTTTTACAGCTGGGGAAACGTCGTCGCTTTTTCCAACGCCGAAAAAGCCATGGGCTGGTGCCAGACGCGCGACGTCGGCTTGAGCATCTTTGTCGTGGATGTCTTCTTGAAGGGTATGAGCGGCTTTTTCTTCCTGGATTCGATCGAACAGAAATTCCCATCGGCCCACGAGGACGCCATCATCATCAGCGGCAAGGCCAGCGAGGATGTGGTCGACATGTGCCTGGCCTCCAACGTGACCTACCTCCTGGAAAAACCCGTCAAACCCTATGCGCTGCAGCTCGCGGTGCGGGCCATCACGGCCAAATACCTGAACTTCGCCAAGAAGCTGCTGCGGGACCCGTCCCTCGCCAAGAGCATTTCCCGGCTATAGCAGGCCGGGGCCGACCGCTCGAAGCTCGAAGCAACATCCGAAACCATGTTTGAGTTTGGGTCGTTTGGCGAGCGTTGCTTCCCGGGCCATATCTTCAATGATAAAATTTCCAGTGGAAGTACTCCTCCAAAGCCGAATCTTTCCACACACCCGCATGTAGACTTGTTCATTTAATATAAACCGCACGAGTCATTCTTTCAGTTTTGTATATATCGCCGCAAGCCCACTAATGCGACGACTTTCAATCTTTGCTGATTAAAAGAAGCTGCACAGTCCTAAAAAGAGATTTTTCAACTGATTCGTCTGTGGGTTCTTATAAACTACAGGGTAATTTTCGAGTTTCTGGCTTTTTGTGCATTTTCCTTTAGGAGCGGAGCGAAATGGGTAGTTGCTATTCCTTCAAAAAAGCGCCGGGCGTTTACACCTAAAGTACGACTTCGGTAGCCCCCCTCCTGAACCACAAGCATTGGGAGTCCCAACTCTCCAAGCATGCGTCCATTGATCTCAAAATCGCGGGGCGTTAATGACCAGGTTCCTGTGGGATCGCCTTTAGCTGTGTCAAACCCGAGCGAGACGACCAGGAAAACCGGCTGAAAGTCAGCGACTCGTTGGAGAGCAGTCGACAACGCTTTTCGGTATCTGTCGCCTTCCACCGCTTCCGGCAACGGCAGATTCAGATTGAAGCTTTCCCCTTCGTCCTCCCCTCGTTCATCCTTAAAACCGGAGAAGTACGGATATGCAAATCCGGGATGTCCATGGATGGATACCGTCAGCACATCCGCTCGCCGGTAGAAGATATCCTGCTGGCCGTTTCCATGGTGGTAGTCAAGATCCAGGATCGCCACCCGCCCAAATGCTCGCAGGTATTGAGCGGCAATGGCATTGTTGTTGAAGTAGCAAAAGCCGCCGAATGATCGTCGCTCAGCATGATGCCCCGGGGGCCGAACAAGGGCATAGGCCAACCTTCTCCCGTTTAGGATCTCCCTTGCAGCCGACAACGTACAGTTAACGGCAGATCGGGCCGCCGTGTAAGCATGGTGCGTAAGTGGAGTGAAGGTGTCAATGCAATAATATCCGGCCAAGATGTAACGGTCCTTGGGGAGGCGGGTTTTATTTCGTATGGGAAATACGTACGGGTAAACGTAACGGTTTTCTTCTATCTCCCTGCACGTCCGCCGCAAAAAATTTACAAAATCGATGTCATGGACGCTGGTGATATGTTTCTCCGAAAAGGCTGAGGGCGCCATCATTTCAAAAAGGCTACTGTCTGCGATCTCCTTAAGAATGCTTCGGATTCGCACCGGGGCCTCGACATAGCCATGCTCATGAATATGATGGCTGAAGTGCTGATCTGGAAACAACAGGGCAATCCTGTCGCAGGGGCGCTCAGAAACGGCCGTCGATACCGCCGAAGTTTTGACGTAGCGAAATTCCCTCAGCCGAACCGGATCTTGATCAATGGAGTCTTCCACCATCTTGATGTAAGCCGCTGGCACGTACCCTGCGTATTTCCTTTCTAATATCGCCCTGGCAACAGCGCGAACAAAGTCACGTTCCGGCCTTTCAGTCCGACTCAATCCGTCGAACATCAAATGCGGCATGCAGGCCTGATCTGGCTTGTATGGCTTCTCATAGGCAGTGCCGATAATCGGGCGTGCGCCGTATTGTTCGTAAAACCTAAGACGCTTGCGGTTTTCGACGAGAAGGGCTTCATTTGGGCACAATGAGGCCTCATCTGGAAGACATTCGAAAAAAAGACCTTTAGCACCCAGGGCCGCGGCCGCTTTCCGCACCCGGTCGTATAGTGCTCCGCCGATGCCGCTGCTGCTCTTGCCCGCTTTGGTGGCGATCCAATCAAGGTAGCAAAAATTGATCTTCGGTTCGTGAAGCAAGAATGCGAATCCCTGCACGCGCTGCCGAACGTTTTCGGCAACAAAAAGGATGGCCCGGAATCTCTCAAGAAAAGGATCATGGAGATGGCGACCAAGCTGATCTATCTCTTCCTCTGATATAGCCGAGAAGCGGCTACGCATGATGACTTTCACCTGATCGAGGGCGTTTCGGTTTCCGGGAAGCACTTCATCATAAATGCGGCGAATGCGTAACATGATTCAAGCAATCCTTTGATTGACATTTGAGAGGATTGAGCCACTGCCCGTATGCGGGTGAATGTGAGGACATGTCGTGCAGCCGCAGGTCCATAATTGCCGGAGATAAGGATGATGATACTTCATTGGTTATGCCAGGACGTCAGCCTCACCAGACGAGCATACCATGAGGGAGGTTGGCAGCCCAAAACCGCTCAGAATTTTCACCGTACATCCGGCTGGATTTCCTGGTTATTTAGATGGAACCTGGAGGCCGTGTTTGGTGGAATGAGGTACAGTTGAGCGGCAACTTACTGTTTTCAAGACATTAATGTCAAGAGCACCTGAGAACTAATGGTAGGTATGGGCGGTAAATAAAAAACCATTGTAGAAGAATCAAGATGGGGCAATTTTCTAAGAGTTTGCCTCGGCACGAAACTTCAGAGTGGTGGACTTGGTCAGTTAATGTAACAAAAAATCAGCACCTGAATTTTTCACCTTGATCGCCGTAGTCCAATCGTCAGCATCTGCAATCACCAGAACTGATCACCGCATATTGCCCTTCCAAAATGAACTTGATGGGCAGTCCGCTGATCTTGGAAAGCTTACCAAAGCCGAGAGCCACGGACAGCCTCAGCTTGTTGTCGTCATCAGCCTTCCAGTCGATCAGGGTGTTTGACACCATGGCCAAGCCGTTTATTGCAAATCGATCTCGACCTTCTCGATCTTTCCATTGAAGGCAAACGGCGGTTTGTAGGTATTGGAGACGGGTGAACCGGTATCCATGCCGACACCGAAGGTGTCGATTCCGAAACGGGCAGGGACAGTTTTCTCGATGCGCCCCTCTCCGACCTTCTTGCCGTTGATGAATATCGTACCCTTTCCGCCCTTGCCCTCGCCGCCATCATATGCAAACTCGAACCGCACGGCGGACTTGCCGGCGGGAACAGGTTCACTGGATGTGATGATGTAACGGTCTTCATCAAACCAATTGTACTCATACACCAGTTTTCCACCCTGCACATAGAGAGCGAACCCGGCAGAGCTACCCCCTTCGGCTACGATTACCCCCTCGCCACCGCTCATCGGCATCACGATCTCGGCAGCGATGGTGTGGGACTTGTTCTTGGTGTTTGGCGCGGCCGTTTCGGCTAGTCGCACCGCCCCTGCGTAGTAAGTGAAGTGTTTGCGGTTGGGATCGGAGCCTCCCGGAGCCGGTTTCGGCACAAGTAGCCGAGCTGTGCCGCGATCATCCAGTGGATAGACGTGGTATTTCTGCGCTTCTTCGTCGAACAGCGCCTTCATCTCGGCGAGCTTTTTCGGGTTCTTTGCCGCCAGGTCGTTCGCTTGACTGAAATCCTGGTCGAGGTTGTAGAGCTCCCACTTATCCTTGTCCCAGTTGCCTGGGGCAAAGTCCTGCCGCCACGGAAAGGTGTGTTGGGCGCTCGCCATCCAGCCCTTGTCATAGATAGCGCGATTGCTGAAGACCTCGAAGTATTGGCGCGTGTGAGCCGACTTGGCCGTGGCGCTGTCGAAGGTGGGAAGGAACGAGACGCCATCCATCGGCCTTTGCGCTACACCGTCCACCGACTTCGGTGCAGGCAGGTGCGAGGCCTCGAGGATGGTCGGCACGACATCGATCAGGTGCGTGAACTGGATGCGGATACCGCCTGTGTCCTTGATGCGCGCGGGCCAGGAAACAACCATGGGGTTGCGAGTGCCACCCAGGTGCGAGGCGACCTGCTTCACCCATTGGAACGGCGCGTTACCCGACCACGCCCAGCCGACAGGATAGTGAGGCTCAGTGTTCGGCCCGCCGATGTTGTCGAGATGTTTGAGGGTTTCTTCCAACGGGGTCTGGAAACCGCTCAGGCTTTTGACTTCATTGATGGTTCCGTCGAACCCACCCTCAGAACTCGCGCCGTTGTCCCCGACGATGTAGATGATCATCGTATTGTCGGCGTCGGGTAGCTGGTGGATGGCATCAATAAAGCGGCCCACCTCGTGATCGGTGAAGGCAAGGTAGCCGGCGAAGTTTTCCATGAGACGGGTATAGAGCTTCTTCTGATCGGCGGAGAGCGTGCTCCACTGCGCCACCCATTCCGGGCGCGGCGTGAGCTTGGTGCCTGGTGGGATGATGCCCATCTTCAACTGCCGCTCGTAGGTGGCTTCGCGCACCTTCTCCCAGCCGGCATCGAACTGACCCTTGAATTTGTCGCGCCATTCCTTGGGCGCATGGTGGGGTGCGTGCGCGGCCCCAGGAGCGAAATACATGAAAAGAGGCTTCTGGGGAGCGACCGATTTACTGTACTTCATGTACTCGATCGCCCTGTCGGTCATGTCCGTCATGAAGTGATAGCCCTGCTCCGGGGACGTTTTGGGCTCCACCGCAGTGGTGTTTTCGAAAATGACCGGGTAATACTGATGCGTTTCACCGCCGATGAAACCATAGAAGTAGTCAAAGCCCATCCCTGTCGGCCAGCGGTCGAACGGCCCCGCTACGCTGCTTTCCCAGTCGGGCGTGTTGTGATTCTTGCCGAACCATGACGTGGCATAACCATTTCCGCGCAAGGTTGCGGCAATGGTCGCCGTGCTCTTTGGGATCATGTTGTTGTAGCTTGGAAAACCGGTCGCCCACTCAGCAAGGAAGCCGGAACTAGTATTGTGATGATTGCGGCCTGTAATCAGCGCGGCGCGTGAAGGACCACATATCGCCGTGGTATGGAAATTGTTGTAGCGCAGACCCTGTGCGGCGAGCTTGTCTAATTCCGGCGTCGGTACTGGGCCGCCGAACGTGCTAGTCTGCCCGAAACCCACGTCGTCCAGCAAGATGACGACTACATTCGGAGCACCATCGGGCGCCGTCGGAAGTTTTGGCCAGGCGGCCTTTGATTCCTTGTAGGTCTTACCGATCTTCCCTTTAAACGGAGGATCGGGAATCGGAAGTGAATCGCGCGGGGCCAATCGAGAACCTGCTCCGGGCGATTGAGCAGCGGCAGGCAAACCAAGAGTTAACAAAAGCACACCCGCCAGTAGAGCCAAACCAATTTTCGAAATAGGATTCATGGTGTATTCCTCTCCTAAGGCTTGAGGTTCGACAATAACCGTTGAAGGTAGGAAGATAATATTACGGGTGCTGGCTGAGTCAAGTCGACGCCAACCATAAACCAGCGCTTTGGCCTGCCTTATCACCGCTGGCAATATTTTTAAGATAAGGCCAGAAGACACGACGGATATATTAACGAAATTCTATCTTGCAGAGGTGCGGTTTCGTCCGTGTGTCGAATCTTCAGAGGTGCGGTGGAAATGGCGAGTTTACCTGACCAACACCGTCAAAACGCCATGCGAGAGTTTAATCGCCGTATACGCACCTTGGGTCGTGTTGCTATTTCATATGGATATCACTTGCCGTAGGAAGGAAGGCGAGAAAGAGGTATGCTGTCAGTATCGCCAGTTCAGGCCAGCCAGATTCTCGGTGATATATTAGTTTTGCGAAACTAAAATCCTCTCAAACTGCGAGAATTTTACCTTTTATGCCAGATATCAGCTTAGCTTTTAAACAACCAATTTGCCGGTATGCTGTCACTATCAGGAGGTTGATTTCGGTTAACCGCTTCGCTTTTGAAGAATAAAAATAAAATAGATTTTTTTGTAAGACTGAAGCTTTTTAATTAATCTCAATTGTACTTTAGAAGCACAATACAAGCCAATATTATGAAATATTGGAGGCAAAAACTGCTTATATACTTTGGCCTTATTATCCCAGTCGCTTTGCAACGCCAAAACAACCTCCTGGTTTATAATTTCTTCTTCGATAAGTATAAATGGGGTGGATTCCATTACCCATCGACATATTGGAAACTTCCTCTCACTGCGATAATCAGCAAATAAAAATAAACCGCCATTTCGCAACACCCGATGAACTTCCGATATAAATTTTTCGAAATTTTCATAGCGATGTGAGGATTCAACGTTGACTAAAATGTCACATGACTCATTTTCGAGCGGCAAATCCTGTGCGTCACCATGGCAGAAAGATAAATTTTTCGATTGGTAATAGTTGTTGCAGAACTTGACCGCCTCTTTGCATAAATCGATTCCAATTGCCGAAGCTGGGGCCCATCGTTTAACAATATAAGACAATCCACCGCCCCTACCAGAACCGATCTCAACTACAGATTTATTTTTGAAGTCTATGCTCTCGGTCATATGGTGGTATAGCTGGATTGAGTAACGATGGGGCTCCTCTTCTGGGCTGAGATCAATCTTTTGGTTAGGATCTCCGTATCCATAGTTCATGAAAATTACATCTGCCTGCTTATCTTTAAAACTTACATACCAGTATAAAATTTTGGGTAGAAAGTTACGGAATTTGATCATTGCTCATTTGACTCCAGCCATATAAAGAAACCTCACAGATTCAGGCACGATAGCGCGATGAGCGCGATGAGTTAAAAGTATCACAAATGTTTGGGACGGACAATAGATTGCGATGGGGGAGTCTGTTTTTGGCCTAGTATAGATATAGATTACGATGGAGAATCTAACTTTCGATTGGCGGGTAGGTTTTGAAATGAAATCCCTCGGGGGGAGGAACCATGGTGGCGGTCTATATCACAAAATGGCCGTTTCGGTGATTTGTCGGATGATATTTATTAATGTTTCTATAATTGTATTGACACATCCCAAATAGAACGAGGCCGTTGTTCCAAGCGGCTTCTAAGACACAGTCAATTCTATTATGCAAACCTTAGTAAGAAACACAACAATCTAAAATTGTTCCAGATTAATTCTGCATATCTTAGTCTTACCCCCGTCGGGTTGCTCATGTCAAACCCAAACGAAAATAGGTAAGCCATCTCCAAGCCACCTTGCTGGTGATAGATGGCTCCTACCCTCCTGAGAGCTTCACTACCCGATCCGTTGCGTTGTCGCCAGCAGCTCAGATGCCTCGGGAAACTTTTTCTTGGTTACCTTTTTCCATTGTTCCTCGACCAGTTCTTTCGCCGCAGCTTCGAGGAATTCCGGCGCGGCCCATTTGCTCACGTCTGTCCTAATCGCCAGTTTATGATCACGTGAATCTGAGGAAATTGGGTGACACTCCCGAGTGTAAAAACCTTTTACACAGAGAGGAGGTCACTCGATGGCGAGAACATCCAAGAGCCCCGCAACCCGGGCGAAGCGGAAGAGCCGAACGCTGGCTTTTCCGGTGGAGTTCCGGTTGCGGATCGTCAAGCTTTACCTGGAAGAGGGGTACAGTCCCAAGTTGCTGGTTGAGCAGTTTGGGATCAGCACCCATTCGATTCAGCGTTGGGTGAAAGCCTTTCGGCTTCATGGAGCTGCGGGGTTGGAGCCCAAGGGTCCCGTCAGCCGCAGGAGGCGCGTTCCCGACGAGGTTCGGCGGCAGGCGGTGGCAGTTAAACGGGAGCATCCGGAGTACGGCCCCCGGCGGATCACCGATGTTTTGAAGCGCTTTTTTCTGATGCGCACAAGTCCCTCGACGGTTCACAAGACGCTTTCCGAGCGGGGGCTGGTGAAGAAGGCCCCTGTCAAAGCCGAGAAGAATCCTTCCAAGCCGCGTTTTTTTGAGCGGGCCCGTCCGAACCAGCTCTGGCAGTCGGACATACTTACCATACGGCTGGGGGGCCACAACGCCTACCTGATCGGCTTCATCGACGATTACAGCCGCTACATGACATCCTTGGGGTTGTACCGCAGCCAGACCGCCGAGCACGTGCTGGAGACCTACCGCCGCGGGGTTGGCGAGTACGGGGTCCCCAAGGAGGTGCTGACCGACAACGGGCGGCAGTACACCAACTGGCGGGGGAAGACCCGCTTCGAGCAGGAGTTGGAGAAAGACCGTGTCAAACACATCCGCTCCCGGCCGCACCACCCGATGACGCTGGGCAAGATCGAGCGGTTCTGGAAGTCGATCCTGGGAGAGTTCTTGCAGCGGGCGCAGTTTGACAGCTTCGATGAGGCGGTTGCGCGCACCGCGCTGTGGGTCAAGTATTACAACCACAAGCGGCCGCACCAGGGCATCGGGGGGCTTTGTCCCGCGGACCGGTTCTTCGAGATCGCCCACGAGCTGAAGCAGACGATCGCGAAGGGGCTGGAGGAGAATGCGCTCGAGCTCGCCCTTCGCGGCCGGCCGGTGGACCCCTTTTACATGGTGGGGCGCATGGGCGGCCAGTCGGTGGTGATCCGGGCCGAGAAGGGTAAAGTCCGGATGCTCGTTGACGGAGAGCCCGGCGCTTCTCAAAAAGAACTTGTCTACGATACGCGAAAGGATATAGACCATGAACACGATCAAACAACCCCGTCGGGTCTTCGACCCGCAGCAGAAGATAATCGCAGTGCTTTCGATCTGGAGCGAGCGGCGCACGAGCGCGCAGCTGTGTCAGGAGATGGACATCAGCGCCGCCCTCTTGGGCCAGTGGCAGAACCTGGCGATCGAGGGGATGCTTCGGGCGCTGGACCCCAAGCAGAAGGACCCGCTGCCGCCGATCAACCAGCGGCTCTCGCGGCTGATCGAGAAGAAACTGGGTGGTGCCACGGGGAAGTTGGAGAAGCGGCTTCGGGCGATCCAGAAGACCAGGGTGGCCAGTACCCCATAGCTTGGGATGAGGATGATGAAGCAAGCTCCGACAGCCCAACAGGCGGCGAGGCTTCGGGCCGAGCTGATCATGAAGGTGCGCTGCGGGCTCATAACGGCCCGGCAGGCAGCCGAGCAGTTGGGAGTCTCTCGCAAGACCTACTACAAATGGGAGGAGCGGGGGCTTGCGGGGCTGCTATCGAGCCTGACGGATCAGGCGAGTGGCCGGCCCTGCCAGCCGGCGGACTCAGAGAAACAGAGCCTGGAGCGGCAGTTGGAGCAAGCCCACCGGGAGTGTGCCATTTTGCAGCACAAGATGGTGCTACAGGAGGTTCTGACCGACTTGAGGTTCAAGCCCGGGATCAGCCGGGCGGAAAAAAAATGAGCGCATCCAGCGGGTGGTGGCCATGATCGCTGCGGTCAAAACACGATACGCGCTTCCCATCCGAACCCTGGCGGAGCAGATGCGGCTGAGCGTTGCGAGCCTATCGCGCTGGAGGCGGCGGTTGCATCGAGGTGAAGTTGCCGTCGGCAGGCGCGGGCCGAGGAAGGTGAAGCCGCTGAACTTCAGCGAGCTTACGGAGCGCATCCGGGGCCTTGAGCATGGTCGCAAACGCAGTCGGGGCAGCGGCCCGCTTCATCGGGCCTATGGCGGCGGCATCTCCCGCCGGGAGCTCAATGCCCTGGTCCGACAGGTTCGCTATGAGACCAACCGGCTGCGTTGTGTCGAGACCTATCATGTCACCTGGTTGCGCTCGAATCTGGCTTGGGCCATAGACGATTGCCGGAAAACCAAGCAAGCGGAAGACGGCAGCCTTCACCTTCACAACCTGACCGATCTTCACTCCCGCTACCGACTGCCGCCATTGGCTTCTCACTGTTTGCTCTGCGGGGAGGAAGTGGCCGGGCATCTGCAGTATCTGTTCGACCGGTTCGACCCGCCGCTGTTCTGCAAGCGGGACAACGGCGGGAACCTGAACCACCTGGCGGTCAACCAGGTGCTTGAGGAGGCCCTGGTGATCCCGATCAACAGCCCGCCGAATCGGGCGCCCTACAATGGGGGGATCGAACACACCCAGGGCGAGTTCAAGAGCTATCTCGATCGGTGGAGTTGGAAAGCCGGCACGGTCGATAGGATGGCGTTGCTATCCGAGACCGCCGCCCACGACTTGAACCATCAGCCCCGCCGCTGTCTGGGAGGAAAAACCGCCTGCCGTGCCTACTTTGGCGGCCCCCGGATAGGCTACTCCCGGCGCAAGCGGGCATCGGTGTATCGCTATATTCAGGATCTGGCCGCCGATGTCTCCACCCGGGTCGGCAAGTCGGTCATCACGCCGACGGCCTGGCGGGTGGCGGCTCGGCACTGGCTGGTTACAAACGGACTGATCAGGATCCAGAAGGCGGGAGAAGTGTCACCCAATTTTTATCAGAAAAACGATCATAATTAGCGATGTCGCACAGCCAATTTGACCCATACGAGGAGAAATACAAGTTCGGTGTTGACAAAAATACCGATAACAGATCACTTATGAGCTCAGCGTCACAGTTTTTTGCCGACCACCGTTTCTACTTTCGTCCGCCCTCCACACATACGCTCGGGATACTCCGACCGGTGGCCAAGGAGCCCGATTAAGGGGCTTGGCTTTTCTCAAATGGTCCCTCAGTCTATTGAGGTTCCACCAAATATTGAGGCCAAACAAATCGTATCACCCTTCTCTACACTGCTTCCCTGTTGATTTAATCCCTCGTTATTAAACTAAGATCCAAAGCTCTTGCTTTTTTCCGGCTGTTGGCAGGCCATTTGCTAATACTATTTGCATGATCCTGGTCATCATCCGAATGCAGGTTTTTCCTGAAAAACGCAAGGAGCTGTCCCAGACGATCGTATCCTTGATCGGCTCCCTAAGGACAGAGAAGGGATGCCTGCGCTGCGACTTTTGCCAGTGCATGGAAAATGAAAATGAATTCCGTATTTTTGAAGAATGGGATACCCGGAAGAACCTCAATAGCCACCTGAAGTCAGAACGTTTTAGGGTACTTCGAGGGGCGATGAACCTTCTCCAAGAGCCCTATGAAATGATGTTCCATACCGTCGCAGCGGTAAAAAAGAGAACGGAGCACGGTCACTTGCGAGATTTTTTATAGATTTCAGTCTTCAGCCTGAACACCTGAATAGTTACACCACTGATAGCGTCCGTCTGCCTCCCGAACCGCCTCCTGATACTCAGCCCGAAGTGCGGAAACCAGCTCTTTGACCGAGACGATCGCCGTGGCCCGGTGGGCATTGGATCCACAAAAGGCGAAGCTGTCGTCCAATCGCCCCTGCTGTGCATTGACCAGGGCCAGGGCGATGCAGTAGGGGCTTTTCACGACATCACAGGTGATGATGCAGTGGTAGGGGCATTTGAACGGCTTGCGGTTACCCGCATTGACGTCGTCGATAAATGCGTTGCGCACCGCTCGGCCCGGCAAGCCTACCTGGCTCTTGATGATGACGATATCTTCCGGGCGGGCGGCCAGATAGGCCTGTTTGAACTCGATCGCGGCATCGCACTCGTGAGTGGTGACGAAGCGGATGGCCATCTGAACCCCGGAGGCGCCCATCTGAAGGAATCGATAAATATACGCCCCGGTGTAAATGCCACCGGCGGCAATGACGGGAACGGGTTTTCCGTATTGCTCTTCCAGCCGGCGCGCTTCTGTCAAGACCTCCGGGAGCAACTTCTCCAGGCTATATTCCGGGTCATCGATCTGCTCCAGCTTGAAACCCAGATGCCCGCCGGCTAACGGCCCTTCGAGCACAAAGGCATCGGGCACATAGTTGTATTTTTCGGTCCAGCGTTTGGCAATGATGCGCGCCGCCCGCCCCGATGAAACGATGGGCACCAGCTTGGTAGGCATCCGATCGGTTGCAAGCAACGGCAGGTTGAGGGGCAGACCGGCCCCGGCGAAAATAACGTCGATGCCCTCCTCGATCGCCGTCCGGGCCAGCTCGGTGAAGTTGGACAGGGCAACCATGATGTTGACGCCCAGGAGCCCCGGACCGTTTGAAAGTTCCCTGGCCTTGCGGATCTCCTTGCGCAGAGAGTGGTTGTTCTTCTATATGAACCTCGAGGAGGGCTCGAACTCCAACATGCCGATGCCGGCCGTGCCGATGACGCCGATGCCGCCCTCTCTGGCCACGGCCGAGGCCAGACCTGCCAGGGATATGCCGACAGACATGCCTCCCCGGATGATGGGTAGTGGTACGATCCGATCGCCGATTTTCAATACGGGTAACCCGCTCACAGGTCCTCCTGGGTGAATCGTAACTGCTCAGATGTTTAGGCTGAAGGGCAATAATGACCGCGAAGGTCTTTTCCTTCAGTCTATCTGCCTTCAGCCTATTTACCTGAGTAGTTACATTTTTTCAAAGATAAATATGATGTGCTCACGGCCAATTCTCTGTCCTGCCACAACTTCTGTTGATCGGCCAAACGATCCATGTGCGTCTTCAAATAACAACCCGGCGCAAAGTACGTATATGGCGGTGGACCCCGATGTTTGGACAGCCTGATGGGTGGGATAAGCTCTGAATCGGTTTTTGGTTTTTGTAATTTTATTGAGAAGCATCAGGCTGCCTCAGCGAAGGGATGAGGCCGTCCGTAATAAACCTCATCCGGGGTGCGGTCGTCAAGAGCGGAGTGGCCGCGTTCGTGGTTGTAAAAGCCGATCCATTCGGTTAGCCCCTGCCGCAGTTCGGAACCGCAGCGGAACGAATGCAGGTACAAGTAGTGATGTTTGATGGTCCACCATAGCCGCTCGACGAAGATATTATCCTGGCACCGGCCGCGGCCGTCCATGCTGATGCCGATGCCGTGGTCTTTGAGAACTTGGGTGAAACGGGTGCTGGTAAACTGGGAGCCTTGATCGGTGTTGAAGATGTCAGGCTTGCCATAGCGGCTGAGGGCTTCCTGGAGGGCCTCCACACAGAAATCCGATTCCAGGGTATTGGAAAGACGCCAGGAGAGGATCTTGCGGCTGTGCCAGTCCATGACCGCCACCAGGTACATAAACCCGCGGGCCATGGGAACGTAGGTGATGTCGGCCGCCCACACATGGTTGGCATGGTCGATGCTCAGATCCCTGAGCAGGTAGGGGTAGATTTTATGCTCCGGATGCGGCCGACTCGTGTGCGGCTTGGGATAGATCGCCTCGATGCCCATTACCCGCATCAGCCGCTGAATACGCTTGCGGTTGACCCAGCGGCCCTGCCGCCGGAAATGTCGGGCCATGGAACGACTGCCGTAGGTCGGTGTCTTCAGGTACTGCTCGTCGATCAGCCGCATCAGTTCCAGGTCCTCGGGATCGATCGGTCGCGGGACATAGTAGAACGAGGAGCGGCTCAATCCCAATAACTGGCATTGCTGTGAAATGCTCGGCTCGCGAAGTTCAGGTTCGATCATCAGTTTTCGCAGCTTTTGGCTCAGGAGCCGAGCTTTCGTGCTAAAAAATCGTTTTCGACCTTCAGCTGGCCGATCTGCCGATACAGCTCATCGACCTGGCCTTCCATCTGCTTACGCGACTTTTGATTCTTGTCGAAAAGCTCGGCGGCGCTGTCGAGCAGCTGCCGCTTCCAGGCGGAGATCATCGTAGGATGCACATCGAAGCGACTGGCCAGTTGAGCGGTGGTCTCCTCGTTCTGCAAGGCGGCCAAGGCGACCTTGGCCTTGAACTGAGCGCTGTGTTGCTTTCGTTTCTTGCTCATCTCAGATCCTCCTTCAAGGGTCTGATTCAGAGCTTACCACACTGTCCAAATTTTGGGGACCACCGCCTATCGGCTGTGCGACATCGCTAATTATGATCGTTTTTCTGATAAAAATTGGGTGACACTTCTCCCGCCTTCTGGATCCTGATCAGTCCGTTTGTAACCAGCCAGTGCCGAGCCGCCACCCGCCAGGCCGTCGGCGTGATGACCGACTTGCCGACCCGGGTGGAGACATCGGCGGCCAGATCCTGAATATAGCGATACACCGATGCCCGCTTGCGCCGGGAGTAGCCTATCCGGGGGCCGCCAAAGTAGGCACGGCAGGCGGTTTTTCCTCCCAGACAGCGGCGGGGCTGATGGTTCAAGTCGTGGGCGGCGGTCTCGGATAGCAACGCCATCCTATCGACCGTGCCGGCTTTCCAACTCCACCGATCGAGATAGCTCTTGAACTCGCCCTGGGTGTGTTCGATCCCCCCATTGTAGGGCGCCCGATTCGGCGGGCTGTTGATCGGGATCACCAGGGCCTCCTCAAGCACCTGGTTGACCGCCAGGTGGTTCAGGTTCCCGCCGTTGTCCCGCTTGCAGAACAGCGGCGGGTCGAACCGGTCGAACAGATACTGCAGATGCCCGGCCACTTCCTCCCCGCAGAGCAAACAGTGAGAAGCCAATGGCGGCAGTCGGTAGCGGGAGTGAAGATCGGTCAGGTTGTGAAGGTGAAGGCTGCCGTCTTCCGCTTGCTTGGTTTTCCGGCAATCGTCTATGGCCCAAGCCAGATTCGAGCGCAACCAGGTGACATGATAGGTCTCGACACAACGCAGCCGGTTGGTCTCATAGCGAACCTGTCGGACCAGGGCATTGAGCTCCCGGCGGGAGATGCCGCCGCCATAGGCCCGATGAAGCGGGCCGCTGCCCCGACTGCGTTTGCGACCATGCTCAAGGCCCCGGATGCGCTCCGTAAGCTCGCTGAAGTTCAGCGGCTTCACCTTCCTCGGCCCGCGCCTGCCGACGGCAACTTCACCTCGATGCAACCGCCGCCTCCAGCGCGATAGGCTCGCAACGCTCAGCCGCATCTGCTCCGCCAGGGTTCGGATGGGAAGCGCGTATCGTGTTTTGACCGCAGCGATCATGGCCACCACCCGCTGGATGCGCTCATTTTTTTTCCGCCCGGCTGATCCCGGGCTTGAACCTCAAGTCGGTCAGAACCTCCTGTAGCACCATCTTGTGCTGCAAAATGGCACACTCCCGGTGGGCTTGCTCCAACTGCCGCTCCAGGCTCTGTTTCTCTGAGTCCGCCGGCTGGCAGGGCCGGCCACTCGCCTGATCCGTCAGGCTCGATAGCAGCCCCGCAAGCCCCCGCTCCTCCCATTTGTAGTAGGTCTTGCGAGAGACTCCCAACTGCTCGGCTGCCTGCCGGGCCGTTATGAGCCCGCAGCGCACCTTCATGATCAGCTCGGCCCGAAGCCTCGCCGCCTGTTGGGCTGTCGGAGCTTGCTTCATCATCCTCATCCCAAGCTATGGGGTACTGGCCACCCTGGTCTTCTGGATCGCCCGAAGCCGCTTCTCCAACTTCCCCGTGGCACCACCCAGTTTCTTCTCGATCAGCCGCGAGAGCCGCTGGTTGATCGGCGGCAGCGGGTCCTTCTGCTTGGGGTCCAGCGCCCGAAGCATCCCCTCGATCGCCAGGTTCTGCCACTGGCCCAAGAGGGCGGCGCTGATGTCCATCTCCTGACACAGCTGCGCGCTCGTGCGCCGCTCGCTCCAGATCGAAAGCACTGCGATTATCTTCTGCTGCGGGTCGAAGACCCGACGGGGTTGTTTGATCGTGTTCATGGTCTATATCCTTTCGCGTAGCCATGAGTTTTTCCACAAGATTGGGCGCGGTCAATGAGGCATAAGAGGTCAAAATGACGATGGGCCCCGAACCTGTGAAAAAGATTCCAGCTTTCATGGTGTCTTCTCCTTTCCCTTGATCGAGTTTGCGATTGACGGGGACACCCGGCATTGGCTTTGAACCAACAGGGCTAAATCATCATGTACTTCAGGCCGGTGGCGTAGCAGCTCCCGCCCTCAACGGACTTCGATTTCGACCACTTGACTTCCGCCACTGCCAGTGAGCGGAATCCCTCGTCTCCGGAATACCCACACGAACTGCCGGTTGCCCTGACCACCAGGACGGTCCCCGTCTTGAAGTGAGCCCCCAATTCAGCGTACAGGCCGTTGACGCAGCAGTTCTTCATTCGGCCGTCAACCGGTTCGCCGAAATCTGCCGAGTTTAAATGGCTGCAGACAATCGAGGTATTTATCCGGTGCCGTCGGGCATCTCTTTTTTCCATGATCAGCCTCTAGTTAAGCAGCTTTCTCATTATAAGAAACGGTACCTCCCTCAAACTTCAGGCAGTATTCTCTCCAGGCACAGCAGAGCCCCTCACAGGTTGGTTGGCCGGTCCCGAAGCACTCCGGTTTGCCCTCCAACCGCTGAAGGCTTCGAATCAGCTTGGCCAGATCGCAGAAATCTTCAACCACGGCGATAACCCTCACTCTTCGCAAGCCCAGGTTCCATATGGGCTGAAGCACTGCCGCCCTGCTTGTGAACCCTCTCCGCCGCAGCCTTTCTTCATGCTGCAGAACGGTCCATCGAATGTGGCTCTGGAAAAACTTTATACGGCTTGCGCGTATGGCTATTTATGTAATCTTTTTGAATGGTTGTCCATAGGACGACCGCCTCATTTTCATAGGGGAAATGCTCAAGGGCGGGACTTTTTCCTGAAGGGGCGGGATCGAAAGGAACTCTTTTTGCGGTAAATGCAGCTATTCTTTGCTGAGGTTTTCATCGATGGTACAGCGCTCAACCAGCAACTGCGATATCCATGTGGGCCGGTTATCTGCGGTTTTTTCGAGATGAAATCTTTTGCGGGGCAGTCAGTATCAAAATAATCGGATCAACCGTTTTTGATTGAATATATCGCAGCAGCAAGAAAAAGCTAGTTTATTCGCTAAAGCAAAGAATATTGGCCTGCAACCATATCAATTAGCCTGGAAAATGATATTTGGCTCCGACACCGTATTGTTTGTCTCGCTTGTCACACCATTTGACTTCGGCCACCGCACTGGATCGCACACATCCTGAAACGTTTCTTTCAGTGCCAGTCCCATATTTTTCAAGGCGGAGCAAGACCGTTGAACCGATGGTTAGATGTTGAGCCGTTTCAAAATAACAACCGTTTCGGCTGCAGTTAAGCATCCTTGCAGAGGCCAATTTATCCTTGTTGAAATAGGCCCAAACGATATTGCACTCGCAGCCCTGACGTTGCTCGGCTCGTCGCTCGTTTGGATAGGCCACGGCAGGTCTGGACACATAACGTTCTCCAGCCAAAACACGCGAAATAGCATCTAATATGTCTTGACTGCTGGCATCCTTAAAGCAGTATCCGTCTGCTCCAACCTCGAAGGCCGCCCTGATGTTGTGATCCGACTCAAGAATGCTGAGTACCAATATTTTGGCATCCGTGCTTTTTGATAGGTCCGGGAGGATGTCATAACCGCTTCTCCCTGGAAGCCGAAGGTCTAAAAGAACTAAATCTGCAGGAAATTGCTTGACAATCTTCAATGCCTCTCCGCCGCTGACCGTCTCCGCCGCCACCTCCAAATGCTCCTGAGCGTTGATCAGATCCGTTAAGGCTGCGCGGTACAGATCATTGTCTTCTACAATTATGATTTTCTTCTTGGTTTCCATGTCATCACCGAATTTTGTGTGTGGCCGTTGATCTGTGTTCCTATCCAAAACTATATCGTATTATCCTCCCCGACCGGGAACGCTATACGAATGCACGTGCCCGTTCCAGACAAGGAGTGCAGGGAAAATGTACCGCCGATTATTTCGACCCGCTCCTTCATGCTCTTCAACCCATAACCGCTCATGCGATCGACGCGATTGGAAACCTCATTGAAATCAAAGCCGAGCCCGTTGTCCTCAACCTCCGCTTCGAAATAATTGCCGGTTTTTTTCAATCGGATATAAATCGTGTCAGCCTTGCTGTGCATGGCGGCATTGTTCAACGCTTCCTGGATCACGCGGTAAATCACGATTTTTAACGCCTCGGGGATCTCCTGTTCCTCCATATCGATCTGCCGTACGATCTGTATGTGGCTGTAATACTGGCGGTACTGGTGGATGTGCCAGTCGATTGTGGCCAGAAGCCCCATGTCATCGATAATCTCCGGCCGCAGATTGGCAGATATTTGCTTGCACTCTCTAATTGTTTCCGCCAGATGTGAAATGGTCCTTTCAAGGGAGGTCGCCGCTTCGTCCGGCCTTTCAGCTATTTTTTTGAGGATTGATTCCAGGGCAACCTTTATAGCAGCAAGGTTGCCTCCGATGCTGTCGTGCAATTCCCTTGAAACCGTTCTGCGGTCGGCTTCCAAGGCTTCAATGCTCTTTCGCGAGAATTCCTTCAGGCGGCGATGTGAATCCCGCAACTCCTGCTCCATTTTTTTTAACATCGAAATATCTTTGGTAATCGTTGCCACGAATTCAATACTGCCGTTTTCGTCCACTAAAGGAAATGCCGTAACTAATGTAGGAAACACCCGGCCGTATTTGTCGATCCGATACCCCTCCCAGTTACGCACCTCCTGGCCGTTCAGGCATTGCTGGCGCAACTGCATCGCGAACTGATATCGCTCGGGCAGACAGAGGACCTTGATGGATTTGCCGATCAGCTCGTCCCGGCTCCAGCCGTAGGACTGTTCCGCCTCCCGGTTCATCTCGATGATGGTCCCGGACAAATCCTCGATGATGATGGGGTCGGCCGCGTCTCGGAAGACCCGGGACAATTGGAGAAGTTGGGTTTGGACGCTCCTAGGTTCGTCAGAATCATTCTCCAATTTCGTCACAACGCCTTGAAGCTCGACGGTGCGCTCTTTCACCATTTTTCCCGACAGTGCAGAAAAATCTTCCGGAACCTCGCCTGTCTTCTTGTGCCCGCTATTATTCATGCCGGTAGCTGTCATGTTTATCCGAAACCGCAGTGAATGGTCGTTGACGGTTCAAGGATGGTAAAATTAGCGTTATCAAAATGTGACCGTGTTATCTTTAACCGCAATTTGGTATTGACCCAAAAAGAGGTCCCGATCTAAAACCGCTTTGCTTGTCTTGGAGGACCTTCATTATCCCTTGGCCTTGCTTCGTTAACTTTTAAATTCCTGCCATTAATCGAAATCCCGTCTAATTTTTTAATCGCTGATTCAGCCTCCGACAGGTTCGGCATTTCGACAAAACCGAACCCTTTGGATTTTCCGCTAAATTTATCTTTAACGATACTTGCCTTGCTGACTTTTCCGAACTTTAAAAATTCGGCCCTCAAATCTTCTTCTGTCATTTGGTACGATAAGTTGCCGACATAAATGTTCATAGTGTCTTCCCTTTCTTGCTGGTCTCAGCCAAGGACCTTCAGTTCTTTCACACGTTATTTTTTGATCTTAGCCCATATTCTGGCTCTGAGGTAAAAATATCAAAAAACGGATGCCACAAAATGGCATAGCCTAGCTTTATGTGTCAAATGCTTTTATCCCCTCTTACAAATTCAAATTGAAAAAATTGAAAGTGCTTTTCCACATTACCTATTCGAGGTGGCTTTAGGAAAATAGCGTCGCAGAAATGAAAGAGGCAGAACCCTATTTAGGTCTGCCTCTTAAAAGCGATGTTTCTCAGAATACCGTTATTTTACGGACCGCCAACTCCAACTGACGTCAAACGGCCGAAAAGATGCACGAGTATCCGAGAGACATCATGCAAGGCCACCTCCGACCTTCCTTTTAAAAGCGTAACCTCCAGGTGGCTGAAGCCACCATAGGTTCATTTTATGTCTGTTGAAGTCGGGTGGTCCATTGCATCTACCATAAATATAGTTCCGAACCACACAAAAGCAAGTAGTGTCATATAGTGCGATATACGCGAATATTATATTTCGATAAAATCCAATCAATAGAGCAAGATTCAAACCATAAAACATTCATTTGGTATTACACAGAACCTCTTCTCTGCACGCTGAAATTCCAAATGGTCCGGCTCTGGCACACTGGACTTAACGTGCTGCTCCCACGTCTAACGGTAAACCAGCACTGGAATCTTGGTATGGGTTAATACTTTTTGTGTTTCGCTTCCGATCAGGAGCGCGCCGACACCTCTCCTGCCGTGGGACGCCATCATAATGAGGTCGCATTCTTTCTTCTCAGCTACCCGGATAATGACGTCGTAGGGAGAATCATTTCTCTCATAAACGACTTCACACGCAATTCCTGCTTCTTTGGCACCTTTTTCAACCGCCGCCAGGTAGGCTTCCGCCAGTTCCTTATATTGCTGGGCAACCTCATCCAACGCTTCCTTGCGGATCTTCTCATGATAGAAAAACGTGTGATGCAGGGGCATCACGCAAAGGCCTGTAACTTTCGCGCCGATGCTCTTGGCAAACCGAATCCCTTGCTGAACCGCCGTTGCTGATAATTCCGATCCGTCCGTGGGTAGCAGAATGTGCTTAAACATGTTGACCTCCTTAAGGTTTGGCAAAATATAGGATGAGAGAGGTGAGTCCGAAATAAAACCCGGTGAGGTCCGAACCGCTTGACGAAACCGGAGTCCGCTACAGGTCCGGTGGAAGTGGGGAGATCTATAATTCAGGTGAAATATAAATTAGTCCGGGGCGAAAAATCAAATGAAATTGTGTCGGAGTATTTTGGTGGACTGCGTGCCTCTATACGTAACAAAATAATTTGCGCCTTTTAGTGGTATAAAGGGTCATTATCTGTCTGATTTTTCTATTAAACGTAGAGAAAGGAGGCAGACGATGACCCTTTGTAATTTCAATTTACCGCTTGACCTTCCGTTAGAGTTGGCCATTGACGCCGTTTCAGATTACTCCCCGACACCTGCACCATTTGCGAGGAAGCAGCCGGTTGTTGATCCGGGCCGCGCGGCGTTGGATGTCCTTTTGGCGAAACTCTCCAATGCGGATCTGCCCGGGGTGGAGCAGCTCAAGGAGTACCTCGGGCACCAATACCGGCGCAACTTCAGGCCCTGTACGCTGCGCAATACCTGCATCAGCGTGATGCAGTTTTTGGGTTTTCTGCAGGCGGCCAGCCGCTCGAAGCTCAGCGAGCTTTGCCGAGAGGACTTGGAGGGCTTCGTTGAGCACGAGCAAGACCGCGGGCTGAAGGTCTCCTCGGTCTACCACCGGGTCGGCACGCTGCAGCCCTTTATCCGCTACTGGATCAACCAAGGGCTGATCGCAGAGGAGGTGCTCAAGCGGCCGATCCGCATCAAGCTCCCTGAGCGGTTACCGCGGGCCATGGAACCTTACGATGTGAAGTGCCTGCTGGCGGTTCTGGACGGTGTGCGCAACCGGGCGATGATCCTGGTGTTGCTGCGAACCGGCATGCGCATCGGCGAGCTGCTCGACACCCGGCTATCCGATGTGCAGATAGAGGAGAAGAAAATCCTGATCTATGAAGGCGAGAAGAACCGCAGGGGACGGGCGGTCTGCATCAGCCCGGATGCCTGTGAGGCGTTGACCGCCTGGTTTGAGAAGCGCAAGCCACAGTACGACTATCTCTTCTACGGCTTAAGGGGCCAGCGCATGAGCTACAACAACGCCCGGGTGCGGTTCAAACAATACCTGAACCGGGCCGGGCTCGCTCACAAGGGCTATTCGCTGCACTGCCTGCGGCACACCTTCGCCACTGAACTGCTCAACGCAGGCATGCACCTGGAGTGCGTACAGCAACTCTTGGGTCACAGCAACCTGGAGATGACACTGCGCTACGCGAAGCTCTCCGATCGCAGCCGGGAAGAACAATACTTCAAGGCCATGGCCATTATCGAACAGGAGGAGTCCGATGGACTTAAGCAACGTGATCGTCAACTACCGCCGCTATCTGAAGCGCCGGAACTACTCCAGCCACACAGTTAAAAATTATCTGAACACACTGCGGCACTATGTGCTGTGGCTGGACGTTCCCATCGAGCAGGTCACGGCCCGCAAGATCAACGCCTACATCGATCACCTGCTCGGAAAGCGACGGGAGCCGAAGACGATCAACTGTCATCTGGGCAGCATCCGTCGTTTCTATGATTACCTGCGTCTTGAGGAGGAGCTTGCACTAGATAACCCGGTTAGGCGCGGAGTGCTGCTGCGCCTGGCCAAGCCCTTGCCCAAACACTTGAGAGACTCGGAGGTGAGCCGGTTTTTACAGGTGCTCAAAGGCCGGCGCGACCGCGCCATGTTCATGCTGATGCTGCGCTGTGGGCTGAGAGTCGAGGAGGTTGCCAACCTGACCCTGGATGCCGTCGACTGGCGCCGGCTGCGGCTTTACGTCCTCCACGGCAAGGGTGCCAAGGACCGGGTGGTCTACATCAGTCCCGACACCCGTGAGGCTTTGGTGGCCTATGTGAAGCAGCGGCTTTCTTCGCATGTAAAGAAGATCTTTCTGGTTGAGAAAGGCGCCCACAAGGGCTTCCCGATCTCGGTGCGGGGTATCCAGAAGCGCATGGAGTATTACGCGCTGAAAAGCGGATTGACACTGTCCTGCCACCACCTGCGGCATACCATGGCCACCCAGATGCTTAATGCGGATGCGCCGCTGGTCAGCATCCAGGACCTCTTAGGCCACAGCCGGATCAAGACCACTCAGCGCTACAGCAACATATCCAATCTCAAAGTGCAGCGGGACTACTTCCGGGCGATGCAGGTGATCCTGCAGCGCGCCGGCGTTAACCCGCTTTGATTTTACTTGACATAGGAGAAAAAGAGCTTTATCAAAACAGCATATAACTAACCATAATCAATAGAAAAATCAGCGTTTGTTACGTATAGCGTGCCTTAGTCCAAACTTTCCGTATGCCTTGATTGTTTCAGATTAACAGATGGAATCTGCACTGCTGTGTGAGCAGGGCCAACAACGATGGATAGTGGATTACGATGGAGAATCTACCGAAACGCAGAAGTGTGGGTTTGGAGGGCTAATCTCAATCAGCATGATGGTTGTCCCTTCTCGGACACACCAGATTTATCGCCTCCTGTACCCAGCCTTAAGATCGTTCGATTTTTTATCTCGCAAGTATTATAGCCCCCTGCCCCACCCCAGCGCTGGTCTTCACCTTCTTCCCAGAAACGGGTTGCCCTCCTTGGCATGAATATAGAAGCAGCCAACGCCGAACCTTCTGGATGCCGATCATGTTTTTGGGAAAGGGATAGTGATTTGTAAGATCGATCTAACAAAAAAACGTATGGGGGCTCTTCTATGAGGTCAAACACAAGATGAAAAAGCACCTATGCCATATTGCTTACTCGGCATAAGCACTTGATTTGTTTTATGGTGCCTGGGGCCGGAGTCGAACCGGCATACCACATTGTGGTGAGGGATTTTAAGTCGTAAATCAGCTTAGCTCAAAAAGAGCATAATTTCAAGGTGTTGATTATGCAAGATATTTTAACGGTGATTTTGGAGATTTTTGGAAAAATTTGACTAAATTTGACCTTGACGGGCACAATTTGGGCACAGTTTTCATTCCTTCATTCACATTGGATTTTTTCGGCGATGGCGCGATTTTAGGGCCTCGGCAAATAGAGTAAGTAGCTGGATCCTTTTCAGCCCGGGCTCGATGCAATCTTATGATATTAAAACCCCTGCCTTACTCCGGCCTCCCCGTCTTCGGCGCATAGGACGGCCTGGGCGATGATATTCTTTTCTTACGAATGCATGCAAATTAAGGTTGGGCTCTATTCTATCTCACGAATGCTGAACAACCACCATCTCGCTCCCTTCCTCCCCCCACGAGGCTGTCTTTCGAAATAAAGCTTCATGGTGCCGTCCGAGTCTGTGACCACTTCGTACCAGTGCTTGCGGACGTACATCTCTCGGCTGCCGTGGTGGCACTTCCCAGTTTCCCGCCAAGATCGTAACACCGCCCGAACGGTCATGGTTTGACCCCGCCAGACGAACTCACGAGGCAGACCAGGTTCCCCAATCGCCATGCGTGAGGTGTCAGCCGTTTTGGTTATGGGCTTGATGGCTTCGCTGATGAACCGTTCGGACATGGTCGGCATTCTACAGCACAACCCGTGCTCTGGAAAGGTTGAAATGGAGGCAGCAAGGCATATTATTTCCCCGCCATGCAACCTGACCTCTATCAGCTTCTTATCTCTCGACTCCGGCAGCAGGGGGTAAATAACGATGAGGCCCCTGCGCTTCTTCGTGACCTTTCCAACATCATCGAATCAAGCCCCGGAATCGACTCGGCGGCTCCAAGCTCGAAACTTCAGCTTCTGGGCTGGAGTGGTGTAACGCTCGATTACCAATCGTTGCAGCTGGTATTGGCCTGGATTGAATCAGAAAAGCCGTGATGCTTACGGCGCAGTTGACACCAATCCTCGCAAGACCCACTTTCTGACCGGATAAAAGGACGGCAGTTGGTGGGGGAAGGATATCCAACTATCCTCCTTTCTCCATCGAAACCGTCTTTAAGTCTGGGGTGGCCAGTTTTCCCTCCTTTTGCCTGGCCACCTCTTTTTGTCTGGCACACTCAAGTAGAGTGCCTTCCAATGTGCGGACGCTTTGCGCGGTACAGCCTATCCCGTGAACTCGAACGCTACTTTAACGCCCACCCCGCCGCTTTCGAGATTCAGCCCAACTACAACGTCGCTCCCACTCAGCAGATCCCGGTAATCATCCAGCAAGAAGGCGTGCGCCACATCAAGAAGCGCCACTGGGGGTTGGTGCCTTTCTGGGCCAAGGACATCTCTATCGGCTCAAGAATGATCAACGCTCGGGTGGAAACCCTTAGCTCCAAGCCCGCCTTCAAAGCGGCCTTGAGACATCGCCGATGCCTGATCCCGGCAAACGGGTTCTATGAATGGAAGGGCAAGGCAGGCAGCAAGCAACCCTACTTCCTTTACCTGCCATCTGGAGAGCTCTTTGCCTTCGCTGGCCTGTATGAGATTTGGGAGGGCAAGGAGGCTCTCCCAGAGGCTGGCTTATACAAGTCCTGCACGATCATCACCACGGATGCCAGCGACTCGGTCAGGGATATCCACAACAGGATGCCATTGATCCTCAAACCGGAGGCTTTTAAGGATTGGCTTGATCCAGACAACAAGGATCCTGCCAAAATCGAAGAACTGCTGAAATCCTATTATGTGAAGGAACTCAAGCTATATCTGGTATCGAGATTGGTCAACCGTGTGGAAAACAACTCCAAGGAATGCATCGAACCGATAAGGGAAGACGCGGAATAGGAAGATAGAAGAGAATCCTCCTCGCTAATTGGATAAGGTCTATTCGTTTTGGTGGATTCGTTCAGCTACGGTAGCAAATTCAGGCCAACCGAATTTTTCACCTTAATCGCCGCAAGTAGGTATAGATCTGCTCGCGCAACGAGGTCAATGGGATTATACCCGTTTATCCTTATTTCGTCTCACTCTGCCTTTTGATTTCCTGGGCGATGGCTGGGACCAGCTCAAACAGGTTGCCCACGATCCCGTAGGCGGCATACCGGAAAATGGGTGCGTCCGGGTCCTTGTTGATGGCCACGATGCAGCCGGATGAGCCCATGCCGGCGATATGCTGGATGGCCCCGGAGATCCCGCAGGCCACATACAGCTTGGGCGACACGACCTTCCCGGTCTGGCCCACCTGGTCGGCATGCGGCCGCCAACCCTCGTCCACCGCGCTTCGGGTAGCGCCCACCGCGCCGCCCAGCAAGTTCGCCAGTTTCTCGAGCACGCTGAAATCCGCTCCGCCCATGCCGCGGCCGCCGGAGATCACCACATCGGATTCCGTGAGGTCCAGCTTGGCGACACCCTGCCTCTTTTGGATCAACCGCACCCGGGGTGCAGCAGGTTTGGCCTCTACACGCTCGATCTCGCCGGCCTTCTCAACGGGTGTCGCCAGGAACACATTCGGCCGCAACGCCGCGATCTGGGGCGTGCCTTCGAGCGCCACCTTGGCAACCAGCTTGCTGCCGTACATGGACCGCGTGGCGATGAGCTTTTCCCCCTCCAGGGCCAGCCCCGTGCACTCCATGGCCAGCCCGGCGTCGAGCCTGGCCGCCAGGCGCGCGGCCAGCTGCTTGTGAGCGATGGAGGCACCGAACAGAACGACCTGCGGTTGCCGGGTGGCGACGATATCGGACAGAATCGGGGTGAACCGGTCCGAGTCGAAATCCGCCAGCTCGAGAGCATCGCAGACCAGCACTCGATCCGTGCCATAATGCTTGAGTTCGGCGGCGGCGGCCAACACCCCGCTTCCCAGAACAACGGCGGACAGCGACGTGTTCAACTGGTCGGCCAGCCGGCGCCCCGCGCCGACCACTTCGTAGGTAGACTTGCGAAACCCGTTATCGGCGTAGTCGGTAACCACCAGGATGCCATTTGACATGATCTTCTCTCCTAGTCCAAGCCGATCACAGGACGCCGGCTTCTTCGCGCAGTGTTTGGACCAACCGCGCCGCCTTTTCTTCGACTGTTTCCCCGGATATCATTTTGCAGACCTTGCGCTGAGGCGGGAAGGCGAGCGACCGGATCCTCGTTTTCAGGGCGCCGGGCCCAAACTGGGCGGCATCCAGCCCGAGATCCGCGAGACTTTTGGTTTCAAGCGGTTTCTTTTTGGCCTTCATGATGTTGGGAAGCGACGCATACCGCGGCTGGTTCAGCCCGCGCTGGGTGGTTAATAGCGCCGGGAGATCCGCCTCGACCACGGCGGTCCCATCCTGGAGGGACTGCTCGCATTGGATGCTGCCGCCGGTGATCTCCTGGCGCACGACCATGCCGAGCATGGGAATGCCCAGGTATTCCGCCACCGCTGAAGGCACGAGGTAGCTGTCGTCATCCACAGCGCGCTGGCCGGCGATGATGAGGTCGAAAGGGACGGTTTTCAAGGCTGCCGCCAGCACCTTGGCGGTGGTTAGCGGGTCCAGTTTTTCCAGCGCCGGGTCGCTGATCAGAACCCCCTCGTCGGCGCCCATGGCGAGAGCCGTGCGGATCGCCGCCGTCGCCCGCTCCGGACCGACGCTGAGAACGGTCACTTTCCCGCTCCCCCGCTTTTCCCGGATCCGGATCCCCTCTTCGACGGCCAGTTCGTCATACGGGTTCAATATCCATTTCAGGTTGTCCGTCTTGATGTCACTGGCATCGGCGTTGATCTCGATCAGGGATTCCGTGTCCGGCACCTGTTTCAACAAGACAACCACGTTCATGATTTTCCCCTCCGCAGTTTTGGTTTTTCGCAGCCTGTTCTGCACGCTTACATCTTCGGGCGATCGTTTTTGGGGTCGAACGGCGATTTCAAATGGACCCGGGCCGGATATTTCTTGCCTTCCACCAGGATTTCATACGTGCCGGAAAGAATCCAGTCGTCCATGATGCCGCCCGCCCGGCTCAGGTACCCCATGCCGATGGAGGTGCCCAGCTTGAAGGCGTAGGCACCGGAGGTAACCTCGGACACGTGCTCCCCGTTGCGGAAGATCGGCTCGCTTCGCAGCAGCAGGGGCTCGGGGTCCTCCAGGGTGAAGATGGCCAGTCTGCGGGTGACCCCCTTTTCCTTCTGCCGCAACAACGCCTCGCGGCCGATGAAATCGCCCTTGTCGAGCCTGACGCAGAAACCGAGCCCGGCTTCGTAGGGGGTGTCCTCCGGTCCGATTTCAGTTTCCCAGTGGCGGTAGCCGCTTTCCATGCGCAGCGAATTGACCGCCTGCATGCCGACCAGCCGCAAACCGAACTTCTTCCCGGCTTCCATGGCGGCATCGAACACCGGGACCGCAAACCCGGTCGGAATGTACAGCTCCCAGCCGAGTTCGCCGACATAGGTCACCCGCAACGCCCACGGCCTGGCATAGCCCACATCTATCTGCCGGGCGGTCCGGAACGGAAACGCCGAATTGGAAAGGTCGGCATCGGTCAGCGTGGACAGAAGGGCGCGGGAATTCGGCCCCATGACCGCCAGCATGGCGTACCCGTGCGTGACATCCGTGATGGTGGCACGCGCACTCTCCGGAATGCGGCGCTTGATGTAATCGAAGTCCCTCACCCCCGTTCCCAGAGCGGTCACGATGAAAAAAGAGTCTTCCGAAAAACGGGTGACGGTCAGGTCGGACTCGAACCCGCCGTGATCGTTCAGAATCGGGGTATAAACCACCGTCCCCAGCGGCACGGCCACGTCGTTGGCGCAGATTTTCTGCAGGACGGTCTCCGCATCGGGCCCCTGGACAAGGTAGTTGTGCATGGAGCTCAGGTCGTACATGCCCACGGCATCACGCACGGCCAGATGCTCCTCTTTCTGATAGGGAAACCAGTTGGCCCGGCCCCAGCTGTACTGATGAACCGGTTCGACGCCTTGCGGTGCAAACCAGTCGGCGCGCTCCCAACCGGCGAGCATGCTGAAGCAGGCCCCGTGCCGGGCCAGCCGGTCATGGAAGGGGGAGCAGATGACGGGTCGGGCGGTCGTGCGCTGGCGGTTGGGATAGTGGTGCTCGTACAGAATGCCGACGGTCTCTTTCACGCGGTCGTGCACATAGCGGGAGTTCATCTGCCAGTGGAAATACCGGCGAATGTCGACGGGCCACAGTTGCTCTTCGGGATACCCCTGGTCCACCCACTGCGCCAAAGCTCTGCCGCAGCCCGCGGCGCTGGCGATGCCGACCGAGTTCATGCCGCAACCCACAAAGAAATTCTTGATGCCCGGCGCCTCGCCCACCAGAAAAGCATTGTCAGGCGTGAAGCTTTCCGGCACGTTGGAGAGGTGCCGGATCTCGGCCGTCTCCAGGTCCGGGAAGCGCTGCAGACCGCACTCCATAAAGGGACTGAACTGTTCCCAGTCCTCGGAAAGTTCGGTGAACTTGAAATCCTTCGGTATGCCTTTCATCCCCCAGGGTTTGGCCAAGGCCTCGAACCCGCCGAAGAGAATGGCGCCGTTTTCGGACTTGAAATAGGTGCGGCCGTCGAAGTCGCGCACGCAGGGGAAGATCTTTTTGAGTCCCTTGATCGGCTGGGTGACGGCGTGCATGTGCTCGGCCGCATAGAGCGGGACGCTGGCATTCACCATCTGTCCCACGTCCCGGCCCCAGATGCCGGCGCAGTTGATCACCATCTCGCAGGCGATGTCACCGTGCTCGGTGGCGACTCCGCAGACGGCCCCTTTTTTCACCTTGATGCCGGTCACCGCAGTATCTTCGAAGACCTTGGCGCCTCGCATGCGCGCACCTTTTATCAAGGAGCGGGTGGTTTCCAGGGGATTCGTCTGCCCGTCCATGGGAAGGTAAAAGACCGACACCAGCCCCTGGGTGCTCATTCCGGGGACCATGTCCTCGGCTTCTTTGAGGCTGATTTCGTGCATCTCGATCCCGAAGGCGCCGGCCATGGCCGAGCCCCGCAGCCATTCGCGGCGCCGGTCTTCGGTCTGGCAGACGCCGAGCGCCCCGGTCGTGACGTAGCCGGTGGCGACACCGGTCTCGGCCTCCAGCGACGGGTAGAGCTGGGTGGCGTACTTGGCGAGGTTGGTCATCTCGCGGTTCTGTCGCAGCTGGGCCACCAGGCCGGCGGCCGCCCAGGTAGTCCCGCACCCGAGCTCCTTGCGCTCGAGAACCAGGACATCGGTGTGTCCGATTTTGGTCAGGTGATAGGCGGTGCTGCAGCCGACGATGCCGCCGCCGATGATGACGATCCGGGTATGGGTAGGAAACTGCTGGGTCATAATGCCTCCTTTGTCTTCCCGGTTAATTGATTAGATTGCAAGAGCTTGTTGCTAATGGATAGTATGTATCGATTAAAAAGCCATGCCCGACCGAAAATAAACTTTGCTAAGAGCAATATGAAGTTTTTCTCCGCCACTCAGATTTATAGTTCATGCCTTCGCCAAATCTTCAGCGGGATGTGCAAAAGTTATTTTAACTGAGAAAGGTGGATTTTGGGGAAGGGTTACCTTGTTCGCAGCAAACGAATCTTTCAAGTTTTTTTTATTCAAATCTGTAATTCTCAAATGCTACTTTCTCGTTTTTTCTTAATTGCGATTAATGAAATAAACTCAAACATTATGGTTGCACCAAGAGCCGCCGTTATCTCGGTGGGGTCATATGCAGGCAGCACCTCAACTAAATCAAATCCTACAAAATTCATACCATCCAATCCACCAACAAACCTTAAAGCTTCCCAGCTATTAAATCCTCCGACCTCGATCGTGCCTGTCCCAGGTGCATATGCGGGGTCCACGAAATCAATATCAAATGTGATAAAAACTTTTTTTCTTCCAACCCGTTTTCGGATTCTTTGTAAAACCTTTTCAATTCCAATTTCTCGGCACTCAAATGCGGGAATTAATTCTAATCCTAAAGATTTCGATCCCTTAAGGTCCTCTTTTGAATAAACGCTTCCGCGAATACCGACTTGTATCGAATGACTTGCTATAATAAGTTTTTCTTCAACCGCACGTCTAAAAACAGTACCATGATTATAACGTCGCCCGAAATATTCATTTCCGGTATCTAAGTGAGCATCAAACTGGACTAAAGCCACCGGGCCGTGTTTCTTTGTAACTGCTCTGAGTTCAGGTAGTGTGATAGAATGGTCCCCTCCCATTAAAATTGGAATGGTGCCTTGCTCTAGAAATGGCATCAAACTATTTTCTATCATTTCATAGGAGTCCTCTATATAGCCCGGGTTTACAGGTAAATCCCCACAGTCTGAACCACTGCAATAATCAAAGACACTAATGTCATTTTTAATATGGTGCGACCTTAGAATAGTTGAAATATTGCGTATGGCCTGAGGACCAAATCGAGCACCAATACGATATGTTGATCCGGTATCGAATGGAACGCCTATCACTGAAAAATCATAACTATTTTTACCATCTGAATATGGCAAACGCATGAAGGTCTTGATTCCAGAGAAACGCGGAGATTGCAGTGAATTGACAGGTGCCATACTTTTCATTGGCGATTCTGCTAAATTGTTTTTCAATTATGCGAACTCAATTTAAGCTCTCGTTACTTAGCCTTCTGGAAAGTATACCCAGCGTATGTATTTTTCATTATAGGCAAAATTCCAATGCAATTCCTTGATTACTCGAATGGCTTCGTTTTTGTCTTTTTCTTTTATCGCTGTTGTGATCATTTCATGTTCTTCACATGCCATTAATTCCCATTTCTGGTGATAACGCATCCTTGGGAAACCCCAAAGGCGGTGTTTTATCGGAGTGACAATCCTCCGTGCTACAGAATTGCCACTCAATTCTACAAATAAATTATGAAAATCCCAATGAGGCTTGCTATAAGCTATATAATCACCTTTTGAGATGGCTGCCCTCATTTCTAAGTTCATTTTTTCCAACTGCGAATGGTGTACCTTATTAAATTTATTAAAAATAGAATCCAACAAAGCGTATTCAACAGCACTTATTGTTTCAAACAAAAATCTGATATCTTCAATCTCCAACCTGGATATCGAAATCCCACTGCGTGCTTGAATTGCAACTAGTCCTTCCGCCTCGAGCCGCAATAATGCATCCCTAAGGGGAGTCTTGCTTATTTGCAATTTCTGGCAAATCCCATTGAGTTTTAGGGAGGCCCCGGGAAGCAGGTTCCCATTTTCCATTTCGTTTCGAAGGTATTCATAAACTCTATCTCTAAGCACATCGGAATTTTCACCAGGTAGTGTCATAGCTTTTTTATTCATTTCAACGGTACCTTTAACTGAATGTTAAATAAGTTAAAAAGATCATTCTCGATCATGTTTTGATTTAAATCTCTTCGGGTTATATACCTCGAAGCTTGCTTCGATTAAATCGATAAAATCCCAAAGTGGGATGCCTCGCAGCTTGCTGCGGGGTGATTCATTTTTATTTTTTCAACGGATGTCTATCGCCATAGCGGTCTCATCACATCGGAAATATTTCGGACAGCGACTGCATTCCCCCCAGACCTTAGAAGGGAGATCCTCTCTATTTTTTGGGATGAAGCCGAGTTTTGCAAAGAAACCCTCAGTTAAAGTAAATGTGACCAAACAGCTTATCTCTAACATTCGGGCCTCTTCTATCAAACACTCTACCAGTTTCCTTGCGATCCCCAAATTCTTATAATTCGGATGGATAGATAGTGCTCTGATCTCAGCTACATCCTGCCAAAGCACATGCAGGCTGCTACATGCCACAATACGACGCAATTCCGAACAAGGCTCCATTAACGTATTAACTGGCCCTGAATAATCTGCAGCAATTACAAAATCCCTAATGTTTTCGTACAGGTACTGCGGCCCTCTGGGAAGCATTAAATTTGCAGAGGCATAAAGATTGATCAGATCAAGTATATCAACCACATCAAGGATCACCGCCTTTTTTATTTCTATTTTGGGAAGTTGCTTTTGACTTATAGAGAATTTGTGGATATTCTCCTCCGACATAGCAAACGGTTTCTGCTTAATCGCCTGGTTGCTGTATCGCATTTTTTCACCGATGCAGCCCTGTAACCATAATGTTCCGCTTGGTTACGTTTCGTTTTAATAAAAGTTGCCATGCTCGGAAAACGATATCTCTCTCGTGCCTCATCAAAGAATTTTTGTTTAATCACCAATGGTTGCTACCAATACTCCCTTTATCGTATGCACCCTGTTCTCAGCCTCATCCCAGACAACCGATGCTTCTGATTCAAAAACGTCTTCAGTTACTTCCATCCCCTCTAATCCATATTTCTTGTAAATTTCCTCGCCGATGACTGTTTCCCGGTTGTGAAATGACGGTAAGCAGTGCATGTATTTTGTTTTTGGATTTCCGGTCATCTTCATCGTTTGTTTATTAACCTGATATGGTTTCAAAAGTTCGATTCTCTCTTTCCAAACCGTATCCGGCTCGCCCATAGAAACCCACACATCAGATATTAGGAAATCGCAACCGCTTACTCCTTTTTTTATATCCTCAGTGACGCTGATTATAGCACCTGTTTCTCGTGCAATCACCAGCGCTTTGCTTAGAATCTCCTCAGATGGCTGAACCTTTTTCGGCGCTATAGACCGGAAATCCATTCCCATTTTTGCCGCTGCAATCAACAATTCATTGCCCATATTGTTGCGGGCATCGCCCATATAGGCGAATTTTATTTGCGACAAGGGGCCATTGAAATGCTCCATCATCGTCAATAAATCTGCCAGTACCTGGGTAGGATGAAATTCGTTAGTCAAGCCGTTCCACACTGGTACTCCAGCATATTTCGCCAAGGTCTCGACGATTTCCTGCCCAAAGCCACGGTATTCGATTCCGTCATACATTCGGCCAAGAACACGGGCCGTGTCTTTTAGAGATTCCTTTTTGCCCATTTGAGAGCCTGTGGGGCCAAGGTAGGTAACGTGAGCCCCCTGATCGTATGCCGCGACTTCAAAGGCGCAACGAGTTCGGGTAGAATCTTTTTCGAATATCAAAGCGATGTTTTTGCCCTTCAACCTTTGCTGCTCATAACCGCCGCACTTTGCCTTCTTGAGATCTATGGATAAATCAAGAAGGAATTTGATCTCCTGCGGTGTGTAGTCCAGAAGCTTCAAAAAGTGCCTGTTTCTTAGGTTGAACGCCATATTTAAATCTCCTTTAGATAAAAGGGATTAACCAGGCAGGCGCTGATCTTCCCCTTGTCGTGCCTTTTTATTTTTCAGTTAACTTGTGGCGTTTACAGAAATCCGAAAGCACTCCCTCAAAATTGGGAGACCCGATCTCCTGGAGATTGTAATGTACCCGGGTATGCGGTTTGTTGATCTTGATCAATCGCCCCAAATCGATTGGCGTGGCGATCACCACACTGTCGCATTCGGTCTTGTTAATTGTTGTTTCCAAATCCTTTAACTGTTGATCACCATACCCCATTGCTGGGAGCAGCAAGCCGATGTTGGGATATATTTTAAACGTTTCGGAAATTCTCCCAACAGTGTAGGGTCGGGGGTCCACAAACTCAACTGCACCAAACTTCTGGGCTGCGACCACCCCGGCACCGATTTTCATCTCTCCGTGCGTCAAGGTGGGCCCGTCTTCCACCACGAGAACCTTCTTTCCTTTCACAACGGACGGATCTTCTATAGTAAGTGTCGATGCCGCATCGATGACCACGGCATTCGGGTTGACCGCAGCGATATTTTTTCGCACGATCTGAATGTTAGCCCCATCAGCGCTGTCTATTTTGTTGATAACTACTACATCTGCACACCTCAAATTTGCCGCACCTGAGTAGTAGGTCAGTTCGTGCCCAGGCCGATGCGGGTCAACGACACAACAATGAAGATCCGATACAAAGAACGAAAAATCATTGTTCCCTCCGTCCCAAACTACAACATCGCAGCCTTTAGAGTCGATTTCCGCCTTCCTCAGGATCGCCTCGTAGTCAACCCCAGCGTAAATGACGTTCCCGCGGACCACATGCGGTTCGTATTCCTCCATCTCTTCAACCGTACACTTGTGCTTTTTAAGGTCTCCAAGTTCTGCAAACCGCTGCACTTTCTGTGAAATCAAGTCCCCGTAGGGCATGGGATGGCGGACCGCGACTACCTTCAGACCTTTGGACATCAAAATTTCGATGATTTTCCTTGATGTCTGACTTTTTCCAGCTCCCGTCCGTACCGCTCCCACGGACACCACCGGTTTTTTGCTTTTGATCTGCGTCTGCCGGGTACCCATGATTTTAAAATTTGCACCGGCGGCTGTACATATAGCACCGACTGTCATCACATGCTGATTACTCACATCACTATAGGAAAAAACGCACTCATCCGCCGCTAATGTTCTGATGAGTTTCGGCAACTCTGTTTCGGCATATATTTGAATTCCATCCGGATAAAGTTTCCCAGCAAGTGCAGCAGGGTATTTTCGACCATAGATATCTGGAATCTGAGTGGCAGTAAAAGCAACTACTTCATATTCCGAATTATCCCTGTAGACGGTGTTGAAATTGTGGAAATCCCTACCAGCTGCTCCGATAATGATCACCTTTACTTTCTTTGACATGGATTTTCCTTTCCAAATTCAACTAATGATAAACACTTTAGACGATTTCCGTCCCTGCTTTGCCTTCGATTGCTTCCGGAATGCTTTTCAATTGGCAAATGATCCCGCGCCTTCCTGTTTTTTTGAAAAATTCATGGATTGCTTGTACTTTTGGCCACATGGAGCCAGCCGCGAACTGTTTCTGCTCGATGAAGGATTCGAGATCATTAAGTGTTACTTTTTTGAGAAATTTCTGTTCAGGCTTTCCCCAGTGGATTGCGGCTCCTTCCGTGTCGGTGGCGATCAAGAAAATGTCCGCATCTACCTCCTGCGCAAGTACTGAACTTGCTAAATCTTTATCTATCACGGCTTCTACTCCCATAAATTTGCGACCCTGTCGAATAACAGGAATTCCTCCTCCGCCGGTGCATATAACGATAAAATCCATCTCGATCAGTCTCTTGATCTCGCGTTGTTCAACGATTCCAAGTGGCTTTGGAGAGGGCACCACCCGTCGGTATCCCTTGTCAACCTTCACCAGCGTGTATGGAAGTTGGACTGCCTGCTCTTCTGTGTAGAAAGGTCCGATAGGTTTAGTCGGATTCTGAAAACCTGGATCTTTTTCATCTACCACGACATATGTAAGCAGCGTTATAAAGTAGTGTTGTTTGTCCGTGCCTATTTCCATCAATGCGGTGTCAAGGGATGATTCAATCATGTAACCGATCTGCCCCTGGGTCATTGCGCCAATAATATCAAGCGGCATTTTTGGCACGACATCACAACTCTCCTGCTGCAACAGAAGATTTCCTACTTGGGGACCGTTTCCATGGGTGATAATGATTCTGTAAAGATCGGATAATTGCGCTATCTGCTTCATCGGTATTTGGAGGTTTTCGAGCTGTTGGGACGCCGTTCCGATCTGTCCTTTTTGAATAAGGGCATTTCCTCCCAAAGCAATTAAAATTATTGGCTTCTTTGTGATCATCTTGACCTGCCAATTTGTTGAATTTTTCTAAAAATTCCCTTACTGCAGAAAAATCGATTTTCTAATTATTGTACCACACTCAGAGTTAGACTTTTTGAACCGTATGCATTTTTTTCTTGAAACATATTTTATCTCATATAGGCAACTGTTCAAGGTGATACAAAAACAACATGTAAACTCACATCTCACACGATGACTCATTTGCACGGGATGTGAGTTTACTGAAAAACCACTAAAACCCAGGCAATTGCTTCGGAAAGTAATCTTGACAAGTACCTTCCCTATTAACATCAGCAGTTGCGCAATGAAGGGCCCCTCCGAATGGATAAGCGTCTCGGAAATGCATAGGAATCACATTAAAACCGAGTTTAGCGAATTGCTCCATTTGATGAACTTCGGTTGCTTCCACGCAAACTGTTTTAATATCGAGCACTAATACGTTCATCGATAGCCACGGGCTAGACCAACATAGAGCAGGAGATTTTTCGTGAGCAGGTGGTGCTGCCTCTACAATCTGCCAATCGTTGATATCAAATATCTTCTTTAAGTCTTGTGGAATCTTCCTCTTTGGATTACTGAGGATCAAACCAGGGCGCAAGGGTACGAAAGAGGCATCGATGTGAATTGGGAATGGATCACCGGGGAAATTCAAGGCATGCACCCGAAGGTTGGGGAAATGTCGTTTCAGCCAATTTATTCCTTTTTGATTAGTCGTCATACCATGCTGAACAAATAAATCTTTTCCCATACGACAAACATCGGCTGCATCAAAAAGCACTTCTTCCTCGGTCGTGGAGAAGATTTTTTCAGCGACCCACTTAAGTCTCTGCTCCAATGGGACATCCTCGTCAACGTAGCCAGTTCTGTAAGAAGCGTCTGTTAGTCGTGGCTTCGGCGCAGCTTCCCATATCATTTCAGGATCTTCTTCAAAGTATCGCTGAAGAAGGGGTCTATAGGCCAAATACTCAAACCATCTACAACGGTAGGACATAGTAGCTTCCAATATTTCCTTTCCTACAGTTAGTAGAACATCCCGGGGTGGCATACATCCAATCATACAATCAGCTTTCCAATCTGGAGTACCAACGGCTTGGTTCCACTGTATTGGTGTCGGTCTATCGACTCGAATTCCTCTCTTTTCGAGGGTTTTAGCAAAGTCGTCAAGCAATTCATTTGCTCTTTCTACAGTTGCCTGGGGTCGCGGGCCGTGGCTGCCCATCATGCCACTTTCTTTTGCAAGCGAAAATCTTATTTTGACTGCGGGTTCAGGCCAAGGAATACAAGTATAATCAGCTTTACCTACGATAATGTGCTTGAGAGGATCCCATTCATTCCATGAATTAACTATTGTTTTCGCGGTATCTTTTGACATAAAATTCTCCTTTTTTTAGTTCTATCTAATCCGATAGGATTGTAAGTTCGGGGGCCTCGGTTACGGAGTTCACGAATTGGCTCTATAGCAGCCATCAAAAACACCGTCCGAGCAACCCCCGAACCCATTCAAGTCACAAAATATGATTTACGCTCGTGGGGGTATCCATATTTTATAGACCCTTTACAGTTTCCTCAATTCAACCTATTGCTTTTCAGTGTCCCAAAAATAAACAAAGAGAAATGTATCGTACCAGAAGTTTTTAATATTATCTCGCATGGCATACGGTGTGGCCATCTGATAGAGATAGGTATAGATGGCCTGATCCACAGCTTTCTGATCCACCTCCTGATAGAGTTTTACCCTCTCTTTCATGTCGGCGGTTTCGCGAGCTTTAGCAAGCTTAGTCTGCACATCTTTGTCATCCCAATGGGTTCCGTTCCACCCTACAGCTTCGCCCCTTGACGAATCATATAGCCATCCTGCAGGATCATCTGGATCAGGCTGAGAAACATGCCAGCGCATGAGGGATAGTCCATAGTTCCCCTTTTCCATCATGCTGAGCTGTGTTTGAAAAGCTATCTGTTGGAGATTCACAATGATTCCAATCTTCTTCAAATAGGCCTGCATATACGTCGCCACCTGCTCAAATTCGGCTTTTCGTCCCTGAGCGTAAATCAGATTTGTAGTGAACCCGTTAGGATACTTCGAGGTTTTCATGAGCTCGTTAGCTTTAGCAACGTCGAACTTACAAAGGGGCATCTTAGCATCATACCCCGGTATACCCTCGGGGAATATACCACGCAGTCTCTTGCCAGTTCCTCTTTCTATCTTATCAATGATCTCATCATAATTGATGGCATGAGAGATGGCTTGCCTTACTTTAAGATCATCAAAGGGAGGCTTGCTGACATCCATCGTCAAATATACTATCGCTGGTGTGAGGTAGTTGACAACCTTTGTGCCCTTTACTTTTTCCAGACTTGCGAACTGCTCGATGGTCAGTTTTTCTGCGATGTCCACGTCTCCCTTCTCTAATAGAAGCGCTGCTGTGGAGGGGTCTTTTACAACCTGATAAATAATTGAATCAACTTTTGGTGTGGTTTTGCCACCCTTTGTTCCTCCCCAATATTCTACGAATTTTTCAAAAACCGCTTTTTCGCCGGGTTTAAGGTCGACTAGTTTGAATGGCCCCGTCCCGCACGCATGGTCACTCATCCATTTTTGGGCATCTGGATCGTCTGCTGTTGCATGCTGCTTGACATAACTAGGACTCACAACTGAGTAAACTAAGCTAGCAAGATCAACGACGAAAATAGGAAGGGGTTTAATCAAATGGATTTTGAGTGTGTAGTCGTCGACTACTTCACAGCTATTTTGATCAGCATATCCTAAATAGTTTCCATAGGGAACCAGCTTTAATTTAAGCATCCGGTCAAATGAAAACTTTACAGCCTGTGCATTGAACGGAGTTCCATCGTGAAACTTGACCCCTTTTCTTAAGTGAAAAGTGAAGTCTTTATAATTTGGTGAGGCTTCCCATGATTCGGCCAGCTCTGGGATAACATTAGCGTTGCGATCTTGTGTGACTAGGGATTGGTACACCAAGGTAATATTCTGGCCATTCTCCCCGGGCCAGTTTGCGTGAGGATCGATAGCTCCCACAACAGGTCTAGCATAAACAATGGCCTTCGCATATGCTTGGGATTGCACTATAATGGCTAATGTCAGTATCGCGATCACCAAGCAAAAAACAAACAGACCCTTTCTTGAAGTGCGCATAGTTTTACCTTCCTTTCTTAATTGACTTGGATTAAGTTTCAGCTCTTATTTCGATCGATTGCAAGAATTCATCACCCCCTTTCTTTGAGCCGAGGGTCAAGGATATCCCTCAGTCCGTCACCTAATAAATTGAATCCTATAACGGTGATGAGAATAGCCAACCCTGGAAAGGTAGGAAACCACCAACTATCTCTCAGATAATTTCTGCCCAGGCTGATTATCGCTCCCCACTCTGGCGAAGGAGGTTGGGCGCCTAATCCGATGAAACTCAACGCCGCTGCATACATAATCGCGTTCCCAAAATCGAGTGAAGCTTGAACAATGACAGGTGAAAAGCTGTTGGGAAGAACATGACAAAAAATAATTCGAATATTACCAGCTCCCAAACTCCTGGCGGCTTCGATATAGCTGGATTCCCGGATTAAAAGTGCCTGGCCCCTAATAAGTCTAGCATATACCGGCCAAGATACGATGGACAAAGCGATCATCGAATTCACTAAATTGGGACCCAGGGCAGCAGCTATAGCCATAGCCAATATGAGGTACGGAACTGAGAAGAATATATCGGTTACTCTCATGATTATTTCATCTATAATGCCTCCGATGTACCCCGCAAAAAGACCGACTACAATCCCCAGAACCGCAGCCATCGAAACAACGACCACCCCAATCATAATAGAGATTCTGGATCCATAGACAATTCGGCTAAAGACATCCCTACCTGCTGTATCTGTCCCACACAGATGTGCCCTGCTGGGGGGTAGTAACCTTTCAGACGGATTGATTTCATCATAATCATATGGAGCAATATAGGTTGCAAACAAAGCAGATAGACATAATACAAAAATGATCAGTAAGCCTGTTATTGTGAGAGGGCTTTTCTTGATATGATAAATTAGCGACTTCAATCTTTCCATTCGTTTAGTATCCCAAATAACCTTAAAATCGCACCCTTGGGTCGAAAAGAACGTACAAGATATCAACAATTAAATTAACGACCACGTACATGATGGCAACAATAATGGTAAATCCCATGACCGGTTGAAAATCCAAATAAATTATCGAATTTACCGTGTACAATCCCATTCCTGGCCATGAAAATACCGTCTCAGTCATCACTGCCCCAGCCAACAATTGCCCGTATAATACTCCGGATATGGTGATCACAGGGAGAATCGCATTTCTCAGGGCATGCTGATAGACTACTTTGCCTTCCTTAAGACCCTTCGCCCTAGCTGTCTTGATGTAATCTTCTCCTAATACGTTCAAAAGGCTGGAACGTGTCATGCGAGAGATGACTCCCATAACAGCAAACGCCAAGCAAGACGAAGGCATAATAATATGAGCAATACTATCTTTTAGGGTTACCCAATTTCCAGTTAGCAAACTATCTATAATGTAGAGACCCGTAACGTGTTTGGGTGGAAGAACTATTGGAGAAAGTCGTCCACTACCTTCGAAAAGGCCCATCTTAAAATAGAATATTAACAGCATAAGTAATCCGAGCCAGAAAACAGGCATCGATACACCGATTAAGGAAAAGACCCTCGTAATGTGATCAACCAACTTGTCCTTTTTTACGGCCGCTATGATGCCAAAAGGAATCCCCATCAACAGGCATAGCAACATACTAACGGTGGTCAGCTCAAGGGTGGCTGGAAAATAGTTTTTTAAATCTTCTTTAACTGGCCGGTTGGTATACATCGAGCTCCCAAAATCGCCTTTTAAGAGATCTTTCATGTAGATGAAGTATTGAATGTATACGGGTTTATCGAGTCCCCACTTGTCCCTAAGCGTCTTTGCCATCTCTGGTGTCCCGTGAGGTCCCAGCGCAAGCAGTACAGGATTAACCGGCACAAGGTGGGAGATGGAAAAAGTCAACACTGTCACACCGATCAGCACCGGTATTAACAAGAGCAACCGTCTTAGGATGTATTGCAAGGCTTTCATGGTTCACTCATGTGACAGGCTACTAAATGGCCTCCACCCATATCTTTTAATTCCGGCTCCAAGAGTTTACATTTATCCGAACTTTGCAGTGTGCACCGAGTACGAAAAGCACAACCCGACGGGGGCTTTGCGGGGTTTGGAATATCTCCTCTCAGAATAATGCGGTTCATTTTCACGTCTGGATTGGGCACAGGGACCGCCGAAAGCAGTGATTTCGAATAAGGATGTAGTGGCGACTGGTAAAATACGTCCCTGTCAGCGTATTCCATAATTTTGCCGAGATACATGACAGCAATTCTGTCACACATGTGTTGCACTACGGCCAAATCATGAGAGATAACTACATAGGAAAGGTTGGATTCTTTTTGGAGTTTCATCATTAGGTTGATCACTTGAGCCTGGACAGAAACGTCAAGGGCAGAAACAGGCTCATCTGCAATCAGTAACTTTGGATTGAGCGCCAAGGCACGGGCAATCCCAATCCTTTGTCTTTGACCGCCGCTAAATTCGTGGGGGTACCTTTTCATCTGATCAGGAGCAATTCCGACTCTCTCTAATAACTCTGACACCAAGCGCCTTCTCTCAGAACCTCTGGCCACCTTGTGAATGATGAGACCCTCACTCACAATCTCCTCTGCTGTCATTCTGGGGTCGAGCGAAGCGTACGGGTCTTGAAAAATCATCTGCATTTTTACCCTAATGGCACCGAGATCCGTTCGGTTTAGTTTGCAAATGTCTACCCCTTCAAACTCAATCTTCCCTTCGGTCGGTTCAATCAGTCGAATCAGACATTTTCCAACGGTTGTTTTTCCTGACCCGCTTTCCCCAACGAGCCCCAAACTTGTCTTCTCGTACAAGTGGAAATCCACCCCGTTGACCGCATAAATTGTACCCCGTTGTTTCGAAAAAAAGCCTCCCTTGATGGGATAGAATTTCTTTAGATTCTTGACGGAAAGAATTATCTTGGAATTCATTTTTCAAATAACCAACAACTCACGAAATGACCCTCTTCAACAGCGTCAAGAAAAGGTTCCTCTCGTGTGCATTTTTTAATTTTTTGAGAACATCTGGGATGGAACTTACAGCCTTCAGGAAGTTCTATCAAACTGGGAACGAAGCCGGGGATCTCATGCATTGTCGACCCATTGGGAACCTCTCCTCCTGTTCTTACATAAGGGATCGATTTCAACAAACCTTGCGTGTATGGGTGGAGCGCCTTTTTGAATAAGTGATGCACGCTCGCCTCCTCGACAGCTTTTCCCGCATACATTACGAGGACCCGTTGTGCCATTTGCGCAACCAGCCCCAAGTTATGAGTGATGAGAATGACACTGGCTTCCTGATCCTCTTTTAGCTTGAGGATCAAATCGATGATTTGGGCTTGAATCGTCACATCTAGTGCGGTTGTAGGCTCGTCTGCTATTAGTAAACTGGGCTTACACGAAAGAGCCATCGCAATCATAGCTCGTTGCCGCTGGCCTCCACTGAGATGGTGAGGATAGTCGCGTATCCTTTTCTCTGGTGAGTCAATGCCCACCAAGTTCAACATCTCGATCGACCTCCCCACTGCATCTTTTTTGCTTACATCCTGGTGCATCATAATCGTTTCTGAAATCTGACGACCGATAGTAAAAACAGGATTGAGTGAGGTCATTGGATCTTGAAATATCATCGATATTTCGTTGCCTCGAATGTGCTGCATAAGCTGTAACGGAATTTTGAGGAGGTTCTTTCCGTTTAGTAGGACTTCTCCATCGACGATTCGGCCAGGAGGAGATATCAAACGCAAGATAGAAAGAACGGTAACACTTTTTCCGCAACCCGACTCGCCTACGATGCCTAAGGTTTCCCTTCTTCTTAATTCAAAACTGACACCGTCAAGAGCTTTGATGACGCCCTTTCTCACATAAAAGTATGTCCTTAGATTTTTAACTTCTAATAAAGCCTTGTTCACAGAGCCTCGCAAAAACAAAAGACATTCATCAGACTAATATTAGACAGTTGCAAACTTTAATTTTTTCCATTTCAAAAAGTCGTAGGCACAAAACAGGTTTATGGCACTGAATATATAGCTCTTTGGCAAGCTCAACTCCGACTTTCCAGGCGGCTGCACCCCGTCAGTTTGCCCTGCCACGAGTGAAACGGTTTCCCAGACAGATCGCCTCCTCGATGTTGTTGATCACAAAGAGCACCGTGCGCCGCTCGGTCTCCCAGATGCACGCGGTCTCCTTTTTCATGAAGTATCGCGTCTGTGCATCCAGCTGCTCGAAGGGCTGGTCGAGCAGCATCACCTCCGGATTTTTGGTGCAGGGCCCGCGCGATCCACACATAAATCGTCTCTTCGATATTGTGGGTTACGAGGATAATTGTAGATAGGAGTGTCTGTGTTAGGAGAGGTGTTTCTGGCTGTGCTTCAACAGCTAAACGACTTATACCGAAATTGCAGGTGCAGATGAATTCAGTCGTTATGCTCATAGGCCATTTCACTATTTGAGATTAAATAGAAAATATTGCCTTTGCGCAGATGTTATATCTGATATATCAAAAAAAATGTCAACACTCATTTTTGCCGTGCTCTTTTTAAGAGCTAATATTATGTCAACATATTGAATATTTTGTGTTTTTCAAACACCTCCACCACGTCCTATACAACGTCTACAACAAAAGGAGATCGCCAGGATCGCCAATCTATCTTTGCCGCTGGGATGTAAATTGGAGGATGAGGGCAGGTTGTTAAGCACGGAGGGGTATATCAGCAGATCGGGCATAGTGCGTCGCTGATGAAGGCGGTGTTGGATTGAAGATTGGACTTAGCGTGCCTTAATCGCACCCTGCTGAATTTGTTGGTTTCGGACCGCTAATCTCAAACAGCATGATGGTCGTTCATTTTAAAATCTTCCAAGTTTTTGTGTCCAGCACCTCCTACTCTGTTGGGTACGAATAGCCTTTCCAACTTATTATAGCCCCCCGCCCTGCCCTTGGGCATATGATCGCTTGCTTCCCGAAACGGGCGACCACCTTGGCAGCATGATAGAAACAACCAACGCCGCCCAATGGATGGCGATCATATTTTTTGGAACGGGATATCTTGATCTGTAAGATCGATTTAACACCAAGATGTGCGGATGTTTCTTCGAAATGTCGAACACAAGATGAAAAAGCACCTATGCCATGTTGCTTATTCGGCATATGTGCTTGATTTGTTATATGGTGCCTGGGGTCGGAGTCGAACCGACATACCACATTGTGGTGAGGGATTTTAAGGCAAATCCTCCGAGCTTCCTAACTTCCTTAAATTACGATATTTTAATTATTTCAGCAAGTTTCGTTTATCACATTTTCTACGTAGATGTCAATTTTAGCAGATTTTGGACGGATTTTCACACACAAAGTCACACACAGGATTAATCGATCCTGAAGAACTCGATTTTATGAGCCGGCGATCATCGCGGTTGTTCTTTGAGAGCATAGAAGCCAGCAGAAAATTCGGCGTAAAAAAGTTGCGACCCACCGCAGAAGCTTGTTGAAGTTCATCCCGACGGCGCTCAGGATGGCATTGAACCGATCGCCTTCAACCCCCCTGAGGCGGGTTGAACTCCATTCGATCCTCTCTCTTCAGATGCCCGATTCCCGGCTCGATCGCCGCTCGGCGCTTCATCGACCACCAGCGCAAACGACACCCCCTGATGCTGACCGCCGCGAATGGGGCAAGCCCCCCCCCTGCAGCCCGCTGCTGCGATAAAAACGAACCCAGCCTGCCCTGGAAGAACCCCGCTGTTTGCAGCCGGCCCGGCTCATCGGGTCATCCCGGGGGTAGAGATCATCCCCCTGCTCTTCACCGGAAATAGCCCTGCTGGCCAAAGCCGGGTTCTTTTTTTAAACGGTTTACAGAATCCGGCTCAGCTCCACTGCTTCGGAAAGGAGGTTTTTTTCACCTTGCACTCCGCTCACATACAAGACCAGCTTCGAGCGTGTGGCACCCACATAAAACGAAGCCCGTCCTTCCTCGTCGGTCTTAAAAGTATTGGCACCGGCAAGGAATACCACATACGCATCATAGCCTTTGGCACCATTGGTCGTTGAAATCGTCAGGTGGCCGTCCCTGAAAATGTAACTGTCTTTATCGGCATCGTTTTTGCCAAAGGGTTTCACAAACCCTTGGATGACCGCATTAAGATCCCTTTCCCGAATTTTGTCACACAAATCCTCGAATCCCGCCTCGTATGAGAATAATATCAGAATGTCCTCTGGCCTGACTTCTTCCTCGTAAATCAGCCTGACAACCTCGTTCGCAATCCATTGTTTTTCTTCTTCCGAGGTCCTAAACGTTTGGATTTGGGGTTTTTCGTATTTACGCTGGGTGAAGTTGACCCGAAAGTGGGTTTCGGTTTCATATACCAGTTCATTTTTCTTGAGCGTATTGACATCGGCAAAATTCCCCATTTCAACCTGGCGATCCTCGGGAGCCTGTTTACCGATTAAGACGTTAAAAGCAAGATCGAGAATCTCCCGGGTATTCCGACAGCACAGCTTCATGACTCTTGCACGATCGCCCTTATTGACTTCGATCCCAAAATCCTTCCATTTGTACCGCGGTCTGCCATACATATTTTGTGCATCATCATAAAAAATGATGATGTTTTTTTCACCAGTAGCCATATTGGGTTTAACCAATTTGATTAAAAGTTTGTATTCCTCGGGAAGCAAGTCCTGCCCTTCGTCGATAAATATAGCATCGTAAAGACATGATTGATAAGTTCCATTATTTTCCGTCTCTAATTTGGAAAGATTTTCAATATAGACGAGAGCACGAGAAGCTGCATCCTTATACTCTTCGGTCGATAGATATTTGAATTTTTTCTTGGTGTCAGTCCGTATTTTATACATCAGTCCATTCAAATAATTAACCTGAAGTCTGCCGGGCGGCCGGTCCTGCCCGGTTTGTTGGTGGTAGGCGCTCTTGATTTTCTTTTTTATAAACTGAACCAAGGATCTGTTATAACAGAGCGCAACCGCTCTTATGGAGGAGTTGTGCCATGGCGCTTCCGGTCCTGAATTGATGCTCCGGTCAAGGTATCTAGCCGCCACGTTCGCCAGAACCACAGTCTTTCCGCTGCCGGCTACACCTCGGATCACACGCGGATAACCCTTGATGTCGATGCGCGACAGCTGCTGCTGCTCTTCGGTCAGCACTTTTTCCTGCTGTACAAGCTCGAGAATCTTTGCGCCAATTTTCCATTTTCCATTGCAGGCAGGTAGGTTTCTGAATTCGTTTACGACGGCGGAGTCTCTCAAAGCCAATCGAATCGCCGAAAACTGAGTCGATGACAGGTAGTTTCCATTGCCGGGTTCATTCATATGGCTATCGATCAGCTGTTTGATTTTTTGCATGAAGCTTACATTGTCCTGCAGATCCTCCATTAAAATAAGATTCTGCATGTGGAGCGAGTTGATGAATCCTTTATTGTTTAGAGAGGATCTGGATATGTTTGGGAAGGAAACTGCTGCCGTGGTGAGGACAGGATAATCCCCATATAATAGTTGTCTGTTAACAGCAGTGAATATATTAAGCTTCGATTCATCAATCATGGAAAAAGGGTTGATTTCATTCTTAACGCTGTCTTTCAAGTACACTATATTCCCTTCGCGAATCTGTTCAATTTGATCAATACTCCATTTTTCGACCTTGATCAGCAGAAGCCCGATTTTGGAATGCCCGATAAGGATATCAGGTGGTCTGCAGTTCGAAAACGTTACGCACGGCTCAAAGAAGATTAGCCCCAATGGCGAGTCGCCAAATGCCCGAATGGCTGCAAGGCCCACTTTGGCCTGGGCTTCATTCTTAATATCGCTTATGCCTGAGATTTCGATTTTGGCGTTTTTCGCCGCTTTTGAAATAACTTCAGCAAAGTTGGGCATTGTATTCCCCTTAAAAGGCCATAGCTTTTTATGGAAAAGATTGGATGCCACAATCAGCCAACAAATTATGCGGTTGAGTCCGATGATTTTGAAAGGAATTTGAAAAGGACTTCTTGCACATACGTTCGCATATTGTTTAAGTTTTTATTATTCAACCGATCTCTGTCGGAAAAAAATTCGAAATATTCTATCGAAACGAATTTTTTCAATCCGTGTGGTGAATCGCCTCCCTCTTCCCGGTTGTTACACCATTAATAAAAAATGTTGCGACATGGCAATTGATTTAAAAATATAATAAATACAAATTTATATGCATTCATGCTGATCTTTTGATTCAAATACGACTTAAACGATCTTTCTTTATCGGAAGACTTTCTATTCTAAATATAAACCGATATAATGAGTTTAATAATTACAAATTAACCGAATAAATCAAAGATAATAATAGCCGTACCAGATCAGACATCAGATAAAGAAAATGTATTTATTAATCGAAAACGACATTGATCAGGGTTAATAGTAAAATACATAATGTCAAATTTCATTAGCCGTTGCGGCTATTGCGGCACGAATATCGTCCATGATGCTTTCCCATACATTTCTTGATATTTTATTGTGCTTGGGTACTGGTGTCGGCTTTTTAAGCATTGGGTGCTGCCAGATTTCGTGGTCCCCGTCATTTCTATCCAGTAGAAATCCGTATTCTTTCAATTTCCTTATTATTTGTTTCTTTTTTTCTGTAAAATACATCACAAAATATTTGGAGGGCGTAATGCTTTTCATCTTATCTTCAAATGCAAGAATTGCGTCATCATAATAATCCTTATAGCAAACACCAATCTCGCGTAAAGACCGCGCTACAGATCTCTGAATTTTTTCGCAAGATATTCTCCTGACTTTTATCTCAATGCTGCCGCTACTGCCCTTAACTCCTCTCGGCTGATCAAATTCCCGATTGAGGTCTCTCAAAATCCGGCTTATGCTGGGTTTATGGTTCTTTTGTTCTCTCTTTATACTGGTGATCCCTGAATAGATTCCCTTGATATAGTTTTTGATTTGGAGTGTATTATCATACGAATATGGCAATATTTTAATCAACGAGTCATTATCCAGATCTGCCCACAAAATGATGCACGGTAAATCTGACAGCTGCACATTGAAGACATCTGCCCCCATTTCGGCAGCCTTGTAATGCTTAACTTCATCAGCATAGAGATATTCGATCCAATCCGTGATCGGTTGTGAAATCAGTTCCGGATCTCCAAAGCGCGCCTCCAGAAAACTCATTATGCGTCCTTTAACGGGCGCTATGAATTCTTGCATATACTCGGCATTGTGGGCCAAGAACGACTTATTCTCCAAAAACGGGAAATAGATATCATGGCAGTTTTTGGTCATACTGTGGAGACTGTTGTAGAGTCCTCCTGAAGAGTCCTTGAGGGTTTCGTCCCACTGACGTGCCCTTGGGTTGCCGTTGTGAAGAATGAGGGAGGCGGTCGCAACCGGCCGCTTCCGCATCTCCTCTATGAATCCTGGCACCGCAAAATACGACATATCTGGGATCGCGTTCATTTCCCGTCCGCTTTTGTTAAGAATCCATCCAAAGAGATCTTAGGGCCGTTGCCCTCCAGTTAATTATCGTCCATAATTCAATCAACTTTACCCAATTTTCCAGATTTTCTCCTGATAAAACCTCATAATGATGGTCGACCATTCTGAAAATTTCCAAGTTTTTGTGTGCGGCACACAGTGGTAACGAGCCTCAAGCCCTTAATTCCAAAATTATTATAGCCCCCCTGCCCCTGCCCTATCCGCTTTTCATTATCCTGATCATCTACAAATCCAAAACCGATAAAGGAGGTGACTCCTGAAGCAGCCGGATAAGTCTCATCCCATAAATAAACCACCCAAACCAATCGATTAGGGCGGCTTCCCATCCAAGGAGGTCGCCCTTTTTGCGTTTAAAAGGAGTCGCACACCATGAAATTGCCGAACTGGATTCAGAACCATCTTCGCCGAGAGCCTGTTAAACCCTGCCCACCATCGCTATCCGTCAAAGAGAATTTCCTGGCCTTTCTCAACAAACCGTCAGTTGATAGATTCGAGATCCTTCGACAGCAAGTGGCCGCTTCTGACCGTTATGCACCGTATTCGAATGAGCTGGAAATGCTGATGGCCGCTTTAAGCACGGGAGAACCCCAGGCCGCAATCGACCTCTTCTGGCGGTCGTTTCCCAACTTGCTGCTGAGCCCGCTGGCGCATTTTATCCTAAGCCAGGCCTATCTGGACCTGAAAAGGGAAGACGAGGCGGAAGGCGAGAAGGCTATGGGGCGTCTCATCATGAAGAGCATCCTGGCGACCGGAAAAGGAACCAAGAAGAGGCCCTACGCAGTGATGAGGGTAGATGATGAAAGGGATGTGCTGAGCGCTCTCAAAAAGCAAGCAACTGCGCAGTTCCTGATGAGGGGCTATTCCCGGATCATGGATTTCCAGAGGTGCTCAGACGGCAGCGAGGTCTATTTTGACATCACGCTGATGTTTGGGCGCGGCATAGAAAAGGAGGCAGCAGTAGCCGAATAACCGTCTCGCCCAGAAGCCCTTAATTCATCCGCAAAGGCGTTGCCGTTCATCCGGCCGCGCCTTTTCTGTTTCTACCCATCCCAAATCCCAAAACAGAAAGGAGGTAATCCAGTTGAACAAGAAATCTCCCGGCTCAAGCCAACAGTCCCTATTCGAGTCCTCTAATTCCAACCTTCCCGCCTTCAAGTTCATTGCAGCCTACCGCGTAATGCTTGTTCGAGACCAGAATCTTCCCTTCGAATCAGGCTCTCTGTCCAACTCCCGGCAGGCCCACATTATCATCAGGAAGCTGATAGAGACCTGCGGCCAGTCGGACCGTGAACAGTTCTGCGTGGTGCTGCTCAACAACAAGAACGAGGTCATCGGTCTGAACATCGTCTCAATCGGTGCCGTCTCCTTCGCCCATGTCCACCCGCGCGAGGTGCTCAAACCGGCCATCCTTGCCAGCGCCACCGCCATGATTCTCTGCCACAACCACCCGAGCGAGGATCTTTCTCCTTCACGGGAAGACGAGGCCATCACCGCCAGGATCATCAAGGCGTGCCACATCATCGGCATAAAGGTTCACGAGCATCTCATCATTTCCATGTGGGGAGAGCGGTATTTTTCATTCGCCGACGCCGGAATCATTCAGAGGATCTATGACGAGATAGGCTGATACCGACAATATCAGAATTCCGACGAGGACCATTTGCCAGCGCGGCAAGTGGTTTTTTCGTTTCGAAAGGAGGTGAAACCCATGACCTTACCCGGTGAATGCGTAAACGCCCTCAACACGATCTGCCACGAGTGCGGAACGGAGCTGAACATCGGCATCCAGAAGAGTGCCGCCGGCTATTACGTCGGATTCTGGTGCCCTGAATGCGGACCGTATTCCAGAGAGAGCAGCTATTACCGCAGCCACGAAGAGGCCGAGAAAGCCTTGAGCAAGGGCATCTACGCTCGCTTTTAGCGCCCGAACAAACAACCAACCCAAGTGAAGGCCTGGCCGGTTTCCGGCTGGGCCTTCGTGTTTCTGAACCCCATCAACCAAGAAGGAGACCGAACCATGCTGAATCAAGAAACCCGAAGACTGAACACTACTGAAATCGTATTGCCCCAGGAAGTCCACCAGGAGCCCACAGCGCTGCTTCCGGCCCTGATGCCGAGCGCACCGCTCGATTGGCCGATTGAAAGATTTACCCAGGCTCTTGACCGCCGTGAGGTCAACCGCAAGGCGCTTCTGAAATGGATACAGGGAAACCTCCAGGCGGGCATCGATTACGGTCAGATCCACGTGGTCGGCAAGGACAAGTGCCGGCTGGTCGCTGACGGCCGCACCCATGAGTGCCTCGACCCGCGACACTGGAGCAAGCCGTCTTTGTGGAAGCCCGGCGCTGAGAAAATCTGCGGCATGATGGGGCTTATTCCGCGATTTCCCAACCTGGCCGAGTACGAGAGAGCAGCCCTGGGCGCAGTGGACGTCAAGGTGATCATCCTCAAGTGTGAGCTTCACACCGGAAGCGGTTTTGTGGCCGCCGAGGGCACTGGAGCAAGAAAGGTCGATCAGGACCGAGGCGACATTAACAAGAGCCTGAAGATGGCGGTTAAGTCAGCTCACATCGACGCCACGCTCCGGGTGGCGGGGCTGTCGGAACTGTTCACCCAGGACATCGAGGATATGCTCGGAGATAAGGCCGACAAGGGAGATATTCCGACCGGCGGTGGCAACGGCAACCGCCCTTCACCATCGCCACAGCCCCAACCGGTGCAACCGCCGCCACCGCCACCGAGGGAGCCTTCCGGCAACGGCCAGAACCATACCACCAACGGCGGGGGCTACGATTCCAACCGCATCAGCGCCAAGCAGTTCAGCTTTATCATGGACCTGTTGAAGGATGCCCGCATGACCAAGACCGAGCTGAATCAGCACTGCGTCGAGGCATACGGCTCCGTGGTCGATTACATCACCCGCCACGACGCTTCCAGCCTCATCGACTGGCTCCGCAAGCGGTAATCCATCCAGCCAACCCACAACCTGAGGGAAGATGCCGAGCGAGGTGTCTTCCCTCTTTTCGTTTTCAATCGAAAGGAGATTTAACCCATGACCAAGACCGAAGCCCTTCAAGACCTGAAGAACGAACTTCACGTATCGCACAGCCAGATTTTCACCTATCTCAACTGCTCGCTGAAATACCGGTTCATGTACGTCGAGGCCCGACCCCAGGAACGGGTGAGCATCGCTTTGCCGTTTGGTACGTCGATCCATGCCAGTCTCGAACGCTATTACCGCTCACTGAAGGAGAAGGGGGTCAAAGAGCCACTGGGCGTGCTCCTGAACTATTTCGAACACCACATCAACCTGGAATTGGACCAAACGAACATCCCCATCATATTCAAGAAGGAGACGCCGGACCGTGATGCCGTCATCGATATGGGAAACGCCATGCTGGAGGCCTTCCATGAAGGGGTGAATCTGTCCGGCTTCGAGATCGTTGACATCGAGCGCCCGTTATCCGCGCGGCTTTACACTGACGAGGGGCAGCCCACGGATTTGAAGCTGATCGGTGTGCTCGACCTGGTGCTGAAGGATGAGGCTGGCCGGATTATCGCCGTGGACAACAAGACCGCATCCAAGCCTTACGCCCAGGCAACGGTGGACGATGACAACCAGTTCACCTGCTACGCCTATTTGCTTGCGGCAAATAGGTATGTGTTTCCCACCGCCGATGTCCAGTGCCGGCTGGATGTTCTGAGGAAGCTCAAGACGCCCAAGATGGAACAGTATCACACCGTCCGCACAGCGGATCAGCGTCGCCGTTTCGCCAAGCTGGCCTCCGCTGTTCTCGCCGGCATCGAAAACAAGATCTTCATCCCCCAACCCTCCTGGATGTGCAGCGATTGCGCTTACGCAGACGCTTGTAAAACGTGGTAATCGCTCGGCCCATAACAATCTAAACCAATCAGAATAATCGAGCCAAGGCCCTCTCGCTGCGTGTGGGAGGGCTTTTTGCGTTCGGAAAGGAGGGACTTCATTGAACTTGAAAATCATTTGCGCCTGGTGCCGGTGCAGCCTCGGTGAAAAGGTCTGCCATTCCATTGATGCGAGGCTTCCGGCCATCACCCACTCCATCTGTCCTGTATGCCAACAACGCGTGTTCGGGGATCTGGAAAACACCCCGGAACAATCTGACCAAACCAAAACAACCTGACACGAAAAGGAGATTGCAAAATGAAAGCGACGACAACTTTGGGAAACCTGATCGAGCAAGTGGAAACCATGTCTGCCGGCAACTTCGATGAAACCGTATCCCTGAGCGAAATGGAATTTAGCAGCCTCAACGAAATGTGGATTGGTGGCGTGGGTGTGGAGGTTCTGCCTCAGGCGCAGAGGCTCCTCGCCAATCGGTTGAAGGTTCCCTTCACCTATCTGGAGCGGTGCCCGGCTGACCTCCAGGCGGAGAACCTGAATCACTGGCTGGATCAAGAGCGTAAGGAGCGGAACACGTTCTTCTGCCGATTCAACGGACAGCACCAGGTCCGGGCTGTATTCACCGACCGCTACACCGCGATCGACAATCGGGAGATCCTGGCCAGGATGCCGGGGCTTGGATTTCGGCCTGAGCAGGAGGTTCAATACATGCTCGATGACGGCATGATGGTGGTGAAGGTGCCGGAGTACGCCCGCTCGTTCGAGGTGGCGCTGAAAGATAACGTCGTTCCCGGCATCTCCATCGGCAATTCGGAAATCGGGGTCCTCTCCTTCTGCATCGAGTGTTTCTTTCTTCGGCTGCTCTGCACCAACGGAATGGTTGTATCGGTGTCGGCCGGTCAGTCCCGTTTCAAGCACATCAGCCGGAAAGCGTTTGAGGCCTTGCCGGAGACGATCCGCCAGGTGGCCGAGAGTTCAAACCGGCAGCAGGCGCAAATGGTGATTTCCGTCAACACGCCAGTCCACAATCCGATCCAGACCATCGAGAGCTTCAACAAGCGGTTCGGTTTGACGCAGGCGGAGGGTGAGATGGTGAAGGCTTCATTCGCGCAGGAAACGGGTGAGACCATGTGGAACGTCATACAGGCTTACACGGGATCGGCAAGAGCGCCGGAACTGACGGTTGAGGCAGCCTACCGGCTGGAGAGGGCTGGCGGCCAGATCCTGGCGCTGGTGAAGTAGCCGAATCAACCTGAAACAACTCAACGAGCCCTGCCGGTAATCGTGCCGGCGGGGCTTTCTTTTTGAGCAAGGAGGACAGCATGACCAAAGAGGAAAAGTCGCGCTACAGCGAGCCTGAAGCGCTAAGGGACATCTTGAAACGGGTGCTGGCGGGCCGAAAGTTCATGCTGGATTGTGGCCACCACGCAACGCTGTTTCATCACCTTGGAAACGACATCACCATCCTAAACGGGAAAGAACCCAAAATAATCTGCTCGCTATGCGGGCACTAAATCAAAGGAGGTTTCTATGTGCGACCATGACGGACTTGATTGGGAGGACATTGGCTTGGTCGGTGCTTTGGCTGAGGAGATGGCTGAAGAGGAGAAAGAGCGTGAACGGCTGCGAAAGGAGGTGGAACCGGAGCAAGAGAAAGACGACGCTGACTATGATTGATTGGTGGAAATCATGAATGCGGAGGCTGCCAGGGTAGGAACCTTGGCGGCCTTCATTTTTTACAACATCAAAGGAGAGAATAAAATGAAAACAAAAATCACCTTGGTAATGGCTTGTTTCATCGGATTTATCCTCTGTTCGGTCGCGGTGGCCTATTATCCTGCAATGATCGTGCGAGAATGTCCGCACTGCAAGGCTTATGTGGTCCAGGAAGATACCCTCTCCGGTAACACCATCGGCGCTAAATTTTACACAGATGGAAAGCGTGAAGCGAAGATGCTGCCAGATCATCCCGCGCTGGTGAGGTGTCCTGCCTGTTTAAATCTATTCTGGGTTGATGAAGCTGTCCATGTGAGTTCAGGATTCGAGGCGGCCAACGGAAAACCACCGGTCATGGCTCCATCAGAAAAGGAAATACTGAATTTTCTGGGCGGGCCAGCCTTGCCCAAAAACAAAGAGATTTATCTGCGCGTGCGGGCATGGTGGGCCGCAAATGATGCTTGGCGTTGGGTTCCGAATCCGAAACCGGCTTTTTCAGAGGCCCAGGTGAAAAATATAAAAGCCCTATCAGAGATGTTCGATGAAGAAGAGCCCATTGAGCGAATCTTGAAAGCCGAGATCGCACGAGAGCTTGGAAACTTTGAACAGTGCATGCGGCTTCTTTCTCATCAGTTTGACGAGGGCTATGATAGGGCGGTGGGCTTTATCAGGAAACTTGCTGAGGAGAAGGTTCGGGGTGTGAAACAGCTTTCACCGGCTAAATAAAGCATCACAAGGACAGCACCGGTTAAACAAACAACCGTCCGGACCGTCCTATCGTCCATGGTCGGGCGATGTGGGCGGTCTGGGCGGTGTCTTCAATCCATGACAGATTATTATCGATAGTCTAAGGAAGAATGCATTGTGATTCGATTACCTGACCGAAACCATCAAAAAGCCATTCGAGGGTTTAATCGCCGAAGTAGAAACATGCCACTTAAAGTTTTCACTATCAGTTTAGAAATTTTAATGCCATTTTTAAAAGTCGTTTCCCACCCAACGCACATCCTTCAATAAATATTTTTAAGGCTTTTAGGATTATTATAATGAACCAGAATATCATTTTCAAAATAAACAAAACCAATATAGAGCAAAACGACCAAAATGTTTTTAAGTAGTTTTGCGTAAAAATTACGGTCGCAGTTTTTGGCTTTATATTGGAGTCTATCTGAGGAGACATTTTTTTAAAAACACCTGTATCGTTTTCGTTCTTATTTGACAGAACGTTTTCATCGAAGCCAAAGCATATTGTATTAGTTCCACAGCTATAAAGTGTGTAATGCTGACAGAAAAGATTAGTTTTTCCCCAAGTGGGCAGTAGAAATAGTCGCTCCAAAAAATCTTTTTTTATTATGCTGGTTTTTTCGGCTTCTCCGGGTCTAAAAAACAAAATGTTGCCATCAACGTAACCTTTACCGACTTTTACAGTCCCACGGCCGCTGTAGGACTTCCAGAGTAGCTTGCCGTCTTTTTTTTCAATAATCTCAAATTGACCCAATTTATATGAAACATCCTCTTGGGTTGTTGGCTGGGAAAATTTATTCCCGGATGAGGGTTTTCTATTTTGGTCAGTTTTGCATTTAACAATGTTAAAACTTGTACAGTAATAGTTAGTCTTTGCCCACTTCGGCAAACGATTGAGTTGATCAAGAAACTCACCTTTTAAGAATCCGTTTTCTTCAGATGTGTGACCAGCTTCAATGAATAGAATGTTTCCGTTCACAAAGCAGCGGCCCGTCTTTACAGAACAAAAACCAGAATGTGTTTCCCACCATATATGACCATCTTCGTCTTCACTAATTTTATATTCAGCCAGCCTATAATATTCGATTTTAATCATTTTATGATCGATTGCCTGAAAAATTTAAGGCGAATTAACGATGCACACATTCTCTAATTAACTAGGTTATAACGAACTTAATTTCCAGGTGCATCCATATAGGGTTTGATTTTTAACGTAAGGCCTGAGATCTCCTCTACGATGGCCTTTTCACCAGGTTGCATCGACTTGTCGCTCACAGCCTGCCATCTCTCTGCATGAAATAAAACTATTCCCGTTTTATTTTTCCAGCATTTAATTACAACTATCTTGCCTTTCATTCCGTTATGGCTGTATTCGGTTCGTTTTCTGCCTTTTAATAGAAACCAAAAAATGGGCAAAAAAATACGGATCTACAAACAAAACCAAGGTAACTGAGACCGGATCTGTCACAAGGCCTTGATACAGTTTCCTCTAAATTCATTATCAGAGGAGGCTGTATGAACATCGACCACCTTAGAAAAAAGTTTTCCAATGAAACGGTTTGTCGGCAGTTTTTTGAATCCGTCATCTGGAAAGACGGTCGGCGCTGTCCTCATTGCGGCCACGCCAAGTCCTGTCGGCTGCATGGGGCTCATTTACGAGCTGGGGTTTATGAGTGTTACCGCTGCAAGCGGCAATTTACGGTAACCACCAAGACCCCGCTGCACAGCACCAAGCTGCCGTTGTGGAAGTGGCTGCAGGCCATGTACTACATCGTCAACTCCAGCAAGGGCATCTCCTCGGTGGTGCTGGCTCGGTGGCTGGGGGTTACTCAGCCAACGGCATGGAAGTTGGGGCATTGTATCCGCGCCATGATGGATCAAGGTTGCCAAACGGCTGCCATCCTCAACGGCATCGTAGAGTTGGATGAAAAATATCTCGGGGCAAAGCCCCGGTTTGAGCACGGCCTCAAACACAAGCGCGGCCGCGGGACTGCCAAACAGTGCATCCTGATTGCGGTTCAGCGCCAAGGCTCAGTTCGAGCCGCACCAGTTAAAAGCAATCAAGTCCGGGAGCTGTCTCCGCTGATCAACTCCTGGGTCAGTCGACAGGCTCATCTGATGAGCGACGAGTATGCTGCCTATCGCAGCATTGCCAAAGGCTATGCTGCACACTCAACGGTCAACCATCAAGGCAAAGAGTATGCCCGGGGCCTGGTGCACAACAATACTGCAGAGTCCTTCGGGGCTCTGATTGAACGGGCCAAACAGGGTGTGTTTCACTATATGAGCCGCAAACATACCAGTCGCTATCTTGATGAAATCCGCTTCCGCTGGGATCATCGTCTCCCAGAGGAAAAACTGACTCGGCGTGGGATCAAAAAGATCATCATGCGACCACTGCCGGTCATGGATCTATTGAGAGCGGTTTTGTCTCAAGCAGTTGGTAAAGTTCTTCAAAGAACAGTTGAAGGCAGTGTTGTCGACAAAGAATATCCTTTGTTACAGAACCAACAGCCTTCGTTTTGTAGATAGTTCCGAAAAAATATGCTCAATCATCTCAAAGGCGATGACAGCTAAAACCAGCACGATTATGAATTCTTGAAGCATAATATCAATGAATTGAAAAACAACCTATAAATTTATCAGTGAATCCCATACATTCAACCTTTTCCCGTCGAATGCGTCTCACACGTAAGATATGCGACAAGCATGGCTACCACCTCATCGACGAAGGCGGCTCGGGAAATGAACTGATCGTCGGGATGGGCCGCGAATCGATGGGTCAAGCTTTCGACGGTCTGAACGACCATGAATCCAGCCCGCTCCAAGGATGTATGCTTAACTTCAGGGAACAGACGGAGGAGGCCGGCTACCGTCTTGGCGGCCCTGCGTTCGGCTTCAAGCAGCGCCTGGTGGACGCGCTCAGGCAAAGGTGTTTCCTCGAGCAAGATGTGCTGCAGACGTGGTTGTCCAGAGTGCACCTCCGACATTCCCGTCACATAGTCGTGTAGTGACGCACACAGTCCATGCTGTTCTGCGACCATGTGGCCCACCCACTCATGGAGGCGGTGGTCGGTATCGGCGATGTGCCTCTCGAGAATCGCCACGGCGATCGCCTCTTTGCTCGGGAAGTACTGATATAGCGTTCCGATGGACACTCCCGCCCGCTCGGCGATGCGGTTGGTCGTCCCGGCCGCGTACCCGTGTGCCTCGAAAACCTGAGCAGCGGCAGAGAGGACCTCATTCACCGTTGCCATGGATCGCTTCTGAACAGGCGGTTTTCGTGGCTCAAGGCGCTGCTTGCGAGCTGTCATAGACATAATTCCGAATGCGAGTAGACAGAATATGAATATTTAGTCATAATCTCTCACGTTGTCAACCATCCGGATTGGTTTGATTTTCATGGAGAAGTCATGAGCATGTCAAATGATAACACGAGCGAAAGGTCCATCGAGAAGACCCAGGCCACCAGCACCGTTCTGGATCTCGGCGGGCTTCTCGGGCTCAATGGAGGCGATGTCATAGAGCGGTTGCAGCAGGAGGGGCCGAACGAGCTTCCCGCGCAGAAAAAGCGGAGCCTGTTGACCATCGTCTTCGAGGTTGTTCGTGAGCCCATGTTCCTCATGCTCGTCGCCGCGGGAAGCCTGTACCTCCTCATGGGCGAGCCGGCCGATGCCCTGATGCTGCTCGGCTTCGTGGTCGTGGTCATGGCCATCACCATCATCCAGGAGCGGCGCACGGAACGATCCCTGGAGGCACTGCGAGATCTGTCGAGCCCCCGGGCCCTCGTCATCCGTGATGGGGTGCATCGGCGCATTGCCGGGCGAGACGTGGTGAGGGGCGATCTCGTCGTTCTTTCCGAAGGCGACCGCGTCCCGGCGGACGGTCTCCTGCGCCGAGGCATCAACCTGTCAACGGATGAGTCGCTGCTGACCGGAGAGTCCGTTCCGGTCAGGAAAATGCCATCCGTCGATGCCCGGAAACTCGATACGCCAGGGGGTGACGATCTGCCCTCGGTCTTCTCCGGGACCCTGGTCACTGCTGGACAGGGCATTGCCGAGATTGTGGCGACGGGCCTGCGCTCAGAGCTCGGCAAGATCGGCAAGGCGCTGGAGCAGGTCGAGCCGGAGCCGACCCTTCTGCAGAAGGAGACAGGGCGCCTGGTCCGCACCTTCGCCATCGTGGGGCTCATGGCGTGCGCTCTCGTGGTACTGGCCTTCGCGTTCACGCGCGGAGGCAGTGCCGACGCCTGGAAGCATGGTTTGCTCGCCGGCATTGCGATGGCCATGGCAACAATCCCCGAGGAGTTCCCGGTCGTGCTGACCGTCTTTCTGGCACTGGGCGCCTGGCGGATCTCTCGCAACAACGTGCTCACGCGGCGCATGCCGGCGGTCGAGACGCTGGGGGCCGCCACGGTCCTTTGCGTCGACAAGACAGGCACGCTCACGCAGAACCAGATGACCCTGCGAAAGCTTGCAGGCCCCGGCCGCACCCTCGACCTCGCAACACTCCGCGGCGCGCTCCCCGAGGAACTGCACAACGTCCTCGAGAACGCGATCCTGGCGAGCAAGCGCGACCCCTTCGACCCGATGGAGCGAGCGCTGCACGTAGCGGGAGACGGGCTGATCAAGGGCACGGAGCACCTGCATCCGGGCTGGTCGCTGGCACGAGAGTATCCATTGACCCCCGGCCTGCTTGCGGTGAGCCATGCGTGGTCCACCGGGAACGGCGACGACGTGGTGGTGGCGGCAAAGGGCGCGCCCGAGGCCATCGCGGATCTCTGCCACATGACCCCGGCGCAGATCGAGTCGCTGTCGCGCGACGTGGCGACCCTGGCCTCCCAGGGACTTCGGGTTCTTGGCGTCGCGCGAGGAGTCACGCGTCAGGGAAGCCTCCCCGATGAGCATCACGACCTTTCGCTCGAGCTCGTGGGGCTGGTGGGGTTTGAGGATCCGCTGCGGCCAACCGTGCCTGCCGCAGTCGCCGAGTGCCAGGCAGCCGGAGTGCGCGTGGTGATGATCACGGGTGACTATCCCGCGACCGCCCAGAGCATCGCTCGCCAGGCGGGGCTTGCGAGCTGGGAGACGGTGATCTCCGGGTCCGAGCTCGACCGGATGTCGGACGAGGATCTGACCCGGCGGATTCGGGACGTGCAGGTCTTTGCCCGCGTTGTCCCCGAGCAGAAGCTTCGCATCGTCAATGCGTTGAAGGCAAACAGGGAGGTTGTCGCCATGACCGGCGACGGGGTCAACGACGCCCCGGCGCTGAAGGCCGCCCACATCGGCATCGCCATGGGCGGCCGCGGAACGGACGTGGCCCGCGAGTCCGCGTCGCTCGTTCTTTTGGATGATGACTTTTCGTCCATTGTCGCGGCCGTTCGTCTCGGCCGGCGCATCTTCGACAACATCAAGAAAGCGATCGCCTTCATCTTGGCAGTGCATGTCCCCATCGCGGGCCTGTCGATGCTTCCGGTCTTCTTCGCCGACTGGCCGCTCCTCCTGTTGCCGGTCCACATAGTCTTCCTGGAGCTGATCATCGACCCCGCGTGCTCACTCATCTTCGAAGCTGAGGATGCCGAGTCCAACGTGATGCAGCGGCCGTCCAGGAACCCGGATGAGCGGCTCTTCTCGATGCGGACCATCGGGGTCGCGGTGATGCAGGGGCTCAGCGTCCTTGCGGTCTGCCTGGGCGTCTTCCTGCTCGCACGCGCCGACCATTCCGCGGATGCCGCACGCGCACTGACGTTCGCGACTCTGGTCGTGGCTTTCGTCGTCATCATCCTCGTCAACCGGTCTTGGACGAGATCCGCCTTTGCGATGCTGCGCGTCCCCAATGCCGCACTGCAATGGGTGGTGCTCGGCACATGCACCTTCCTCACGGTGGTTCTCGTGGTCCCGTTCGCCCAGCGACTTTTTTACTTCGCACCGCTTCACCCGACGGACCTCGTCCTCAGCCTCGGAGCTGGGCTGGTCTGCGTCCTTTGGTTCGAATTGGTGAAGCTCGCACGACGGCACCAGGGGCCCCGAACATGAGCCTGAACAGTGGGAATGGTTTCCTGTGCCACTCAGGGAGAAAAAGAATGAAAAAACAGAAACGGATAATAGTTGCCTCGATGCTTATCGGTATTACAGCATTCGGGTGCTTGTTTGCGGCATCGGGCATGGCCGATGATACGCATGGGGGTAGAAGGCATTTTGAGCGGGAAGACCAGCACAGCGTCCCCTTTTTGGAAACTGACAATGAAGGCAACGAAACCGCCGGCCAAATCGCCGCATGGCTTCTGATTGTGGCGAACTTGCCCATTGCCTTAAGCATCGTGATCAAGTGGTTAAATCGATTTGTCCCTTTATGGCCCAGGCTGAAAGGCTTGCTATCCAATTTCAATCGCTTTCAGAAAAAACACCTGATGTTTTTACACTATTACTTGAATCCCGCCATAATCGGCGTAGTTGTCTGGCACTACATGTCATCCCGCTGCCTATCGACCTCCCTCCCGGAGTGGGGCCTGTTTTTAATGATGAGTTTGATGACGTGCGGGGTTCTCATCAAGCTCAAGTGGTGCCCCCAAGTCTTTCGAAAAAACGTTTATCAAATCCATACTCACCCGCTGATTTTCATAGCACTTATTTTGGTGCTGACAGTTGGGCATACGATTGTGGACTAATGTGTTCAAGGTTTGAAGAGCTCCGCGGCAAGCGGGAAATTCGGAATAACTAGAGAATAAGCATGTGAGAGGAGAAAAAAATGAAATGCCCTGTTTGTAATCTTGACTTGGTGATGGCGGAAAGGCAAGGAATTGAAATCGATTATTGTCCAAAATGCCGTGGAGTATGGCTTGACCGAGGAGAACTGGACAAGATCGTTGAGCGGTCGACTTCAGAGTTACCTCAAGTGCAATCCAGAGCTAGTAATTTTGAGCATCATGGCAAGCATCGCGAAGATGAACACCATTACAAGAAGAAGAAAAGTTTTCTCTCTGAATTGTTTGATTGAGAAACAGAAAAAGACAAATAGCATAAATCAAATTGCTGGACAATTTGCCAGGCGCCTTCTGACCCGGCCGTCAATCCAGGAGCGAGGATCATGAGTCACCATTATCATATACCACCTGTCACCGACCTGGCCGTTCGTTCATGGATCAGACGGCATAAGCGGGGATTGCGGTTGTTTTTTTTCGCCTTCGTATTACTGGCGATTCCGGTAGCTGTCGGTTTGGTGTGGGCGGTGGTTTGGGGCGCGTCTTATCTGAAAAACTATACCGCCACCAAGGCCATGGAATGGGTTCCGGTCCAATGGGAAAAAAAGCTTGGCGACATCGCCCTTGCCCAGATCAGAACGCAGACGCGGTTCATTAGTGACCCGTCGGTTTTGGAGCCGCTCAATAGCCTCGCGGCTCCGCTGCTCATCAGCATTCCAAACCCGTCTCACCGATTCGTGCTGTTCGTTTCCGACGCGAGAGAGGTCAACGCTTTTGCACTGCCGGGTGGTTATCTAGTTTTTAACGAGGGGCTACTGGAAAACGCCAGGGCACCCGAAGAGATTCAAGGCGTTATTGCGCACGAGATCGCCCACGTTCTGGAGCGGCATAGCCTTGTGCAGTTGGCACAGACTATTGGTTTAGATGTAGCTGTTCCCGCCCTCTTGGGCAATAAGTCCCCCTACATGGACTATTTAGTCAGAAACGGCTCCCAGCTGCTTTCCTTGAAGTTCACCCGTGACAACGAACGCACGGCCGACGACTTGGGGTGGGAATTGCTTCAGAAGGCCCAGATCGACCCGCGCGGAATGATCACTTTCTTTGCCTCACTCAAGTCTGATATGGACGCTAAGGGGAAAGGCGACTCGGGACGGGGGGCTGCATTCCTCAGCACCCATCCGACCCCGCAGGAACGGATCGATCGCCTCGAACAGAAAATGGCCGAGCTCGGAGGCCGGGAATTTAAATCTTTCGAGATCGAGTTTAACTCCCTCAGGGCTGGGCTTCAAGGTAGCCCGATATCGCCCGAGAAAAAATAGAGTTGGGGTCAGACCACCACCGCTATGGCTTCCGACTTATGAACCACTTATCATCATCGCAATTTGCTTGGATTCCTGGGGATGAAGAGCGTTGGATCAGAAACCGTGGTGATTCCCAGCACAATGCTGCTGCCAAGCAGGTACCACGCGCCCACACCCGCAAAGCCTGTCACTTCCGATTTATCGCGTCTCACATTCAAATCGATCCACAGATGGCTGTTGCTACCTCAAACGTATCGACCCAGAAGTTGTGCCAAGCGATAAAGGGTAAAAGCCGTATGTCAACATAACGATTCATGCCGAGCCGTGCAGCAAGGAGTGTAGTGACAAGCGCCGACCGACTGCCTGCTTTAAGATCATAATACAGGTGAACGTCTTAACGGGGCAGATGGGATTGCTGTGGGCATGATAGGTTGCCATAATTATAAAATGGGCACAAAAAATCGGGAGGACATATGAATAAGCGTCTCAAATGGATTGCCGTTTTGGGGATGCTGAGTGTATTCATCCCGGGAGCGTTGATCGAGATTTCCGCCGACGAAGATCGGCACCGCAAGAAGGCGGGACAATCCGTGAAGGATGATCCCGGCAGGAAGCACGGCAGCAAACAGGTTCAGCCGGTTTCAAACCCGGTTTACAAGGAAACATGTGGCGGATGTCATTTCGCCTATCAACCCGGGTTGCTGCCATCGTCCTCGTGGGCAAAACTCTTGGGCAGCATGGATGACCATTTTGGGCAAACGCTCGATATCGATTCCGAGACACTCGCGACACTGACGGACTATTTAGGCGTGAACGGCGCCGATAAATCTTCATCCAAACGAGCAGCCAAGATCATGAGAAGCATTGGCGGAGGAGTTCCAATAAGAATCACAGATGTGCCATATATCCGCGAGAAACACCATGAAATTTCTTCTGATATCCTGAGCAGAAAATCTATCGGTTCTCTGTCTAATTGTTCAGCATGCCATAAGACAGCTGAAAATGGCGTTTACGACGATGATTTTGTAGATATTCCAAAATAAAAACTGGATTTTATAAAATCATTCTTCGGCGCCAAGGGGATAGAACAGTCTGTTACCCCGTGCTATTATGCTATAAGATTTTCTTGTATAGCCGAAGTTTATTGCACATTACATCAGGGAGCCTAAAATATACCTTACATCCCACCGCACAACAAAAATTGATAACGAGAGATTTCGTCTATGCGACTCACGTAACCTGCCTACGAGCAGGTCCCACAAGTGGCGCAAAGTTAGCTGTATGAGCCTTTCCGGGCGCTACAGAGCGGGCAGCCCTGCAAACGCAGCGGTTTTTCCAGATGGCTTGAGTCAAGAAGTTCCTCGTTTTGCAAGATGTCCAACGTTGGGCCATCGGCGAGGATGCGACCTTCCTTGAGAATGATGGTGCGCAAACAGAGATCGAAGACCATGTCCAGATCGTGAGTGGCGATGATAATAGTGTGGTCGAAGGTTTTGAGTAGCTGAATAAGTTCACGCCGCGACTTAGGATCAAGATTAGAGGTCGGTTCATCCATGACCAGAATGCTGGGGGACATGGATAGAACCGAGGCAATAGCAACAGACCGTTTTTCCCCACCCGAGAGCCTGTAGGGAGGGCGGTCTTTCAGATGGGTGGCCCCGACGATGGAAAGGGCATTCATAACCCTCCCATCCACCTCTTCCGGGGGAAGACCAAGGTTCAAGGGACCAAAGGCCACGTCATCGTAGACCAACGGCATAAAGAGCTGGTCATCCGGGTCCTGGAAAACCATGCCGATGGTTCGCCGGACGTGCGTCAATGTTTTGCGGGTCAGTGGGAAATCCCCCACGCGCACAGTCCCTGCTTGAGGAATGAGGCACCCGTTGAGATGCAGAAGCAACGTGGATTTTCCCGCCCCATTGGCCCCGACAATCGCCACGTTATCCCCGTGAGTGATTCGAAACGAGACACCGCGCAGGGCCGGGTTGCCGTCCGGGTATGTGTATTGAAGATCTTTGACTTCCACGAGGTGGTGACTCATTTTGTCAACTCCGTAACCAGATTGCCCATCCACTGGGGCAGATTGTACAGCCGCATAAGGACGAAAAGGGCGGACCATCCCAGAAAGAAACCGATGTCATGCCCGCTGATCTTCATCGGACGGAGAACTCGTATTTCGCCATCGAAGCCACGGCAGCGCATAGCCAAGTGGATGCGCTGTGCCCGGTCCAGGGTGCGCAACAGCAACTGCCCCATCATGTGAGCGTAAACCCTGAACCCCATGCCCTTTCCTCCAAAGGTGCGCAGGGATCTGGCTCTGGCCATGCGTGAAGCCTCATCGGTCAAGACGAAAATGTACCGATACAGGAAAAGAAGTTGAACGGTGAAGCTGCGAGGGGCACCCATTTTTTCCAGCGCCATACAGACCGAATTGAAGCCGGTGATAGCAATCAGGACCAGGGCGGCGCTCACCGTGAGAGCTAAACGAATCATGATGGAAGCAAAAGAGATCCAGCCGCCGGAAATCCCGATGGGTCCAAGTTGGACCATCAGTTCACGATCCAGAAAAGGGTTGAAGATTCCGATACAAAAGGCAAAAGGGGCGGCTAATAGAATTTTCTTGAGCAGGTAGACCAGGGGCAGGTTTCCGAGCGCGATGAGCACCACGGGATAGACGGCAAACGGAATAAGCCCCGTGATGGTGTGTTTGTCGAAAGATAGGACACCGACGATAAATATCAGGGTAGTAAGAAGCTTTGTACGGGGATCCAGCCGATGGATGAGGGTTTCCCGATAGGAGAGAGTGTCCAGGTAACCGATATCAAAAAACGACGAGTCGATTTTGGTCATCGTTGGTCATGGCTGGAGGGCCAAAGCATGTCAGTGCGTCAAACGCTGAGCCTGCAAGCTCCCGGTTGGTAGTTCAAGAAACAAAGGGCGGGATTCATTGCCACCCCGCCCTAAAGTGATTCATAATAATGTAAATCGGTACAAATGCAAACGCCGCCGCTATCCCTGTTGCCGCAATTTTCTCAGTCCGAAACCGATGAAACCGACCAGAACCATTGTAATGACAACCCCGATAAGGCCTGAAAAAGACGTCCCAGCGCTGACCGCTGGCCAGGGTTCCTCTTTGGCCGGCTCTGCGTGGGTTTCCCCTCCCCCTTCTTTGGTTGCCTTTTGACTTTCTGGTAGTTTGAAGTCGTAGCCCGGCAGGAACGCCGTTTTCTCCTGAATTTCACCCAACAGATTATGCAGCCCCTTTGACGGGACTTCAAGCTCCTCCTTACCCGAAGTGTGCAACATGGACCACTCCAGTCCGTCCGGGTTGGAGGAGGCAAACCAGGAAAGAGCACCTCCGGTAACGACGGTGAGCACAAGAAGACCTGCCAGAAGGTTCTTGAGGGAGAACTGCCCCACCGGTTTGGATGTGGCCGCCATTTCCAAGACTTCCGGGCGCGCCTTCCAGACGAATGTCACTACGGCGGCGGTGACAATCCCCTCGACGACGCCAATCGCCAGATGGATGGGCTGCATTAAGAGTACAAAAGTGCCAAAGGGCAACTCCGAGATGCCGGAGAATAAAGTCTGCAGAACAACTCCAAAGGCGCCCATCTGTAGACCCAAGATGCACGACACCATGGATGCCAGCAGAATGCGCCCCTGGGTCGCTCGCTCACCTGAAAGGCTTTTGTAAAGGAAGGGATAAGCGACGAAGCAGGGAAAGAAACCAAGGTTGAAAATGTTACACCCGAGAGCCAGAAGGCCGCCGTCTGCAAAAAACAAGGCCTGAACGGTGAGCACTGAGGCCATGGTGAGGAAGGCGGCATAGGGGCCGAGCAAGATGGAAAGTATCATGCCACCCCCCAGATGGCCGCTTGATCCGGTGGCAGGGATCGTGAAATTGATCATCTGGGCGGCGAATATGAAAGCCCCCAGGACGCCCATGAGGGGCACTTTGCTGTCATCGAGATTTTCTTTGAGTTTTTTGGCGCTGTAGACCGTTAAGCCCGCCGTCGCAGTCCACATCACGCCGCCCACAACCGGAGAAATCAAAGCATCTGCCATGTGCATAAAAAAGCCCTCCTTGCCCTCCGAAGGCCTTGGGGCCTTCCGCTGGCTGTTTAATGGAATTTGATACAAGCTAAGTGAAGAGCGATCTCATGCCTGAAAGGCGGGCACAGCCCCCAAAGACAAAGGCCAAAAAAGCCCGCTACAGGACTCATTTTGGCCTTCTTGACCTGGATTGAATAAACGGAATTGTTTTAAAGTTTGGAACCCGGCTTCGTGCCTTTGTTGTAAAGCTCCTACACCCGCCGGGGTCTGAAGTCAACTTCTTTCTGGTTCCCAATTTAATCGCTTAATTCCGAATGTGGTTGATGAAAAGGTGCGCGAAAGTGTCGTTGGACTCGAATCCTTTAAGTACCGGAATGAATTGGTACTATCGCTTCTAAAAAAGGCTTCTTTTTATTTGACCACTGTCGAATCATGAGTAGTCTCGATTAGTTCATCTATAGGGTCCTTATCCGATTCCGCAGCAAAGAAAAACGTTTTATCAAAAGGCCCCATGTGCCCTTGGTCAGCCATCTGCTTGAAAAATTCTATGCGCGTATGCGTTCGGCAATGGGTAGGCACAATTCCCATCATCAAGTAATAATTGGCCTTCGAAACTGCCCGGGTGCTCCGCGTTAGGTACACTGCAAAGCAGTCGATTTCGCAAAAAGCGTGGGGAACCCAGCGACCGTCACGAAAAATCCAGGCATGCACTACTACGGCACCCTCATTTTCACTGGCCACTTCCAAGGCTGTTTCAATGCTTCTCCGGGAAATCGCGTCTGTCAATTGTTCGGTTCTCATGAACCTTCGCCTTGAAAGGCGCCTTGGACGGCCCCCAGCGCGTTGCCCCATACCGTTGCCGGTCTGGCGCTGTTGCTGGCCTTTGGCCGCAAAAGTTTTGACTTTGTAGGGCCGACCGGGTTGGCGTTCACCATGACGGCGGTGGTTCTGGCGATGTTTTTTTTGTGTCCTATCCGCTGGCCGCACGCCCGGTTGCCGCTGGAGTCGATCAAATGGATCACGACACCATCGCTGTGGCCCGAACCCTCGGGGATTCTCCCTCCAAGGTGTATTTCGAATAGTGATTCCCCACCTGAACGAAGCGCTGCTATCGGGGTTTTTGATTGCCTCTGCCCGACCGCTGGGGGAATTTGCTGTAAAATTCTAGCCCGCTTGTGACCTATTCTTTTACAGGGAGGACGTGAATCGCCTTTATGATCAGTTGAACCTGATCACCAGCCTTGAGCCTGAGATCCTTGACCGATTCTGTGGTCAGAACCGATGCCATTTCATGGGGTTTTGTCACAGTAAATTTAACCAAGGACATTATGTCTCCCTTCTTTACGCTTTTGACCTTTGCTTGGATCTTGTTCTGTGCACCGTATTTCATGCTCTCCTCCTTTCGGTTCGGGATGAATTCGCGGGCCTGGGGTCTCCTGCCTCCGCTATTGAAGAACATACTTTGACCCGATGATAAAAACAAGCTGCATCAAGGGCTGATCACTTTGTTGGCGAGTTGCGCAGCTGTGACAATGTCGAGCATGTTGGTTGTTTCACCGTCCAATGCGTTGTTGAGCACAGGTTCCTGTAGTGAATTTATGGTTCGTCCCTTTGAGTTCTTGATAAACCGATCGCGCTGTTGGTGTTATTTCTTGGTATGGAATGTGCGGGTCTTTTACGGGCTTCGACCAATCCACAGAAAATTCGCCGCATAGCCTGACCGGACAGCCTTTGTAGCCTATTGTCGAGATCATCCGCGCCTTCGGGGGGCTCCTGAATATTCGCGGTCTCCTTTTTTAATTTTTTAGGGGCAACCCGGTACACGGTGCTCTTGCCCGTGTCAAATTTTTTGATCCTACTGTTTCCCTGCAGCCAGCGGTCGCATTCATCGTGAGGCCCAAGGTAGCAAATGAAAAGACTGCCGTTGCGCAGCACGGTAATCAGCCGAAACCCCCACCCCAAATCATACTTAATGCACTTCCTGATACGTTTTTCACCGTGCTGAGTTCGTGGAGCAATCTTTCGATCCGCCTGCCAGCTTTCTCCCGATTTCAGTTTTGAGATGATCTCCTCGGCCTTGTCAGATATAAAAAGCCCCGTTGCTCCGGCCTTGCGAAGCCATGAAATCCGTTCAAGCACTTTTGGGCTGAGACAGACTTGCTGAGACGATGTGGTTGTGGGATCTTCGCTCATTTTATTTCCTCTACTTCAACCTCATTCACGGGTTGGAATCACCACTGAACTACCTGATCGGTTGGTCTTACTGCTCATCGTTTCAAGCACTAATGGACGGTGGCTGAAGAGCGGCCAGTAATGCCGCCCCAACTGCCCCTATAATCTGTGGATCTTCCGCTGTCAGAATAGGTTGCTGCAGGCTATCCTCCATGAGCCGTTGCATGCAGCGGTTCTTGGCTACCCCTCCGGAGAACACGACAGGTCCGTTAGAGGAAACCCTTTTTAACATCCCGGCTGCTCTGCGGACCACTGATTTGTGCAGACCCAATGCGATGTTGCGCCGGTCCTCTCCTCGGGCCACCAGGGACGTCACCTCGGACTCGGCGAACACGGTACACATGCTGTTGATCTGGACGTCCTTCTCGGCCTTAAGCGCCTCGGAGGCGAATTGTTCCAGGCTAAACCCCAGAGACTTCGCCATGATCTCCAAAAATTTCCCGGTGCCGGCCGCACAGCGGTCGTTCATCTCGAACTTGATAACCTTGCCCGAAGCGTTCATCGCAATGGCTTTGCTGTCCTGGCCGCCGATGTCCAAGACCGTGAGTGCCTCTGGGAAGAAGAACCAGGCGCCAGCGGCATGGGACTTGATCTCGGTGACGGTGGGGGCATCAAAATCCACTTCAAACTGGCCGCGGCCGTAACCTGTAGCCAGGATGCGGTCGTAAGCCAAGCCCTTCAGCAGCTTACGGGCCTCGGCCATGGGGTCATAGCCAGTGTCCGCTTGGCGGTGCTCTACGATCGTTCCTTTTTCGACGACTACCAGCTTGATGGCCCGGGAGCCGATATCAATACCTGCGCAACGCATAGAGAATATACCGAATCTATTTTATTTCAGCATTTCGATGAAGGCTTCGACCCGGGTCTTGAGTTGGCCGACGTCCTCCATACTGTAGTCGGTTTCGATTCTCAGAGTTGGGATATTCTTGTCTTCAAGCGCTTTTGTGACCGGAATCGCCTCCATCAGATAGGGCTGGCAGAACTGCAGCCCGTAGTGGATAACGCCGTCGGCCTTGTAGTCCTTCACCATCTCCTCGATGTGGTTTAGCCGGTCGGGGTTCGGGGTAAAGATGGCGCAGTCAACCTGGAAATAGCGATCGACAATGGCGTCCATCAGTTCGTCCACCGTGTTGCCGGAGGCATTCACCAGGTTGCGGGTGCCACGCTCGCCTACGCAAGACTCCTCGCCGACAATGACCGCGCCCGAAGTTTCGACGATCCAGGGCAGCTTCCAATTGGGCACTGCCATGGGACATCCAGACATGAGGATGCGCGGAGCACCCTTCGGGAAAACGCCTTCATGGGTCGCGATGCGCTTTTCGAGTTCATCGCAGATCTTGTTGACGGAGTCCGTGAAGCGCTGCGGGTTGTCGTAGAAAAACACCTGGTTTGCCAGAAGTGCATCCAGGCCCGAAATCGGTGCAGGGTCGGCCTGACGCAGCTTGGAAAGACGGTGAATAGCCTTACGCTTGTTGTTGACGATCTCAATGGCCTGCTTGAGGCGTGTGCCGTCGATGGAGACGCCTGTCAACTTTTCCACGGCCTCCTTGAAACGCTGGTATTCGGCTTTGAGCAGAACCCGGCCTTGGCCCGACTTCATTTGCGGGATGTCCATCACATAGAGGTTGGAAACCAGGGAGCCGAAAGACTCATACGCTTTCTTTTTTCCATCGCAGGTGTTCTCGCCGACTATCATGTCGGAGGCTTCGAGGTAAGGGCACACTTTGCCCAGCTTGAAGCCGAAAGTGGACTTGATTAGCGCGCAGGTGTTGCGGGGCAGCACCTTCTCCACCTCTTCCGTGACGAAATCGGCTCCTGCACACAGCCCAACAAGGGTGGCATTGCCCGCCAGTACGATCTCCTCCGGCACGAACACGCAATAGCAGCCGATTATTTTACGACCTGCCTTTTTCTCATCCAGCAACTCCTTGATCCTCAGCCCGTGCACCTCGCTCATGACAAAATCGAAATACCCCATCCCTGCCGGCCGGTTTTTCTGAGCCAGATAGATATCCTGGTAAAATTTTCCAAGAACGCCCAGAAGTGCGTCGTGGGCAACCAGATCAAGCTCCAGGTTCTGCCACATGCTGCGATAGTCTTCGCTCATCGTGTTGCTCCTTTTTCTCTATTAAAATGTTAAAGTTTGACGGTGGACCGAAATTGCACTTCAGCGAAATGCCAACAAGCACTACCAGAGTTTCGCTTGTTTGAGTTCCGTGTATGTACCCCCGAAGTAACTGCTGTTCCAAAAAGCCTTTTGTGCAATTTCTTCGGCAACTTTCCTGGCCTCATCGGGACTGCCAGAAAAGACGACGATTCTTGTCCCCTTATCGGTGTATCTATGTTTGCGAACCACGGTCTTCGGACTATGCTGCTCTGTAGTCGTCTATTGTTGCTTGCTTTTTATAAGGAGCAAGAGCAATCGAACCTCCTCCTCATTGTTAAGACGAGGCCGACGGTTTTGGAGACTGCTGGGTGGCAGCACCATTGCCCCTTCAGATTTAGGACCGATTTGGATTCAGGCAGAGGTGATTTGGAAATGTGGTGATTAGCAGGGAAGGAAAACGAGAACCTCGGCCTGATCCTGCGCGCAATTCACCCGGATCGCGTCCAGGCAATTCACTCAGGTAAAGCCAGGGTATAGATCTATGATCGCCCTCTTGGGGCTTTTGATAGAAGCAGTGAACAACATGAGATGAAGGGCCATTTTTATGACTATTAGATCCGGCAACCCGTGCGCCGGAGTGTATTCTTGAAAAACCCGCTGACCACCGAATCGCGGGCATTTAGATAATCAAAATCGACATCCTTTTTCAGTTCCGGTCGATGTTTGAGGATTGTCGATGCGGCCATAGCGGCGGCTTCGGCGGTCTGCTGCGCGCACCGGTCGAACATCGGAACGGAATTGCCTTGGTCTTTCTTGGAAAGAATCCGGCAACATGAGGCGCCAAATCGCAGTTTGAAGCGTTTCATCAACATGCCCGATGCAACTTGAACGGATTTGCGGTTCCCAACGGGGTTGGATGACCCAAGGAAGAGCCCCACAGCCAAGAGTGCCCCCGCCAAGGCCCCACAGAGGCAGCCGTTTCTATCGACACCTTCCGCAAATGGTGCCGCGAGAGCAATAGCTTGAAAGTCCTTGAGTCCCCCGCCCAACACATTATTCAGCACCACCAATATTGCCTCCGAGCAGTACATCTGCCGGCTGAGAAAAAGGTTTTGCGCCCGTTCGCCGATGAGTACGGGCACGTCGACCTGATATTTAACCGAGACATCCACTCGTGAAAACCTCTATTTAACGTCCGCGGTCGGGTACTTCGCTCCCTTCCAGGCAAAGATCCCGCCGGGGTAGCGATAGACGTTGGTGTAGCCGTTTTTCACGGCCCAAGTCGCCCCGTTGTGGCTGCGGGTGCATTTGACGAAGCCGCAGTAGATCACGATCAGCTTGCTCTTGTCGGGTCCGAGCATCTGCAGGAAATCCTGCTCGCTCTTGCCGGCGGTCTCTTTCGTGTCCCAGGCGTTCATGTCGGGGATGGGGAAGAGAAACTGCTTGGCGCCGGGGACGTGCTCCTTCTTGTAGCTGTCCTCGTAGGGCATGGTGTCGATGAGGACCATGTCCTTCTTGCCATCCATCCAGCTCTTCAGTTCTTCGGTGCCGACCAGCTTGTAGCCGCCGGCCTTGGCCTGGTTGCAAAGGCTTATGGAGATCTTCTCCCAGGCGAACTCCTCCTCGAATTTGTCCGCGGCGACGGCCGCGCCGAACGACACCAGGACGATCATCGCGATCATGCTTCCGGTCTTGACCCAACTGCCCATCTTGAACTCTCCTTTCATAATGAATTGCACAGCGTTCGCAACCGTGATCAGGCGGGCGGGCCGCAGGCGCCGCCGCACGTAGAGATAAACAATTCCGGCTCCCATAATTAGGTCTCGATACAAGGCCTCGCCCAAACCGTGGTAGGCCCGCGACTCGATGTCCTCCGGCCCGAAACAGCCGCAGTCCACATCCAGGCCCATCCGAATACCGTAAATTAGTATGGCGACGAATATCGCCAGCAACCCCGTAATAACCGCCAGCGACCCGCGGATATCAAAGGCGAGGCCGATGGCCGCCACAACCTCGAGCAGGGGCAGCCCGATCGCCACCGGCATCAGCAGCGGGTCGGGGACGATGCCGTAAGCGTCTATCAGGGCGGCAAATGCCTTGGGGTCTGCCAGTTTGGTCGCGCCGGCATACAAAAATACAAACGACAAGAACCATCGGATCAATCGATAGGTCCAAATCGATGTCAATGCCTTGATCGGAGTCATAGCTTTTCGAAATAGAAAGCGATTTTAATGAAATTAATCTTCGTATTTTTATTATTGATCAATGTTATATGTCAAATAGATAATATAAATGGACTAAGAATGCCCAATAGACACACCAAATGCAAAGTTGGAAATGGGCTCAACATAGTCCTTGGTTTTTTTGAAATCCCGCAATTACAGGCAAGATGCGGTGTTCGAGATTAAAAGGAATTCGGGGCATGTGGATCGGAAGCATCACATAAGAAGTCTGGAACTTGCAGACAATAAAACGGGTTCTGTAGTAAGTAAGGAAATTGCGTCTATTACCTTTCAGCGGATGACTCGAATGAAGCGGCAAATTACATATGGAAATCTCCAACATTTTGAACCCGCTGAGTTTTTAAGTTTCGTGCCTTGTCGAATCCTATCTGAAAGCCCCAAATAAGTGCACTTTCCGTCAGGTAATCTCAACTTCTGGCAGTTTCAAGCCGGCCCTGTCATTTCGCCGGTCACAAAAAAAGCTGGGGCAGTTCATCAACACACTGCCCCAGCTAACATGATTTTGATGGTTTTGGACAGGAAAGGTGAAAAAAATAAAAAGCGGATTAGTTCAGGTTCATCGCCGATAAACATTTATCAAAGAGGGGTGCCGTGCTTAAGATTCGGCACCCCTCTGCCTGCTCAATCATGGCAAAGAGATCCCGGTTTCCTTGGCCGCATCGCGGATATGGTTGACGAAAATCCGTGCGAAGGCATCATTGGAACCTAACCCCTTGAGAACGGGCATGACCTGAAACTTTTTAGCACTGAGAACACTTTTCCAGGATTCCTCGTCGTCCCCGGCCATGTCGTTGAGCGCGTGGTCGCCGGCTACGATCATGAAAGGCTTCAGCACGACCTTGCGGGTTTTTGACTTGGTTTTGGCCTCGGCCAGCGCTTCCACTACCTCGTCGATCCCTGGATAGCCCTCGACCACACCGATGTAGGTCTTCACGTCCGGGTAAAGCTCCTGCATCATCTTCTGCGCTTCGGCATAGATGCCCGACGGCCAATGCTCGTTGCCGTGACCCATGTAGACCAGGGCGGCCTTCTCTTTTTTGGCAAGTTCCACGTCGTCTGAAAGAGTCTTCAGTGCCTTTTCCAGGTCCTTGGTGTAGTCGTAGCGCGGCCCGACCGTACCGAGCGCGGGCCGGCCCAAGGCAATTTTGGCAAACGGCTTCCACTTGTCTTTCATCGTCCGGATCGAGCGCATGGCATCGACATACCGCGCCAGGTCATGGGATTGCTCCATAAAGAAGATGTGGGTCGGCTGGACGATGATATTCCGGTATCCTTCCTCTAAAAGGTCGCCGAACGTGTAGATGATGTTCTTGACGTAAAGAATCTCCTCGGGGACCCCTTCGTCGAGCCACTTCTTAGCCTCAGTCTGCCGCTCCTTCCACACCGATCGGATGATATTGGAAGTGAAGGTGATTTTGACGGGAACTCCCGGATAGGCCTCCTGGATCTTTTTCTGGATGTTGACGATCGATTCCACCCCGGACGGCACCGTGGTCCCGAAACTCGCCAGGATGATGGCCGTCTTATCCTCCTTTTTCGACCCGTCGCCGTGAGCGGCCAGAACCAGCGCCGGAACCATGATGCAGATAATAGCCGTCATTAAAATTTTTGAGCTGAAATTGGTGGGCATCTTAAATCCTCCTTCCATATGACGTGTTTTTAAAAAATTGAACTCGGAGCGCAGCCTGCCGGTAACTCCGAAATCCGGCTAACCGCTCAGCCTGAGGGTGCGGCCCATATCGTTCAACTCTCCTTCCTCCGTAAACATCGCCAGCTTGCATTCGATGTAACCCATGCCCTTTGAATTCAGCGACCACCAAGCGTCCAAGACATCGAAATGGCCTGTTCGTGTGGTGATGATCTCGACAGCTTGCGCTCCGACGATAGAACCTTTCACGAACTTTTCCTTTTCTTCCGTCCAAGACGTTGGAGCTTCACCGGCTGCGTAGATAATGAGTCCTCTTTTCAAATAGCCACCTCCTTTGGTTTTAGGGGTTGTACGCACCAATAAAAAAAGCCCTTCAAGCACGAAGCTTGAAGGGCTGCACCCAGTTTGCTTAACCCTAAGCGGTATGCCAAGCTGCCTCTGTGACCACGCAGAAGCACGGCAAATATGGCTTCAGGCAGGTCTTCTGGCTCCCCCGCCCGTTCAGCAGCCTTCCCATCCCGCTTTTGCGGAAAAGTGGCCTAAAATAGCCAAACAGGTTCCCCTTTTTTCTTTAAAGGGCGGGGTTACAGCGGCGGGACCGCTCCCGGATTGCACGGGATTCCCTATTAAGCCGTAACGGCACCTATGAGCGCACCTTAAGTGAAAGTGAACTTGATTGTCAATAGGAAAAATCAGCGGGTGCCCTTAAATGAACCAATATAACGACCCAGAATTCCAATCAAAGCAGGAGCGATAAAAGCGCGCTTTAATCGTAGAAATGCCAGTTGAATCGTGCATGAGATTCCTACTTTCGGAGGCGACTCTGTTGCTCTGCCTGTTCATGCCGCTGCTGTGCCTCAAGGGAAAGCGTTGCAATCGGGCGGGCTTCCAGCCGGCGCAGTCCAATCGGCTCGCCGGTCTCCTCGCAGTAACCGTAGGTGCCGTCTTCGATGCGTTCCAGCGCTGCGTCGATCTTGGCCAGCAGCTTGCGGTATCGCTCGCGTGTGCGGATTTCGATAGTCCGGTCGAGTTCCTCCTTGGCGCGATCGACCTCCTCCGAAAACGATCGGCTCTCCTGGCGCAGGCGGTTGCGCGTGGCCTCGATCGCCTTCAATAGATCCGCTTGCCAATAGAGCAGCTTTCGGCGGAAGTACTCGAGCTGCCGTTTACTCATGTAGGGCTCTTTCTCCGAGGGCCGATAGGGCGCTTTCCTGGCCTTCGCTTTCATGGGGCGCTCCTCGCAGGGTCTTCCATCACTTCTGATCGCGGTTGAAACCGGTTTCGAAGTCGAAGGGCATCACCTTGAGATCGTCGGCCTCTGCCCCCAATGCCGATAATGATCTTTTAAGAGGAAGCCGCACGAAACGCGGAATTCATCGGATCTGCGGCATCACCCGTTCTCAGGAGAGGGGTGACTGCCGCTGAGTATCACCTCGATCGGGTCTTTTTTGGATTCCGGTGCGAAGAAAAATGTGCTGTCGAACGGCCCTAGGTGCTGGTGATCCGCCATCAGGCAGAAAAACTGGAGACGGGAGTAGGTGCGCATCCGGCGGGGCGTTATGCTCATCAACAGGTAGTAGTCGGCTTTTGGAACAGCCCGGCTGTTGCGCGTCAGGTCCACGGCGAACCCGTCGATTTCGCACCATGCGTGGGGCACCCAGCGGCCCTCTCGATGAACCCAGGCATGCACCACGACGGCATCTTCGGTTTCGCTCGCCACTTCCAATGCGGCTTCGAAACTTCTGCGGGAGACAGGATCGGTCAAGGACTCGGTTCGCATGCAACCTCGCTCTGCCACGCGCTGCGGATTGCCCCCAACGCATTGCCCACTTCGTAGTTCGGTGGGAAGATGACCCGTGTATTCAGTTGATCGGCCACACCGGGTAAAAGGTGTTTCGACGCCGCGCCAAGTCCGATGATCGGCATATTCAAGGTGAAAGCGGCCTGGACAAAATCATCCGTCGAATTCATCAGGACGCTGCCGGACAGAGCAACGCCCCTCTGCTTCTCGAAAAGGTACTCCAGGATGGCGGAGATGATTTTCTGCTGAGCGAAGCGGATGACATCCTGGCAGAAGCGGACGGCCGACTGGGACGTGAGCCGGCACAAAACCTCAGCGCCGGCGATGGAGCGGGCCGTGTCGCCCAGGCGGATGAACCCCAGTACATGCATGGCGTCGGTCGGCGTGAAGCCGATGCCGGTGGCCCGGTTCTTAAAAATCAACTCCGCCACCTCCCGGTCGAGAAGGATGTCGGGTATCCCTAGCTTTTCGCGCATGTTCCAAGGCGTGGCAGCCCCTGTCTCCTCCAGGAAGTCCAACAACCGATGCGGAGTCGATGGCGAAGCGCTGCTGGCCTTAACGGAGGCGATGCACATCGAACGCGCGCCCGGCCCAAGCCAGTGACGGGCTTCAGCCGCCTCCGGGGCGAGTGCCAGCGGCTTGACCCGGTTCGGGCCGATCTCGATTTGGCCGGTCTCCTCGATCCGCACCAGGCTGTCTCCGCCGATACCAACGGTCACCATTTCGACGGAGTCCACATGCGTATGGTACTTTCCGATCCGGCTGCCGAGGGATGAAATGACCGGCCGGCCGTCGACAACCAGGGAGATGTCGGTGGTGGTTCCACCGACATCGATCACCAGCGCCCGCGCGGCAGCTCCAACCGCAGCGCCGTAAAACGCGCTGGCCGCCGGTCCGCTCGCTACGGTTGCGGCCGCTTGGTGCTCGATTCCGTCTATGGGGAGGGCGGATGCATCCCCGCGGACCATCAGCACCCCCGCTGTGAGGCCCCGACCCTGCAGCTGCCGACGGGTGTGCGCGATGAAGTCGCCGATCACCGGCATCAACCGGGCGTGGAGTACCGCCGTAGCGCACCGCTCTTTCAGCCCCGGTTTGGTGCTGACCCGATGCGAGCAGAACACCGGCTTCGGATCCATGAGCTCGATCGCCTTCGCAGCGACTTGCTCATGGGTGGGGTTGACGATGCTCATTTCCGAACAAACAGCGTAGGCATCCACTTGTCCCTTGAATTCGGCAACAAGATCTAGAAGACGCTCCATATCGAGCGGACAAATCTCCTGGCCGGTGTGGTGGTGCCCGCCGTCCACATACTTGACGGAGACAACCGGAAGGTCAAAGTAAGGCCGGGTTCGACCGATCACGATCAACCCGACATCGGCGCCCCGATTCTGCACCAGCGCATTCGTCGCCAGGGTCGTCGACAGGGCAATGAGCCCGATGCGCTCGGAAAAGCCGGCGGAGAGCACGGCGTTGAGGCTCGCGGCCACGCAGCTGTTGAGGTCGTTCGGCGTGGTGGGGCATTTGGCGGCCTTGAGGACCTGATGCGTCCTTAAATCGACCAACACCGAATCGGTATAAGTTCCGCCCGTATCGATGCCGATGCCGAGCGGATGATGGGTTGACGTTGAATTCGACATGATGCTGTCTTCACCGGAAGAAATATTGGGTGTCCGATCGTTATCGGATGTCTTGCACGTTCGCCTCACTCCAGTTAGAACGAGAACTCGGCGCGGACCATGCCGGCGAAGATGCCGTCGTTGTCGCTGTCGCCACCGGGATTCCAAACGTATTGGATGTCCGGCGTGAACGCGAGGTTCTCGGTAACCGCTATGCGGTAGTAAAGCTCCAAATGATACTCGGGATCGTTCTGGTCATAGCGGTCCCCCGGCGTAAGTGCGGCAAAGCCTACTCCCATGTTATCTTCGTCTCGGCCGGGGATCAGCCCCTTGAGGTTGACACCGCCGGAGGCTTCCCACTGCACCACGTAGACATCCTCATTATTCCAGCCGAAACGTCCGAAGAGACCAATCATCTCAGTGATTTGCTGGTCGGCGGAGAGCCCCAGGCCCCAGCCCTTGTCTTTTTGTCCGTCAATGGGTTCGCGGCCACTGTCAAGCTTGGAATGGTTGTAGCCAGCATACCAGCCGTAAAAGCGGTAGTTGCCCTCCATCTTGCCGAACTTAGGAGAAACCGTCAGCTGGCTGCCCAGAAACGGCGTGCTGAAGACATTGTCGTACTTGCTTTTGGAGGTGTTTTCTATCGGGGTTCCCTCGACGTAGGGCCGAGAGGTGGAGGCGCCCACCAGCGAGAGTGAGACCAGGTCCAGCGGCTGGAACTTCACCCCGATCAGCGGGGTGTACTCGTTTTCACTGTCCAAGACCGAGTTGTTCACGAAAGGTTTGCCGACAAACTGCTTGCCCTCGTCGTTGGCAAAGGCGTTGTCGTCCAAAAAACCCAACTGCTCGGCCTTGCCGCCGGTGATGCTCAGCTTCTCATCGAAGAAGTGGTGGGTGTAGTGCGCTTCGAGCAGCCGCAGCCCGGTATCGTTGTCCTCGTCAGAGTTGTCGTCGGCGATCGTGTTCAAGTTGGCCAGCAGCACGTCGGCCGGCTTGATGCCCCCGCCGCCGGTGCGGTCTGCTCCGGTACCGTTGCCGGCGTGAATACGCACAAAGAACTCCCCGTCTTCGGCAACTGGCAGGGCGGGCTTCCAGGTCAGCTCAATATCGGCGGTAAAGCCTGCACCGCTGGGGCTGTCGGCCTTCTCGCCGTTCAACTCATCGGTGCGGCTGTCCTGGTAGTACAGAATCGCCCCGCCATGGATCTCCAGCGTGCCGAAGCGCTCCTCCAGTGCCTCCTCGATTTTTTCGTCGATTTCATCCCCTTCTCCGTGGCCATGACCGTGGCCGTGTCCGTGGGCATGCTTGTGCTCGGGCGCGGCTGGTTTGGCCTCGTTTACCTGCTGCTCCAACTCCTGAACTCTCTTTTTTAGTGCATCAAGTTCTTTGATTACATCTGGTTCAGCCGCAACGCCGCCAAAGGGAAGGCCAAGCGCTAAAAAAAAGGAAATTGCAACAATGCCCAACTTTTTCATTTTTCTATCTCCTTTCTCAATATGAGTTACGCGCCGGATTCTGCCGACACCCTTCTTTCTCACGCTTTCGCCACCATCGTTTCATTATGGTTTACGCTTCCCGGCGAGCTGCCACCAATGTGCTCGCCAGAAACCATGCGAAGGCACAGAGAATGATAGTCGCCCCTGTGGCCGTCCGCGCCCACTCCTGGCCGGATATCAGCAATCCACTGATCGCTGAACTTGCGCTGATGATAAGGGACCACCAGAACATGGCCCCGGCAGATCGCGCCAAGTTGCGTGCGGCCGCGGCCGGCACGATCATCATCGCGGTCACCAATAACACTCCGACGGCCCAAACCGAGAAGATCACCACAACGGAAAGAAGACCGGCGAACGCGTACTGATAAGCCGCAGTTTGCACCCGGTGCGCTCGAGCCAATACCGGGCTTAGCCCAATGTATAGTAGGCGGTTGTATCCGTAGGCCTGGAACACCATCAACAGAACGAAAAGAATGGCCATCCCGATTATTTCGGTATCGGTGATGGTGAGAATGTCGCCGTAAAGGAAACGTTGCATGTCGCGGGCGACACTGCGGTCGCGGCTTATTACAGCCAAGCCGAAAGCGATTACAGCTGAAAACGCCACCCCGATGACCGTGTCGACGGACAGCCGACTGGACCGCTGGACGCGAACGATGCCCAATCCCACCAGAAGACCGAACAACGGCATGGTCCATCGCGGGTCAAGCGCAAAGATCAAGCCCATTGCAACACCGGCAAAGGCTGAATGGCTGATGGCGTCAGAAAAGAAAGCCATTCTGAAATTGACGACCTGTACTCCCATGGCCGCCGCCATGGGGGCAAGCAGGAGAAGACCGATAAATGCCTGCTGCATGAACCGAGCCTGCAGGCAGTCGAACGGCAGCACGATCGGAATCAGGTCATAAAGAGCTGCAAGATCAGGCACGGCGCTCTCCGATGCAGCAGGGAGCCGAGCATGAGCGTACGCTATCCGCCAAGGCGCCGGCATCCACCAATCCCATGTGCCGGCCGAAAAGACGGGTGAGATTCTCCACAGTTAGAATTTTCTTCGGTTCCCCTTCTGCGACCACCTGCCGGTTCAGGCCGATCACATGGGTGGCATGGTGGGTCACGGTTGCCAAGTCATGGCTGACCATAACTTGGGTAAAGCCATGCGAGAGACGCAGGGCTTCGAGCAACTCACAGAAAAGCGCCTCTCCATTCAGGTCGACACCGGCAGCCGGCTCGTCAAGTAGCAGCAGTTCGGGTTCCATCTGAAGGGCAAGGGCAAGCAGCACGCGCTGCATTTCCCCGCCCGAAAGCGCCCCCAGCCGCCGGCATGCAAGGTGATCGGACCGGACAGATCGAAGAAGTTCAGCGGCTCTTTTTTGGGCAGTTTTTCGTTGACCGAGCCAAAGGGGGAGCCGCTGAGCACCCATCAAAAGAAATTCCATCACCGTCAGCGGCAGGCCGCGATCGAAAGCCAAGCGCTGTGGTACGTATCCTATCTGGAGGGTCGATCGCCCGCTGTGACATCCTTTCTCGATCCGCCCCGTGAAAGGCAGCTGGCCGAGAATAGCCAGCAGCAGGGTGGTCTTGCCAGCCCCATTCGGCCCGACGATAGCAGTGCACCCCCCGCAGGGAATGCGAGCGGTGATTCCCTCCAGGATAGTGACGCCGCCGAGGCGCACCCAGAGATTGTCAAGGGTAATGGCGGTTGCCTTGGAGGATGCTGCGTCCATATCTCAATTTTTGCCAAGTGTGGTTTTTATCGTCTCCAGATTCCGGAGCATGACCGTCTCGTAGTAATCGAGAGGCGCTGTATCCGGTCCGTTGGCAACTGGGTCGAGCAGGGCAACCTGGATGCCGGTTTCTTTTGCAATGGCCGCTCCAACTTTAGGCGGGTATTGGGGTTCGGTGAACAAGGCGCCCGCCTGCTTTGCCTTGATCGTCTTTGTCAGCTTGAGCATCTCGGCCGCCGAGGGTTCCTGGCCGGGATGGGCCTGCACCACACCTACAATTTCAAGGCCCATGTCCGCTGCAAGATAATCGAAAACCCCGTGCTGGGTGACCACCCGTGGATTGCGAAGAGCCTTTCCCAACTGGACGAACTCGTCCGCCAGGCGGATGAGCCGATCGGCATAGTCCTTTGCATTTCGGGTGTACAGTGCAGCGTTGGACGGGTCGATTGCTGACAATTCAGCGCCGATCTTGGCCGCAAGCATAGCTGCCATGCGGGGGCTTGCAAAAAGATGCGGGTTGGGGCCTCCATGGTGGTCATGCTCATGGTGGCTGTGCTTGGATTTCTTGTCCTTATCGCCTTTTTTGCCGTGGCTATGCTTGGAGGCGGCCTTCTCTTGAGTGTGACCGTCTTCTTCCGGATAATCGAGAATCCCAGAAATATTCTTTGAGCTGTCGATCAAGATGATTTTGGGATTGGCCTTACGCACCGGAGCTCCGAGGAACTCCTCCATGCCCAGCCCGTTGACGACGAGTACCTCAGCGACAGCCAGTTTTTGCATATCCTGCGGCGTCAGCGCGTAATCGTGGGGGCAGCCGAGATTCGCCGGTATCATCAAATCGACCGTAGCCGTTGGACTTCCGTGGATTACATTCCGGGTGATCTGGTAGATTGGGAAAGTGGTTGCCAGAATCCTCTTGGGACCTTCCGCCGCAGCCAAGTCGCCAGTGGCCGCCGCAACGAGCAAACAGGCCGCCACCGCCAGCAGTTTGTTCATCAATTTGGTGTTCATAAGCGAACCTCCTGATTTAAGATTTAAGTCCTGCAGTAGTTGCGAATGCAATTGCATTTGTTAATGCAAATCAATTCGCATGTCAAGTGGCTTTTCAGCGGTTGATATAAAAGGGAGATATCGATGCTTTAATCTTGTGAAAAAATCTGTTAAAAGGCTTAATAAACAGTTGAGCATCGACACGTGGAGAAGAGGGATGACTCGGAGGACGGCCCAGCGGGAAGCGATTCAGATGGTTTTCGAAAACCATCCCCGACTGTTGCGAATCAACGAGATAATCGAGTACGGACGAGAGTTGGTCCCGTCGTTGGACCCTGCTACGGTATACCGAAATCTAAGCCGTTTGGAGCAAGAGGGGTGGCTGGTGCGATTTGCTCACCCGGAGTTGGGTACGGTGTTTGAGCAGCGCCGTTCAGACCATCATCATCATTTCCACTGCCGTCTCTGTGACCGGATATTTATTATTTCCGGCTGCGCACTTGCTGGAAATGACGCCCTGCCCAGCGGTTTTGTTGCGGAAGATCACCTTATTTTTTTCCACGGCAAGTGTGCCGAATGCAATTCCCGCCCTGGCCGCAGGCGCCAACTATCCCAGCTGCATAAGAAATCTATCGGTAGGAAGGGACTGCAAGGTTCACATCAAGGAAGGAAATAGAGGCCAGATCACGCTTAAAAAAGATATGGCACTTTGGGCGGCTCAATGGGCTTCAGCGATGCCTGGTCGACAAACGGCACCGGCTTCTCGTTGATGCGGAGCAGCTGGAAGGTTCCCTCCACGCGCACCCATTGGATGTTTTCATATGCGGCCGTCGGAGCCGAATCCAACACGATCGCCAACGGCAGCGCGTCGGCAGCGCAGCAATTGATCAAGAAGCGATAAACCAGGGTGTCTCTGCCGTCAAAGCTCTGTTTGAGCCCCTCGTCCCGAAGGATCATTCCCGAAAATCTTACGCGGCGCCCCTCCCATGACTTCGGATTCAGCAGAATTTCAAGAATGGTCTGCTCCTTTACAGCTGACTGTAAACCGTTGTCCTCTTTGCTTTTGGCAGGCGGCTCAGGCGGATTGGCCTTTTCCTGCGAAGAGCGTCCGGCCGCCCCTTGCCTGTCAAAGGTCATGGAGGCAGATCCGGTGAACCTGGCTTTAAAGGCGTCTTTCCCCAAATGAGCTTCCGGCATCACCAGCAGGAAAATGACCGGAAGCAAAATAATCAGGGCACGCAACATGAGCGGGAAGTCGACGTGCATCTCTTTGGCGCTCATGATTCCGGAAAATGCAAACCCGAGGGCGATAAACAGGGCGAGGGCCAGGAGCAGCCCGAATTCCGGCCTAAGAAACGCGGTGTAGCGCTGGCTGACAACCAGATAGAACAGCGTGCAGGTCCACACGCCAAATACAACCGGATGCAGGCTGCGTTTCAGATAATCGTCCGGCGTCATCATCCCATCACCCCGTTCATCAACTCCATGCACAGGGAAACTAAAAAAACCGCGATGAGCACAAGCACGGACAAGGCCATGATCGCTCTGCGAGTGAAAACAAGCTGGTACATGAGCAGAAGCTTCAGGTCAAACATCGGGCCGGTCAGCATGAACGCCAGTTGGGACGACCATGGCGTGAGCCACCGAAATGAGGCTGCAATAAACGCATCGGCTTCAGAACACAGATTGAGCGCAACCGCCAGCGCCATCATCAAAACGATCGACAGGGCCGGTACGCCTGCTACGGAAAGAAAAACAGACCGCTCGACGTACGTCTGGGCAAGTGCCGCAATAAAAGCACCTATTACCAAATAATGTCCGACCGCCATAAAATCTTCAACGCCATGCCGGAACGCCGCCCCTAATTTGTCTATCAATCTGTCCATGCGGCTTGCCTGAATCGCTGAACAATTGCAGGACGCGCTCGCGCTGCCATCCGAACAATCCGCAACAGCCGGAAGTTGGATTATGTCGATTGAAAGGATATGGGCATGATCGGGATGGGCATGCGAACACAAGCAGGCAGAGCAGACGTTCTGATTATGTGCAGTGTTGGAAATTAACCCGCTGTCTTTTCGGAATAAATGCCCCATTACCAATCCAACCGAAACAGCGATGCCATATCCCAACGCCATACGCAAAGCGACCATGCGCCAATCAAAAGCATAGGCCAAAGCAGTCGATCCGGCCACTATGGGGTTGACGATAGGACCGCCCAGCAGATATGCGACAGCGGCAGCAAGCGGCAAGCCTTTTCCGATCAGCCTTCGCACCACCGGCACCACGGCGCATTCGCACACCGGAAAAACGATACCTGCACCAGCCGTAATCAAGACGGCCGCCCACCCCTTTATGGGCAAAAACGAGGTCATGCGCTCGCGGCTCAAAAAAACTTCGATCAGGCCACCGGCAAAAGCGCCGACAAACATGAATGGCAGCGCTTCAAGCACGATGCTGACAAAAACCACCGCCAGCGAATTCAGATTCCCGGCGTCCGGCTGAACCGGCAGAAAGAAAATAACAAAAACCAAAAAAACTGCCGGTATGCAATCACGAATTCGAATGGACCGGACAGATTCTGCATGATGATTTGCCGCACTCATTATTTACCATTTCGAATTCTGCGGGTTTATATTTGGTGAATATGCCGATAGTTCAGGTAATCGCTTAGCACAGTTGCCGCCTTTTTTGGTATATTCGAAACGGCAGTTTACGTGCCTGTGTCGAATCCTATCCGATCACCGAAAAGAATTGCACCTTTCGTCAGATAATCTAAAAAATCCGCCCTGTCATTTCATCGGTCGAAAAAAAGCTAAGGCAGTGAACTTGATT
>CAVQTH010000033.1:0-58646 GCA_963716325.1 uncultured delta proteobacterium | reverse complement strand
CTCCGGCCACCAGTTTCAGGGTGGCGTTGGCGTAGGCAGCCCCGCTCTGGTTGTCGATGGTGACCCATCCCGAGAGATCGGCGCGGTCGTCGCGGGCGTTGAGCGTCAGGACATAGTCGGCGTGCCAGTTGATGGCGTTGGTGAGATAGGTGGCCTCGATCCGCTGGGGCTTGGTCAGGGTGTTTTCCAGCAGCCACACCAGGGTGGGCTTGGAGGCCAGGCTGTCGGGCACCTTGGGGAACAGGATCCGCCCGGGGTGGCCGAAGGTGATATCCTCGTCGACTTTGAAAACAGGGCCGCCGTCGACGGACAGCAGGGTGGCCGTCACGGTCTCATCCCGCTCGGTGTATTGGTTTTCGGTGTAAAGCCTGACCTCCTTGCCGACGTATTTTTCGAGGAGCCGCTGCGGGTTGAGCAGATCGTATTCGTATTTCTGCTCTAGGACGCGCAGGCTCGAGGGGCCGGCCAGCGACTTGACCTGCACGCTGGCAGGGATGATCTGGGAGGCAACGTCCATGAACCGCAGTTCAAAGGTGCCGACGGGGAGGGTGGTTTGACGCTGATCCTTCACCAACCCGAGGTTGACGTTGTAGATGGTCAAAGCGACTGCCGTCTGATCCTCGACACCGGTCGCCAGCCGCTTCGGGCCTTCGCTTTTCTCGGCTGCCGCCGCACCGGATATGTCAACAGCGAGGGTGACGACCAACGTCAGAAGGACGGCATGGTACCATTTCGTTTGCATGGGTCATTCTCCTGCACATCTAAGTGAATCGGCCAAGGTGTTGCCATATTAGCAGGAAGCAGTGGTTTTAAACAAGGACCTCGAGGCGGTAGAGCCGGCAGGTGTTCTCGAACACCTTGCGGGCCAATCCTTCCGGGTCCTCACCGCGCACCTCGGCGAGCCTGAGCAGGACCGAGCGCACAAAGGCGGGTTCGTTGCGGCGAAAGCGGCGGCGTTCCGGCTCCGGGACGAGGTAGGGCGCGTCGGTCTCCACCAGGAGTTGGTCGGACGGGATCCGAGGCGCCAGTCGCCGGAGGGACTCCCCGCGTTCTTTGAGCGTCAGGATGCCGGTGATGCCGATGAAATAGCCCATGTCCAGGTAGCGCGTCAACTCAGCCCGGGTCCCGCTGAAGCAGTGCACCACGGCGGCTCCCGGGGGCGGCGGGCAGGTTTTCAGCAGCTCCAGAAAGCGTCCCTGGCTGTCGCGTTCGTGAAATATCATCGGAAGCGAGCGCTCGGCTGCCGCTTCGAGCTGGCGCACGAACCATTTTTCCTGTTCGTCCCGCGGCGAGTGCATGCGGTTGAAGTCAAGGCCGGTCTCACCCCAGGCCCGGACCTCGGGGTTGCCGGAGAGCCGGACCAGCTCATCCAGCACGTCGTCGCTGCCTTCCTGCGCGTCGTGGGGGTGCAGGCCCACGGAAGCGTAGACGCCCGGCCGACTTTTGGCGAGCGCAACCGCCCGGCGCGATGTTTCGAGGGTGACGCCGATGGTCATCAGGCGTTCAACCCCCGCTGCACGGGCGCGTGCGACAACGTCCTCCAGATCGTCTCTGAAGGATGGGTCGTCGAGATGACAGTGGCTGTCGAAAAGCATTATTTTTGAACTCCCAATCAAGGCGACTCCATCCCGTGGCGATGTTGCAGCCTGCCTGCGACAGGAAACGGCTGTTTATCACCACGGAAAGCGGAATTCAATCTTTTGGCCTTGATTTTGTTCATTGGATCTGAGAATATCCCCCTCTACTTGAAGTTGATACCCTTCAAAAATTCCCCATGTACGTTTTGCCTTGGAGGTCGGTCATGTTCAAAATCGTCAAACGTGAAGAAATGTCCCAGGGTACCGTGGTGCTCAACGAGATCGAGGCGCCCCTCATCGCCAAGAAGGCCAAGCCCGGTCAGTTCGTGATTCTCAAGGCCAACGAAAACGGCGAACGCATCCCGCTGACCATGGCCTACACAGACGCCCAGAAGGGGATTGTCGCCGTGATTTACCAGGTCGTCGGCAAATCCACGGCGTTGTTCAAGACGCTCAAGGTGGGCGAGGGCTACCAGGACGTCATCGGCCCGCTGGGCAAGGCCACCCACATCGAAAAACTCGGCAAGGTGGTCTGCGTCGGCGGCGGCACCGGGGTCGCCGTGCTGCACCCCATCACCCGCGGGATGAAGGCGGCCGGCAACCACGTCACCGCCGTCATCGGCGCCCGCACCAAGGACCTGCTGATCCTCGAGGATTTCATGCGCGCGGCCTCCCATGAGCTGCATGTCTGCACCGACGACGGCTCTTACGGCCGCCACGGCTTTGTGACCCATGCGCTCAAAGACATCCTGGACAAGGAGAAGATCGATCTCGTGGTGGCCATCGGCCCCGTGCCCATGATGAAGTTCGTGTCCAAGCTGACGAAGGAGTACAATGTGCCGACCATGGTCAGCCTGAACCCCATCATGGTGGACGGTACCGGCATGTGCGGCGGCTGCCGGGTGTCGGTGGGCGGCAAAACCCAGTTCGCCTGCGTCGACGGGCCCGAGTTCGACGGCCACAAGGTGGATTTCGACGAGCTGATGCTGCGGCTGCAGGCCTATTGCGAAGACGAAAAGATGTGCCACAACGAATTCTGCATGCTGGAGGAATCCTGGCATAAATGAACGGCCGCCCGAAAAACAGGGTGGCCGTTCATTTATTCATAGAAATACCGTGTCCGGTAACCGGCCACTGAAGCGGAGGAAACAACATGCTGGAAGAAGCAGCCCCGAAAGACAAGAAGCAGAAAAAAGGCAAAGTGCGGATGCCCGAGCAGGAGCCCAAGGTGCGGGCCCGGAACTTCCTCGAGGTCCCGACGGGATACACCCCGGAGATGGCCCAGGAGGAGGCGGCGCGCTGCCTGCAGTGCAAGAACCCCGGCTGCGTCGACGGTTGTCCGGTCGGCGTCGACATCCCCGGGTTCATCAAGCTCGCCAAGGAGGGCGATTTCACCCAGTCCATCCGCCATGTCTGGCAGCAGAACAGCCTGCCGGCCGTCTGCGGGCGGGTTTGCCCCCAGGAGAGCCAGTGCGAGGGCAAGTGCATCCTGGCGAAGAAGGGCGATCCGGTGGCCATCGGCAACCTGGAACGGTTCGTGGCGGACTGGGAGCGGGCGCACGGCACGGGCGCACTGCCTCCCAAGGCGGCGGCCACCGGCAAGAAAGTGGCCGTGGTGGGCGCCGGCCCGGCCGGGCTGACCGTTGCCGGCGACTTGATCCAGAAGGGCCACGACGTCACCGTATATGAAGCTTTCCACAAGCCGGGCGGGGTGCTTCTCTACGGCATCCCCGAGTTCCGGCTTCCCAAGGAAATCGTGGCTCAGGAGGTCAACTTCCTGGAACGGCTCGGCGTCAACGTCCAATGCAATGCCGTTGTCGGACGGACCGTATCCCTGGATGAGCTTTTCGAAGAGGGCTACCAGGCCATATTCCTGGGGTTGGGCGCCGGGCTTCCCAAGTTCATGAACATCCCGGGTGAAAACCTGGTGGGCATTCTCTCCGCGAACGAATACCTCACCCGGGCCAACCTGATGAAAGCCTATCTTTTCCCGAAGGTCGACACCCCGATCCCGCGCGGCAAGGACGTGGTGGTGCTCGGCGGCGGCAACGTGGCCATGGATTCCGCCCGCACGGCCCTGCGTCTGGGGGCGGACCGGGTGCGGCTCGTCTACCGGCGGTCGCGGGACGAGATGCCGGCGCGGGCGGCGGAAGCCCACCACGCCGAGGAGGAGGGCATCGAGTTTTACCTGCTCACCAACCCGACCCGCTACATCGGCAACGAGAAAGGGCGCCTGACGGGCATGGAGTGCATCAAGATGGAACTGGGCGAGCCGGACGCTTCCGGCCGGCGGCGTCCGGTCCCCGTGAAGGGCTCCGAGATCGAGCTGCCCTGCGACCTGTGCATCGTGGCGGTGGGCACCGGCGCCAACCCGCTGCTGACGAGCTCCACCCCCGATCTCAAGATAAACAAGTGGGGCTACATCGAAGCGGATTCCATGTCCGGCAAGACCCTGAAGAAGGGGGTCTGGGCCGGGGGCGACATCGTGACCGGATCGGCCACCGTGATCCTGGCCATGGGCGCCGGCCGCAACGCCGCCAACTCGATTCACGACTACCTCATGCGCGGCTGGTAATTATGATGCCTTGCTAAAAAATTCAGTTTCTGAGACAAACGCCGGGAGTTTTTTCCGGCGTTTGCTTTTTCTTGCTCCGGCAATCAAACATGCCGACCCTCCGCTGTCGATCCATCTCAAATACCTACATTTTCATCATTAAATTTTTCTGACTTTAAAAATAAAAATATTTGATTGTTAAGTTTGTTTTTTTCATATAAAGCCTATCTCGTTTTCATTCCGATGGTACCGCGCACGTTACAGCAAGCCTTTCTCCGGAACCCAAAAGCAGTCGATGTAAAGGAGGGGCCATGTCATTCCGACTTTTTCCGAAAGCGCCCAAGTTTTTCGGATTTTTTCGAGACCAAAACCGGATCATTGTCGAGGCCGCGACCGTGCTCAACACCATCGTTCTTGACTACGGCGACTGCGACGTTCGCTGCCAGATCATCAACCGGCTCGAGGCCGATGGGGATGCCCTCAACCGAACCATTTCCCAGCTGCTTTCGACCACCTTCATCACGCCCATAGACCGCGAGGACATTCACCTGATCAATTCATCGCAGGAAACCATCCTCAATCACATCCAGGCCATTTCGAACCGCATCGGGGTCTACGAGTTCACCCGGATGCGGTTTCCGGCACAACGGATGGTGTCCAACTTGAAGGACATGGTCACTGCGATCGGAGTCCTGCTCGGAATGCTGGAAAACAAAGGCGAGGTGGCCGAATACGTGGGGCAGGTCAAGCATCAAAAGAAAGAGTGCGAGATGCTGCTGCTGAGCGGCTTGGGTGAACTGTACGACAGCCCCAACACGTCTCCGGCAGAGTTGATGGAAATTATCAAGTGGACCCACGTTTACGACCGCATCGACAAAGCCTTCAATCGGGCGTGGCAACTGGCCAAGGCCATCGAAGGGATCGTATTGAAAAATGCCTGACCGGCTGGGAGGGGCCCATTTGCGGTCCCTGGTTGCCGGCAGGGGAGGCAAGCCAATTTGGAACTAACCGGACTCTGGTTGCTGGTGATCGGCACGGTGGCGGCGGCGCTGGTGTTCGATGTCATCAACGGCTTTCATGACGCCGCCAACTCGATCGCCACGGTGGTTTCCACGCGGGTGCTTTCGCCGCGGGTCGCTGTGCTGTGGGCGGCCTTTTTCAACTTCGTGGCCATGTTCGTGTTCGCGCCCAAGGTGGCGGATACGATCTCCAAGATCGTCTACATTCAGCAGGGCGACCCGGATTACGTGAAGGTCGTGCTGGCCGGGTTGGTGGGTGCCATCGCCTGGGACCTGCTGACATGGTGGTGGAGCCTGCCCACCAGCTCCTCCCATGCCCTCATCGGCGGGTTCGCCGGTGCCGGCATCGCCTTCAAGGGCTGGGGAGCGGTGCACTGGGATAAACTGTTCACGGCGATGGCGTTCATCCCCATCGCCCCGCTGATCGGCTTAACCTTCGGGTTCGGGCTCATGGTTGCCGTCTACTGGATCTTCCGCCAATGGCGCCCCGCAGCGATCGACCGGTTTTTCCGGAAAGGGCAGCTGTTTTCAGCAGCCCTCTATTCGCTCGGCCACGGTGGAAACGACGCCCAGAAGACCATGGGCATCATCGTGGCGCTGCTGGTGGCCCACGGCACATTCACCCAGGATACCCAGCTCTCGCTGACCGATTACAGCACGGCCTGGATCATCCTGTCCTGCCATCTCGCCATGGCGGTCGGGACGATGTTGGGCGGCTGGCGCATCGTCAAAACCATGGGGATCAAGGTCACCAAGCTTCAGCCCGTGGGGGGGTTCTGCGCCGAGACGGCCGGTGCGGCCACGCTGTTCATGGCGACCTTTCTGGGCATTCCGGTGTCCACCACCCACACCATCGCCGGGGGCATCATCGGCGTCGGCGCCACCCGCAGGCTGACCGGCATTAAATGGGATATCGCCTTCCGGATCATCATGGCATGGATCGTCACCATCCCCTGCTCGGCGATCATCGCAGCGCTGACCTTCTTCGCTATCGCCGCCATGCGCTGAGGGGCATTCTACCCGAAAAGGTCCACCCACCCTATGAATCGCTCCACCTTGTCCGTACCGTAGGGCCTGAGGCTTGCGACGATTTCAGTGACGGATTTCTCGCGGGAAGCCCCGCCGCCGTTTTTCGAAAAGAACTTGTCGGCGTAGCAGATGATCTGCTCCTCGACGGTGACGGGCCGCATGTCCCGCACCGGCAGGGGCAGGTCGAAGCGCCGGATGTCCTCGGCGCTGATCCCGACGCCCACGTGGCGTTCGCAAACCAGCCCGTGACGGGGCATGCCGAGGGTATCGAGGAGGTCCCGGCCGAGGATGCCGTGCCGCACATACGGCTCGGCGCCGCGGCAGTCGATTCCCGGGCTGTCGGTGAGGAAGATCGCGATGTCGTGGAGCATGGCGGCCTCCCGAATGAAGGCCAGGTCGGGCTGCAGATGCCCGACCCGGTCGGCCGCCTTCAACGACCTTTCAGCAACAAGCTCGCCATGTTCCCTCAGGATTCGGAAGGCCTTCGTGGAGGGGTCGTAATAGCGGGTGATGATATCGAGAGGGCGCATGGGTCCGTTGCCGTTGCCGACGCTCAAGCCGCCTTGGTGTCCCGGGCGAGCAGCACCCCCTCGATGAAGCGGTCGATGCCGCCGTCGAGCACCTCGTTCACGTTGCCGATCTCAAGACCGATGCGATGATCCTTCACCATCTGGTAGGGCTGCAGCACGTAGGAGCGGATCTGGCTGCCCCAGGCAATGTCCTCCTTGCTGTCGTGCATTTCCTGGAGTTTGTCATCCTGTTTCTGCTTTTCCCGCTGGTGCAACCGCGCCCGCAGAACTTTCATGGCCAGTTCCTTGTTGCGGTATTGGGATTTCTCCTGCTGGCACTGCACCACAATGCCGGTCGGCATGTGCGTGATGCGCACGGCGCTGCTGGTCTTGTTGACGTGCTGGCCGCCGGAGCCGCTCGCGCGAAAAACGTCGATGCGCAGATCCTTCTCCTCGATGTCCACCACGATCTCATTTTCGAGCTCGGGATAGACAAAGACCGAGGCAAAGGAGGTGTGCCGTTTGCCGCTGGCATTGAAGGGTGAAATCCGCACCAGGCGGTGAACGCCGCCCTCGGACTTGAGATAGCCGAAGGCGTTTTCGCCGGAGGCGGTGAACGTGGCGCTCTTGATGCCGGCTTCCTCGCCGGGCTGGAAGTCGATCAGCTCGAGCTTGTAGCCCTTGCGCTCCACCCAACGTGAGTACATGCGAAAGAGCATGTCCGCCCAGTCCTGGGCCTCGGTGCCGCCGGCGCCGGCGTTGATGGAAACGATGGCGTTTTTGCCGTCGTCCTCGCCGTCCAACATCAGTTCGAGAGCGAAGCGGTCCACCCGCTGAAGAAGGTCGGCGGCTTGGCGGGAGAGATCGGTGAGGGTCGCCTCGTCGGACTCCTCGACCGCCATCTCAAGAAGACCCTGGGTGTCATCGATCTCGGATGCAATCCCCTTGAATCGCTCTAACCGATGGCTCAGGACGGTGCGCTCCTTGAGCACGGTTTTCGCCTCGTCGGGCTTGTTCCAGAAGTTTTCCTTGGCGACGAAAGCCTCGATTTCAGCCAGCCGTTTCTCCATGCCCCCCAGGTCAAAGACAACCTCGGATTTGGTCGAGTTTGGCGGCAGCATCCTTCAAGGCTTGTTTGATTTCGTAAGACATGCTCAGTTCCCTCCTATCATTTAAATTTGAAATGGAATGCGGGTCATTTTTTTTGCGCCCGTGCCGGGCGTAACACTTCAAATGTCCTATTGATATAATATAATCATCCTAAAGGGCGGCCCGCTGATACCGCGCGTAACTGTTTCAAACTTTTCGGTTCTGACGGCGGGCCAGCAGCCATGCCCGGATCGCGGCAACCAGCGCAATGCCTAAACATGCGGCGCCGAACACATCCCCAAACCGCGTGTAAACGGTCGCCGTATCCAACAGCGGCAGCTCCCGCACGACCGCCGCCTCCTCCATCAATGGGGTCGAGGCGAGCACCCGGCCCGCCGGGTCGACGAACCCGCTGATGCCGGTGTTGGCCGCCCGCGCCAGGGCCCGCCGGTTCTCCACCGCCCTGAGCACCGCTATCGAGAAATGCTGGTAGGGGCCGGCCGTTGTGCTGTACCAGGCATCGTTGGTGATCGTTATTAGAAGTCCCGCGCCGTTTTGAACCATGGCCCGCGCCAGCGCCGGGAAGATGATTTCATAGCAGATCTGGATCCCCAGCTTGCGGCCCTGCATGTCCAGGGTTTGGCCTTTAACCCCCGGCTTGAAATCACCGACGTGCTCCACAATTTTGCCGAGGAAAGGCAGATATTCCTTGAACGGCGTGTATTCGCCGTAAGGCACCAGATGGGCCTTGTCGTATTTGCCCAGCACCTCGCCGCCGGGTCCGACCAGATAGGCGCTGTTGAAGTAATGCGTCTGCTTGCCCCGCAGTTCAAAAGAGGGCGCTCCGATCAGAAAGTGAGCGCCTGCGTCCGTGACTCCCTGCATGACCATCCGGGTCGGCGGCACTTCCGCCAGGAAGTAAAACGGAGCGGCCGATTCCGGCCACACGATCAGCTCGGGCTTTTGGGGCCGGGTGGAAAGCGACAGTCGGATATACGTATCAATCGTCGCGATCTGAAACGCCCGGTCCCATTTCTGGGACTGCTCGATGTTGCCCTGGATGACCGCAACTCGCATCTTGGGGGCCTGCGCTGAGAGCCGATCGATCTGGGTGATGCGCAGGTCTCCGTAAATCCAGGCCGCTCCGACCCATACCGCTGCCGCCGTGATGCTTCCCAGCGCCAGGAGCAGCTTCACCGGCTGCCCTCGCCAGGATTGCCCCGAGACTGCAAGAATTCCCATGAGCAGAGCGGCGTTGGCAAATGCGAGTACACCTGAAATGCCGTACACGCCAAATATATCCGATAGTTGAATCAGATGCAATTGCTCATATTGGGAATTACCCAAGAGCTCCCAGGGGAACCCGGTAAATAGAAATGAACGCAGAAATTCGGTGCCGATCCAGAAGAGTGGAAAAAAGAAGAGAATGCGCACGGGGGTCCGCCCTACGAGACTGAGCCCGCATATGGCCGGAGCAATAAACACCAGGCTAAGGACGGCAGCAAACAGGAAAAGGATGCCGATGCTGAGAATGAGCGGGAGGTGGCCGTAGGTGACCATCGTCGGTACCAGCCAATACAGCAGTGATACGAAATGGGACAGACCGAACACCATCCCCCGCCGAAAGGCTTCGCCTGGGGTAACGTCGTTCAGCACCCACAGCAGCGGCACAAGCGCCACCCATGCCAGTCCGTGCAGGTCGATCTTGGGGAAAGACGCCGTCAGCAGCAGTCCGCTGAGGATCGCGATGCCCGTGGTTTTGAGTTCGATTTTCAGCCAGGTATTCATAAAAAAACCCCGGTGTATCGGGGTGCCATGTGTTATCGTCGGATGCCGCCAAAAAGAATGAATCTATTCTGTGTGAAAACGGGTTGATCTGTCAACAGGATTTATCACCACAACAAGTTGTGCGTTTGAGGGCATTGACACACAATATATTCCGGTCTATTATTATTCTATCCGGTGCAGGCTGGACCGGGTTCCCCCAAACGTGCGAGTGGTTCATGGATGATTTCAAACAAGTTCTGCTCGACAGGCTGGTTAAAAAGGGAGCCGATCCCTCGAGTCTCAGCAGCATCCTCAAGGCCTTGTCCAAGATTCTCGCCGAGGACCCCGGGGTCGACCCCGGTGCAGCCAACGAAAGGCTACGCTACCTGGGGTGGCAGGAAGTTCAGGTCGACTACCACATTCTTCAGCTGGCATTGGCCTGCTTTGAGCTCCAAACCGGCACCGGCGCACCGTCATTCGGCGAAGACCAACGCGCACGCCAGGCCCTGCGGTTGCGGAATGTTGAGATCGCCCCCATCGCCCTGAACGACCTCTGAATTGCACCTTTGTCCTTCCTGCTTTGAAAATCTCTCTTGATGATAACACGCATCGCTTCGGATTCAACTCGCGCTTGAGAAAGCACACACGGGAGACACGCCCGTTTCTCTCAGAGGAAGCCGCCACCGATCTTGACATTTTTTCTTTAAACGTAGGATATTGCCTCACTTGAAAAAATCCTGTCCTGCAATGGTTTTGCGGGGCAGTCAGAATGAGTTGGCATGCAGGATTCTTCACCGCAGTTTTTACACAATAATTGTCTGAAAGGAAGCAAGTTATGCCCAAACCGATCATCGTCAAAATTGGCAAAGTCGAACTGAAGGGGGAGTTCAATGATACCCCCGCCGGCGTGGCCATGGCGGAGGCCCTGCCCATCGAGTGCAAGTGGTCCCGCTGGGGGGAGGAATATTATGGCAGCACCCAACCCGTCTTCGGGACGTATCCGGGGCCGACCACTGACCTCATGGATGTGGGGGACTTGGCCTATCACGCCCCGAACGGCTGGTTCTGCCTGTTTTTCGGTCCTACCCCGGCCAGCCGCGGCAAGGAACCGCGCGCCGCGGTGCCCGTTCTGAAGGTCGGCAGGGTTTCAGGCGACTGGGCGGCGGTCAAGGCCTTGAGCGAATCCGTGAAAGCCACGATCACGGCGGCGTGACGGTGTCGACTCGGCCGCCGCATGCTGCGAGCGGTCGCTGAGCGTTTCAAACCTGGCGTTCGGCAAAGGGTTTCTCCATCGGGCCAAGAGCAGGAGCTCTTGGCCCCTTCACAAGATCGAACGGATTCCCGCCCATTCCTTTCCAACCATTTCCGCTGCCATGCCGGTTTTTCAACACCCCGGTAAACCTTTTCCGTTCGCCGGACATCTAACCAGTATAAAAAGAACCGGTTAATGGTGGAGGGCGGCCATGAAAACGAATATGTTGAAATTGTCAATGGTTATATTGGTGTCGATCCTGGTCGGAGCCGGTGTTGCATTTGCCGGCGGGTATAAGAGCTACTCAAATCACCATAAAGCTCAGGGCTATAGCGGGTATCATCACGGCGGCCACAATTATTACCATCATCAGCCTTATTATAGCTATCACCATGGCTACGGGCACCCCGGGCCGTATTATTACGGGCCCCCAGCCCGCTATTACAATCATCGCAATTACTATTACAGGGGCTGCGACCGTTACGACGGGCGGTATTATTTTTCCGGGGCTTACTCGGAGCCGGGGTTCGGGTTTGTCTTTGGCACGCGCGGCAGTTGGTGATATAGTGCCTGTTTGTGAAAACCAGAGATCTTATCGGAAGAGAGCCTGACGGGCCTCTTTCGGTTGCAACCGGCCCTCAGAGTGGCGGCGGTGTGAGCCCGGTCAATGGCGCGCAGTCGGTTTCGCAAGATTCACCTGCGCCGGCGGACGAAATGGAGCTCATCCGCCGCGCGCGGGACAACGATCCGTGGGCCGCTGATCAGCTGGTGCGGCGCTACCAGAAAAAAGTCTACGGGATCGCCTACCAGCTTTGCGGCTTCGACCCGGAGGAGGCCCGCGATACGGCCCAGGAAGCGCTCCTGCAGGTGTTTCGCAACCTCGGGCAGTTTGAAGGGCGGTCGCGCTTTTCCACCTGGCTGCACCGGATTGCCGTCAACGCGTGTCTGGATGCACGCCGGCGTCGAAAACGATGGTTCCGGATGATTTTGCCGCGGCGCACCGCAGGGCATGACGAGGGGGATCCCGAAGACCCTCTCGACAATATCCCGGCCCCGGAGGATGGCATGGACCCGGTTTCAAGCCTCAGCAGCGCCGAGCTCAAACGGGATGTGATGGGTGCGCTGCGCGGGTTGTCGGAACATCAGCGGACGGTCTTTCAGCTCAAGGTGTTTCAGGAGATGAGCATACCCGAAATAGCCGTGGCGACGGGCATGGCCGAGGGTACGGTCAAATCCCATCTGTTCCGAGCGACGCAGAGCGTCCGCAAAAAGCTGCACCAATGGGTGGATCGCTGAATCACAAGGAGATGTCTCATGGAGATGGCATGCCGCAATCACAACGAGACGTTGATGATGGATGTCCTGGGGGAGCTGCACGATCCCCGGATGCGCAGTGAGTGGGAGCAGCATCTCAAGGCGTGCGACGGTTGCCGAATAGAGCAAGCCCGCATGTGCCGGTTGCTGGGGAAGGTGCGCGAGGTGGGGATGCCTCCCGAACTTTCGACGACCCAGGTCGACGCCATGGCCGGCGCAGTCGGCTGGCGGCTGAGAAACGAGCGCCTGGCTCGGCCGCAAAAAACCGGCTGGCGCCTCCGGCTGGTTCCGGCATTGGCCGCGGCCTGTGCGCTCCTGGTTGTGGTTGCGTTCGGATACCGTTTCAGGGACCGTTGGACGGGGCCCGAAGGGGGCGGCGAGATCTCCGCGGAGCTGCATGCGGAGGACCTCGACATCATCAAACATCTTGACCTTTTGAAGGACATGGATACGATAGAGAAACTGGTTCACGTCGTCGACATCGACCTTCCACCCAACGGGGAGGCCCCGGATCAGGCGGCTCCGGAAACCCAGGGGATGCATCGGAATGACACCGGGAAGGCATACACCTAAAGAGAAAACCGGCCGCTGTTTGAAGCGGCTGGCGTTGGCGGCGATGTTTGCCGTCGCCATCGGCGGGACTGCATTCGGCGCTGTTCGTAAAACCGGAGATGACTTCGATTGCCGGGCGTCGGACGCCATCCGAGTCGGTCACCTTCTCTCGGAGCCTTCTCTTTATATCTCCCAAAACCGGGGCCGGCCCAACCCCCTCGACAACATGCCGCCTGAAGAACGGGCGCGCATCCAGCGACAGTACCGAGAATGGCAGTCTCTTCCGCCCGATCAGCGCGATACCATGCGCCGGCGTATGGATGAGTGGAACCGGATGCCGCCGCAGGACCGCGATCGTTATCAGCAGCGCTACCAGCAGTGGCAGCAGTTGTCGCCGGAAGATCGTCGGGGCCTGGAAAACAATCTTCGGCGCTGGGACAACCTCTCCCCGCAGGAACGCGACTCGATCCGCCGGCGTTTCAAGAATTAGACCGCACGGTTGCGGCTTCGTGCCGCCGCCCCACCCATCTTATTCTCCCAAAAGAAGTAAAGGCAGAAGTAAAATCAGAGACTTCCTGTCTCACCGGTTACCTCCTCCAAATTCCCCATCCCATGAACATTATACGCTAACGTAGACTAACTATATTCTCAATTTCCCCTCCACCCCTCGCCCGAACAGGCCATGGGCAAGAGTTTTAGCGAGGCCTCCCGAAAGACTGTTTCCGATTAATGCCGATAGGGGCGGATTAGCTCTGGGGAAAATACTTCCCATTTTTCTTCTCTGGCGCACTTTCTATAGTGATCTAACTGAAATGATATGAAAATACTTCTAATAGCAATACGGTTCAATGTCTGAATGTAAACAATGCCAGAATGGGTGAGCATTTTCGGAACACCAAATATTGTGTGATAATAAAGCTTGACACACAATGCGCGGTTGTCTATAATCTCAATCAAATCCATTTTTTGTGGTAACCATCTGACTTCGATGGCAAAACCAACTTTTTAAATATCGTTTTTCGGATGTTGGCAATTCGTTGCATCGTCTTGGACTACCGAGATGCGGAGAGGAGGTCGTGAGTGCCTGTTAACTTTTCCCCGGCGGAAATGAACGTGTTGTTGCTGTACGATTATAATCCGCAATGGACGCCGAACGAAAAAGATGAAGTCGCCGAGGCCCATTCCCGCCTCACGGGCGCACTCTCATCGGCAGGGTTTTCCATCGATCTGCTCCCGGTCGTCGATCAGCATTTCCCCCAGCGGCTGAGTTCATACGACTCCCAGGATTGTGTTCTGTTCAACTGGTGTGACGGCATCCCCGGCCTTCATCACAGCGAGTATCTGGTTGTTCGCCAACTCGAGCAGCTGGGGTTCGTCTTCACGGGGTCAGGATCCGCCACATTGTCTCTCAGCTACGACAAGCGCCAGGTCAAGGAAATCCTGGATCGAAACGGTGTGCCGACACCCCGCTGGCGTTTGTACAATTCCTCGAAAAGCAACGGCTGGCACGAATTCCCGGCGATCGTCAAACCCGCCGTGGGACATTGCAGCGAGTGGCTCACCTCGGAGTCGGTGGCCATGAACGAAAAGGAACTGCACGACCGGATATCCTATCTGGTGGATGACGTCGGGCTGCCGGCCCTGGTCGAAGACTTCATCGACGGCCGCGAGTTCCATGTGTCGCTGTGGGGCAACGGTCGCGTTTCGATGCTGCCCCCGGCGGAAATGGATTTCTCGGCCTTCAGCGACGTGCACGACCGGTTGTGCACCTATGACGCCAAATTCAGCCCCGGTTCGGTTCACTACGAAAACATCCACACGGTCCTTCCATCTTCCCTGTGCGACGCCGAACTCGCCGAATTGGAGCGGGTCTGCATGGCCGCCTACAAGGCCATCGGATGCCGGGACTACGGCCGCATCGACCTGCGCCTGCGGGACGGCGTGTTCTATGTGCTCGACATCAACCCCAACCCCGACATCAGCGAGGACGCCAGCATGGCCAGTGCCGCCGAGCACGCCGGCTACTCCCACGGGGAGATGGCGGAATATCTCATCAAGCTGGCCTCCAAGCGACATCCGGTCTTCGGGAAAAGGGCCGCACCCAAAGCGCACTGAACCCGCCTGGTTTCCGGTGATGCCGGTCTGACCCACCGCGTGCCTGGCACGCGGTGTCCGGTTCAAAATTTAAGCACCGGCGTGCTTTTGCATTTTGTTCGGAGCGTCTACCAGGGCAGTGCGAATTTGGCGCGGCCGTGCGTGTCAAAAAGACCCCAGTGCGGCCCGACCCCGCCGGCCTCCGTTTTCCACGGCTCGTCGAACATCTCAAAGACAAAAACGTTGACGGCCTTTGACCGGGCGAAACGGAAGAGGTCTTGGGTGAATCTTTTCTGGTTCTCGAGGCCGGGCGCTGCCGGGCCGTTGGGGGGTCCTGCGCTCGGCCAACCGGTTTCGCCGACGATGATCGGTTTGCCGGTCTGCGCGTAGAGCTCGGTCAAGCGGCGATAGGATGCGTCGAGATTCGGATGGACGGCTTGCTCGACCGCTGCGGGCGCAAAGAACGGATGGATGTTCACCATGAGCACGTCGCAGTGCTCAGCGACCCGGCGCCCCTGCGCGGCATACTCCCTCACGGCGGCGACCATGGAAAGGGCCGAAGTGACCCGGACGGTTTTCCGCGTGTCTGGGTTCAGCCCTCTTTTGACGTAGTGGATATCGTCTACCAGCTGTTCCACCGAGACCGGCCGAGGGCACGCCTCGGGTTCGCCGGGGAGGCACTCATTGCCGACCACGATGCCGGCCACGTTGCGATAGCGGTTGGCCAGCCGCAGGGCCTCGTCCAGCTGGGCCCGGGTGCTGCGGGGGTTGCCGGGATCGTCATGGCTCAGCCCGCAGACATAAACGCCGATGAAGATGCGGAGTTCCGGGAAATGGTGATGGGCCAGCGGGACAATGCGGTTGAGGCCGTTGTCCACGCCATAGGTGCGGACGTACCGAAACCCGGCAGAGGCAATGGCGCCGAGGTCTTCGACGATCTGCCCTTCCGGGATTTCGGCGGCGGCATCGGGCCGTTGACCGTCCCTGTGAAACGGGCCGTAGTTCACCCCGATGAAGGGCTCCGACTGCGGGCCTTCCGCCGGGCTGCATGCAGGCCAAAGCCATACGGCGCAAGCGCAGACCACTACCCACCAGGGGTTTGGAGAACGACCGTTGATCATGGCTCAACGCAGGCGCTTCCAGCGCATGGTGTACCCCTGCCGGATGCCGAAGCGGTCCGCAAAGCCGGCTTTCGCTTCGAGCACATATTTCGCGGGGCCGGCCGAGGAATACAGTTGGTCCGACATGGGAGTGGTATAGGCAGCAATATTTATGACCTTCCCACCCGCATCGATGAACATCATGTCAAGGGAGCTCGGCGTGTTGCGCATCCAGAAGGTCTGAGGCTGCACGGATTCGAAGATGAAGAGCATCCCGGCCATGTAATCCGTAAGGACCCTTCCCATGAGCCCGCGGGCGCGCGCCTCGGGGCTTTCGGCGATTTCCACCGCTAGGCTTGCGGCAACGGAGCCGTCCGGCCGCACCATCTCCACCACGCCGTCCGGCCGGATAACGGGTTCGGCCTTGGCATGCGTCGGCCCGATGCCGGCCGGCCCTATTCCCAATGCGATGAGAACGGCCATGGCTGCTGCGATCACTGCCATATGAAACCAGTTCATGCCGTTACCTTTATATTATCTTCCAGCGCGGTTTCGTATTTAACAAGCCCCGCCCACGAATGCTCCAGTGTCTATAGCATATCGCGGAGAAAGGCAATTCGCGCAGGGGGAGTTTTGGCATTGACATGCTGCGGTTCATTTCTTAGGCTTTCGTCCGCAGCACCCCGCTCCGCCGGTGCGTGAGACGCTGAACTTGGCATATTTGATTGCCGGAGTAATAGAACGCTGAATCAGGAGGGATTATGCACGTTACCTTTTACGGTGCAGTGCGAGAGGTCACCGGTTCCATGCATCTCTTGACCACGGAGCGCGACCGCGTCCTGCTCGACTGCGGACTTTTCCAGGGCCGGCGCCGGGAGGCGGCTGAAAAGAACCGGGTGCTGCCTTTCGATCCCGGCATCCTCACCAACGTGGTGCTCTCTCACGCCCACACCGATCACTCCGGCCGGTTACCGGTGGTCACCCAAAACGGCTTTACCGGCCGCATCGTCTGCACCCGGGCAACGAAGTCGGCCTGCGAGTACCTGCTGCCGGATTCGGCCAGCATCCAGGTGTCGGATGCGAATTATCTGAATTACAAGACCCTGCGGACGGCGCTGTCCCAGAAAGGCACTGCACTATCGAGAAAAAACGAAGCGGCCCAGGACCTCGGCGAAATCAAGCGGCTGTTGAAAAAAGGCCGGCACGAGCTGAACGTCGACACCATCAGCGACCTCATGGCCCAGTTGCGCCTCGAGATCGTCAAACCGCTTTACACCCTCCCGGACGCCGAGAAGGCCCTGTCGCATTTCGACCCTTATCCTTACAAGACCACGGTCGACATCGGAAATCAGATGGCCTGCACCTTTTACGACGCCGGCCACATCCTGGGGTCGGCCATCAGCATGGTCACGGCGCGGGAGGACGGCCGGGCCCTGAGAGTATGTTTTTCAGGTGACATCGGCCGGTTCGACAAGCCCATCATCAACGATCCCGAGCTCGCGTTCGCCGAGGCCGAGCGCGACGTGGATCTTCTCATCATGGAGAGCACCTACGGCGACCGGCTGCATGAACCCGTGGCCGACCTGAAGGGCCAGCTGGCGGGCGTACTGGAGGAAACCCTGCGGAGGGGCGGCACGGTCCTGATCCCGGCCTTCGCGTTCGGCCGCACGCAGGTGCTGCTTTACGTGCTGCACGAGCTCTACAACGAAAAACGCCTGCCCCGCGTTCCGATCTACGTGGACAGCCCGCTGGCGGTCAACCTGACCAAGGTGTTCGCCGAGCACCCCGAGGTCTACGATCGGGAGACCCAGACCACGTTTCTGTCCAAGGGGCAGAACCCCTTTCTCTTCGACCAGGTCCGGCTGGTGCGTTCGGTGGAGGAGTCCATGGCGCTCAACCGTGAGGACAAACCGCAGATCATCATCGCCGCCTCGGGCATGTGCGAAGCCGGCCGCATCCTCCATCACCTGCGCTTCAAGATCCACAACGAACGCAACACCATCCTGATCGTCGGCTACATGGCGCAGAACACCCTGGGGCGGCGGATCGAGGATCTGGGGATGGAGTACGAAAGATCCGGCAGAAGAGGGGAGGCGCCGCTCCTCAAGTTTTTAAACAAGGAATATCCCCTCAAGGCCCACGTGGCCAAGATCGGCGGCTTCAGCGGTCATGCCGACAAGGCCGAGATGCTGCGGTTCCTCAAGCAGTGCAACCTGCGGGTCAAGAAAATCGCGCTGGTCCACGGTGAAGAAGAGCAGGCGCTGCATTTTGCCGAAAGCCTCCAGCGTGAAGGCTATGCCGTGATGGTGCCCCGCCGGGGCGAGACGGTGCAGGTGGGATAGGCTGCCAAGCTGGACGCAACAACCAAACTGCGACACCGTCAAAAGGAGAGGGCGGCCACAAAGGTGTTCTGGAAATCGGGGTGGGCCGCCAGATCGAGCACGCGGGTGGCACGCGCCATTTCCCGTGCCTGCGTGAAATAGTCTTCGCACAGGAGCGCCAGGACGGCCCCGGCCCCGGCGGCGTTGCCCACCACTTCGATCGCATCGGCGTCCATTTCGGGGAACATGCCGAGCGTGAGCGCGTCCAGCCGGTTGATGAAGCTTCCAAAGGCCCCCGCCAGAAGGACCTTGCTCGGGCGGGGCATTCCGTTCTCACGGCAGAGCAGGTCGATCCCCGTGCGCAGGGCCCCCTTGGCCAGCTGCACGGCGCGCACGTCCGCCTGGGTCAGCGTGATGGCGCGGCGGTTGCGGCGGTTTCCGGCCGGGACGATTTCAAATTCGAGCACTCCGTTCTCCCCCGGCCGCAGGCAAGGCGAGCCGCCGCCGGCGTTGAAGCTCCCGCTCCTGGACAGGATGCCGGCCCGCAGGAGCTCGGCGACCGCGGTGATGACGCCCGAACCGCAGATCCCCGCCGGCGGTTTGGGCCGGCCGGGGTCGCGTTGAATGACGGTGTAGTCGAGGCATCCCGTGTCGCGGTTGAAGCGAACGGAGTCCACCGCACCGGAGGTCGCCTGCATCCCGTGTCGAATGGCGGCACCCTCGAAGGCCGGACCCGTGGCGCAGGAGGTGGCCGCCAGTCCATTTCCCGTCAGGCAGATGATTTCGCCGTTTGTCCCCACGTCCGCCAGCAGGGTACCCGCCGGGGTGTTGGACAGGTCCGCGGCGATGGCCGCGGCGATGATGTCCGCCCCCAGATACCCGCTGATCAGCGGCAGGGTGCGCAGCCGGGCGGCGGGGTTGAAGTGCAGTCCCACGCGTCCGGCGGTGACGACCCGGTCTTCGGAAAATGGGGGGGTGTAGGGGAACACACCGATGGGCGAGGGGTCCTCGCCCAGCAGCAGGTGGACCATGGTGCTGTTGCCGACGACGACCGCCTCCCCCACGGATTTCGGGTCGATGCCGGCGCGACGACACAGGGCGGATGCCGCCCAGTCGATGGCGCTGACGGCCATGGTTTGCAGCCGGGGTAGGGTTTCAGGGTCGGTCCGCACGGCGCTGATCCGGCTGATGACGTCGTCTCCGAATATGGCCTGCGGGTTGCGGGCGGAGGTGGACCCGATGATGGTCCGTTCGTGCAGGTCGCACAAGTAGACCGCAACCGTGGTGGTGCCCAGATCGACGGCGAGCCCGAAGCGGGGCAAGCCTTGACGTGAAGGTGCCGGCGGCAGGGTCTCCAGCCTCGACAGAAGCATGGGCAGCCCTTTTTGAACCACCTCCGGCGCGAGCAGGCTTTCCTCGGGTATTTCGACGGCGGCATCCCCCGTCACGCAGGTGCAGCAGGCGAGCCGGTACCCCCGCCCGATTCGCTCCTCGCCGAGGGTTTTGAGTTCGGCTTCCCCTGCCGCACTCAGGACCTCCGGTGCGATGGCGGTTGCACGGACCATGCACTTCCCGCACCGCCCCCTGCCGCCGCAATCGGAACGCAGGAGAAAACCGGCCGCCACCAAGGCCTCCATGAGGCTGATCCCGTGCTTCATGCTGAGGACGCGGCCATCGACGCGGATCTGGATGTCCGGCTTGCTCATGATTGGCATAACGTCTTTTTCATATCTTATTTTCCCCGGGGGCACGAGGTTTTTTCTTTCAACACACTTGCGACGGCGATCCGCAGGCATTTTTACTTGAAATGTGGGGTCGGAAGGATTTAAGAGATAAGCGTTTTCAGGAATCGGTAGGGCCCGCCATGGAAAAACCGTCCATCACGATTCGGCAAGGCGAACGGCTTTCGAACTCGGAGCGAACGCTGGAGGGTGCATCGTGAGCGAAACGCGCAGGTTGCACCCGGCCTGGGTCATTCTCGGAATCTGCTTCATCAATCTGTTCATCAATTATTCGGTGCGGCTGGGCTACGGCGTGGTCCTGCCGGAGATGATCAGGACGCTCGGCTTCAGCCGGGCGGAGGGCGGGTCGATCTACAACGCCTATCTCCTGACGTACATCATCGTTACCCCCTACACCGGATATCTGACCGATCGGCTCGGCGCCCGGCGGGTGATTTCCGTTTGCCTGGTGCTTTTGGGATCCGGCGTGGCGCTGCTGGGAACGGTGGAGCACCTCTGGTCGGCCTGCCTGTTCTTCGGTCTCGCCGGCCTGGGCGCCTCCGGCCTTTGGGTCCCGATCATCACTCTGGTCCAGCGCTGGTTTGCGTACCAGCGCAAAGGCCTGGCTCTCGGAGTGCTGTCGACGGGCTATGGCCTCGGCTTCGCCGTGATGGGGGTTGCGTTCCCCTGGGTGGTGGACCATTACAGCTGGCGGCATGCCTGGTTCATCCTCGGTATGATGGCCCTGGCGCTGGTGCTGCCGAACGCCCTGGCCCTGCGCAGCGACCCGGCCGACCGCGGCTTCAGGCCCTGGGGTCAGAAGGGCGACCCGCCACCCGCGCCGGGGAAAGGCAGATTCAAGGTGCCGCTGCGCAGAATTCTGCGAGACCCCAATTTCTGGATCATCGGGGCTTCCTACTTTTTCCTTTCCTACGGCCTGTACGGGTTTACCACTTTCATGGTGGACTACGCGAAGTATCAGCTCAACCTACCCCTCGAACAGGCGAGCCTTCTCGCCAGCATTCACGGCTTTTGCCAGATCCTCGGCGTTCTGACCGTTCTGCCGCTCTCCGATTACGCCGGGCGCAAGCGAACCATTCTTTTTTCCAACTCGGTCATCACGGTGCTGCTGAGCGGCCTTCTGTTCGCCGGGGGTTCATGGGCCACGCTCTGCACGATCACCGGCGCCGTGGCGGTGTTCTACGCCGCCACGTTCCCCATCTACGGGGCCTGCGCCGGGGACTACTTCCCAAAAGAGGCCATGGGCACCGTGGCCGGGGCCTGGACCCCCTTTTACGGCGCCGGAGCCATTCTGACGCACTGGGTGACGGGCAGGCTGCGCGACGTGACGGGGGTGTACGATCACGCCTTCATCATCTGTGCCGCCATGGCCGGCATCTCGGTGGTGCTGATGGGCCTGGTCAAGCCGAGGCATCCTCGTCAATCTGAAATTGCATCATCCCCGGATGTGCACTAAGATAGGCGCGCTGCGAACCTCCATGCCGGCGCATGGCGGGCGCCGCCGGTCCATCCGATCAATCTATTTGCCCTGGAGGTTCAGAATGAGACGGTTGTTGCTGCTCTTGTCCCTGCTGGTGATCATGCCCGCCGCGGCCTCGGCGCAGTCCGAGATGGTCACGGGGAAGGCGACCCCGCAGGAAGTCTACCAAAAGGTGGCGGACGCCGCCCAGTTCCTGGCAAAATCCGGAGAAAAGGGGCTGAAGGAGTTTGAGAACCCCAAAGGCAGATTTGTCTGGAAGGACGCCTTCGTGTGGGTGACCGAGTGCGAAAAAAACTACTGCCTGCCGACCCCTAAAAGCCAGGACTTTGGCCTGAACCTGTCCCAGATGAAGTGTCACCAGACCGGCAAGCTCTATGTCCTGGGGCTTTGCGACGATGTGGCGGCCCATCCGGAAGGCGCCTGGGTGGAACACTGGCAGCCGAAACCCGGGTTCGACAAGGCCCAGAGAAAAGTGAGCTTCATGATGCAGGTGCCGAAATCCCCCTATCAGGTGGTCTCCGACATTTTCGACGATGCGACGACGCTGGAGGAACTGAACAAAATTTCCAGGAAAAAATAATCCATGAGTCGTTTTTTGTGCGTGGACATCGGCGCGGGTACCATGGACGTGCTCTGGTTCGACACCGAGGCGGTGCACCACTACAAGGCGGTGGTGGTGTCGCCGGTGCGGACGATTGCCGAGCGGGCCGCCCGCCTGCCGGGGGACCTCATTGTCACCGGGTGCGAGATGGGCGGCGGCCCGGTGACGGAGGTTCTGCGCCAGCGGGCCGAGACGAACGAGGTCATCGCATCGCTTTCGGCCGCGGCCACCCTGCACCACGACCCGGAGAAGGTGCGCTCCTGGGGCATCACGGTCGTGGACGATGCGGAAGCGGAGAAGCTGGGCAAGCGCAAACGCCATGCGCACCTGGTGCTGCAGGACGTGGAAGCCGACCGGCTGGAGCGGATCGTCGAGGGGTTCGGCGTCCCGTTCGATTTCGATGCCGTGGCGGTCTGTGTGCAGGATCACGGCGTCCCGCCGCCGGGGGTTTCGCACCTGGACTTCCGGCACCGGGTTTACCGGGAGCGGATGGACGCCCGGCCGCAGCCGCACGTTCTGCTGTTTTCCTCCGGCGAGGTCCCGGCATTTTTGAACCGCCTGCGGTCCGTGGCCGCCGGTGCATTGAAACTGCCGGCGCGGGAGGCCTTTGTCATGGACAGCGGCATGGCCGCCATCGTGGGCGCCGCCCTCGACGCGAACGCCCCGCAGGACCGCCCGTTCGTGGTGCTGGACGTGGCGACCTCCCATACCGTCTGCGCCGCTGTTGCGGGGAACGAACTGGCCGGCATGGCCGAGTATCACACCAAGGACATCACCCGGGAACGGCTCGAAGGGCTGCTCGAGGGACTGGCGGCGGGCAGGCTGGACCATCGCCGGGTGCTGGACGAGGGCGGCCACGGCGCTTACCTTCGCAAAACCGTCGGCCCGGAGGCGCTGAAAACCATCATTGCCACCGGGCCCAAGCGGCGTCTGGTGATCGGGTCGCGCCTGCCCATGATCTGGGGTGCCCCGCTGGGCGACAACATGATGACCGGCTGTGTGGGGCTTCTCGAAGCGCTGCGCCGGCGCAAGGGGCTGGATCCCATCCTCTATGTGTGACCGCCCGGTCGCCGGAGCGAACGGCGCCGGCCGGCAAGCGGCAGGGCACAATCAGGAAGCATGACGAGAACGGTTGCGGAAGGGCAAAAGAGTGCTTGCAATCGACCGGCATATCAAATAAGGCTATCCCCCGACAGAAACAGCAGTTCCAATGGCGATGAATTTTTCTCATCAACGCTTTGATATTCAAGTGGTTCTGATCCGCAAATCACCGCAAAAAGGAGGAAAGAAATGGATTCGGGAAAACGTGTCCCACGAACGGCTGGAATGATTCTGATCGCGTCCCTGGCCGCTGTCCTGCTGCTCGGCACCGGCCCGGCCGCCCCGTTGTTCGCTCAAGCCCCGCTCAAGGTGGCTGCGGTTTTTGAAACCCCCATCGAAGAGCCCTGGGTGAACCAGATCCATGTCGCCCTGCTGCGGGCCAAGAAAGAAATGGGGATTCAATACGATTGGTCCGAGAGCGTGAAATCCGCCGATTTTGCCCGGGTCATGCGGGAGTATGCGGAAAAGGGCTACCAACTGATCACGGGCGACGCCTTCGGCGCCGAACGGATCGCCCGCCGAGTGGCCTTGGATTATCCCAAGATCGCATTCGTTTTCGGCTCCGGCATCGGTCCGGCGGAACCCAATTTCGGGGTTTTCGACAACTGGATCCACGAGCCGGCCTATCTTTCCGGAATGATCGCCGGCAAGATGACCAAGAGCAACACCATCGGCGTGGTGGCGGCGATGCCCATCCCGGAAGTCAACCGCCTGGCCAACGCTTTTTACGCCGGCGCGAAGGAGACCAACCCGAAGGTCAAGTGCAAGTTCTCCTTCATCGGCTCCTTCTTCGACCCGCCCAAGGCCAAGGAAGCCGCCCTGGCGCAGATCGAAGCCGGTGTGGACGTGATCTACGCCGAGCGGTTCGGCGTCATCGAGGCCGCCAAGGAAAAGGGGATCCTGGCGATTTCGAACATGTCCGATCAGTCCGCCCTCGGGCCGGACACCGTCATCACGGGGCCGGTGTGGGACATGTGGCCGACGGTCAAATACATGGTCAGCCTGGTGAAAGCCGGCGTGTTCACCGCCCAGGATTTCGGCGGCTTTTCCTTCATGTCCAAGGGCGGTTCCTACCTGGCGCCGTATCACAAGTTTGACACCAAGCTCCCCGCGGATGTCAAGGAGCTGGTGGCCAAACGCCAGCAGGAGATCCTGTCCGGGACCTTCCGCGTGGACATCGACGAGTCGATTCCCAAATCCCAGTGAGGAGGCCATTGGGCCGCTCCTCAGAAGCGGCGTTTCCGATGCAGTCGCTTTCACATCCCCCTTCGCTCCCTTTGACAAAGAGGGCGAAGGAGGGATGTCGTTCCGTTTAAGGAAGGCGCCGCGGGCCATAACCTGCTTCTCGTGGAGCTAATTTCCCCCCCTGTGGGAGCGGCTTTCCAGCCGCGATGATCACGGCGGAAAGCCTCTCCCAATCCCTGCCCTTCGCTGTCTGCAGGCCGGAAAGACCCGATATGGAGTGCCCCTCACTGTTGGAGATGCGCGGCATCGCCAAACGCTTCGGCGACGTCCAAGCCAACGACGGCGTCGATTTGACCCTGAACGGCGGTGATATCCTGGGGTTGCTCGGGGAAAACGGGGCCGGCAAAACCACCCTGATGAACATCCTGTTCGGGGTCTACGCTCCGGACCGAGGACGGATTGCCATCGATGGCCGGACCGTGCGCATCCGCAGCTCCGCGGATGCCCTGGCGCACGGGGTCGGGATGGTGCACCAGCACTTCCACCTGGTTCCCCGGCACACGGTCATGGACAACCTGATGGTGGGGCAGTCCGGCCGCGGGCTGCGTCTGGACCGCGGCTTCGTTCTCAAGCGCATGGGCGAGATCGAACGGGGTTTCGGTCTGCGCCTGCCCCCGGACGTCCGGGTCGGCGACCTGACGATCGGCGAGCAGCAGCGCCTGGAAATCATGAAGGCCCTGATCCGCGGCGCGCGCATCCTGGTCCTCGATGAGCCCACGGCCGCCCTGACCCCCCAGGAGGCGGACGGTCTGTTCAGCGCCCTGCGGGCGATGGCCGCCCGTGGCATGGGGGTTGTTTTCATCAGCCACAAACTGCACGAAATCATAGCGGTCACCACCAAGGTCGTGATCATGCAGCAGGGCCGTGTCGTCGCCGAAACGGCCAACGATGACACCGTCAGCAAGCGGCGGCTGGCCGAATTGATGACCGGCCATGAGATCACACCGCCGTCCAAGGCGTCGACCACACCCGGCGCGGTGAGGCTGCGCATCGCGAACCTGCAGACCAGAGACGGGGTGCGTCCCAGCCTGAAAGGCATCTGCCTGGAAGTTCGCGCGGGTGAAATCCTGGGCATCGCCGGGGTCTCCGGCAACGGCCAGGCGGAGCTGGCCGATGTCATTGCCGGCGTGCTGCCCGTCGCGGGCGGCACCCTGGAGATCAACGGGAAGGCGGTTTCCCGGCTCACGCCGCGGGCGGTGCAGGCGCTGGGGGTGGGGCGAATCCCCGAGGACCGCATGGGCACCGGCCTGATCACCAGCCTGCCGCTGCGCAGCTGCATGGTGCTGTCGCGCATCATGGAGCGCCGCTTCAGCCGGTGGGGATTTCTGAAACACGGGGCGATCGGCCGTTTTGCCGACCAGCAAATCAAGAGTTTCGGGATCAAGGCCGCCGGCAACCATGTGCGCACCGGCACCCTGTCCGGCGGGAATCTGCAGAAAGCGTTGTTGGCCCGCGAACTGGCCTGGGAGCCGACACTGCTGCTGGCCGCCCAGCCGACCCGCGGCCTGGATGTCGCCGCCGCCCGCTTCGTTCACCAGCGCTTCCTCGACCTGCGCGGCCGGGATGGTGCGATGGTCCTGATCAGCGAGGACCTGGAGGAGATCTTTGCCTTGTCGGACCGCATCGCCGTCATGTTCGAGGGCCGCATCATGGATGTCCTGGACATCCAGGAGGCGACCGTGGCCACGGTCGGCCTGCTGATGGCCGGGGTCCGGGAGGCGGCATGACCGGCTTCCGCCTCGAGCCCCGGACCCACAGCCCCTGGTGGCTGAATGTGCTCCTTCCGCTGGCGGCCGTCGGGGCCGCGCTGGTCCTGTGCAGCGGGCTTGTCGTGCTGGCCGGGGCCAATGTCTTCACCGCATACACGAAGCTTTTTCTGAGCTCGCTGAGCACCGCTTTCAACCTGGTCGAAACCGTGGTCAAGGCCGCGCCCCTCGTCTTTACCGGTCTGGCCGTGACCGTGGCCTTCCGGGCCAAGTTCTGGAACATCGGGGCGGAAGGCCAGCTCCTGGCGGGCGCCATGGCCGCGGCCTTCATCGGCGCCCGGGAGGGGCTGCCGGCCTGGAGCCTGGTCCCTCTGATGATCGCCGGCGGCGCGCTGGCCGGGTCGGCCTGGGCCTTGCTGCCGGCGGTGCTGAAAACACGCTACAAGGTGGACGACGTCGTCACGACCCTGCTGCTGAACTTCGTCTTTTTTTACGGTATGATGGCCCTGCTGGACGGGCCCTGGAAGGACCCGTTGAGCGGGTACCCGGACTCGCCGGACATCCGCATGGAGGCGGAGTTCCCGATCCTGTTGCGGGCCACACGCCTGCACCTGGGAGTGCTGCTGGCTGCGATTGCGACCGCAGGGGTCTGGCTCATGCTGCGCCACACGACCCTGGGCTTCGAGATCGACGCCGTCGGTGAAAAGCCGAACGCGGCCCGCTATGCCGGGATCAACATCGCGGCGGTGACCCTGCTCACCGCCGTTGTCTCCGGTGCGCTTGCGGGGCTCGCCGGCGTGGGGGAAGTGGCCGGCATTCACTTCCAGGTCATGGCCGGCCTGTCCCCGGGCTACGGTTACACCGGCATCGTCATCGCCATGCTCGCGCGCCTGAACCCCATCGGGGTGGTGCCGGCGGCGATATTTTTTGCGATCATCATCACCGGCGCCGAAGCCATGTCGCGGGCCACCGGCGTCCCGGTGTTCCTGGCCGACGTCATCCAGGGCATGTCCCTGATCACCATGCTGGCGGCCCTGATGCTGACCCAATACCGCATCCGCTGGAATCGACCCGAACATGAATGAAATCCTCGCGCAGGTGTTTCAGGTGGGGTTTTTTACTGCGGTGATCCGCATTGCCACGCCGCTGGTCTTCGGCACCCTGGGGGAGCTGTTCGCCGAGCGGGCCGGCGTCCTGAACCTGGGCATCGAGGGCATCATGATGCTGGCGGCCATGGCCGGTTTTTCCACCGCGTTTTTCACGGGCAGTCTCTGGCTGGGCGTGCTGGCCGCAGTGCTGACCGGGGTGGTGGCCGGGGCGCTGATGGGCCTGCTGACGGTCAGTCTCGGGCTCAGCCAGCACGTTTCCGGCATCGGGCTGACCCTGCTCTGCTCGGGGTTGTCGTTTTTCTTCTACCGGCTGATTTTCGGCCAGCCGTCCACGCTGCCGAAGATCAATCCTTTTGAAACCCTGCCGCTGCCTTTGCTTGCCGATATCCCTGTCATCGGCCCGATCTTTTTCAACCAGTTCGCCCTGGTCTACCTGGCGATGGCGGTCGTTCCGGCCGCGGCCTTCGTGCTCTACCAGACCCCGTGGGGCCTGAACCTGCGGACCGTGGGGGAGAACCCGCACGCCGCCTACTCGGCCGGGGTGAGCGTGACCGCCATGCGCTACCAGGCGCTGCTGGTGTCGGGCGCCCTGATGGGCCTCGCCGGCGCCTTCCTGTGCATGGCCCAGTACAACGCCTACACCTTCGGGGTGATCTCCGGCCGGGGCTGGGTCTGCATCGCGCTGATCGTCTTCGGCCAGTGGAGCCCCTGGAAAAGCGCCGCCGGCGCCATCCTGTTCGCCGTCATCGATGCGCTGCAGCTGCGGCTGCAGGCGAGCAGCGCGATGAATCTGCCCTACCAGGTGTTCCTGATGCTGCCGTTCGTGCTCACCATCGTGGGGATGGCCCTGGTGTCCCGCAATGCGCTGGCGCCGGCCGCCCTGCTCAAACCCTTTCGCAAGGAGGCCCGTTGATGCTGGACCTCATCATTCGCAACGCCAACCTGCCGGATGGCCGGCGGGGCTGCGACATCGCGGTTCAAGACGGTCGCATAAAGGAGCTGGCGCCGGCGATCGGCGCCACACCCCGCAAGGAAATCGATGCCGCCGGGTGCCTGGTGACACCGCCTTTCGTGGACAGCCATTTCCACATGGACTCCGCCCTGAGCTACGGCCGGCCGCGCGTGAACCGCAGCGGCACCCTGCTGGAAGGCATCCAGCTCTGGGGGGAGCTGAAACCGCAGCTGACCGTCGAATCCATCAAGGCGCGCGCCCGCAAGCTGTGCCGGTGGTCCATCGCCCGCGGCACGCTCGCCATCCGCAGCCATGTCGACGTGGGCGACCCGCACATGCTGGCGGTCGACGCCCTGCTCGCCATCCGTAAGGAATTCAAGCCCTACCTCGATCTGCAGCTGGTCGCCTTTCCCCAAGACGGGTATTTGCGGCTGCCGGCCAACCGGGAGAACATGGTCCGGGCGCTGGATATGGGTGTCGACGTGGTGGGCGGCATCCCGCACTTCGAGCGCAGCATGGCCGACGGCGCCGAGTCGGTGGCCGCCCTGTGCGAGCTCGCCGCCGACCGCGGCCTGATGGTCGACATGCACTGCGATGAAAGCGACGACCCTCTTTCGCGTCACATCGAGACCCTGACTGGCCACACCCAGCGGTTGGGCCTGCAGGGCCGCGTGACCGGCTCGCACCTGACCTCCATGCACTCCATGGACAACTACTACGTGAGCAAGCTCATCCCGTTGATGGCCGAAGCCCGGGTGCACGCGGTGGCCAACCCGCTGATCAACATCACCCTGCAGGGCCGCCACGACACCTACCCCAAGCGCCGCGGCATGACCCGCGTGAAAGAGTTGATGCAGGCCGGCGTCAATGTCGCCTTCGGCCACGACTGCGTCATGGACCCCTGGTACCCCCTGGGCTCCCACGACATGCTGGAAGTGGCGCACATGGGCCTGCACGTGGCCCAGATGACCGGCACGGAAGAGATGCGCCGCCTGTTCGAAGCCGTCACCGTCAACGGCGCCAACGTCATGGGATTGGAAAGCTACGGGCTGGAGCCGGGGTGCTTCGCCGACCTGGTCGTCCTGCAGGCCGGCGACCCGGTGGAAGCGCTGCGCCTGAAACCGGCCCGGCGGTATGTCGTCCGTCGCGGCGAGGTGATCGCCGAAACCGCACCCGTCGCCACCCGCCTGAACCTTGAAGGCCAGGCCGTATCGGTCGATTTCAGGCACGCCGCCGACTGAAACGAGGTGAGCCGTTCGCCGGTATTTCGGCCGGACAGGCATCGTAGACCGGCGCAGGCTTTCCTAAAGCATTGGTCGCGCGACGGCCGCCCCCTGAAGATGTGATGGGTGTGACATGAAGGAATGGAGGCTTCTCGACACCCCGCCCCTGACGGCGGCTGAAAACATGGCCCTGGACGAGGTGCTGCTGGAATTGAAGGGCAAGGGCCGGACCCCCAACACGATCCGGTTTCTGCAGTTCAAGCCCCGCTGCGTCCTGGTGGGGTTCCATCAATCCGTGCAGGAAGAGATCCGGGTCGACTACTGCCGTGAACACGGGATCGACATCAACCGGCGCAACACCGGCGGCGGTGCCATTTTCTTCGACGAAAACCAGCTCGGCTGGGAGGTGATCTGCGACAAGTCCTTCTTCAACGTGAAACTGCCCAATGCCCGCTTGTTTCGAACCCTCTGTCTCCCGGTCATCTCCGCCCTGGGGCTTTTGGGCCTGAAGGCTGATTTCCGTCCCCGCAACGACATCGAGATCAACGGCAAGAAAATTTCCGGCACCGGCGGCACCGAATCCGACGACGCGTTTCTTTTCCAGGGCACGATGCTGGTCGACTTCGACGCGGACACGATGCTCAGGGCGCTGCGCATCCCCGTCGAGAAGCTCAAGGCCAAGGAGATCGATTCCGTCAAGGATCGCGTGACCTGCCTGCGCTGGGAGCTCGGCTCGACGCCGGGCCTTGGACGCATCAAGGACGCCGTTCGGCGCGGGTTCGAGCAGCACTTGGACATCCGGCTCACACCGGCCGGCCTGACGGCGGCGGAGGAGGCGCTGTTCCGGTCCAGGCGGCCGCACTACCGGTCGGCGGAGTGGATCGACCCGGTGCGCCCGAGGCTTCGGCGGCGGGAGACCCTGCAAGCCGCATACAAATCCGAGGCGGGCCTGGTGCGTTTGACGCTGGTCGTCGACGGGCGGCGACAGCGGGTCAGGGAATTATATATCACCGGGGATTTCTTTTCCTATCCCCACCGGGCGCTTTACGATCTGGAGGCGGCGTTGAGGGGAGCACCCCTGGACCGCCACTCTCTGCGCGGCGCCATCCGTCAATTCCTGGTCGACCGGCAGTTTTGCATCCCGGGGATGCCGTTCGAGGATTTCATCCGGCCGCTCGACCTGATTTTCGAAAAAATCGAAATCGCCCAATTCGGCATCCCCCTGGAGCACTGCAACCTGATCCATCCGACCAACGGGTCGTTCGCCGCCATCCTCGACCAGAAGCCGTCCGTTCTCCTGCTCCCGTACTGCGCCAAACCGACCGGGTGCGACCTGAGGAACCGGAAATCATGCCGGGTTTGCGGTGAAGACGGCTGCACCATCGGCACCGCCTGGCAGATCGGGCGGCAGCGCCGGATGAGGGTTGCCGCCATCGTCAGCTTCGAAGACCTGTGGCAGGAGCTGATGCGGATGAGAACCGCCGGGGAGCCGGCCTACATCGGCTGCTGCTGCCAGCCGTTTTTCGCCAAGCACGCGGATGATTTCCGCCGATCCGGGGTCCCCGGGATACTGTTGGACATCGACAACACCACCTGCTACGAACTGGGCCAGGCCCAGCACGCCTACGCCGGGCAGTTCGAGAACCAGACGGCGTTGAACCTGGGTCTGCTCCAAAGCGTGCTGAATGTGCTCGGGCCGGTCTGAGCGCTTCGCGCGTGCGGGAAGGCCGCCTGAAATGGTGCCGTAGAAAGGGCGCCGTGCATGCCCGGCCGCTGAAACAGGAGGAGCGTGGGTGAACGGAAGATCGCCGGCAGTCTCCCCCCCGGAAACGGTGCCGCGCTCCTGTGACATCCTCGTGGTCGGGGCCGGGCCGGCCGGGTCCACCGCCGCGCTGGCGGCGGCCCGGGAGGGCGCCCGCGTGGTGATGGTGGATCGCCGCCGCGTGATCGGCGCCCCGGTCCAGTGCGCCGAATACATCCCGGCGGCGCTGCTGCGCGATATTCCGCCCCACCGCAGCTTTCTGGTCCAATCGGTTCGGGCGATGAGAACCATCCTGCCGGGCAACGACGTCACGGAGATCGCCGCCCCGGGGTACACGATCCGAAGGGATCTTTTCGACCAGGTCCTGGCCGGCGCCGCCGCAGACGCCGGCGCCCGACTGATCCTTTCCACGGCGGCGGCGGAACGCCTGGATCCCGAAACGGTGGTTCTGAAACACAAGACCGGCGGTCGGTCGAAGATCAACGCCAGGGTCATCATCGGCGCGGACGGCCCATGCTCGGTTGTCGGCCGGTGGGTCGGGATCGTCCACCGGCACCGGATGGCGGGGTTTCAGGCCCGGGTGCGCCTTTCTCAGCCGATGGAGGTCACCGAGGTCTATCTTGAGCCCTGGATTCACGCCGGGTATGGCTGGCTTTTCCCGAAAGGCCGGGAAGCGAATGCGGGAGTGGGCTGCAAGCCCGTTCCCGGCGTGCGCTCATCCCCCCGGCACGCATTGGAACGGTTCCTGGGGCGTTTGAGGGACGAGGGGAAGATCAGCGGCCCGGCGAGCGGGTATCACGCCGGCTGGATACCGGTCGAACCGGCCCGCCAGACCGTGTGCGGCAACATCCTGCTGGTCGGCGACGCGGCCGGGCATGCCCATCCCATTACGGGCGCCGGGGTCTTCAGCGCCGTGACGTGCGGGAAGATGGCCGGCCAATGGGCGGCCCGCGCGGTGCGGGAGAAGGACGTCCGTCGGCTGCAGCACTATGAGGACGAGTGGCGGAATCTCTTCGGCGAAACCCTGGAGCGGGCCTGCCGCCGGCGCCGATTCATGGAAGCGAACTGGGTTCATTTCGATGAGATCATCAAGCACTGTTGGATCGCCTACCGGGAATACTATGCCGAATCTGGCCCGAATGCTGGAAGAGGCCCGGCGGATCAGCTGGAATAACCGGGGCCGGCGGATCACTTTCTTTCTGCCCGGGATGTTCATCCTGAACGGCCAGACCGGGAACTACCCCGCGCTGTCGATCACCGGTCCGAGATGCGACTTGCGCTGTGACCATTGTCAAGGCAAGCTGCTCGAATCCATGATTCCGGCCGACGACCCGGATGCGCTTTTTGAAAAGTGCCTGGCCCTTGAGCGCACGGGCTGCTGCGGGGTCCTCATCAGCGGCGGCTGCGACCGCGACGGGTGTCTGCCCTGGGAGCCGTTTCTGCCGGCCATAAGGGCCGTCAAAGAAAAAACCCGGTTGTTCATTTCCGTGCACGCGGGGTTCATCCGTGAAAACGATGCGGCGGGCCTGAAACAGGCCGGGGTGGATCAGGCCCTGGTCGATGTCATCGGCGACGACGAGACGCTGCAGCGGGTCTACCACGTCCCCTTCGGGGTCGAGCGAATCGCGGCGGGCCTGGAAGCGCTGCAGAAGGCCGGGGTGCCTATCGTTCCGCACATCGTGTGCGGGATCGATTACGGACGGATGAGGGGCGAGCAAAAGGCGCTGGACATCGTCGCACCGTTCAAGGTCGAGCAGGTCGTCGTCCTGTCCCTGATGGGCATACCGGCCACGCCCGTTCAGCGGGTAGACCCACCCCGCGCCGAAGCGGTCGCCGAGCTGATTGCGCTCGCACGCTTCAAGCTGCCGGAGACCCTCATCAGCCTGGGGTGCGCCCGGCCCCGCGGAAGCCGCCGGCTGGAGGTCCTTGCCGTGGACGCCGGCGTGAACCGGATGGCCCTGCCCTCGGATGAGGCGGTGGAACGGGCGCGGTCCTACGGGCTTGACATCCGCTACCAAAAAACCTGCTGCTCGGTGCCCGCAGACTGGATCGGCAGCGACGGGTAGCGCGAAGGAGAAATGGCGATGGCTGAGTTGGAAGGCGACGCCCCCCGAAGCCCCGGCTACATGCGGATGAGCCTGGCCGCGGCCATGACGCTCGGGTACCAACCGGGCCTGTTCTACCGGGATGCCCGGCTCCACTGCATCAACCTGCTCCTGACCTACCCGGAAGGCTGCCGTGCGCGCTGCGCCTACTGCGGCCTTTCGGCCGAACGCCCGGGAGCCGGCCCCGGCAAGAGCTTTATCCGCGTGCAGTGGCCGACCTTTCCGTTGGACGACATCATTGAAAAGATTGCGCAGCGCAGGCAACGAGTCAAACGGATATGCATTTCCATGATCACCCGGCGGCGCGCGGTTCAGGACACGGCGACCGTATGCGCCCGGCTGCGTTCGCGTTTCGACAACCCGGTATCCCTGCTGGTCACTCCCACCGTCCTGGGCCAGGGCGATCTCGAGCGCTTCAAAGCGGCCGGGGCCGACAAGATCGGGGTGGCGGTGGATCTCGCCACTCCGGCACTTTTCGACCGCTACCGCGGCAGCGGGGTCAATGGCCCGCATCGGTGGCCGGCATATTGGGACTGTTTCCAGCGCGCCGTCGGCGTCTTCGGCGAGGGCCATGCCGGCGTTCATCTCATGGTGGGGATGGGTGAAACGGAACAGGAGATGTGCGCCGCCATCCAGATGGCCAGGGACATGGGCGGGCGGACCCACCTGTTTTCCTTTTTCCCGGAGCCGGGCTCACGCATGGTTGGGCACCCCCGGCCGTCCATGGCGCACTATCGCCATGTCCAAGTGGCGCGCTACCTGATCGACCGCGGCCTCTCGCGGGCCGACCGGTTTGGTTATACCCCGGCCGGCCGGATTGCGGATTACGGCATTGGCCAAACGGATTTCGACCGCATCGTCGGCTGCGGGCAGCCGTTTCGAACCAGCGGGTGCGAGGGACACGACGGCGAGGTGGCCTGCAACCGCCCCTTCGCCAATTCCCGCCCCGGGCCGAACCTGCGCAACTATCCCTTCCCGCCGACCATGGAAGACCTGGATCGGATTCGGCTGCAGATGAGCAAAAGACGCGTGGTCGCACCCTCTCAATGAAATCGGATCGGCGGCTCCTATTCACCCCGGGTTGTTGAAGCGGTCGATCAACGGGGAAGGCTTCCGCCGGTCGTTGGCAGCGTCGGCGCAACGAGTGGACGCATCAGGGGATCTTGGTGCATCGGCCGAGAAAGTATCCGGCCGCAAGCCCGATCAGGAGAAAAGAGATGTTCGCCGGGCCGGTCGCATGTCCCACGCCAAAAAAATAACCGGCGGCGCAACCGATCAAAAGCGGAATCGCTTTCCAGACAAGAGGCGGCAAGCTCCTCTGCCCGTCCCCGGGAGGCTTCGGCGTCTCAACCGTAGAAAACGGCGGATCCTCAAGCGCGGGAGGCTGCATGGCAGGGCTTTCATCGGGGGGCTCCGCTATTGCGGCCTTCGCTGCGCGGGGCCCGGGCGCCTTTTTTTTGGTCGGGGCAGGCGTGGCCTCCGGAACGGTCTTGTTTTTTTCAACCAGTCGATCTGCCGCCGCATCCTTCAGTGATCGCTTCCGCGCCATAGTGTTTTTCCTCCCGGCTATAGGATCTCATCACACAGGTCCCGGATTTCCCGAGCTGCAACGCTGTTCGGCGAGTACTTCAGAACTGAAACACCCGAAACGATGGCCTCGACGTATGCGATCCGCTGGGAAATTTCGGTTTCGAAGATGTCGAGCCCGTAGGAGTTGAGCGCTTCGCGGGCCTCCGCCGCAAGGCGCGTGCCGGGGATCTTGCGATAAACGAGCAGCCTGGCAGCGAGCCTCTTATTTTTGCGGCCGGCATCCGTGACCAGTTGGATCGTTTCCCTGCTCGACCAGATGTCCAATGAGCTGGGTGCAATGGGAATAATGGCCAGGTCCGAAGCAGCTGCGATCGCTTGGCTGATGTGTGAAAGCGCCGGCGGCGAATCGATGACGACATGATCGAAGGCCCGGCGGTGGTTTCCGATCTTGGTGCTCAGTTCCGGCATGGCCAACTCAACTACATCGAACTCGCGGTTGGCCCCGGTCGCCTGCCATTGCAGCACGCTGCCCTGGGGATCGGCATCGACCATCAGGACTTTTAGATTCCTCGAGGACAGAGCGCTTGCCAGGTTGATGGCGGTCGTGGTCTTGCCGACGCCGCCTTTCTGATTGATCAAGCTGATGACCATTTTCGTTGCCCTTTCAGATGGGAGGGCGTTCTCCGATGGCAGACACGGCTTCCGCTACGCCGTTTGATGTTTTTATAAATATTCGGATTCGATAAAGCAAACTTTTTTTTGCGCACCCGCTGGAGATTGGTCTGTATAATTCACCTCATGATTTGGCCTTGCAAAAACGAAATCAAGTTTGCCGCTTATCGATCTATATCGACCAGAAAGTGCCCATTTGCATTGAGCCTGGAGCGGTCGATGACCTCGAATACACCCAGTCCGAAGCCCAATCCGGTTACATAAACGCGGCTCGCCAATCCATATACACTGCGGGTCTCTCCAGGCGTAGCGTAAGCACCAACGATGCGCAGAGATCCGGGGCTGCGGATATCGATTAGTTGGAGGCCGTGGGAGCCGTCGGCGACAATGAGAAGATTATACAGGGGGTAAACGCTTTGAGCCTCGCCGGGTGTTTTCACAGATCCGACGACTTGCGGCCTGCTGGGGTTTCTGATGTCGATCGCAAAAATGCCCTTGGCAAAATCCGCCACATATGCATGGTTGGATATGACGTGCACCGAGCGCGCATCGCGCAAGCTGCTGATTGAAGAAACAATTTTTGGATCGGTAGGTCTGCGGATGTCAATAATCTGAAGTCCAGCCATGCCGTCTGCCACAAAGGCATGGTTAGCGGCGACATGGACATGACACGCTTCGCCCGGCGTGTCGATTGCCGCCACGACTCGCGGACGCTCCGGGTCACGAATGCTGATGATCTGAAGACCTGATTGCCCATCCGCCACGAGTGCATAATCGCTGAAGACATAAACATCGCGTGCGTCCCCCGGTGTATCGACCGAACCGACCATCACTGGATCGGCCGGGTTGCGAATACCAACGATTTGGAGACCAGCGGAGCCGGCCGCTACATAGGCAAAGCTGCCGGCGGCGAAGACCCCCTTCGCCTCACCGGGCGTATCAACTGTCGCCACCCGCTTTGGGTCCGCCGGCCTGCGGATATCAATCACGAATAGCCCGTTTTTTCCTCCCGCAACATAGGCATGATGCCCGAGAACATATACATCCAATCCCACCGGTTGCCTTTCTCCCGCGTTGGCTGTAGCCAATGTCAGACTCTGGAGGAACGCCGAGCACATCAACATCAGAATAAAATTTCGCATCATAAGTCCTCTTCATCCATTAAGATTGAATAATGCCGTTATTTGAACGCAATCGACAAGCGCTTCCAACATCGCACATGCTCCCCGGTCGCTCTAGTTGATCACCTGAATGAGCCGGTGAAATGCGCCCCGTGTCGGAAGGCAGGCGCTATTTGAGGTCGACCGCCCGGATGACGCCGTCCTTGAAGTAAAAGTGGCGATAGGCGGGGGGGCTTGGCGGGTTCTTCGACTGGACGACCACGACGGACTCCCAGACCGCGTCGCCTTTCATTAGGCCACGGTCGGGGGCTGACACCCCAAGCGTCTTAAGCTGGGGCGGCCCGATCGACAGGATCTGAACATTGTCCGGATCATCGGCATTCATTCGCAGCCACGAGATGATCCTGAGCTCATACTCCTCGGGATAGGGGCCGGCAGCGGCCTGCTGCGCGGCAGGCGCCGTTCTGGTGTCGGGCGTCCGCTTGGGTTCGGTGGCGCAGCCAATCATTGCAACGGCTACGAAAAGTGCGAACAGGGTTCTCATAGTTTCCCTTTTTTGTCACTGTTTGTCCCGGTGGTTAGGGGTTCACCTCGAACCCCTCCAATCGTGCAGCTGCGGTCAAGCGATCGTCAAGACACATGAACGGTAAACGTTGGACTTTTTCTTCCGTTGCCACCATGGCTGCCGCTAACTGAAGAGCATCGGCCGCCCTCAATGGATGGATCCGCAGCAAACGAATCGCTCTGGCCTTTACTCGTTGAATCGCATCGACCTCATACATACTCTCAAAGAAAGTGTTCAAGCGAAGCGTGGCAGCGTCGAAAGAAGCGGGCCCGAGGGCGCCATCTCTCAATCGCCTGCAGAGGGCACTGAATATTTCGACTCTACTCATGGTCCACACAAGCACGTCGCGGTCTGCGCGATACGCCTGGATACAGTATTTCGACGGATCTTCCTGGACCAGCAGCGGGATCACGGCAGAGGAGTCCCAGAACCTCATCTCCCGGCCTCCCGTTCCGCCTTCAATGCATCCAGTGCGCCGATGTTTTTCCCTCCTTCGGAAATCACGTGATCGATCCGGGCGATGACCGAACGGGATGACTTCGACTTGGGGGCGGTAATCACTCCCAGTTCAACCATGCGCTGCAGCCAGCCGTTTCCGGAATTCTTGGCGTCCAGTACGCTAACAGCCTCAATGCGGGCCAAGGGGACTTTTCTTTCCAGGATCTCAACCACTTCACCTGCCCGCACGAGACGCAGGTAATGGCTCAAGCGGTTCTTTAAGTCTGAAATGTTGGTTCGGATCATATCGGTCTCCAAGAATGAGAAGCGAGCAGTAAGCCTTCTATATCAAGCTATGTTAGCCATGTCAACAAGTCTATATAAAGCATTCCCGCCCGTGGCGCTTCATAAAATGTTCGATCTAATTCCCCGTCAGCGGCTCTTCTTTTCGTTTCGTAAAGTCAATCACAAACGCCGTGTCGAGCTTCTCCGGTTCCTGATAGAACCCACCGAACCCGGCGTCGATGAATTCCTGTTTGATGCGCTCGTATTCCCGGCGGTCGACGACCGTTCCAATCAAGGCGTGCCGGTCCGCGCCGTAGAGGGGTCGGTACTGGGCCATGAGGCTGACCGTGACGTCCTCGGGGTCGAAGGCTTCTTTCAGGAAGGCAAGGACCTCGCGGCTGGCGGACTGGTCGTTCGGCAGCACGAGGTGGCGGATGCACAGGCCGCGGTGGGCGATGCCGGTTTCGTCGCAGCGCAGCGGGCCGACCTGCCGGAACATGCGGCGGATGGCGGCCTGGTTGATGTCGACGTAATCCGGGGCCTTGGAATAGAGGCGCGCCGGTTCGTTGCGGCCGTATTTCATGTCGGGCAGCCAGACGTCCACAATGTCCTTGAGCAGGTCGATGGTTTCGACCCGCTCGTAGCCGCCGCAGTTGTAGACCACCGGGAGCGTCAGGCCGGAATTGGACGCCTTCTGCAAGGCGCGCACGACCCGCGGCAGGAAATGGGTGGCCGTGACCAGGTTGATGTTGTGGCAGCCCTGTTCCTGGAGCCCCAGCAGCTTTTGCGCCAGTTCTTCCACTGAAAACGGGCGCCCCTCCTGCGCGTGGGAGATCTGGTAGTTCTGGCAGAAGACGCACTTCAGCGTGCAGTGGGTGAAGAAGACGGTGCCGGAGCCTGCGGTGCCGGAGAGCGGCGGCTCCTCGCCGTGGTGGGGGAAGATGCTCGAGATGACGAGCTCGCCCGGAGCCGCGCAGAAGCCGCGCTCGCCTTCGAATCGGTTCACGCGGCAGCGCCGCGGGCAGAGCTCGCAGCAGGCGGATATCCGCTCCAGCTCGTTGATGCGCTGCGCCCAGTCGGCATCGGTCAAATATTTGTAAGAGGCGGCATGCATGGGATCGGCCGTGGTGTGATCTTCAACATTCTAGTACCTTCGGCTGTTTTTTTAAACCCCCTTGATCTTTTTTCCAGCCGATCCGTCGCGGCTCCGACCCGGCCCGCCAGGAGGTGAAAAAAAATCTTGACATCCTTCGGTCGCCCCGATAAATAGGATTAAAAGGATCTTATATGTCCTGTTATAAGGGGGCATCATGCGACTGACGCGGGCGGGTGAATATGCGGTGCGCTGTGTGCTGTACCTGGCGTCCCAGGGGGCAGGCGTGCTCTGCGCCCGCAAGGAGATCGCCCGCAAGATGGACATCCCGGACCAGTTCCTGGGCAAAATCGCCCAGCAGCTGGCCAGGGCCGGTGCGATCGAGATCGTCCAGGGCGCCAAGGGCGGGTTCCGGCTGGTCGTCGCCCCCGAGCGGCTGACGCTGCTGGAGGTGGTCGAGGCGGTGATCGGCGAGATTTTCCTGAACGACTGCGTCATGCGGCCGGAGTCCTGCAACCGCAGCCACGCCTGCGCGGTGCACTGCATCTGGGCGAAGGCCAAAGACCAGCTGCGGCAGACGCTCCAGGAGGCCACCTTCGCCCGGATGCTCCAGGAAACCAGTTGCATGCCGTCATTGACGTTGGAGGCGATGCCGGCCGGCCGGCCGCGTCGTGGGGTCAACCGTTTGAAGAAAGGAGACAAGTAAATGGACGTCTTGCTGCTTTCGCGGCTGCAGTTCACCGCGACCACGATTTTCCACTTTTTCTTCGTCCCGCTGACATTGGGGCTGTCGGTGCTGGTTGCGATCATGGAGACTCAGTACGTTCGCACCGGCAACGAAACCTACCTCAAGATGACCAAGTTCTGGGGCAAGCTTTTCCTGATCAACTTTGCCGTGGGGGTCGTCACCGGCATCACGCTGGAGTTCCAGTTCGGCACCAACTGGTCGGGGTACTCGGCCTACGTGGGCGACATCTTCGGCTCGCTGCTGGCCATTGAAGCCACCGCGGCCTTTTTCCTCGAATCCACGCTGATCGGCGTCTGGGTGTTCGGCTGGAAGAAGCTTTCGCGCAAGGCGCATGCGGTCGTGATGTGGCTTGTGGCCGGGGCAAGCAACCTGTCCGCGATCTGGATCCTCACCGCCAACGGCTGGATGCAGCAGCCGGTGGGGTATGCCATCCGCAACGGCCGGGCCGAGCTGACCGACTTCGCGGCCGTGGTCTTCAACACCTTCAGCATCCTGCAGATCCTGCACGTGGTGCCGGCGGCCCTGCTTCTGGCGGCTTTTTTCGTCATGGGCATCAGCGCCTATCACCTGCTCAAGCAACAGAATGTGGACTTTTTCACCCGCTCCTTCCGGCTCGGCCTGGTGGTGGGCACGATCGCCTCCTTGTGGGTCATCCTCGAGGGCGACATGCACGCCAAGCATGTGACCAAGGTCCAGCCCGCGAAGCTTGCCGCCATGGAGTCGCTCTGGAACACCACGTCCAAGGCGCCGGTTTACATGTTTGCCGTGCCGGATGAGCAGAACGAACGCAATTCCGTCGAGATCGGCGCCGTTCCGGGTCTTTTGAGCTTTCTGGGCCACGGGGATTTCAACGCCAAGGTGAAGGGGTTGAAGGAGTTTCCGAAAAGCGAACGCCCGCCCGTGCTGCTGACCTTTCTGTCCTTCCGGGTCATGGTTGCCCTGGGGATCTACTTCGCCGCGATGATGGTCATCGGGATTTTCATCCGCAAGCGCCTGCTGGAAAACCCCTGGTATCTCAAACTGATGATGGTCTCCATCCCGCTGCCGTTCCTGGCGCACACGGCCGGCTGGGTCCTGGCGGAAGTGGGCCGCCAGCCCTGGATCGTCTACGGCCTGATGAAAACCGCCGATGCGGTGTCGCCCATCGCCGCTTCCCAGGTCGCCGTGAGCCTCGTGGCGTTCATTTTGGTCTATGGCTTGCTGGGCGGCGTGGGTTATTACCTTATCGCCAAATATGCGCGCCTGGGACCCGACGCCGTTGCCGGTCCTACCGCTGCGCTCGGCAAAGGCCTGCGCCAGGCCGCCGTTTGAGAGGCCTAAACGATCAACGATTACTTACGTGAAGGAGGACATATAAAATGGTGCTCGAATCCATATGGTTTTTTCTCTGGGGGCTTTTGTGGGCGGTGTATTTCATGACTGACGGGTTTGATCTCGGCATCGGGTCGCTGTTGCCCTTCCTTGGGAAAACCGAGGAGGACAAGCGCGTCATGGTGAACGCCATGGGGCCGCTGTGGGACGGAAACCAGGTCTGGCTGCTGTCGGCCGGCGGCGTCACCTTCGCGGCGTTCCCGCGCGTCTACGCGGTGATGTTCTCGTCGCTGTACTCGGCGCTCATGCTCATCCTGTTCGCCCTGATCCTGCGCGGGGTGGCCTTCGAGTTCCGCGGCAAGGTGGAGAGCCCCGGCTGGCGCAAGCTCTGGGACGCCTGCATCTTCATCGGCAGCTTCGCCCCGGCGCTGCTCTTCGGCGTGGCCTTTGCCAACATCTTTCAGGGCATCCCCATCGACCAGAAGGGAGTCTACCAGGGGACGCTGTTCACGCTGCTCAACCCCTACGGGTTGATCGGCGGGGTGCTCTTCGTGCTGCTCTTTCTGGTGCACGGCGCCCTCTGGCTGGCAGCCAAAACCGAGGGCGAGCTTCAGACCCGGGCGGCATCGGCAGCGGCCAAGATCTGGCCGGTCGAGGTGGTGGTCGCCGTGGTGTTCCTGGCGGCGAGTTACTTCACCACCAAGCTCTATGCCAATTATATGGCTCACCCGCTGCTCTTCGCGGTGATCCTGCTCACCGTGGTCGCGCTGTTCGGCATCCGGGTGTTTCTGGCGCAGAAGGCCTTTTTCAAGGCCTGGTTCGCCTCCGCCCTCACCATCGTGGGCGCCACATTCTACGGGGTGATCGGGCTGTTTCCGAACATGTTCCCTTCGAGCATGAACCCGGCCTGGAGCCTGACGGCGCACAACGCATCCTCGACGCAGCTCACCCTCACGATCATGCTGGTCGTCGTCGTCATCTTCGTGCCGATCGTGCTGGCCTACCAGGCCTGGGCGTACAACCTGTTTAAAACCAAGGTGACCTTGGAAGACCTGGCATACTGAAGCGGAAAAATTCCCTCCTGCAAAAAAAAGGGCCCTTCCGGGTTTTCCAGGAAGGGCCCTTTTTTAAACCGGTAAATAAACCATCCCCGCCCCTTAGGGCCGGGATGGTTTATTACGGCGTGATCAGCGCCGGGTCGGTGATCGACCCCGAGGTAGCGGAAGCGCCCGCCTTTCACCTGCTGGACTTGGACCTCCTTCACCACCTCGCCCTTGTTGAAGCCCTTGATGACGCCGGTCAGGCCGTCGTAGTCCTTGGTGGCGGCGATGGCATCCCGCATGGCCTTGCCGCTGGTGCTCTTGGCGCGCCGGATGCCGTCGCAAATGATCATGAACGCATCGTAGGCTGAAGCGCCGACCATGTCCGGTTGAATCTTGAAGCGGCTCTCGTACTCCTTTAAAAACTCCTGCACGAACGGCCGTTTGTCATCGCGGTTGAGGTTGGTGACGATGACGAAGCCCTCCGCCGCATCGCCGGCGATCTCGAGCGTCTTGGGCGAGTCGGCGCCCTCTTCGCCGATGATCTGGGTCTTCATGCCGAGCTCGCGCGCCTGCTTGAGCACCGGCCCGGTCTGGAAGTAGTAGCCGCTCGCAAAGATCACGTCCGGATTCACCTCCTTGATCTTCGACAAGTAGGGTTTGAAATCTTTCTCGGACATCGGGTAGGTCAGGGCGATGACGACCTCCGCCTTGCCCTTGGCGAATTTTGAGAGGTATTCGTTGAAGCCTTCGGCCAGGGTGCGGCCGAAGTCGTTGTCGCTCGTCAGCAGGGCGATCTTTTTGGCCTTCATCAACTCGACGGCCGTGTAGGCGGCGGCCCGGCCTTCCACCGCGCCGAGGAAACCGTTGCGGTAGTTGAAGTCGCCGGCCTTGGTGACGTCGGGGTGGATCGCGTAGGCCGCCACCAGGGGGATGGCCTCATCCTGGAACAGGGGCGCCACGGCCCGGGTGGGCATGCTGTAGGAGCCGGCCACCAAGCCGACCACCTTGTCTTGTTGAATGAGCTTCTGGGCCAGGGCCACAGCCTCCTTGGCGTCGGCCCGGTCGTCGTAGGTTGCCAGTTCGACCTGTTTCCCGAGCAGGCCGCCGGCCTTGTTCACCTTTTCCACGGCCAGGTCCACGGAGTTCTTCACGCTGGCGCCGTCTGCCGCGGCGAACCCGGTAAGCGGGGCCAGCAGGCCGATCTTTATTTTTTCTTCAGCATCGGCTGCGCCGAAGCTGAAGAAAAAAATCAGTGCAAGAATAAAAAGTGTTTTAACGAATTTCATAATGCCTCCTTCTGATAGTTTTAAGTTTCAAGTGTTAGATTTTAAGCAAGACAATTTGGTCTATGGATCGAACAGGCAATTTGCCGGAAGCGGATGAATCGAAAGCCAAACTATTTTATACAGCTTAAAACTTAAAACGTAAAACTTAACACGCTTCCTATTCCCCTAAATACGCCGCTTTGAGCTTCGGGTCTTTCAACAGGTCCTCGGCGCGGCCCTCGAACACGCACGCGCCGGTTTCGAGCACATAGGCCCGGTGGGAGATCTCGAGGGAGGCCATCGCGTTCTGCTCCACCAGGAGGATGGTCAGGCCGTGCTCGCGATTGAGCTGGGCGAGCATCTCGAACACCTGGTCCACGAGCTTGGGCATGAGCCCCATGGAGACCTCGTCCACCAGCAGCAGGTCCGGGTTCGACACGAGCGCCCGGGCGATGGCCAGCTGCTGTTGCTCGCCGCCCGAGAGCGTGGATGCCGGCTGGCCGCGGCGTTCCTTTAGAATCGGGAACAGCTCGTGCAGCCAGGCGATGCGCCGGCCCACATCGATTTTGCGGCGCAGCCCGTAAACCCCGGTCATCAGGTTCTCCTGCACGCTCAGCCGGGGGAATACCCGCGCGCGCTCCGGGACGAGCCGCATGCCTGCCCGCGCACGCTCGAACGACGCCAGCCGGCTCATTTCCCGGCCCTTGAAGCGGATGCCGCCCTGGCGCACCGGCACCATGCCCATGATGCCGCCGAGGATGGAGGTCTTGCCGGCGCCGTTGGCGCCGATGATGGAAACGAGCTCCCCTTTTTCCAGCGCAAAGCTGACTCCCGACACCGCGCGGATGTCGCCGTAGGAGATGCGCAGATCGCTCACCTCAAGCAGCATGCGCGCTTCCTTTCCGGCCCAGGTAGGCTTCGATCACGGCCTCGTCGGCGCGGACCTCCGTCGGCCGGCCTTCGGCCAGCTTGCGGCCGTGGTCCAGCACCACCAGCCGGTCGCAAAGCGCCATGGCCACCCGCATGTTGTGCTCGATCAAGAGCACCGTCAGGCCGTCGGCGCGGATGGCCCGAATGAGCGCTTCCAGCTGGGCGATCTCCTCGTGGCGCAGGCCGGAAAACGACTCGTCCAGCAGCAGAAGCTTTCTGCCGACGGCGAGCGCCCGCGCGATCTCAAGCCGGCGCAGGTTTCCCAGGGGCAGGAGCCCGGCCCGGCGTTCAGCCAGGTCGGAGAGCCCCACCCGCTCGAGCAGGCTCAACGCCGCGCGCCGCTCGGCCGGGGTCTTCCAGCTTGACCAGATTTTCGGCAGACTCCGATAGCGTGCGATGCCGCGGGCCGCAAGGACGTTTTCGAGAACGGTCAGGTGGGCAAACGGCTTGACGATCTGGAAGGTGCGGCCGATGCCGAGGCCCGCGATCACGTGCGGCGCAAGCCCTTCAACGCGCTGCCCGTCGAAGACGATCCGCCCCGCTGTGGGTCTGTAGACGCCGGAGACGAGGTTGAAGCAGACCGTTTTGCCGGCGCCGTTCGGCCCGAGCAGCCCCAGGATTTCACCGGGCCGGATCTGGAAGCTGACGCCGTCCACGGCCCGCAGGCCGCCGAAATGCTTGGACAGCCCGGAGATTTCGAGCAGCGGCCGGTTCATGGTTTTCTCCCCGGCAGCATTTTTGCGAACACCCGGCGCGCCGCGCTGTTCTCGCCCAGGAGCCCGCCGGGCTGGAAGCGGATCATCAGCAGGAGCAGCATGGTGTAGAAAAGGATGCGGTAGTCGGTCAGGGGCCGGAATACCTCGGGCAGCACCCCGATGATGAACGCGCCGAGGATCGGCCCCCACAGCGTCCCGATGCCCCCCACCACGACCATGCTCAGCAGCGAGACCGACAGCGGGAAAGCGAAATCGGAGGCCGAGATGAAGCGCATGAAATGGGCATACAGCGCTCCGCCCAACCCCGCCATGCCGGTGCCGATCACGAAGGCCAGGAGCTTGAAGCGGACGGGCGAGATTCCCACGCTGGCGGCCGCCGCCTCCTCCTCCCGCAGGGCGAAGCAGGCCAGGCCCGCCCAGCAGCGCGTGAGCCACCAGCAGACAGCCATCACGCCGATCAGGAAAAAGAGGCACAGATACAGGAACTCCGTGCCCCTGAGCTTGAGGTCGAAGAACGCCACCCGCGGAATCCCGCCGATCCCCAGCGCTCCGCCGAAGAACTCGAAGTTGTTGAAGACCGCCTCCACGATGAAGTTGATGCCGATGGTGGTGATGGCCAGAAAGTCCTCGCGCACCCGCAGGCTGGGGAGGCCCAGGAGCAGCCCGATGAAGGCGCTCATGGCGATCACGCAGGGCAGGGCCGCCCAGAACGACAGTCCCGCCTGGGTGGCGAGCAGCGCTGCGGTGTAGGCCCCGATCCCGAAGAAGGCGGCGTGGCCGAGGGAGATCTGTCCCGCGAAGCCCACGATCACGTTGAGGCCGCAGGCCACGATAGCGTTGATGGCGATGATGGTGGCGATCGTGATCAGGTATCCACTCACGTGCGAGTTCCTTTACGTTTCATCGAATCGTCAGGCTATCGTGAGCCCAGAAGCCCCTGGGACCGCCACATGAGCACGCCGATCATGGCGATGAACGCGAGCGCATCCCGGGGCAGGGGGATGTTCGCGTAGCCGATCAGAAGCGTCTCCGCCATCCCGAGCAGCATCGATGCGACGACCGCGCCGGGCACCGAACCCAGGCCGCCCACCACGATGAGGGCGAGCGTCTTGTAGGCCGGGATGGCGCCCATGGTCGGATAGACCTGGTTGAAGTAAATGCCCACCAGGATCCCGGCCACGGCCGCGATGGCCGAACCGATGACAAAGGTGAGACTCACGATCAAATGGGAGTTGATCCCCATCGCATCGGCGACGGCCATGTCCTGGGAGGCCGCCCGCATGGCCAGGCCCAGCTCGGTTTTGGTCGTGATGACCCAGAGCAGGCCGAGCACCGCGGCAGTGATGCAGTACACGGCGGTGATCGTGGAGGTCACCGTCACGCCGGCGACGTGAAACTCGGGAAACGGCAGCTCGGCCGGGAAGGTCAGGATCTGGGGGCCGGCGATCAGCCGGCAGAGCTCTTCGACGGACAGCAGGATCGCGATGCTCGCAATCAGGGGAACGAAGGGCGGGTATTTCAGCAGGGGAAAGTAGACGAAGCGCTCGATCGAAACCCCCACCAGGGCGCAGACGGCCATGCTCCCCAAAACGGCCAGCAGGAGGCTGCCGGTGAGGTTGAAGAACAAAAGCCCCACGTAGGCGCCGATGGTGTACACGGCGGCGTGGGCGACGTGCAGGATGCGCATGATCCCGTAAACGAGCGCCAGGCCCAGGGTGACCATGGCGTAGATCGAGCCCGTCGCGATGCCGTTTAAAAGCTGTTCAAGGAATAGCTGCATGGGTATGAAATGGGATCGGTCATGGTTGTGGGAGCGGCTTTCAGCCGCGATGGTTTCAGGCTGCTTGATCGCGGCTGAAAGCCGCTCCCACATATAACATACTTAACTACTCAGGGGTCGGGGTTCAGGAAACCCGCGAGGACAGGCGCCTTAATCCTTGGCCTCCTCCCGCACGGACGATTGGGGCCGGCAGCGGTCAGACCTCGGCAACTGCTTCTCTCCTCAACCCCGAACCCTGAACCCTCGCCACCTGAGTAGTTGTCAAAACGCATTATAGCTTCGCGAGGGATAGTATCTCTTTCTCCTTCGCCTCGGCTTCTGCTTCGAGCCGGTCGGCTTCCCGGCGCAGCTCGGTGGTGAATGCCTCGTCCTTGATCGAGCCGAGATTGATCCGGACGTTGTAGACCGCCGCGCGGGCGGCCATGCGGGCGGCGAGCACGCCGGCGGCCCCGTCGGAAGCGGCGTTGGGGTTGCCCTTGGAGATCACGGTGCGGCCGAGATCCATCAAGGAGACGGCGGCCCGGGCAACTCCCAACGGGACGAGGGCCGCCTGCTTGAAGGCGTCCTGCACCGCCCGGGTGCGGCCGGTCTTTTCCACCTCCGTGCCCTTCGGCATCTGAAAGGCTTTCAGCACCTGGGCGTACGAATCGGAATCGTGGTCGATATCCGCAATGAGTGTATGCCTCAGGGTCGATGCTTTTTCAGCCACCGCCCGCAACTCGGCATCCACGCTCTCGAAATTTTTCCGGCCGATGGTCAGCTGCGCCACCATTTCGATCAAGGCCGCCGCCAGCGCGGCGTTCAGGGCCGCCGAACTGCCGCCGCCGGGCACAGGGTCGCCGGAGGCGGTTTTGGCGAGATAGTCGACAAGGCTCAGGTCCTTCAGCACCGCCATTCTCCTCTTTTGGATTTGTCGAAAACCAGAACTCCCCGCTTGATGACCTGCTCCACCGTGCTCACGCCGATGTGATAGGGGATGAAGCGGTAGGACGGGTTTTCCAGAATGACCACGTCCCCCTGTTTGCCGGGATCCAGGCTTCCGACGACCTGCGCGCGTCCCAAAGCGGCCGCACCGTTGAGGGTGAGCGCGGTCACGATCTCCTCCGGCGAGAGGTTCATGTAAAGCGCCGCCAGCGCCGCCACTAGTGGAATGGACTCCGAAAAACAGCTCCCCGGGTTGAAATCGGTGGCGAGCGCGACCGCGCAGCCCGCATCGATCATGAAACGGCCCCTGGCGTAGGGCTCCCGCAGGCTGAAGGCCGTGGCCGGGAGCAGGGTGGCCACCACGCCCGCCGCCGCCATGGCACGCAGGCCCTCGTCGGAGGCGTTCAGCAGATGATCGGCCGACGCCGCGCCGATCTCTGCGGCCAGCTCCGCACCCCCCAACCGGAAGATCTCGTCGGCGTGAAGCTTCGATTTCAAACCCGTTTCCGCGGCCTTTGTCAACAACCGCCGGGACTGTTCGACCGAGAACACGTTCTTTTCGCAGAAGACATCGCAAAACTCTGCCAACCGGCGGGAGGCGACCTCCGGCACCACCTCTTTCAGCAGAAAATCGATGTAGGCGTCTTCGCGGCCCTTGTGCTCGGGCAGGACCGCATGGGCCCCCATGAAAGTGGGCACGACATCCAGCGGGTGCAGGCGATTCAGATCGGCCATGACCTCCAGCTGTTTGATCTCGGTTTCGCGGTCCAGGCCGTAACCGCTTTTGCCTTCGACCGTGGTGACCCCGAAGGCGAGCATGGAGTCGAGTCTTTTCAGTCCGGCGTCGGTCAGCTCCTCGCGCGAGGCGCTGCGCGTGGCGGCTACGGTGCTGAGAATGCCGCCGCCGCGCTGCAGGATGTCCATGTAGCTGTCGCCCTTGAGCCGCCAGGCATACTCGTCCGCGCGGTAGCCGCCGAAGACCAGGTGGGTGTGGGAGTCGACGAACCCGGGCAGCACGGCCTTGCCGGTGGCATCTATGGTGTCGTAGGTGGAGAGATCCACGCCCGCGGCGCGCAGATCCGCCATGACCTGCGCGGTCGGCCCCACCCGGGCGATGGTCCCGCCTTCAACGACCACCGCGCCGTCGGGGATCACCTCGAGCTCGGCCATCGAGGCCCCTGCGCGGGCGCTCCGCCCGTGCGGCGTGGCAATCTCGGCTGCGTTTCTGACGATGATGTTCCCAGTCATCTGCTCATTTTTGGAATCCAGGATCTATTCATAGATTCTGGATTCCAAAACCTGCTCCATCTTAAAGTTCTCGAGCTGCAGATAATAGGCGGCCGTGTCGGTCAGGGCCCCCATGGGCACCAGGCCTACGATCTCGCTGCCGACCACGGGCACACCCCAGCGCCTGGCCTCGATTCGGATCAGCTCGAACACCCGGTAAAGGGCGGTCTTGGTGTAATCGGTCATATTGATGGACACCTGGACGATGCCGCGGTCCTTTAAGTCGATCCCGATGGCTTTGCAGTAGCGCAGGCCGCCGCTGAGATGCCGCACCTTCCGGGCGATGTCGTTGGCGATCTCGAGATCGGCGGTGCCGAGGTTGACGTTGTAGGCCACCAACGGCATGCGCGCACCCACGGCGGTCACACCGGCTGACGGGTGGATGCCGACCGGCCCGAAATCCGGTTTCCACTCGGGCTGCTTGACCTTCTCCGGCATGCCCTCGAACTGCCCCTTGCGGATGTCGGCGAGGTTGCGGCGATGGGCGGCCGTTGCGGATTCCTCGTACAGGAAAATCGGCAGGTTGAATTTCTGCGCTGCCGCCTGCGCCACCTGGTGCGACAACTCGATGGCCTCCTTCATGTTAACATTCTTCACCGGGATGAACGGCACCACGTCCACGGCGCCCATGCGCGGGTGCTGGCCCTTGTGGGCACGCATGTCGATCACCGCGATCGCCGCCCCCATGGCTTCAAGGACGGCGGCCTTGAGCGATTCGGGTTCGCCCACCACCGTGACGACGCAGCGGTTGTGATCCTCATCCCGCTGGCAGTCGAGAAGCTTGACCCCCTCCCGGCCCCGGAAAGGCCCGACGATTTTTTCGATCTTCTCCCGGTTGCGCCCCTCGCTGAAGTTGGGGACGCATTCGACGATTCTGTTCATCCCAGCCATAAGAAGCTCCTTAGTGCCGCCGCATTGATTTTTGGTTGCACCGTGGGAGCGGCTTCCAGCCGCGATGCCAGCAATTCTCTCTGCAATCGCGGCTGGAAGCCGCTCCCACGGTCGTCAGCGTTTATGATCCCGGTGGGCGAAACCGTCCGCCACCAGTTTCTTCACCATCCCCTCATCGGCCAGATACGGCAGCGTGATGTGGTCCGAGCCCTGCCGCAAGTCGTTGTAGCGGATGCAGGTTTCGAGGGAGGCCTCGTTGCGCGCCCAGGCGCGGCGGGCCACCCCGCCCATGACGTCCCAGGGGATGGCCCGGCGGATGATCGCGTCGACCCGCTCGCTGCCGTCCAGCACCAGCCCGAAGCCGCCGTTGATGGCCTTGCCGATGCCCACGCCGCCGCCGTTGTGGAGCGCCACCAGGCTCATGCCGCGGGCGGCGTTGCCGGCAAAGCAGTGCGTGGCCATGTCGGCCATGATGTTGCTGCCGTCGCGGATGTTGGCGGTCTCCCGGAAGGGCGAGTCCGTGCCGCCGGTGTCGTGGTGGTCGCGGCCGAGCATGACCGGCCCGATCGCCCCGGTTCTCACCATCTCGTTGAACTTCAGGGCGATTTTCATCCGCCCCAACGCATCCTGGTAGAGGATCCGGGCCTTGGTGCCGACCACCAGCCGGTTCTTTGATGCATCGCGGATCCAGTTGTAGTTGTCGCGGTCCTGGAAGCGCCGCTCGGGGTCGATGCACTGCATGGCGGCCCGGTCGGTCTGGGCGAGATCCTCGTCCCGGCCGCTCAGGCACACCCAGCGGAAGGGGCCGTAGCCGTAGTCGAAGAGGATCGGCCCCAGGATGTCCTCGACATAGGACTGGAAGATGAAACCGTCGAGCGGGTTTTCGCCGTTTTTGCAGATGTCCTTGATGCCGGCATCATAAACCGCCTTGAGGAAGCTGTTGCCGTAGTCGAAGAAGTAGGCCCCGCGATCCGAGAGGGCCTTGATGAGCTCGTAGTGATGGCGCAAGGTCGCATCTACCATTTCCTTGAACCCGGCGTGCCCGCTGCGCAGCAGTTCCGTGCGCTGCTCGAAATTGATCCCCTGGGGGCAATAGCCGCCTTCGTAGACCGCGTGGCAGGAGGTCTGGTCCGAGAGCAGATCGATGTGGACATCATGATGGACCGCATGCTCCAACAGGTCGACCACATTCCCGTAAAAGGCGATGGCCCGGCCCCGGCGTTTGCGCTGGTAGTCGGCCGCGGCGGCGAAAGCCTCGGCCGGGTTGTCCGTCACCTGGTCGATCCAGCCCTGTTCGAGGCGGGTCTTGATGCGCGAGTCGTCCACCTCGGCGATGATGCCGACCCCGTTGACAATGACGACGGCCTTGCCCTGGGCGCCGCTCATGCCGCCCAGCCCCGAGGTCACAAACAGCCGCCCCGCAAGGTCCTGGTCCGCCGGAATGCCGAGCTTGGCGCGGCCCGCGTTTAAAATCGTGCTGCAGGTGCCGTGCACGATGCCCTGGGGCCCGATGTACATCCAGCCGCCGGCGGTCATCTGGCCGTAGTTGGCCACCCCCAGCGCCATGGCGCGGTGCCAGTTCTCCTGGTCGTCGAAGCAGCCCACCATGAGGGCGTTGGTGATGATGACGCGCGGGGCTTCGGGCGAGGATGCGAATAGACCCATGGGATGCCCGGAGGCCATTACCAGGGTCTGCTCGCGGGTGAGGACTTCGAGGTAGCGCTTGATCAGCCGGTACTGCATCCAGTTCTGGCAGACCTGGCCGGTCTCGCCGTAGGTCACGAGCTCGTAGGGGTAGAGGGCCACGTCGAAGTCCAAGATTGTTGTCGATCATCACCTGGAAGGCCTTGCCCTCGATGCAGCGGCTCTTGTACTCGTCGACGGGCCGGCCCTTGATCGGGCCGGCCGGGCGGAAGCGGTAGCCGTAGATTCGTCCGCGCGTCGTCAGCTCTTCCAGGAACTCCGGCGCCAGCGTCTTGTGCCACTTTGCGGGGATGTAGCGCAGGGCGTTCTTGAGGGCGAGCTCGGTGTCTTTCGGTGACAGGTTGAAATGCCGCGTCGGCGCCCGGCGGATGCCCGTGGCAAAATCCGGTATCGGCGGCAGCTCGTCGAAAAGGGTTCCAAGATGAATTTCCATGGCCCTGGCGATGTCGGCGTTGGCGATCACGACGGCCTTCTCCGTTTCTCATTGGAAGAGCTGATCTGCTCGGTCATAGCCGATTACCTAATATAGAACCTGATGCAATTCAATAGGCTTGCAGGGGAGGGTGAGATGGCGACGTATGTGAGATTATCGTCTCGCCCAAGATGGCACGTACCCGCGGGCTTGCTCGAACATGGCGACCACCTTTTCCGCGGACACGTCCGATTGGATGTTGTGGCAGGACGAGAACACAAACCCGCCGCCCTGGCCCAGGGTTTCGGCCAGGCATTCGACCATTTTTTTGACATCTTCCACGGTGCCGAAGGGCACGGTTTTCTGGGAGTCGGTGCCGCCCCAGAAAACAAGCGTTCCGGCGCACCTTGATGCAAGACATGCATTACTATCAGCAAGTTATAGCGGGTTTCAAGCAGAAATAGCAAATAAGTTCCATGCCCTTTGAATGAGGCCGGAGAAGGTCGATTATAAAATCCCACCCCACCCCACTTTTCCAAATAAGTTGGGGGGATTTTATCTTGACAGGCTGGCAGGATGTAGGATATCAGACAACTCTCACTTAGGGGGTTTTCGATGGCTGCCAGACCACTAAAGCCCATCAAGAAAGAAAGCGTGCGGGTCCAGGTTTTCCGGCAGCTGCGCGACCAGGTGCTGCGCCGCACGTGGGCCCCCGGAAGCAAAATCCCCTCCGAGCACGAACTCTCGCGAACCATGGGCGTCAGCCGGGTCTCCATCCGTGAAGGGATCCAACACCTCGTTTCCCTGGGCATCCTTGAAACCCGCCACGGCGAAGGCACCTTCGTGCGCGAGCTGAGCGGGGAGATCTACTTCAACTCCCTCATTCCCCTGATGGCGCTCGACGAGACCGACATCTTCCACGTCCTGGAGTATCGGCGGATCATCGAGAAGGGCAGCGCCGCGCTGGCCGCCGAACGCGCCACCGACCACGACCTGGCCGAAATGGAGGCGGTTTACGACCGGATGGTCCGATCTCAGGACGACGTGGCCGAATTCGCCCGGGCGGATCTTGAGTTTCATCTGGCCGTGGCCAAGGCCACCGGCAACTCCGTGCTGGTCAAAGTCAACAACGTCCTGCGCAGCGTCCTGAGCGTTTCCATGGAGAACATCGTCAGCACCCTGGGAATGCGCGACGGATTGCACTACCATCGCCTGCTGATCGAGGCGGTGAGGTCCCGCAATGCGCCGGAGGCCGAGCGGCTCATGGAAGAGCACGTGGTCCGAACCATCGAGCGGCTCAGGTCCGAGACCGGGCCGACCGAGGAGGCCGAGGTTGCGCCAGCGAGGACCCCGCAGCAGCGCGCCGGTCTCGAAGAGCGGCTGGCCCTGCACCGCACCTTTTGGGCACGGGAAGAGCAGCCCCGGCCGCTCGCCTCCTTCCGCGTGGGCGATTTCTTCTTCTCCCGCCACTTTAAAGCCGCCCACGGCCTGCTCGCGCCGGACACGTCGATTACACCGGAAATGCTCGATGTGGCAGCCTTTCTTCCGGACTACGAGCGCATGTTCCAGGAGTCCGAGGCGATCGGCCAGGACGGCTTCTGGACCGCAGAGCCCTTCACGGGCATCCCCTGGATGGAGGCCATCCTGGGCTGCGCCATCCGCGCGGGCCGCGAGAGCTTCACGTCGCGGCCCTGGCTGTCGTCGCCGGCCGATGCGCTCGAAAAAGTGCGCTTCGATCCGGGGAACCCCTGGCTGAAAAAATACCTCGAATTCACGACCGCCCTCGTGCAGCAAAGCCGCGGCCGGTTCCCGGTGGGCATGCCCATCATGCGCGGGCCGACCGACATGATCGGGGCACTCCTGGGCCAGCAGGAAATGGTGCTCGCACTCATGCTGGAAGACCCGGCGCTCATGCGCCGGCTGATCGAGCGGGTCGGCCGCGCGTTTTTGTCCGTCCTAGAAGCCCAGCGCCGGCTCGTCCCGGATTTTCACGGCGGCACCGCCCTCGGGTTTTATCACGTCTGGGCGCCCGGCCCCTCCATCTGGTGGCAGGACGACCTTTCGGCCATTCTGTCGCCGAAGGTCTACCGCGAGTTCCTCCTCGATTCGGCGCGCCTGATTCTCGCGGGTCATCCTCACACCGCCTTTCACCTGCACCCGGCCTCCTTCTTCATCATCGATGAGCTGCTCAGCCTGGAGGGCCTGAAGGTCATCGAAGTGAACAAGGACATCGGCGGGCCGAGCGTCACGGAGATGCTGCCGGTCCTGTCCAAAATCATGCAAACCCGGGGACTGATCCTCTGGGGGGATCTCACCATCGAAGATCTGGTGGTGGTCCGGCGCCACTTGCCCTGCCGGGGTCTCTGCCTGCACGTGGTGGCGCCGACCCTCGCGGAGGCGCACGAACGCCGCAACTACATTCACAACTGGGAGTGATCGTTCATGACTGACACCGCCACCGTCAAAAAGCTGGAACGCATGGCCCTGCAGCTGCGATTCGACCTGCTCGATATCCTTGGGGTCGGCAAGGTCGGACATTTGGGCGGGTCGAGCTCGATGGCCGAGATCGCGGCCTGCCTCTATTTCCACGCCATGCGTTACGACCCTAAAAACCCGCAGGACCCGGACCGCGACCGCTTCCTGCTCAGCAAGGGCCACTGCGTGCTCATTCAGTATGCGGCCCTGGTCGAACTGGGCGTCATCCCGCGGGCGGAGCTGAAAAAGGTCAAGACCCTCGAGGGCTGCCTGCAGGGCCACCCGGACATGGACCGCACACCGGGAATCGAGGCCGTCACGGGCTCTCTCGGGATGGGGCTTTCCATCGGCCTGGGCATGGCGCTCGGCTTCCGCCTGGATCGGCGGGCCAGCCGTGTCTTTGTCGTTATGGGCGACGGTGAGCTTTCCGAAGGTCAGATCTGGGAGGCAGCCATGGCGGCGGCGGCTTTCAAGGTCGACCACCTGACCGGTTTCGTTGATTTGAATCGCATCCAGGCGACCGGCCCGACCCGCGAGATTTTCGACATCCCGGACATCGCGCGGAAGTGGGCGGCCTTCGGCTGGGAGGTGGTGAGCATCGACGGCCACGACGTGGGTCAGATCCTCACGGCGCTCGCCAAGGCGCAAAAAACCAAGGGCCGGCCGACCGTGATCGTGGCCGAAACGGTCAAGGGCAAGGGATTTTCCTTCGCGGAAAACAACGCTGCCTTTCACAACGGCTCTCTGACCGCCGATCAATACCGCCAGGCCCTCTCCGAGCTGGAGGCCCGGCGCGCGGCGCTGGCGTGAAAAAAAGAGGGTTCAAGGGGTCGAGGGTTCAGGGGTTCGAGTGAGAAGACAATTATCCTTCGCTTGACCCCTTGACCCCTGGAACCCTCGAACCCAATCAGAAAACATCACCGCATGCCGGAGCTGAATAAGCTCGCTCGACATATCGACAGTTAAGGAGACCTTTTATGCCCCCGCATCCGAACATGCGCGAAGCCTACGGCCTGGCCCTGCTGGAACTGGGCCGAAAAAATCCGCACGTGGTGGCGCTCGAGGCCGACCTGGGGAAGTCCACCCGCTCCGTGCTGTTTCAGGAGGCTTTCCCGGAGCGCTATTTCCAGATGGGCATCGCCGAGCAGAACATGGCCGCCACCGCCGCGGGACTGGCGCTCGCCGGCAAGATCCCTTTCATCCACTCCTTCGCGGTCTTCGCGACCGGCCGGGCCTATGACCAGCTGCGCAACTCGATCTGCATCCCCAGGCTCAAGGTCCGGGTCTGCGGCTCGAGCAGCGGGCTGTCCGATTTCGGCGACGGCAAGACCCATCAGTCGGTGGAGGACGTGACCCTCATGCGGGCCTTGCCCTGCATGACGGTCCTGTCGCCTGTGGACGGGCTGGAGACGGCGAAGATGATGGAGTGCCTGATCGACTGGCCGGGGCCGGCCTACATCCGCATCAACCGGTCCGACCTGCCGATGCTCACCCCGGCCGACGAGCCCTACCATATCGGCAAGATCACCCGCCTGCGCAAAGGCTCCGATGCCGCGCTTCTGGCAACCGGGGTCATGGTCGGCCGCTCGCTCGAGGCGGCCACGCTCCTGGCGGGAAAGGGCGTCGAGGCGGGCGTCTACAACCTCAGCACGCTCAAGCCGCTCGATGCGCAGGCGCTCATCCGGGCGGTGGCGGGCGTGCGCGCCATCGTGGTGGCCGAGGAGCACAACCTCATCGGCGGCCTGGGCTCGGCCGTGCTGGAGGCCCTGCGGGCCATCCCCCACCCGCCGGTGGAATTGGTGGCAATCGAAGACTGTTTCGGGCTGAGCGCCGCCTGCTATGACGAGATTTTGACCCACTTCGGTCTGACGGCCCAAGCCGTCGCCGATGCGGCCATGCGCATACTGCAAGGAAGCTCAACGCCCAAAGGCAAAAGCTGAAAGGTTCGGGAAAGCTCGAAGGAAGGGAAGTCAAACCAAGGCGGGATCTGAAAGGGAAAAGTCAAACACCCAAACACGAAACACCCAAACACCCAAATAACAAAATACCCAAACACCAAACGCAGGAGGTAAAGACATGAAGATCGGATTTGTCGGACTGGGAATCATGGGCAAGCCTATGGCCAAGAACCTGTTGAAGGCCGGCTATGAACTGGTGGTCTACGACATCGTGGCGGCACCGGTGGAAGAAGTCGTCGGCGCCGGCGCCAAGAAGGGCGCATCCCCCAAGGACGTGGCGGCGCAGGGCGATATCATCATCACCATGCTCCCCAACTCGCCGCATGTCAAAGAGGCCGTGCTGGGGAAAAACGGTGTGATCGAAGGCGTTCGCAAGGGCAGCATCGTGGTGGACATGAGTTCCATCGCGCCCCTGGTGGCCCAGGACGTCGCGGCCGAATTGGCCAAGAAGGGTGTCGAGATGCTCGACGCGCCGGTCTCCGGCGGCGAGCCCAAGGCCATCGACGGCACGCTCGCCATCATGGTCGGCGGCAAGGCCGATGTCTTCGAGAAGGTCAAGCCGATCTTGCTCAAGATGGGTGCCTCCGCCGTGCTCTGCGGGGAAATCGGCAGCGGCAACGTGACCAAGCTTGCCAACCAGATCATTGTCGCGCTGAACATCGCGGCGATGTCCGAGGCCTTTGTGCTGGCGGCCAAGGCCGGGGTCGACCCCGGCAAGGTTTTCGATGCCATCAAGGGCGGGCTGGCCGGGAGCACGGTGCTCAACGCCAAGGCGCCCATGGTGCTCAAGGGCAACTACAAGCCGGGCTTCCGCATCGAGCTGCACATCAAGGACCTGCAGAACGCCCTGGACACGGCCCACGCCATCGGAGTCCCGATCCCGTTGACCGGCACCATCATGGAGATCATGCAGGCCCTGCGGGTCGACGGCAAGCAGAAGGACGACCACGGCGGCGTGATTCAGTTCTACGAGAAGCTGGCGGGGCAGCTGGTCCGCAGCAATCTCTAACCGGATGTCGAAAAACGGCGTCTCAGGCCGTGATCCGGCGTTGCGCGGCTATTGTAAATGCTCACATATGAATGAATATGCTGCGCTTTCCAAAACGCCGCGCGCCTTGGCTGACGGCCTGATACTTGTTTATCAACACCCGGAAAACCCTTCGTTTGCCGCAGGCGGTTGAATTCTTCGCTTGAGATCAACGGCCTGCGGCCTGGAGAGCAACGTATGGCGCCTGAAACCGAAGCGGCAACGCCCCAGACGCTTTCCCTCGTCAGCCGGGTCATGGACACGGGCCTGTCGTACGTGGTGGCGGTCCTGCTGGTGGCCATGTCGGGGACCGTCTTCGGCAACGTGGTCTGCCGCTATTTTCTCGACGCGTCGCTGGCCTGGTACGAGGAGGTGTCGCGCTTCCTGCTGATCTGGATCGTGTTTCTGGGAGCGGTCATCGCCTACATCAAAGGTGATCACCTCGGCATCGATGTCATTTTCATGGTCCTGCGCCCGAAATACCAGCGGATGGTCGTGCTGGTAGCCGACGCGCTGGTCCTGGTGTGCCTGGCCATCATGTTCCAGGGCGGATGGGACATGGCGATCGACTCCCTCGAGAGCGGTTGGGTCGCCTCCTCGGTGCCCATACCCTACGGCTGGGTCTATATGGTGGGGCCGGTCAGCGCGCTCCTCATGTTCATCCAATGCCTCATCAAGACGCATGCCGACATCCGGGCGCTGAAGGGGGTGCAGCCATGAGCGTGCTCCCGCTTTTTCTCACGGCGCTGTTCGGCTTCATCCTGCTGACGGTGCCGATTGCCTTCGCGCTCTTCCTCACGGCGCTGGTCCTGTCGCTGACCCTGGGGGCCTGGTCGCCGGCCCTCATCATCCAGAGCATCTTCCGGGGCATCGACAGCTTCCCGCTCATGGCGATCCCGTTTTTCCTGCTGGCCGGGGAGATCATGAACACGGGAGGCATCTCGGAGCGCATCATCATGGTGGCCAAGGCCATGTGCGGCCACGTGCGCGGCGGGCTGGGGTACGTCACCGTGGTGGCGAGCATGCTCATCTCGGGCGTCTCCGGCTCCGCCGTAGCCGACACGTCGGCCATCGGCTCTATCCTTTATCCCGTCATGAAAAAAGAAGGGTATGATCCCCATAAGGCCGCCGCCTTGGTTGCCGCCTCCACCACCAACGGACCCATCATCCCGCCCTCGATTCCCATGGTCATCTTCGGGGTCATCGCCAACGTTTCGATCATCCGGCTGTTCGTCGGCGGGATTATTCCGGGCCTGATCCTCGGGGTG
>CAVQTH010000032.1:0-28625 GCA_963716325.1 uncultured delta proteobacterium | reverse complement strand
AAGCACGAAATTCGAAATCCAAATGGCTGAATGACCGAAGCCGTCATTTTTTCTTCAGGAAGTCCTGCACCAGCTCCTTCATGATGTCGAGCAGGTTGCCGCCGCGCTCCTTGGCGATGCGGTGGGCGTCGTCGACGATTCGCCCGGCGTGCTGCTGGATGTCGGATTCGGACGGCGCCGGAAGCTTCTGCTTCTCGCACTGCCAGCGCAAAAATCGGGCCGCCAGCTTTTCTTCCTGGTTTCTGAAAAATCCCATGTTCAGCCCTTGGGCGAAGCCGATGCGCATATCTGCAGGACGACCCGCTCCAGTATCAGGCGCGGCTGAAGCGTTGATGATTTCAGCTTCAGGTCGGCCTCGCTCACCGCATTCAGCGCCTCCAGCAGATCGGCCTGGCGGAAGCGGTCCGATTTTTTCAGCAGCTGGTAGACGGGAAACGCGTTGGCGGGGTTTTTGGCCAGCACCAGGTCGGTCGCCGCCTTGGCCTTTTTCTTCTTTTCCCCGTCGGAGGGAGGACCCGCCAACGCTTGATCCCAGCTCTCGAGCCGCGCCAGAAGTTCCCGGTCGTGCTGCACGATGGCCGGCATGACGTTCTTCTGAAACTGGGGGTAACCGCAGGCCGGGTGCCAGGCCGCGCCGGCCGGGCTCGACGTGAAATCCTTGGCCACGATCAGCTTGCGGACCTGGTTGGCAATGGCGGCCAGGGCCTGCAGGCCGTGAATCTCGCCCTCCAGCAGCGCGCCCAGGAAAAAAAGCGCCTTTTCCGCATCCCGGTCCGTCACCGCGTTGGTGAACTCGTACAGGGGGTCTTTCTTGGTGCGCGTGAGGACCGCCCCCACGTCCTCGGCCGTGATCTCGCGGCGCTGGCCGGCGTAATCGATGAGGGTCCGCAGGTTGTTGGAAAAGGTGCCGGGATCGAAGCCGGTCATCTCGCACAGAGCGAGAAAGGCCGCGCGGCTCATGGTTTTGCCGGGGGGCCCGAGGATCGCCTGCATGTGCCCGGAGAGCACCGCCTCCTGGGCCTCCTTGTCGGCCTTGCGGTCGCCCTTGGGCACCGAGCAGTCGACCACCACCCCCCGGTCACGGATGAGCTTGTAGAGGCTGCGCCGCCGGTCGGCTATGTCGGTGGTGATGATGAGATGGTGCCCATTCGGGAAACCGTTTTCGACCGCCTTCTCGAGAAGGTCGGCGGCATCGGCGCTCGTCGGCACCTTCAGGCGGCCGGAGGCGCAGTGCTCGAGGACGCGATCGATCCAGGCCTCGTCCGCGCCCGGGTCGTAACCGGCAGGCAGGAGCGCGGACCGGTTCGACGCTTTCATCTCCTCCAGGGAGAGTTTCAGCTGCGCCAACGCCGCCAGAAAGCGCCGGGCGGCGCGGGGCAGATCGCCCTCGGACTGGGCCTCGCGGGCGCTGTCCAGCAGCTTTCCGGCATCCTCCCGGGTGTGAAACAGGCGTGCATCCTTGAGGGCCACGACCTTGGCACCCCCCAGAAGGGAGTAGGTGTTGAGGCTCGCCACCACGTCCCCGATCCCGGCCGTGGCGCCGTCGAGCGGCTCGTAGTTGAGGCTGTCCTGGGCGCCGGGCAGGATGCCGCGCAGAATTTCGTCGAAGGCCATGCGCACGAACAGGTCCTCGCCGTGGATCAGGTGGACGGCCTGCCGGCGCGCGCTTGGCCGGCGCCTCGAGGTCTTTGAGGTAAGTCCTGAGCTCCTGGTAGGTGATCTCGGGCATATGGAATAAGGGTCCAAGCGGTCAAGGGGTCAAGGGTTCAAGAAAAATTTATCCCGGCGTGCGGATCCAACCCCTGCATTTTCCCTCGCAAAAGAATCCGGCCTGTTCTTCAGGCCGGATTCTTTTGGAAAAGGAGGTGAAAGGCAAAGATGAAAACGCCGACGGTGATGGCGCTGTCGGCGACGTTGAAGGCCGGCCAGTGCAGGTCCCCGACGTAGACATCGAGAAAATCCACCACGACCCCGAAGCGGATGCGGTCCACCAGGTTCCCGACCGCGCCGCCGAAGACCAGCGCCAGGCCGAAGGCGAGCAGCCGTTGGCCGGGCGGGGTCTGCCAATAGAAATACACGATCAGCCCGGCCGCCAGCAGCGACACCGCGATGAACAGCAAGCCCCGGAACTCGGCGCTCATGCCGGCCAGGAACCCGAACGCGCCGCCGGGGTTGTGGACATGGGTGATGTCGAAAAACCCGGGAATGACCGGCACGCTCTTGCCGAGCGGCAGCCGGGCCAGAACCAGTGCTTTCGTGATCAGGTCCAGCATCAAAACCGAGCCGGAGACCGCGGCCAGCAACTTGAGCTTCTTAAAAACCATGTTGTTCTTCAACCCAAACCGGACAAACCGGGGTTAAATTCGAAATCACAAGCACGAAACTCGAAGTAGAAGAGAGTGCCTATAGTGCCTAAAATGAAAAGCAAGGCCTGAAGATGGGCCTCTTATGAAACCCCCAAAGCCGTGCGGCAACGGTCGCAGATGGTGGGGTGCTCCGCGCTCGCGCCCACCGAGGTCTCATGCACCCAGCAGCGTTCGCATTTTGGGCCCGCCGCCGGCTCGACCCGGATGCTGAGGCCCTTGACCTCCGCGCTCTCGACCGCGCCCTCCAGGGTCGCATCCTTGAGCAGCTCGGCCGCGGAAACGATGAACAGGGACCTCAGCTCGGCGGCATGGGGCGCCAGGGCCTCGTAAAGCTCGCCGCCGGCCGAAAGGGTCACGGCCGCGTCCAGCGCATGGCCGATGAGCTTCTTCACCCGGGCCTCCTCCAGCGCCTTGGTCACCTCGCCGCGCACCTGCAGCAGCCGCTCCCAGCGCTCGGCCAATTTGGCGTTCATCAGCGCGGCCTCCGGCGCCGGCAGCAGGGCCATGTGGATGCTCGCCGCCTTGTCCGGGACCGCCGGCATGTGCCGCCAGACCTCCTCGGCCGTCATCGGAAGGATCGGCGCCATGATCCGCGCGAGCGCGTCGAGCAGCATGTAAAGCACGGTCTGGGCGCTGCGCCGCTCCAACGACCGGGCCGGCGAGGTGTAGAGCCGGTCCTTCAGGATGTCGAGATATAGCGCCGACAGGTCGATGGCGCAGAAGTTGTGCAGCGCGTGGTAGATGGTGTGGTACTCGTAAAGATCATACGCCCGGCGGGCCTTCTCCACCAGCAGCTGCAGCTTGTGGAGGGTGAACCGGTCGATCTCGAGCATCCGGCCGGCCGGCACGGCGTCGGTTTCCGGGTTGAAATCGTAGAGGTTGCCGAGCATGAACCGGCTGGTGTTGCGGATGCGGCGGTAGGCGTCGCTCAGCTGGGAGAGGATGTTGTCCGAAATGCGAATGTCCTCGCGGTAGTCCGAGGCGGAGACCCACAGCCGCAGGATCTCGGCGCCGTACTTGTCGATCACCTGCTTGGGGGCGATCACGTTGCCGAGGGACTTGGACATCTTGCGGCCCTCCGCGTCCACGACGAAGCCGTGGGTCAGCACGGACTTGTACGGGGCCCGGTGGCGGGTGCCGACCGCCGTCAACAGCGCGCTGTGGAACCAGCCGCGGTGCTGGTCGCTGCCCTCCAGGTAGAGGTCGGCCGGCCAGCGCAGGTCCTTGCGCACCTCGAGCACGGCGGCATGGCTCACGCCGGAGTCGAACCACACGTCCAGGATGTCGACCTCTTTGACGAACCCGTCGTGCCCGCACTTGCGGCAACGGGCGCCGGGCGGCAGAATGTCGGCGGCCTCCCGTTCGAACCAGACGTCCGCCCCGTGCTCGGCAAACAGGCGGTAGATCCGATCGATGATGTCTTCATCCAGCAGCAGCGCCTCGCATTTCTCGCAGTAAAACACCGTGATGGGCACGCCCCAGGCGCGCTGGCGGGAGACGCACCAGTCGGGCCGGTTCTCGATCATGCCGTAGATCCGCTCCCGCCCCCAGGCGGGGATCCACTGCACCCGGTCGATCGCCTCCAGGGATTTCTTTCGCAGGCCGGTTTTGTCCATGGAAATGAACCACTGGGGGGTGGCCCTGAAAATGACGGCCTGCTTGCACCGCCAGCAGTGCGGGTAGGAGTGTTTGAACGAGCCCTCGCTGACCAGGAACCCGTCTTCCTTGAGCTTCGCGCTGATCTTGCGGTTGGCCTGGAATACGAACTGGCCGTTGAAGAAGTCCACGTCGGACATGAAACGACCCTGGTCGTCCACCGGCGAATAGGCGTCCAGGCCGTACTGCAGACCCACCTCGTAGTCCTCCCGGCCGTGCCCCGGGGCCGTGTGCACGCAGCCGGTGCCGGCATCCAGCGTGACGTGGGCGCCCAGGACGATGACCGAGTCCCGGCCGTAAAGCGGATGGCGGCAGCGTTTGCGCTCGAGCCGCCGAGGCTCGAGGCCGGTGAGGATGGAATAGTCCCGGACGCCGAAGGTGCGCATGCAGGCGTCCGTAAGGTCCCTGGCCAGCACATACACCTCGCCGTTTCCGACGTCCACGGCCACATACTCGAAATCCGGGTGCAGCGCGATGGCCAGGTTCGCCGGCAGCGTCCAGGGGGTGGTGGTCCAAATGACTACGGAAACCTTCTTGCCGGCCAAGACCGGGTAATCGGCCGCCAGATCGTCCTTCAGCGGGAACTTCACGTAAATGGATGCCGTGGCATCGTCCTGGTACTCGATTTCGGCCTCGGCCAGCGCGGTCTGGCAGGTGAAGCACCAGTGGATGGGCTTCTTGCTGCGGGTCAGGTCGCCGGACAGGCCGAACTTCATGCACTCGCGCGCGATGACGGCCTCGTACTCGTAGTTCATGGTCAGGTACGGGTGGGCCCAGTCCCCCATGACACCGAGCCGCTTGAATTCCTCCCGCTGGATGTCGATGAACTTCTCGGCATAGGTGCGGCAGAGCTTGCGCACCTGCGACCGGGTGAGGCTCTTCTTTTTATCGCCGAGTTCCTTGTCGACGTTGTGTTCGATGGGCAGGCCGTGGCAGTCCCAGCCGGGCACGTAGACGGCGTCGAATCCCGCCATCTGCCGGGAGCGCACGATGATGTCCTTCAGGATCTTGTTCAGGGCGGTCCCGATGTGGATGTGGCCGTTGGCGTAGGGGGGGCCGTCGTGCAGAATGAAGGGCTCGCGCCCCTTGGAGGCCTTGCGGATCGTCTCGTAGAGCTCCTGTTGCTCCCATTCCTTTAGCTGTTCGGGTTCCCGCCGCGCCAGGTTGGCTTTCATGGGAAACTCGGTCGACGGCAGGTTGAGCGTCTGCTTGTAGTCCATCACGTCCTCCACAGGGGGTCCATAGCCGAACGTGCATCTTTAACTGCAAGCGCGCGCAGTGTCAAGAAATTAGCAGTGAAAAACGGGGGGCGATGGAATTTACAACGGCGAACTGCCCTCGTTGGCGACATCCGCAAGGTACCGCCCGTAGTCGTTCTTGCTGAAGTCGGAGGCGAGGGCCAGCAGCCGGCTGCGGTCGATGTAGCCGAGGCGGTAGGCGATCTCTTCGATGCATGAAATCTTGAGCCCTTGTCTTTCCTGGATGGCCTGAACGTAGCTGGCGGCCTGCTGGAGCGCTTCGTGGGTGCCCGTGTCCAGCCAGGCGAAACCGCGTCCCAGCGGCTCGACCCGCAGGTCGCCGCGGCGCAGGTAAGCGAGGTTCACGTCCGTGATCTCGAGCTCTCCGCGGGCGGACGGCTTGAGATCGCCGGCGATCCGGATCACGTCGTTGTCGTAGAAATAAAGGCCTGGAACGGCATACATGGATTTGGGTTTCTGCGGCTTCTCTTCGATCCCGACCACCCGGTGGTCGCCGTCGAATTCCACCACCCCGTAGCGCTCGGGGTCCCGGACCGGGTAGCCGAAGATCAGCCCGCCGCGGGTCAGTTCGACCGCCCGGCGCAGGATGTTGGAAAGCCCCGGCCCGTAGAAGATGTTGTCGCCCAGGATGAGGCAGACCGTGTCTTGCCCGATGAACTCGCGGCCGATGACAAACGCCTGGGCCAGGCCCTCGGGCCGCGGCTGCTCGGCATAGGCAAAGCGGACCCCCAGCTGTGAGCCGTCGCCCAGCAGGCGCCGGAAGACCGGCAGGTCCAACGGGGTCGATACGATGAGGATGTCGCGGATGCCCGCCAGCATCAGCACGGACAAAGGGTAGTAGATCATGGGCTTGTCGTAGACCGGGAGCAGCTGCTTGCTGACCCCCAGGGTGAGCGGGTAAAGCCGGGTGCCGGAGCCCCCGGCAAGGATGATGCCTTTCATAGATGTCGCCTCTTGCGCTTCAAAACCCGAAGTCGGCAAAAATTTCGTTTAACCCCAGATGCTGAAATTTCAACCGAAGGAATTCGGATATGGTCGGCTGATACGCCTTGATCCGCAGATACATCGCGGCCTCGCTGGGCGTGCGCCCGCCCTTTTTCAGGTTACAACCCTTGCACGCGGCCACGCAGTTTTCAAAGGTGGTTTTACCCCCGCGCGAGCGGGGGATAATGTGATCGATCGAAAGCCGGTCCCGGGGGCTGCCGCAGTAGGCGCACCGGAACCCGTCTCTCACCAGAACGTTGCGCTTGGTGAAGGCGACCCCCGCCCGGTAAATCGTCCGGATCAACTTGATCAAACGCAGAACCGCCGGCACCCTCAGCGTGATGCCGCCGGAACTGTGCACCGTGGCATGGGAATCCTTGACGACCTCCGCCTTTCCGTTGGCCATCAGGCAAATGGCCCTTTTCCAATTCACCAGGTTGAGAAAGGTGTAGTCGGCGTTCAGAAGGATGCACTGACTCATGCCTCTGACCCTCACCTCCTGTTAGGATAGCGCTGTGATCGTTTTGGGCGAAAATACTCTATCAGCCGCACGAAGTCAACGCCCCGCCCAAGCGCTGGGCCTGTCTTTCCCGCCACCGGCCGAAAAAAAGGGGCTCGTCAGTGCCTATAATCGAGTGGGCCTTTTTGACCTGTGGGAGCGGCTTTCCAGCCGCGATTCAGCCGTCGCAGCCCGGGCAACTCTGGCGACGTCGGCTCAGAGGGGCTGAAGCCTGCTCCGCCGAAGCGGCTTCAGCTGCGAAGGCCGGGAGCCTCTCCCACACTTCATAACCGGCAGGATGGCGCACGGGTGCCAAGATCCGCCTTTGTTGCCCCTTCTGCCGGTCCGGTCCGGCAGCGCAACCGGCTCTTGAAAGTATCGGCCATGTTGATTAGTATCCCAGACACGTCATGCTGGATCATTTTGACATCCTGGCACCGTTTTACGACCGCCTGATGGGAGCGCCCGATGTGGCGCGTCTGGCACAGCTTCTGCGGCTGCCATCCCCCGGATGCCTGCTGGACCTTGGCGGCGGGACCGGCCGCGTGTCAAGCCCGCTGCTCCGGATGGTCGGGCGGCTGGTGGTGTGCGACGTCTGCGAGCGAATGCTGGCAAAGGCCCGTGAAAAGAAACTCGATGTGGTTCGCGCCCGCTCGGAGGCCTTACCGTTCCCGGATGAGTCTTTTGATCGGGTCCTGGTGGTCGACGCCCTGCATCATTTCGCCGACCAGCCCGCGGCGATAGGCGATATCGCCCGCGTGCTCAAACCCGGCGGTCGAGTCGTGGTCGAGGAATTCGATGCCAACCGCATCGTGGTCAGGATGGCTGCTCTCGCTGAAAAACTCGTTTTGATGCAAAGCCGATTCTTCCGGCCCCAGGACATTCGGCATATGATGCGATTTCACGGCCTGAAAGCCGAAATTGCCGTCCGCCATCGCTTCGCGGCCTGGGTCGTCGGCGACAAACCCTGACAGGCGGGCATGACGATAGCGATGGACGATGGTACGGTTTGGTTTTTGCCGGCCGTTCGACCGGCGTGAAGGTGGGCAACCGATGGTCCTTGAAAAAGCAAGGAATTTACGCACCGATTTTCTAAACGCAGGCAGGGCCGGCGTTGGCCCGGCGCTGCGGCTCGCCGCTTCGATCCTGGCGCTGCTTTCCTGCGGCGCGTGCTCTTACCTGCGGTCGACGGAGTCCTATGGCGCGGGCGCTGCAGCCGTTCGGGACCTGGCGCCCATACAGCGAAAGCTTCAAACGGCAGACGCCGCCTCTGCCCATGTGCTCCTCACCGACATCGGCCGGATCACCTACCCGGAGTTCGAGGCGCCCGTCTGGTATGTGGCCTATCGACCGTTTCAACCCGCGCTGAAGCGGGTGTTGGTGCTGTCCGGCGTTCACGGCGATGCGGCCGCCGGTGTGGACTATCTGGTGGGCTTCGTAAGCAAACGTGCCGAGCCGACAGGCGCCGCGGGCTGCGACATGGACATCATCCCCATCGTCAACCCCTGGGGCTATGTTCACGACCTGCCCTTGAACCGCAACGGGATGGAGATCGGGCGGGACTTTGCAAACTTTGACTCGCATGAAGCCAGGGTCATTCGCCGTTTCCTGCGAGAAAAGCGGTATGATCTCGTGATCGACCTGCGGGAAGACCCCGACGCCGAAGGTTTCTGCATTTGGCAGTATGGACTGCCTGACGAAACCGTTTCAGCCGCCATCGTGCGCAGGGTTCAGGCGGAAGGCCACCCCATTGAAAACGACACCAGCCTCGTGTTGCTGAAACCTCGAGACGGGGTCGTTGCGGCCCCCATGTGGGGGCTCACGTTCCTGCGCCTGTTCCGCGAGTTGACCCTCGCCGGGTACGTCCGCCGGAACCTGAGCGACGTGGTGTTTACCGTGGTGACCCCGTCTCAGCGGCCGTTGGCTGAACGCATCGCCATGCAGCGGATTGCCGTCGAGATGCTTCTTGACGAATATGGACAAACCCGTTGAACGGGAGCGTTTAATTGGAAGAGACCCCCCGAGTGGCGCCTCTCAAGCGAGTGGGACTGGCGGTTGAAGCAGGAGCTGCGGCCACAGATCCGTGTGCGATGTGCACCGAGGTGGCATTCATCTTCGGAATCGGGTCTGCCGGCGTCCTGCCGTTCGAGTGCCTCCTGGCCGGCAAACGGGTGGGGGATACGATTTCCTTCCAGGTGGCAAAAGCCGGAGCGGAGGATTTCTTCGGCCATCTGACCGCGCAATTTCTTGGCTTTTTCGACCGGCACCGCGAAGTCTTCTTCCACACCCGGGTCATCCGGGTCGATACCCCGCAGCCGCGCGAGGTCGTAAAAGCCATTGCCGAAATGACGGCCCACGGACACGGTGGGGGCTGCGATTGCGGCTGCGGCTGCGGATGAGCTTGTTCCATGGGCTCGTGAGCGACGGCCCGAGCAGTGATCAAAGGAGGACCCCATGCAGGTGCTTTACCGACGCCGCGCCCACTTCGTTGCTGTCTGCGCCCTGGCTTGGTTTCAGGTCTTCGCATGGGCGGCCGCCGATTCACCATTGGCCGCAGGCCCGGGCTCATACGGCCAGTCGGTCTACGTGCCCGTTTATTCCCACATCCTTTTCGGCGACCGGGCCGCCACCTTCGATTTGGCAGCCACCCTGTCGATCCGCAACACGGACCCGGTTCATTCCATTTCCGTGACGGCGGCGGACTATCATGACGCCGGCGGTCGTCTGGTGAAAAAATACATCGAAAAACCCGCCGTTCTGCGGCCGCTCGCATCGACCGAGGTGTTTGTCCCCGAAAGCGACACCAGCGGCGGATTCGGCGCCAGCTTCATCGTGCGCTGGACATCCGAGAACCCGGTGGTTCCCCCGGTCATCGAATGCCTCATGATCGGCGTCCGCTCCGGCCAGGGCATCTCCATCGTCAGCCCGGGCCGGGTGATTTCCGAACATGCAAAATAGGAGGATGAAATGAAGAGAAAGCTGACGCGGTTTGATTTGCAGCAGATGAAAGAAAAGGGCGAAAAGACCGTCTGGATGACCGCCTACGACTTCACCACGGCCCAGCTGGCGGAGAAGGCCGGCATGGACATGCTGCTGGTAGGCGACAGCCTCGGCATGGCCGTCTACGGCTACCCTGGCACCATTCCAGTGACCGTCGAACAGAGCATCTACCACACGGAGGCCGTCCGCCGCGGCGCGCCCAACACCTTTGTCATCGGCGACATGCCCTTCGGCAGCTACCACGGCAGCGTCGAAGACGCCGTGCGCAACGCCGTGCGCTATTACAAATCGTGCAACGTGGACTGCATCAAGCTCGAAGGCGGCAAACGGGCGGCCCACATCATCCGCGCCATTTCCGACAACGGCATGCTCGTCATGGGCCACGTTGGCCTGACGCCCCAGAGCACGGCCGCGTTGGGGGGCTTCAAGGCCCAAGGCCGCACGGCCGAATCGGCACTGGCCGTTATCGAGGATGCCCAGGCCGTGTATGAGGCCGGCGCGTTCTCCATGCTGGTGGAAGCCGTGCCCCCGGAGGTAACCCGGATGATCGCCAAGGAGCTGCCGATCCCCATCTACGGCATCGGCGCCGGGGCGGACTGCGACGGCCAGGTCATGATCGTCTCGGACATCCTCGGCATCTTCCAGGCGTTCACTCCGAAGTTCGTCAAGAAGTACGCCGACCTCGGCGCCGAGATGCTGAAGGTGTTCGAAGCCTACATCAAGGACGTTCGCACGGGCGCTTTCCCGGCCGCGGAGCACACCTACAGCATGATCGAAGGCGAAATGGAAAAGCTGGCGGCCCTGCGCAAGAAGCAGAGCAGAAAAGCCAAAAAGAGCTGACACGGCACCCCATGAAAAATCGCACCTTCACCCTCAAATACGGCAAGGGCACCGTCGCGTTTAAAATCCCCGAGAAACAGGTGCTCCATGAGCTGCTCGGCCGCAACCAGCCGCCGGCAGCGGACCTGCGCACCGCCTATTCAACTGCGTTGGATCACCCGGTCGACTCCGCGCCCCTGCGGGAGGTGGTCCGGCCGGGGGATACCGTGGCCGTCACCGTGAGCGACATCACCCGCGGCTGGCAGAGAAACCCCGAGACCCTCCCCTTCCTGCTGGACTATCTGAACCAGGCCGGCGTTCCCGATGACAAGGTGACCATCATCATCGCCGTCGGGGCGCACCGCAAAAACACGCCGGAGGAGTTGGTCGAGCTCTGCGGGCCGCGGGTGTGCCACCGCGTGCGGGTGGTCAACCATGACGCCCTGGATGCGGCCAACGCGGTCTTTCTCGGGCGCACCAGCCGGGGGACTCCGGTCGAGGCGAGCCGAATCGCCATGGAGGCCGACAAGCTCATTCTGACCGGCGGGGTCATCTACCACTACATGGTCGGCTACGGCGGCGGACGCAAGAGCGTCATGCCCGGCATCTGCTCCAACACCACCATCCAGGCCTGCCACCTGTGGTCGCTGGAGCCGCAGGCCGGCGCCGGCCGCAGCAAACTGGCCCAATCGAAGATGACCGACGGCAACCCGGCGCACGAGGACATGATGGAGTGCGCCTCGCTCGTCAAGCCGGATTTCATCGTCAACGTGGTCCCGAATCTGGACGGGGACATCTGCGGCATTTTCGCCGGCAACTGGGTGTCCGCCTGGCTGAAGGCCACGCAACGGGTGGACGCGATCTACGGCGTCGAGATCCAGGAGAAGGCCGACATCGTCATCGCCACCGCCGGCGGCTACCCCAAGGACATCAACCTCTACCAGACCACCAAGACCATGGACAACGCCGTGCATGCCGCGAGAGACGGCGGCGTTTCGCTGATCCTGTCGGAGTGCCCGGACATCCGGGAGCCGCTGGAGTATTTCCGCTGGTTCGACTACCCGACCATCGAGGAACACGACCGCGCCCTGCGGGCCAACTACACCATCGCCGGCTGGTGCGCCCTGATCACCCGGGAGTATTGCCGCCAAAGCCCGACGATCATGCTTACCCGCCCGGACAACGCCGAGCTGGCGCGCAGAGCGGGATTGATCCCGGTGGCCGGCATGGAGGAAGCGCTGAAAAAGGCCTATGAGCTTTGCGGCAAAAAAGACCCCTCCGTCACCATCCTGCCGAACGGCGCCAACACGCTGCCCTACATGCAGGGCGGGGGATAAACGCCCATCCACCCCGCACCGGCGAGGTCATTGCTTTTCAGTTTCATTTCTCCGAGCCCTCCATTATCTGCCGGGTGGAACAGTATCGGGCACCACCTTCATCCATCCGCCCGGGCAGGATTTAATGTATGGGTAATAGCCCTGGGGATTCTGACAGTAGTACCAATAATCGGGTTCCTGTTGATTCTGCTGGACATACGCCTGGGGCTGTTGTCCGATAACGACTGGTGGCGCTTGATAGTACGGGTAGTATGGATAATACGGGTAGGCCGGAGGGCCCCACCACCCTGGTCCCCATCCGCCCCATCCAGGGCCGATCGCAATACCGAAGCTATACGAATTTCCATGCCCGTTGTGCCCGCCGTGCCCATAATAGCTTCCAGACCCATGATAGCCGCTCGAGCCATGATAGCCACCGGACCCGTGATAGCCGCCAGAGCCGCGATAGCCACCAGACCCCTGATAAGCTCCCGGTCCAGCCGCGTACGCAGGCAAAGCGCATGTAAATAGCAGTGCCAATAGGCCAAATATATTGCAAATAAAAATTTTCACCGCAATCGCCCCCCTTCTTCTTGACCATTTCATTTTCCACCGCAGTGGCGGGAGACTTTCCCAGTCTTTATATGTTTTAAGACGTATGCGCGTGAAAACCGATTACACAAAATGCCCGAGAATTTTATTCGAAAAAATAGAGGAACAAGGGCAGCGGCGGCGCGTCTGTTCGCACCGTCCGCTGCACCGAAGCTAGGCATATAGCGTGTTCTGGTTCTTGAGTCTTGTTATGTTACAGAATCTGCTCCGCAACCTCTACCTTGAGCAGGGAGCGCACGTTCTCAATCTGGTTGGCAATCATCGAGGTGGAAGAACCGGCGAACAGTAACCCTACCGCGACGTTATCCAGCGTCAACACCAAGGAGCCGGAGTCTCCGCCGGCGGACATATTGGTGGTCACGATCTGGTCCTTGAGGCGTGCTACTTTGCCGCCGCCGTAGTTGACATCGATCGTCGCGTTAATCGCGGTGATCCTGCCGGTAGTAAAATTGGTGGTGCGACCGGTCTTCTTCACCAGCATCCCCACGGTCACGGTGGATTTGCGTCGCCAGCCCCGCACGGGGCCGTTCCAATAGATAAGGCGGTTGAGATCATGGAACTGACCTTCGGCAATGGCGCAATCGACGAAGTTGTTTTGGCTCGCCAATGGGGTTGGCGGATTAAAGGTAATGGGAACAAACCGGGTTAAAGTGGCAATGCGATCCGCCGGGTCGGTTCCGCCGTCGAAAGGCCCTGGCTGCAGCACGGCATCGCCGAGGGAGCCGGCGTTGCTGTTCGCAAGCACATGGTTGTTACTAAGGATATAGTATTTGGTAGGAATCCCCACGCCATGCACGGGCGGACTGACAGAGCCGCTGGGCAGAATGTCATAGACGCAAGTTGCGATAGTGCCCGCGGTGATACTCTTGTGCCCCACGCTGTAGCCGCCTTGCGCTGGCCGGACGCGTTTGCCGAGCGTCTGAATCCCGGCCCCCGAGGACTCCGCCTCACCGCCTGCGAAAGGAAAGCCCACGTCGAGGACATCGGTTTGCATATCACCCAACCTCGGCGGCGCCAGGTCTTTCGTGGATAGTTGACCTTTCTCCACCTTATGGGTGACCAGCACTATGAGGGCCGGCTCGCCGGTGGGTTTGCCGTTCTTCCATTTGATCCCTTCCGCCAGACCGACCACGTTGGCCGCTGGCTTCTCCATGAACTTCTCGACAGCGGCGCTATGCGCCTTGCATGTCTCTTCCCTGGCCTTTACCGACAAAACCATTTTGTTTTCATCTTGTTTTGCGGTCATCGCACATCTCCTTTTATTTATTAGGGTTGTAACCCCTGGGCGGTCACGACGCCGATCTCTTCAACATCGGTCTGGTATCCTTCCAGCGTCTTGGGGATGATGTCCTGAGGCCGCAAGGCAGACTCGGGCACCTTGTGCGCCACAAAGACCTTTATGACTGCCTTACCTGCCTTCTCCCCGATGCCAACACCGTTGACATTAGACAGCCGCATCAATTGTTCCTCGTACTTCATCTTCACGGCCTCAATGCTCATTATCCATCACCTCCCTCCTTAAAATAAACCCAACTTTGTTTCCACGTCGTAAACTATCTCATAGACACCACCTCCTTGGTTCAATGATTTCCTTTGGAATGAGGATCGATGACTTCATTGCGTCGCAATGCTTGCAATAACGTCTGGTTCGGGATGTTGACTGGTCTTGAATGAGGCAGGGAGGCAGGGTGTATAATGCGTGATACTCAGAAGACATGTCGTCAACCTCCGGAATCGAAATTGTCGAGGAAAGCCCCCCGTTTAATTCCGAAGGTTTTCCTCATCGACGCCTACGAGGTTAGCTGAAGGGCTAGGACCGAAGAGGTTATCCCTCGCCAATTGGCGATGCGCCCCAAAAACTTGGGTCCCCCGCTCCCGACGGTTGCCGGGATTAGGCAAACAAAGGGATAGTCACTTAAATAGTTATGTCAAGCAATTTTTGAAAATCTGGGGGGCTCTTACATACGATGGGATTGTTAGCCCAACCAAATTCTGTAATATTCTTCCAAGTATTACAGACTTGACGCTTCGGTGATAAGTCGGATTGATAAGTCGGATGAAATCACCGGCATGGCGGTGATCTGTGAATATACCCTTCGGCCTGTCGATATCTGTAGCTTTTGCCGTCCTCGATTTTTACCCGCTACGCTGTCACATATCCCAGCTTTCTTGGGGATCGGATTTACGGTGATATTTTCCGAACGGCCGGCTTCAAGCACGCGCCGCTGACGGCGGGTCGCTCTGCAAGCCGTTGTTCGGTGGCAACCCGGTCCGACGTGCTCCGCGAATGTCAGCTTTCGGCCATAAACGTTCGTATAAGGGCGAGCACCATCATCTGCTCATTTTCAACGCTATTTTGTTGTTGAGCTGAGGGCGGGTTCCCATCGCCGCCATAGTTCATCTAAGCTCCTGCAACCAAGGCAAAAATAGAGACGCTGGCGCATTATCAAACTTCCGTCGGTGGTTTTGGAAAAATCAAAATATCCCCGAGACGTTCCTACATCGTTTTTACCAGGCCTTCTGAATCGACGTTTCTTTTCCTCGTATGGAAGACGGTATTCATCCCAATTAAAAACATATGCACCCACTATTACAATGCCATCTGGTTCGCAACGGAATGATTGTTCGCGTTGCCCAAACCACACCTCTGCGGCCGTTGCGGACTGACGTGAACGCGTCAATACTTGCTTTGCTATTGGTGTTCCGTGCATAGCCACCACCACTTCAATATGATCTGAATCGGGAGATCCGATCGTGACTGTCGCACCGTCAGGCTCAACCATTATTTGCTCATTAATCTGAACCAGATTGGCCCAGTCAAGCGAGGTAGTGTCAGGAATACCGTACAGAAAGAAGGGAAGCAGTGAGTCGCCGTTACTGGCCTTAAAGATACCCGATAGGTCTAAACAATCCGCTTGTGCGCCATTCGTGACACGTGGTGGCCATGTGCTCGGATATTCAGCCTTCATGATAGTACGGCCGCATCCGAAAAGTGCTGTCAAGAGCAATAGTGTCCAGGCAGACGAGAGAAAACTTTTGCGTTTCAAAGGAAAGACTCCTGTTGAATACAAAAGAATCTGCGAGTGGGCGGTTTATGATCCGTATGCGGACATGCAGCTCATATATGGCATAGGGCAGCTTCCGTTCGAAAGCAGCCAAATAGTGCTCTCATCATAACCACCGAACAGTAATTAGATTGATCCGCATAAGATGCGGATTTCTTTGTTCCTGTTTTCTAAAACACTATTACAATGTCGCTGCTTTGGTGATACGTCGGATGAAATGTCAGGTATCCAACAAATTAAAATCATTGCAGATTAGTTTCGTCTATCTTATCCTTACCTCTGTTGGCACGCCCATGTCAAACCCAAACTGAAGGAGGTAAGCTCCGCTTGCCTGGGGGTAGACGGTCCCTATCTCACGTTTTTGAAAAGCTGATATGCTGCCCTTCGCTGTCACAACCACATCGTTCTATGGGGCCGACTTTGCGGTGATATTCTCAACGTAGAGCTAACCGGCGCGCCGCGGCATCACTTTGTTTGCTTGAGCGCGGTAACCTCAATCTCAATTTTCATTCGAGGATCAGCGAGGCCTGCAGAAATCATCATTGCAGCTGGTCGAACCGACCCGAAATACTTGCGAAGTACAGGCCAGCAGTCTTTGAACTCGCTTCCATTCGGCAGGACGTAGGTCACTCGGACGACATCTGCCATACTTGATCCAGCTTGCGCGAGCGCCGATTCAATGTTAGTCAAGCACTGCTCGGCCTGCTCAGCAAGATCATCTGAGATGGTCATGGTGGAGTAGTCGAACCCAGTTGTTCCCGAGACGAATACCCAATCTCCCTGGACTACTGCTCGGCTGTAACCGATCTCGGCCTCGAACGTGGAACCAGAACTAATGAGGATGCGACTCATGGCGTTAACCTCTTGAATGAGAAGTGCGGGTGGCGTGCGAAAGGGTTCGTTGTGACGCCTAACGCCTCGGTTAAGCGGCGACGCGTCAGCGCCGTCCGCTGGAACCGGTTGTTGGGCCGCTCACTCGACGGTGCGACCAAACGAGCAGTACCGACAAATCATGGCTGGAGTTCGATCTCGCCCGGCCGCCAAGTCTTGTTGAACCAAGGCTCCAGCGGACCGTAGAGGCGAAGGATCATGAACCAGCCCTTGCCCGGAATCGTCTGCACCCAGTTCTTCTCCATGCCCGCCGGCGCCTTGGGCCCGAAGTAGACATCCACCGAGCCGTCCGCATTGGTCTTGACCCCCTTGTCCTGGCTGCTGACGCTCGGGGCCTTCTGGTCGGTCTGCACCATCGAGCGCGTCTGGTTGTCGTAGACGATCACCGACCAGAAGTCCTTGACCGGGATATTGGGCGGCAGGCGCAGCTTGTAGTTCTTGCCGCCATCGAAGGGATTGCCCTTGGCATCCTGCACCGACCAGGGGTATTGCGAGCCCCGGCCGACCATCTTCTCCTCCATCGCAGGCGTGACGCCGGTGGCGAAGTAGTAGTAGAAGGCCGCACCGTCCAGGTTGCTGACACCGGGCGACACCTCGAACCTGTAGCCGCCGAAGAAGGGCAGGCGCCACGCACTGTCGGGATAGAAGTACGCTTCCTTCGAGCGGATCTTGAAGGCGATGGTGCGCGCCGTCACTGCGCCGATGTTCGCCGCGTCGGTCAGGATCTTCTTCATCCGCTCATCGGGGTTGAAGGGCTGGCCCTTGACGATGCCGATCGAGGCGAACAGGCCCAGGGTGGTGGGGTCCGAACCCTCCGGCGGCTCTTCCTGGATGACCTGGTTCAGCAGGCCCCAGAACGAATAGTCGCCCGGTGCGACGAAGTTCGCCGGCACGCCCGACGCATTGACGAACTTCATGGGTGGCGGATTGGCGGCGTCGGCCAGGCGATAGATCCGCAGGTTCTTCTTGACCGACTCCACGCCGGGCCGGGTCGAACCGTCCACGAGGAAGGCGCGAAAGACGAGCCAGTTGCCGAAGGTGCTGGGCCGAACGACGTGGTACCCCGACGGGATGTCGCCCTTGTATCCGGGCGGCAGCAGCAGGTACTTGCCGCCCGCGCCCTTGTCGGCGCCGGTGAGGCCGACATCGGCCACCCACTTGTACCAGAAGTCGTTGACCAGCCCCAGCACCTTGGGTGGAATCTCGGCCACCAGTGGCCCCTTGCTGGTGTCGACCCAGATGAAGTTGTAGATCGTGTTGTCGTTCGCCGTCAGCTCCACGGTCCTCGGATCGACCAGGTCCTCCCAGATCACGTCGGTCTGGTTGTCGGGCCCGAACTTGCGGATCGAGTCGCGCATGCCCGCCTGGTTGACGATGGGAATGGCCAGCAGATAGGCTTGCAGCGCCCGCGAACGGTCCAGGTTGTCGTAGATCTTCTCGACGGTCTCGGCCGACGGGTAGCCGTAGTTCAGGTTCAAAGTGCCGATCGAGGACTCCAGCTTGTCAGGCACGGCGACACCCGGAGCGAAGGGTGTCGTCATCTTGAAGGTCTGGGCCGAAGCCGTCGTGACAACTCCCATGACAAGGGCTGTCACAGCCATCCACATGCTTAGTTTGCTAAATGTCTTCACTTCCTCTTCTCCTCGTCTTCGGTGAATGATCATCCGGAACCTCCGCACCTCGTCTCCTTCCGACGACTGCGGCCCAACAATGATTAGATGGTTTCTTTATAAAACCCCCTACTTGCATTTTAGCGGTATAACATCCCAATCCAAAATGAGCTATAAAGTATTTTATTTTATAATGTTAAGCCATCTGCTGCCCCTGGTCTGGGATGATATATGGTTTCTGTATAAGACCCCACAGCGGAAGCATATCACAGGTTTGGTGTTTTGGTGATACGTCGGATGAAGTACGAAACCGCTTCGCGGTAGCTTTCCCACCCGCAGCAATCCACCCGTAACGTTTGCCTGCCGTACGCATCGTTTCTTTTTCCCCTGATCATGTCAGGATACCTCCCGGACGTCTTTCAACCCCAACCCCAGGAGGTGTCACATGACCGAACTACGTCAGAAGATGATCAGGGCCATGGAGTTGAAGAATCTCTCCCCGCACACCCAGCGCGCCTATCTGGCTGCCGTCACCGGGCTATCCCGACACTATCGGCATTCGCCCGTGGGGATCACCAAAGAGAGGATCGAGGATTATCTGCTGTTTCTTAAAAAGAGCAAGGCGCCCAACAGCTGCGGACAGGCGTTAACCGGACTGCGCTTTTTCTACACCCACGTGGCGCAGCAGACGCTGCTCGTCGATTACCGCATGCGCAGAAAAACACAAAAGCTGCCCACCGTGCTCGCTAAAGAGCAGGTCGCAAAAATCATCTGCGCCTGCGATAACCTCAAGCACCGTCTGATCCTGATGACCACCTATGCGGCCGGATTAAGGGCCGGCGAAGTGGCGGCCTTAAAACCCGAGCACATCGACAGCCAGCGAATGCTCATCAAAGTCGTGCAGGGCAAGGGAGGCAAAGACCGCTACACGATGCTCTCCACCAAGCTGCTGGAGGAACTGCGCGGCTATTACAAAAAATACCAGCCCCAAACCTACCTGTTCCCCTCATCGTTTAAAACACGCAAAGACCGACCCCTATCCTACGAGACCCTGCGATGCATCTATGAAAAGGCCCGAAAGAAAGCCGGGGTCAATACCGGCGCAGGCCTGCACACCCTGCGCCACAGCTTTGCCACCCATCTGTTGGAAGAAGGCCACGATATCCGCAAAATCCAGGTCTTAATGGGCCACAGCCGCCTGTCCACTACCATGATCTATTTGCATGTGAGCCGCGAAACGCTCGCCAAGGTCCCCAGTCCGCTGGATCTGATTGAATGGCCCGCCAATCAGGAGGACCGCCCGAATGACCCCGCTGACCGCAGTTAAAAAGCCAACCGTCGAAATCGCCCATATTCTGCAAAAACATCTTGAAGACTACAAACGCCAATACCGGCTGGGATCGGAACACCGAAAAATCCTCTCCGATCTGTTAAACTGCCGCACCGCCAAGATGGGGGGCCGGGTGGACCGCTGCGACACCTGCGGCAGCCTGCGCATCGCCTATCACTCCTGTAGAAACCGCCACTGCCCCAAATGCCAGCATATGCCCCGGGAGCGATGGCTGGCCAAACGCCAAGAGGAGATCCTGCCGGTCAACTACTTCCATGTAGTCTTCACCCTGCCCCATGAGCTCAATGCCGTGATCTTGAATCATAAACGGCTCATGCTCAACTGCCTGTTTGCCGCCGCCTCCCAAACGCTACTACGTTTTGGCAAAAATGAGATGGGTGGCACGCCGGGATTCTTGGCCATCCTGCACACCTGGGACCAAAAACTCCAGGCCCACTTTCACCTGCACTGCCTGGTGGCAGGCGGCGTTGTGGCCGACAACGGAAAACGCTGGATCGCCTTCAAGGGCAACTACCTCTTTAACCAACGCGCGCTCTCGTTGGTCTTTCGCGGCAAGTTCATGCAGCTTCTGCACCGCGCCTGCCAGAGTGAAAAACTCAAATGTGACCAACAGTGGTATCAAACCCTGAAGCACACCCTGTTCGCCAAAAACTGGGTGGTCAGTGTGCGCGATCCGGTTAAAGACCCGCAGCAGGTCCTGGACTACCTGGCCCGCTACACCCACCGCGTGGCGATCGCCAACAGCCGCATGCAATCCCTTCAAGACGGCATGGTCACGTTTAGCGCGAAAAATCGAAAGAAAAATCGCACCGAGTCGATTGCCATCAGCGCGGTGGAGTTTATCCGCCGGTTCCTGCTGCATAGCCTGCCCACGGGCTTGGTCCGAATCCGCCACTATGGGTTCTGGGCCAATCGCAACCGGCAGGCCAATCTATCCGCCGTAAGAGCCTTGCTGGGATCGGCCCCGGTAACCCAAACGGCATTGGTCTCTCTTGAAGACCTGATGCGCCAGCTGACGGGCATCGATCTCACCGCCTGCCCCTGCTGTCGTCGAGGCAAAATGCTCTTTCTGGTCGAACTACCTGCCTGCCGGGCTCGAGCACCAAACCGCCAACTGGCTTGCGCCGGTTAGCCGATCGCCCTCATCCAGCACCTCTTAAAATCACAGCCAAGCTGCGTCCTGACAATGAAAAATACCGCAAGCGGAAAAAAGTTGTCCTTAAATACAGCTCACCTGATGTCAATTACAGGATCCATTATCGCTAAGCGAGCCTTGGACAACCTGAAAAGCCGCTTTTATGCGTTGTTATGCATCCTGCGCCCGGATACAAAACCCATAAAGAACATTCTCGCCAACATTCCTGCCAGGCGGCTTCGTACATCATTGTCTTATCAATAATCCCGCACCGAAATACGTGAATTAGATTCTCTTAAGACGGCCAGCGCTTGGAAGTAAATTTTTGCCTGCTCGGTGGCGGGACTATTGATAAAACACTTATTTGATAACGCAACCCTCGCCAACGTTGCAATAGCCAATAGAAATCAAACGAATCCTGGTGGTGGTTCGAGGTGTTAGCTTCCTCTGTACGAACTTTCGAGTGAGAACGCAGAATTTGGGATTAGAAGACGAAATGTGAATTTCGGAGGTAGTGTGGATTCGGCTCAATGCCTGCAGAAGAAACCGTGAGTGAGGTCATGCGGAGCTTGCCTCAATTTCGGTCAACACCTGGTACTTGCGGGCCGCGGTGCGGTAGCGGAATAAGGCGTTGGGGGCGAGTCTTTCAACCGACCGGAATCTATCGTCCGAATGGGCCTGCGGGTTAAAAAACCGAAGGAGATACGGCTGCCGATGGCTGCCGGTGGCCTCCTTCAGCCAGGATGCCGTCTCCGCAATCTCTTCCGGAGTCAGGTAGCTGACGTTCCCCGGAACCCCTTCCGGCCGCTGGACAGGCGCCACCGTGGTTTCAAACCGGTATTCGGGGAACCTGGCCGTCAGCTCCATGGAGCGGCCGATCTCGACCGGGTCGGTCTCCCGGCCGACCAGGATCGCGTAAAGCGCCTGTGGGCCCTTGAGGTCCATGACCACCCGGTCCCCAAGCCCCAGTCCCAAAAAGTGCTCCAGAACCGATGCATTCCGGCCGTCGGTGTCCAGTTGGAGTTTCAAGCCGTTCTTCTTCACGAATCCGAGCACCGCCGCCAGTTCGTTTACGGCCGCCGGGTCGCCCGCCGACACATTGATCCCGCCGACCCACCCCTTGGAAAGCTCGTTGCGTCCGATGAACCCATCGAGGCCCGTGCCCGAGTGGAGATAAGCGATGACTGCGGCCACGCCCTGACGAACCAAATCCCCGTCCGCCAGCACGGGAAACTCGATGCCCTCCTTGCCCCGGACGACGATGCTGCGGTGTGTCCGGTAGAATTGCCCGAAGCGTTCTTTCCCCTCCCCCACGGCGTCGTGCTCTTGGAAAGCGACGTTTTTTTCGCGCATGAATTTCTTCGCTATGTTGCACCGCATGCAACCGGCCGCGGTGAACAGGGTGAAGCTCATCAGGGTATCTCCTTGGTGAAGAAATTCTTTATATCTACTTTTATTTATCATTTAAATAATATAAAAAAAATTAATATTAAATAAAAAAATTCTTTAGGCCTGCTTTGAAGTATTGTCGCCCCCCACGTCGGTGCGCACGCACAGGGCGGCATCCGGCCGGTAGGGCAGCACGCCGGGGACGTTGACGACCCGGCGCGCGCCGCCCGGGGCAGCGCCCGGCACCCGGAAGCGGGTCACGTCGATGCGCTCGATCGCCCGCTCCTGCGGCGTTTCGACCTGCGGCACCCAGGCGTAGGGCAGCCGGTAGGCGCGGTAGATCATGTTGATCTTCATCATCTTGCCCCAGTAGGGGCTGATGTATTCCCAGACGATCTCGTGGCCGGCGGTGACTTCGATGATGCGGCCGCCCGAGCCCTCGGTGATCAGAGTGTTGCCGTTCGGCAGGCGCTGGGCCGAGCTGATGAAGGGGCTGTAGAAGCGGTTGGCGTCCACGGGGAACGGCAGCCCGGCCTCGACCGGCGTGTACTGCCAGATGACCTTCAGCGAAACGGGATCGATTTCAAGCACCCGGGAATAATCGCGCAGCGCGTTCCGGAATCCCGTGGGGGAACCGGGGTTCGGGCTGCCGTAGCCTGCCCAGCCGCCGTTGTCGAAGATCAGGATGTTGCCCTCGCCGGGAAGTCCGCGGGGGATCATGTGGGAATGGTGCTGGCCGATGATCCAGCCCAGCCGGCGCAGTTCGGCGGTTTCGTCGTAGTTGGGGCCGAGCCTCCACACGATCCGGCCGGTGCGCTTTTCAACGATGGCCGTGATGTTGGACTCGCGGGCGCACCAGATGATGTTGTCGGGGTGGAAGCGGCCGTCGCCGGCGTCGAACCAGCGGTTGGGCCCCAGCAGGGACATCGAGTTGATGTGCATCCAGTCGCCCGCGCCGCCCCCCGATTTGAGCCAGTTGGGGTTGCGGAACAGGAGGTTCTTGGCGTCCTCCCGGAACCCCAGTTCCTCGAAATGCTCGCTGCACACCCATTCCCAGAGGACATCCCCCTCCCAGGCGACCTCGATGATGGTGTCGTCCAGCAGCGGCTTGTCGCAGATGGCGGGGTTCTTGACGTTCTTGTGGGAGAGGATCATGGTCTTGCCCCGGTCCGTCAGGGGCTCCAGGCCCGGGGCGTAGTAGCCCGCGGGGTTGCCTTCGCGCTGGTAGTCGTGGTGCTGGCGCGCCATCCACTGCGGCTCCTCGCCCGGGTCCTCGATAAATTCGTACTGGTTGAAGCGCCACACGATGTTGCCGTCCCAATCCACCTGGACCAGGTCGATACCGTCCTGGCTGCCGAAGGCCGTGCTGCGTTCGCCGGTGCTGCCGATGAGGTGGCCTCCCGGCAGGATGCGGTTGGGCATGCCGTGCAGCTCCTTCCAGAGCTGGACCTCGCCGCCATTCATGTCGATGAGCAGCGCCCCCACCTCTTTGCCCTGGAAAACGGTGTAGCCGTTCCAGCAGCGCGCCGGATCGTAGATGGTGACACCCGAGGGATAGACACTGGGATAGGTCATCTAAATGCCTCCTGTCCTTATTCCTCTTTGAATGCTTTCTCCCGGCCGCGGCGGATGCCCGGCAGGGCTACCACCAGCAGCATGGCCGCCGCCAGCACCAGAAATGCCAGCGACAGGGGGCGGGTGAAGAACACCGAGGGGTCCCCGCGCGAGAGCAGCATTCCCCGCCGCAGGTTTTCCTCCATCATGGGCCCCAGGATGAAGCCCAGAATCAGCGGGGCGGGCTCGCACTCCAGCTTGTGAAAGATGTAGCCGAGCAGCCCGCAGAACGCCGTCAGCCCGATGTCGAAGGTGTTGTTGTTCACACTGTAAAGCCCGATGCAGCAGAACAGCAGGATCGCCGGGTAGAGCAACCGAAAAGGCACCGAGAGCAGCCGCACCCAGATCCCCACCAGGGGCAGGTTCAGCAGCACCAGAATCACGTTGCCCACCCACATCGAAACGATGACGCCCCAGAAAAGCTCCGGGTTGCTGGTAATGACCCGGGGTCCCGGCTGAATGCCGTGGATCATCATGGCGCCGGCCATCATTGCCAGCACCACGTTGGGCGGTATCCCGAGAGTCAGGAGCGGAACGAAGGAGGTCTGGGCGGCGGCGTTGTTGGCCGATTCCGGGGCGGCGACCCCGCGGATGTTTCCCTTGCCGAAGCTTTCGGGGTTGCGCGAGCATTTTTTCTCGAGCATGTAGGCCGTGAAAGAGGAGAGAATCGCACCGCCGCCCGGCAGAATGCCCAGCAGCGACCCGCACAGGGTTCCGCGAAGCACGGCGGGTGCGGAGGCCTTGATGTCCTCCTTGCTCAGCCAGAACCCGGTGAGTTTGCTCTTCAGAATGTCGCGCTTCTCGCGCTTCTCAAGACTGTTGATGATGTCGCAGATGCCGAAGAGGCCCATCGCCAGTGATACAAAGCCGATGCCGTCGGCCAGCTCGGGAATGCCGAAGGCGAAGCGCTGGGCACCGCTGGTCACATCGGTACCGATCATCCCGAGCAGCAGCCCGAGGATGATCATCCCGACCGCCTTGAGCATCGACCCGGAAGCCAGCACGATCGACCCGATCAACCCAAAGACCATCAGCGAAAAGTATTCGGCGGGCCCGAATTTGAAGGCCAGCTCGGACAACGGCACCGCCAGCACGGCGAGAACCACGGTGGCGAAGCACCCTGCAAAAAACGACCCCAGGGCAGAAATGGTCAGGGCGGCGCCCGCCCGGCCCTGGCGGGCCATCTGGTAGCCGTCGAGGCAGGTCACCACGGAGGAGGCCTCACCCGGAACGTTCACCAGGATGGAGGTTGTGGACCCGCCGTACTGGGCGCCATAGTAAATCCCCGATAGCATGATCAAGGCCGAAACCGGGGGCAGGGAAAACGTGGTGGGCAACAGAATGGCCAGGGTCTGGACCGGCCCGATCCCCGGCAGCACCCCGATCAGGGTGCCGATCAGAGCCCCGGCCAGGCAGTAGAGCAGGTTCATGGGCGAAACAGCGGTTTGGAAGCCCAGCGCCAAATTTGCAAGCAGTTCCATGAAATGCCCCCATCCCCCGCGCCATCAGGCACGGGGGGTCAGGAACGAAGGCCAGACCGGCACCTGGAATTCCAGCAAATACACAAAAACAACCAGAACGATCAGAACGAGCACCGTGGCATTCAGGAGCGCTTGCTTCCACCGGAACTCGTGGCTGGCCCGGCTGCAGACGATCACGAGGACGAGCGTCGCCCCGATGAGGCCCAGCGGCCGCAGGAGCTGCCCGAAGAGGACCACGGATGAAAGCACCAGCACCAGCGGCTTGATATGAAGGACGGGCCACGCGTGAGACCCGGTTGCCCAGAAAACGCTGCGCAGCAGGATCGCCACCCCCAGCACAGCCAGGAAGCCGCCGAGTACGAACGGGAAATACCCCGGCCCCATCTTGGCGGCATTGCCGATGGTCAAATCCCTGGACAACACCATGACCGCCGCGCCGAATAAAATGAACATCACGGCGGTCAGAAAATCGTTGGGGTGACGGATGCGCATAAAATCCCTGTTCAAAAAATCCCCCTTTCCCCCTTCAGCAAAGAGGGTTGGGGGGATTTGATCGGGATGATGCTTGCCTGGGACGATTTTGATAGCCGGCTATTCAGCCTTGAAACCGGAGGCCTTGATGACCGGCACCCAGCGCTCGCGGTCCTTCTTGAGAACGGCGGCGAATTCCTCCGGCGTGGTCCCAACGGCGTCATTGCCCAGGCCCTGGATCTTCTCCACCACGTCCGGCGACTTGAGTGCCTTGGCGATGGCCGCGCTCAGCTTGTCGATGACGGGCTTCGGCGTCTTGGCCGGGACGACGATGGCGTTCCAGCCCACCCCTTCGATCTCCGGGAAACCCTGCTCTTTGAAGGTCGGGATGTCCGGCTTCTTGCGGGCCGTGCCGGCCGTGGCGAGGATGCGGATCTTGTCCGGGTGGTAGGCCGACTGGGCGTCGTAGGCGTCCACGCCGATCGGGATCTGGTTGCCGATCAGGGCCGTCACCAACGGACCCGAGCCGTTGTAGGAGGAGTGAACCATCTCAACTCCCGCCGCCTTGCCGATCATGAGGCCGAAGAAGTGCGGCAGGCTGCCGGCGGCCGGGGACCCGAAATTGGCCTGGTTCGGGTTCTTCTTGATCCACTCGATCAGGCCCTTCACGTCTTTCACAGAAGAAGCCGGCGGAACGGAGACGCAGAATTGGTAAGTGGTGATGAGCGAGACCGGCGCAAAATCGGCGTCCGGGTCGTAGGCGAGCTTCGCGAAAACCACCGGCGCCACGACAAACAAGGCCGGGTTCACCACCAGCATCGTCGCACCGTCCGCGGGCTGGCCTTTGACGTACTCGGTGCCGATGCGGCCGCCGGCGCCGGGTTTGTTTTCCACGATGACCGTCTGACCCAGGGAGTCCTTCAACTTGTCGGCGATGAGCCGCGCCACTACGTCCGATCCGCCGCCGGCCGGGTACGGCACGACGATCTTGATCGGCCCCTTGATTTCCTGGGCCTCAATCACACCGACTCCGAACAGACCGACCATGGCCGCGGCGAGCACCCATACGCACAGTCTATGCATTACAGCACCTCCTTTTGGTAAGTGTTCTTGACTCCGATTTGGACTAACGTTATACAGATAACATCTTTTGTGTCAAGCCAATTCAAGGACACCCGTGGTGGGGTTACAATTGTCATGGTCTTCACACCCGTCAAACAGAACCGCATCGCCGTCGAGATCGTGAACCAGCTCAAGGCCGCGATCCTCTCCGGCCGGTTTATGCCCGGCGAGCGGCTGCCCACGGAGCGTGAATTGACCGGGCAGTTCAAAGTCAGCCGGGTCGTGGTGCGCGAGGCCGTCCGGGAACTCGAGATCACGGGGTTGGTGAAGATCCTGCAGGGGCCCACCGGCGGCGCGTACGTGACCGACCTTTCTTTCGACCACCTGCACAGCGCCTTCCTGGATCTCTTTCTTTACAACAAGCTCTCAGTGGCCGAGCTGATCCGAACGCGCATCCTCATCGAATGCGAGATCGCGCGACTCGCCGCAGCGCATGCCGAGCCGTTCTTCACCGACCGCTTGCGGCAGGCGCTGGACGCCGAGCAGGCCGACACCTTCCCGCACGCCGAGTATGTTTCAAACCGCCTCATGGTCCACCACATCCTCGCAGAGATGGCCGGCAACCGGCTGCTTCAGGCCGTTGCGACCGCTCTTTTCCGCCTGACCAGCGAAGTGATCCTGGAGGTCAAGCCGCCGAAAAAGGTCATCCACCGGACGGCGGAGCATGCAGAGATCGTCCGCGCCGTAGTGGGAGGCGAGCCGGCCGCCGCCGCGGATGCGATGCAAAGGCATTTGGAGAAAATGGGGGAACGGCTGGTCAAACTCGAAGGGGCCTATCGGAAACAGAAAGGGCTTGCCCGCATGCCGGCGAAAATGACGGCGGTGAAAGTAAAACAGCCCGTTCTTTAATGGCGGCAGATCATGGACGGGCCCCGGCGACGAGGCGAGCCATTGACATTGAATTGAGCAACAGAAGTAACCAAGGAGGCAGCCATGTCGCCGTTGCGAGCCTTTGCACCGCTTCTCCTGGCATTGGGCTGGGCCCTGCTGACCTCGGGCTGTATAACCATCCCGGATCAGAAGTACCAGCAGGCCCAGAGCCTCAGGCTGTCGGGGGAAAAGGCTTTGGAACAAAACCGGGCCGAAGAAGCGGCAGCGAGCCTGAGCGAAGCCCTTGCGATCAGGGAAGACTATTTCGGCGCCGATGACGATATCGGCGCCGCCTTGAACAACGGTTGGGGCATGGCACTCGCCGCTCAGCAGCAATACGGCGCAGCCGAGGACCATTTCCGCAAAGCGCTGAGTGTATTTGAGGCCTTCCGGTGCTACAATGATTATCGGGCCGGCATCGTCTTCAACCTCTGCGAGGTGTTCGCAAAACAAGGCAAGTACGCGGAGGCAGAAGCGCTTGCCGTCGCTGAATTGGAGGCCTTAAGGGTCCACCTGGGGCCTGCCGACCCGGCGGTGGCGCTGGGATCGTTGTCCTGCGGCCTGGCATGTGCGCGGCAGGGCAAATTCGCTGAGGCGGAAGGGTACTTCAAAACCGCAACCACGATTTTCAACCAGGCTGCACGGGCCGATGGAATCAAGACGGCCCTGAGTCTTCACTATCTGGGAGTGACCATGCTCCTCAATGACGACTCGCTGAACGCGCAAGCGCAGCTCACCCAGGCGGTCGATATCCGCAGGGCGCGTTTGGGCGCATCGCACCCCGAGACCATGGCCAGCCAGGCAGCCCTGGCCAGGGCGTCCGCAGCGACGCAGCCCCCCCCTGCAAGCGCCGCTTCCAAAGCTGAAAAACCGCACAAATCCAAGAAGGATGAATTCGAGGAGCTGATCGAGCCGGGGCACGATTGGGATTGGCGCCGGCGGAACTTTATCAACTTTGTGGACGACTACTATGACGATGCCAAGCATGAGGTGCACGGCAGAAAAATAGGCGACTCCAGGTTTTTTTTGCCACGATGGCTGATGCGCGGAAGCGGCAACCCGTGCAAATGAACCCGCTGCAAGTCGGCATACGGAGGGGAAAATTGACTTCGATT
>CAVQTH010000031.1:15000-78025 GCA_963716325.1 uncultured delta proteobacterium | reverse complement strand
TTATAAAAATCTTATATAAAAAAGGCCGCGCAGCGGCCTTTTTTATTTGTTCTTGCGCCAGCGGTGGTGGGAGATGCCGAGCTTTTTCACGCGGTAGTTCAGCGCGCGGGGGGAGATGCCGAGCTGGAGGGCGGCGTCCTTCTGAATCCAGAGGTTGTCTTCGAGCGCCCGGTGGATCATCTCCTTCTCCTGCTCGGCCGTGAGCTTCAGGTTGGCGGGGGCGGTTTCGATTTCGGCGGCCGGCTTTCGGATTTCCGGCAGCGAAATGCTTTCGGCCTGGATGACGTTCCCATCCTCCACGAGGATGGAGCGTTCGATGGTGTTGGAAAGCTGGCGGATATTCCCCGGCCAGTCATAGGCCTGGAGCATGCTCAGCACCTGCGGCGAGAACCCGTCGATTTTCTTCTTCAGCGAGCGGCAGAGCTTCCCCAGCAGATAGTGGCCCAGGGGTTCGATGTCCGGCCGGCGCTCGCGCAGCGGCGGCAGGTGGATCCGCAGCACGTTGATGCGGTAGTAGAGGTCTTCACGGAAGCGGCCCTGGCCGACCAGGGCCTCGATGTCGCGGTTGGTGGCGGCGATGACGCGCACGTCGGACTGGATGGTCTTGTTGCCGCCCAGACGCTCGAAGGATTTGTCCTCGAGCACCCGCAGCAGCTTGGACTGCAGGCCGAAGCTGAGCTCGCAGAACTCGTCCAGGAACAGGGTGCCGCCGTGGGCCTGCTCGAAGCGGCCGGCGCGGGTCTTGTCGGCGCCGGTGAAGGCGCCTCGTTCGTGGCCGAAGAGCTCGCTCTCGAGCAGCGTCTCCGGGATGTTGGCGCAGTTGACCTTGACGAAGGGTTTGTGGCGGCGCGGGCTGTTGAAGTGGATGTTGCCCGAGACGAAGCTCTTCCCGGTTCCGGTCTCCCCCGTGATGAGGACGGTGGATTCGGTCTGCGCCAGCCGGCGGATGCTCGCCATGGCCTTCTGCATGGCCGGGCTGACCGAGATGATGCGCTCGGTGTCGTACACCACGTCCTGCTCGCGGCGCAGGTAGTCGATCTCGTTCCTGAGGCTGCGGGCCTCGAGCGCCCGGTGGACGGAAATCCTTAGTTTCTCCCCGGCGAAGGGGCGGGCGATGAAGTCGGCGGCCCCGGCCTTGACTGCATCGACGATCACCCGGGCGTCCGGCGACGACGAAGTGACGAGGATCGGAGTGCTCGGGGACATCTGCTGCAGGGTCTTGAGGATCTCGGTCATCTGCCCGTCGCCCTCGGCTACGTCGAGAATGATCAGGGCAAAGACCTCCTTTTGCATGCGCTTGCCCGCGTCCAGCACGGTGGGCGCCAGGCTCAGGGTGAACTCCTGGGCCAGGGCGTCGGCGAAGGCCTGCACGTCGTCCCCGATTTCACCGATGATGAGGATGCGGGAGGACATAATAGAGAGAGTGCCTATAGTGCCTAAAATGACTAAAGTGCCTAAAATTAAAAAACCAAGATAAAGTGTTTAGTGCCTAAAGTTACGAGTGCCTAAAATGCCTAAAATTAAAGAAAGTAAACCAAGGTGAACAAGAGAGAGTGCCTATAGTGCCTAAAATGAGCTAAAGTGCCTAAAGTTAAAAACGGCGCATGGTTCACGATGCACGGCATGCGGAAAGACATTACTCTTTTTCGTCCTTGCACCCTGCGCCTTGAATCCCATGCCTATAGTTCCTCTCATCTTGCGGTGCCACTGCCAGGCCGAGGCGATGATGTTTTCCAGATCGCTGTGCCGCGGGGACCAGCCCAGCTGCTGAAGCGCCTTTTGGTTCGAGGCGATCAGCACCGGCGCATCCCCCGGCCGGCGATCCAGGGTCTGCACGGCCATCTGCCTGCCGGTGACACCGGACACCTGGCGGATCACTTCGCGCACCGAATAGCCGCGGCCCTGCCCCAGGTTGAAGGCGCCGCCGGCGCCGCCGGCCGCCAGGTGCTCGAGCGCCCGCACGTGGGCGTCGGCAAGGTCGCTGACGTGGATGTAGTCGCGGATGCACGTCCCGTCCGGCGTGGGGTAGTCCGTGCCGTATACATGCACGGGGTTCCGGCCGTCCAGGGCGGCATCCAGCACCCGCGGGATCAGGTGGCTTTCCGGGTCGTGCCATTCACCGATTTCGGCCGCGGCGTCCGCACCGGCGGCGTTGAAATAGCGCAGGGCCGCCCACCGCAGGCCGTAGGCCGACTCGAAATCCGCCAGCATGGTTTCCACCATGAGCTTGGTCCAGCCGTAGGGGTTGACGGGCCGGGTGGGGTGCTCTTCCTCGATGGGCACCTGCAGCGGGTTGCCGTAGACCGCCGCCGAGGAGGAGAACACGAAATGGCGGATGCCGTGGCGCACCAGCGCCTGCAGCAGCTGCAGCGTGCCCGCGACGTTGTTTGCATAGTATTTCTGAGGGTCCGCCACCGATTCGCCCACCTCGATGAAGGCCGCGAAATGCATGACGGCATCGACCTTGTAGCGGGAGAAACACGCGTCGAGCTGTTCGGCACTGTTCGTGTCCCCCTTGAAGAAGTCGCCCCACCGGGCGTGCTTGCGATGGCCGGTGACCAAGCTGTCGAACACCACCGGGTGGTGACCCCGGGAGGCGAGTTCCTTGCAGCAATGAGCGCCGATGTAGCCGGCGCCGCCGGTGACGAGGATGTTCATGAAAAGTGCCTAAAGTGAGCTAAAGTGCCTATAGTGCCTAAAGTTAACAACGGCTGAATCCCTCATTATTTTTATATCGGCCTAATTCTAAACTACCTTTAATTTTAGGCACTTTAGGCACTCCCAACTTTAGGCACTTCATATAAAACCCTTCTGCCCCAGATACAGCAGGACCTCCTGGGCGGCCTCGTCCGGGGTGATGCCGGTGGTGTCGATCCGCACTTCGGGGGACTCGGGGGCTTCGTAGGGGTCGTCGATGCCGGTGTAGCCCTTGATCAGGCCGGCCCGCGCCTTGGCGTACATGCCCTTGCGGTCGCGCTGCTCGCACACCTCCAGGGGCGTTGCCACGAACATCTCGATGAACCCGCCGTAGGCTTCGATCGTGCGGCGGATCTCCGCGCGAGTCTTGGCGTAGGGGGCGATCGGCGCGCAAATCGCGATGCCCCGGTTCTTGGTGATCTCCGAGGCCACAAACCCGATGCGCTTCACGTTGATGTCGCGGTGCTCCTTGGAGAAAGTGAGCTCGCTCGACAGGTTGTGCCGCACGATGTCGCCGTCGAGCAGCGTCACCGGCCGGTCGCCGCGCTCCAGGAATTTCGAGTAAAGGATTTTGGCGATGGTGGATTTGCCGGCGCCCGACAGGCCCGTCATGAAGATCGTGAACCCCTGGCGGTCGGGCGGGGGGTAGGCTTTCTGCAGCTCCTCGATCACCTCGGGGAAGGTCGCCCACTCCGGGATGCGGCGTCCCTCGCGGATGCGACGCCGGATGTCGGTGCCGGACAGCGAGATGCTCTGGGTTCCCGCCGGCACCTTATCGGCGCGGCGGTACTCGTCCTCGAAGGGCAGGTAGACCATCTCCGGGAACGGGATGACCTCGATGCCGATTTCCGTGCCGTACCCTTCGACGAAGCGGCAGGCGTCGTCGCTGCCGTAGTAGGGCTTGCCGCTGGGGTCGCAGCCGGGGCCGGCGTGGTCGCGGCCGGCGATGAAGTGGGTGCAGCCGTAGTTCCTGCACACGATGGCGTGCAGCAGGGCTTCCCGCGGCCCGGACATGCGCATCGACAGGGGCAACAGGTTCAGCAGGTAGGAGTCCGGCGGGTAGTGCTGGACCACCTGACGATAGCAGCGCACGCGCGTGTAGTGATCGAAGTCGCCCGGCTTGGTCATCCCGGCAACCGGCAGGATCAGCAGGTTGGCCCTGGCCTGGCGCATGGCCTGGACGGTCATCTCGAATTGCGGCCGGTGAATGGGGTTTTCCGTGATGAACCCCACCATGCGTTTCCAATTGAGCTTGCGGGAGGCCGTGCCGATCTCGGTCGGTGAAAGCCGGACCTTCTTGAAATCGAAATGCAGCGGCAGGCTCACCACCTCGAGTTTGCCGCCGATGTAGTAGTCGCCGGTCCGGTTGAGGAGGTAGTCCGTGCCGGGATGGGAGGGGTCGAGCGAGCCGTAGACCTGGGTGGCCTCCTTGTCGCGGTCGACCGGCCAGATGTCTTCGACGTGCATCACCGCCAGCAGGAACCCCTCGCCGTCCCGCAGGGCCACCGACTGCCCGGCCTCGAGGCTGCGGGCCTTGACCTCCCGTATGTCCAGGCAGATCGGGATGGGCCACAGGACCCCGTTTTTCAGCCGCATGCGGTCCAGAACCGGTTCGTAGTCGGCGCGGGTCATGAACCCCTGAAGAGGTGAGAACGCCCCGGATGCCAACAGCTCGAGGTCGCAGAGGTGGCGCTCGTTCAGGGTGATGTCCGGCAGGCTGGTGGCAATGCTTTTCAGAAGGGCGGCTCGAGCTTCATCAACAACGAGATTGACCAACTCGGTAGACGCTGCTGCGGTTGAACTTCGGGTTACACTCATGTCGGTTTGAACCTCTCCAATCGGAATGGCGGTAATATTAACTTCGCATAACTCTATCAAATTATAACCGCGAAATACATAGTTGCGGGAATCGACGGTGCGTGGATGTGGCAATTCCCCATCGGCTATGGTAATGGTCAATGCAGCTTCCAAGAAAGTCGCCTTTAAATCCCCCCATCCCCCTTTGCCGAAAGGGGCGAAGGGGGATTTCGTTCCACGTTGGATGGCGCTGCGCACCATAACCGATTTTCTCCTCGGCTCAACATGGATCAGGTTCCCACTCAATCAATCGAAAAAGAAGGCCCGGATCTCCCGCGTCCGGCAATCCTGGCGCCTGCCGGCAGCAAGTCCTCCTTTCTGGCTGCCCTGGCGGCCGGGGCGGAGGCGGTGTATTGCGGCTTGAAGCAGTTCACGGCGCGCATGGAGGCCAAGAACTTCACCTTCGAGGAACTGCGGGGGCTGGTGGAGCTCGCGCACGCCAAGGGCACGCGGGTGTATGTGACGCTGAACACCCTCGTCACGGCCGACGAACTGGACGCGGCCGGCCGCATGCTCGACCAGCTGAACCGGCACGTGCACCCCGACGCCGTAATCGTGCAGGACCTCGCCATGGCGCAGCTCGTGCGCCAGACCGGCTTTGCGGGCGAGGTGCACTGGTCGACCCTTTCCAACATGAGCTATCCGGCCGCGCTGCGGCTGGTGCGGGAGCAGCTGCCGATCGACAGCCTCGTCCTGCCGCGCGAGCTCACGGTGGACGAGATCAAGGCCGCGGCGGCCGCCTGCCCGCCGGGGCTGAACCTGGAGGTGTTCATCCACGGCGCACTCTGCTACGGGGTGTCCGGCCGCTGCTACTGGAGCAGTTTCCTGGGAGGGAAAAGCGGGCTGCGAGGGCGCTGCGTCCAGCCCTGCCGGAGGGTCTACGCCCAGGGCCGCGAGGGCCGACGGTTTTTCTCCTGCCTGGACCTGAGCATCGACGTGCTCGTCAAGGTGCTGATGGGCATCCCCCAGGTCCGGACGTGGAAGATCGAGGGCCGGAAAAAAGGCCCGCACTATGTGTACTACGTCGTCACGGGCTACCGGCTGCTGCGGGACCACGGCGGCGACCCGCAGGCGAAAAAGGACGCGCTGCATTTTCTCTCCCGCGCGCTGGGGCGCCCCGGCACCCACTATTACTTCCTCCCCCAGCGGCCGCAGAACCCCGTGAACGCCGGCGAGCAGACCGGGTCGGGGCTTCTCCTCGGCCGCATCAAAGGCGCCGCGCGGCAGCTGTTTTTCAACCCGCAGGTGGAGCTCTTGTCCGGCGATCTGCTGCGCGTCGGTTATGAAGATGCGCCCGGGCACCGCATCGAGCGTGTCGGGCGGTCGCTTCCGAAGGGCGGACGGTATTCGCTGCCGCCGGCGGCAGGAGCAATTCCCAAGGGCACGCCGGTTTTTCTGATCGACCGGCGCGAAAAAGCCCTGGAGGACCGCATCAAGGGGCTGGAGGCCGAACTGCCGGCGGCGGCGGATATGGTTCGCCCCTCCGCCTTCCGGGCGAAACTGCCGGCGGCGACGCGGGCGCTGCTCAAGCCGAGCGAGCTCAGGGTCTACCGGCTTCCCCCGCGGCAGCCCGGTCATGACCGGATCGGGCTTTGGCTCAGCCCGGAAACGCTGGCGGATTCCCCTGAAAAATTATCGCGGCAGACGTGGTGGTGGCTTTCGCCGACGATCTTCCCGGATGACGAGGCGCCGACCCGGGAATGGATCCGGCAGGCGTGTTCCCAGGGCGGTCGAACCTTCGTGCTGAACGATCCCTGGCAGGTTTCGTTGTTTAATGCGGGTGAGTCGAGGGTACGGTTATGGGCGGGGCCGTTCTGCAACCTGGCCAACCCGCTTGCCCTGGAAACCGCCGCCGCCCTGGGTTTCAGCGGCGCCATCGTCAGCCCGGAACTTGCGGCGGAGGACTTCCTGAAACTTCCCCGGTGCAGCCCGTTGCCGCTCGGCATCGTGGTCGGCGGGAACTGGCCGTTGTGCGTCGCCCGCGCGGCCGCGGCCGACCTCGACATCGACGCCCCGTTCCGCAGCCCCAAAGGCGAGGAGGCCTGGACGACGCGTTACGGCTCTCTCTACTGGGTCTTTCCCAACTGGCGGCTGGAGTTGCGGGATCAGATGGAGAACCTGCGCCGGGCAGGCTACGTCCTCTTCGCCCACTTGATGGAGCCCGTGCCGAAGACGGTCCACCTCAAGGACCGGCCGGGGCTGTGGAATTGGGAGGGGGAGTTGGTGTGAAGAAAGTGCCTAAAGTTACAAATGCCTAAAGTGCCTAAAATTGAAACTACGGGCACGTGGAGAAACTTTTCGGCTATGACTTTAAATGAAGGTTGTCAGGTTGTTAACTTTGAGGCACGCTATACGTAACAAACGCTGATTTTTCTATTTATTATGGTTAGTTACATGATGTTTTGATAAGGCTCTTTTTCTCCCCTGTCAAGTAAAATCAAAGCGGGTTGGCCCCGGTGCGCTGCAGGATCACCTGCATCGCCTTGAAGTAATCCCGCTGCACTTTGAGATTGGATATGTTGCAATAGCGCTGAGTGGTCTTGATCCGACTGTGGCCCAAGAGATCCTGGATGCTCACCAGGTCGGCATCGGCGTTCAACATCTGTGTGGCCATGGTATGCCGCAGGTGGTGGCAGGACAGCGTCAATCCGCTCTTCCGTGCGTAATACTCCATGCGCTTCTGGATGCCCCGCACCGAGATCGGCGAGCCCTTGTGGGCGCCTTTCTCAACCAGAAAGATCTTCTTCACATGCGAAGAAAGCCGCTGCTTCACGTAGGCCACCAAGGCCTCGCGGGTGTCGGGGCTGATGTAGACCACCCGGTCCTTGGCACCCTTGCCGTGTACGACGTAAAGCCGCAGCCGGCGCCAGTCGACGGCATCCAGGGTCAGGTTGGCAACCTCCTCGACTCTCAGCCCACAGCGCAGCATCAGCATGAACATGGCGCGGTCGCGCCGGCCTTTGAGCACCTGTAAAAACCGGCTCACCTCCGAGTCTCTCAAGTGTTTGGGCAAAGGCTTGGCCAGGCGCAGCAGCACTCCGCGCTTAACCGGGTTATCCAGTGCAAGCTCCTCCTCAAAACGCAGGTAATCATAGAAACGACGGATGCTACCCAGATGACAGTTGATCGTTTTCGGCTCCCGTCGCTTTCCGAGCAGGTGATCGATGTAGACGTTGATCTTCCGGGCCGTGACCTGCTCGATGGGCACGTCCAGCCACAGCACGTAGTGCCGCAGTGTGTTCAGATAATTTTTAACTGTGTGGCTGGAGTAGTTCCGGCGCTTCAGATAGCGGCGGTAGTTGATGATCACGTTGCTTAAGTCCATCGGAGTCCTCCTGTTCGATAATGGCCATGGCCTTGAAGTATTGTTCTTCCCGGCTGCGATCGGAGAGTCTCGCGTAGCGCAGCGTCATCTCCAGTTTGCTGTGCCCCAAGAGTTGCTGCACACACTCCAGGTGCATGCCCGCGTTGAGCAGCTCGGTGGCAAAGGTGTGCCGCAGGCAGTGCAGGGAGTAACCCTTGTGGGCAAGCCCGGCGCTGTTCAGGCAGCGTTTGAACCTCACCCGGGCGTTGTTGTAGCTCATACGCCGGCCCCTCCAGCCGTAAAAGAGATAGTCATACTGAGGGGTGCGCATCTCAAGCCAGGCCGCTAACGCTTCACATGCGTCGGCACTGACGCAGACCGCTCGTCCCCTGCGGTTCTTCTCGCCTTCATAGATCAGGATTTTCTTCTCCTCCAGGTGCACATCGGAAAGCCGGGTGTCGAGCAGCTCGCCGATGCGCATGCCGGTTCGCAGCAACACCAGGATCATCGCGCGGTTGCGCACACCGTCCAAAACCGCCAGCAGGCACTTCACATCGTACGGCTCCATGGCCCGCGGCAACCGCTGAGGGACTTTGATGCGGATCGGTCGCTTGAGCACCTCTTCGGCGATCAGTCCCTGGTTGATTCCATAGCGGATAAAGGGCTGCACCGACCCGAGCCGGTGGTAGACCGAGGAGATCTTCAGTCCGCGGTCTTGCTCGTGCTCAACGAAGCCCTCCAGGTCCTCTCGGCAAAGCTCGCTGAGCTTCGAGCGGCTGGCCGCCTGCAGAAAACCCAAAAACTGCATCACGCTGATGCAGGTATTGCGCAGGGTGCAGGGTCTGAAGTTGCGCCGGTATTGGTGCCCGAGGTACTCCTTGAGCTGCTCCACCCCGGGCAGATCCGCATTGGAGAGTTTCGCCAAAAGGACATCCAACGCCGCGCGGCCCGGATCAGCGACCGGTTGCTTGCTTGCAAATGGTGCAGGTGTCGGGGAGTAATCTGAAACGGCGTCAATGGCCAACTCTAACGGAAGGTCCAGCGGTAAGTTGAAATTGCAAAGGGTCATCGTCTGCCTCCTTTCTCTACGTTTAATAGAAAAATCAGACAGATAATGACCCTTTATACCACTAAAGGGTGCGAATTATTTTGTTACGTATAGAGGCACTTTAGCGCACTTTAGGCATTTTAGGCACTATCTCTTATTTCTTCTTCCTCAGCCTATCCATCGCCATGCGCAGGCTGGTCTGCATGCGGCCGATGGCCTGGGCCAGCAGGCCGATTTCGTCGTGCGAGGTCACGTCGATCTTGACGTTCATGTCCCCCAAACTCATGCGTTCGGCGGCGTCCGTGAGCTTCATGATGGGGTTTACCAGGCCGCGGGCCGAAAACCAGGCGATCACCGCGGCCAGAAGCGCCGTGATGGCCAAAAGGGCCAGCGCGAAATTCTGGATGAGGGTCAGGGAGTCGAACATCTCCTGCTCCTCCTGCTGGAGGGCAAGCACCCACCCGTAGGTGTTGCTGCGGGCATGGCCGAGGGCAGGCTGGCCGCTCTCGTTGGTAAAAGGCGTGGTGAGAGTGGTCCAGCCTTTCTTGCGGAACTCAGCGATGAGCGGGTGGCTGTCCAGATTCTCCCGTTTTTGGACCATCTGCCGGTTGGGGTGCGATACGACAAAACCCTTCTCGTCCAACAGGAACGCCGAGCCCGTCTGGCCTTTTTTCCAGTTGGCGATGTGCTTGGACATCTCATCCACGGTCATGGCCGCCGCCATCACGCCGATGACCCGGTTGTCCTCCTTGATGGGAACCCCGATCACCAGGGCCGGCACGTTCGATGTGCGTCCGATCACGGTCTGCCAGCTGAGGGCCTTGCCGGCCAGCACGTCTTTCACGTACTGGCGGTCGGCGTAGCTGACCGGCGGCTCACCGTCGTTGCGGGCGATGTTCATGCCGTTCGGGCCGACGGTGAACACGAGATACATCCATGGGTATTCGCGGCTGATGGCCTTGAGGACCGGCTCCTGCTTGTCACGACTCATGGACAGGATGTCGGGGAGCTTGGCGGCCGTGCGCAGCACGGCGAAATTGGCGTTGATCCAGCCGTCCATCTGGTCCCCCAGCCCCTTGGCCGTCTGCGCCATCAGGGCCTCCGAGTCCGTGCGGATGCGGGCGCTGGTCTCCCGGAAGGTGATGAACCAGAAGATGGCGAACGGCAGGATGCTGATCAGCAGCATCACGATCATGGTTTTGCCGAACAGGCCGAAGCGGGGCTTGGTGGGGCTGACGGCCGCCGGATAGGCTCTGGCCTCCATGGCCGGGTCCTCGGTGGGAGGCTCGGGGGCGGCCTGAATCGTCGCGCCGGGGGCTGCGGCCGGCCGGCCGGGCGGCGGGGGCTCCGCGGTGGGCTCCGCCGGTGCGCCGGTTTCAAAGATGGTGTCCACCGTGAGTGTCGGTTGAGGTTTGACGACGGAGATCAGATGACCGCAGGCCCGGCACTTGACCTTCGCCGAGTCTGATTTCATCCGGGTGTCATCGATCCGGTAGCGCTTGCCGCAGGCATCACAGCTGACATCCATCATGGGCGGGCTCCTGTCTTACGGTTTCACCTTGTTGATGAGGGGGATCAACGCTTTCTGGAACTGGATCCGGTTTTCCTCGTCGGGGATCTCAAGGGCGAGATGATGGATGAGCTCCGCGGCTTGGTCCAATGGGATGCCGGCGGGGTCGAGGTTCATCTCAGCCACGGTTTCCTCTAAAACAATTTGCGCCATCGGGCCGATGGCCCGGGACAGGCTCAATCGCACCGTTTGCAGGAAGGTTTTGTCTAGAACCGGCGCATGTTTTTGAACGGTTTCAACGAGGCCCTGCTCGAGCAGCCGACGCAGGGTCTTTTTGAAGGTCGCCGCATCCAACTCCACTTCGGCTGCGATCTGGTACAGACTCTTGTGCTCGTCGATCACCAGCAGCAGCCGGATCATGTCCGCATCCAGTGAAACCGTCTGGAGGTCCTTGCGGATGTTCTTGCGAAAGTAGAGGCCTGGGGCGGTCTTGGAGGTGAAGTCCATGCAGTACCCCGGTTAGGATTTGGATTTCCGGTCGAGTTCTTCCTTGAGCTTCTTTTCCATCTCCGCAAAGAGGTTTTTCTTCTTGCCGGCCTGCTCGACCCGCAGCGACTCGATCTTCTGGGTGAAGGAGCGCTGGGTGTCCTGGAACTTTTTGACTTCGTCCTCCAGCTTGCGGCCGAGCTCGCCCCGCGGGATGTCCTCCAGTCTGAGGTGATCGCGGAGGAACATCCGCGTCCCGAAAGAACCCTGAACCGCTTCGATGATGCCCAAATCTTCGAGCCGGCGCGAGATGATGCCGGCGTGCTCCGCAGAAAGTGCCAGCAGCCGGCAGACGTCCTCGAGGGTCGCCGGCCGTGAATGAACGTGCTCGTGCACCCGGATGGCGGCCACCAGCAGGTGGGCTTCGGTGTAAAAATCCTGGCGCGGGCTGTCCATGGGGGCGTCCATCCTCTCTTGACTTCACCGATCGTTCAGACTAACATTTTCACTTAAATTGTCAAGCCGGGGAGCCGGACGTGACCGCCCCGCTTCGGAGGATGCGATGACGGAAATTCTTGAAATAAAGGCCAGAGAGATCTTGGATTCGCGCGGCAATCCCACGGTCGAGGTGGACATTCACCTGGCCTGCGGCGCCATGGGGCGGGCGGCGGTGCCGTCGGGCGCCTCCACCGGCACCCGGGAGGCGCTGGAGCTCCGGGACAAGCGCTCCAAGCGCTACGGCGGCAAAGGTGTGGCGACGGCGGTCGTGAACGTCATGAACCGGATTGCGCCGGCGATCTGCGGCCTGGATGCGGCGGATCAGAACGCATTGGACCGCCGCATGATCGAGCTTGACGGAACGGCCAACAAAGCCAAGCTCGGCGCCAACGCCATCTTAGGCGTTTCCATGGCGGCCGCCCGCGCTGCCGCGGCGGCCTACGGCCTGCCGCTGTACCGGTACATCGGCGGGATGACGGCGCACACCCTGCCCATCCCCATGATGAACATCATCAACGGCGGCGCCCACGCGGCCAACACGCTCGATTTCCAGGAGTTCATGATCATCCCCTTCGGTGCCGAGACCTTCGTGCAGGCCGTGCAGATGGGGGCGGAGACCTTTCACTGCCTCAAGGCCATCCTCAAGAAGAACGGCCTGAACACGGCCGTGGGCGACGAGGGCGGGTTTGCGCCGGATCTGCGGTCCAACGAGGCGGCCATCGCCTTCATCATGGACGCCATCCGCGCGGCCGGCTACCGGCCGGGCAAGGACATCGGCATCGGCATGGACGTGGCGGCCAGCGAGTTCTATGAGGGCGGCCATTACGTGCTGAAATCCGAGAAAAAGCGCCTGAGCTCCGGGCAGATGATCGAGCTCCTGGAGGGCCTGGTCGAGCGCTACCCGATCATCTCGATTGAGGACGGGCTGGCCGAAGGCGACTGGAAGGGCTGGAAAACCCTGACGGACCGGCTCGGCGGATCCGTGCAGGTGGTGGGGGACGACATCTTCGTCACCAACCCCGAGATTTTTCGCAAGGGGATTGAGCAGGGCGTCGGCAACTCCATCCTCATCAAGCTCAACCAGATCGGGACCGTCACCGAAACCCTCGAGGCGATCGAGCTGGCCAAGAACTCCGGCTACACCACCGTGATCTCCCACCGCTCGGGCGAGACCGAGGACAGCTTCATCGCCGACCTGGCCGTCGGCGTGAGCGGCGGCCAGATCAAGACCGGCTCCATGTCGCGCAGCGACCGGATCGCCAAGTACAACCAGCTGATCCGCATCGAGGAGGAACTGGGCGAGGCGGGGCGGTATTGCAAGACCATCTTTTGAGGTATTTTTATGCCCTTCAACACCAAGTTCATTTTCGTGACCGGCGGAGTTCTGTCCTCTCTCGGAAAAGGGCTTGCATCGGCCTCGATCGGCGCCCTGCTGGAGAGCCGCGGCCTCACGGTTTCGCTGCAGAAGCTCGACCCGTACATCAACGTGGACCCGGGCACCATGAACCCCTTTCAGCACGGCGAGGTGTTCGTCACCGACGACGGCGCCGAAACCGACCTCGACCTGGGGCACTACGAGCGCTTCACCAACGCCACGATGGGCAGGCGCAATAACTACACCACGGGCAAGATCTATTATTCGGTTATCAGCAAGGAGCGGCGGGGCGACTACCTGGGCGGGACGGTGCAGGTCATCCCCCACATCACCGACGAGATCAAGAACTGCATCAAGGGGGTGGCCGACGGGGTTGATGTGGTCATCGTGGAAATCGGGGGCACGGTGGGCGACATCGAGAGCCTGCCCTTCCTGGAGGCCATCCGCCAGTTCCGGACCGACGTGGGCAAGGACAACGTGCTTTACATCCACCTGACCCTCGTGCCCTACATCAGCACCTCCGGCGAGGTCAAAACCAAGCCCACGCAGCACAGCGTCAAGGAGCTGCGCAGCATCGGCATCCAGCCGGACATCCTGCTGTGCCGCACCGACCGGTTCCTGTCCAAGGACCTCAAGGCCAAGATCGCCCTTTTCTGCAACGTCGGGGTCGACGCCGTGATCACCGCCAAGGACGTCGGCTGCATCTACGAAGTGCCGCTGGTCTTTCACCAGGAGGGGCTGGATCACAAGATCGTGGAGCTGCTCAACATCTGGACCCGGGCGCCCAAGCTGGATGCGTGGGAGGCGGCGGTGGCCAACTTCAAGGCGCCGCAGCACGAGGTCACGATCGCCATCGTCGGCAAATACGTCAACCTCACCGAATCCTACAAGAGCTTGAACGAGGCCTTGCATCACGGCGGGGCGGCCAATCGCAGCAAGGTGAACCTTTATTTCGTGGACTCGGAAAAAATTGAGGAAGGCAACTGCGGCGAGATGCTTTCCCGGGCGGACGGCGTCCTGGTGCCGGGCGGGTTCGGCAGCCGGGGGGTCGAGGGCAAGATCTGCGCCGCCCGCTACGCACGCACGAACCGGGTTCCCTATTTCGGGATCTGCCTGGGGATGCAGATCGCGGTGATCGAATTCGCCCGCCACGTCGCCGGGTTGAGCCAGGCCAACAGCGCCGAGTTCAACGAGCTCACCCCCGACCCCGTGATCTACCTGATGACGGAATGGTTCGACGAACGCACCCGCACGGTCCAGCGGCGGGATGCTTCCTCTGAGAAGGGCGCCTCGATGCGGTTGGGGGCCTACCCCTGCCGGCTGGCTGCCGGCAGCCTGGCGCGGCAGGCCTACGGCTCCGACGATATCGCGGAGCGGCACCGCCACCGCTACGAGTTCAACAACGCTTACCTGGCTCGGATGGTGGAAAAGGGGCTGGTGTTCAGCGGGATGTCGCCCACCGGCGACCTGGTGGAGATCGTCGAGCTCAAAGAGCACCCCTGGTTTTTAGGCTGCCAGTTCCACCCGGAATTCAAGTCCAAGCCGATGGCGCCGCACCCGCTGTTTCGGGATTTCATCCGCGCGGCGTTGGAGTACTCCCGGAAAAAATCCAACAAATAATTAGACAGGATTAACAGGATTTTCAGGATTCTCGCCTGCTTTATGTTGTCAGACGATCCTGTCCATCCTGTAAATCCTGTCGGATGAAACCTTTCGTCAAATCTTTCTTTCTGGTTCGTCAGGGTTGGGTAGAAGCTATTTCTTGGCGGGATTTTTTTTGAGTTCCTTCTCGATCGCCGCGGCGAAGGACTCGAAGCTGCGGTCCCGCAGGCGCTTGCCGTTGACGAACACCGTCGGCACGCTGTTGACCCCGAGGCGATAGGCCTCGTCCAGGTCCTTCTGCACGTAGTCCACCACGCGTTGGCTGTTGCGGTCCTTTTCCAGCTGCTCCTCGTTGAGCCCTGCCGCGCGGACGATCTCCTGAATTTTTTCGTCGTTCAACTGGTCGTGGATCTTGAAGAACTCGTCGTGCACCTTCCAGAATTTGCCCTGCAGGTGGGCGGCAACGGCGGTCAAGGCCGCCTTGCCGGCGAACTTGTGGCTTTTCAACAACGGGTAGTTCTTGAAAACGACCCGGACGTTGTCGGGGAAGGTCTCGAGCACCTGCTCGAGGACGGGCTCGAGGCCCGCGCAGTACCCTCACTGGAAATCACTGAACACGGCAATCGTCACCGGCGCTTTTTCGCGGCCCTTGGAAGGTGCGCCGGACAGGTTGATCTCGCGCACGTAGTCGAGCTGGATGACGTCGACGCGCCTGCCCTGGCGCTGGGTCACATACAGACGATCACCATCCGGCGCCACGGCGATCCGCTCGGCCTGGCTGCCCACGGTTATTTTGTCGGTGAGGGCGCCGTCACCGGTGAAGATGGAAACGACGCCGTCCTCGGTCAGCACGAACACCGACTTGCCGTCGGCGGAAACGGCCACATCCACCGGCCGCGCGCCGGTGTTCAGGCTCTTCAGAATTTCCCATTCAAGAGCGGCCAGGCAGGGTCCGGCGGATACCACCAGCAGTGCCAGCACCAGCTGGATCGTTAAAGTGCAGAGAATGTTTCGACGCATGTTGAGCCCCTTCAATAAAGAAAAAAATAATGCCCTGCCGGCTCGGTCCGGCGGGGCATTATTTTTTGATGAACTGCTGCAGGGTTTTCTGAGCGCACTCCGGGCAATAACTCGAGGTGATGTCGAGCTGGGCACGCTCGTGGATGAACTGCTCCACCGGGACCCACGGCCCGCGGCCGGGGACCTTGCCTTGGTCGTCCCGGATCTTCTTGCAGACGCAGCACATGGGCAGGATCTTCTGGTAGAGGTGGATGCGGCGCGCCAACTCCAGCTTCTCCAGGCAGCGCTCCACCCGGAAATACATCTCGGAGGACTCGCAGGGCTTGAGCATGTAATCGTCCGCCTGGCTGCGCAAGGCTTCGATGGCGGACAGCATGTCGCCGAAGCCGGTCAGGAGGATGACCATGATGGTGGAGTCGATCTCCTTGGTCTTTTTGAGGACCTGGATGCCGTCGGTGCGCTCCATGACCAGGTCGGTGATGACGAGGTCGAAGCTCGTGCGCTGCAGCAGGTCAACGGCTTTTTCGCCGCTGTTCACACGCGTCACGCAATAGCCACGCTGCTCCAGGTCCTCGCCGATGCCCTCCAGGATGAAGGGGTCATCATCGACCAGGAGCAGGTTGTACTTTTTCGCTGCTTGTTCCGGCATCTGCGACCGCCAGCCTCCTCGCGGGACCATTTTCCCGACCATTGAACTTATACCATGAGACGTGCGAAAAAACTATCCCTTTTCGATCGAGCATCGCGGGTCGTGGACCGGTTATCTTTTTGTCTATGCGGCTTCAGCGCCTTTTCACCGCGCCGACGATGAACTCGCCGACCTTCTCCGCCGAGCGGCCGAAGAGCTCGTCGATGGGCACCCGGTCCAGGAGGGCGTCGTCCCAGGCGACGCTGTTTTCCTGGACGATGTTCTTGATGTGTTCGAACTTTCCGCCGAGCGTGCGGATTTTCTGGTTCAAGGGGACGCTTTCCTTGAAGCGGATGTGCAGGAGCAGCATGTGATCGATTTTGCCGGCGTTGGAGGGCGCCGAGGAGAGCAGGGGGATCACCAGTATGCTGCGGTCGTCCTTGCGGCCCTTGCCGAGGTAGACGTTGCCCTGGCGCACGATGATGCGCTTGCTGCCTTTGAGGCTCTGGTCCGTTTCCACCCGGGAGGGGACGGCGGCGGTCTTGCCGCGCTTGTTCAGCACCTCGATGGTGGTGTGGTCATCCGGCTCGCCCAGGAGGTTCAGGCCGGCGATGCGGTACAGCACGGAGCCTTCGATGTCGCGAATGACTCCCTGCGCATTTTTCAGCACGATCAGGTTGGCAGGTGTCAGCTGCGATATGGAAAGGTTTTCGGCCGCGAGGGCCGCAAAGACGATGCCCTCCAGCTGTTCGCTGATGCGGCTGGTCCCCACGGTGACGGTCTTGGCCTGGTGTTTGATGGCGTCCACGGGTCGCGCGAGGAACCCGACGGCCTCCCCGAGGCGATCGAGCAGCACCTGGACCATGTTGGCGGCGGTGCCCTTCATGCCGAAATCGAGCTCGAAATCGGACCCGGGCAGGCGGCCCGCCAGGTACTTCAGCAGCAGCGTCAGATCCGTGGCGGCGTCGTAGCCCACGGTGACCGGGAACTCGCGGCGGGCCCGCTTCTGGCGGAACTCAGAATAGAAGGATGCGACCTTTTCGCGAAAGCTTTTCTCGAGGACCAGCTCGACGATGTCGACGCCCTTGCGGCCGGCATCGCCGATGGTCTGCTGCACCTCTTCCTGAAAGCGGTAGAGAAAGCGTGAGCCCTCGTGGATCGACAGGGCGGCGTAATAGCCCCACAGGTGGCCGACCAGGGTGTTCAGAATGGGGGCGAGGTGCTCGCCGACCGCGGGCACCTGGAAGACGTCCGCGGCATAGGGGTCGAAGCGGTCTTCGCCCTCGTCGCAGATCACCACCGGGGTGGCCTTGTGGGCCTTGAAAATGGCGGTGTCCTTGATGATGTCGCCGATGACGGTGGGCCGGGTGCCGGCCGCGCATATAATGATAAGCGGCTCCGAGGACAGGTCGATGTGTTTCTTGTCCTCGACGAAGTCCGAGGAGATGGTCTTGTAGCAGAGCTCGCTCAGCTTGATGCGGGTTTCGTCGGCTGAGGCCTTGTTGGGGCCGCTGCCCACCGCGGCCCAGTAGGTCTTGGTCACGGCCAGCCGCGACGCCGAGGCCTTGATGCGATCGGCCATCGCGAGGACGCGGCGCATGTGCCCGGGCAGGGCGCGCAGCCGTTCGATCTCGGCCGACACGAACGCCTCGTCTCGCCGGCCCTTGAGCCGCGCAATGTGCAGACCCAGCAGGGCGCCGGCGACGATCTGGGCATAAAAGGCCTTGGTGGAGGCCACCGACATCTCGATGTCGCGGCCGCTGCTCGTGTACATGACGCCGTGCACCTTGAAGGTCAGGTCCGAGTCCCGCCGGTTGACGATGGCGAGGGTGTGGGCCCCGCGCTGCCGCACCATGTCCACCGAGCGGTTGGTGTCGGTGGTGGTGCCCGACTGGCTGATGGCGATGACCAGGACGTCCGCCATGGCCCGCCCGTCGCCCTCCTCGCTCAGGGCAAAGCCGCTGAACTCAGAGGCCTTGAGGGCCTGGACATGGATGGCCGGGTCGTTGAGGTAGAAGCCCAGGATGTTGGCGCAGGCCTGGGCGGCCACACCGGCCGTCCCCTGGCCGATGAAATAGATGCGGCGGATGGCACCCTCGCGCAAAGCGGCGTTGATGGTCTCCGGGACCACGCGCTCGTCCAGTGCGACGACCATCCGGCGTTGGCCGTTCTCCTTGATCTTCCAGCGGTTTTGCAGGGTTTTTTCCACCGAGGCCGGTGATTCCGAGATCTCTTTCAGGAAATAGTGCGGGTAGTTCTGGCGGTCGATGTCCCGCGAGGTGAGGGCCGTGCGTTTGAGGTTTTTGGCGGTCAGCGCCAGCGGCGTGCCGTCGTAGGCCATGGCGCTGAGCCCTTCGACACCGCCCGCCGAGCGCTGGTCCAGGACGACGATCTGGCCCTGCGTCTTGCCGCTCTTGCCCTCGACGACGGATTCGCCGTCGAGCTTGATGTACTCCTGGGTTTCCTCGATGAACCCGTAGACCTCCGAGGTGGGCATGTAGTGGCCGGCGGCGATGCCGACGAAGACCGCCTGGCCGCTGCCCCGCTGGGCCAGGAACAGCTTGCCCGGCGCGAGATCGGTGTGCATGGCGATGGCGTGCGACCCCTTGAAGTCGTTGACCGCGAGGCGAAAGGCCTCGCCGACGTCGAAGCCCTGCCGCAGGTAGTGCCCGATCTGCAGCGGGATGATCTTGGTGTCGGTGGTGACCTCCGCGTGGATGCGACGGCCGCTGCGTTCGAAGACCTCCCTGAGGTCGTGGAAGTTGTCGATGTCGCCGTTGAGGCAGGTGTGGATGATGCCCATCTCGCCCGCGGCGCCGTTGATCACCCGGTTGTCCACCGGATGGCAGTTGGCTTCGGTGATGGCGCCGACCGAGGCCCAGCGGGTGTGGGCGTTGACCGTGTGAAACTCGACCGGGAACCCGGCGATGGCCTGCAGGATCGGGTCGGAGGCGATCTCGCGGCGCAGGAACCGGATGTTGTCCCCCAGGCGGCCGATCTCGACGGCCACCTTGTAGGTGAACGCCACGGCGACGGACCCCGCACCGCGGTGCACGCTGATGCTGCGGTTCAAGAGCGGTTCCGTCTCCCCGCGGCGGGTGAACTCGGTCTGCCGGCCGTCTTTTTCCAGCGCGGCGATGAAGCGCTCGTAGTCCGCCGGGGACAGCGTGAACAGGAGCGAAACGCCGGCTGAATCCCGGCCGCGGACTTCCATGCGGTCGATGCTGTTCAGCACGGCGTTCAGGTTGCGGAACACCGGGAGCGACCGGGCCGACACCTTGCCGCCTGAGCCCGCGGCCAGCTCCCGAACCTTGGCGAGGTTGCCCAGGGTCTCTGCGCGCAGGCACCAGGCGATGTCGCGCAGCCGCTCGACCTGCTGGGACATGCGGTCGGCGTCCGCGGCGCTGAGGCGCCCCATGTGTTCCCCGAAGCGCCGGCCCTCCACCTCTGCGCGCTCGGCCAGGAGGGCGGCGAGGGAGGCGATCCGGGACTGAAGGGAGTCGTCGGCATAGAGGGCCTCGAAGGCCTCCTGGCGCTTGAGCCCCAGGACCGACTGCCAGAGCGTCTCGATGCCCTCCGCCCCTCCGAGGTAGTCGTCGGCCAGGCGGCTGTCGGCCGAGGTGCAGGCATCAAACCCGCGGGCGGCCACCCGCTCCGCCAGCGCGGCGACCGCCGGGATGGAGAGGCCCGGCGCCGAGGCCGGCCTTTTCAAGGCCACGATCCCGGCGATGCCGCAGCCGAGCAGCGTGCGCTGCAGGGGAAAAACCACCAAAGAACCGGCCGGGACATTGGACAAACTGCGGCCGAAGTAAACGGGGGTCTTCAGCCGGCTGAGCAGGCGGAGAATGCCTGCGCTCAGGGCCGGACGAGCACACAGGACAAAACGTCGAAGACAGGATTTCATGGTTCTCCTCTTATAGCCGGGTGGCATTGGGAATAGGTTCGGTCAAACTAATTTCGAGACTGCAGGAAACATGCCGGATTAATAACCCGAACCGGGCCAACCGGAATTAAATTCGAAATCCGAAGCACGAGATTCGAAAAAAATTCAAATTTGCATGCAATTTTAATCCCGAGGGATAACCGCTCCCCGGCCGAGCTACCTCAACGGGGTACCCGGCGTCACGGTTTTGTCGGGCAGGACCAGCACCGGCCCGGCGGTCTCGCCCGCGGCGAGCAGCATGCCCTGGGAGACCACCCCCATGAGCTTGGCCGGCTTGAGGTTGGCGACCACGATCACCTGTCGGCCGATGAGGGACTCTGGCGTGTAGTGCTCGGCGATGCCGGCCACGAGGGTCCTGCGCTCGCCCATGTCGATCTCCAGCTTGAGGAGCTTTTTGGCCTTCGGGACCGGTTCCGCGTGCAGGACGGTGGCCACCCGCAGGTCGATCTTGCGGAAGTCGTCGATGTCGATCTCCGGCTTGACCTCCGGCATCGCCGGCGATGGGGACGCGGCCGGCGCGGTTTCGGGTGCCGGCGCTTCCGTCTCGATGCGCGGAAAGAGCATCACGGATTTGGGGAGGCGGGTGCCGGCGGGAACTGGTTTCCACAGTCTTAGGTCGTCCAGTACATAGAACGGGGCATCGGGGTCCAGCCCCAGATGCTTCTGCATGCGTGCGGCGGTCTCCGGCATCACCGGGTAGATCAGGCCTGAGATCAGCCGCAGCCCCTTGAGCAGGCTGTTCATCACGGCCTCGAGCTGCTTGAGGGTGGTTTTTTTCTTGGCGAGTTCCCAGGGGGCGCTGACGTCGACGGCCTTGTTCATGCGGCCGATGAACTCCCAGACGGCGGCGAGCGCCTTGTGCAGCTCGAAGCCGTTCATGGCGTGTTCGTACTCGGCGATGGCGCGCTGGGCCTCCGGATCGAGTCCCAGGCCGTACTGCCGGCCCATCTCGGGTTCGACCTCAGGCACGACGCCGCCGAAGTACTTGTGGGTCATGGAGACCACGCGGGAGAAGAGGTTGCCCAGGTCGTTGGCGAGGTCCGAGTTGAGGCGCTGCACCAGCGCGGCCTCGCTGAAGTTGGAGTCGAGGCCGAAGGTCATCTCGCGGATGAGGAAGAAGCGAAAGGCGTCGAGGCCGTACTTGTCCTTCATCTGCAGCGGCTCGACCACGTTGCCGATGCTCTTGGACATTTTGCCATGGTCGACGTTCCAGTAGCCGTGCACGTTCAAGTGCTGGTACACCGGGATGCCGGCGGCCTTCAGCATGCAGGGCCAGTAGATGCCGTGGGGCTTGAGGATGTCCTTGGCGACGATGTGCTGGGCCGCCGGCCAGAAGGTGTGAAAGCGCTCGCCGTCCGGGTAGCCTAATGCGGAGACATAGTTCAGCAGCGCGTCGAACCAGACATAGGTGACGTACTGCTCGTCGAAGGGCAGGGTGATCCCCCAGGTCAGCCGCGATTTCGGACGTGAGATGCACAGGTCGCCGAGGGGTTCCCTCAAAAACGCCAGCACCTCGTTGCGGTAGCGCTCCGGCCGGATGAAGTCCGGGTGGGCCGTGATGTGGTCGATGAGCCACTGCTGGTAGCGGCTCATGCGGAAGAAATAGTTGGACTCCCGGATGGTTTCGGGCTCGGTCTGGTGATCCGGGCACTTGCCGTCCACGAGTTCGCGCTCGGTGTAGAAGCGCTCACAGCCGAAACAGTAAAGCCCCTCGTACTCGCTGAAGTAGATGTCGCCGGCGTCGTGGATGCTCTGCAGCACCCGTGTGACGACGGCTATGTGGCCTTCGTCCGTGGTGCGGATGAACTGGCTGGGCCGGACGTTCAGGTCCGGCCACAGGTCGCGGAACAACCGGCTGATCCGGTCGACATAGGCCCGGGGCGTCATGCCCTCCTTCTGGGCGGCTCGCACGACCTTGTCGCCGTGCTCGTCGGTTCCGGTCAGAAAGAAGACCGTTTCGGATCGCATGGCATGGAAGCGGCGGACCACGTCGGCGACGATCGTGGTGTAGGCGTGCCCGAGGTGCGGTCGGGCGTTCACATAATAAATCGGGGTGGTGATGTAAAATGGCATGTCGAGTTCCTGTGTCAGTAGGGATACAAGGGGTCCAGGGGTCAAGGGTTCCAGGGGCGATGCACGCTGCGTGCATTTCACATGACCCCTTGACCGTTCGAATCCTGGGCTCCTTCCATCCGAATTGCCGAGTTCGGTCGATGATCGTCCACCTCGAGGCCGTCAGGGCTGCACCTGAATGGTTTCAGCCGGCGTTTCGATCTCGGAGCCGTCTTCCAGGCGCACCGTCAGGCGGTTGCCGACGGCGTTTTGACGGATCACCTTGCCGGGGCCGCTGGGGGTCTTCACCATCGAACCGATCTTGGGCAGCGCCTTCTTGAGTTCCATGTAGGTCTCGTATTCATAGACGAGGCAGCACATGAGCCGGCCGCACTGGCCCGATATCTTCGTCGGGTTGAGGGACAGGCTCTGCTCCTTGGCCATGCGGATCGACACCGGCTCGAATTTTTCAAGGTGGGAGGAGCAGCACTGTTCGCGGCCGCAGCGGCCGAGGCCGCCGCACATCTTGGTCTGGTTGCGGACGCCCACCTGCCGCATTTCGATGCGGACCCCCAGCTCCTTTACCAGCGTTTTAAGCAGCTGGCGGAAATCGATGCGGCCTTCGGCGGTGAAAAAGAAGGTGCACTTGCCGCCGTCGAACGATTTTTCGACCGCGAACAGGTTCATTGGCAGACCGAGATCACGGATGCACTTGCGGCCGAAGGCGTGCGCCGTCCTCTCATCGGCCGCCCTTTTTTCGAGCTGCTCGAGGTCCTTGCCCGTGGCCAGTCGATAGATTTTTTTGAGCGGTTGGTCGGGCGGAGACTCCTCGACCCGCCGGGCGGCGGTGACCACGGTCCCCAGGCTCATCCCCTGCTCGGTTTCCACGATCACGTGGTCCCCGGGGGCGAGGACAAAGGCCCCGCTGTCGAAATCATAGATCTTACCGGCCGTTTTGAAGCGAACACCGACGATCTTCACCATGACGATATCTTCTTTCGGAATGTATCCGTTTTACGAAGCCATCGAAGCGGATGGCGTTTCAGGAGTCCATCAGGCCCCGGGGTGCATGGCCGCCGCCAACCGGATGAGCAACGCCTCGAGACTGAGCCGCGGGTTGGCGTTGGCCTGAATCCGGCGCTGAATTTCAGCCAGGCCCGTCGACGCCACGGGGACAAAGCCCTCGCTCACGCGGTGCGCGGCGGCCGCGATCTCGGTCCGAAGATCCTGGTGGGTGATCCGCTCCGGGTCATGCCGGGCCACCGCCAGATCCCGCACCCAGGACGCCGCCAGCTCCAGGTAGTCGGGGATATCCTCCTTGACCTGTGCCACCCTCTCCGCCAGCACCAGCAGCGAAGCCGCCGGCCGCCGGGGCAGGGCGGCCAATTCGGATAAAAACCAGTTCCGTCGCCTAACCCAGTGGCTGCGCTGCATGGCCAGCGCACGGGTGACGCTGCCGTTGGCCATGGCCGCCGTCAACGCCGCCTCCTCCGCCGTGAAGCCGTAAGCCCTGACCAGCATGGCGGCCAGGTGCTTCCGCGCCATCGGCTTGAACCGCAGGTGCCGGCAGCGGGAAACGATGGTCGGCAGCAGGTCGGCCGTCTGCGGCGCGGTCAGAATCAACACCGTGCCGTCCGGCGGCTCCTCCAACATTTTCAGCAGCGCGTTGCCGGCGGCCGTGGTCAGGCGATGGGCTTCGGCGACGACCGCCACCCGAACCCTGGCCTCGTAGGGCTTCAGGGCCAGTGACTGGCAGAGGTCCCGCACCTGTTCGATTTTGATCTGGGGCCCGTCGGGCAGCACTCTCAGAACGTCCGGGTGAAGGCCTGCCGCTATCTTGCGGCAGGCGGAGCACTCGCCGCAGGCCTGGGCCGAGATCGGCGGCCCCCCGGGGCCCGCCCCTTTTTCCCGTGGGCCGCCCATGCAGTTGCAGGCCATGGCAAAGGCGATGGCCGCTGTGCGTTTGCCGACGCCTTCGATCCCGGTGAACAGAAGGGCGTGGGGGATGGTCCCGTGGGTCAGAAAGGAGGCAAGTATCCGAATGGGGCGCTCTTGATCGATGATCGAGTCGAACCCTGGCACGAATCTAATCGTCTACGCGTTTCTTGAGTCTACGCGTTCCTTGAGTTCTTTTCCGGACTTGAAGAACGGAAGTTTCTTGGGTTTGATGGTCACTTTATCCCCGGTCTTTGGGTTCCTGCCGGTGTAGCTCTTGTATTCCTTGACGAAAAAACTGCACAAGCCCCGTATTTCCACGCGCTCGCCGCGTGCCATGGCGTCCGCCATGTGATCGAAAAAGATCTGAACCACTCGGGCGGCTTCCGCCTTGGAAATGTTCGCTTCCGTCTTCAATGCGGAGATCAACTCCAGTTTGTTCATACATCCTCCTTAAGGGCGGCCTGGACATCAGGTGCTTGTTATTCTTTTATATTCTGAAAGTTGATAGGATGTCAAGCAGTTATGCAAGGATGGGTGGCAGGATCTCGATATCCTCCTCCTGGACATCCACGCCCGCGAATTGCCCCAGGGCCTCGATGTTGACGACCACGCGGCCCTGGCCGCGGTAACGGACAAAGGTCCCTGCCACCCCGGCAAACGGGCCGTTCACCACCAGCACCCGGTCGCCCTGCTGCAGCCGGTGCCCGGTGGTGATCGACGTCTCCGCGGCCACCATGATTTTCAAGGATTCGACGGTCTCGTCGGCCACGGGCACCGGGCCTTGTTTGGTCCCGATCAGCCGCACCACCCCCGCGGTTTTTACGATGTCGAGGTGGGTGTGCGGATGCAGGTCGGTCTTTACGAACACGTAGCCCGGAAACAGGGGGATGTGGATCATGGCCTTGCGGTCCTTCCGGGAGCTGCGCACCTTGATCCTGGGCAGAAACACCTCCATGGATTTCTTCGATAACCCCTCGATGACGACACTCTCGTGGCGGCTTCTGGTGTGCAGGACGTACCATAGCCTCATCAGTCTGCGGTCTTCCATTTTTTCCTCTGCTCCGACGTTACCACTTTTTTCAGACGTTCCGGCGGCTCGGGTCGGTCGCCGGTCTATCCCGTTCGTCATGGAAGCCCGTTTTTCTCAGGGCCGACGGGAGATGGGCCGACCTGCCGACCTAGAATCCAAAATCCCCAATGCCTTTCAGCCGCATGCGGATCCTCAGGCCGACATCCTCCTCTTGGAGACCGAATCCCGCTTCGAGGACCCAGCACTGGCTTTCGTAGATGAACCCCAGGCCGTAGGCCGGGACGCGGTCGTCCACGAAGTCGCGCTCATAGGAAGCCAGCAGCGAAAAGTTGTCGGTCAACCCGATGCGCGCCTCGGTGTAAAGAGAGTTGATCTGCTGCTGTTCGGTCGTTGTTTCCGGCTCGACAATCTGGCCGTATTGATACTCGTCGTTATTGTCTTTTTCATCCTGGACCGTATCGCGAATATACCGGTAGCCGATGGTCAAGTGGCCCTTTAGCTTGTCTCCCAACGTCACGCTGAAGTTGAAGCGGTCCGGCAGGTTGGTGTAGGTGTTGTAGCCCACCTCGTTGTCAAAGCTTATTTTTTCAGCCGGGGTCAGGGTCAGCTTGCTCAGAACGTTCGAAAACGGCTGGAAGTGCCTGGCGAAATCGTAGTACTGGCCGACTCTCCACCGCAGGAAATCCAGATAGTCATAGTCGCCTGCGGGGGTGATGACGGCGTCCTCCGACCCCTCAGGTCCGGCGGCCTCCTTTCCAGGGGGCAGGCGCAGCGACTTGGAGGTCAGAGTGTTGGTCAGCGAATAGCTGATCCGGTTGCGGTTTTCGATGCGGTCGCGGGAATCGATGTACGGCAGGTCGTCCTGATTCGCCTCCGGAACGTAGGTGTGGGCAACCTCGGGCAGGACCCTGTGCTTGATGCGTTTAAGGCTCTCCCCGTCGACATCGTAAATTTTATAGAAATCCGTGCCGACCACAATGCGCGTGTCGTAAAGCTCACGGTGGAAATAACCGTCGTCGGACCAAGCGGCCGCGTCGTCGGTCTGATATTGGTCCCAGACGGTCTGGCGGAAGCCGACCGAAGGCTCGATGGTCAGGTAGGGCGGCACGAAATACGGGTAATAGAGGCGCGGCCAGACATCCATGCGCTGTACCCCGAAGCCCCGTTCCCGCCAGAAGTTGTCGTACTCGGAACTCAAGTTGTACATGAAGGGGCTTTCGGCGACCGCCTGCTTCGGGGCGGAGAACCGGGCCACCGGCAATCGTTGGGTGACGTCTTTCCAGTTCTGGCCTTTGTTCGTGTCGTTATACAGAAGCGTACCGGCGTTGAAGCTGAAGCTGGGCCACGCTTTGCTGATCAACAGCTGATTCACGCGCACCGGGTCGTCGAAGTCATCCAGAACGCGGCCGAAAAATTTATTGAAAAAAACACTGGAATCCTCAAAGCCCATGTAGCCTGTCCTGAACATGCGCAGGTAGTCCTGGTCGCTGACGATGTCCAGGTCGAGCCGGCCGGTGGCCCCGCCCGGCAGGGGGTTGTAATGGCTCATCCGGAACCAGTAGCGGTCGCGGTTGGGCCTCAGAAAGACCCCGCCGTCGTAGCCCCAGTCGTTGCTCGAGTTGCCTTCGCCGTTGTCGATTTGCTCGTCGTGCAGAAAATCGAACAGGATGGCGCCCTTGGCATCCCGATTGAGGTAATACCGGTATTCCAGTCCCGGCTTGACCCCCCGCTCGCTCATGTATTCCAGGTAGAAGGTGGCGTCCGACTGGTCGTCGATCGCCCAGTAGAACGGCTGGTTGTAAAAAGCGCCCTTGCGTTGGGTGTAACCGAATTCGGGGAAAAGAAACCCGCTCTGACGCTTGTTCCGCGCCGGGAACGACACGTAGGGGAAATACAGCAGCGGGACGCCGCGGACATACACCAGGGCGTTCCAGGCCGCCCCGGAGCCGTCGTCGTGGATTTTGATGTCGCTGCCGGAAATCTTCCAGTCGGGCGGGCTGCCGTCGCAGGTGGTGACGACCCCCCGGTCGATGGAGTAGAGGTCCGCCCCGACTTTCTCGATCCGGTCTCCCTTCAAGTGGTAGTTGTTATCCTTAATGAAGACGACGCCGTCGTCGAGAAACCCTTTCTCGCTCTCCATGTCGAATTCCAGATAGGACCCCGAGAGGACATCCAATCCGGTCGTTACCGTCACGTGGCCCTCGGCAAAGATGATCATCGTCTGCCGGCTGTAGCGGACGAGGTCGGCGGAGATCGACCGGTCCATCTTGGAGATGACGACGTTTCCCTCGGCGATGTATTCGTCGCGGGACTGGTCGTAGCGGACGCGATCGGCTTCGATCGTCCAGGGCAGCTGCGGGTCCAGGGGGGCCAGGCGCGGACCGGCGGCCGCCGCATTCTGGGCGTGAGCCGGCGAGGCCGGGGCGATGGAGGCACACAGCAGAAGGACGCACCCGAGGACGGCCGGCAGCCACGGCCTGGCTGCGTACCGGCGCTGCCGGGGGTGCCTGTCGGATGGGCCCATTTGCGTGTGTTCCTCCGGTCTTACTGCTCTGGCAATCAAGCATGGGAACTCTCGGCAAGGCGCAGGCGGAGCGGGGTGCCCGCCGCGGCGCGCCGCAACCACCCATTCAACGAACCAACGCACGGCAACCAGCCCGCTCCATACCGACCCGGACAGCCCCGGAGGACATTCCTCCACGGAGCCGCCGGTCGCCTCTGCCTGTCTGCGGTACCCGTGAGACGGCTGGGAGGCGTGGCAGAGTCGCCTGAAAAATTAGTTGCAGCGCACCGCGGCGGGCACCCCGCTCCGCCCGTATGCGAGATGGGAAAATTCGCATATTTTCCCGCCGGTTTAAAAGCATGCAGGTTCGGGGAGGGGTTGGGTTGCCACGGTGGGTCGGAGCCGCGGCGCTGGACCTTGAACCCTGCCGAAAATTAAGCTATAAAACTGACTTGACCTCAAAAGTCAAGATGTTGTTTTCCCATGGATATTCTTCTGACCAACGACGACGGCATCTATGCCGAAGGGTTGTGGGCGCTGGACGAAGCCCTGCGGCGGGAGCACGCGGTGACGGTGGTCGCCCCGGACCGGGAGCGCACGGCGGTGAGCCACGGGATCACGCTGCATCAGCCGCTGCGGGCCAGCCGGGTGGCCCTGAACGGCCGCTGCGAGGGGTATGCGGTCAACGGGACGCCGGCCGACTGCATCAAGCTTGGCGTGCTGGAAATCCTGGGCCGCCGGCCGGACCTCGTGGTCTCCGGGCTCAACCCCGGCGCCAACGTGGGGGTCAACATCAACTACTCGGGGACGGTGGCCGCCGCCAAGGAAGCGGCCCTGGGAGGGATTCCGGCCGTAGCGGCCTCCATTGAAACCGGTGCGCCGTACGCCTGCGAAACCGCCGCCGGTTTCATCGCCCAATTGGTGCGCGCGGTCGCCCGGCGCGGGCTCGCCCCGGGGACGTTTCTCAACGTGAACTTCCCGAACGCCCCCTGGCAGGACATTGCCGGGGTGCGGGCCAGCCGCCACGGGCTTTCCCTGTTCAAGGAATACATGGAGAAGCGCATCGACCCCCGCCAGCGAACTTACTATTGGCAGGGGGCGGACATGCAGACCTTCGACGACGACCCGGACATCGACGGCGCGGCGCTGCGTCATCGCTTCATATCCATCACGCCGATCAAATGCGACATGACCGATTACGACGCGCTGAGGGACCTCCGGCGGTGGGATTTCGAATGGCGCGGCAAAGGCTGATCTGATGCAGGAGGCAAACGCCATGTTCATCACCCTGGAAGGCGGGGAGGGCGCCGGCAAAACGACCCAGATCGTGGACCTGGCCAAGTCCCTCGCCGCGCGCGGGCTGAAATGCATTCTCACGCGGGAGCCCGGCGGCACGGATCTCGGCAAGAAGATCCGCGCCTTGCTGCTGAACCCCGACAACGCCGGCATGGCGCCCGAAACCGAGCTGCTGCTCTACATGGCCGACCGGGCCGAGCATGTCAGCACGGTCATCCGGCCGGCTCTCGCGGGCGGTAAAACGGTCCTCTGTGACCGCTTTTTCGACGCCACCCTCGTGTACCAGGGGGCGGCCCGGGGTCTTTCCCCGGAATGGACGTCACAGCTGCATGCGTTGGTGTTCGCCGGGCTCACGCCGGACTTGACCCTGCTGCTGGACCTGCCGCCGGAGGTGGGCCTGACCCGCGCCCGCCGCCAGCTGGAGAAGGGCGCCCGCTCGGCCCAGGAGAGCCGCTTCGAAGATGAAGCCCTCGCCTTCCACCAGCGCGTGCGGGACGGGTATCTGGAGCTGGCGCGCCGGCAGTCCGACCGGTTCAGAGTGATCGATGCCGCCCAGGACGAGACCCGGGTGAGGGAAGACATCCGCTCCGCGGTGGAGATGTTTTTGAACCAACGCCGAAAAAAAAGTAACGAGTAACGAGCAACGGGCAACGAGTAATGAGCAACGAGCAATGAGTTACGAGTAACGAGTAACGAGTGACTCAGTGTGTTGTGTGACTCTTTTTAATTTTAGGCACTATAGGCACTTTAGGCATTTTAGGCACTACAGAAATTATAGGCACTTATGAGTTTCACCATCCTCGACGCCATCGGCAACACCCCGCTGGTGGAGATCGGGCGGATGAGCCCGAACCCGCGGGTGAAGCTCCTCGCCAAGCTGGAGTACCTGAACCCCGGGGGATCCATCAAGGACCGGCCCGCCCTCTGCATGATCGAGGCCGCCGAGCGCTCCGGGGAGCTGACCCCGGAGAAGACCGTGATCGAGGCTACGAGCGGCAACACCGGCATCGGCCTGGCCTTGGTGTGCGCCGTGAAAGGGTACCGCCTGCTGCTGGCGATGTCCGAGTCCGTCAGCATCGAGCGCCAGCGCATCCTGAAGGCCCGGGGCGCCGAGATCCTTCTCACCCCCGGCCACCTGGGCACCGACGGAGCGATCGAGGAAGTCTACCGTCTGCTGCGGGAGAACCCCGGCCGGTTCGTGGCGGTCGATCAATTCAACAACGAAGCCAACTGGAAAGCCCACTACCACGGCACCGCCGAAGAAATCTGGCGCCAGACCGCGGGAACGGTGACAACGCTGGTCGCCACCATGGGGACCACCGGCACACTGATGGGAGTCTCCCGCCGCCTGAAAGAGTACAACCCCGACATCCGCATCATCGGGGTCGAGCCCTATCTCGGGCACAAGATCCAAGGCCTCAAGAACCTCCGGGAGGCCTATTGCCCCGAAATTTTTGAAAAGCAGCGCCTGGACGGGAAAGTCAACGTCGACGACGAAGAGGCCTTCGAAACGGCCCGGCGTTTGGCGCGGGAAGAGGGCCTGTTCGTGGGCATGAGCAGCGGCGCGGCCATGGCAGCGGCCATCCAGGAGGCCGGCCGCATGACGGAGGGCGCCCTCGTGGTCATCCTGCCCGACGGCGGGGAACGCTACCTGAGCACCCCGCTTTTTGCGGCGCAGGAGAAGGTGGACGCCTATCTGTTCAACCGCCTCACCCGGGCCCGGGAGACGCTTTCGCCTCTCAAGCCCGGCCGGGTGGCCGTTTACACCTGCGGTCCCAATCTTCAGCGGCCGCTTCAGGTGGCCGAGGCGCGGCGCTTCGTCATGGCCGACATGCTCTGCCGTTACCTGCGCTGGCGCGGGCTGGCGGTGAAGCAGGTGGTGGACCTGGTGGACATGGAGGCCGGTGCGGCGGCGGCTCCCTCGGCCCCGGATGTCGACCGGTTCATGCGGGATCTGGCGCTGCTGAGAGTCCGCCCGGCGGACCATTACGCGCACAGCCGCGACCACGTGGAGGACATGCTGGCCCTGGCCCGCAAGCTGGCCGCCAAGGGGGTCGCCTACGAGAAGCTGCGATCGCTGTACTTCGACCTCTCCCGGGCCCCCGGCTATGGCCGGCTGTCGGGCATCGACATCTCCAAAGTCAAGGTCGGCGCCGCCGTGGATCTGTCGGACTACGAAAAGCAAAACCCGCGGGACTTCGCCCTGTTCCGGCGCTGCCGCCTGTCCGAGCTCAAGCGCGGGGCATTCATAAAGAGCGAATGGGGCAACGTCCGGCCCTCCTGGCACCTGCAGACCGCGGCCGTGGCCATGAAGCATCTGGGCGAAGGGTTTGACATCCACGTGAGCAGCCACGATCTGGTGTTCCCCCACCATGAAAATGAAAACGCCATCGCAGAAGCGCTTTTCGGCAAACCGCTCGCACGCTGCTGGCTGCAATCGGAACAGGTGCTCGGCGATGCGCCCGCCCCGGCCGATCTTGCGGCCATGGGGTTTTCAGGCCGCGAGATCCGGTACTGGCTGCTGTCCGTGCACTACCGCAAGCCGCTCACGTTTTCCACCGGCCGGCTGGAGGATGCCCGCCGATCGCTGCAGCGGCTGGATGTCTGCGTCCGCTCGTTGATGCACGCATCCGGGGGCCGCCCGTGCCCGGAGGCGGACCAGTTGGCGTATGACCTGCGCCAGGGGATGCGGGCGGCCTTCGACGACGATCTGAATCTGCCGGCCGCCATCGCCGCCGTTTTTAAAACGGCCAAGCGTATCAACACGCTGGTCGCCGGCGGCCTCCTGGATGTTCACGGGGCGGGGCGTCTCGTCGCTGCCCTGCGGGACATCGATGCGGTGCTGAACCTTTTCGACTTCGACGACTCCCCGGCCGCCGATGCCAAGACCCGGGAGATCATCGCGGCCCGAGAGCGGGCGCGGGCCAGGGGCGACTGGCTGCTGGCCGACAGGCTCCGGGCCGAAATCATCGCCCGCGGCGTCAGCGTGCAAGACTCAAAAGCCATCTAAAGGACCTCCAATGAAACCCGTTTACTTCCCCGACACCTATCTGGCTCCATCCGCGGCGGTCGCTTTGCGGGACCTCTTTGCCTCCGTGGCGGTTTATCAGCCGGCGGCGGGACACGTGCCGGAAGACATGCAGGCCCTGGTGGCGGACGGCTTTTTGGAGGTGGTCGCACCGGCGCCGGGCGACGCGGACGATTTCGACCGCCTCATCCGGGATTTCCAGGACTGGGGCCGCATGCACCGGTACGGCGCCGGTTTTGAAGCAGCGCTTCTGCACGGGCACTCGTTTTGGGGGCCGGACGGCGCGGACGGCAGCACCGGCGAGATCGCATCCCAGCTCCGGCGCCGGGTGACGCCTGAAACCGCAGCGGGCAAGGCCGATGCCGGCCTGGCGGCCCGGGTTTTTTTGCAGCTGGCCCAGACGGCCGACCGGCAGCGCCACCAGATCGCCGGCGACCTTGCCCGCTTTGACGAAGCGCGGGCGCGGCTTTTCGACGCCCTGAGGGGTGAAGCGGATCGCGCCGCGTCCGGGTTCGAGCCGTCGAAAGCGCCCGCCGCAGAGCATGACGGGGATGATCGCCTGGAGCTGCGAACGGTCGCCTGGGCGCGACTGTTTCTGAACCACCCCTATCCCAGCCCCGTGTTCGTCACGCACCGCCCGGAGCTCATCCGCCACTTGGCCGAAACCGTGCCGGGCTGCCTGCGGGTCAGCCGTGAAGGGATTTGCCGGGCGGCCGGGAAGACTTTTCCCGGCCCATGGTCCGCTGCAGACGACATCATGTCGCACCTGTCCGCCCTGGCCGCCGGCGCGTTTGCGGTGCAGGATCTGCCGGTGGATGTCGTGGAGGACGAACTGCCGGGAAGCCCCGCTGAAGCGGCCGGCTTTTACGTGTGGCCCGAACTACCCCCTTTCGACTTTTTCAACCGACTGCTCGCTTCTGCCCCGGGGCACGGCCAGCCGCCGCCTCAGGCCCCTTGGCGGCACACGGTCGTCGTGCAGCTACGCTGTCACGTTGGAAATAACTAATTGATTTTACGTTTTATACGGTCAAACCCGTGAGGGCGCCGGCGGGTTTTTAAAAAATGACATCAAGGCTTGACAGGCCTTTTTAATTAGTTTAATGACACAACCGGACTGAGCCAACCGGCACATCAGGCTAAAGCGGCCTTATGATAAAAACCACCGAAAGGAGATCAAGGAATGGCTTTTAATCCCACTGTGGACGAAGAGAAATGCGTTGGCTGCGAAGAATGCGTAGACGTCTGCCCGGTCGAGGTTTTTGAGATGCGCGATGGAAAATCCGTTCCGGCAAACGCGGAAGAATGCCTTGGATGCGAAAGCTGCGTCGAGGTTTGCGCGGAACACGCCATTACGGTCGAAGAGACTTAAGTCACGCGTGGTTCATTACCCCCTGGTCCGCCCCGTGCGGGCCAGGGGGTTTTTTGTTTCAGCGCGTCGGAGAGTGCCTGCAGCTTGCGAACCTCAACATTTTGTGGTATACCTGCCATGCATGAAACAATATGTAGTTGATCAGCTGCGGTACCCTGACTATGTGAAACTGAAAGGCTTTCTCGATCAGAGCTACGGGGAGGCGGCCATGGGCGCCGTGTACTGGCTCCCTCTCGACCCGGATGTCCTGGCGCCGATTCAAAGCGAGCACCTGGAATGCCAGCCGCACGTGGCAGCGGTCGAACTTGGGGAAACCCGCTTGTCCATGGAACTGCTGGTGCGCACCCGCAGTCGGATTCGCTGCAAATGCATTGCCTACGCCACGCAGGAACAGAGAAACTGGCTCATTCGCCGGGTGGACGACATGCTGGAGCAATTGGGCATTTCAGTATAGCCCCATAACCTCGTCCGCGGCCCGGCACCGTGGCGGCAGAGGGGTGGAAACGTGTGACACCTCCGTCCTTGCCAATCGGGAACCCTCTCGGCGTCTGGGCCCGCACAGCGGTCATCATGGCGGGGGGGGCGATCGCGACGCTTTTCTTCAGCGTTTTGGCGATCGCCGTTTCCTTTTTCAGCCGCAGCGGCAACTCGGTTCACCGGGTGGGGCGGGCCTGGTCGCGCTGCCTCCTGGCGCTGAGCGGGGTCCGGGTGGACGTCACCGGCATCGAGCGCATCGACGCCGATCGTTCGTACATCTTCATGTCCAACCACCAGAGCAATTTCGACATCCCGGTGCTGCTGGGGCACCTTCCGGTGCAGTTCCGGTGGCTGGCAAAGGCCGAGTTGTTCCGGATCCCCGTTTTCGGACGGGCCATGCGCGGGGCGGGCTACATCAGCATCGACCGCTCGGATCGTGCGGCCGCGTTCGGAAGCCTGCAGCAAGCGGCGGAAAAAATCCGGCAAGGGGTTTCGATCCTGATATTTCCGGAAGGGACCCGCAGCCTGGACGGGTCGCTCAAAGCATTCAAGAAAGGCGGGTTTGTGATGGCCATCGGTGCGGGGGTGCCGATCGTGCCCGTGGCGGTCCGCGGGACCTACGACATCATGCCGAAACATGCCATGCTCATCCGTCCGCGGCAGGTCACGGTGGATATCGGCGAGCCGATCGCCACGCAGGGGTTCGCCCTCGATTCCAAAGCAGCGCTCATGGACGGCGTGCGGAACGCCATTTTGCTGGGGCTGGCGGCGCCTGAAGAGAGACGGCGATGCTGAGAATCATTGCGCTGGGAGGCCTCGGGGAAATCGGCTTGAACATGACGGTCTTCGAATCCGCCGAGGCGAGGATCGTCGTGGACGCCGGCCTGATGTTTCCCGAAGACTACATGCTGGGGGTCGATTTCGTCATCCCCGACATGTCCTACCTCCGGCGGCACCCCTCCCGCACGCTGGGCGTCGTGCTGACGCATGCCCACGAGGACCACATCGGCGCGCTGCCCTACCTGCTGCGCGAGATCGATGCGCCGATCTTCGGCACGGCCTTCACCCTGGGGTTGGTGCGCCAGAAGCTGGAGGAGCTGGAGATCGCCGCCCCCGGAGGCCTGCACGTGATCTCCTGCGACCAGCCGCTGGCGATAGGGCCCTTTAGGCTCGATTTCATCCGGGTGGGCCACAGCGTGGTCGACGGCGTGGGGATCGCCATCGACACCCCCGAAGGCCTGGTGGTGCACACGGGCGATTTCAAACTCAGCCGCACCGCCGACGGCAGCGGCACCGACGTGCAAAAATTCTCCCGTTGCGGCGAGCGCGGGGTATTGGCCCTGCTCTCGGATTCGACCAACATCGAGCGGGAGGGCGCCACCGTGCCGGACAGCCGGATCGCGGAGACCTTCACGCAGATCGTGGAGAAAAGCCCGGGGCGCATCATCGTGGCGCTGTTCGCCTCCAACATCGGCCGGATCCAGACCATCGTGGACATCGCCCGGCAGGCGGGCCGCAAGGTGATCATCAGCGGCCGCAGCATCGAGGCCAGCTCCGAGATCGCCAAGACGCTGGGGTATCTCACGGTGCCGCGGGACACCGATGTGAGCATCGACCTGCTGCCGGACTACCCGGGCGAGGACATCGTCATCATCACCACCGGCAGCCAGGGCGAGCCGATGTCGGCCATGGCGCGCATGGCCTCCGGCACCCACAAGCAGATCAAGATCCAGCCGGGGGACACGGTGGTGCTCTCCTCCAAGTTCATCCCCGGCAACGAGCGGGCGATCGGCAAGATCATCGACAACCTCTATCGCCGGGGCGCGGACGTCATCTACGAAAAGATATCCGACATCCACGTCTCCGGCCACGCCTTCCGCGACGAGCTCAAGCAGATGATCCGGCTGACCCGGCCGCGGCATTTCATACCGGTCCACGGCGAATACCGGCACCTGGTCCTGCACGCGCGCCTGGCCCGGGAGATGGGGATCGATGAGGGCCGCATCCTCCTGGCGGAAAACGGCCAGGTGATCGAGTTTGAAAACGGAGCCGGCCGCATCGCCGGGGGTGTGGACACCGGTCGCGTGCTGGTCGACGGCAAGGGCGTCGGCGATGTCGGCCGCGCGGTCCTGAAGGAACGCCGCGTGCTCTCCGAGGAGGGGGTGGTCGCCGTGACGATGGCCCTCGACGAGGCGACCGGCATCATCATGTACGGGCCCGAGATCGTCTCCCGCGGGGTGGTGTTCGAGACCGCGACCGGCCACCTGCTCCAGGACGCGCACTGCGTCGTGCTGGAAGTGGTGGAGGAACTGCCGCCCGAAACCACCGACCGGGTCGAGCGGATGAGCAGCCGCATCCAGACCGCGCTGCGGCAGTATTTTTTCTACACGATCGGCCGGCGGCCGGTGATTCTGCCCTTTATAATGGAAGTATAAAAAATAATTTTAAGGGCCAGGTTTTAAGTGTTACGCCGCCGCAACGGAAAATACTTTTTACCATTAACCACATCAAACTCAAAACTTAAAACTATTTTGTTATGCGTCGCGAAATCATCGGCATATTCATTTTCTTCTTCGTGATTTTCACCTTGATCAGCCTGCTGTCCTATCACCCGGCGGACCCGTCGATCCACAGCGCCGGCGCCGGCGGGCGCGTTCACAACCTGTTCGGCGTCGTGGGCGCCCATCTGGCGGGGCTTCTGATCGGGCTGGTCGGGATGGGGGCGTTCTGGGTCCCCTTGCTGCTGCTGCTCCTCAGCCTGCAGTTCTTCGGCAACCAGCCCGGACGCGTGATGGCGTGCACCCTGGCGGGCGGCGTCCTGCTGGTCCTCACCACGGCCAGCCTGCTGGCGGTCCACCAGGATCACTATCTCCTGTTCGAGAAGAAGTTCTCCAGCGGCGGAATGCTCGGCATCCCGATCCAGGCCTTCCTGGTCAAATACACCAACCCCGCGGGCGGCATCATCGTTCTGGTCGCGCTCTGGCTGGTCGGGTTCATCCTCGCCACGGGGTTTTCCCTGCTGGCCTTTTTCAGGCGCTGCCATGGGTGGGTGGGGTCGGTGTACGACCGCCTGCTGACGGTCTACCTCAAGGGCAAGGAGCGGCGGGAACGCTCCCGGAAACTGCCCCAGGCCGACCACGAGAAGCTCAAGGCCAAGGCCAAGGAGATCAAGGTCACGCCCGCCTTGCCGAAGCCCATCAAGATCGTGCCGCCGCCCAAGCAGGAAGTCTTCGATTTCATGCAGACCGGCAAGGGCTTCCGCCTGCCGCCCATCAAGCTGCTCGATGACCCCGACCCCAAGCCGGCCTCGCTCGACAGTGAGAGCCTGCGCATGCAGTCCAAACTGCTGGAGAAGAAACTGGAGGACTTCGGCGTCAACGGCCAGGTGGTGGCGGTCTCCCCCGGCCCGGTGGTCACTACCTACGAGTACGAGCCGGCGCCGGGGGTGAAGATCAACAAGGTCGCCAATCTCTCCGACGATCTCGCCCTCGCCCTGCGGGCGGCGAGCATCCGCATCGTGGCGCCGATCCCGGGGAAGGCCGCCATCGGCATCGAAGTCCCCAACGCCGTGCGGGAGATCGTGAAGTTCAAGGAGGTCGTGGCCTCCGTCGCTTTCGAGAAGTCCAAATCCAGGCTCACCATCTGCCTCGGCAAGGACATCGTCGGCAACCCGGTGACGGCCGAGCTCGACAAGATGCCGCACCTGCTGATCGCGGGGGCCACCGGCGCCGGCAAGAGCGTCGCGCTGAACGGCATGATCTGCAGCCTGCTCTACAAGGCCCGGCCCGACGAGGTGAAGCTCATCATGGTGGACCCCAAGCGCATCGAACTGTCCAATTACGACGGGATCCCCCACCTCATCACGCCGGTGGTCACGGACGCCAAGAAGGCCACCAACGCGCTTTACTGGGCGGTGCGCGAGATGGAGCGTCGTTACGAGAAGCTTTCCGAGCGCCGGGCCCGCAACATCAAGCAGTACAACCAGAAGATCGAAACGGAAAAACCGACGGCCGCCGGCGGGGAGACGGAGAAGCTGCCCTACATCGTGATCATCATCGACGAGTTGGCGGACCTCATGATGGTGGCCTCGCGGGACGTGGAGGTGGCGCTCACCCGGCTGGCCCAGATGGCGCGGGCGGCCGGCATCCACCTGATCCTCGCCACGCAGCGGCCCTCGGTGGATGTGCTCACCGGCATCATCAAGGCGAACTTCCCCACGCGGCTGACCTTCCAGGTTTCCTCCAAGACCGACTCGCGCACCATCATCGACGCCAACGGCGCCGAGAACCTGCTGGGAAGCGGCGACATGCTCTTCCTGCCGCCCGGCACCGGAAAACTCCAGCGGATTCACGGCGCCTTCATCTCCGAGGGCGAGCTCACCCGCATCGTCGACTATCTGAAAAAGCAGGAGAAGCCGGATTACGACCAGGAGGTCACCGAGGTCCCGCCGGCCGAGGCGTCGAACGGCGACGGGGACGACGACTACGACGAGCGCTACGACGAAGCGGTGGAGTTGGTGGTGCGCACCCGCCAGGCCTCCATCTCCATGGTTCAGCGGCATCTGCGCATCGGCTACAACCGCGCGGCGCGCATCATCGAGAAGATGGATCGCGAGGGCGTGGTCGGACCCTCGGACGGGGTCAAGCCGCGCGAGGTGCTGGTGAGCAGTTTCGAAAGAAAGGACCCGAGCTCAAAGCTCAAGGCTTAACGCTCAAAGGTGGAACCGTGACGAGCTCCTTTTTCAGCCGTAGCGTCTCAACCTTCGAGCCTAAAGTCTACTCATGCCGCTTGACCTCGATCTCATCCGGGCCACCAAGGGCTTTCTCGCCGACGACGAGGGGCGGCACCTGTACCAGGTAGCCCTTGAGGCCGCGCACCTCGGGCCCTGCCTGGAAATCGGGAGCTACTGCGGGAAGTCGACGGTCTGCATCGGCACGGCCTGCCGCGAGAGCGGCCAGGTGCTTTTTGCGATCGACCACCACCGGGGCTCGGAGGAACAGCAGCCTGGGGAAGAGTACTTCGACCCGGCGCTCTTCGATCCCCTTTCCGGTCGGATCGACACGTTTCGGCTTTTTTGCGACACCCTGTCCCGTGCAGGGCTGCAGGACACGGTGGCCCCCATCGTCTGCCGGTCCGAACTGGCCGCCCGCGCGTGGGCCACGCCGCTGAGCTTTGTTTTCATCGACGGCGGCCACGCCTTCGACACCGTTTCCGCTGATTATGGCAACTGGTCGCCCCACCTCATGCCCGGGGGGTTGCTGGCCTTCCACGATGTCTTCCCCGACCCATCCAAAGGCGGCCAGGCCCCCTATCAGGTTTACCGCGAAGCCCTCGATTCAGGCTGTTTCAAGGAGCATTCCTTCATCCAAAGCCTGGCCGTGCTCAAACGAAAATCCTGAGGCATTCGCCGGGTCGTTTATCTTTCCCACAGTTCAAAAAGCCTGCGGGAGCGTTGCTGCGAAACGTGTTGCGTCAAGCGCGGTTATGACATGGAACGTATGTCGCAGCAATTGAAGGGGCTCCCACAGGCTTTTTGCAGTAGACCACCAGGCTTTTCCCAAGAATCGGGTTCAGCAGCCGTTCGGCACATCCGGTGATGCGGGGTTTTTGCATCAGGTCCCAGGTGAGGAACCGGTGGTAGAGGTTCACCAGCCGCACATCCTTGCGTGCGGGCCCCGCCAGGCATTTCAGCCACCAGAACGGGGTGTGCAGGCTGTGGGCATGGTGGGCGCACCAGGCTCTCAGGCCGGCTCGTTCCAGGAGGGCGGTCAAGGCTTTCTTCCGGTAAATGCGGATGTGGCCGCCGTCGGCCGGGGCATAGTCGCGTGCGAGCGCCCAGCAGAGGCGTTCCGGCCCGTAACGGGGGACGCTGACGACGGCATCGCCTCCCGGCCGCAACACGCGCGCGATTTCAGCCGCCGCGCGGTCGTGGTCGGGGACATGCTCCAGGACTTCGGCGCAGATGACGAGGTCGAATCTCTCGCCGGCGAAGGGCAGGAGCAGCCCGTCGGCCGCGCAGAAGGCCCATCGGCCGCCTCCATGTTCGCCCAGCCGGTCGTGCAGTTCGAGCCTGCGCCGCGCGGCGGCCAGCTCGGAATGCGCCGCGTCCACGCCGACGGCCACCGCTGCGGGAATTCGGTATGCCGCCGCCGTGTGCCGCCCGCTGCCGCAGCCGATGTCCAGGACCCGGCAGCCGGGTGCAAGCTTAAGCCGGTCGAAGTCGACGGTGAGCATCGATGGCCTCGCGGTAGGCCGACACGGTGAGCTCGGCGGCCCGGCGCCAGGTGAAATTCAGGCCGACCCGCGCGAGGCCGCGTTGCCCGAGGACGCGGCCCTCATCCGGGTGATCCAGGATCCGCCGGATGGCCGCCGCGAGCGCGGCCGGGTCGGCCGGCGGGACGAGCAGGCCCGCATCGCCCACGACCTCCGGCAGGGCGCCGCCGGTGGTGCTGATCACCGGGACCCCGCAGGCCATGGCCTCGCCGGCCGGCAGACCGAAGCCCTCGTAAAGCGACGGGATCACCGCCGCGGCCGCCCGGGCATAGTGCCGCACCAGTTCGGCGGCGTCGATGCGGCCGGTGAACTCGACCCGCGGGGCGATCCCCAGCTCGCGCACCAGCCGTTCGACGGCGCCGTTTTTTTTGGGTTCGCCGATCACCACCAGTTTGAAATGGTTCCGGGAACGGCTGATCTCGGCCACCGCGGCGAGCAGATGTGCGAGCCCCTTGAGCGGCGTGTCCGCGCTGTTGGTGGCGATGATTCGTCCCGGCTCCCGGGCGATGCCGGGCAGGGGCCGGAACACGTCCGTATCGATGCCGTTGGGCACCACCCGCAGGCGGCCGGCGGGTATGCCGAACTCGCGGGAGATGTCCCGGCGAGCGCTTTCCGAGACCGTGACGAGGGACCCCAGGCGCTTCACCACACGCTTCTGCATGCCGATGCAGGAGTACCACCGCCACTGCTGAAGTTTTCTCCAGATGCTGGTTTCGGCGCGCACGGCCCAGCGCCGGTCCACCGTGATCGGGTGGTGGATCGTCGCCACCGTCGGCGCCCGCCGGCTGAGGGCCCAGATCCCGTAGGAGAGACTCTGGTTGTCGTGCAGGACGTCGTAGCCGGCCAGCCGCCGCTTCAGGTAGCGCCAGGCCCGCAGGCCGAAGGTGAAGGGTTCGGGGAACCCCATGGTGGAGACCCCGATCCACTCGAGCAGGTTCACGGGGTCGGAGAGCTCGCGGGCGGAGGGCATGCGGAAGGGGTCGGACGGGTGGTAGAGGTCCAGGCAGGGCAGGGCGATCAGGCGGACGCCGTCGGCAAGGCCCGGGTCCGGCGGCCCGGCGACGACGTCCACCGCGTGCCCCAGGTCGCGCAGGGCCCGGCTGAGGTTTTTGACGTACACCCCCTGCCCGCCGCTGTGCGGGTTGCTGCGGTAGCTCAGCATGCAGATTCTTAGTGATGGGTCGCCGGTGGCCACGAGTCTCATGTTCTCCGTTTTTTGTGCCCCATTTTTTAGGGATACCACCGGGTGAATGTGATAGCGGATCCTTATCGGGCTTTAGCCGCCGTCGTCAAGCGCTATTTGGCAGGGAGTTGAGCCTTTGCGCGGCGTGGCGATAGAGCTAAAGTTTTCCCCCCGGCGGCCGATACATCTCATGGCGGGGAAGGCCGGCACGGTCGTTCGGCACCTCGCTCAATGTCCTTCCCGGGGGGGTCCATTCGCTTGAGCATACGTTCGTCTGAAACAGACAGCGTGATCGCGGATACAGAAAAGCTCGAACACCTTCTGATCGTCGATGACGAAGAAAGCATCCTGGGGGTGGTCGGCGAGTATTTCCGGCGAAGGGGCTACCATGTCCTCACGGCGCAAAGCGGCTCCGTGGCGCTGAGGATCCTCAAAGAGCAGGAGGTCGACTGCTGCTTCACCGACATCAACATGCCGGAGATGAACGGTCTCGACCTGGCCGAACGCATCCGCCAGCAGCACAGCACGCTGCCGGTCATCGTAATGACCGGTTATCCTTCCCTGGACAATTCCATCCGCACCTTGAAAAACGGGGTGGTCGACTTCCTGATCAAGCCGATCAACCTCAAGCACATGGAGCTGAGCCTGCGGCGCGTGATGCGCCAACGGGCCCTGTTCATGGAAAACCTCCTGCTGAAAAGCGAGGTCAAGGGCAAGGAGCGGATCGAGACGCTCAACCGCGAGCTCCTGTCGAAAGTCGATGAGCTGAACACCCTGAACCGGATCATGGGGCACTTCACCGCCACCTCGTCCTCGGCGAATGTGTTCCAGCGGACGGTCGACATCGCACGGGAGGTGGTGCGCGCCGATCTCGCCTCGTTTTACGTGATCACTTCATCCGCCGGGCAGCCCTATGAGGTCGCCTCGGCTCGGACACCACCGGCCGGGCCGGAGCCCTCCGTCGAGACACGTGCGGGTGAAATGAAGGCAAGCCCGGTGCCGGTCGGATCGGATGAAGACCTGGGGCAATTGGTGGCGAGCGTGTCCGCAGACGGGTTGCCCTTGTTGGCGGCCGTCGGTGCGGGCGACGGCGGACGGCCGAGCCGGTCCCGGTCGCTCATGGCGGTCCCGGTGAAGATTCGGGAAAAGCTTTTCGGGGTGCTGACCGCGGCGATGCCGGCCGGCGGGAAAGTGTTTACCGAAAAAGATCTCTTTTATCTCTCCTTCACCACCCAGACGGCCGCCGGCACCATCGAAAACCTGGCGCTCTACGAGAATCTCTACGAAAACCTGTTCGCCACTCTCTACGGTTTCGTCAACGCGCTGGAGGCCCGGGATCTCTACACGCGGCAGCACTCCAGCCGGGTCACCGAAATCGCCCTGATTCTGGGCCGGGAGCTGGGATGCTCCGCCGAGGAGCTGAACATCCTGAACTTTGCCGGGCCGCTGCACGACATCGGCAAGATCGGCATCCGCGACGACATCCTGCTGAAGCCCGGGCGCCTGTCCACGGAAGAGTTCGAGAAGATCAAGGAGCACCCCATCATCGGCGCGAACATGCTGAGCCAGCTCGGCCTCTGGGACCAGGAGCGCCGGATCATCCGCTGTCACCACGAGCGCTTCGACGGCGGCGGCTACCCCGACGGGCTGCGCCGGGAGGAAATCCCCTTCCTGGCGCGCATCCTGTCCCTAGCCGACGCTTACGACGCCATGGCCTCCGACCGGGCCTACCGCAAACGGATGGAACAGGGCCTGATCCTGAGCATCATCCAGGAAGGGTCCGGGACCCAGTTCGACCCCAGCATTGTCGGGGCATTCCAAAAAGCCTACCACGATGGCAAGATCACCCCCTCGGCCGACACCGGCCTTGCCGCTTGACCCAGCTAGTTATTACTCCGGCACCCCGCTCCGCCTTCACCCGAACTGGGGTTGGCATATTTGATTGCCGGTTTAATAAAAGCCTGCGCTTTCAACCCGGTTTTTTTGATAGAGATCGAGACAAGCGCCTCATCTTTACATGCCGAGGAAAACCCATTAAGAATGTAAAAAAGGGTTTTCAAAGGGCTGAGGCACACCTTCGCAAGCCAGTTGATAATGAAGGGCGGCAGCATCAAGGATGCCCAGGAACTTCTGGGGCACAAGACCATGACGATGAGGCTCCGCTATGCCCACCTTTCTCAGGAGCACAAAAAAATAGCGGTCAACCTTTTAAACGGGCTGACCGCCTCAAATCCCGGCAGTCGTCACGAAACCGTCACGCCTGAAATAGCTGTGACTCCGGCTGCCGTATAACCAATTATAATAATTTTTAAAAAGTGGTCGGGGCGAATGGATTTGAACCATCGACCCCTTGAACCCCATTCAAGTGCGCTACCAGTCTGCGCCACGCCCCGACACAAGGCGAACATTTAACACCTCACATCTCGCATGTCAAGAAAGGATGAAAGGATGGGTGCCGCAGCTCCAGGCAGCGCGCGGGCTGCCAGAAAGAAGGCGTTTAAGCCGCCCCGGCTGGGCCCGGGCTCCGTCATCGGCATCGCCGCACCAGCGGGGGCCTTCGCGCCGGCGACCCTCAACAGGGGGGTGGAGGTCCTGCGCGCGATGGACTTCGAGGTGGTTGTTCCCGATGATCTCTTCGCTACAAATGGCTATCTGGCGGGGACCGATGCCCATCGGGCGGACGTCCTCAACCGCCTCTTCGCCGATCCCGGCATCGACGCCGTCATGTGCGCCCGCGGCGGCTACGGGTCGCTGCGGATCCTGCCCCTGCTGGACTACGCCCGCATGGCAGCCCAGCCCAAGGTTTTCGTCGGCTTCAGCGACATCACGGCGTTGCTGACGGCGGTGTCCTCCCGCTGCGGCCTGATCACGTTCCACGGCCCGGTGGTGACGACCCTTGCCGACGCTTCCGAAAAAACCGTTGAAGGGCTGTGGGAGGCGGTCGCCTCCGACCGGCCGGTGACGGTGCGATCGGAGGGCGCAATGGCCCTGCGGCCGGGGTCCGCATCCGGCCCGGTGTGCGGCGGGAATCTGAACACCCTGTGTCACCTGCTGGGGACCCCTTTTGCACCGCGCTTCCGCAATCGCATCGTTTTTCTGGAGGACCGCGGGGAAGCCCCTTATCGCATCGACCGCATGCTGGTGCACATGAGAACCGCCGGTTGTTTCGACGGGATCAAAGGTCTCGTGCTGGGATCGTTCGACGACTGCGGAGCCCCGGCGGAAATCCAGGAGATCGTCAAGGACGTCTTTCAGGAGGCGGAGTTTCCCATCCTGGCCGGGGTGGAAGCCGGCCACACCGAACCGAACCTGACCCTGCCGTTCGGCGTGCGCGCGGTGCTCGACGCCGGGCGCCGGACGCTTGAATTCGAGTGCGCGACGGAGGGGTAGGGGGAGGGAAGTGCCTAAAGTGCGCTAAAGTGCCTATAGTGCCTAAAGTTGAAAGAACATCCAGCAATCATCCGGAACAGCGGGACCCAACCATCAGCAGCAAACCGGCGAGGGGGGGTATGCCCGAGGTCGACCGGGTCATGCGGCGGGCGCTGGGCGACGGCGTGTTCCCGGGGGCGGTACTGCTGGTCGGCCGCGGCGAGAATGTGCTCTTCCACGCGGCATACGGCGATGCCAACCGCTTCACCGGGGAGCCGATGACCCCGGGAACGGTCTTCGATCTCGCCTCTCTCACCAAACCGCTGGCGACAACGCTCGCCGTCATGTGGCTTCATCAACAGGGCCGGTTGGACACGGGGCAGCGGCTGGCGTCGGTGCTGCCGGCGTTTGAGGGCAGCGACAAGGGCGGTGTCACGATCGCCCAGCTCCTGTCGCACACCTCGGGCTTGCCGGACTATCGGCCGTTTTACTTGGAGCTCGCTGAGCAGCCGATCCCTGAGCGCAAAAAGGTGCTGCGTGCACGGCTGGTGCAGGAGGCGCTGCTGTGCGCGCCGGGCGAGCGGATGCTTTACAGCGACCTGGATTTCATGATCCTGGAATGGGTCGTGGAGGCTGTTTCCGGCCGGCGCTTGGACCGTTTCGTGGGCGAGGAAGTCCATGCGCCGCTGGGCGCGGCGGACTCGCTCTTTTTCATCGACCTCAGCCGCCCGGCCCCGGCCCGCCGGTTTGCGGCCACGGAGCAGTGCACCTGGCGCGGGCGCCTGATCGAGGCCGAAGTCCACGACGAAAACGCCCATGCGCTTGGCGGGGTCGCCGGGCATGCGGGGCTCTTCGGCACCGCGGAGGGGGTCCACCGCATCCTGTCTGAATTGCTGAACGCCTACCATCGGGAGGACGGCGGCCGGCTGTTCGATTGCCGCACGGTCCACCGGTTTTTCCAGCGGTTGCCCGGAACCGACAAGGCCTTCGGGTTCGACATGCCCGCCCCCGTCAACCCCAGCTGCGGGCGGTTTTTTCCGCCCACCAGCATCGGCCACCTGGGGTTCACCGGGACCTCCTTCTGGGTGCACGTCGAGCAGTCGGTCGCCGTCATTCTGCTCACCAACCGGGTCCACCCCAACCGCGCCAATATCGCCATCCGGGGTTTTCGACCGGTGATCCACGATGCGGTCATGGAGGCCGTCGGCCCGTCGTCGCACGCGGCAGCGCCATAATTTTTTCTTGTGCTTTTCTGCATGTTTTGCTAATAATAATAGGATTAAATCAACGAGTCGGCTTTTTGCAACAGCCAAGAATTGAGGGCGCATGTCGTTTTTTGACCGGTTTCTGGGAGTGTTTTCGAATGATCTGGCGATCGACCTGGGGACGGCGAACACCCTGGTCTACGTCAAGGGCAAGGGAATCGTGCTGAGCGAGCCTTCGGTGGTGGCCGTCAGCACCAGCTCGCGCGCCAAGAACCGTGTGCTGGCGGTCGGGATCGAGGCCAAGAAAATGCTGGGCAAAACCCCGGGCAGCATCGTGGCCATCCGGCCGATGCGCGACGGGGTCATCGCCGACTTCGAAGTCACCGAGGCCATGCTGCGGCATTTCATCCACAAAGTGCACAACCGGCGAACCTTTGTCCGGCCGCGGATCATCATCGCCGTCCCGTCGGGCATCACCCAGGTGGAAAAACGAGCGGTGCGCGAGTCCGCGGAATCCGCCGGTGCCCGGGAGGTCTTTCTGATCGAGGAGCCCATGGCCGCTGCGATCGGCGCGGGTCTTCCGATCACCGAGCCCACCTGCAACATGGTGGTCGACATCGGCGGCGGCACCACCGAAGTGGCCGTCATTTCGCTGAAGGGCATCGTCTACAGCCGGTCCGTGCGGGTGGCCGGCGACAAGATGGATGCCGCCATCATCCAATACATCAAGCGCAAGTACAACCTGCTGATCGGCGAGCGCACCGCCGAGATCATCAAGACCACCATCGGCAACGCCTATCCGGACCCTCAAAACCTGGAAACCATCGAAGTCAAGGGCCGCGATCTCGCATCCGGCATCCCCAAGATCCTCTCCATCGATTCGGAAGAGATCCGCGTGGCCATTTCCGAGCAGATCGACGCCATCGTGGAGACGGTGAAGATCGCGTTGGAGCAGACGCCGCCGGAGCTTTCCGCGGATATCGTCGACCGCGGGATCATTCTCACGGGCGGCGGGGCCCTCCTCAAAAACCTGGACAAGCTGTTGCGTGAGGAGACCAACCTGCCGATCACCGTGGCCGAGCATCCGCTGGAAACCGTGGCGCTCGGCTCCGGGAAGGCGCTGGACAATCTGGACCTTCTCAAGGAAATCGTCGTTCATTAGCGTCTATGTTCTCCAAGAAGACGGTTCTGATCCTTGTCGGAATCCTCCTCGTAACGGTCAACGTCATCCTGCTGGCGATCACGACGCGGCGCCCGCCCGCCGCCGGGATCGGCCGTGTGATGATGGCCTTTGCCGCCCCGTTCCAGGGGCTCGCCACTCGGACGGCGAATGCCGTCGAGGGGATGTGGCGGGACTATTTTTTTCTTGTGTCCGTCTCTCAGCAGAATCAGCAGCTCAAACAGCAGCTGGGGCAGGCCGTGCAGGGTAATGTCCAGCAGCATGAACTCGAACTGGAAAACAGCCGGCTGAGGGAGCTTCTGGGGTTCAAACGGTCCCTGCCCGGGCCGGCGATCGCCGCGCAGATCATCGGCAAAGACCCGTCCGCCTGGTTTAAAACCGTCATCATCGACAAAGGCCAGACGGACGGCGTGCAGCGGGGCCTGCCGGCCGTGACTTTCCACGGCGTGGTCGGGCAGATCGTGGAGGCTTCCAGCCACCAGTCGCGGCTGTTGCTGATCATCGACCGCAACAGCGCCGCCGATGCTCTGGTTCAACGCACGCGGGCCCGGGGCATCGTCAAGGGCACCTCACGCGACGAGTGCTACCTGGATTATGTGATGCACGAGGATGACGTGCGGGTCGGGGATCGGGTGGTCTCCTCCGGTTTCGACGGCGTTTTCCCCAAGGGACTCCTGATGGGCACCGTCACCACCGTCAACTTCCAGGGCTCCGATTTTTTCAAAGAAGTCCGGATCACCCCCGCGGTGGATTTCGAAAGGCTTGAGGAAGTGCTGATCATCTTGAAACCGCCGCCGCCGGCGCCGCGGGTTCCGCCCGACCGCCGATGAGTTATTTCATCTACATCGTCAGCAGCCTGTGCCTGGTCACCCTGCAGACGGCGCTCATTCCGCGGTTGGGCTTTGTGGGGCACTTCTTCGATCTGCTGCTGCCCTGGGTGATATACCTGGCCGCGTTTCGGCCTGTCCATGAGGCCCTGCCGTTCGTGGTGTTCATGGGCGCTCTGATGGACAATCTCTCGGGGGGGCCCTTCGGGCTTTACCTGACCTCCTATGTGTGGCTGTATATTGCCGTGCGGCTGGCCGCCACCGTCGTGCGGGCTGAAAACGCGATGGTGCTGGTCCTTATCATCATCGCCGCCGTGGTGTTCCAGAACACCTTCTTTTTCATGGCGATCAACATGTCCCTCGAGGGTGGGCACACCACCGGCGAGGTGATCCGGGTCGTCAGTGAACAGATCGGCTGGGTGCTGCTGACCGGGCCGCTGATCGCCCTGGGTATGCGCCAGGCGAAACGGCGCACGAGCCGGCGCACGAGGAAGGTCGTCGAGAGCCAGGCCGCGACCCACGTCGGATGACTATGGAGCGACTCGTCAAATCGGTAGACCACGACTGGTACAAGCAGCGCATCGTCGGGATGATGCTCGGCCTGCTGGCGGTTTTTATCGTCCTGCTGATGCGGCTGGTTTACCTGCAGGTGGTCGCAGGAGACGACTACTACCGGTTGTCCATGAACAACAGCATCCGGCTCCAGACGGTGGACCCGCCCCGGGGCCTGATCCTGGACCGCTACGGGACCAAGCTGGCGGAGAACCGGCCCTCCTTCGACGTCAGCTTTACTCCCAAGGACGCCGGTGATGTCGGCCGGGTGCTCAGCGAACTGTCGACCCACCTGAACGTGCCGGCCGATGAGCTTCAGGGCAAGGTTAAAAACAGCCGGGGCCTGGCCGCGTTCAGGCCGGTTCTCCTGAAACAGGACATCGGCCGGGATGTGCTGGCCGCGGTCGAAGCGCACAAAATGGACATGCCCGGCGTGTCCGTCCAGGTGCGGCTGCGCCGTAACTACCTCTATGGGCTGAATGCTTCTCACGTGATCGGCTATCTCGGCGAGATCAACCTCGACGAGCTGAAAAGCGGGGACTACCCCAATCTGCGCGGCGGCGATTACATCGGCAAGTTCGGGGTGGAGCGCACGCAGGAAGGCTTCCTGCGGGGCGAGCCGGGAGGCCGACAAGTGGAGGTCAACGCGAACGGTCAGATCATGCGGATCCTGCAGACGGTTTCTCCCAAGCCCGGGCGAAACGTGCATCTGACCCTGGACCGCGATCTGCAGCAGCGAGCCGAGGAACTCCTGGAGGGCGTCGCCGGTGCCGCCGTCGCCGTCGAGCCGACGACCGGGCACATCCTGGCGATGGCGAGCTCGCCCTCGTTCAACCAAAACACGCTCGTCAGCGGCATCAGCTCGGATGCCTGGGATTCGTTGGTATCAAACCCCTACCGCCCGCTTGAAAACAAGGCCATCCAGGGCGAATACCCGCCCGGCTCCACTTTCAAGATCGTCACCGCGCTGGCCGGGCTGGAGGAGAAGGTCATCGACGAGACCACGACCTTCGACTGCGTCGGGTTCCTGCCGTTTGCCGGCCGGGACTACCGGTGCTGGAAAAAAGAAGGGCACGGCCGGGTCGATGTCCGGCGGGCCCTGACGGAATCCTGCGACGTCTTTTTTTACCGCACCGGCCTGCGCCTGGGAATCGACCGGCTGGCCTGGTACGCCAAGGCCTTCGGTCTGGGGGTGCGCGCCGGGGTGACGCTGGACCAGGAGGCCCGCGGCCTGATCCCTTCCGCCGTCTGGAAAAAAAAGCGTTTCGGCGTCCCTTGGCAGGAAGGCGAGACCCTCTCGGTGTCCATCGGCCAGGGCTATGTCCTGGCAACGCCGCTGCAAATGGCGATGCTGACGGCGGCCGTCGGTAACGGCGGCGTCCGCTATCGGCCGACCGTCCTGAGCCGGGTGGAAACGATGGAGGGGGATGTCGTCTTCCAGGCAGCGCCCCAGGAAATCGGCCGGCTGCCCGTCAGCGCTCGCAACCTCAAGCTGGTGCAGCAAGGCATCTGGGGAGCGGTGAACGGCGACCACGGGACGGCCCGCCGGGTGCATCTGAATGACATCGAGATCGCCGGAAAGACGGGCACCTCACAAGTCGTGGGGCGCAAGGACGGCGGTGACGATTACACGCCGCCGCATCTTCGGCCGCATGCCTGGTTCGTCTGCTATGCACCGTTTGACGCCCCGAAAATAGCGATTGCCGTGGTAGTGGAAAACGGCGAACACGGCTCGAGCGCCGCCGGCCCGATCGCCCGGGAAATGGTAAAAACGTATCTGCGCAAAATGCCGCACGGCCAGAAGCTGGCCGACGACGGGGTGAAGGTCGTGGTGGGGGGGAACGGGTAAGCGTTACTTGCGTTGCTTGCGTTTATCGCGTTAACGTGTTCTGGGCTGCCGAGCCGATGGCCGTGTCCCTGGTCGTTGCGCCTGCGTGCGACGGCCGCCAATAACGCAAGCAACGCACCAACGCTCGTAACGCAAGTAACGCAAGTAACGCTATTATGTTCGACCGACGATTAATTCATAACTTCGATTGGGGACTCCTCCTGGTGGTCCTCATGCTCGGCGGCATTGGGCTGACCACCGTCTACAGCGCGGTGATGGCCGATCCGCCCCCGGTGCCTCACCGGCTCCTCTTTTACAAGCAGATCGTCTGGTTTTCGTTGGGGCTCATCGTCATGGTGGCCGCGTTTTCCTTCAACTACCGGCTGCTCGACCGCTGGGCCCATCCGATTTATATCGCCTGCGTCCTGCTGCTGCTGGGTGTCGTGGTTTTCGGCAAGCTGGCGGGGGGCTCCCGCCGCTGGCTGGTGCTCGGCCCGGTTCACCTTCAGCCGTCGGAGTTGATCAAGGTCGCCGTCGTCCTGGTTCTGGCGAAGTACTACTCCAAGGATGCCACCACCCGCGGTTTCAATCTGGGGGATCTGCTGCGGCCGATCCTGCTGACCAGTCTGCCCTTCGGTCTGATCGTCATCCAGCCGGACCTCGGCACCGCCGCCCTCGTGGCGTTGATTGCGGTGACGATAACGCTGTTCGTCAAGGTGAATCTGCGCTCACTGATCCTCCTGCTCACCCCCGTTGCGGCCATGCTTCCGGTGGTCTGGTCGCTGCTCAAGGACTACCAGAAACAGCGCATCATGACCTTCCTGAACCCGGACCAGGACCCGCTGGGGGCGGGCTACCACATCATCCAGTCGAAAATCGCGATCGGCTCCGGCATGATCACCGGCAAGGGGTATTTGCAGGGGACCCAGAATGCGCTTTCCTTTCTTCCCGAGGAACACACCGATTTCATCTTCTCGGTTCTGGCGGAGGAATGGGGGGCCATCGGCTCGATCGCTCTCATCCTGCTCTTTTTGATCCTGATCCTCTGGGGGCTCAACATCGCTCACCGCTGCCGGGAACCCTTCGGGACCCTCCTCGCCGTGGGCATCACCAGTCTGCTCGCCTGGCAGGTGGTCATCAACATCGGAATGACCATGGGCATGATGCCCGTGGTGGGGGTGCCGCTGCCGCTGATCAGCTACGGCGGGTCGTCGACGCTCACGGTGGCGATCTGCATCGGGTTGCTGATGAACGTCAGCATGCGCCGGTTCATGGTGGATTAAAAAAAACTTTGACAACCCCCCGGGGCGATGCTATAGACCCCGCATTTCCTGTGTTACCCCAGCAGCCGACAATCAGACCACGCAGTCTCCATTACCTGATGGAACGGAGGTTGACTCTATGGGCCCAACTGGTTTGCGCGGGAGGGTGTCTTGCGCAGCGGTGCTCTCCGCAGGGATCTTGATCCTCTTGCCTGCCTGTCCCGTGCTCGCCTCCGGTGAAGGCGGCGGGGTGACCGTCGTTCCCGACTGGTCCTTCACCCTTCAAATCGCCAACTTTCTTTTCCTCATCTTCGTCTTAAACATCCTGCTCTATCGCCCCATCCGCCGGATTCTCAAGGAACGCCGGGACAAATTCAAAGGCATGGAGTCCGCCATCCAACATGCCACCCAGACCGTTCAGGAAAAAGAAGCGGCATTCGCCAAGTCCATCAAGGATGCGCGTGCGCGGGGGTTGAAGGAGAAGGAGGGGCTCGTGCAGCAGGCCGAGGCGGAAGAGCGCCAGTTGATCGATTCCATCAGTGCCAAAGCCCAGGTCGACCTGGAGGAGATCCGCAAGGAGATCAAAGCCGACGCCGAGCGCGTCCGGCAGTCCCTGCAGCAGGATGTCGGCCGCTTTGCCAACGAGATCGCGCAAAAAATATTGGGGAGGGCGGTGTGATGAGGCTTGACCTGAAACACCCGCGGGTGCGGAGCGGGATGGCCCTGCTGGCCGCCCTGATGGTTCTGGCCGGAGGCGCCGGCGTGGCGTGGGCCGCCTCCGGGGGCGAGGCCGCTCACGGCGGCTTTACCTCCACGGACTGGTTCCGGCTCATGAATTTCGCGGTGCTGGCCGGTGGTTTGTTTTTCCTGCTGCGCAAACCCATCCCCCGGGCGCTGAACGGCCGCATCCGTGGGATCGAGGACCAACTGAAAGATCTCGAGGCGAAAAAAAGCGAGGCTGAAAAACGGCTGGCCGACTGCAACCAGAAGCTCGGGTCCATGGAAAAGGAGGCCGAGCGGATCATGGCCGATTACACCCGCCAGGGGCAGGAGGCCAAGGCCCGCATCCTCAAGGAGGCCGAATCGGCCGCCGAAAAGCTGCAGGTCCAGGCCCGCCGCAACATCGAGCACGAGTTCGAACAGACCAAGGCCACGCTGCAACGCGAGATCTTCGAAAAGGCCTTGGCGAAGGCCGAGGAGTTGCTCAAGCAGAACGTCACGTCCCAGGATCAGACCAGACTGGTTGAGGAGTATCTTCAGAAGGTGGTGGCGTCATGAAGAACTTGGCGATTGCGCGGCGCTATGCCAAAGCCCTGCTGCTGATCGGCCAGCAGGACGGCCAGACCGAGCGGTACCGTAACGAACTTCAGTCGATGGCCGGTCTGGTGGCGGGAGACCGCCGCTTGGACCAGGCCATCAACAACCCCCTGTACGAAAGTGCGGCCCGCAAGCGCGTGCTGCAATCCCTCATCTCCAAGCTCGCCCTTTCCAGGGCCATGGAGTCGTTTCTGGTGCTGCTTTTCGAAAAAGGCCGTTTCGGCTTTCTGGGGCACATCAACGACTTCTATCAGAAGCTGGCGGACGATCTGAAGGGAGTGGCCCGGGCGACGCTGACCTCGGCGAGCGCGCTTTCGGCGGACGCCGTCGAACGCATCCGGGGGGGCTTGTCCCAGCGGACCGGCAAAGACATCGTTCTGGAAGTGAAGCAGGATCCGAGCCTGATCGGCGGAGTGGTCACGCAGATCGGCGATCTTGTGTTGGACGGAAGCATCAGGACGCAATTACTCAACATGAGAGAATCTATGAAAAGGGGTGAGGGTGCCTAATGGAACTTAGAGCCGAAGAAATAAGCCAGATCATCAAAGAGCAGATCACGGACTACGAAAAGAAGGTGGAGTTGAGCGAAACCGGTGTTGTCCTGTCCGTGGGCGACGGGATCGCCCGGGTCTACGGCTTGGAGAAGGTCATGGCCCTGGAACTGGTGGAGTTCCCCGGCCAAATCCTCGGGCTCGTGCTCAACCTGGAGCAGGACAACGTGGGTGTCGCCGTCATGGGCGAGGACATCCACATCAAGGAGGGGGACATCGTCAAGCGCACCGGACGCATCGCGCAGGTGCCGGTCGGCGAGGCCGTCCTGGGCCGCGTGGTCTCGGCCACGGGCGAGCCGATCGACGGCAAGGGCCCGATAGACGCCGAAAGAATTCCGACGCGTGGAGATGGTGGCCCCGGGCGTCATCGCGCGCAAGAGCGTGCACGAACCCTGCTACACGGGTCTCAAGGCCGTCGACGCCATGACCCCGGTCGGCCGGGGCCAGCGCGAGCTCATCATCGGCGACCGCCAGATCGGCAAGACCGCTGTCGCCATCGACGCGATTCTCGCCCAGAAGGACACCGACGTGTTCTGCATTTACGTCGCCTGCGGCCAGAAGAAATCCACCGTCGCCCAGGTGCACGCCGTTCTCGAGAAGCACGGCGCCATGGAATACACCACCATCGTCGCGGCCTGCGCCAGCGACCCGGCGTCGCTGCAGTACATTGCGCCCTATGCCGGGTGCGCCATGGGCGAATACTTCCGCGACAACGGCAAGCACGCGCTGATCATTTACGACGACTTGTCCAAGCAAGCCGTCGCCTACCGCCAGGTGTCGCTGCTGCTGCGGCGCCCCCCCGGGCGCGAAGCCTTCCCGGGCGACATTTTCTACAACCACTCCCGGTTGCTCGAGCGGGCCTCCAAGCTGAACGACGAGCTCGGGGCCGGCTCCCTCACGGCGCTGCCGATCATCGAAACCCAGGCCGGCGACGTGTCGGCCTACATCCCTACCAACGTCATCTCCATCACCGACGGCCAGATCTACCTCGAACCCAGCTTGTTCTTCGCCGGGGTTCGCCCGGCCATCAACGTGGGGCTCTCGGTGTCCCGTGTCGGCGGCGCCGCGCAAGTCAAGGCCATGAAGCAGGTAGCGGGCACGCTGCGCCTGGACCTGGCCCAGTACCGCGAGTTGGAGGCTTTTGCCGCCTTCGGCAGCGACCTCGACAAGGCGACCCAGCGCCAGCTTACCCGCGGCGCGCGGCTGGTCGAGATCTTAAGACAGCCCCAGTATCAGCCGCTGGCTCTCGAAAAACAGGTCAGCATCCTTTACGCCGGCACCCGCGGCTTTCTCGACAAGTACCCGGTGAGCGCCCTGGTCAAGTACGAAGCCGGCCTGCACAAGTTCATGGAGGACCGCTATCCCCAGGTGCTCTCCACGCTGAAGGAGAAAAAGGAAATCACCCCCGATCTGGACAAGCTGATGACCGAGGCGCTGAACGCCTACGACGAGGAGTTCAAGGACACCGTCAAGTAGGTCTCGTTCATCAGGCTGAGAGATCAGGCAGTCCGGAAAAACTGGATGTGAGGGCGGGAGCGGTATGGCAACCTTAAAAGACGTCAAGAACAAGATCAAGGCGGTTAAAAAAACCAAGCAGATCACCAAGGCCATGAACATGGTGGCGGCCTCGAAGCTGCGCAGCGCCCAAGCCAACATGGAGGCCTTCCGTCCCTTATGCCCGCAAGTTCGCCGAAGTGCTAGGCAGCCTGGCGGAGCGGGCGGGCGAAGGGGCGAGCCCGCTGCTGGTGGCCCGTGATGACGTGAAAAAGATCCACCTCGTCCTGTGCACGTCGGACCGGGGGCTGTGCGGCGGTTTCAACACCAACCTGATCGAGAAGGCCGAAGCGTTCATTCGGGAGAAAGCCGGCGCCGGTATCGAATTCTCGCTCACCGCCTTCGGCCGTAAGGGCCGGAACTGGTCTCGCAAGAGCGACGCCGCGCTGGCGGACGAGCACATCGGGATCATGGGGACCACCATCAAGTTCAATGAAGCCTCGACGGCCGGCCGCAAACTGGTGCAGGGCTACCTGGATGGGAGCACGGACGAGGTCTACATCATATACGCCGAGTTTTTCAGCAGCGCGCGGCAGGTTCCCGTGCTGAAAAAACTGCTGCCCATTCCGCCCATCGAAAAGGCGGAGGCCGAGGGAAAGGCGGAGGCCGCCTATCTGCCCGAGCACATCTGCGAGCCGTCCGCGGCCGAATTGCTCGGCGAGATGCTGCCGCGCAACGTCTACGTCCAGATCTACCGCGCGCTGCTGGAGACATCGGCGTGTGAGCACGCCGCCCGCATGATGGCCATGGACAATGCCACCAAAGCCTGCAACGACATGATCGGCAATCTCACACTGGCTTACAACAAGGCCCGGCAGTCGGCCATCACGGCAGAGTTGATGGACATCGTCGGCGGTGCCGAGGCCCTCAAGGGATAAAGCCTAAAACAGCGTTTACCGCGTTTTGGAATAGGGAATAGGAGGAGGTTCAATGGGAGAGAACTTCGGTAAAGTAGTTCAGGTCATGGGCCCGGTCGTCGACGTGGAATTCTCGCAGGGCAAGCTGCCGACGATCTACACGGCGCTGACCATCACCAACCCGACCATCAACAATGAAGCGGACAACCTGGTCATCGAGGTGGCCCAGCACCTGGGCGACAACGTCGTGCGCACCATCGCCATGGACGTCACCGACGGCCTGGTGCGGGGCATGCCCGTAAAGGACACCGGCAACCCGATCATGGTCCCGGTCGGCGAAGCCGCGCTGGGGCGGGTGATCAACGTCGTCGGCAAGCCCGTGGACGGGATCGACAACAACACCATCAACCGCGACAACGATCCGACCGATTCACAAACCCGCACCGGCGTTTACAGACCAGGACACCACCGTGCGCGTGCTGGAAACGGGCGTCAAGGTCATCGACCTGCTGGTGCCCTTCCCCCGCGGCGGCAAAATGGGCATGTTCGGCGGCGCCGGCGTGGGCAAGACGGTTGTCATGATGGAGATGGTCAACAACATCGCCAAGCAGCATAAAGGCATCTCCGTCTTCGCGGGCGTGGGCGAGCGCACCCGTGAGGGCAATGACCTGTATCACGAAATGAAGGCTTCCGGGGTTCTCCCACAAGCGGCATTGGTCTATGGGCAGATGACCGAACCGCCCGGGGCGCGTGCGCGTGTGGCCCTTTCGGCCTTGGCCGTCGCCGAGTACTTCCGGGATGAACAACAAAAGGACGTTCTGATTTTCATCGACAACATCTTTCGTTTCACCCAGGCCGGTTCCGAAGTGTCCGCCCTCCTCGGTCGCATGCCCTCCGCGGTCGGCTACCAACCGACGCTCGCCGTTGACCTCGGCGAGTTGCAGGAGCGCATCACCTCCACCAAACGGGGCGCCATCACCGCGGTGCAGTGTGTGTACGTGCCGGCCGACGACCTGACCGACCCGGCCCCGGCCACCACCTTCGCGCACCTGGACGGCACCGTCGTTCTGTCGCGGCAGATCGCCGAGCTCGGCATTTATCCGGCGGTGGACCCGTTGGACTCCACCTCCCGGATTCTCGATGCCGCCTACATCGGCGAGGAGCATTACCGCACGGCGCGCACCGTGCAGCAAATCCTGCAGAAGTACAAGGAACTGCAGGACATCATCGCCATTCTCGGGATCGAGGAGCTTTCCGACGAGGACAAGGTCACCGTGGCCCGGGCCCGCAAGATGCAGCGGTTCCTCTCCCAGCCGTTCACGGTTGCCGAAACCTTCACCGGCAAGGCCGGGAAATATGTCAAGCTCGCAGATACGATCCGCGGCTTCAAGGAGATCATTGAAGGCAAGCACGACGACATCCCCGAACAGGCCTTCTACATGAAGGGCGGCATTGAAGAGGTCGTGGCGGCTGCAAAAGAAATGGCAGCCGCATAATACCCGAGGGGGCGCTATGGCTGGACCTATAAGGCTGGAAATCGTCACACCGGAGAAGATCGTCGTCAGCGAGGACGCCCAGATCGTGATGGCCCCGGGCGTGCGGGGCGAGTTCGGCGTGCTCATCGGGCACACCCCCTTTTTGACCGCGCTCAAGGCCGGCGCCGTCCGGTACACCGATGCCCAGGGCGGTGAACACCTGGTTTTCGTCAGCGGGGGCTTTGCCGAAGCGCTGCCCGACCGGGTCACCATCCTGGCCGAGTCGGCCGAGCGACGCCGGGACATCGATGTCGAGCGGGCGCGTGCCGCGCTGGAACGGGCGCAGAAACGGGTGGCCGAACAGCGTAGCAAAGAGGAGTTTGATTTCGTCCGCGCGCAGGCGGCGCTTCAGCGGGCGATGATGCGGCTCAAGGTCATCGAATACCGATCGCAGCATTGACGGAAATCCGTCGGGCGGATCTTGGTGTCCCATCGTTTCCCCAGAGGGCAATCCCCAAAGGATTTGCCCTCTGGTTTTTTCAAAAGAGGTCGATGGAAAAAAAAGATGGATAAACGCGTAACGGTCATCATACTGGCCGCCGGGCTCGGCAAGCGCATGAAGTCGCCCAAGGCCAAGGTGTTGCACGAAGTCCTGGGAAAACCCATGGTGGCGTATGTCCTCGAGACCGCCCGCAGCGTCGCCGGCGATGCCGTCGTCGTGGTCGTGGGAAACCAGGCGGAAGAAGTGCGCCGGGTGGTTTCCCGGGCGGCCCCGGTGATGTTTGCCCACCAGGAACAGCAGCTCGGCACCGGGCACGCCGTGATGTGCGCGCTTCCCCGCGTGCCGGTTGAATGCGAACAGGTGGTCGTTCTGTGCGGGGACGTGCCGCTGGTGGCCGAGACCACCCTCAAGGCCATGATCGCCGATCATGTGGAGGCGCGCCGCGATGTCACGCTTCTGGCCGTGGACCTGGACCGCCCTTTCGGTTACGGCAGGGTTTTGCTCGACGACCGGCAGCAGGTGTGCGGCATTGTCGAGGAGGCGGACACCACCGACGCCCAACGCGCCATAACGACCATCAACTCGGGAATCTATTGCATCAACCGGCGTTTTCTGGCGGACGCCCTCCCACGGCTGACCCGCAGCAATGCCCAAGGCGAGTTCTACTTCACGGACATCGTCCGGATCGGCTATGACCTGGGCTGCACCATCGGGATTTGCCGCGGCAACGACCCTCAGGAGATCCTGGGCATCAACACACCCGAGGATCTGGCCCGGGTGGAGGCCATTATGGACGCGCGTCGCGCTCGCACCGCTTGAAGGTCCCCTAACCGGGGGATTCTACGGGGTCGATTTGTTGATATTTTCTTGACTTTTTTAAATTTTACCGATTAGATACAGCTACTATACAAAGAGGTGGAAGCACTTGGACAACGAGGCATTTCTTGATCAATTCGCCGCTATCGAAAAAAAGATTGAAAAGCTGATCGAGATCTCAAAGTCCCTTCAGGCTGAGAACCTGGAGTTACACTACAAGATCAAGCAATTAGAGGAGGAACTTCACCTGAAGAATGTATCGGAGAAGCGCCACGCTGAGGAAAAGGCGTCCATCCGATCCAGAATCGACAATTTGCTGGCCAAGCTTGAGGGCGTAACCCGTTCCTGATGTCAGGTGGCGGAGAGATGATGGGGAGTGTGTTTGTTTGGAACATATGGTAACCATAGAGCTTTTCGGGCAGCCGCATACGTTTAAAGCCGACACCGAGGTTGCCAAGGCCAATGAGGTTGCTGATCTGCTGAAGCGTGAGGTAGAGAAGGTTCAGGATCAGCAAACGGGCTCATCCACTCATATTCCAAAAATGACGATCTTGATTCTCGCAGCGCTGAACATTGCACATAACATCATTCAGTCGAATAAAAATGCGGACGACATCGTCGGCCACATCACCAAGCGCTGCGAGGCGTTGAACCGTATGCTCGACGAAGGGTTGACACAGTTGAGAGCCCTTCGCCATAATGGATGACCATCCGAAAAACCGAGCCATAACCCTCTCCCCCCCTGGTGACCGGTTCCGCGGCCACGGAACATGGAAGGCCTGAGCCCGGACCTGCCACCGCCATCGCATTCCGCCCGCGGATCGCACGTCGCCCTCCGGCGGTCATGCCATCGATTGGTTGCTCTTCAAACCGTGTGCATCGCACGGGGTTGCCGGTGCGACGTTGACGCACCGGCGTGCTTTTTCGTTTTTAACCCATGGCCTGAAATGCGAGACACCCGTTTCACGGGTGGTCGCTGGCATGGGGGCGTTCAGCAGAGGGGATCCATCATCCGTCCGGCGCACAGTGTGGGTGCCTGACGAACCTTTCTTCTTGCTAACGGGCCGTTTCGGCCCTGGGAGACATACCATATGAGCGAAGGCATCGTATTTGGAATCGTCGGCGTGATCGCCGGCTTTGTGGTTGCGTTTTGGGTCAAGGGAAGAATCGTGTCGCAGAAAGTGAGGGCGGCCGAAAAACAGGCTTCCCAGATCGTTGAAGAGTCCCGACACAAGGCCGAGACTCTGCTTAAAGAAGCCGAAGTGGAAATGAAAGATGCGCTTTTCAAAATGAAAAGCGATTTCGAACACGAGGCCAAGGAGAACCGGGCGGAGCTCAAAAAGCGGGAGATGCGACTGGTCCAGAAAGAAGAGACCCTGGACCGAAAGATCGAGCAGGTGGAGCAGCGCGACCAGGAGAACGTGCGGCGCGAGCGTCAGGTTCAAAAGCGGGAACAGAAAATCGAAGCGCGGGAGCTGGAATACGACAACCTGATCGAGGCACAGAAGGCCCAGCTTGAAAAGATATCGGGGTTGACGGCCGAGCAGGCCAAAGACCTTTTGATCCGGGCCATGGAAAACGAAGCCCGGTTTGAAGCTGCCAAACTGGTCAAGAAGATCGAGAACGAAGCCAAGGAAGATGCCGACAAGAAATCGAAAAAAATAATCGCCACCGCCATCCAGCGGTATGCCGCGGATTTCGTGGCCGAGCGCACGGTCTCGGTGGTTCCCCTGCCGAATGACGAAATGAAGGGCCGGATCATCGGCCGGGAAGGGCGGAACATCCGGGCGCTGGAAGCGGCCACCGGCATCGACCTCATCATCGACGACACGCCGGAGGCGGTCATCCTCTCCGGGTTTAATCCCGTGCGTCGCGAGGTGGCGCGCTTGTCGCTGCTGCGCCTGATTTCCGACGGGCGGATTCATCCGGCGCGGATTGAGGATGTGGTGAAGAAGGTGGGTCAGGAGGTCGATCAGACCATCAAGGAAGCCGGGGAGCAGGCGGCCTTTGACCTTGGCGTTCACGGCATGCACACCGAGCTGGTCAAGGTCATCGGGCGCCTGAAATTCCGGACGAGTTATTCGCAGAACGTTCTCCAGCATTCCGTGGAGGTCGGGTTTCTGTCCGGCATCATGGCCTCGGAACTGGGTCTGAATAACAAACTGGCCCGGCGCATGGGTCTGCTGCACGACATCGGCAAGGCCATCGACCATGAGGTGGAAGGGCCGCACGCGATCATCGGCTCGAAGCTTGCCAAGAAATACGGGGAGAGCCCGAAAGTGGTGCACGCCATCGCTTCTCATCACGAGGACGTGCCGCCGAATTCCGTCTATGCCTTTCTGGTGCAGGCCGCCGACGGGCTTTCGGGCGCGCGGCCGGGCGCGCGCAAGGAGCTGCTGGAAAACTATGTCAAGCGGCTGGAGGACCTGGAGAAGATCGCCAACGAGTTCAAGGGAGTGGCCAACACCTACGCGATTCAGGCCGGCCGCGAGCTGCGCGTGATCGTCGAGAGCGATAATGTCTCCGATGACGAGGCGCTGCTGCTCAGCAAGGACATCGCCCGCAAGATCGAGGAATCCCTGAATTTCCCCGGCCAGATCAAGGTGACGGTCATACGGGAGACGCGGGCGGTGGAACTGGCAAACAAGTAATTATTGGGTGCAAGGGTGCAGGGGTTCGAGGGTTCAAGTGAAAGGCGGTGCAGCGCGTCTCTCTCGCTTCTTGACTCCGCGACCGCTTGAACCCCGGAACCGTTGTTCGCTTCAGATAAGAAAAAAATCGGGCGCGCTTGCGCGTACCGCGGAGGCAAGCATACACCATGGCCGACTTGGTCGACATCCTGAGGCAGCGCGGGTTTATTGAGCAGACCACGCATGAGCAGGAGCTGAGCGATTATTTCGAAAAACACCGGGTCACCGGGTACATCGGGTTTGACCCCACGGCATCCAGCCTTCACATCGGGAGTCTGGTGCCCATCATGGCGCTGGCTCACATGCAGCGCGCGGGGCATCGCCCGATCGCCCTGGTCGGAGGCGGCACCGGGATGGTGGGGGATCCCAGCGGCAAGACCGAGATGCGCAAGATGCTCACCGTGGAAGAGATCGAGCAAAATGCGGCCGGCATCAAGCGGCAGCTGTCGCGGTTCCTGGATTTCAGCGATGGCCGGGCGCTGCTGCTCAACAACGCCGAATGGCTGGCGCCGTTGGAGTACATACCGTTTCTGAGAGACATCGGCCGGCATTTTTCCGTCAACCGCATGATAAAGGCGGAAAGCTACAAGATACGGCTCGACTCCGAAGAGGGCTTAAGCTTCATTGAGTTCAACTACATGGTGCTGCAGGCTTACGATTTTCTCGAGTTGCTGCGGCGGCACGACTGCCGGTTGCAGATGGGCGGCAGCGACCAGTGGGGGAACATCGTCGCCGGCGTGGATCTCATCCGGCGCATGGCGCAGCAGACCGCCTTCGGGATCACCTTCCCGCTGATTACGACCAGCGCCGGCGAGAAGATGGGTAAGACGGCCAAGGGGGCCGTCTGGCTGGATCCGGAGCGCACATCGCCCTACGACTACTATCAGTACTGGATCAACACCGATGATCGTGATGTGGCCCGCTTTCTGGCGCTTTTTACCTTTCTGCCCATGGGGGAAATCACTGCGGTGACATCCCTGCGGGACATTGCGCTCAACGCCGCCAAAACGGTGCTTGCCTTCGAGACGACGCGGCTGGCGCACGGCCGCGCGCAGGCCCTTGCGGCGCTGCAAGCCGCGCAGCGCCTCTTCGGCAGTCGCGAATTGCCTGAAGACGTCCTGTCGTCGAGCGAGATCCCGCGCGGTGCGCCCGAGACGGACCCGGCCGCTGTCCCTTCTTCCACGATCCACCCGGATCGGCTGGCGGCGGGGGTGCCGGCGTTCAAGCTTTTTCACGAGATCGGTCTGGCCCCTTCCGGGGCGGCCGCGCGCAGGCTCATCGACCAGGGCGGCGCCTATGTCAACGGGGAGCGCATTGACGCCAGCGAGCGGCTGATCACCACCGCCGATTTGACGCGCGAGGGGGCCATGGTGCTGCGTTCCGGAAAAAAACGATTTCATCGCCTGCACGTCGAAAAATAAATTCATATTTTTGTTGACAAACGTTTGAAGGCCATATAAATGTACATGGTTTTTGAGCGGTGAAAGGGCGAATCCAGGCGACCGGTTTTAGCCCCCAAGAAAAATTAAAAAGTCCTTGACAACTCCGTTCAAAGCAATATATTAAAAGAGCCGGTCTGCGGCTCTAAGGTTTGTTAGAGTGCCAGATAAATAGATTCTGGTGACCTTTTGATCTTTGAAAACTAAATAGTGGCGTCCGGTCGAATCAACTCCGTTAATTGCATGTCGCCGTTCATCGGCGGCATGATCCAGTTAAATTGGAGAGTTTGATCCTGGCTCAGAATGAACGCTGGCGGCGTGCCTAACACATGCAAGTCGCACGAGAACGTTTCAGCTTGCTGAGACTATTAAAGTGGCGCACGGGTGAGTAACGCGTGGGTAATCTACCTCCGAATTGGGGATAACACTGCGAAAGCGGTGCTAATACCGAATGATATCCCCGAGACTCTGGTCTTGGTGATCA
>CAVQTH010000031.1:0-7500 GCA_963716325.1 uncultured delta proteobacterium | reverse complement strand
CTGCGGCGGCATCCCGGAAAACCTGCTTGAAAGCGAGTTGTTCGGCTACAAGAAAGGCGCCTTCACCGGCGCCGACCGCAACAAGAAGGGCCTGTTCCAGGAGGCGGACGGGGGCACTATTTTTCTGGACGAAATCGGCGAGCTGCCGCTGTCTCTGCAGGTCAAGCTGCTGCGGGTGCTCCAGGAAAGCGAGATTCGTCCGGTGGGGGATTCAAAGCCGACACAGGTCGACGTCCGGGTGATTGCCGCTACGGCCAGGAACCTGGAGGAAGAGGTCAAGCGCGGTCTGTTCCGTGAAGATCTTTTTTACCGGCTGAACGTTCTGGCCATCCCGCTGCCGCCGCTGCGGGACCGGACGGAAGACATCCCCCATCTGTGCCGGCACTTCCTGGAGCGCTTCAACACCAAGATGAAAAAGGCGATCCAGGACCTGAGCCCTGCCGCGATGGGGTTGCTGCTCGACTACGGCTGGCCCGGCAACGTGCGTGAACTGGAGAACGTGATCGAACGCGCCGTCCTCCTGTCGGAAGAGACCATTCTGCTGCCCGAGCATCTGCCGGCGGAGATCGGTGCGGGCGGCAAGGTCGAACGAGCGGATGAACCTAAAGCAGGTCTTTCGCTGAAGGAGGCCCAGCGAGCCATCGAAAAAAGGCTGATCACACAGGCCCTGCAGGAAACCGGCGGCAACCGGACGCAGGCCTCGCGGCTGCTGGAGATCAGCCACCCCTCCTTGCTGAGCAAGATCAAAACCTACGGAATAGGGCTGTGAGGCGGGCAGCCGCTGCGGCGGTCAACCGGTTTATTCCGGGCGGGTGTTTATTTTGTTGCGGAGCTTCCCGGAACACTTGAAGGTGATCACGCGGCGTTCCCGCAGCATGAGATCTTGACCGGTGGCGGGGTTGCGGCCGCGCCGCTGATTTTTCCCCTTGACGCAGAATTTCCCGAAGCCGGAGATGAGGACATCATCGCCTTTCTCAAGGTTGGCCTTGATGATCTCGATGAGGGCTTCGACAAGATCTACGGCCTGCTTCTTGGAAAACCCGACCTCATGAATCCGCGCGACGATATCATCCTTCGTCACCGCCATAGTTCCTCCTGAGAACCAATACCCAGAACCAGATCATCCGGTAGTGCGTTGTTCCTCGATGGAGCCCGGCGCCGGTGATTTCGGCGGAAGGGCGGACTCGATCTTTTTCATAATGGCCTCGACACTGCGCATGATTTCATCAATTTCCGATTTCAGTTCAATATCTTCAAGATCTTTCATGATGGCCCCCGCTCAGCCTGTCCGGATGCTTGACTCCTATCCGCGTTCTTTGCGCACGGTTGCACGTGCCGTGTTCGAAGCGTTGACGGGCTCTTGAATTTTCGGCCTGCGGCTAAAAACGCATGCCACCCGTCACGGGTGGTCATTGCCTGGCGCGTCTGGCCAGCGCCGACGTAACAATTGACTGTAGACTATCCGGATTCCCTGGACATGTCAAGCGGCTTGTCCAATATTCGTTGATTTTTCAGATGATTACTGTGTGATGACCGCCTTCGGGCCGCCGAGGCGGTTGCCTTACGCTTCAAATTGATTTACATTTATAAATTTAAGTAACTGCCGCTTGATTTCGCAGGCATGAGGGTCAACCGGAATCAGGACCGAACCGGCCGCCAGCGGCGGTGGCGTCGCGTGGGGTGCAACCATGGAGGTGACGGGCGGACGGGAACCGGTAATCGGCTGATTTGCGGGAGTTTGATGGAGCCGCACCACGGACTTGAACCGTGAACCTACGCATTACGAATGCGTTGCTCTGCCATTGAGCTAGTGCGGCTTGCCATCTTCTGCGGATGCCTGTGTCGGCGGATACCGTTTCAACAGTATCCGTCGCTGGCGAATCAGTTGCCCGGCCGATTGAGCACCGTCGGCTTAATTTTTTATATTTACTTCGGTTATGGATCAAAATCAAGACATAATTAATGCTTCCGCCGTAGCAGAGGCCGTCGCCGCCCGCGACCGCGCCGTGGAGGTTTGCGGCGTTGCCGGCAGTGAGCGCGCGCTGATCATCACCGCCATTTACGCACGACAGCGAACATCGATGCTGGTGGTGGTGCCCTCCGTGGAGGATGGCCAGCGGCTGGTCGAAGACCTGCGCTTTTTCAGTCATTACCAGGCCGTTCCGGTGCTGTTTTTCCCTTCCTACCACCAGCTTCCGTTCAAGTTTCTTTCCTACCACAACGAGACGGCCTCCGAACGCATACGGGTTCTTTACCGGATGCTGACCGACGAGGTGCCGCCCGTCGTGGTGGTTCCGGTCCAGGCGCTGCTGCAGCGGCTGGTTCCGCGGCAGGAGATCAGCCGGTACGCCGAACTGATCCTGACCGGTGAGGAGGTCGACCGCGAGCAGCTGGTTTCGAAGTTGATCGCCGGCGGGTACCTGCGGACCGCCATTGTGGAGGAGCCGGGCGACTTCTCCGTTCGCGGGGGCATCGTGGACGTTTTCTCGCCGCTTTACCCGGACCCCCTGCGGATCGAGCTCTTCGGCGACCGGGTGGAGTCCCTGCGGTTCTTCTCCGCCGGCGACCAGCGCCACATCGGCACGGTGACCGAGGCGGTGCTTCTGCCGGCGCGCGAGGCGATCCTGAAACCGGACGCGCTGCCGGAGATCCTCAACCGCATCCGGCTGCAGGCGGCCGACCTCAACCTGCCGCCCACCCAGGTGCGCAAGATCACGACGAGTCTATCCCAGCAAGAGACATTTTCGGGGATCGAGAGCCTGCTGCCGCTGATTTACCCCGGGCTCGAGTGCTTCTTCGACTATCTGCCCACGGATGCGCTTTGCGTGACCGCCGGCCCCGAGCAGCTGGAGAGCGCCGCCACGGAGTTCGAAGAACTGGCGCGCACCACCTACGCCGCTGCGGTCGAGCACCACAGCTTCTGTGTGCCTCCCGAAAGCCTCTATGTGCCGTGGGAAGAGGTCCGCAGACGGCTTGAGCAGCGCCGTCCGGTGGCCTTAAAGCTCCTGGAGGTAGTCCCGGGCGGGGACAACCTCGATGCGCCGGGGGCCCGGGTGGTGACGGTCGGCGTTCAGTCCAACAGCGAGTTGACGGCCGGGCTTCGCCAGCACCGGGACAAGGAGCAACTCCTGCTGCCGCTGGCAGACTGGGTCTGCGACCAGCAGCGCCTGGGCCGCCGGGTACGGGTCGTGTGCCGGAGCAAGTCCCAGGCCGAGCGCCTGATGTCCCTGCTGGCGCCATACGGCCTGCAATTCCAGCGGTGCGAAGGCTTCCCGGCAGCAACGGCGGAGCCGTCGAAGGCGGCCATCTGCCTGGGTCAGGTGACCAGCGGATTCGTGTGGCCGGCCGAGCGCCTGGCGGTGCTGAGCGAGGACGAGATTTTCGGCGTTCGGCACATTCGCCGGGCGAAGCCGGACGCCAAGGCCCGCATCCGGCTCTTCGACCTGCAGGAGCTGAAGCAGGGAGATCTGATCGTGCACACCGAACACGGAATCGGCCGATACGAGGGACTCCAGAAGCTCTCGGTCGAGGGGGTGCGCAACGATTTTTTGGCCCTGACCTACCACGGCGGCGACAAGCTCTACCTCCCGGTCGACCGCATGGGCATGGTCCAGAAGTACATGGGGGTCGAGGGTCACACGCCCGCGCTGGACAAGCTCGGCGGCAAATCCTGGGAGCGGGTGATGGCGCGGGTCAAGCGCTCGGCGGAGAAGATGGCCGGCGAGCTCCTGAAGCTGTACGCGCAGCGCAAGGTCGAGACCGGATTCCCCTTCGGCGCGGCGGACGGCTATTTCCGGGATTTCGAGACCGGGTTCGCCTACGAAGAAACGCCGGATCAGCTCAAGGCCATCGACCAGGTGCTGGAGGACATGCAGCAGACGGCCCCCATGGACCGGCTGGTCTGCGGGGACGTCGGCTACGGCAAGACCGAGGTGGCCTTGCGGGCCTCCTTCCTGGCGGTCAACAACGGCAAGCAGGTCGCCGTGCTGGTGCCCACGACGATCCTGGCGGAGCAGCACTACGCCACCTTCCGCAGCCGGTTCCAGCGCTACCCGGTGAACATCTCCTGCCTCAGCCGTTTCCGTTCGCGCAAGGAGCAGCAGGCCATCGCGGAGGGCTTGAAATCCGGCGGCGTGGACATCGTGATCGGGACCCACCGCCTGATTCAGAAGGATATCGTCTTCAAGGACCTGGGGCTGCTCGTGTTGGACGAGGAGCAGCGCTTCGGCGTCAAGCACAAGGAAAAACTTAAACGCCTGCGCGCCACGGTGGACGTGCTGGCGCTCACGGCGACCCCGATCCCGCGGACGTTGCACATGTCGCTCATGGGCGTCCGGGACATCAGCCTGATCCAGACGCCCCCGGAGTACCGCAAGGCCATCATCACCTACATCTCCGAGTTCGACCCCGATGTCATCGCCGAGGCCATCCGCCGCGAGCGGCGCCGCCAGGGGCAGGTCTATTTCGTCCACAACGCCATCCACAGCATCCATGCCATGGCGCGCAAGCTCCAGGACCTGGTCCCGGAGGTTCGGCTCGACGTGGCCCACGGCCAAATGGCGGAGGAGGATCTGGAGCGGGTCATGGTCCGGTTCCTCAACCGGGACATCGATCTGCTGGTGTGCACCACCATCATTGAATCCGGCCTCGATATTCCGTCCGCCAACACGATCATCGTCAACCGGGCGGACTGCTTCGGTCTGTCCCAGATGTACCAGCTGCGCGGCCGTGTGGGTCGAGCCGACGAGCAGGCCTACGCCTACCTGCTCATTCCCGGCGAGAGCCTGCTCACCGCGGACGCCCGCAAACGCCTGAAGGTTCTCATGGAGCACAGCGATCTGGGCTCAGGCTTCAACATCGCGATGAACGACCTGGAAATCCGCGGCGGCGGTACCATTCTGGGGGCGTCTCAATCGGGTCACATTGCCGCGGTCGGCTACGACATGTTCCTCAAGCTGATGGAGGATGCGGTCGCGGACTTGAAAGGCGAGCCGGCGGCCCAGCCGTTGGATCCCGAAATCAATATCCCGCTGTCGGCCTATTTTGCCGAATCCTACATCCCCGACATCGACCAGCGGATGATGCTTTACCGGCGCCTGGCGCGGATGACCGGATTGCAGGAGATCGGCGACATGCGCTCGGAATTGACCGACCGCTTCGGTCCCCCGCCGGATGAGGCGACCCAGCTGTTGTTCAAAATCATGCTCAAGGTCCTGGCGCGCAACGCCGGGGTGTCGCGTTTGGACGTGAACGATCAGAAACTGGTTCTGTATTTTTCCGACATCCACCCGAAAAATGTCGATGCCGTGGTGAAAATGGTTCTCGACGATCCGGAGCGCTTCGAAATGTCTCCCGGCGGAGTGGTCAAGGCGCGGCTGACCCAACACGGCGCCGTGGGGCAGCTGGCCCAAGCCAAAAACATCTTGCAAGCCATCGGGCAACGTGTTAATAGTGAAGAAAATTAAATTCTTATCCGCTATGACGGCCCGGGTGCAGCAACCCCGGCAAAGCGGGGTGGGTCGTGTGGGTGATGTGGGCTAACGGGCGGCGGGCGGCCCTCTGGGTCCGGTTGGCAATCGGGGTTCTGGCCGTGCTGGGCTGCGGCCCATCCGACTCCGAGCGCACCGACGCCTACCTGCTCAGGGTCGGCAACCGGAAGATCACGGTACGGGATTTCCTGCAGGCGTTTGAACTGGCGAAAACCGCACATCCCGACAGTGCGGATCAAAGCTCATCCGCGCTTCAGGACGCCCGCCGGCAGTTGCTGAACGAGATCACGACCGAGCTGGTCATCCTCAATCGTGCGGAAGAGGTGGGTGTTTCCGTTTCAGATGCGGAGCTCGATTCGGCCATCGCCGCCATCAAGGCTGATTATCCACCGGGGGCCTTCGATCAGACGCTGAGCGAGGCCGCCGTGCCGTTCGAGGCCTGGAAGCAGCGGATGCGGTCGCGCCTGCTGCTGGAAAAGCTTGTCCAGGCGGAGCTGGGCGAGCGCATCGTGATCACCCGGGAGGAGGTGGCCGACTATTACGACCAACACTACCGGGGGAAAGCCGGGGCGGCCGACTCGGAAGAAAAGTTTCAGCGGTTGAAGGAAACGATCGTTGCCGACCTCCGGCGGAAAAAACTGGAAGAGGCGTTTGTCGATTGGATCGACCGGCTGAAAGAAAAATACACGGTGGAGGTGAACTCGCCGCTGTGGGCGGAACTTTCGGGCCGCGGCCAGGATCCGTCCCCACCGCCGCCCACCCCGCTGCCGGCGGGGAAGTGACCATGGCGCGACGGGGGGCCCGCGCGCGATAGGGTTGAGATCATGAGATTCTGGTTGCCTGTTTTCCTGTGGGCCGTTGGCGTCGGAGGCTGGCTCGCACCGGCGGAGGCCGCGGCGGCGGAGGTTGCCGTTGTCGATCGCATTGTGGCGGTCGTCAACGAGGATATCGTCACGCTGTACGACATCGATATGCTCCTGCGTCCCATGGCTCAGGACCTCAAGCGCCAAGGCCTGCCTCCGGAGCGCGAACGCCAGACGCTCGCCCGGTTGCGCGAGGAGATCCTCGATAATCTGATCAACACCAAGCTGACCGAGCAGGAAGTCAAGCGCTACAAGATCGCGGTTACGGACGAGGAAATCGAAAATCACATCCGCCAGGTCAAGCAGCGCAGATCCCTCACGGATGAAAACCTCAAGGCCGGGCTGGCCCAGGAGGGGTTGACCCTGGAGGAATACCGCAAGGAGGTCAAGCTCCAAATCCAGCGATCCAAGCTGGTCAACCGCGAGGTCCGATCCAAGGTGGTCATCACCCAGGCGGATATCAAAGACTACTACGAAAAGAACAAATTGAAATACGGCGGCGGAAAGCAGTATTACCTCTGGAACCTTTTCGTGAAGCTGCCACCCCGGCCGGCCCCGGAAGACCGGCAGGCGGCAAAGTCGCTGCTGCAGGAGGCGCTCGCGGAGGTGAACCGGGGCCGATCGTTCGAGGAACAGGTGCGTCTCACCGCCGATGGCGCCAAAGGCATTCAGGGCTCGGAGCTCGGCTTGTTTCGCATCGACGAGCTCACCCCCCAGCTGCGGGATGCGGTCCAGGGCATGACGGCCGGTCAGGTTTCGGCGATCGTGGAGTCCGATTTCGGCTATCAGGTCGTCTACCTTCAGCAGATCAACGAAACCGCCGGAAAGCCCATGGCCCAGGTCGAGGCGGAGATCCAGGAAACACTTTTCCGAGAACGCGTCGACAGCCGGTTCGCCTTATGGCTGGCAGATCTGCGCAAACACTCGCACATAAAAATCGTGGGTGCGCCGTGACCATCGGTGCCGGCGCATGAATCAGGGATCCGGAAGCGAGGCGGTATGAGTGTCCATAAGGCATCTACCCTGCAGAGCGGCGCAGGGGCGGACGATGATTCAGCGCAGGCGTCGTTTGGGCGGTATCTTCAGGCCATCCGGATCGAAAGGGACATCCGCCTGGAGCAGGTGGCCGAGGAAACACGCATCGCGAC